>JAHBVT010000001.1:1200000-2400000 GCA_019637355.1 Gemmatimonadaceae bacterium | reverse complement strand
GCTCGTTCACGCGTCTCCTTGCGCCCCTCCTCGGCTCCACCGTGCGGCTCACCGTCGCCGTCGGCGACGCGCTGCCCACGGTGCGCCTCGATCCGGTGCAGTTCGAGCAGGTTCTGATGAATCTCGCCATCAACGCGCGCGACGCGATGCCCGTGGGCGGCGATCTCGCCGTCGAGGTCGTCGCCACGCAGTACCGCAGCGGCGATGGTGTACGTCTCTCGGTCCGCGATACCGGCCACGGGATGAGCGCCGAGACCCTGGCGCGCATTTGGGAGCCGTTCTATACCACCAAGCCGCAGGGGCGCGGCACGGGGCTCGGGCTTGCGACGGTGCACGGCATCGTGCACCAGGCCGGCGGCGAAATCAGCGTCGAGTCCGCCGAGGGTGCCGGGACGACGTTCCACGTGCTGCTGCCGGCGGCCGCGACCGCCTGAGCGCGCCGCGCCGGCGCGCTACACCAACGCCGGCTTCACCGCTTCCACGCGCACTGCGCACACCTTGAACTCGGGAATCCCCGACGGGCCGTCCAGTGCGGGGTTCGTCAGGAGGTTCGCCGCCGCCTCCCGGTAGTGCATCGGGACGAACACCTGCCGCCGCGCCACGCGATCCGACAGCCGCGCCGCGATGCGGATGCTGTTCCGCCGCGACGTGAGGCTCACCTCGTCGCCGTCGCGCACGCCGAGCTCCTCGGCATCCAGCGGGTTCAGCTCCACCGTCGCCGTGCTTTCGCGTGCATCGAGCGCCGTCGACCGCCGCGTCATCGTGCCCGTGTGCCAGTGGTACATCTGGCGCCCGGTGTTCAGGAAGAACGGGTACTCGTCGTCCGGCAGCTCGGCCGGCGGGAGATACTCCGTCGCCACCAGTCGCGCCTTGCCGTCGACGGTCGGGAAGCGGTCGGCGAAGAGAAACGCCGTCCCCTCGTGCGTGACGTCAGGCACCGGATACTGCAGTCCACCCGGTCGCTCGCGCAGCCGTGCGTGCGACACGCCCTGCCAGTTCGGCGTCACGCGCGCGATCTCGTCGAACACGTCCGCCGCCGTCGTGTAGGGCGTCGGCACACCGAGACGCCGCGACAGGTCCAGCACGATGTCGAGGTCGCCGCGGGCATTGCCCGGCGGCTCCACGGCCTTCCGCGCCAGTTGGATGCGGCGCTCGGTGTTGACGTACGTGCCGTCCTTCTCGGCGAACGACGCGCCCGGCAGCACCACGTCGGCGCAGCGCGCCGTCTCGGTCAGGAACAGGTCCTGCACCGCGAGGAACTCCAGTCCGAGGAACCAGTCCTCGGCGTGGGCCACGTCCGGATCCGAGATGATCGGGTTCTCGCCCATCACGTACATCCCGCGCACCGGCGTGTCCTGCCCCACGATCTCGGTCACCTTGCGCCCGACCTTTGCATCCAGCGTCGCCGGGTCCACGCCCCAGGCCTCGGCGTACAGCGTGCGCACCGCCGGGTCGTCCACGCGGCGGTAGTCGGTGAACGCGAACGGGATCGCGCCCATATCCGAGGCGCCCTGCACGTTGTTCTGCCCGCGGATGGGGATCATCGGCGCGCCCCAGCGGCCGATCATCCCGCAGGCCAGCATCAGGTTGAGCAGTGACGTGACGATGTCGGTGCCGGTGTGGTGCTGCGTGAGGCCCATCGCCCAGAGCGTCGCCGAGCGCGGGCCCTTCGCGTAGAGCTCGGCGGCGCGTCGGATCGTCGCGGCCGGAACGCCGGTGATGCTCTCGGCCAGTTCCGGCGTGTAACGCTGCACGGCCGCACGGACTTCCTCGAAGCCCGTCGTGCGCGCCGCAATGAACGCCTTGTCCTCCAACCCCTCGGCCAGGATGTGCTGCAGCATCGCGTTGAGCAGGGCGACGTCGCTGCCCGGCAACAGCTGCAGGTGCACGTGGGCGCGCGCCGCCAGCTCGATGCGGCGCGGGTCGGCGACCATCAGCGTCGCGCCGCGCTTCAGTGCCCGCTTGATCGCCGCGCCGAACACCGGATGGCTTTCGGTTGTATTGGCGCCGAGGATGAAGATGACGTCGCTCTCGTGCTCCACCTCGCGCATCGAGCCGCTGGCCGCCGAGGTGGCGATGGCGCGCTGCATCGCGCTCACCGAGCTCGAGTGGCAGAGCCGCGTGCAGTGATCCACGTTGTTGGTGCCGAGGCCGGCGCGGAACACCTTCTGCAGGACGTAGTTCTCCTCGTTCGCGCACTTGGCGCTGGCGAAGGTCGCGAGCGAGTGTGGTCCGTGCGTGTCGCGTAGTCCGGCGAGGCGCTGGGCGGTCAGCTCCATCGCTTCCTCCCAGGTCGCCTCGCGGAACGGCTCAAACCAGCTCGCCGGCGTGGCGATGCGGTCGCGCGGGTCGGCCAGGGCGGCGTCGGCGCCGGCGTCCACGCGACGGCGGAACGGGTTCGTGCGCGGACGCCGGTTCTTTGGCGTCTGCCCTTCGGATTCCACCGACTCCCAGGGGCCGCCGCGGCGCGCGAACCGTGACGCCGCCGGGTCGCTGGACGCGTCGAAGCGCCACTGCCCATCCGCTCCGCGCTGCCAGCCGCGCCGGATCAACGGCGTCGTCAGTCGGTCGCGGTGCAGGATGAAGTCCGTGCCGAAGCGGCCCTTCACGCAGGTGCTGCCCTCGTTCGGCGTGTCTTCCTCGATCCACGGCGAGACCACGCGCGTCACCTGGCCATCGCGCACCTCGAGGTCGAGCTGGCAGCCCACCGCGCAGTACGGGCACACCGAACGCACCGACTCGGCCGGAGCGTCCATCGTGCCCTGCCTCATCTTGGCCAGCGGCAGGATGTCGTGGATGGCGCCCGTGGGACACACGCGCACGCACTCGCCGCACCAAGTGCAGCCGGCGTGCTCGGGGTTGCCGTCCGCCCCGACGATGATCTCCGTGTGCTCGCCGCGTTCGGCCACGTCCAGCACGCCCACGACCTGGATGTCCTCGCAGGCGCGGACGCAGCGCGTGCACAGGATGCACGTGGACATATCGTGCGTGATGATGTGGTCGCTGGGGCGCTCGTCGCCGCCGCGCAGCGGCAGCTCGGCGGAGCGACGCAGCGGCACCCCGTAGCGATGCACCATCGCCTCGAACTCGTTGCGCCCGCGATCAGCCGGGATGTCCTCCACCGGGTAGCGCTCGAGCAGCAGCGAGAGCACGCCCTGGCGGTTCTTCACCGCCGCCTGCGACTCCGTGTGCACGACCATCCCATCGGACGCGGGCGTGGCGCAGGCCGGCAGCAGCTTGCCCGTCCCGTCCACCGAGACCAGGCAGATGCGGCAGTTGCCCACCGTCGGGAGCTTGGGGTACCAGCAGAGCGTCGGCACGTCGATGCCGGCGCGGCGCGCCGCATCGAGGATCGTGGCGCCATCCGCGACCGCGCATTCGCGGCCGTCGATGGTCAACGTGGGCATCGCGGCAAACTCCAGAGGGGGGAACCGATGTCTGAACGTTGTCACGCCACCCGCGCGTACACAATGCATCGCGTCGTATATTCGGATGTCTCATTTCCCGAGGGCATAGCGTGAGCACTTCCCGTCGTGAGTTCCTGCGGACCTCCGCGGCCGTTGCCGCCACCGCCAGTCTCCTCGTACCGGGCCGCGCCCAAGCCGAGGCCCCTCGTCCCGCCTTCAGCGGCGAGAGCGACCACCGCGAGCTCGCTGTGCGCGCCATCGATGCCGCCCGCCAGGCCGGCGCGTCCTACGCCGACTGTCGCATTTCGTCGGCACGCTCGCAGAACATCGGCACGCGCGAGCGCCGCGTCACCAACATCGGCGACAACGAGACCTTCGGCTTCGGCGTCCGCGTGATGGTCGAGGGCACCTGGGGCTTCGCCGCGTCCAGCGAACTCTCGGGCGACGAGGTCGTCCGCGTCGCGCGGCAGGCCGTCGCGCAGGCCCGCGCCAACCGACGCGCGATGGTGAAGCCGATCGACCTCGCACCGATCCACCACCCGCCCGTGCCCAACGGCCAGTGGCGTTCGCCGGCGCGCATCGATCCCTTCACCATCGCCATCGAGGACAAGGCCGCCTACCTGCTCGAGGCCAACGCCGCGGCGCTGGCCGCCGGCGCGCGCTTCGTCAACTCGCAGATGTTCTTCCTCAAGGACGAGAAGACCTTCGCGAGCACCGAGGGCACGGTCACGCAGCAGACCATTATGCGCGCCCAGCCGGGGATGACCGTCACGATGGTCTCGGCCGACAACCGGGACTTCCAGATTCGGCAGAGCACCGACATCCAACCCCGCGGGCTCGGCTACGAGCACGTGCTCGACGCCGACCTCAAGCGCCACGCCGCGCGCTGGGTCGAGGAAGCCCGCCAGAAGCTCACCGCCAAGCCGGTCGAGGTCGGGCGCTACGACCTCATCCTGCACCCGACGCACCTCTGGCTCACGATCCACGAAGCCATCGCGCACCCGACCGAGCTCGACCGCGCGTATGGCTTCGAGGCCAACTACGCCGGCACCAGCTTCCTCGCGCCGCCGGAGAACTTCCTCGGGAAGTTCCGCTACGGCCCGGACTTTATGAACGTCACCGCCGACCGCTCCGCGCCCGGCTCGCTCTCGGCCTGCGGCTGGGACGACGAGGGCGTCGCGCCCGAGACCTTCCATATCGTGAAGGACGGCATCTTCGTGGACTACCAGACCACGCGCGAACAGGCGATGTGGCTCGACTGGTGGTACAAGTCGCGCAATATGCCCACCCAGTCCCACGGCTGCTCCTACGCGCAGACCTGGGCCGACGTGCAGTTCCAGCGGATGCCGAACGTCAACCTGATGCCTGGCGAGCGCGACCTCGTGTGGGACGACCTCATCGCCGCCACCGAGAACGGCATCGCCATCGTCGGCGACGGCTCCTTCTCGATCGACCAGCAGCGCTACAACGCCCAGTTCGGCGGCCAGCTCTTCTATGAAGTGAAGGGCGGCAAGATCGTCGGGATGCTCAAGGACGTGGCCTACCAGATCCGCACGCCGGAGTTCTGGAACGCGATGGATATGATCGGGGGCCAGCGCAGCTATGAACTCGGCGGTGCCTTCGGCGACGGCAAGGGCCAGCCCTCGCAGTCCAACGCCGTCTCGCACGGCTGCCCGCCCACCCGCCACAAGCAGGTCAACGTGATCAACACCGGGAGGAACGCGTAATGGCGCCCCGCTCCCTGCGCGCCGTCGCGCGCCACCTCTCCCGGGCCGAGTGCGAAGCGATCACCAAGCGCGTCCTCGAGCTCTCCACTGCCGACGAGTGCCGCGTGACGGTGAACTCCGGCGTGCGGGCCAACACCCGCTTCGCCGTCAACCAGATCTCCACCGCCGGCGACAACTACAACGCCGCGGTCAGCATCCGCGCCGTCTTCGGCAAGAAGGTCGCCAACGTCACCGTCAACCGGCTCGATGACGCCGCCCTGCGCGAGGCCGTGCAGAACGCCGAGCGCATTGCACGCCTCGCGCCGGACGATCCGGAGCTGCTGCCGGAGCTTGGCCCGCAGTCGTACGACGAGTCCATCGTCTGGAACGACGCCACGGCCTCGCTCGAGCCGGAGGCGCGTGCCGATGCTGTCCGCCAGATTACCGAGCGTGCCCGCGCCGCGGGCCTCGTCAGCACCGGCTACCTCGAGGCACAGGCGCAGGCCTTCGCCATCGCCAACAGCGCCGGCCTCTTCGCCTACCAGCGCAGCACCGGCGTGGCCTTCACCACCACCGTGCGCACCGAGGACGGCCAGGGTTCCGGCTGGGCCGGTGCCTCCGACAACGACTTCACGCGTATCGATCCGCGCGCGCTCGCTGAGCGCGCCATCGAGAAGGCGCGGCGCTCCACCAATGCCGCGGCAATCGAGCCCGGCCGCTACACGGTGGTCCTCGAGCCCACCGCCGCCGCCAACCTCATCCAGCTCATCGGCGGCGCACTGAACGCGCGCAACGCCGACGAGGGCCGGTCGTTCTTCTCCAAGGCCGGCGGAGGAAACAAGATCGGCGACAAGGTCGTAGACGAGCGCGTGACGCTCTACTCCAATCCGCTCGACCCGCGCGTCCCCGCGAACACCGTCAGCGGCGATGGCTCGCCGAACCGCGCCAACACCTGGATCGAGAACGGCGTCGTCAAGAACCTCGCCTACGACCGCTTCTGGGCCCAGCGCACGGGCAAGCCGCAGGCCAGCACCGGCGGGACGCTGGCGATGAACGGCGGCACCGAAACCGTCGAATCGATGATCGCCTCCACCCAGCGCGGCCTGCTCGTCACGCGATTCTGGTACATCCGCTCGGTGGACCCGCGCACCATCCTCTTTACGGGACTCACCCGCGACGGCACCTTCTTGATCGAGAACGGACGCGTCACCCGTCCGGTCAAGAACCTCCGCTACAACGAGTCGCCAATCTTTATGCTGAACAACCTGATGGCGATGGGCCGTCCCGAGCGCGTGAGCGCCTCGGAGTCCGGCGGTCCCGGACAGGCCATTATGATCCCGGCGATGAAGATCCGGGACTTCAACTTCACCTCGACCAGTGACGCCATCTAAATGACGGACCGCCGCGACTTCCTCCGGACCACCGGAGCCGCTGCGGCCGCGGCCATCGCCTTCGCGTCGACCCCACGACGCGCAGGCGCCGCCCCGGCCCTGGACGACCTCGACCGCTTCCAGAGCGGCCTCTCGAAGGAACTCCTGATGGATGCGATCAACGCGGCGAAGGCCGCGGGCGCCTCGTACGCCGACGCCCGCATCGCGCGCATCCGCCAGAACTTCGTCGTCACCCGCGAACAGCAGATCGTGAACGTCGTGGACACCGACACCCTCGGCTGCGGCGTCCGCGCCCTCGTCGACGGCTGCTGGGGCTTCGCCGCCACGCGCACGCTCACCCGCGACGCCATCACCGCCGCGGCCCGAGAGGCCGTCGCCATCGCCCGCGCCAACCGCATCGCCCGCGACCGCTCCGTCGAGCTCGCGCCGGTGCAGTCGTATCCCAACGCCACCTGGCGCTCGGCCTACACCCGCGATCCCTTCGAGGTGCCGCTGGAGGAGAAGGTCAACCTCCTGCTCTCGGCCAACGCCGAGGCGATGAAGGTCGACAACGTCCGCTTCGTCAACAGCATCCTCTTCTTCGTCAAGCAGGAGAAGCTCTTCGCCAGCACCGAGGGCACCGTCAGCGACCAGACCCTCATCCGCAGCTGGCCGCTGTTCACCGCGACCGCAGTCAAGCCGGACTTCACCGACTTCCAGAGCCGCACCGGCGCCGAGGCCGCCCCGATGGGCCGCGGCTACGAGTACGTGCAGCAGTGCGACCTGCCCGGCAACGCGCGCAAGTGGGCCGAGCAGGCCAACGAGAAGCTCTCGGCCAAGCCCGTGGACGTCGGCCGCTACGACCTGGTTTTGGCACCGAGCAATATGTGGCTGACCATCCACGAGTCCATCGGCCACCCGACCGAGCTCGACCGCGCGATGGGCTACGAGGCCAACTACGCCGGCACCAGCTTCATCGCGCCGCCGGAGCGCCAGTTGGGCACGCTCAAGTACGGGCCGAGCTTTATGAACGTGCAGGGCGACCGTTCGCAGGAAGGCGCCCTCTCGACCATCGGCTACGACGACGACGGCGAGCGCCCGGACGACTTCCTGATCGTCAAGGACGGGATGTTCAACGACTACCAGACCACGCGCGAACAGGCGCCCTGGCTGCGCGACTGGTACGCCAAGAACGGCCAGCCCCTGCGCTCGCACGGCTGCTCGTACGCCGACAGCTGGGGTAGCGTCGCCTTCCAGCGCATGCCCAACGTCTCGTTGATGCCGGGCAACGACAACACGAGCTGGAACGACCTCATCGCCGGCGTCGACCGCGGCATCGCCATCGTCGGCGACGGCTCGTTCTCGATCGACCAGCAGCGCTACAACGCCCAGTTCGGCGGCCAGGTCTTCTACGAGATCCGGGGCGGCAAGCTCGAGGGGATGCTCAAGGACGTCGCGTACCAGATCCGCACGCCGGACTTCTGGAACTCGATGGACGCCATCGGCGGGCGCGACAGCTACGAGCTCGGCGGCTCGTTCTTCGACGGCAAGGGCCAGCCGCCGCAGGTGAACGCCGTGAGCCACGGCTCGCCGCCGGCGCGCTTCCGCCAGGTCAACGTGATCAACACCGGGAGGCAGGGATGAGCGCGATCAAGCGGCTCAAGCAAGGCGTCCCGGCGGGGGCGGTGCTCTCGCGCGCGGATGCGCAGGCCATCGCCGAGCGCACGATGCGCTTCTCCAAGGCCGACGGCATCGATGTGCAGCTCGGCTCGAACCACACCACCAACGTGCGCTTCGCCGACAACCAGATGAGCACCGCCGGCGCCGTCACCGACAGTCAACTGGTGGTGCAGAGCTGGTTCGGGCCCAAGCACGCTATCGTGACCACGAACGACCTCTCCGAGGACTCCCTGCGCCGCTGCGTAGAGCAGTCGGAGGTGCTGGCGCGTCTCGCCCCGGACGATCCGGAAGCAATGCCGCTGCTCGAGCCGCAGCAGTATCTGCCGGTGGAGGCCTACTTCGAGAGCACCGCGGCGACCGACGCCGCGGCGCGCGCCCGCGCTGCGCTGACGGCGCTGCAACCCGCCCGCAGTTCCGGCGACCTCAAGGCGGCGGGATATCTCGTCGTCGGCGCGGGATGCACCGCGCTGGCCAACTCCAAGGGGATGTTCGCCTACCACCGCGCGACGAGCACGAACTACACGCTGACCGTGCGGACGGCCGACGGCACCGGATCCGGCTGGGCGGCCGCCGACCACCCCGATTGGCGGCAGGTCGACTTCGCGCGCGTCTCGCAGCGCGCCATCGACAAGGCCCGTGCGTCGCGGACGCCGCGCGCCGTCGAGCCCGGCCGCTACACCGTCATCCTTGAACCGCAGGCCGTCGGCGACCTCGTCCAGCTCATCGCCTTCTACGCCGACGCCCGCCTCGCCGACGAAGGTCGCTCGCCGTTCTCCAAGCAGGGTGGCGGCAACAAGGTCGGCGAGAAGATCGTGGACGAGCGCGTGACGCTCTTCTCCGACCCGCAGGATCCGCAGCTCCTCGGCCAACCCTTCGACGGCGAAGGGATGCGCCTCGCTCGCCAAGTGTGGGTGGAGAACGGGCAATTGAACACGCTGCAGACCTCGCGCTTCTGGGCGCAGAAGCAGAATCGTGTTGCGACCGGGGGGGCTACGTCGTTGAAGATGCAGGGCGGGTCGAGTTCGATGGACGAGATGATCCGGAGCACCGAACGCGGCATTTTGGTCACCCGCTTGTGGTACTTACGCGAAGTCGATCCGCGCACCATTCTTTATACGGGCTTGACACGCGACGGAACTTTCCTTATCGAACAGGGAAGAATTTCTCGCTCAATTCAGAATTTGCGGTTCAATGAGTCCCCGCTGTTCATGTTGAACAACCTCGAAATGCTCGGCAACGCAGAGCGTCTCGCAGGGACGGAAGCCGGTGGCAGCGTCGTGATGCCGGCCTTGAAGGTTCGCGATTTCAACTTCACCAGCCTCTCCGAGGCGGTGTGAGCATCAAGTCCCAGGGCACCGGGACGCACGAACTGCGGTAGTGGCGACACTGCCGTAGCGCCCCACCGATCCACCGGGGGATCGGCCGGGAACACAACTCCTTTAAGGAGATAGTACAATGGCTGCCAAGAAGAAGAAGGCCGCGAAGAAGGCCACCAAGAAGAAGGCCGCGAAGAAGAAGTAAGCTGGCCAGCTTCACACACACGGGGATCGTCGCTTGCGGCGGTCCCCGTGTGCTTTTCCAGACGGATGACGGATGCCAAATGGGGGCGCCGAGCTTCGCTCAGCGCCCCCATCAAGCGTCCGTCATCCGTCTTCCGTCGAGTCTACGCCGCCTCGACCGAAGCCGGCTCAGTGTCTTCCGGTACCGGCCCCCACACATACGCGCTGAACCGCGGCGTCGCTTCGTCGCGGCTGCCACGCGAGATGATGATCCCGACCGGTTCCTGCTCGAGTTCTGCCTGCATTGCGATATCCACCATTTGGCGTCCCCTCCCTATGGGGACAAAGTCATCTGCCGGGCGCCGCCCCTCGGCGCGCCTTCATATGGTAGACGTCGCAGGAATAATGCCAGTTTCCTGTCAGGGCAAAGTGTTATGTCATAACGGGTTACACGTCACCACGCGCGTTCACGTCGAGGCGGTGTCGCAGAACGACACTCGCTGCAACCCCGCGTCCGTGTCGCTCCGCTACGCGACCTGCTTCTTCGCGACGAAGGTCGTCGTCGCCCCGGGTTCCGGTACCAGCTTGATCTCCCAGCCGTCGTAGCGGGTCCGCAGTTCTTCCTCGCTCAGCACCGCCTGGCCCGCGACCAGCGTCTCGATCAAGTGCACGCCGCCGTCCGTCGTGGCGCGCTGCAGGATCTCGATGACGCGCTCCCGCTCAAAGGCCGAGAGCCCGGCGAAGGCCGCCGGCGTGCACACGACCGCCGCCAACGGACCGTCGGGCGTGAAGCTCACCAGGTCCGCGACAAAGCCACGCAGCTTCTCCGTCAGTCCCGCATCCTTGGCCGACTGCAGCACCTTGTTCACCACCGCCACCTCGCTCTCCACGGCCGTCACCTCGCAGCCATTGGCGGCCAGGTACAGCGCCGAGCCTTCGATGCGCGGGCCGGCCACCAGCACCGCAGCGGCCGCCGTGTGCGGCGGGATGGCCTGCTTGAGCGGCGTGTCGGGACGAAGGCCCCAGTGTTCCGGCTTCCGCAGCTCATTGGCGTTCTTGAGCAGGCGTCGCCGCCAGGTGTCGTACGTCGGCAGGCGCAGCCGCTTGGCGATGATGCGGTCCACCTCGTCCGCGAGCATCACGTCACGCATCCCGATCTGCGCACCGCCCCCAAGCGCCACGTCTGCCTCGGCCGCGATGCTGTACAGAAAGTCGCGCGAGACGGAGTTCTTGTAGTCCTCGATCTCGCGCTCGACGAAATCCTGATACTCGGCGCGGAGCGAACGGGGCGACGTGCGCGACGCCATCAGCTCGGCTCCACGTGCACCAGGACGTCCGCAGCCCCACCCAGCGCGGCCCGCACCGACTCCTCGACCCGGTCCGCCACCGCGTGCCCATCGGAGACGCGCACGTCGCCGGCGACGGCGACCGTGACTTCGGCGAAGACCAGTCCGGAGCTGGTCGTGCGGCTCCGCACCGAGCGGCAGTCGAGCACGCCGTCCACGCGTCGGGTCGCGGCAGCGATCCGCTCGGCGTCCGCCCCGCGCTCGTCGACGAGCACGGGCACCGTGACGCGCAGGATGAGCCAGCCGCTTCGGGCGATCATTCCGGCCACGCCGACCGCCAGCAGCGGGTCCGCCCACGACATCCCCGCCCGCGCCGCAAGCATCGATGCCACCGCCAGCGCCGTCACGAACAAGTCGCCGGTCGTGTGCGCCGCATCGGCCGCGAGGATGGGTGACTTCAAGCGGCGCGCTTCACGCCGTTCGTAGGCCACGACCACGAGGTTGATGACGGCGGTCGAGGCCAGCAGCAGGACTTCGCCGCCGGATGGTGCGATGGGTGCCGGCGCGCCCAGCCAGCGACTGATCGCGCCACGCAGCAACTCGTAGCAGGAGATCGACAGGAACACGACGATGCCCAGCGCGCCCATCGTCTCGAACTTGTCGTGCCCGTAGGGGTGGTCGTCGTCGGGGCCGCGCGCGGCCAGCGCGACCACGACCATCGCGACGACGTTGTTGGCCGCGTCCAGGAAGCTCTCGAACGCCGCACCGAGCACCGTGAGGTTGCCCGTGCGCAGCGCCACCACCACCTTCACGGCCACGACGACGAGATTCAGCGCGAGGATCACGCCGAGCGTGCGCTGGATCTGCGTCGTGCGCGTCATCCCTGAACATTGGTAGAATGCCTGAGCTGCCGGAAGTCGAGTACGCCCTGCGCCGCCTCCGCCGTGCCGCGCAGGGGCGCCAGATCCTCCGCCTTCGCGCCCATCATCCCTCCCAGCGCCGCACCGTGACGGCACCGGTCTCGGCGGCCGTCGCCGGCGCGTTCATCGCCGGCGTCGAGCGCCGCGGCAAGTTCCAATTCCTGCACCTCGGCGACGGCGCGCTGCTCGTGGTGCATTTCCGGCTGGACGGCGACTGGGTGCTGGACCGCGCCAACACCGCGCTCCCGCCGCACGCCCGCGTCTCGCTGGAACTCGCGGGCGGCCGCCGCGCCGTCCTCGTGGACCCGCGCGCCCTCTGCACCCTCACCTATCACCCGGCCGGCGAGCACCCCGAGCTTGGGCTCGGTCCGGACGCCGAGGACCCTGCGCTGACCCCGACGGCACTTCGCGCCCGGCTGGCGCGCAAGCGCGGGCCGATCAAGCAGGCGCTGCTCGACCAGTCGGTGCTGGCCGGCGTCGGCAACATCTACGCCGCCGAGGCGCTGTGGCGCGCCCGCATCTCGCCGCGCGCCGTCGCCTCGTCGCTGTCGGCGGAGCGCGTCCAGCGGCTGCTCGCGGGTCTCCGCGCGGCGCTCGCCGACGGCCACGTCAACGCCGGGCGCTACCATCGCGGCGAACGGGCGATCCCGTTCAAGGTCTACGACCGCGAAGGCGACGCCTGCGGTCGTTGCGGACAGGCGCTGCGCCGCATCACGCAGTCGGGGCGCAGCACCTACTTCTGCGCCCGCTGCCAGCCGCGCTGAACCTCGCGCGCGCCGGCGCGTCGCCGGCGCGTCGCCGGCGCGTCGCCGGCGCGTCGCCGGCTAGTCGCCGGCTAGTCGCCAGCTTCGAGCAGCGCGCCCCTGAGGTACCCCGTCTCGGGAATCGTCAGGACCTCGGGATGGTCGACGGGCTGCCCCGTGACCGCGCGCAGGATCATCCGCCGCCCCGCGTGCGCGGCCGCCTCCTTGAGCATCGCCAGGAACTCGGGCTTGGCCACGTGATACGAGCAGCTCGCCGTGTAGAGCAGGCCGCCCGGCGCCAGCAGGCGCATCGCCCGCAGGTTGATGTCGCGGTAGCCACGCAGCGCCCCGGCGATCGACGCGCGGTTCTTTGCGAACGCCGGAGGGTCCAGCACGATGGTGTCGTAGCGCGCGCCACGCTTCTCCTCCTCGCGCAGGAAGTCGAACGCATCGGCTTCCACCGGCGTGATGTTCGTCAGGCCGTTCAGCGCGGCATTGTCCGCGACGCGCGCCAGCGCCGCCGCCGAGGCATCGACTGCCCGCACGCGCTCGGCCCGTCGGGCCAGGTGCAGCGCGAACGACCCGTGGTAGCTGAACACGTCGAGCGCCTGGCCGTGCGCCACGCCGCCGATCAACACCCGCGCTTCGCGCTGGTCGAGGAAGGCGCCGGTCTTCTGCCCGCTGTGCGGCGCGGCGAGGTAGCGCACGCCGTGTTCGCGCACCTCGAGCGTCTCGGGTACGGTGCCGAGCAGCGGCTCCACGCCCTTCGCCAACCCCTCGCGTGTGCGCACGCTGGCATCGTTGCGCGCGAGGATGCCCTCGGCGGCCGTCAGCTCGGCCAGCGCCGCGACGATGGGCTCGCGAAAGGCCTCGAGGCCGGACGACAGCAACTGCAGCACCAGCCAGCGGTCGTAGCGGTCCACGACCAGCGAGGGCAGGCCGTCGCCTTCGCCGTGGACCAATCGGCAGGCGTTGGTGTCGGCGTCGAGGATGCCGTCGCGCCGGGCGATGGCCGCCGCCAACCGCCCGCGCCACCAAGCCGCGTCGAGCGACTCGTCGGCGCGTCGGCTCACGAAGCGCAGCGAGATCTCCGAAGCCGGGCTCCACAGCGCCGTGCCCAGCGCGCGCCCCTGCGGGTCGCGCACGCTGACCGCGCCGGCGGCGGACTCCGGCGCCGCCATCACGTCGGAGCGGAAGATCCACGGGTGTCCGCCCTGCCAGCGCCGGGCGCCTCGGGCGGAGATGGTCGCGAGCGGGGGCGTCGGCATCCGCGCAATCTACGGACGATGGACAGCCCGTGCGCCGGCGCACATCTTCGGGAATGCGGAACACCCAGCGTCCCCGCAGCGTGCGGGCCGTGCGCGGCGCCATCACCGTCACGGCCGACGAGCCCGCGCTCATCCGCGAGGCCGTCACCGAGCTCCTCGAGGCCCTCCTCAACGACAACGACCTCGCGCCGAACGACCTCATCTCGGCCGTCTTTACCGCGACGCCCGACCTCGTGAGCGAGTTCCCGGCGCACGCGGCGCGGCTTTTTGGCTGGACGGACATCCCCTTGCTCTGCGCCCAGGAGTTGCCGGTGCACGGCGCGCTTGCGCGCTGCATCCGCGTGATGGTGCACGCCGAGACGCGCCTGGCGCGTCACGAGATCCGGCACGTGTATCTGCGCGACGCCATCTTGCTACGCGCCGATCTGCTCGCGGATTGACGGCCCTCAGGGCTGTCGCTGGCGAATCGAGTCGTAGGTCGCGCGGGGCACGCCCGCCGCCGACAGCGCCGAATCCACCGCGGCTTGCGCCGCACGTCGGCGCCGTTCCAACGAGTCGGCACGCGCCACGCTGCGCACGTACTCGATGGCCCGCAGGTGTTCGGCGTAGGTGTTCCGGAACTCGTGGTGGCCGTCCGGGTGCGCCACGAAGTAGCGGTACGTGACGTCCGCCGGATACAGCGCCGCGGTGATGCTCGCGCCCCCGGGACTGGCGATGGGGCCCGGCGGCAGGCCGGTGCGTCGGTACGTGTTGTACGGCGAGTCCACGCGCAGGTCGCGGTACAGCACGCGGCCCGGCCGCCGCCGACCCAGTGCGTATTGCACCGTCGGGTCGGCCTGCAGCATCTGCCCGATCTTCAGGCGGTTGTGGTACACCGCCGAGACGGTGGGGCGTTCGTGGCCGCGCCGCACTTCCTTCTCGATGATGCTCGCCAGCGTCACGACTTGGTGCCGCGTCATCTTGATCTCCGCGGCCCGTGCCGTGTGCGCCGGCGTCCACTCCCGCTCAAAACGCTTCAGCATCAGGTCCACCGCCTGGCGGGCGGTCGCGCCATCAGGGAAGTCGTAGGTGTCCGGAAACAGGTAGCCCTCGAGGGAGCGCATCCCGCGCGGCAGCCCGATCCGTCGATGGAAGGCCGTGTCGGCCAGCGCCCGCTGCACCGAATCTTCCGGCAGCGTCAGCGCCTTCGCGATCGCCGGCACGATGTCCCATAGCGTCGAACCCTCCGGGACCGTCACCCGGTGCACGATGCCCTTGCCCTGTTCCAGCGCCGTGAGGATCTCGTCCCAGCTCGCGCCTTCGCGGATGATGTAGCGGCCGTAGCGGATGCTGCGGTCGCGCTTGGCGAGTCGCGCGTAGTAGCGGAACAGCGACGGGGATCGCACCAGCCCGTGCACCGCGAGCGACTCGGCGGCCTCGCGGAAGTTCGAGCCTTGGCGGATCGACACCGCGATGTTGTCCTGCTCGCCGTTTCCGCAGGCGGCGGTGGCGAGCAGGACGCCAAGGGACAGCACGAGGCGTCTACGCATCGCGCAGCTCCATCGTGCGCAGCGCGTGCTGCAGCAGCACCGAGGCGGCGAGCGCGTCCACGTCGCCCTTCCGGTCCCGCGTCGAGCCTTCCATCGCCTGCACGGCACGCAACGCCGCCGCCGTGGTGAAGCGCTCGTCCACCAGCTCCGCCGGCAATCCGGTGCGCGTGGAGAGTTCCTGCGCGAGGCGCCGGGCCTCGGCGGCGCGCGGCGTGTCCTCGCCCTGCTGGTCCAGGGGCAGGCCCACCACGAAGCCCTCGGCCTCGAGCTCCTGCGCGCGCGCGAGCAGCGCCGTCAGCGGCGGTCGCTTGCCGGCCCGGCGCTCCAGATGCCCCGCCGGGGACGCGATCATCCCGGACGGGTCGCTCACCGCGAGCCCGATCCGCCGATCGCCGAGGTCGATCGCCAACCATCGCCGCCGCCAGGTCGTCGTCATCCGCCCTCGGCCATTCGCTGGAAGAACTCCTCGTTGCTCTGCGTCGTCGCCAGCTTGCGCAGCAGGAACTGGATCGCGTCCTCCGGCGGCATATCACCCAGGAAGTGCCGCAGCAGGTAGATGCGGTTCCGCTCCTTGTCGCTGAGCAGCAGCTCTTCCTTGCGCGTGCCCGACTTGTTGATCTCGATCGCCGGGTAGATGCGGCGATTGGCGATGTCGCGGTCGAGCACGATCTCCTGGTTGCCCGTGCCCTTGAACTCCTCGAAGATCACCTCGTCCATCCGCGAGCCCGTGTTCACCAGGGCCGTCGCGACGATGGTCAGCGAGCCGCCGCCGTCGATGCGCCGCGCCGCGCCGAAGAATCGCTTGGGTTTCTCCATCGCCTTGGCGTCCACGCCGCCCGAGAGGATCTTGCCGCTCATCGGCGTCACGGCGTTGTGCGCACGCGCCAGCCGCGTGATCGAGTCGAGCAGGATCACCACGTCCTTGCCGCGTTCCACCAGCCGCTTGGCCTTCTCGATGACCATCTCGGCCACCTGCACGTGGCGCTTCGGGAGCTCGTCGAAGGTGCTGGCGACGACTTCCGCCGACGGCACCGTCGCGATGAAGTCCGTGACTTCCTCCGGCCGCTCGTCGATCAGCAGCACGATCAGCACGATCTCCGGATGGTTCTCGGCGATGGCGTTGGCCATCCGCTGGAGCATCAGCGTCTTGCCGGCGCGCGGCGGTGCCACGATGAGCCCGCGCTGGCCCTTGCCAAGCGGCGCAATCAGGTCCGTGACGCGCATCGACAGGCCGCCGGCCTTCGATTCCAACCGGATCCGCTGGTCGGGGTAGCGCGGACGCAGCGCGTCGAAGGCAACGCGATCCATCAGCCGCGCCGGATCTTCGCCGTTGACGGACTCTACCTGCAGCAGCGCGAGAAACTTCTCCCAGGGCTTCGCCGGGCGCACCGCCCCGCGCACCACGTCGCCCGTCTTGATTCCGAAGCGCTTCACCTGTGCCGCGGACACGTACACGTCGTCGGGGCCGGCGAGGTAACTGTGCTCCGCTTGGCGCAGGTAGCCGTTCCCGCCTTGCACCAGCTCGAAGGTTCCCTCGGCAATCAGCGTTTCGCCCTTGGCGAGCAAGCCACGTTCGACGCGGAGCAGCAGCTCGCCGTGCGTCAGGGTAGGCGGAGCCTCGAGCTGCAGTTCCTCGGCGAGGGCGCGCAGGTCGGCCTCGGACTGGCGGCGAAGGGACGCGATTTCCACGCGGGGACTGTAGGGGAGGGGGCGGTCGTGGGCGGCGCCGGCCCGCGGACGTTGGGCGGGGAGGGGAAGGGGCGCGACCGAGGGGAGTACGACGAATGCGCAAGGCGGGATTCGAACCCACGACCTCTGCCTCCGGAGGGCAGCGCTCTATCCAGCTGAGCTACTCGCGCAGTCGAGGAAAGATATCGCACTCCCCCCCGTCCAGGGTAGGAGGCCCCGTCCATTCGCGTCCCCGGGCGGGGGTGCGAATCGAACGCGCGCGCGGTATAGTTGCGGCAGTTCGGTAACCATCGCGCATCCCGCGCACGTATTTCCCCGACCCCGACGAGGACCGCTGATGTCGTCCACTTTCGCGCCGATCGATCCGGCCACCATCTCCGCACTCAATGCCGGCGGCGAACGCGCGCTCGAGCAGATCTTCCGCGACCACTACGACTGGATCCTCGAGCGGGCGCTGGAGCGCCTCAAGGGCGAGAACGCCGCCGCGCCGCGGATGATCGCCGCGACGGTCCGCGAGCTCTGGGAGGAGCGCGACGGCTTCCACAGCAGCGCCGAGATCGAGGCCTTCTTCAACGAGGAGCTGCGCCACCGCGCCCGCGCCATCCGCGCCCGGATGACGGCTGTGCACCGCTTCGAGAAGGCCGAGGGCGTGCACACGCCGCCCGCCCACGAGACCCCCACTGCCGACAAGATCTGGGCTGAAGTCGCCGCCGAGCTGCATCGGCCGCAGGTGGACCCGGCCACGGCCGCCAAGCGCCGGCGCGAGCACCGCTCGCACGAAGTCGCCGAGCACATCCAGACCGTCACCCAGCGCGCCGCGTGGAAGACTCCCGTCATCATCGCCGCCGTCGCCGTCGTCGTGGCGCTCGCCGGCGCGATGTGGTTCGGACAGAAGTCGCGCGCCGAAGTCATTGACCAGCTCCTCGGCTCGGCCGACGCACGGCAGGTCAACACCCGCGCCGGCCAGCTCGGCTCCGTTACGCTCGCCGACAACTCCGAGGCGCGCCTCGCACCGGAGACGCGGCTCGTCATCGTCGACCGCTTCGGGTCCAACTACCGTACGCTCACCGTCGCCGGATCCGCCACCTTCACGGTCACGCCGGGTAACGCCAACGACTTCGAGGCGCGCCTCGGTGACGTCTCCGTCTTCGCCAACGGCGGCCGCTTTACGGTGCGCGACTACGGCGACGAGACGCTACGCTTCGTCCGCGCCGACGAGGGCGACATCCGCGTCGCCGCAGGCAAGACGGAGCGCCGCGTGCGGGCCGGTGAGAGCGTGACCATCGACCGCAGCGGCGCCATCGCCGACGGCGATGCCGACGTCGTCGGTCGTGAGCTCTCTTGGACCGATGACCGGCTCATTCTCCGCAACGTGACGGCGGCCGAGGCCGTCGCACGCCTGTGGCGTTGGTATGGCCTCGACGTGACGCTCACCGACTCCGTGGCCGGCGCGCGCAGCCTGTCGATCGACGTGCCGCTCGGTGCGTCGCAGGCCGCGCTCGCGGCCATCGAGGGCGGCGCGCAGGTCCGCTTCCAGTGGGTGGACGGCAAGATGACGCTGCAGCCGGTGCGGGCCCGCCGGTGAGGCCGCGCTTCTTGCTGGCGCTGGGCACCCTGCTCGCGTGCGCGGCCTCGCCGCTCGCGGCGCAGGGGCGCGCGCCCGCGAACACCACGCCCAACGGGCCAATCATCTCCAGCGGCGGGATGTCGGCCCAGGTGCCCGACGCGAACTTCCCCATCCCTGATGGGCACGTCTTCAAGGTGATGTGGGAGATCAACCTGCAGGGTGATTCCTCGCAGGCCAACCAGCAGATCGGCACCATCGCACGCTTCTACAACCTCCACGGCCGGCACGGCATCCCGCTCGGGCGTTTGCACGCGGCCGCCGTCGTGCACGGTACGGGCTGGATGGCGCTGCTGACGGACGAGGCCTATCAGCGCCGGTACGGTCGTCCGAATCCCAGCAAGGCCTTGGTCGAGGAGCTGATCTCCAAGGGAGCGCGCTTCGCCGTCTGTGGCCAGACGGCGGCGTTCCGCGGCGTACAGCGCGAGGAGTTGCTGCCCGGCGTGCAGCTCGCCATCTCCGCGATGACGGCGCTCAACGTGTTCTACGCCGAGGGGTATCGCCTGCAGCCCTGGCGCTGACCACAGGGCAGGAAGGAATGCACAAAGGGCCGCCCCGGAATTCGAGGCGGCCCTTTGCGTGATGTACTCAGTCGGGGCGAGAGGATTTGAACCTCCGACCTCCTGCTCCCGAAGCAGGCGCTCTACCGGGCTAAGCTACGCCCCGATCTATCGGTAAAGACTTCTTGCGACTTCCGTCTTTCGTCATCCGTCTTCAATGCGCCCGGAGAGACTCGAACTCCCAACCTTCTGATCCGTAGTCAGATGCTCTATCCAATTGAGCTACGAGCGCATCCTGCTCCTCGCGCCCGAATGGTCCGGTGCTCCGAGGGAATCCGAAAGATAGTTGCCCCTTGTGAGGGCGTCAACGCGGCGGAGCGTCGCAAGACGGCCAGAACGGCGAAGGGGCGGGGAGCCAAACTCGGCCGCCCGCCCCTCCTTCCGTCTTCGGTCTGCTTACTTGAGCACGTACCGCCAGGCCACGATCCCCGGCGCCGTCGCCTCGAGCTCGAAGCCAGCCGTCGCGTTCGGCGCGATCGACTCGGTCGTCACGGACTTCGTCTCGACCGCCTCGCCCGCGAGGTTCAGGAACGACACCTCGACCGTGTAGGCCTTGGCCGCCTGACCGCGATTCTCGATCGTGCCGTTGAGCTTGGCTCCCGCCTCGCGGCGCTCGAAACCGATGACCTGCAGCTTGAGGCCGAGCGCGGCTTCCTGTGCGCCGAGCTGATCCGCTTCGCGGTTGTGCGCGGTAATCTCCCGCTGGATGGTCGCACGGGCCTGCGCGTTGCGCTCAGCGCGGAGGCGCTCGTTCGCCACGGTCGCGCGGTTGCGCACCACGATCGACTTCAGGATGTAGTTGTCGCCGTTCGCCGGGTCGATCTCGAGCAGCTTCTCGAGCATCGGGACGGCCTCCTCGTGCCGCCCGCCGTCGATCAGCAGATAGGCCAGGAAGTAGTTCGCGTCACGGGCGTTCGGGTTCTTCTTGATCGTCTCGCCGTAGAGCGTGATGGCGTCGTCGGCGCGGCCCGTCATTCGGGCCACCTCGCCGCCGATGAGCAGCGCCAGGTCGGCGTACTCCGCCGCGCTCGACTTCAGCCCGTCGAGGCCCATCGCGATGAGCGCCGAGTCCTGCAGCATCATCGCGATGTCGAGGCCCACCGAGATGAGCATCGGGGACTCCTCGTGCGCCGGCGTTTCCTGCGCGAGCGTCAGGAAGCTGCGCGACGCGCGTGTGAGTGCCGCCTTCTGCTGCGCTTGGTCGGGCAGTCCGCTGCCCCATTCCTGCAACTGCGCGGCCTGCTGCATTCGCAGTTGGCGCCGCGTATCGGCCATCGCCGTGTCCGTCGCCGCCGCCGCGATCGCCGTGTCGAGCAGCGCGATTCCCGCCTCCTGCTGTCCGCGCTGCAGGGCGATCTGCGCCAGCACGTTGAACAGGTACGGCGAGCTGCGGTCCAGTCGGCGCGCCTGCGCGGCGTAGTGCGAGGCCGAATCCAGCTCGCTGGCCTGGAAGTACCGATAGGCCGCACCGATGCGGTCGCTCCACGGCTTGGACTGGCGCCAGCGCGTCGTCTCGTCGGCGCAGCCCGGGTGCGCCTCCTCGATCATCGTGAAGATCGAGTCGGCGGCGCCGACCAAGTCCACCATCGTGTTGCGGTCACGGCCGAAGTTCAGGTCCGCGAGGGACATCAAGGCCGGCGTCTCGTCCCGGTGCAGCCAGACGATGTACAGCTGCGCCTTGAGGAACGCCTGCCCCATCGGGTTGCCGGTGAAGCGGCGGTCGTCGGAGAGTTGGCGGGCGGCGTCGCGCAGGGAGCGCGGCGTGCCGTCTCCGGCCGGGTCGCCGGCGGCGCGCTGGATCAGGAGATTGGCCTGGAACAGTTGGGCCGGCTGGGCGAGGTCCACGGCGCACTCGGCGTCTTGCGCTGAGAGTGCCGCGGGGAGCGCCACCGTGAGGGCGGCGGCCAGTGCCGGAAGTCGAAGCGTGGTCAGCATCGGTCGCGGGCTGGAGGGGGTGGTCCTGCTGGTCGGAGAAACAAACGCCCCACGAGTGACCTCGCGGGGCGATGGGCGGTACAAGACTCGAACTTGTGACCTCCACGATGTCAACGTGGCGCTCTAACCAACTGAGCTAACCGCCCCCTGCTACCCAACGCCCCGTTGAACGTTCCGGGCCCGTCAGGCGTTGACCATCAGCCGCCGATACTTGGCGGCAGAGCGGGAAACGGGACTCGAACCCGCGACCCCAACCTTGGCAAGGTTGTGCTCTACCAACTGAGCTATTCCCGCGTGTATCCACACCGCCCGGTCCCTTGGGTCGGCAGTGGAGGCGAGGGGAATCGAACCCCTGACCTCTTGAATGCCATTCAAGCGCTCTCCCAACTGAGCTACGCCCCCGAACAAGCCACGCCCCGTGTTCCGGACGTGTCTTACAGGAACCGAGGAAGCTATCTGAGAGTATATGACTGGTCAAGGCGCGCGACTGGCGTCCCGACCGCGAACGCTTATCTTAGGGCTCGCTCCAACCCCCCGAATTTCGCTGGGTCGCCTCGCGACCCCAGGATTGCATAGCAATGGCCACCGAAGTCAAGAAGCGGAAGCGCCGCACCGCCCCCGCCGGGATCGCTCCCAGCGAGCCGGAGCGCGACATCCTCGACCAGTACCTCTACGAAGTCTCCACCTACCCGCTGCTCAAGGGCAACGAGGAGATCGAGGTCGCGCGCAAGATCCGCGCGGGTGACCAGGACGCCCTCCAGGAGCTCGTGAAGCGCAACCTGCGCTTCGTCATCTCCGTCGCGAAGAAATACCAGAACCGCGGCCTGCCCCTCATCGACCTCATCGGGGAGGGCAACGTCGGCCTGCTGACGGCCGCCCGCAAGTTCGATCCCGACCAGGGCGTGAAGTTCATCTCCTACGCCGTCTGGTGGATCCGCCAGGCCATCCTGAGCTCGCTGGCCCGCCAGGGCCGCACCGTGCGCGTGCCGCTGAATCGCACCGCCGATCTCTCGCGCATCATCAAGGCCTCCGAAATCCTCCGGCAGAAGCTCCGCCGCGAGCCCACTCCGGAAGAGCTCTCGCAGGTCACCGGCCTTTCCGTCGACGTCGTGCAGTCCCTCGCCGCGCTCAACACCGGCGACGTCCGCCTCGACGCCCCGATGGATCCCGACGGCGACCGCTCGCTCATCGAGCGCTTCGTAGCCGACGAGATGCCCGACACCGAGGAAGAGGCGATGAACCGCTTCCTCAACGACGAGATCGAGCACGCCCTCAACACGCTGCCCCCGCGCGACGCCAAGGTCCTGCGCCTGTATTTCGGCCTCGAAGGGGGCCGCGAGCACACGCTCGAGGAGATCGGCTCGATGCTCGGCGTCACGCGCGAACGCGTGCGCCAACTGCGCGACCGGGCGCTGAAGCGCCTCCGTGAAGGAGATGTCGGGCGGGCGCTGGGGAGCTTCGCGGCGTAAGTCGCGGACGGATGACGGAGGACCGATGCTGAGGGGGGCGGCCTACCGGTCGCCCCCTCAGATTTTTGTGACCTGTGATTGATGCGGCGCGCCTCGTACCACGCCATATTCCGACCAAGCATCCGTCATCCGTCATCCGTCCTGTCGCCGAAATGATCGTCTTCGAAAACCTCCACAAAGCCTTCGGCGACAACCGCGTCCTCCGCGGCTTCTCGCTCGAAGTCAATGAAGGCGAGACGATGGTCATCATCGGCTTCTCGGGGACCGGAAAGTCGGTCGCCATCAAGCACATCGTCGGCCTGCTCGAGCCCGACGAAGGCCGAGTCATCGTCGACGGCGTGGACCCGCAGACGCTCTCGCGTCAGGACCTGTATGCCCTGCGCGGCAAGATCGGGTACGTGTTCCAGTTCGCGGCGCTCTTCGATTCGCTGTCCATCTACGACAACGTCGCGATGGGGCTGCGCAAGCAAGGCCAACTGACCGAGGCGCAGATCAAGGACCGCGTGCACGAGTCGCTGGACCTGGTCGACCTCGACGACGACGTGGCCCTCCGCCTGCCGTCCGAACTCTCCGGCGGGATGCGCAAGCGCGTCGGCATCGCGCGTTCCGTCGCCCTCCGGCCGAAGTACCTCCTCTACGACGAACCCACCACCGGACTCGATCCGGTGACCAGTGCCGTCATCGACGCCCTGATGATCCGGATGCAGCAGCAGCTCGGCGTCACCGGCATCGTCATCACGCACGATATGCGCTCGGCGTACACCGTGGGCACGCGGATCGCGATGCTCTACGAGGGTCAGGTCCGGCAGGTCGGCACCGTCGAGGAGATCAAGGCGACCACCGACCCGGTTGTGCGCCAATTCATCGAGGGGCGCGCGGAACTCGAGCCGCAGGCCGGTCTGGTCCGGTGACCCGGAAGAAGAAGCCGCGCGAGGAAGTCTCGGCAGGCGGCATCGTCTTCCGCCGCGACGGCGAGCGCACCTTCTACCTGCTCATCCGCGATCCCTACCGCAACTGGGGCTTCCCCAAAGGGCATCTCGAAGCAGGCGAGGAACCCGCCGCCGCCGCGTTGCGCGAGGTCGCGGAGGAGACCGGCATCGGCGACGTTGCCATCCACTCGGCGGTCGAGACCATCGACTGGACCTTCCGCTTCCGTGGGCGGAAGATTCACAAGACTTGCCACTTCTTCCTGATGGAGACGAGCCAGCGGCGCACGGCGCCGCAGTCCGCCGAAGGCATCACCGCCTGTCGCTGGGCCACGTATGACCAGGCGACCAAGATGATCGCCTACGACAACGCGCGCGCCGTGCTCGAGTTGGCGCACGCGATGCTGCAGGACGCCGAGGCGTCCAGCGTCGCCAGCGCCGCACGCGCGAGCTGAGCGATGCCTGAACGCCTGCTCGGTCCGCTCGCGGCCCCGCATTTCGTCGTCTGCGGCGCGCGGGACCGGACCAAGGAAGCCCTCCGCCGCGCCCTGCCGCGGCGCCGGGCGCGCGTCACCTTCGCGCGCGCCTCGAGCGACCTCCTCGATACGCTGCGCACCGCGCTCGTCGACGGCGTCGTCGTGGACCTCGGGCAGCCGAATGACGAGACCTGGGCGGCGGCGGCGCTCGCGCGCGAGTTTCCCAGCATCCCGTTCTTCGCTTACGGCGGCCTGCGGCCCGCCGAGCTGCCGCTGCTGGCGCGGGCAACGACGCTGGAGTTTGCCGACTGCATTGCCGAGGGGGTGGAGGACGACCTCGCCCGGGACCTGATGGCGCCGGCCACGTTCACCGTGCGCTTCGCGACGGCGTTGCGCGGGGCGGAGGGACGACTCGGTCTCGAGACGCCGCTGCAGCACGAGGCCTGGACCTACATCGTCGCGCAGGGTGGGCGCACCGTGCGCACCGACGCCATCGCCGCGGCGGTGGGCCTTACGCGCGAGCATCTCAGCCGCCGCTTCGCGTCCGACGGCGCACCCAATCTCAAGCGCGTGATCGACCTCGTGCGGTTGCTGGCCGCGGCCGAGCTGGCCAAGAACCCCGGCTATGACCTTCCGGACGTTGCGCGCGTGCTGGGTTTCGCGAGCGCATCGCACCTCAGCGGCAGCTGCCAGCGCCTCGTCGGCGTGAAGAGCACCTCGCTCGCGCGCCTGCGGCCACTCGACCTCATCGATCGCTTCGTGAAACAGGGACGGGGGCGTTCGCGGGGGTGACCCGAGAGGCGGTTCACCACAGAGAACACAGAGCACAGCAACAGCGGTTCAACGCAGAGACGCAGAGGACGCGGAGAACTGCCCACTGCTTGAGAACCGAAAGGGCAACTGCAGGGCTCAACAGGAACAAATGCCACAACAACTGCCACTGCATTAAGGATTGGGGGGTCCGCACCGATACTCCGGTGCGGACCCCCCCCCAAGTACTTGCGGTTGCAGCTCTTTGCGCCTCTCTGCGTCTCTGCGTTGAATAGCAGTTCGAAGTTCTCTGTGCCCTCTGTGGTGGATGCCGTTCCATTCACCCGCACCGAACCCATTGCCACGTAATAAGTTGCGTGTCGATGCAAGCGTGGCTCCGGACACCGACGCAGCAGCGTCCGCGCGCAGTTCCCCTAGTTGCATCGCACCCCAGATTGTGATTATTTTCACAAGCTGTACCAGAACACGCGCCGCATCACGAAACTGATCGCGCGCGCGCGACCTCCACATCGCTGCTTCTTCCACGCTCTTTTCCGCTATCGATATGGCTTCCCAGACGGCGCTGCGCCCGGGCGAGATCAAGGACATCCTCCTTCGCGAGATCGTGGCCGCTGACCTCAACACCCTCGATGTCGAAGAAGTCGGTTCCGTCCTCGAGGTAAAGGACGGCATCGCCCGCATCTACGGCCTTCAGAAGGCGATGGCCGGCGAGATGCTCGAGATCAAGTCCTCCGAGACCGCCGAGACCATCACGGCGCTCGCGCTGAACCTCGAAGAGGACAACATCGGCGCCGTCGTGCTCGGCGACTACCTCAAGCTCAAGGAAGGCGACGAGGTCCGTCGCACTGCCCGCGTGCTCGAGGTGCCGGTCGGGCCGGCGATGATCGGCCGCGTCGTCGATGCGCTCGGTCGTCCGATCGACGGCCAGGGTCCGATCGCCACCACGATGTCGCGCAAGGTGGAGTCCGAGGCCCCCGGCATCATCGTCCGCCAGCCGGTGGGCGAGCCGCTCCAGACCGGCCTCAAGGCCATCGACGCGATGATCCCGATCGGCCGCGGCCAGCGCGAGCTCATCATCGGTGACCGCGGCACGGGCAAGACGGCGATCGCGATCGATACGATCATCAACCAGAAGGGCACCGGCGTCATCTGCGTGTACGTCGCGATCGGCCAGAAGGCCTCGACCGTGGCGAGCGTCGTGGAGCGGCTGAAGGAAGCCGGCGCGATGGAGTACAGCATCGTCGTCGTCGCCTCCGCCTCCGACCCGGCTCCGATGCAGTACATCGCGCCGTACTCGGGCGTGGCGATGGCCGAATACTTTATGTACCACGAGGGGAAGGCCACGCTCGCGGTCTATGACGACCTCACCAAGCAGGCCGCCGCCTACCGCCAGCTCTCGCTGGTGCTCCGCCGCCCGCCGGGCCGCGAAGCCTTCCCGGGCGACGTGTTCTACCTCCACAGCCGCCTGCTCGAGCGCGCCGCCAAGCTCTCGGCCGACCCCAAGATCATCGACAACAAGACGATCTTCGCCGCGGGCGGCTCGCTGACCGCGCTGCCGATCATCGAGACCCAGGCCGGCGACGTGTCGGCCTACATCCCGACGAACGTCATCTCGATCACCGACGGCCAGATCTTCCTTGAGTCCGACCTGTTCTTCGCGGGCGTGCGCCCCGCGATCAACGTCGGCATCTCGGTGTCGCGCGTCGGTGGCGCGGCGCAGACCAAGGCCGTGAAGTCCGTCGCCGGCCGCCTGCGCCTCGACCTGGCCCAGTACCGTGAACTCGAAGCCTTCTCGGCCTTCGCCTCCGACCTCGACGCCGCCACCAAGAAGCAGCTCGAGCGCGGCGCGCGCACGGTCGAAGTGCTCAAGCAGGGCCAGTACCAGCCGATGCCCTTCGAGTCCCAGGCGATGATCATCTACGCCGTGACCAACGGCTACATCGACGACGTCGACGTGGCCAAGGTCCGCGACTGGGAAGCCGGCTTCCACGCGTATATGAAGTCGCAGTTCCCGCAGGTCGGCGACGCCATCCGCAAGGACAAGGCGATCTCCAAGGAGACCGAGGCGGAGCTCAAGCGCGGCATCGAGCAGTACAAGGCATCGCGATAATGACGGATGACGGAGGACGGACGCTGACGGGCTCATCGCATCCGTCATCCGTCATCCGTCTCTTCACCGACCGATAATGGCCAAAGGCAGAGAACTCAAAGGTCGCATCAAGTCCGTCGAGAACACGCGCAAGATCACGCGCACGATGGAGATGGTGGCCACGTCCAAGATGAAGCGCGCCGTCGACCGCGTCGGCGCGGCGAAGCCGTACGCGCGCGCGCTCGGGGACGTCATCGCGTCGCTGTACTCGCCGGAGCTGGCGGAGCGCTTCCCGCTCCTGCGGCAGCCGGACCGCGTGCAGCGCGCCGCGCTCATCCTGCTCACGAGCAATCGCGGGCTGGCCGGCGCGTTCAACGCGAACCTCATCAAGGAAGCCCGCGCGACCTTGGCGAAGCTCGAGGCGCAGGGCATTGCCGTCGAGCTGCACGTCGTCGGCAAGAAGGGCCTCGGCTACTTCCGCTACATCGGCCGCGAAGTGGCCGTGCAGCGCACCGACATCACCGACCGCCCGACCGCGGCCGACGCCGCCTCGCTGGTGGATGGCCTGATGGCGCGCTTCGTGGCCGGTGAGCTCGATGCCGTCTATGTCGTCGGCTCGCGCTTCAACTCCGTCCTCTCCACGCCCCCGACCGCCGATCGCGTCCTGCCCGTGCAGCCGCCGGCCTCGACGGGCGCCCAGAAGGACTACCTGCTGTACCCCTCGGCCGAGGAGATCCTCACCGAGTTGCTCCCCTCGTACGTGCGCAATGCCGTGTACCGTGCGCTCGTCGAGACCGCGGCGGCCGAGCAGGCCGCCCGCCGCACGGCGATGAAGAACGCCACCGACAACGCCGGCGAGATGCTCACGCTGCTCCGCCGCACCTACAACCGCGCCCGCCAGGCGCAGATCACGCAGGAGATCGCCGAGATCGTCGGCGGTGCCGCTGCGCTCCAGGGCTGAACCCAATGACTACCGCTACCGCCGCCCCCACCGTGGGAAAGATCGTCCAGGTCATCGGACCCGTCATCGACGTCGAGTTCGAGAGCGAACAGCTCCCCGAGCTCTATAACGCCATCGAGATCAAGGCGACCACCGACGCCGGCCAAGACGTGCGCGTCGTCGCCGAGGTGCAGCAGCACATCGGCCGCAACCAGGTCCGCGCCGTCGCGATGAGCTCCACCGACGGCATCACGCGTGGGATGCCGGCGCGCGACACCGGCGCCTCGATCGCCGTGCCGGTCGGCGAGGCCGCGCTTGGCCGCATCCTCAACGTGCTCGGCGAGCCCGTCGATATGGGAGCCGACATCCCGGCGGCGGTCGAGCGCTGGCCGATCCACCGCAAGCGCCCCGACTTCGTGAACCTCGAGCCCAAGACCGAGATCTTCGAGACGGGCATCAAGGTCATCGACCTCATCGCCCCGTTCGTGAAGGGCGGGAAGATCGGGCTCTTCGGCGGTGCCGGCGTCGGCAAGACGGTCGTCATCCAGGAGCTCATCAACAACGTCGCCAAGGCGCACGGCGGCAAGTCCGTGTTCTGCGGCGTCGGTGAGCGCACGCGTGAAGGCAACGACCTCTACCTGGAGTTCAAGGAAGCGAACATCCTGGACAAGGTCGCGCTGATCTACGGCCAGATGAACGAGCCGCCGGGTGCGCGTCTGCGCGTCGGCCTCGCCGGCCTGACGGTCGCCGAGTACTTCCGCGACAAGGAAAAGGCGGACGTGCTCGTCTTCATCGACAACATCTTCCGCTTCACGCAGGCCGGCTCCGAAGTGTCGGCGCTGCTCGGCCGTATGCCGAGCGCCGTGGGTTACCAGCCGACGCTGGCCACCGAGATGGGCGAGCTGCAGGAGCGCATCACCTCCACGCGCGATGGCTCGATCACCTCGGTGCAGGCCATCTACGTCCCCGCCGACGACATCACCGACCCGGCGCCGGCCACGGCCTTCGCCCACCTCGACGCCACGGTCGTGCTTTCGCGCGCCATCACGGAACTCGGCATCTACCCCGCCGTGGACCCGCTGGCCTCGGGCTCGCGCATCCTCGATCCGCAGTTCGTCGGCGAGCGCCACTACAAGGCGGCCAACGCCGTGCAGCGCATCCTGCAGCGCTACAAGGAACTCCAGGACATCATCGCCATCCTCGGGATGGACGAGCTCAGCGAAGACGACAAGAAGATCGTCGGACGCGCCCGCCGCATCCAGCGCTTTATGTCGCAGCCCTTCGCGGTGGCCGAGCAGTTTACCGGCCGCCCGGGCAAGTTCGTCAAGCTCGAGGAGACCATCAGCTCGTTCGAGCGCCTGGTGTCCGGCGAGTTCGACCACCTGCCGGAGCAGGCGTTCTATATGGCCGGCGGCATCGACGACGTCGTCGAGAACGCCAAGGCGATGCAGGCCTGATGCTGACGATCTCGGTCATCAGTCCCGAGGCCACGCTCTTCGAGGGCAAGGCGCCGCAGCTCGTGGCGCCGGCCTTCGACGGCGAAGTGGGCATCCTCCCGGGCCACGCGCCGATGGTGACCACCCTCGGCCGCGGCGAGCTGCGCATCGGAGACGGCGCGCGCTTCGAGGTGGAGGGCGGGTTCCTCCAGGTCGTGGACGACGTCGTGCGCATCGTGACGGAGAAGGCCACCAAGCGCTGACGCCCTCGCGCGAGCGAGCGACGCAGATGGGCCCGCGGCGCCGTGCACCGGAGTCGCGGGCCCTTCGTGAAGTGGCGCGCCGCGGGATCGCTGCAGTCGATGGGATGGAACGAAACCCTCGCTGAGGGTTATGCGTCTAATGCACGACCGCCGGCGCCGCGGCGCCGCGACCTTTCACCCGCACAACCTGATGACACCGATGCGCAAGCTCACGCTCGCTCTCGCCCTGTTCCTCGCCCCGGCGGCTCTCGCCGCGCAGGCCGGCTTCACGCCCGCCTTCCAGCCCACGCGCGTCGCCGAGCGCGAGTATAACTTCGCCATCGCCGACTACGACGGCGGTACAGCCTTGGTGATGCAATGGCGCGAAGGGCTGGGCAACCCGAAGCTGCAGTTTACCGGCGAACTGGGTTTCGCCGACGGGGACGGCCCCGTGAACAACGACGGCGCCTTCATCATCGGCGGCTCGCTGCACTACCAGCTCAACCGTGCCAGCGCCGAGCTTCCCTTCGATATGGTCTTCGGCGCCGGCATCGGCGTGACCAGCGGCGACGGCTACAGCATTTTCCGGATTCCCGTCGGCGTGGCCATCGGCCATCGATTCCCGCTCGAAGGTGACTTTGCGATCACGCCCTTCGTCCATCCGCGCCTCGCCTTGGACCGCGTCTCGGCCGGCGGCGCGAGCGATACCGACGTCAACCTCGACATCGACATCGGTGGATCGTTCGAACTGAACAACCGGATGCAGATCCGTCTTGTGGCCACGCTCGGCAACGCCGACGCCGTGGGCATCGGCTTCGTCTGGACCCCGCAGGGCCTGCGGCGCTAGACGCCGAGCAGGCGCTCCACCAACGCCACGGAGCGCTCGGCGGCGCCGAGCCCCTGGCGCACGACGGACAACGCAGCATCACCGGCGCGCGCGCGCGTGTCCTCCTCGGTCAGGAGGATGCGCAGCGCGCGTAGCAATTCCGGCACGCCCCGCGCCGGCTCGCCGCCGCGGCTTTCGTAGAGCAGCCGCGCGTCGCGGCTCCCGTGGTAGCGCGGCCCGAACACGACCGGGCACCCGAAGGCTGCGGGTTCGAGTACCGAATGCAGGCCGGCGGCGTGGAATCCGCCGCCGACAAACGCCGCGTCGGCCAGCGCATAGAGGTCACCCAGGATCCCGACGCGATCGACCAGCACCACGTCGTCGTCGCCGGTGGCGGCGTCCACACGCGCGAGCCGCAGGCCGGACGCCGCGGCCCACTGCTCGATTGGCGCACAGTGCGCAGCGGTCGGCTCGTGCGGCGCGATGATCACGCGCGCCTCGGGCACGGCCACGCGCAACGCGCGCCACGCTGCCAGCAGCACCCGTTCATCAGCCGGCCAGGTCGATCCGGCCACGAGGGTCGGGCGCGTCGAGCGGAGCTGGCCCAGCGATCCCGAGTCCTGAGCCCGTGCCGCGGCGCGCGCGGCCACCTGGTCGTAGCGCGTGTCGCCAGTGACGACGATGCGTGAGGCCGGTACGCCGAGTTGCGTGAGCCGAGTCGCGTCTTCGTCGTCGATGGCACCCACCGCATCGAGCGCCGCGTAGGCGTCGCGCAGCAACGCCCGCGCCATCGGGCCGCGCCGTCCGGAGCGCTCGGCGAGCGTGGCCGAGATCATTCCGAGACGGATGCCGAGCGCGCGGGCACCGGCAGTGAGCACCGGCCAGAGGTCCAGCTTGGCGTACACCAGCGCCGTCGGACGCAGGGCCTCACAGAGTGCCGCCGCGTTGCCGGGCGTGTCGAAGGGCAGGTACGCCGTGAGGTCGGCCCCGACGCCGGCGGCGAAGCGCTCGGCGCTGGGAGAGAAGTGCGTGTAGACGACTTGGAGTTGCGGATGGCGCTCCCGCAGAAGCTGCAAGACCGGCTTGGCTTGCAGCCCCTCGCCGACTGACGGTGCGTGCATCCAGAGCAGCGGGCGCGCCGGATCGCGATGCTTCGCCGCCCAGGCGAGGAACGGCGCGGTGGCGTCGCGCCGGGCGCGCAACGAGCGGAGGAACTTCGAGTCGCCCGGCAGCGGGGCATAGGCGAGCCACGAGGCCGCGTGCATCCCCATCCGATATGGCCAGGCAAGCAGGGGATGCACGGCGCGGTCCGGAACTAGCGCTGGGCGGCTGCCGCGACTGCGGCGTTCAGCACGTCGCGGAAGACTTCGTAGGGTTGGGCGCCGACGATCACCTGCGGGCCGACGAGAAAGGTCGGCGTGGAGCCCACGCCGAGCCGCGTCACGCGTTGGACGTCGGCGTCGATGAGCGCGCGCGTGCCACCCTCCACGATGCAGCGTCGGAAGCGCGCCGCGTCGTCGACGAGGGGGACGGAGAGCGAGTCGAAGTACAGCACCGCGTCGCGGCGCGACTTCCACGCGTCTTGGGTCGCGAAGATCGCGTCGGCCACGGGCCAGAAGCGGCCCTGCTCGGCGGCGCACATCGCGGCCTCGTGCGCCGGCGGGGCGTTGCGGTGCGTGGAAATCGGCAGGTTGAGATAGGCGATGCGCACCTTGCCGCTGCGTACAAACTCCCGCTCGATGCGGGGTCCGGTCTCCTCGTGCCAGCGCTTGCAGAACGGGCACTGGAAGTCGGAAATGACCACGAGCCAGACGGGGGCGGACTCCTGACCGGCGATGCGGCCGAGGTCGGCGCGGGTCAGGCGATTGTCACGCGCGGTATCGGCTGCGACGGCTGCGGCCGAGGGGAGATCGTCGGTGGAGGCAGAGGCCGCATCGCAGCCGGCGAGGGTGAGGGCGGCGAGCGCCGGGAGGCAATGGGAAGCGCGCATACTATAAGGATAGTCCCCGCGGGTCCTTGGAGCGACCTGAAACGGGTTTGTGACGGGGCCAGCGGGAGCCGGGTAAGGGAGGGCATCGCCGCAGGAGGCGACGCGGAGAGCTTCGGCCTCTCTTTGGAGGGCAGTGTTGCGGGGTTGGAGATTGTGACTTGCGCCACCTGTGACACCCGCGTTACCCTAAGCGGTCGGTCTACCCCCTCTCAGGGGGCGAGTTCCTTTGTTCCCTGTGGTCTGTTGTACCTGCTTCTGCCCTAGGGCAGGACGCGATGTTGGTTCGGCGGCGCTGGCCCCGCTGGTGCCGCAAGCGTAGTGAAACCCCTTCACGAGGTATGCTCATGCTGGGACGGAACGGGATGCGGAGGCTCGGCGCCTCCATCCTCGCGCTGCTCCTCTCAGTGTCCACTGCCCAGGTCGCGTCGGCGCAGCAAGCCGCGACGATCACTGGCCGTGTGACTGCTGAGGGCGGACAGCCGCTCTTCGGTGCCAACGTGACGATCGAGGCGCTTGCGATCTCGGTCGGCACGAACGAAGAGGGCCGGTACACGATGGCGATTCCTGGTGCCCGCGTTCGCGGCCAGCAGGTTCTGCTTCGGGTCCGGTCCTTCGGGTATGTACCCGAGCAGAAGACGATCACGCTCGAGGGCGGGTCCCAGTCGCACGACTTCTCGCTCCGTCAGGACGTGAACCGCCTCAGCTCGGTCGTCGTGACCGGCGTGACGGCGGGCACGGAGATCAAGAAGCTGCCGTTCACGGTGGCGCAGGTCTCGGCGGAGGATATGCCGGTGCCGGGTTCCAACCCGCTGTCGCAGATCCAGGGCAAGGTGCCGGGCGCGAACATCGTGTCGTCATCGGGCCGCCCGGGTGCCGCGCCGGCCGTCATTCTGCGTGGCCCCCAGTCGATTAACGGGCAGGACCGCGGTCAGGACCCGCTGTACATCATCGACGGCGTGGTCTCGCAGGGTGGTATGCAGGACATCAACCCGCAGGACATCGAGAGCGTCGAGGTCGTGAAGGGTGCGGCCGCGTCCTCGCTGTACGGGTCGCGCGCTGGTAACGGCGTCATCCAGATCACGACCCGCTCGGGCCGCAACGCCGGTGAAGGCGTGCGCTTCCGGACGCAGGTCGAGTATGGCGCGTCGAATATGGAGAACGAGTACCAGTATCCGAAGACGCACTATATGACGATGGATCCCACCTTCCAGCGCTTCTGCACGGTCCAGACGGGCCAGGGCGATTGCGCGCGGACGGTGGACCTCGAGGCCGAGGCGTACCGCATCAACGACCAGGGCGACGACTTCGCGCTCCCGCCCCAGCAGATCCTGAACGACAACGGCATCGGCATCGTGATCAACCAGGCGCGTGCGCGCGGTCTCTTCCAGACTTCGCCGTTCCCGCGTTCGTACAACCCGGTGCGTGAGTTCCTGACGAACGGCCAGAACTACAACCTGACGGCGGATGCGACGGGCCGCGTGGGCCGCACGAACTTCTTCGCCTCGGGCAACCAGTTCTTCCAGGAAGGCGCCGTGCAGTATATGCGGGGTTACACCCGCAACTCGGTGCGCCTGAACGTCGACCAGACGATGGCCAACGCCTTCAGCTTCGGCGTTCGCACCAACTATTCCGACGCGACGGACTACAACACTGCCGGCAGCTGGTTCCGTGTGACCCGTCAGCCGGCGAACGTCGACCTGCTGCGCCGTGATTCGCGCGGCCGACTCTTCATCCGCTCGGTGGTCGTAAACCAGGGCGGGCAGAACCAGAACCCGGCGTATGACTCGGAGAACTTCCAGCCGTACAACGAGATTGGCCGCTTCATCGGGCAGGTCACCTCGCGCTGGCAGCCGCTCTCGTGGATGGACGCCGAGGCCAACTTCGGCTATGACGGCCGGACCAACCACCAGTTCTCGCAGCAAGATCGCGGGTACCGCACGACCGGCCCGTCGAACGTCAACTTGGGGCTCAGCCGGCGCTCGACGAACACGTCGTATTCCATCAACTCGTCGCTCGACCTGACCGGCCGTCGCAGCTTCCTCCAGGACGCCCTCTCGACGCGTCTCTCGCTGCGCTACCTGTTCGAGGCCCAGAGCGCGCGCGGCTTCAACACGGGCGGCGACAACATCGTGGTGCCGGACCTGTATGACCCGGACGCGACGATCCAGAACTTCACTTACGGCGGCAACTCCGAAGACGTGCGCCAGATCGGTATGTTCGCGAACCTGGACGTGGACTACCAGGGCCGCTACATCGCCAGCGCGCTCGTGCGTCGTGACGGCGCCTCGCTCTTCGGTGCCGCCAACCGCTGGCAGACCTACGGCCGCGGCTCGTTCGCGTGGCGTGCGTCGGAAGAGTCTTGGTTCAACCTCGACCAGATTTCGGACCTGAAGTTCCGCGCCTCGTTGGGCCAGGCGGGTAACCGTCCGAACTTCCAGGCGCAGTACGAAGTGTTCACGATCGGCGCCGGTGGCGTGCTGAACCCGAACCAACTGGGTAACCGCAACCTGCGCCCTGAGGTCTCGACGGAGCTGGAGATCGGCTTCGATCTGGAGCTCTTCAGCAAGTACGGCCTGACAATCACGCAGTCGACCAACACCATCCGGGACCAGATCCTCCCGGTGCCGCCGCCGGCGGCCGCTGGTTTCGGTACGCAGTGGCTGAACGCGGGCGAGTTGCAGAACAAGACCTTCGAAGCCTCGCTCAATATGCCGCTGGTGCAGACCCGCGATCTCTCGTGGTCGGCGCGCGTGATCTATGACCGCACCACCTCGACGATCACCAAGCTCAACGTCCCCGAGTACTTCGTGAGTGCCGCAAACGAGCAGGGCACGGGTACGATGTTCAAGATCGTCGAGGGCGGTGGACTCGGCGAGATTTACGGCCGCGAGTTTATGCGCAACTGCCGTATGATGCCGGCGACCTTCCAGACGCGTTGCGGCCCGGGCCGTGAGTACCAGGTCAACGATATGGGCTTCGTCGTCTACGTCGGCAACGGCAACACGCTCGGCGAGGGCATCACGAAGAACCTGTGGTTCACGTCGATTCCGACGGCGGATCATCCGTACGGCCTGGCCGACCAGAGCTGGGGCCTGCCGATCCTGGTCCGTGACAACACGGGTGTGCCGCTCAACGTGCTCGGCAGCGCGCTGCCGGACTTCCGCTGGTCGTTCTCGCAGAACCTGAGCTACAAGCGCTTCTCGGCCTTCCTGCTGTTCGACGCGACGGTGGGCAAGTCGGTGTGGAACGAGGCACGCCAGTGGTCGACGGGTGACTTTATGCACCGCACCAACGACCAGGGTGGCCGGACGATTTCGACGGCGAAGCCGATCGGCTACTTCTTCCGCGCTAACTTGGCGGGTGGTTCGACGGGCATCGGCGGTCTGTATGACGTGCTCGGCCCGAACAACCTGACGGTTGAGGACGCCAGCTTCGTGAAGCTCCGCGAGCTCTCGCTCGGTTACCGCATCGGCCGCCTGGCCGGTGTCGGCGACTGGAACGTGTCGCTCGTGGGCCGCAACCTGATCACCTTCAGCGACTACACGGGCTTCGACCCGGAAGTGGGCGTTGGCGGTGGTGCGCTGGGCTCGGGCGTGCTGAATGCGGTTGACGCGTTCGGCTTCCCGAACTTCCGGACGCTGTCCATCCAGATCAGCACCAGCTTCTGACGGCGCGTGGGGCCGGGAAGTCCCCGGCCCCACGAACCCCACCTAGAGGAATACAATGCGTAAGACTTTCCTGCTCGGCGGTGCCGTCGGCGTGATGGCCTTGAGCGCCTGCGGTGAACTGCTGAACGTGAAGAACAACAACAATCCGGACGTGGCGCGTGCCTACGCCACGGTCGATGGCGTCGAAGGCGTCATCGCCGGCCTCGGTGCCGGTCTGTACAACCTCAACGGGCAGCGCGGCAACGAAGGCGTGAACACCCAGAGCAAGGTTCTCTCCGGAGAGTCGATGACCTCGGTGAACAACTTCGGTGGTGCGCCTCGCTCGGCGATTCCGAGGGCGCCCATTTCCAACTCCCTGGGTAACGACATCCAGGTCGGCAATCGGGCGCAGTTCCAGAACTTCTCGGTGCTCTCGCGCACGGCGTCCAACGCCATCGCGGCCGTGGAGCGTCTGGCGACGCCGCCGGGCGTCGGTCTCGGGTCGGTGTCCCGCACGCAGCGCGCCCGGGCGTTCGGGTACTTCGTTCTCGGTCAGGTTCTGGGCAATCTCGCGGCGGCGTATGACTCGGCTGCGATCGTGACCCCGGCGACGCCATCGGCCGAGATTCCGGGGCTCTCCGGATATGCGGACGTGAACGTGGCGGCCGTCGCGATGATGGACTCGGCGCTCGCGGCAATCGCGGCGTCAGGCGGATTCACGTTGCCTGACACCTGGCTCTCGAGCCCGGGCTGGAGCAGCGCCGAGTTCACCAAGCTGGTCCGCTCGGTGCGGGCGCGCGTCCGCGTCGGCGCGGTCCGCAATGCCACCGAGGCGGCGGCAATCAACTGGACCGCGCAGCGTGATGACGGCCTTGCCGGTCTCACGGCCGACTTCATCCAGAACGTCGGTGGCACCACCGGCTGGACCGGCGGGTATCACACGGTCCAGTCGTACGTGGCCAGCACCTGGGCTTGGGCCCCGATGTACTACTACGGGATGGCGGACGTGTCGGGTCGCTACGACGCCTGGCTGGCGGCGCCGCGGCCGACGCGTGCGCAGTTCCTCGTCGAGACTCCGGATACACGTTGGCCGCAGGGTGCCACGCGCGCGGCGCAGCAGGCTGAGGCGCCGCAGATTACCGGTACGCTGTTGCCGGCCGGCCGGTATATGCGCAACCGCCCGACCGGTGAAGATCCGCCGGCGGACGGCTGGGGCCAGTCGATGTACGACCACCGCCGCTGGGGCTTCATCCGTGAGAACGTGAACACGGGCGCCTTGGTCGAGATGGACCGCTCGGAGCCCGCCCTGTACGCCGCCGAGGCCTATATGATGCTCGGTGACTACGTGTCGGCGGCGCCGCTGATTGACATCAGCCGCGAAGCACACGGCCTGCCGGCACTGGCCGGTGTGGTGGCGAACGGGACTGATCCGGTGCCGGGTGGCACCGACTGCGTGCCGCGCGTGCCGACGGGACCGAACTACACCTCGACTGCCTGCGGCAATATGTTCGAGGCGATGAAGTACGAGTACCGTATGGAGACGGCGTGGACCGGGTTTATGGCGTGGTTCCGGGCCCACCGCCGCTGGAACGATATGATTGAAGGGACGCCGCTGGAATGGCCGGTCCCGTACCAGGAGATGCAGGCGCGGCAGAAGCCGTTCTATGACGGCTCGATGCTCGCCGGTGTCAGCACCTACCGCTTCGGGAATGGCGCGGACAGGTAAGCCTCTCGCTTTCGACGGCCGGCGCCGCCCGATGGGGCGCCGGTTCGTCGGGGCAGTGTGCCTGCTTGGGCTCGTCTTCCAAGCCGGGTGCTACAGGTATCTCCCGCTGCAGTCGGAGTTGCCCCAGACGGCTGAAGCAAAGGTCATCTTGAATGAGCGGGGGCAGCTCCAGATGGCTGATGGGATGGGCCCGTTCGTCGAGTCGGTCGAAGGAGTTCTCGCAGGTGAGGACAGTGCAGCCGTCCGGCTGAAGGTGAGCCGGGTGATGTATGTCCGCGGGGGCTCTGCGATGTGGTCGGGAGAATCGGTCTCGATTCCCAAGGATGGCATCTTGGGATTCCAGGGCCGGGAGTTGTCCAAGCAGCGCAGTTGGCTCTTGGCTGGTGCGACGGTTGCCGTCGTGGCCTACTCCATCCTGAACACGAGCCTCGATGTTTTCGGGAATTCGGGTACGGAGCCCTGTACGGGTCCGCACTGCGGTGACAACTCTGCGCTTCGGCCGTAACAACGTATCGCGACGGCCAGCGTTCCCTTGATCTGCACTTCACACGGAGTCTAAGACTCATGCGATTTGTTCGAATCTCTCTTCTCGCGGCGCTGTCGGTCGGCGCTCTCGCGTGCTCGGAGCCGGATACCGGCCCGTTCATCGCGAAGGTCCCGCCGACGGCGATCGTGCGCTACATCAACGCGCTCCCGGACACGTTCTCAACGACGGTCCGCTGGATCGACGATATCGAGTTCACCCCGCAGACCTTCGTGGGCGTGGCCTTCCGCGAGTATGGCCAGGGCGGGTGGCAGGGCTTGAAGGCGGGTAACCGTCGCTTCCGGGTCTTCACGTACCAGCAGAACACGAACAACTTCCCGGTCGCGGGTAACACGACGGTCCTCGCGGACACGACGTTCAACTTCGAGGCGGGCAAGTACTACACCATCCTCCACACCGGCTTTACGCGGACGGGTTCACTCCCGGCGGCGGAGCTCCGGATCTTCGAGGATGAGCCGCCGGCCCAGCCTGCGGCTGGCACGCTGCTGCGTGTGTACAACCTCGCGTACGGCATCTCGTACGATTTGTATATGGGCACGCGCACGGAGGCGATGGACACCGTTGTCACCTCGGTGGACACGACGATCACCACGGACACGACCTACACGGTCGCTCCGGGCAACGCCAGCGTGGACACGACCATCACGGTTGATACTTCGATCGTCATTAACCGCGTCATCACGTCCAAGGATGCGAACATCGTCCGCCCGCCCGCGGCTGGCGGCGACACGATGATCTACCTGCCGGCTCAGGTCGGCACGCTGATCGCCTCGGGTGCTCCGGCATCCGCCGGTACCGTGGTCTTGCCGTATACGGCGCGTCCGTCAGCTCAGTTGGCTGGACGTCTGACCGCAGCGGGCTCACTGGTTACGAGGGGCGTACGCGTCCTCGCCCCGACTGGCTTGGCCGAGACGGCTGACTTCGAGGCCGCTGGCGGCACGAATATCACCGGTTCCGTCCTGACGGCGTGGGTGTTCCCGCGCAAGACGGCGGGTTCGTTCAACTCGACTGCGGTCGCCCAGACCCGTGCGTCGATTCTCTTCACGATTGACCGCTCGCCGGCACGCACGATCGCGCCATAAGCGAGTTGTTGGACCAGTAGACTGTCAGCGGCCGTCGACCTTCCGGTCGGCGGCCGCTGACGCTTCGTCCCACCGCGCCTTGCGCCTCACGCCTAGGTTCCGCAATGTGAGGGTGCATACACTCCGGATGACCATTTCCCCAGCCACCCTGCGGCCCGCGTTTCGGGCCCTCGCGCAAGCTTCCGTGCTCTGCGCGATGCTGGTGGGTGCGCCCTGGGCGGAAGCACGGGCGCAGGTCATCCGCGGGACCGTCCTGACGATGGACACCGAGTTGCCAATCCCCAGCGCTGAGGTCACGGTCCGGGACTCGATTGGCCGACCCCTCGGGATGGCCACCACGAATGCAGTCGGCTACTTCGTCATCCGCCTTCGGGAGCGCAGCCCCTTCAGCGTCCACGCGCGCCGGCTCGGGTTCCGAAGCGCCGACACCGAGCTGCTCCGGGTCTCGGCCGACACCGTCAGCCTGCAGTTCCAGATGGCGGAGGTGGCGCTCGAGGCTGACGCGGTGACGGTTACGGGGATGGCGGAACTGAACGCCGCCCGCTTGGCCGAGGCTCAGCGACGCGGCTGGCGCGTCTACGAGCCGGAGATGGTAGCGCAACACCGCAATCGCGCGCGCGACTTCCACGAGCTCCTGCGCTCCATCGGGGCGGCGAGCCTCGTGATGCCGCGTTCACACCGCGACTGCGTACGCAGTATGCGTACCAACAAGTGCGTTACCTACGTCGTGGACGGGCAGGTCCTCGGCCCTGACGCATACATTCTGCCGTCGGACGTGTACTTCTTCGCGGTGCTGTCGCCATCCCAGTCGCAGGTGATGTATGGCAACCGTGCGATGGACGGAGCAGTGGCAGTGTTCACGCGCCAGCGCGGCGATCGCTACGACCAGAGCCAACTGCCGCCGAATATGCGGCAGCCGGAGCGCCCTGCCGCGGGGAGCGCGACGCCGGCCGCGGCACCCGCCACGCCGCCAGCTCCGGCCCCGACGCGTCGCCCCTAACGCGCCGCGGCGTTCAACGCCCTCAGGGAGCGGACTCGGGCAGCACGTAGGTGAGCGGATCCACGGGCTTGCCGTTCACGTGAATCTCGTAGTGCAGGTGCGGCGCCGTCGACAGGCCGGTGGATCCCACGGCCGCAATCAGCTGGTTGCGCGTGACCTGCTGGCCGGTGCGCACCGCCACGCGCGAACAGTGCGCGAACTTGGTGCGGATGCCGTTGCCGTGGTCAATCTCGACGACGAGGCCGAGTCCGCCTTGCACCCCGGCGTGTACCACTTTCCCGGCGGCCGGCGCGACGATCGGCGTCCCCGTCGGGGCCGTGACGTCGATGCCTTCGTGCGGGCGGTTCTCGTGTAGGATCGGGTGGAAGCGGCTGCGCGTGAACTGGCTGGAGAGCCAGCCCGCCGTCGGCATAATGCTCGGCAGGTTGGCGAAGCGCCGGTAGTTGGCCTCCAGCGTGTCCGAGACGTCGCGGAAGCCGCTCGCCAGCGCGGTGGCGCGGGTGATCAAGCCATCGATGTCCGGGCGCGCAGACCAGCCGAGGCGGCCGGCGAAGGGGCGCCGACGCCCGCCGGTCAGCCCGCTGGCGTCGGCGAGATTCGCGACGGCCGGTCCCACCACCTGGACCTCGGCGCCGTCCACGGGCTCGATCGACGGGGCCCGCGATTCGGCCGGGAGTCCCGCCAGCATCCGCATCTGCATCTCGCGCTCGGCGATGACGCGCAGCGTGTCATCGAGGATGCGGAAGCGGGCCTCGACCATCGCAATCTCGTCCTGCAGGGCCGCGTTCTGCGCCGCCACCAAGCGGGCGCCTGGCGTGCCCCAAGGGGAGAAGAGCACGAAGATCGCGCCGGCGACCAAGAGCCCGCCGACTGCGGCGCTCCAGCCGAGCGCACGGAAGGTCCACGCCGGCACCTCGTAGGTGCGGGCGGCTTCGTTGCGCGGGGGGACCAATACGACGGTCCAGCGACGGCGGCTCGGCATCCCGCGTAATCTAGGGGACGCGGGTGGTCCCATCCACCCGAAGAAAGTCCGAGTTACGCCGCGGGCTTCGTGGGCTCTGGGCGGGGAAAGAGGCCTTCACCCTTGGCGACGTGCCAGCCCGTGCAGTCCAAGTGGTCGGCCTGCTCAAAGGACGTCTCCGCTGCGCTTCCGGGGCCGCCCAGGGCCTCCCAGAGCTCCTCGGCCTTGCCCGGCATCACCGGGGCGAGGTACACCGCTTGGCGGGCCAGCTGGCGCACCAGCGCGGCCAGCACACGCTCCAGCTCCAGCCGGTTGGCGGGGTCCTTGGCCAACACCCAGGGCTTGGCCTCCTGGATCGCCAAGTTGGCCCGCGTGATGGTGCGGAAGATGGCCTCCAGCACCTCGTGCAGCAGGTAGCCGCGTGAGCCGTCCACGGCGGCGCGGGCGGCGGCGAGGTCGCGGCGGTCCTCGGTGTCGGTAGGGCCGAAGGCCCCGTTGGGCACGACGCCCTCGCAGTACTTCTCAACCATCGCGATGGTGCGGCTGGCAAGATTGCCGAGGCCGTTCGCCAGCTCGGCGGTGTACACGGCCTCGAAGCGCTCCCACGAGAACGCGCCGTCGCCGTCGAAGGGCACGTCGCGCAGCAGGTAGTAGCGGAAGGCATCGGTACCGAAGCGCTCCAGCGCCTCGGACAGTTCGAGCTTGACGCCCGCACTCTTGGAGAAGCGTTCCCCGCCCAAGGAGATGAACCCGTGCGCCCAGACCCGCTCCGGCAGCGGGAGGCCCGCCGCCATCAGCATCGCCGGCCAGATGACCGTGTGGAAGCGCGTGATGTCCTTGCCGATGACGTGGACGCTGGCGGGCCAGCTGGCTTTGGACTCCGGGAAGAACTGCGCCGTCCAGTAGTTGGGCAGGGCATCGAACCACACGTAGGTGGTCTGCACCTCGCCGTCGCTGAGCGGACGGGGGAAGGGCACGCCCCACTCGAAGCGCGCACGGCTGGCCGAGATGTCGTCGAGGCCTTCCGCGAGCAGCGCGAGGATCTCGTTGCGGCGCGACGCAGGCCGGAGGAACTCGGGGTGCGCGGTGAAGTGCGCCTTGAGCGCTTCGGTGTAGCGCGAGAGGCGGAAGAACCAGTTGCGTTCGGTGACTTCTTCCAGCGTGCGCGTCGGGTGCAAGGCGCAGCGGCCCTCCACGACGTCTGCCGGCTGCTTGAAGCTCTCGCAGCCCACGCAGTAGAGCCCGGTGTAGCTGCGCTCGTAGAAGTCGTCCGGGCTGTTGGCGAAGATGCGCTCCAGCAGGTCCTTCACCGCGGCGTGGTGCTCGGCGGCCGAGGTGCGCATAAACTGGTCGTGCGAGATGGCGAGGCGCTGCCACATCGCGGCGAACTTCCCGGCGATGCCGTCCACGAAGGCCTTCGGCGCGAGGCCGGCCTTCTCTGCCGTCTGCGCGACCTTCTGGCCGTGCTCATCCATTCCGATGAGGAACCAGACTTCGTGGCCCATCTGGCGATGGAAGCGGCAGATGGCGTCAGCGCCGATCTTCTCGAGGGCGTGGCCGAGGTGCGGCTCGCCGTTGGCGTAGTCGATGGCGCAGGTGAGGTAGAAGCGAGCCACGGTCAGGCGTCGGTGCTGGGGGGAGCGGCCGGTCCGCCGCGCCCGCGTCGGCCACCGCGGCGCCCGCGACGGCGGCGACGCTTGCGTTCGGCGTCGTCGCCCGGGGCGTTGGATTTCTCGGCGGCACTTGGCGTGGCCGGGCTCGATGCGCTCGGCGCGTCGTCGGTGTCCACTGTCGCTTCGGACGCGTCGGGTTCGCCGTCGATGTCGCCTTCGCTCTCGCCGTCGACTGCACCGACCTCGGCGCCGACTGTGGTCTCGTCGTCGTCCCGAGCCTCGGCGCGCTGCAGGGCGATGAGGGTTCCGGACGCGGCGGCAGCCTCCTCCTCGCCAGGCACCACGCCGGGCGCGGTTTCCTTGCGCAGTTGCGCCAGCGGGATCGTGCGGTGCTCGCCTTCGGCCGTGCGCAGCGTGACGAGATCGCGGAAGATGTCGTTGCTGACGATCTTTTCCTCGCCGACGGCCGTCGTGATAATCTTGCCTTCCTTCGGGAAGCGTCGGCGCGCGGCGACGTAGAACTCGTGCTCGTGCCGCAGGCAGCACATCAGGCGGCCGCAGGTGCCGGAGATCTGCGAGGGATTGAGCGTCGAGAGCCGCTGGTCCTTGGCGGAACTGGACTTCACCGGGCGTAGCTCGGGTAGCCAGGAGGCCGAGCAGAACTGGCGGCCGCAGCGGCCGATGCCGTCGAGGCGCTTGGCCTCGTCGCGCACGCCGATGTGCCACATATGCACGCGGGTGGAGAAGCGACGCTCGAGCCGGCGCACGAGTTCTCGGAAATCCACGCGATCCTCGGCCGTGAAGTAGCAGGTGAGCTTGCGGCGGTCCCACTGCCATTCGGTGTCGCTGACTTTGAGGTCGAGCTTGAGCTCGCGGGCGAACTCGATGGCGGCCTTGCGCACGGCGTGCTCGTCGGCGCGCAGGCGCACGGCGCGGTCGACTTCCTCCGGCTTGGCGATGCGCACCAGCTTCGGCAGCTCCTTGGGGGAGGCCTTGCCGTGCGTGGTGCCGGCCTTGCGCTTCTCGGCGAGTTCGCCGGTGCTATAGACGCGGCCGAGGTCCTCGCCGCGTTCGACGGCGACGATGACCGCGGTCTTGGACGGTGGCGGGGATTCGCCGCCCCACTGGTAGAAGGCGCGCCGGTTCCCCTTGAACTCCACCTCGACCACGTGGGTCGCGACAGCGGCGGCGGTCACTCGGTGAAGGCGCCCATCTTGAGGTACTTCTCGCGGCGACGGCGTACGAGCTTATCCGGCTTGAGTCCGCGCAGCTCATCGAGGTTGCGCACCAGCGCGTCGTGCACGGCCTTGGCGGTCGCGGCGTGGTCCGCGTGCGCGCCGCCCGCCGGCTCGGGCACGATCTCGTCGATGATCTTGAGGTCGAGCAGGTCGGGCGCCGTGATCTTGAGCGACTGCGCCGCCTTCTCGCGCATCTCGACGCTCTTGCCGTCCTTCCACAGGATGGCCGCGCAGCCCTCGACGGTGATTACGGAGTACACCGAGTTCTCGAGCATCAGGATCTTGTCGGCGACGCCGAGCGCCAACGCGCCGCCCGAGCCGCCTTCGCCGATGACGATGGCCACCAGCGGCACTTCCAGCGTGCTCATCTCGAAGAGGTTGCGGGCGATGGCCTCGCTCTGCCCGCGCTCCTCGGCGCCGAGTCCGGCCCAGGCGCCGGGCGTGTCGATCATCGTGATGATCGGCACGTGAAACTTGGCCGCCAGCTTCATCAGGCGCAGCGCCTTGCGATAACCCTCGGGGTGGGGCATCCCGAAGTTGCGATGCAGGTTCTCCTTGGTGTCGCGGCCGCGCTGGTGGCCGATGACCATCACGGTCTCGCCGTCGAGACGGGCCCAGCCGCCCACGATGCTCGGGTCGTCGCGGAAGGCGCGGTCGCCGTGCAGCTCGATGAAGTCGCTGAACGCCAGTCGCAGGTAGTCCAGCGTGAACGGGCGGCGCGCCGAACGCGCCACCTGCACCCGCTGCAGCGGCGACAGGTTGCGATAGACCTCACGCCGCATCACGCCGAGCTTCTCTTGAAGCGGCGCGAGCTGCTGCGAGACGTCGAGCTTCTGCTCTTCGGCGACCTTGCGGACTTCCTCGATCTGCTTCTCGAGTTCGGCCAGCGGCTTCTCGAACTCCAGGGCGGAGGTACCCATCGTCAGCTCCCGCGCACGAGGCGCACCCGCTCGGGACCCAGGAGGGAGCGGAGCTCCAGCAGGGCCGGGCCGGCGGTAGACAGCTTCAGGGAGCGCGACCTCAGGCGGGCCGGGCTCCCATCAGGACCCTTCCAACGTAGCTCCAAGGGGGCCGAACCGGGATGGGCCTCGGCGACGGCCCGGACGTCCCGCATCACGTCGACGGGAAGGCCGGCGTCGGGATCCAGTTCCAAGGAGACCGTAAACTGGCCCGTGGCACGGAGTTCGGCGAGCCGGGTGAGTCCCTCGACGATGAAGGTCGGGTTGTCGGCCCCTTGGTCCCGGCGCCCGTAGGCGCCCTTGATGAGAACGGGCACGTCGGTGAGCACCCGGTCGGACAGCGCCGCCCAGGCCTCCGGGAACACCAGCAGCTCGGCCGAGCCGGAGAAGTCCTCGACCGTGAGCCGCGCGAACTCGTTGCCGGACTTCTTGGAGATCTGCCGCTTCACCGCCGTGATGACGCCGGCGAGGGCCATCGGCTCCGGGCTCCAGGTCCCCAGTTGGTTCACCGTGTGCGTCGCCAGCAGCTCGCACTCGGCGCGGAACGGTTCCAGCGGGTGGCCGGAGATATAGAAGCCGAGGATGGCCTTCTCCTGCGTCAGCCGCTCGCTCTCGCTGAACTCCTTGACGTTCGGCAGCGTGGGGACGATCGACGCGCTGGGTGACTCGCTGGGGTCGCCGCCGAGCTCACCGAAGAGCGAGCCCTGCCCCGTCGCGATCTCCGCCTGGGCGAGCGAGGCGTGCTGCATCGCGCCGTCGAGGGCCGCGAGGAACTGGGCGCGGTGGCCGGGCAGGTTGTCGAGCGCACCGGCGTGGATCAACGCCTCGAAGACGCGCTTGTTGCAGACGCGCAGGTCCACGCGCTCGCAGAGGTCGTACAGCGACGCGAACGGCTTCTCATTGCGCGCCGCGATGATGCTCTCGGCGGCCGAGTGGCCCACGTTACGGATGGCGCCGAGGCCGAAGCGAATGCGCGTGTCGCCGACGACGGTGAACTTCCAGCCCGACTCGTTGACGTCGGGTGCGAGGATCTCCAGGCCGAGGTCGCGGGCCTCGTTGATGTACTTCACGACGGCGTCGGTGTCGCCGATGCTGGCCGAGAGCACCGCCGCCATAAACTCCGGCGCGTAGTGCGTCTTGAGGTAGGCGGTGTGGTACGAGAGGATCGAGTAGGCGACCGAGTGCGACTTGTTGAAGCCGTAGCGGCCGAAGGTCTCGATCTGCGCGGCGATGTCGTCGATGACCTTCGGCGGGAAGCCGTTGGCGACGGCCTTGGTGGTGAACTTGCCGAGCTCGGCCTGGATCAGCGCCACGTCCTTCTTGCCCACCGCCTTGCGCAGCACGTCGGCTTCGGCGAGCGAGATGCCGGCCAGGCGCTGCGCGATGCGCATCACCTGTTCTTGGTAGGTGATGACGCCGTAGGTGGGCGCGAGGATCTCCTCGAGCTCGGGGAGCTGGAAGGACACCGGCTCCTCGCCCTTCTTGCGGCGCTGATAGACCTTGTGCATCCCGGCGTCGAGCGGGCCGGGGCGCATCAACGCGTTGGAGGCGACGAGGTCGTCGAAGCGGTCGGCGCGCATCCCGCGCACCATCTCGGTGGCCAGCGGCGACTCGAACTGGAACACGCCGGCGGTGCGCCCGGCGCGCAGCTGGCGGTAGGTGGCCTCGTCGTCCAGCGGGAGGGCGTCGAGGTCGATCGCCACGCCGCGGCGGTCCTTGATCGCCTTCACCGCGTCGGTGAGGATGGTCAGCGTCGTCAGGCCGAGGAAGTCCATCTTGAGCATCCCGGCCTTCTCGAGCGCGACCATATCGTACTGCGTGACGACGACGCGTTCCTCGTTGCCCGAGCCGGAGCCCTTGGACTCCTGCGTGCAGACGGGGACGTACTCCTCGAGCGGGCCCGGCGCGATGACGATGCCGGCGGCGTGCACGCCGGCGTGGCGCGAGAGGCCTTCGAGCGAGATGGCGAAGTCGAAGAGCTGTGCGTGCCGCTCATCCTGCTCGTAGAGCTTGCGGACCTCCGGGACCTTCTCGATGGCCTCGGCCACCGTGAGCGAGAAGTTGGGCTGATTGGGAATCAGCTTGGCGATGGCGTCTGTCTCCGCGGGGGAGAATCCGAGAACGCGACCCACGTCCTTGATGCAGGCGCGGGACTTCAGCGTCCCGAAGGTGATGATCTGGCCGACGGAATCGCGCCCGTACTTGTCGCGGACGTACTCGATGACCTCGCCGCGGCGCTCTTCGCAGAAGTCCACGTCGATGTCGGGCATCGAGACGCGTTCTGGGTTCAGGAAGCGCTCGAAGAGCAGGTCGAACTTGAGCGGGCAGACGTTGGTGATGCCGGTCGCGTAGGCGACGAGCGATCCGGCGGCCGAGCCGCGGCCGGGCCCGACGGGGATGCCACGGTCGCGTGCGGCCTGGATGAAATCCGCGGTGATGAGGAAGTAGCCCGCGTAGCCGGTCTTGGTGATGACCCCGAGTTCGTAGTCGAGGCGCTCCTGCACGTCCTTCGGGAGCGGGTCGCCGTAGCGTTGCTTGGCGCCGTCGGTGGCCAGCTTCACCAGGAATTCGTTCTCGCTGCTGACGCCGGCGGGCAGCGGGAACGAGGGCACGTAGTACTTCTTGTCGAAGACGATGTCGACGGCGTCGGCGACCTTGAGCGTGTTCTCGAGGACGTCCGGGCGGCCCTTGAAGTGCGCGGCGATCTCCGGCGCGCTCTTGAAGTAGAGGCCGCGGTCGTAGCGCATCCGATCGGCGTCGAGGCGGTCCTTCTTGAGGCCGATGCAGAGCAGCACGTCGTGCGCGTCGTGGTCGTCGGCCTTCAGGAAGTGCGCGTCGTTCGTCGCGACGACGGGGAGATTCATCTCCTCGGCCAGCTTGAAGATCAGCTTGTTGAGCTTCTGCTGCTCGCCGGCCTCGTGGGCCTGCACCTCGAGGTGGTAGCGGTCCTTGAAGACCTCGGCGTACCAAGCGGCGACGGCCTTGGCGTCGTCGTAACGGTCTTCGAGGAGGTGCTGGGCGACTTCGCCGGCCATACAGGCCGAGGAGACGATGAGGCCGGAGTTGTGCCGGGCAAGCAGCTCGCGGTCCACGCGCGGCTTGCCGTAGAAGCCCTCGGTGTAGCCCAGCGAGGAGAGCTTGACGAGATTGCGGTAGCCTTCGAGGTCGCGGGCGAGGAGGACGAGGTGGTAGTAGTTCTTCTCGCCGGCGGCGGCGCGGGAGCGGTCGCGGCGGTCGCCACGGGCGACGTAGGCCTCCATCCCGATGATCGGCTTGACCTTGGCCTTGCGGGCCTTTTCCTGGAAGTCCCAGGCGGCGTGGAGGTTGCCGTGGTCGGTGATGGCGAGGGCGGGTTGTTCGAACTCCTGGGCCCGGGCGATCAGGTCGTCAATCCGGTTCGCTCCGTCGAGGAGGCTGTACTCGGAGTGCGTGTGGAGGTGGACGAAGCTCATTGACGGGGAATCTAAGGCTTTGTGGTCTCGCTTGGTGGGAGAAGGGAGAGGGAGAGGGGGGTGACGGCGGGGAGACGGGAGAGGGGAGATGGTTGGGAGAGGGGACGAGGGTAACCGCTATATTCTACCGTTCTACGCAATGCGAATTACGCGCTGGCGTGATGTGCTGCGATGGGGTTTGCGGGGGCTCGGGGCGCTGACGGCGTTCGGGCTCCTGTTGCTTGTGGTCACGCCGCTGGGGCGATACCTGCTGCGCGCGGGTTATGAGGAGGCGCGCATCCTGTTGGCGCGGCGGCGGATCGAGGCGATGGTCGCGGACTCCGCCGTGGACGGCGCGACACGGGCGAAGCTACAGTTGGTGCTGGAGGCGCGGGCGTTTGCGGTGGACTCGCTGGGGCTGCCGGCGGGGGAGACGTTCACGCGCTTCACGCAACTGCGGTCGGACACGCTGGTGCTGCTGCTCTCGGGGGCGCGGGCGGACTGGCTGGAGCCAGTGCTGTGGCGCTTTCCGCTGGTGGGACGGCTGCCGTACAAGGGGTTCTTCCGGCCTGCCGATGCGCTCGCGGCCGAGGCGGCACTCCGCGCGCGCGGGTTCGACACCTACCTGCGGCCGGCCTCGGCGTTCTCGACGCTGGGCTGGTTCAACGATCCGTTGCTCTCGACCACGCTGGCGCAGGACTCGGTGAATCTCGTGAACACGGTAATCCACGAGCTCACGCACAATCGCTACTTCGCCTCGGGCGAGGCGACGTTCAACGAGAGCTTTGCGAACTTCGTCGGCGCACGGGGCGCGGAGGCATTCTTCCGGGCGCGCGGGGATACGCTCAATGCCCGCAGGGCCGTCGCGCGCTGGGCGGACGACCGTCTCTTGGCGGCATTCTGGGGGCAACTGTATCGCGGCCTGGACTCGGCGTTCCGTGCACATCCCGGGGACGCGCTGCGCGCGCGTCGTATTGCGCTGCGCGACTCGACGTACGCAGCGGCGCGCCGCACGCTGGTGGACTCGCTGGCGCCGCTGTGGATGACGATCGCGCCGCGGTATGCGGAGCGTGTGCCGCTCGACAACGCGGCGTTGTTGGCGCGCCGCGTGTACTTGTCGGACCTCGAGGCATTCGAGACAGATTGGCAGGCGCAGGGGCGTGACCTCCGCCGAACGATTGACGCGCTGATTGCCGCGCATCGTGCAAGATTCGACTGAGCCGGCTCACCCTCGCCTATACAGCGGCGTGCGGCTAGCTGGCGTCGCCGCCGAAACGTCCGCGCAGCAGCGCGCGCAGGTCGACTTCGGGCGCCACTGACGCGTCGGTGCTGGGCGCCGGCTCGACGGTCGCCTGCAGGGTCACGCGTTGGAACGCCTTCCGCACGCCACGATCGATGAAGCGACTCACCTGGTCCAGCGAGTAATCGGCGCCGCGCCGCGTGTCGTACACGTTGAGCGGATAGCTCACGGCGAGATGATTCCGCGCGCGGGTCATCGCCACATACATCAAGCGGCGCTCTTCCTCGATCTCGTCGTCGCTGCCGAGCGCGCGGGCCATCGGGAACCAGCCGTCCACGGCCCAGATGACGAACACCGCATCCCACTCGCGGCCCTTGGCGCTGTGGGCGGTAGAGAGGATCAGCGTGTCGTCCTCGGCGTCGGCACCGAAGCCGAGGTCGCTGGTGGCACTGGGCGGTTCGAGGGCGAGGGCGCTGAGGAAGCTGCCGCGGTCGGGGTAGCCGCCGGCGATGGTCTGCAGTTGGTCGAGGTCGGACAGCCGCGGCTCGACGCGGTCGTATCGCTCGCGCAGGATGTCGTCGTAAAGGGCGCGCACGCGGACGATCTCCCGCCCGACGCGACCGTCCTCGTCGTCGGAGCCGGCGCGGAGGTCGGCGAGCAGGCGCACGAGCGCCGCGTGGGCCTCCCGGGCGCGTGGCGGCGGCGTGAAGCGGCCGAAGGACTCGTGGCTCCACGCGAGCTCGGCCATCGACTGCACCGCGTTGCGCGCCGTGACCTCGCCGATGCCCGGCATCAGCAGCAAGAGGCGGTACCAACTGACCTCGTCGCGCGGATTCTCGAGCACGCGCAGGAAGGCCAGCACGTCCTTCACGTGCGCGGCCTCGAGGAACTTGAGGCCGCCCCACTTGTCGAACGGGATGTTGCGCGCCGTGAGCTCGATCTCGAGGTCGGCGCTCATATATCCGGCGCGGAACAGCACCGCCATCTCGCGCAGCGGGATGCCCTGCTCGTGCAGCTCGAGGAGGCGGTCGACGACGAAGCGCGTCTGCTGCTGCTCGTCCTGCGCGGTGACCAGCCAGGGCTTCTCGCCGCCGCTGCGCTTGGTGTACAGCTCCTTGCTGAATCGCTCCTCGGCTCGGCTGATCAGCAGGTTGGTCGCATCGAGGATGGGCTGCGTGCTGCGGTAGTTCTCCTCGAGCGTGACCGTGCTCGCGCCGTGATACTCGCGCGGGAAGTCGAGGATGTTGCGGATCGTCGCGCCGCGGAAGGCATAGATGCTCTGCGCGTCGTCGCCGACGACCGTGATGTTGCGGTGCAGGCGGCACATTCCCTTGAGGATGCGCGACTGCAGGACGTTGGTGTCCTGGTACTCGTCCACCAGGATGTGGTCGTAGAGACCGGCGACCTTGTCGGCGACGGCGGGTGCGTTCTCGAGCAGCAGCGCCCAGTAGAGCAGCAGGTCATCGTAGTCGACGAGGTCGCGCTGCTGCTTGCGCTGCGTGTAATCCGCGAACACTCGGGCGAACTCGTCTTCGAACTCGACGAAGCGCGGATACTCCTCGCGCAGGATGGCGCCGACCGGGATATCGGTGTTGATGTGGCGCGAGTAGACGTGGTGCAGCGTCTCCTTCTTCGGGAAGCGCTTCGTCTTGTCGCCCAGGCCCAGCGCCGTGCGCGAGAGTCCCATCAGGTCCTCGGCGTCGGACTGGTCGAGGATCGTGAAGTCGCCGGGCAGGCCGCCCTCGGGGCCGAAGCGCCGCAGGAGGCGATGCGCCGTGCCGTGGAAGGTTCCGCCGTGCACGCTGCGGCTGGCGTGCCCGACCAGCTTCTCGGCGCGCGCGAGCATCTCCTGTGCGGCGCGGCGGGTGAAGGTGAGCAGCAGGATCCGCGACGGCGGGACGCCGCGCTCGATGAGATGTGCGACGCGATACACCAGCGTTCGCGTCTTGCCTGTTCCCGCACCCGCGACGATGAGCAGCGGGCCGTCGGCGTGCGTGGCGGCCTGATGCTGGGCGACGTTCAGCTCCGCGGCGAAGTCGACGCTACGCTGCGGCTCGGCGCGGCGTTCGCGGGGCGGGTAGGGCCGTGGGTCGCTGCTCATCGGACCCTGAATATATCCCGAAGCGGAGCCGGGCGACGGTCCTCGAAACGGAGTGCTTGCATCGGCGGGGAAACATTAGTTAGTTTAAAGGACTTAGTTTATCTAGTCAAGGAGGGAATATGTTGATCATCAATATTCACGAGGCAAAGACGCACCTGTCGCGGCTCATCGAGGCGGCGGTGCGGGGTGAACCCTTCGTCATTGCCAAGGCAGGCAAGCCGCTGGTCAAGGTTGCCGCGCTTGGCGCGCCTGCCGCACCGACGCGTCTCGGGTTCCTCGAGGGAAGCATTAGCGTGCCGGAGGACTTCGACCGGATGGGCGAGGCGGATATCGCGTCGCTGTTTGGGGCGCAGGGATGAAGTTCCTGCTCGACACGCAGCTACTGCTTTGGAGCGCCGGGCAGCCGCGGCGCCTCACGCGGGCGGCGCGGGCCCTCATCGCGGCACCGGAACACGAGCTGATGTTCAGCGCGGCCAGCATCTGGGAAATCGCCATCAAGTGCTCGCTTGGGCGCGATGACTTCCGTGCAGAGCCCGGCGTGCTCCGGCGCGCCCTCGTCGACAACGGCTATGCGGAGTTACCGGTCACAGGGGCCCACGCGGCGCGGGTGTTGGAACTGCCGATGCTCCACAAGGATCCGTTCGACCGGATGCTGCTTGCCCAGGCCTTGGTGGAAGGCGTGACGTTGTTGACTGGGGACAAGCTGCTGGAGCGGTACGGGGGTCCGGTCCGCGTGGTCTGATCGCGCGCGCTTGACTCAGCCTCGGTCGAGCGATTCGACGAGCTGTGCCGTGCGCGCAAACACCTCGCCAAAAGCGCGGATAGTGGATTGCCGTACCTCGTCGCCCAGCGCGGGCGATGGCGCGCGGCAAAGCCCGCGCTCGCTGCGCTCGAGCAGCTCACGCTCGACCGACGTCATATCCACGCCGGGCAGTCCGCAGGGCACCATCAGGTCGAAGTAGCTCAGGTCGGTCGTGACGTTGAGCGCGAAGCCGTGCCAGGTCACCCACTGCCGCGCGTGTACGCCGATGCTGGCGAGCTTGCGTGCCGCGCGCAGCTCCGCGCCGGATGCGTCACGCAGCGGTTGCGTCCAGATGCCGGTCTTCTTCTCGACGCGTTCGGCGACGATGCCGAACGGTGCCACGGCGCGAATCAACACTTCCTCGACCTGCCGCAGGTACCAGTGCAGGTCGAGCTTGTGCTCGTTAAGGTCCACGATTGGATACCCGACGAGCTGGCCCGGCCCGTGGAAGGTGACGTCGCCGCCGCGCTCCACCTCGAACAGCTCCACGCCCCGCGCCGTGAGCAGCTCGGGCGTGAACAGCAGGTTCTCCTGCTTGGTGCTGCGCCCGAGCGTCACCACGGGCGGGTGCTCGACGAGCAGGAGCACGTCCTGCGGGATCTCCTTGCTGATCCGCTTGGCGGCCACCTCGCGCTGGAACGACAAGGCCTCCGCATAGCTGCGGAGGCCGAGGTCGTACACCAGGAAATCCTTCACGAGTCGAATGCGGCGCGCTTACGCGTGCAGCATCTTGCCCATCGAGTCGAGCACCGCCTCGGCGATGGCTTCGCTGAGCGTCGGGTGCGCGTGGATGGCGAGGTCGATCTCCTCCACGGTGTACTCGTTCTCGCGGGCCACGGCGATCTCGTGGATGAGCTCGGTGGCGTGCGCCCCACAGATATGCGCGCCGAGGATCTCGCCGTGCTTCTCGTCGCGGATCACCTTCACGAAGCCCTCGGTCTCGCCGCTGGTACGGGCGCGGCCGTTCGCCGAGAAGGGGAACTTGCCGATCTTGTACTTGATGCCCTTCTCCTTGACTTGCGCCTCGGTGAGTCCGATGCTGGCGACCTCGGGGTGGCAGTAGGTGGCGTTCGGGATGTTGCCGTAGTTCACCGGGTGGTGCTTGTGTCCGGCGATGATGTCCGCGACGACGTGGCCTTCGCGCGAGCCCTTGTGGGCCAGCATCGGCGGGCCGGCGACGTCGCCGATCGCGTACACGCCCTTGGCCGTGGTCTCGAACCTGTCGTTGATCTTGATGAAGCCGCGCTCGGTGGTCTGCACGCCGGCTTCCTTCAGGCCGATGTTCTCGATGTTCGGCGCGCGGCCGGCGGCCACGAGCACCACGTCGAAGGTCATCTCCTTCTTCTCGCCGCCGGCCTCGACGGGGATGGTCACGTCCTTCTTGCCCTTCTTCACGGTGCCGAGCTTGGCGCCCGTGATGACCTCGATGCCGCGCTTCTTGAAGGCCTTCGCGAGCTCGGCCGAGCAGTCCTCGTCCTCGACGGGCAGGATGCGCGGCATCACCTCGAGCAGCGTGACCTTGGAGCCGAAGGCGTTGAACACGTCGGCGAACTCGCAGCCCACCGCGCCGGCGCCGATGACGGCCATCGTCTTGGGTGCGTGGTCAAGTGTCAGCGCCTCGTCGGACGAGAGGATGAGCGTCTTGTCCAGCTCGAGACCGATCTGCGGCAGGCCCTTCACGCGCGAGCCCGTCGCGATGACCACGCCCTTCGTCGCGGTGTGCGTCTCGGACTTGCCGTCAGCGCCGGTGACCTTCACCGACTTGTTGGCGCCGAGCGTGCCGGTGCCCTTGAGCCAGGTGATCTTGCTGCGCTTGAACAGGAACTCGACGCCCTTGGAGTTCTGCGCCGAGACCTGGCGCGAGCGCTTCATCGCGACGCCATAGTCGAGCGTGACTTTCTCGGCGGTGACGCCGAACTCCTTGCCCTTTGCGACCTTCTGCGCGATGGACGCGGCTTCGAGCAGCGCCTTGGCCGGGATGCAGCCCCAGAGCACGCAGGTGCCGCCGAGGCCTTCGCGCTCGACGACGCCGACGTTGAGGCCGAGCTGGGCGCCGCGGAGGGCGGCGACGTAGCCGGCGGGGCCGCCGCCGAGGACGAGCAAATCAAACTGAGCCATGTGTGTATACCGGACGGATGACGGATGACGGAAGCTTGTTCGGAGCGTGGGACTGGATGCCGTTGCGGATGCCCGAGCATCCGTCATCCGTCATCCGTCCAGAACTCACATCACGAGCAACAGCGGATTCTCGATCAGCCTACGCAGCGTCTGGAGGAACCGTGCTCCCACCGCGCCGTCGATAATGCGGTGGTCGCAGCTCATCGTGACGCGGAGCTTCTTCTTGACCTCGAAGCCGCCGTCGGCCCCGATGACGACCTTGTCCTCGATGGCGCCGATGGCGAGGATCGCGGCCTCGGGCGGATTGATGATCGCCGTGAACTGATCGATCTGCATCATCCCGAGGTTCGAGACCGAGAAGGTCGAGCCTGTGAACTCATCGGGCTTGAGCTTGCGCTCGCGGGCCTTCTTGGCGAGCACCTTGGCCTCGGCGCTGATCTGCGCCATCCCCTTGGTCTGCGCGTCGAAGATCACCGGGACGATGAGCCCGTCGTCGGTGGCCACGGCCATCCCGAGGTGCACGGTATTGAAGTAGCGGATCTTGTCGCCGAGCCAGTGCGCGTTCACTTCCGGGTGCTGCGTGAGCGCGGTGGCGACGGCCTTCAGGATGATGTCGTTGAAGCTGACCTTGAACGCGTCCCCGAGCTCGGCCGCCGCCGAACGCAGCTCGGCCGCGCGACTGAGGTCGAACTCGGCGGTGAGGTAGAACGTCGGGATCGGCCCGATGGACTCGCCGAGGCGCTTCGCAATCGTCTTGCGGATCTGGGTGAGGGGCTCGTCTCTGAACGTCTCACCGCTCGACGGATGACGGATGACGGATGCTGCGGTCGCTTGCGGCTTCCGTCCTCCGTCCTCCGTCCGCAGTGCGGCTTCAATGTCGCGCTTGATGATGCGCCCGCCGGGGCCGGAGCCCTGGATCGTACGGATGTCGAGGCCCGCGTCGCCGGCGATGCGGCGCGCGAGGGGGCTCGCGGTTACCCTGCCGTCGGCGGGAACGGCGTTCACCACAGAGGGCACAGGGGACGGCGCAGTGCTCTGTGCACTCTGTGTTCTCTGTGGTGAAGCAGTTTCTGAGGGCTTGGCTGCCGAGGCTTCCGTGGACGCGCCCCCGAGCAGACCAGAGATATCCTCATCCTTGTCTGCGATGATGCCGACGAGCGAGCTCACGGCGGCAGTCGTGCCCTCCGTGATCAGTTGCTTGCGCAGGATGCCGTCGCCGCGGGCGACGAGCTCCATCACGGCCTTGTCGGTCTCGACCTCGGCGAGCACGTCGCCGCTCTTCACGGCATCGCCCTCGGCCTTGAGCCACTTCACCAGCCGCCCCTCTTCCATCGTGGGCGAGAGGGCCTCCATAAAGACCTTAGTCGACATACATCACCTTCTTCACGGCTGCGATGGTCTTGGCGAGATCGGGCTTGGCAGCCTTCTCAAGGCCCTTGGCGTAGGGCATCGGAACGTCTTCCTGGTGCACGCGCACGACGGGCGCGTCGAGGTCATCGAAGCAGTCGCGCTGGATGTAGTCCACGACCTGGGCGCCGATGCCGGCGAGCTCCCAGCCTTCCTCGAGGACGACGGCGCGATTGGTCTTACGCACGGAGGTCGCGATGGCCTCGACGTCCATCGGGCGGACGGTGCGCAGGTCCACGACGTCCACCTTGATGCCCTCCTTGGCGAGCTCGTCGGCGGCCTTCATCGCCACCAGCACCATCTTGCCGCTGGTGATGATGGAACAGTCGTCGCCCTCGCGCTTGTGGTCGGCCTTGCCGATGGGGACGATGTAGTCCTCGTCGGGGACTTCGCCCTTGGTGTTGTACAGCATCTCGCCTTCGAGCACGACGACTGGGTTGTCGTCGCGGATGGCGGCCTTGAGCAGGCCCTTGGCGTCGTAGGGCGTGCCCGGGGTCACGACCTTCACGCCGGGGATGTGGGCGAGCCAGCTCTCGAAGGCCTGCGAGTGCTGCGCCGAGAGCTGCAGCGCGGCGCCGTTGGGACCGCGGAAGACGATCGGCACGGGATACTGGCCGCCCGACATATACAGCATCTTGGCGGCGGCATTCACGACCTGGTCGAGCGCGAGGATCGCGAAGTTCCAGGTCATAAACTCGATGATCGGACGCAGGCCGACCATCGCCGCGCCGACGCCGACGCCGGCGAAGCCGAGCTCGGTGATCGGTGTGTCGACGACGCGCATCTCGCCGAACTCGTCGAGCAGGCCCTTGGAGACCTTGTAGGCACCGTTGTACTGGGCGACTTCCTCTCCCATCAGGAAGACGCGGTCGTCACGGGCCATCTCTTCGCGGAGGGCCTGGTTGAGCGCCTCACGATACGTGATCACGGCCATCGGTCAGCTCTCCGTGGTCACGAGGACGTCTTCATACAGCGATTCGAGCGGCGGTTCCGGCGAGGCGTCGGCGAAGTCCCACGAATCCTGCACCGTGACCTTGATCTCCTGCTCCATCGCCGCGAAGTCGTCGTCGCTGATGATGCCTTCGTCAATCATCCGGGTCTTGAGCAGGGTGATGGGGTCGCGCTTGAGGTATTCGTCGAGTTCGGCCTTGGTGCGGTAGGTGCCGGAGACGGCATCGGACATCGAGTGGCCCATATAGCGGTAGGTGCGCACCTCGAGGAGCACGGGCTTGCCTTCCTTGCGCGCGTGCGTGAGGGCGCGGGCGGTGGCCTCGCGCACGGCCATCACGTCCTGGCCGTCCACGTGCTCGGCGTACATCCCGTCGTAGGACGCGGCGCGGGTCGAGAGGTCCTTGACGGCGGCGGCCCGTTCGACGGCCGTGCCCATCCCGTACTTGTTGTTCTCGATGACGAAGATGCAGGGCAGCTTCCACAGCGCGGCCATATTGAGCGCCTCGTGGAAGGCGCCGGTGTTGACCACCGATTCGCCCATATAGCAGATGATGACCTGGTCGCCGCCGCGGTACTTGATCGCGAAGCCGACGCCAGCGGCGAGCGGCACGTGTCCGCCGACGATCCCGTGACCGCCGAGGAAGTTCACGTTGCGGTCGAAGAGGTGCATCGAGCCGCCCTTGCCGCGCGAGCAGCCGTCGATGCGGCCGAAGAGCTCGGCCATCACCGCGCGTGGCGTCATCCCGCGCGCCAGCGCCTGCCCGTGATCGCGGTAGGTGGTGATGACGTAGTCATCCGGGCGCAGCATCGAGATGATGCCGGTGGAGACGGCTTCCTGGCCGATGTAGAGGTGGCAGAAGCCGCCGATCTTCCCGAGCGCATAGGCCTCGCCGACCTTCTCTTCGAAGCGGCGCTGGAGGAGCATACTGTGCAGCAGCTCTTTCAGCAGCTCCGGCGGGGCGTTGAGCGACGCGTCGCTCTTCTTCTTGGGGGGCATAGGGGATTGTGGACGGAAGACTGAAGACGGAAGGAGTGTGAGGGACGGTCCACTGGTCGCCGGTCGGTCGCTGCCGTTGGCAGGTCCCTTCCGTCTTCAGTCTTCCGTCGTGCCGTTCACACGCCCGCTGCTTGCACCTGCTCCCACGCGTGGTAGCTCGACCGCACCAGCGGCCCGGACTCCACGTGCTTGAAGCCCATTTCCTTGCCCGCGGTGCGGAACATCGCGAACTCTTCCGGCGTGACGTAGCGGTCGAGGGCGATGTGGGCGTCGGAGGGCTTGAGGTACTGGCCCAGCGTGAGGATGTCGACGTCCACGGTGCGCAGCTCGCGCATCGTCTCGAGGACTTCCTCGTTGGTCTCGCCCATCCCGAGGATGATGCCGGTTTTGGTCGGGATGTCGGGGGCGATGCGCTTGCTCATCCGGAAAATCTCGAGCACGCGCTGGTAGCGGCCGCCGGGGCGCGCCTTCTTGTAGAGGCGCGGGACGGTCTCGGTGTTGTGGTTGTAGATCTCCGGCCGCGCCTCGAGCACCGTCCGGATGGAGTCCTCGACGCCCTGGAAGTCAGGCACCAACACCTCGACGGAGCATCCGGGCACGGCCTCGTGCACCTGGCGGATGGTCTCGGCGAAGGCCCAAGCGCCGAAGTCGGGCAGGTCGTCGCGGTCCACCGAGGTGATGACCAGGTGCTGCAGGTTCATCGCCTTCGCCGCCTCGGCCACGCGCGACGGCTCCGAGGGGTCGAACTTGGGCGGCCGGCCGTGCGCGACGGCGCAGTACGCGCAGTTGCGAGTGCAGACGTCGCCGAGGATCATAAAGGTGGCGGTGCCGTGCTCCCAGCACTCTCCCACGTTGGGGCAGTGGGCTTCCTCGCAGACCGTATGGAGGTCGAGCTCCCGCATCAGCTGCTTGAGGCGCAGGTAGTTGCCTCCCCCTGGGGCCTTGACCTTGAGCCAGGACGGCTTGCGTTCCGGCAGCGGCTCGGCGCGGTGGCGGCCGAGGATCTGGTAGAGGTGCTCAGGCATTGGGGATAGATAGGATTGGGGCGGCGGGGGCGCTAGATGTAGTAACTGTCTAATGCATCGATTGATGGTTAGTTAATAGTGGGATATAGGAGGCGGGAGGGGGGTGATGGCGGGGAGGGGGGAGAGGGGAGACGGTTGGGAGGGGGGAGATGGTTGGGAGAGGGGAGATGGCTTGGTGTCGGGTTGAAACTGCCGGGGGGGGCTCGCGTATTCTCCCTCAGACCCCAACACGGGAATCGCTATGCTCCGGACCATCTTTACCATCGGCATCCTCGCCCTCGTCGGCCTCTTTGCGCTGAAGCTGTTCTTCGGCATTCTGGGCGGGCTGTTCAGCATCTTGTTTGGGCTGATTGCGCTCGCGATTCCGGTGCTCATCCTCGGCTGCATCATCTACGTGGTGTTGCTGATCTTCGCTCCGGAGACGGCGCGTGGGATGAAGGAGAAGTTCGGCGGGAACTGAGCGGGACCGCCAAGCCGGATGCAAGGAGGGGGCGCCGAGCAACGCTCGGTGCCCCCTTCAGCATTCGGACAAAGCCCCCTTTCCCTTCTCTCAGCCTTCTCCCCTCGCCCGTCTCCCCGCCGTCACCCCCCTCCCTTCTCCCCTCTCCCACTCAGTTCCTCCACGATCGCCCAAGCCAACATCGGCACCATAATCTCGTGGTGCCCCGTGATCGCAAACCCCGCTCCCCCGGCGAGCACCGGCCGCCGCACCACGTTCTCCTGCGGCCGATAGTGCCGCTGCATATCGAAGTCCGCCGTAGTGAAGTCGGTCGGGCGGCCCTTGGTCACATTGCGGGCGACGGTCAGTGCCTTGAGGAAGACCTCCGGCATAATCACGGCGCTGCCGAGGTTGAGCACGACGCCGCCGTCGTGCAGCTCCTCGCAGGCGGCGGCGAGGCGGCGGAAGTCGCGATGGCTGGTGTCGCCGATGGCGGCGCCGTCGGCGGCGGGGTGCTGGTGGATGATCTCGGCGCCCAGCGCGGCGTGAACGGTGACGGGGATCCAGGCGCGGTGCGCGGCGAGGATGACCGACTGTTCCGCGTTGGCGAGTTTCGGCTCGGCGGCCAGCGCGCGGCCCACGGCTTCGCCCATTCCCCAGCCGTGATTGCGACCCGCCACAAATGCCTCGTTAAGCCCGCGTCCGGTTTCCTCCGCCATTCCGAAGCTGCCGTCCTTGAGTCCTGCGGCGACGTCCTCGCTGGTGGCGCCGAAGCGGGCGATCTCGTAGTCGTGGATCGCGGCGCTTCCGTTCATCGCCAGGTGCGTGATGATGCCGCGCGCCATCAGGTCGGTGAGCAGGGGGGCGATGCCCGTCTTCACGATGTGCCCGCCGAGCATCACGATGACGGCGCGCTTGCGACGGTGCGCGCGCGCGACGGCGGCGACGATGGCGCGGAAGTCGTCGGCCTTGAGGACGTGCGGGAGGGCGTCGAGGAAGTCGGCGAAGCTTCGCGCGTCGCCGGGGGCCTTGGCGAAGGCGGCGGACTCGACCTTGTTGGGGCGCGTGGCGACGGGGACCGTGCGCACGCGTGCGAGATCGGTCTCGCGGGGCGGGCGCCGGTCGGCGCTCACCGGCCCTCGACTTCCGCGCTGTCGGCCGAGAGCCGGTAGCTGCGCAGATAGAGGTTCAGCGAGCCGAACGACAGGCGCGAGCGCATCTGGAGCATCATTCGCTTGTCGTCGTCGGAGAGCCAGATCTCGGCTTGGCCGCCTTCCGAGAAGATGCCGGACGTCTTGATGATGGGCTGCACGACAATGGCGTTGAACTCGCCGGCCGGCACGCGCACGCGTTCGCGCCGCAGCACCCGGATGATCACGGGGTTGCGGTCGGGGCGGAAATATCGATTGAAGGTGTACGAGCGCCCAACTTCGAGCGGCACGGTGCGGATGAAGAACAGGAACGAGCCGTCGTCGAGCGGGTCGCTGACCGACGGGCGGTCCTCATCGTTGCGGCTGGTCTCGCGGTAGACGGCGCGGTCGGGGTAGATCTCGAACATCCGCTCGCGGTCGCGCGATCCCTGCTGCAGGTCCTGGAAGTACTGCAGCGAGTTGAGCGTGGCCATATCCATCCAGCTCTCGTACACGTCGTTCACGCGGTAGAACACCGTGCCGCCGCTGACGCTGAAGCGGACGTGCCAGGTGGGTCGTCCGCGGATGGGGACTTGGCCGAGGACGCGCATCCGGCCGGTGCCCACCTTGATGGCGCCGAAGCGCACGTCGTAGGTGAGCGCCTCGCCGACCACGAAGGGTACGGGGGCAGGCGTCTCCTGGGCGGTCACGTCGGTAGCGGCGAGGGCGCCCAGGACCACACCAGCGACGGCGTGCGCGACGCGCATCACGGCGCGGCGGGCTGTTGGCCGCGCGCGGCCGGGGCAGGGGGACGCACGGGCTCAATGCGACGGCGCCGCGCCGCCCAAGCCGACTTGGCCAGACCCCACGCTTCGGGCCACGCGGCGCGGCGGGTCTCACGCTGGCGCAGGTCGTAGCGCAGGGTGACGGGCACCGATTCCATCCGGCGGGCGTGCGGCGCGATGGCGACAAGCAGGTCGAGGTTGGCCTGCCAAGTGGAATCGGCCGGCGCCGCGCCGCGGTCGAGCGCGCGCAGCGCGTCACGGACGGTGGCGATGCGTATCAGGCGCATCGAGCTCCAAGGGTCGGTCACGCCGGGCACGGCGACCGCGTGCTTGAGCGGCCAGAGCTTGGGCAGCCAGGCGGCGTAGCGATGCAGCTTGCGAATCTCGTCAGGTGCGTCGTCGGGTAGGCGGCGCTCGCCGACCACGACGTCGGCTCCGCCCTCGAAGCGCTTCACCAGCTCGGGGATATCCTCGGGTCGATCGGTGAAGTCTCCTTGCATCACGATCACGGCATCGCGGCGCGGATACTTGGTCCGGTTGGCGGCCTCGCGCAGGAGCACTTCGACGGCGCGCGCGTAACCGACGCGCTGCGTGGTGCCGAGCACGGTCAGCGGGAGCGCCTTGGCGTAGGGCTCCAGCACCTCGCGCGTGCCGTCCGCACTGGCGTCGTCGTAGACGAGCACCTCGTACTCACGGGCATAGTCCTGGAACATCTTGCGGATGCGCCAGAGCAGGACGCCGATCGTCGGGGCTTCGTCGTGCGTGGGGATGCAGATGTACAGCACAGGAATAAAGGTATGGGTGGGGTCCTCCCCGTACTACTCCCGTTGGGGGGATTCGAGGTTCCCGGGTTCCGCTGCAACCTCTGGCACGGCGGTGGGTATCGCCCCGTAAGGGGACGAGTGGTAGAATAGCCCGCAACCGCGCCCTCAGGAGGTTCGTGCGTGATCCTCGCCGATGTCCGGTCCCGTTTCACCCGCGCCGACGTGGCGCTGGTCCTCGCCCTGCTGGCCCAGCAAGGGTCGGAGGTCCGCGAGCGTGGCGAGCACACCCTGCGCGAGCAGGGGCTCGACGCGCTGCTCGACGATCCGGCGTTGCTGCCGGCGCTGGTCGGCACGCCGCGGGGCCACGAGGCATCGCTGCCGCTGTTCTGCTACGTGCTCGTGCGCCACGCCCTCCTGCAGGCCGGTGAGCGTGACCGCGCCCTCGCCGACTACGCCGCGAGCGTGATGCTGCACTTCGGCCTGCGGGACCGGGCGCAGCGCATCCACTTGGCCGACGACCAGACCTACGATACGCTGGCCTCGTTGCTGGAGGACGCCGAGCGCTCGGAACCGCGGCGCGCGTTCCTCGTGCGCGCGCACCTCGGCAACTACGCCCTCTGGCTGAGCGGGATGTTCCCGGACCACATCACCGAGCGGCAGCACCGCCGCGGCGGCCCGACGCTGGCCTACTACGAGCAGATGGGCCAGCAAGGCTTCCGGATGGCGGCCGAGCACCGGCTGGCGAGCGAACACGGCCTCACCCTGCTCTTTGCGCTCGCCGCCGAGCGCTTCCCGCTGCTGCGCGTGGCGCTCAACCGCATCAGCGATGCGTTACTCTTCCCGCATCACCACAGCCCGGACCGACTGATGCGACAGGTGCAGGACGAGGCGCGCTGGCGGCGCGCCGGCTGATGTTCGAGACGCTCAAGCAGACCATCAGCGACCTGCTCGGCGGCCGCGTCGCGCCCACCGAGCGCCGCGCGGTGATTGCCGAGATGAAGCGCGCCTTGGCGCTGGCCAAGCTCGGTGTGGAAGATCTGGCCGAGAGCGCCGAGGTGACGCGCCGCCGCCTCACCGAGGAGCGCAGCCAACTGGCGACGGCGACGCGCCGCCGCGCGCTGGCCGAGGGCATCAACGACGCTGAGACGGCCACGTTGGCGGCCAAGTACGAGGCCCAGCACAGCGAGCGCATCGCGGTGCTTGAGCGCAAGCTTGACGTGCAGGAAGCCGAGCACGGGTTGGCTGAGCGCGAGTACGACGAGATGCTAGCGCAGCTCAAGCAGGCCAGCCTCGGCGTCGGCAGCGGGATGAGCGCGGAGAACCGGCCGCTCACCGACGCCGATCTCGGATTGCCCGACGACGCGCCGCTGCGCAGCGAACTCGATGCGCTCGGGCGGGCGGCCAGACGGCAAGAGCGCGACGTCCAGGCGGACGCCGCGCTCGAGGCCCTGAAACAGAAGATGCGCGGCGAGTAGCGCCGCCGCGCGCTACTTCACGTTCGCCATCATCCGGCGGATCGGGACGATCATCAGCATCAGGACCAGGGTCGCCACGGCGAGGGCGACCGTGGTGCCGGCGAAGACCGTCGGCGTCTGCTCGAGCTTGGTGGGGTCCACGTGCCCGCCGACCAGGCCGGCCACGAGGTTGCCGACGGAGGTGGCGAGGAACCAGATGCCCATCATCTGGCCGACGTACTTCCGCGGCGAGAGCTTGGTCATCGACGACAGCCCGACCGGGCTGAGGCAGAGCTCGCCGACGGTCTGGAAGAAGTACGAAGCGATCAGCCACCAGGGCGAAACGAGCACGGTGCCGCCGCTGGCGACGACCTTGTTGGCGGCGACGATCATCACGGCGAAGCCGACGCCGGCCATCGCGAGGCCGGCCGCGAACTTGGCCGGACTGGACAGCTCGATGTTGCGCTTGGCCATCCAGACCCAGAGGGCGGCGAACACCGGCGCGAGCACGATGATGAAGAACGAGTTCACCGACTGGAACCAGGTGGCCGGCATCGTCCAGCCGAGGATGTCGCGGTCGGTGAAGTCGTTGGCGAAGAGGTTCAGCGAGGTCGGCGCCTGCTCAAAGGCCGCCCAGAACACCGCCGCGAAGACGAAGAGCACGAAGATCACCGCGACGCGCTTCTTCTCGTCGCCGCTGAGGCCGCCGGCCAGGAACACGGTGGCGAAGAAGGCGACGGCGATGCCCACGAGGATGCCGGTCATATACTGCCCGACGGCCTGCGGGTTGATGGTGATGAGGCCGAGCGTGGCGGCGACGAAGACCGCCGCGAGCAGCCCGAGTCCGCCGAAGGTGGTGAGCTTCACCTTCCGCTCCTGCGCAGCCTGCACGGCGGGATCGGGGTCACGGACGATGTCTTCGCCGATGGGGCCGAGCGTGGCCTTGGCGCGCGACCAGAACCAGAGGAGACCGAAAAGCATCCCGACGCCGGCGGCACCGAAGCCCCAGTGCCAGCCGACCGCTTCGCCCAGGAAGCCGGTCACGAGCTGGCCGATGAAGGCGCCGATGTTGATGCCCATATAGAAGATCGAGAAGCCGGCGTCCCGGCGCGCGCCGCCGGCCGGATACAGATCGCCGACGATGGCGGAGATGTTCGGCTTGAGCAGGCCCGTGCCGAGCACGATGAGCGTGAGGCCGAGGAAGAAGAAGATCTTGGCGCCGCCGCCGAGCAGTCCGGAGAGGCCGATGCTCAGGTGACCGGCGGTGATGAGCACCGCGCCGATGAGGATTGCGCGTCGCAGGCCGAGCAGGCGGTCGGCAATCCAGCCGCCGGGCAGCGAGGCGAGGTACACGCTCGCCGCGTAGATGCCGACGATGGCCGAGGCCTGCGTGCGGTCGAGGCCGAAGCCGCCGTCGAGCAGCGCGGCCGACATAAACAGCACGAGCAGCGGGCGCAGGCCGTAGTACGAGAATCGCTCCCACATCTCCGTCATAAAGAGCGTGGAGAGGCCGCGCGGGTGGCCGAAGAAGCGCGTGTCTTCGACGAAGGGCGCGAGCGCAGGGGACAGCGGCTGCGGCGCGTCGGAACTCGAATGCGGGGTCATAGGCTCGGGGGGAGGGAGACCTTCAGGCAGGCCGCGAGATGGCCGTGGGGATCCAGCGTGACCGGGCGCAACGCAGGATGCTCGCTCAAACACCCCTCATCCTTCAAGGGGTGCGGGCAACGAGGATGGAACGGGCATCCGCGCGTCGGCCCGTCGGCGAGGGCCGGAACTTCGCCGCGGAGGGTGGGATGCACCCGCCGTACCCCCGTCGGCACAGCGGCGCGCAGCACCTGCGTGTACGGCATCAGCGGCTGGTCGAGCACCGTCGCGGCCGGCCCCTGCTCGACGATGAGCCCGAGGTACATCACCGCGACGCGGTCGGCGAGGCGCCGGACGACACCGAGGTCGTGCGAGATGAGCAGCAAGGCGAGTCCGCGCTCGCTGCGCAGGCGGTCGAGCAGGGCGAGCAGCGGCTCGCGCGCGGCGGCATCCACGTTGGCGACTGGCTCGTCGCAGACGAGGAGGTCTGGTTGGGGCGCGAGGGCTCGCGCGATGGCTACGCGTTGGCGCTGGCCGCTGGAGAGCTGGCCGGGGCGGCGATCGCCCAGCGCGGGGTCGAGTCCCACTTCGGCCAGCAGCGCGTCGGCGCGCGCGCCGGCTGCCGCGCCACGCGCGAGCGCGTGGACCTCCAGCGCCTCGACCAGCAGCGAGCGCACGGTGCGCTGCGGCGTGAGCGATGCGCCGGCGTCCTGCGGCACCAACTGCAGCCGGCGGCGCAGGGCACGCATCGTGATGCGGTCGCGCGCGTCGAGACTGCGCCCGAGCACGCGCACAATTCCGGCAGTCGGTGATTCGAGCCCCAGCAGCACGCGCGCCAAGGTGCTCTTGCCGCAGCCGCTCTCGCCGACGAGTCCGAGGCATTCACCGCGCTCGAGCGCCAGCGAGACGCCATCCACCGCGCGCACGGTCGCGACCGGACGGCGAAACCACCCGTCGTGGACCTTGTAGTGCACGCGCAGATCCTCGGCGACGAGCAGTGGCACGTCCGGCGCCGCGAGCGTCGGGTCGCTGGGCCGTGCCTCGCGGGCCCGCGCGACTGCGGCCGCCCCGCTGGCCGTGGCCTGCCGAGCGGCAACGATGCGATTCGCCGGACCGTCGTCTACCAGTCGCCCGCCCTCCAACACCAGCACGCGCTCGCAGCGTTCGCCAACCACGGCGAGATCGTGCGAGATGAGCAGCAACGCCGTGCCCGACTCGGCGCGCAGTGTATCGAGCAGGTCCAGCAACTGCGCCTGCAGCGTGACGTCGAGGGCGGTGGTCGGTTCGTCGGCGATGAGGACGTCGGGCCTGAGCAGCAGCGCCAGCGCGAGCAGGACGCGCTGGCGCTGGCCGCCGGAGAGCTCGTGCGGGAAGCGCCGTGCGCTGCGCCGGGCGTCGTCGATGCCGACACGCGCGAACATCGCGAGTGCGCGCTCGGTCGCTTCGGCGCCGGAGGCCACGCCGTGCGCCTCGAGCGCGGCCGTGAGCTGGCGTCCGACGCGCATCGCCGGGTCGAGGGCCGTGAGCGGTTCCTGGAAGACCATCGCCACGCGCTGGCCGCGCAGGCGGCGCAACCGCGCAGGCGGCAGCGCGGTGAGCTCTTCGCCGCCGAGCGTGATGCGAGTGTCGGGGTGCAGCTCGAGTCCGGACGGGAGCAATCCGAGGATGGCGTTGCCGACGGAGCTCTTCCCGGCACCGGAGCGCCCGACGAGTCCGACGCTGCTGCCGGCGGTGAGATCGAAGCTGAGGTCGCAGAGGATGTCGCGCGGCCGCGGGCCGCGACTGCGCACGCCGAGCTGCCGGACCTGCAGCACCGGCGGCGCGCTGGGCGCTGCGGTCACCGCGCTGCGGTCAGTCGTCACGCGTCGCCTTCCTGCCGCGCGGCAATGCGCTCGGCGAGCAGATTCGCCGAGAGCGTGGCGACGACGATGGCGAGCGTGGGGAAGAGCACCAGCCACCAGGCGCGCAGCAAGCGGTTCTCGGCTTCGAGGATGATGTTGCCCCAGCTGGCATCGGGCGGTTGGACGCCGAAGCTCAGGTACGAGAGCGCGGCTTCGAGCGGCAGCGCCGCGGCGAACGCGACCGTGGCCGCGACCGCGAGCGTCGGGAGGAGTCCTGGGAGGATGTGTCCGCGCCAGAGCCGGCGCCGCGGAACGCCGAGCGCGATGGCGGCGCGCACGTACTCGGTGGCGAGCAGGCGCCGTGTCTCTTGGCGCACGAGCCGCGCGCTGGTCATCCACCCCGTGGCGCCGAGGACGGCAGCGAGCGCCGCGGGGTGCATCGGTCCGGTGGCGGCGACGACGAGGAGCAACAACAGCAATCGGGGAATCGCGAGCGCCGCGTCGGTGAGGCGCATCAGCGCGGCGTCGACGATGCCGCCTCGCAGCGCCGCCGCAGCGCCGATGAGGACGCCGAGTGTGAGCGCGACGGCGACGGCCAGCGTCGCGATGCCGAGCGAGGTGCGCGCGCCGAAAAGCACGCGCGAGAGGACATCGCGGGAGTAGGGGTCGGTGCCGAACCAGTGCGCGGCGCTGGGCGGCTGCAGCGCGAGCCCGATGGGGTCGAGCTGCGCGTACGGTGCGTGTGGCGCGAGCCACGGGGCGAAGAGCGCGGCTACGCCCAGCGCGCCGAGCACGGCCAGCGGAAAGCGCAGCGGCGCAGGCACCGACGGGAGGCGCATCAGAGCCGTCCTCGCAGGCGCGGGTTGGCCCAGGCGACGGCGAGGTCTGCGGCCAGCGTTGCGAGCACGACGATGCTGCTGGTGACGAGCACCGTGCCGGCCACCAGCGGATAGTCGCGCTGACTGACCGCTTCCACCAAGGTGCGGCCCAAACCCGGCCAGTCGTAGATGCGTTCGATGAGCACGGTGCCGCTGGCGATGCCGCCGACCATCACGCCGAAGACGGTGAGCACGGGTTCGATGGCGTTGCGCAGCGCGTGCCGAAAGAGGATGCGCCGCTCGCTGATGCCAGTAGCGCGCGCGGCACGAATGAACTCGGCGTCGCGCACGGCGCGCATCGCGGCGCGCTGGTGCCGCGCCAGCACCGCGGCGAGCACGATGGCCAGCGATCCCGCCGGCAAGACGAGATGCCGCAAGACCTCGCCGAGGCCGCTTACCCCCTCGCGCGACATCCCGCTGACGGGCAGCAGGCGCCACTCGAGCGCGAAGAGCATCGCCAGCACCAAGCCGAGTACGAACTCCGGGACCGACGACACCGCGAGCAACGCGCGGTCGCTGGCCCGTGCGAGACGCGACTCATAGCGCCAGCCCTGCCAGGCGCCGATGCCGACGCCGAGCAGCAGCCCCAGCGTGAGCGCGGTGCCGGCGAGCAGCAGCGTGTTGGGCAGCACCGCGGAGATGACCTCTCGCACGGGGCGGCTGCGGGAGTGCGACCAGCCCAGATCGCCGCGCACGAGCTCGGTGACGAAGCGGGCGTACTGCACCGGCAGCGGCCGATCGTATCCGAAGCGCTCGCGCATCGCGGCGGCGGCCTCGGCCGGCACGCCGGGCTCGTCGAGCGCGGCGAAGAACGGGTCGCCCGGCGCGAGGCGAATGAGGGCGAAGCAGGCGGTGACGACCAGCGCGACGACCAGCAGCGCCTGGCCCAGCCGGACGAGCAGGACGCGGGTCACGCGATCGACGGCTTACGGCGTCGTTCGGGCGTCACGCGGAAGCGGCTGCGCCGGATCCACCGACCACTCGTGCAGGTTGCGCCACCAGCCGTCGGCGCGCCAGGCCGGCACGTTGAGGCGGCGATGCACGGCCGCGACGGTGCGCGGTTCGTACAGGAACATCGCCGCAGCGTCCTCGGCGAGGATGCGATACGCACGTGCGAGTTCCGCCTTTGCCGTGGCGCGATCCATCGCATTGAGGCCGGCCTCGACTGCGGCATCAAAATCGGCGCTTTCGTAGCGTCCGTCGTTCAGCGAGCCCCAGCCCGGTCGACTCGAGGAACCCCAGGTGCTGCGGATGCCGCTGGCGCTGGGCGTCGTGAGCCAGCCGCCGAAGACGAGGTCGAATCGCCCTTGCTGTCGCTTCTGCGTGAACGTCTGGTTCTCGGCGCGCTCGACGTCCATCGCGACGCCGACCTGCCGCAACTGCTCCTGGATGCGCACGGCGGCCTGCTCGCGGTTGCGGCTCGACCCCGGCACCAGCGCGGTGAAGGCGAGGCGCCGGCCGTCGCGCCGGCGGATGCCGTCGCGCGCGTCCACGCGCCAGCCAAGTGAGTCGAGCAACGCGGCGGCGCGGGCACGATCAAACGGAAGTGCCCGCATCGTGGAGTCGAAGACGTCCTGCGCGTGCACGGCTGGCGCTTGGGACACGTAGGCCAGCGTATCGAAGATGGCCTTGACCACCTGCTCGCGGTCCACGGCAAAGCTGATCGCGCGGCGCAGGTTGCGGTCGGCGAACAGCGGGTGCGGGCGCGAGCGGTCGCGCGCGTCGCGGAGATTGAAGGCGGCGTAGGCGTAGTCGAAGGCGCGGCCCATCTGCAGGCGCACGTGCGGGTAGCGCTGGGCCTCGGCGATGTCGCCGGCGGGGACGAGCTCCCATACGTCGGCCTGCTCGGTCCAGATCTTCGCGAGGCCGGTGGCTGGCTCCGGTGACACGCTGAGCACGACACGGTCCAGCCGCGCGCGCTCGCGATAGTAGTCGTCGAAGGCCACGAGCTCGAGCCGCTCCAGCGGCTGCCAGACGACGAAGCGGAACGCCCCGCTGCCGACCGGCTGCCGCGCCAGCGCGCTGGTGGCGAGCGGCGTGCCATCGGTCGGGAGGAGGTGCGCGGGCATCGGCACGATCAGCGACGCAGCATAGAACTGTTCAGGCGAGCGGCGCGTCCAGCTGATGCGCACCGTGCGCTGGTCCACCGCAGCGACATTGCTGACGTCGGCGATGTTGGCGCGCACCGACGAGCCGATGCTGGAGTCGGCGAAGAGGCGATATCCGGCTTCGACGTCTGCGGCGGTGACGGCGCGGCCGTCGTGCCAGCGGGCGTCGGGATGCAGCGTGAATGTGATGGACAGCGAGTCGGCGCTCCAACTCCAGCGCGACGCGAGCCGCGGACGGAAGTCGGCGTCTCCGACGGTGTTGAGCGAGGGGCCGATCTCGGCGAGACGATCGAACAGCAGTTCGGAGGCGAGGCGTCCCTGCGAGGTGCGCACCAGCGGCGGTAGCAACGCGTCGGCGTCGGCCGCGGCGGCGATGACAACCGTGCCGCCGAGCGGGCCGGAGGACGAGTCGCCACCACAGGCGGCGAGGGCGAGCGCGACGAGACAGGAGAGGCGGCGCATACGCAGGGGGAGGGTGGTCGGGTGCAACGAGGCGGGTCCGTCCGGGCGTGCGTCGTTCAACTTACGCCCGACCGGCCGCCAGTGCTCAGCGTCGCCAGGTCCAGGCGGGATCGCGATAGTGGCGCTCGAGCCTCGCGATGTCCGCACCGAGAGTTCGCGCCAGTTCATCCTCCTTCAGGTCGATTGGCTCCGCGCCGCTTGCACGGTGCAGTGCCGCACGCATCGCCGCGTGCACTTCATCGGCGCTGACGTCGCGGCCGAGGGCGTCTTGCAGCGTGGCGGCGGGCGGCACCGCTTCGGTATTCCCCCGCAGGCTGGCGACCATCGCCTGGTCGTCGGCCAGCAGGATGGATCCGTGCTGCAGCAGGGCGCGCTCGTCGCGGCGCTGCGCGCTGCCGACGAGCTTGCGTCCGCCGACGACCAGCTCACCGGCATTGGGCTCCGCGAAGCAGGCGGCGCCGTCAGGGGCGGTGGCGCGCCCTCGCCGCTCGGCTTCGGACGCGGCGACGCCGAGTCGTTGCAGGGCGTCGAGCAGGAGCGCGTTGATGGCGCGGAAGGTCTCGCCGAGTGTTCGGCCCTGCGTCGGGGCCGTGACGCTGTAGGTGACCTCGCGGTGGTGGAGCAGGGCGCGGCCGCCGGTGGGCCGTCGGACCACGTCCACGCCCCGCGCGGCAACGGCAGTCGCGTCGAGCCGTGCGCGCTCGTGCATCCCGAGCGAAAGGGTCGGGCGCGTCCAGGCATACAGACGCAGCACCGCATCGTCGGCCGTGGCGGCGCGCTCAAAGAGCGCGTGGTCCACGGCCATATTGGTCGCCCCGTCGGCGGGTGGGCTGACGAGCAGGCGCCAACGGCTGCCCAGCGGCATCTAGCGGACGATCACGTAATAGATGACGTAGAACCAGCTGAAGATGCCGTGCAGAATCGCCCAGAGCACGGACTTGTTGACGCTCCAGCTGATGGCGATGGCGAGGGCGGAGCCGAAGCTGATACCGGATTTGGCGACTTCGATTCTGGTGGACATCGCGGAGGGGGGAGAGGGGAGAGGGGGAGGGGGGTGACGGCGGGGAGAGGGGAGACGGGAGAGGGTTGGGAGATGGGAGACGGGCGCCTTCCGTCTTGCCCCATCCAATCTACGCACCTCCAGCGCAACCCGACTAAATTCCTCAACGCGCGCCGACGTCCAGCCGGTCGTGCTCATTCCGCAGGTTTCGCCCCCCGGTGACCCAGGGCCTCAGGCCCTTGAGGAGTCCCATCAGTGTCCGCTTCCGCGTCCGCGCATCCCGCGCCCGACACCTTCGTCAGCCGCCACCTCGGTCCGTCCGAGGCTGAGCAGGCCGAAATGCTCAAGACCCTCGGCTACTCGTCGCTCGATGCGTTCATCGATGCGACCGTGCCTGACAACATCCGTCTGCGACGCCCGCTGGCGCTGCCGGCGGCGCAGTCCGAGCAGGAGGCGCTGGCCGCCTTCCGCGCCGAGATGAGCGCCAACGAGGTGCGGCGCTCCTTCATTGGAATGGGCTACTACGACACGCACGTGCCGGCGGTGATCCAGCGCAACATCCTCGAGAATCCGGGCTGGTACACCGCGTACACGCCCTACCAGGCCGAGATTGCGCAGGGACGGCTCGAGGCGCTGCTGAACTATCAGACCGTGGTGAGCGATCTCACGGGCCTGCCGATCGCCAACGCTTCGCTGCTCGACGAAGGCACCGCGGCCGCCGAGGCGGTGACGATGGTGCACGGTATCGTCGGCAAGGACGGACGCGACACCTTCCTCATCGCCAAGGACTGCCACCCGCAGACGATCGAGGTGGTGACGGCGCGCGCCGAGGCGCGCGGCGTGGAGGTGAAGGTCGTGGACGTGACGAAGATGAAGCCCAACAAGAAGGTCGCGGGCGTGCTGCTCCAGTACCCGAACACGACCGGCCAGGTGGAGGACTACCGCGAGCTCTGCGATCGCGTGCACGCGGCGGGTGGCCTGGTGATCGTCGCGACGGACCTGCTGGCGCTGACGCTACTCACGCCGCCGGGCGAGTGGGGCGCGGACGTGGCGGTGGGCAACTCGCAGCGCTTTGGCGTGCCGTACGGCTTCGGCGGACCGCACGCGGCGTTCTTCGCCACCAAGGACGACTACAAGCGGCAGATCCCGGGCCGCATCATCGGCGTCTCGCGCGATTCGTCGGGCAAGCCGGCGCTGCGGATGGCGCTGCAGACGCGCGAGCAGCACATCCGCCGCGAGAAGGCGACGTCAAATGTGTGCACGGCGCAGGTGCTGCTCGCCGTGATGGCGGGGATGTACGCGGTGTGGCACGGTCCCGAGGGCCTCAAGCGCATCGCGATGCGCGTGCATCACCGCGCAGAGCTCTTCGCGGCCGGCCTGCGCAAGCTCGGCATCGAGCCGCAGGCGGGCATCTACTTCGACACCGTCACGGTGCCGGTGGGTGGCAACCTCCGGAAGATCGTGAAAGCCGCCGGCAAGCTCGGCATCAACCTCCGCGTCGTGGACCGCAAGACGCTGGGCGTGTCGATGGGCGAGAACACCACCGTCGCCGACGTCAGCGACCTGCTGACCGCCTTCAACCTCGGCGCGGCGCACGGGCTCGACCTCGACGCCCTCGCCAAGACGGTGGACGCGCGCTACGACGAGCGCGTGCGCCGCAGCAGCGACTTCCTCACGCACCCGACCTTCTCCAAGTACCACTCGGAGACGGAGATGCTGCGCTATATGCGTACGCTGGAGTCGCGCGACCTGTCGCTGACGCACTCGATGATCCCGCTGGGCAGCTGCACGATGAAGCTCAACGCCAGCGCCGAGATGTATCCGGTGACCTGGAGCGAGGTGGGCGGCCTCCATCCCTTCGCGCCGGCGGAGCAGGCCAAGGGCTATCAGTCGATGTTCGGCCGCCTGGAGAAGGCGTTGGCCGAGGTGACGGGCTTCGCCGCGGTCTCGCTGCAGCCGAACGCCGGCTCGCAGGGTGAGTACGCCGGGCTGCTGGTGATCCGCGCATACCACCGCGCGCGCGGGCAGGGCCACCGCACGGTGTGCCTGATCCCGCAGTCGGCGCACGGCACCAACCCCGCCTCGGCGGTGATGGCGGGAATGCAGGTGGTAGTGTGCGCGACCGACGCCAACGGCAACATCGACGTGGCCGACCTGCGGGCGAAGGCCGAACAGCACTCGCAGAACCTCGCGGCGCTGATGGTGACGTATCCCAGCACGCACGGCGTGTTCGAGGAGAGCATCAAGGACATCTGCGCGATCATCCACGAGCACGGCGGCCAGGTGTACCTGGACGGCGCGAATATGAATGCGATGGTCGGCCTCAGCCGTCCGGGCGACATCGGTGCGGACGTCTGCCACCTGAACCTGCACAAGACCTTCTGCATCCCGCACGGCGGCGGCGGCCCGGGGATGGGCCCGATCGGCGTGGTGGCGCACTTGGCGCCGTACCTGCCGGGCCACGGCGTGGTGGGCCTCGAGCCGAAGGATACGCGCATCGGTGCGGTGAGCGCAGCGCCCTGGGGCTCGGCGAGCATCCTGCCCATCTCGATGATGTACATCGATATGATGGGCGGCGAGGGCCTCACCGAGGCGACGAAGGTCGCGATCCTCAACGCCAACTACATCGCCGCGCGGCTCAAGGGGCACTACGAGGTGCTCTACAAGGGCAAGAACGGCCACGTGGCGCACGAGTGCATCCTCGACACGCGGCCGCTCAAGCAGTTGGCCGGCGTCGAGGTGGAGGACATCGCCAAGCGCCTGATGGACTACGGCTTCCACGCGCCGACGGTGAGCTTCCCGGTGGCGGGAACGCTGATGATCGAGCCGACGGAGAGCGAGTCGAAGGCCGAGCTGGATCGCTTCGTGGAGGCGATGATCAGCATCCGCGAGGAGGTCCGGGACATCGAGCGCGGGGTGCTCTCGCGCGAGGACAACCCGCTGGCGCACGCGCCGCACACGCAGGACGTGGTCGTGAGCGATGCCTGGGCGCGCGGCTACTCGCGTGAGCGGGCGGCGTATCCGTTGCCGTGGGTGCGCGAGCGGAAGTTCTGGCCGGCGGTCGGGCGCGTGGAGTCGGCGTTCGGGGACCGTAACCTGGTGTGCTCGTGCCCGCCGATTGAGGAGTACGCGCAGGCGTAACTGCTCATTCACCACAGAGGGCACAGAGGACGCAGAGCACTACAATTGCTTGGGGGCTCGCACGGAACCATCGGTGCGAGCCCCCCAAGTCTTGCTGTTGCGGTTCTCTGTGTACTCTGTGCCCTCTGTGGTGAACCGCCGTTCAGCGGTTACTGCCCAATCAGCTTCCCGTACGCCGCGGCATCCATCAGCCCGGCGAGGTCGGCGGCGGACACCTTCATCTTGATCATCCAGCCATCCCCGTAGGGATCGGTGTTCACGAGCGCCGGCTCCCCATCGAGCTTGCCGTTGACCTCGACGATCTCGCCGGCCAGCGGCGCGTAGAGCTCGCTGACGGCCTTCACGGCCTCGATGGTGCCGAACACGTCGTGGGCGGCGAGCTTCTTGCCGGCCTTGGGGAGGTCGAGGAAGACGATGTCACCGAGTTCGCCCTGGGCGTAGTCGGTGATGCCGACGAGGACGGTGCCATCGCTGTTCTTCTTCACGTACTCGTGGTCCTTCGTATAGAGCAGATCCGCCGGGATCGACGACACGTGCAGCTCCGAGAGGGGGGTCGGGAAGGAATTGGCCAACGGGCGAAGGCTACCCCGCCCGCGGGGGAGAATCAAGCAGTGAGCTCTGCCCAGAGCGCGTCCACCTGCGCGTCGAGCGCCTCGCGGGAGCCGCTGTTGTCGAGCAGGTGATGCGCCTGCGCCCGCTTCGACTCCGGCGGCATCTGGGCGGCGATCATCGCGTCGGCCTCGGCGGGGCTGAGTCCGCGGTCGCGGATGAGGCGCTCCTTGCGGACCGCGGCCGGTGCGTCGACGAGGATGATGCGGTCGACAGCCGATTCCAAGCCGGCCTCGAAGAGCAGCGGGATGTCGCACACGACGACCGTGGCGCCGGAGGCCCGGAGCCGAGCGAGGGCTGCGCGGCGCAAGCGGTCAACCTCGGGATGGACGATGGCGTTGAGGGCGTCGCGGGCAGCGGCGTCGGTGAAGACGATGCGCCGGAGCGCGGCGCGATCGAGGCGGCCGTCGGCAGCGAGCACGCCCGGCCCGAAGCGCGCGACGATGGCGGCAAGGGCAGGAGCGCCGGGCTCGACGGCCTCGCGGGCGAGGAGGTCGGCGTCCACGATGGGCGCGCCGAGGGCGGCGAGCCGGGCGGCAACGACGGACTTGCCGGCGGCGATGTTGCCGGTGAGGCCGAGGACGAGCATCGCACAAGAGTAGCGTGGCGGCGTAGATTGCGCATCGTGATGCGCCAGCGCCGAGGGTTCACCTTGCTCGAGATCCTGATGGTGATGACCCTCATCGGGATCGTCTCCGGCTGGATGGTCGCGCGGTTCACCAGTGCGCGGTACCGGATGGACGCCAACGTGCGGCTCATCCAGAACGTGGTGATCGGCGCGCAGCAGTCGGCCATCGCGCGCGGGATTCCGGTGCAGCTGATGTTCGATGCCTCTGGCGAGTCGGGGCATCGGATCCGCGTCTTGCTCGACTCCGACGATGACGGCCAAGTCTCGGTGAACGAGACTGTCTCGTACCGTCCGCTGGAGGGCGCGCTGTTCCTCGCGCCGGACTCCACGCTCGATGCGGCGACGCCCGCCTATGTGACCGGTCCGGGGCTCGTGACTGGCCGCCCTGCCCTCCAGCAGGCCGTGCGCATCGGCGCCAACGGGACGTTGGGCGGCGACGTCGTCATCTACATCGGAACCACGGTGACGCGACCGCAGGAGATGCGGGCGGTGGTGATCACGGGCGCGACGGCGCGCACCGCGTTCTGGACGCGCTCAAGCGGGAGTTGGACGCGGCGCGAGTACTGAGGGGCGCTCAGCTCCGGGTGCCGAGCTCCAGCAGGAAGCGGCTGGCGACCCAGGCGGCGCCGCCCTTGGCACGGATCTCCTGGGGTGTGGCGCCCAAGTAGCGCTGGCAAGTATTGCGGAACGCCGAGCCAGAGGGGAAGTCGAGCAGGCGCGCGACGCCGTCGGCCGTCTTCCGTTCGTCCTCCAGCATCTGCGCGGCGACAACCAGCCGGCCCCAGGTGATGAGCTTCTGCGGCGGCGGGGCGCCGGCTTCGTCGAGGCCGGAGAGCAGGGCGCGCTTGTTGGCGCCGCAGATTTCGGCCAGGCGTTGCCCCGTGAGTCGGAGATGCGCCCGGGTGACCGCGACCATTATCGCGTCGCGGACCAGTGGGGTGTACTTGGCCAATCTCGGGCGGAGCATCTGCGCAATGCCGCGGGCCTCGGCGCGTTCGAGCACCGCGCGGAAGGCGGTGGGCGTATCGTCCAGGCCGGCGATGAGCAGGCCGTCGAGGCCCGCGCGGCCGGCGTCGAAGAGGTCGCGGGCCCGCTCCGGGACCACTGTGACGTAGGCCACAAGCGTGAGCCGTTCGGCGCGCATCTTGAGGCGGCGGATGACGTCGAAGTTGGCTCGTCCCTCGGCGAAGAGGTCGAGGATGGCGAGCGAGACGCCGTCCTGCTGGCAGGCCTGTTCGAGGGCCTCCCACGACGCGCAGTGGAGCAGCGTGTGGTCGTCGTGGACGGCCGCCCCCAGCCGCTTGAGCGCGGTGGGATCGGTGAGCATCGCGGCGATGGTGGCCATAGGGCTATAGTTTACGCTCTATGCGCGCCGTTCGCCTCCCGGCCAGGCCGGGGATGACCATCATCGAGGTGCTGTTCGCCATCGTCATCCTGTCGGGCGTGATGCTGGCGCTGTCGCAGTTTGGGCAGGGGTTCACGCGGGCTACGCGCAACGCGACGAACCTGACGCTGGCCAGCGACCTTGCGGCGGCACGGCTCGAGGCGGTACGGTCGCACTCGCGGTATGCGACGCTCGTCTCGACGTTCAATGGGACCACCGAGACCAGCGCGACCGCCACGGCGAACCCGTCGATGCAGGGCTACGATCCATTCACGCGGGCGACGGCGGCGGTGCGGACGCAGTCCGACACGACCGACTACGTGACCGTGACCGTCAGCGTCTCGTCGTACCTGTTGAACACGCCGATCGTGAAGACCACCGTCATCACGGCCTTCTGAGCAGATGCGCGCGCGCGGCGGTATGACGCTGGTCGAGATCATCGTCGCGATGGCGCTGACGTTGGCCGTGTTCGCCATCACGTTGCCGTTCGTGCGGGCGCAGACGCGGGCGCTGGGTTCGACCGCGGGACGGCTTGATGCCGACCAGATTGCGCGCTACGCGCAACGGGCGATTGACCGCGAGCTGCGTCTCGCGACGTCGGACCCTGGGCAGCCGCTGCTCGTGTACGCGGGGCCGCTGGGCATCGCCTTCACCGCCAACCTGCTGGCGCGTGATACGCTCGACCCGGCTGCGTTGGATGTGGATGCCAGCGCCGACTCGGCCATCACCGAGGGCTGGCGGCTTGCGAATGCCACGACGCTGCCGCTGACGTCCACGACATTCCCGACCGAGGCGTACTTCGATGCCGACGGGATTGCCAGCCGCAACGAGACCATCCAGTACTTCCTGCATCCCGATCCGGCCTGGGGCCGCTCGGATGTGTACACCCTGTATAGGCGGGTGAACGCGGCCGACTCGGTGCCCCTGGTGAGCAGCATCCACGTGCCGGCCGACTCGGCGTTCTTCTCGTACTTCACGGCATCGGGGGATACGCTGGTGGAGGTGGCGGCGGGGAGCCTGCCGATGCTGTGGACGGATGCCGCGCTGGCGAACGTACGAGCGGTTGGGCTGCGCTCGTCGGGGATCTACAAGGGGAAGATCGATACGAGCGACGTGATTCGGACGGTACGGTGGCGGACGGTGCTGCCGAACGCGGCGGCGGCGGCGGGGGTGGACTGTGGGGGAGCGCCGGGGGCGCCGAGTTCACCTTGGCACACCAAACAGACGGCGACGGGTAGCGGCTCCTATCACGTGAGGGTCGGATGGACCGCGTCGGGCGATGACTCCGCAGGCGACAGCGACGTGACACACTACGTCGTCTGGATTCGGTACAACAGCAGTCCGGTGACCTGGACGCGCGTGGCTGCGGTGCCTGCGCTCCGCGTGGGCTCGTATCGCTATGATCATTATCATCCGTCCCACAACGGCCAGGTGCGCTACGGTGTCAGCACCGTGGATTGCGGCGGTGCGACCTCCGCGGTGGTGCAGACCAACCCGGTGACCTTGCCTTGAGGGCGCGGCGCGCGCTGAAGGCCCGACGCGGATCGGCGCTCATCCTCGTCCTGCTGATGACACTGGCCGTGGCTGCGCTCGCCATCGCGGCGATCTTTATGTCGTCGAGCGCGGGGCTTCTCTCGCGGTTCTACGACAGGGAACGGGACTATCGGCTTGCGGCGGAATCGGCAATCGAGATGGTCGTGTCGCGGCTCGAGCACGACGTAACGCTGGGCATCCCGGACACGGGGATGCGGGTGTTGGCGAGCGGCCTGAAGATTCCCAACGCGGATGGTTCGGTCAGCTCGCAGCTGTCAGTGGATGTCTATGGTGCAGCTACGGGCGACACGTCGGGATTCTCGACGCCGCACATCACCCTCGTTGCGCGCGCGTGGGACGCCAATGGCACGCGCCACGTGCGGCGCGTGGACTTTCGGCGCGAGAGCTTCAGCCGATACCAGATGCTCGTGGACAGCTTTCCGGCCTCCCTGACGTTCGGGCCTGGCGTCTTCGCTGGGCGTGTGCACAGCAACGATGCCTGGCGTTCTGGCAGCACGGCGGCGACCGCGAGCACCTTCTTGGATTCCGTGACGACGGCGGCAGGTTTTGCCGGTACGTCCACCTTCAGCGGCGACTCGGCGGGCAACGTGCCGATGGTTGCGTATCCGGTCGACTCGACGTTCCCTCGGCTCGACACGCTCGCGCTCGCCGGGAACCTGCGGTTTGCGCCCGTCACTGGCTCTGGTGCAGGGTGGGTCCGCGGGAGTCGGCTTGAGTTTGTGGCGTTCGACGCGAATGCCAACGGGACGATAGAGAACGGCGAGGGTTACGCGCGGATCTTCGATCTCGCCGCAGGGATGGACACGTCGCGGCTCCGCGTGAGCGTCGACGCGTCCGACGGCTTCTATCGCTACACCTTCTTCATTCCGATCGGCCCGCAGTTCTACGCGAAGCCGTGGGACGACGCGGTGATCCAGAATCAGTGCGGTGCGTTCTACTACCGTGACGGCGAATGGCAGTTCTTCCCCGTCGCAGTACACCGGACGACTTGGGCCCGGGCGATCATCCAGCGCACGGGCGGCAGCAACTTTCCGTCGATCAACAACCCGACGATGAACGGGATGGATGCCTACGACTGGTCGTCGACCGAAGCAATCCTGAATCAGACGACGGCGCGCTGTTTCCCCGCTGGCAGTCCGTTCCTGATGCCGACGGAGCGCAAGACGAACGTTGCCGGTGTGGTCACAGGGACCGCGGCCGACACGGTGCCGTGGGGCGTTGCAGCCGGAACGGGGACTTACGGCGGACGCGACACTACGTTCACGCCGCAGTCGCGGTCGTGTCTGATCAACACCACGGAGGCGACCTCGAACGGGCGATGCGTGGCCGGAACCCTCGCCACGCTTGGTTCGTGGCGCGCCTTTGGTGGGACGGCGGTGAGTGGCATCGCGGCCACCGTGCGGCAGGCCGACGAACTTCCGTACCTCTGGCCGCTGGGCGGCGCATCGAACGCGGCATCCCGAGGCGTGATGCGGGCGACAGGGGGGCCGCTGTACTTGAGCGGACTGCTGCGAGGACAACTCACGCTCATTGTCGATGGCCCGGTCGTCATCATCGACCAACTCCAGCAGGTGCAGGACCCCGCCGACCCGGCGACCGCGGCTTGCGACGACCAACTGGGCGTCGTCGCGACCAGCGATATTCTCGTCGCCAACAACGCGCTGTTGCGTGCCAAGCGCATTGCCCATCAGCAGTCGCCGTCACTCGGCACGACGAACCCACCGAGCATCACCAAACACCTCGGCACTTCGCGCGAAGTGGCCGTCCACGCCCAGCTGATGAGCCTCACCGGCACCGTCGGCACCGAGGGCAACAACGTCGCCGCCGTCAACAGCGTCCCGCTGTCCTGCCCTGCCGACGCCGGCGGCAACACGGCCGCCGGATGCTTCCGCCTGGTGGGCGGCACCGCGATGCGCACCTACTCGCAGCTCTACAACGGCAACACCACCGGACTGCGCTGGGCGGGCATCCCCGACCGTTGCCAAATCACGAACCGCCGCCCCCCGTTCTTCCCCCTCACCAACCGCTACACCTGGGTCCGCTCGCTCGAGATCCGGAGCTCCCTCGCGAGCAACCCCGCCGCCATCCGCGCCATCCTGATGCGCCTGAAAGGCAAGACCCTCTAGCGCAACACCTTAGCGCTCGCGGCGGCCCGGTAGACACCCCACCCCCGCGCCCCCCGTACGGATTCGCACTCCCCCACGCAACCCTTTCCGGACTCCCCCTGTCTCTGGGGCGTACACCGAAGTCCGGCACGCGAATCCCACCCCGTGACAGACGCTCAACTCATCGCCGAGATCCTGCGGGGCAATCCACGCGCAGAGCGTCAGCTCTATGACGCGCACGTGGACCGCATCTACCGGCTGGCTTGGCGGATGGCTGGGGACGAGACCCTCGCCCGCGACTTCACGCAGGACACGTTCGTCCGGGCCTTCAGCAAGCTCGCCGACTTCCGGGGCGATTCGTCCCTCGCCACCTGGCTCCACGCCATCGCGACGTCGGTGATCCTCAACGGGCTCAAGAAGGTGCGGCGCATCCACGGGCGGGAACTGACCGGGGACACGCTGCCGGATGCCGAGGTCGCGACGCGCGAGGCCGAACCAGACCTCAAGCTGCGACTGCGCAAGGCGATCGATGGCCTCGCGGACGGCTACCGCACGGTGTTCGTGATGCACGACGTGGAAGGCTACACGCACGAGGAGATCGCCAGCGCGCTGGGAATCCAGCCAGGCACCTCCAAGGCACAGCTGCACCGGGCGCGGGCTCGGCTACGGGAAGAATTGGCGGAATTCGCCGGGGAGTGGGCATCGTGAGCGACGCACAGTTCGAGGACTTCATCAAGCGCGAGACGCGGGACTACAACGCCCCGCCGGCGGTGACGCCGCGCGACGAGATGTGGGAGGCGATCGTGGCGGCACGCGGCGCACGGTACGGCGCCGCAGCGGCACCGGACATCATTGCCATCGGACCGCGGCGCCCGCTCAAGCGCGTCGCACCCTGGATTGGGATGGCCGCCACGCTGCTCGTGGGCATCGGCATCGGTCGCTTCGTGATGGATGACCGCACTGCGCCGGCCACGGTCGCCGAACGGCCGGAGTCGAGCACTGCGCTCCCGGCCACGTCTGATACCGGCGCTCCGGCGACGGAGATCGCGGCGCCGCAGACCGAGACGAGCCTGCCTTCGCCGCTCACGAATCCGACGCAGCAGCTCGCGGCCGCTCCGCGCCGCAATGCACCCACGACGCTGCCGGCCGCGCTGCCGGCCGCCACGCGCGCCGACGGCAGCTCGCCGTCGATGCGCATTGCGTCCCGCGAGCATCTCGAGCGCGCCGAGGCGCTCGTCACCATCGTGGCCTCGATTCCCGCCGACGCCGTGATGGATTCCCTCACTGGCATCTGGGCCCGCGAGATGCTCGGCAGCACGCGACTCCTGCTCGATTCCCCCGCTGGCGACGACCCCGCGCGTCGCCGCTTGCTGGAGGACCTGGAGACGGTCCTCGTCCAACTCGTCCAGCGCTCGGGCACTACGGCGGAGGAGCGTGAGCTCCTCGACCGTACGCTCCAGCGCACGCAACTCCTGACCAGGCTGCGCAGTGGCGCAGCCGGCATCTGAGGTTCCTATGAAGCTCCTGACTCTCTCGCTCCTCGCGGCACTCGGCATCGGGACGGCCACCGACGCCATTTCGCGCCCCGACCCGCTCGCCACGTCGCGGCACATCCCGGCGGCCAGCTGGGCGCCGGCCGACACGGCCGACTCACTCTGGCGCCAAGGCCGCATCGCCATCGCCGACGAACGCTGGCGCGACGCCGCGCGCAGCTTCGAGCGCCTGGTGGAGCGGTATCCGAACTCCGCGTACGCCGGTGACGCGCTCTATTGGCAGGCCTTCGCGTTGCAGCGTTCTGGCGGCAACACGGAGATCCGCCGCGCGGTCGAGGTACTGGAACTGCAGCACGAGAAGCACGAGCAGAGCGCGACGTACGTCTCTGGCGAGTCCAGCGCCCTGCTGCGGCGTCTGCAGGGTCGGTTGGCGCGCAGCGGTGATGCCGCCTCCGCGGCAGCCATCGCCGAGATCGCGGCCTCGGCGGCGGGGATTGCCGCGCACGCGATGGCGGAAGTGATGCCGGTGGTCGCCGAGGAACTCCGGCGCGCGCAGCCGGAGATCCAAGCCGAGGTGGCGCGTGAGATGGCGGCGGCTCGGGCGGAGATGGCGCAGGCTCGCGCCGAGATGGCGACGGGCCTGCGGAGCGGCGCACAGGCACGGCGCGGCGGGCGCGACGAGATCCCGCCGGGCTGCGAAGGCGTGGTCGACGATGAACGCATCGAGGCGCTCAACGCCCTGATGCAGATGAACTCCGACCAGGCGATGCCGGTGTTGCGGCGCGTGCTCGAGCGCCGTGACCGCTGCTCGGAGGTCCTGCGCCGCAAGGCGGTGTTCATCGTCTCGCAGCGCCGCGGCGACGAGGCTGCCGAGATCCTGGTGAACGTGGCGCGCAACGACCCGGACCGCACGACGCGCTCGGAGGCGGTGTTCTGGCTCTCGCAGACGAACTCGCCGCGGGCGGTCGAGGTCCTCGAGCAGATCCTGCTCCGCGACACGCCGGACGCGGAGATGCAGAAGCGCGCGATCTTCTCGCTGTCGCAGACGCGCTCGTCGCGCGCCGCCACCATCCTCCGGGACTTCGTGCGGCGTCGCGAGGCCTCCAATGAGCTGCGTGGCGAGGCCATTTTCTGGCTCGGCCAGAACGGCGGCGGCGACAACAGCCAGTTCCTGCGCGAGCTCTTCCCGAGTCTCGACAACGACGAGCTGCGCGACAAGGTGCTCTTCAGCGTGGCGCAGCGCCGCTCGCCCGAGAACGCCGCGTGGCTGCTCGGTCGCGCCAAGGACCGGCAGCTCTCGGCCACCCTGCGGAAGTCGGCGCTGTTCTGGGCCAGCCAGTCGGGTGGCGCGACCGTCGCCGATCTCAGCGAGATCTACGACAACAGCCGGGACGATACCGAGTTGCGTGGCCAGGTGATCTTCGCGCTCTCGCAGCGCCGCAACGATCGCGCGGCGGTGGACAAGCTGCTGCAGATCGCCAGCCGCGAGGAGGACCGCGAGTTGCGCCGCCAGGCGGTGTTCTGGCTGGGGCAGAGCCGCGACCCGCGCGCGGTGCAGGCGCTGGACGAGATCATCAACAAGCCGTACTGAGATTGAGACGGATGACGGATGACGGAAGGTGGAAGCGTCCGAGCGCAGGCTCCCGTCCTCCGTCTTCAGTCCCCAACGGAGAATTCGATGCGTCAGGTGATTCTGCTACTTCTGGTCGGCTCGTCGCTGTCGGCGCAGGACATTGCCTCGCGCGTCGCGGCGGTGGGGAGTGGGACGGTGCGGATGCACTTTGCGTCGGACCCGGGCGTGTGTGGCAATGGGCGCGGCAGCATCCGCGTGCGCGGTACCGAGGGCCGCTCCACGGTGCACAATTCCGGCTCGATCGACGCCCGAGGGCGCCGCGCCGAGTGGGAGGACGAGTGCGAGTCCGGCCCGGTGCGCGTGGCGCTGGACGTCGAGAACCGCCGCGTGATGGCGCTGCGCAGTTACGTGGGTGGCTCGTGGCGCGGCAGGCCCGACGCTGACCTTGGCGAAGTGCCGGCGGAGCAGGCCGTCGCGTACCTGATGCAATTGGCGGCGACGGCGGAGGGGCGCGTGGCGAAGGACGCCATCCTGCCGGCGATGCTCGCCGAGGGGCCGTCGCCCGACCGCGAGATCCTCGCCATCGCAAAGGACGAGGGCCGTCCGCGCGACGTCCGCACCGGCGCGACGTTCTGGCTCTCGCAGAGCGCGGGCGCACGGGTCACGGAGGGCCTCCAGGAGCTGCTCGACGATCCTGAGCGACAGGTGCGTGAGAGCGCCGTCTTCGCACTCTCACAGCGGCCCAACGATGAGAGCGTGCCCGCGCTGATTCGCCTGGCCCGCTCGCATCGTGACCCGCAGATCCGCCGCACGGCGGTGTTCTGGCTGGGTCAGAAGCGTGATCCGCGGGCGTTGGCGTACTTCGAAGAGGTGCTGGCGCCCTAGGACGGATGACGGAGGACGGAGGACGGAAGCGAGCATCCGTCCTCCGTCATCCGTCTTCAGTCTCTAGCCTCAGCTGCGACTCATCCCCACGCTCGATCGCGTGGCAGGCCCTGCAGCGCGCCTCGTAGGACTCCGCCGCGCCCACCATCACCACCGGGGAGTCGTAGGGCGCCGGCTTGCCGCCGATGAGGCGCTGGTTGCGGCTGGCCGGCGCGCCGCAGAGCACGCAGATGGCGTGCAGCTTGTCCACCACCTCGGCGACGCACATCAGCGGCGCCATCGGGCCGAAGGGTTCGCCGCGGAAGTCGGTGTCGGTGCCGGCGAGGATGACGCGGCGTCCGCGCAGCGCGAGGTCGCAGGCGAGCCGCACGATGCCCTGGTCGAGGAACTGCACCTCGTCGATGGCCACGACCTGCGCCAGCGGATCCAGCCGCAGCGCGATCTGCTGCGACGAATCCACGGGAATGGCCTCGAGCGTGCGACCGTCGTGCGAGCCGACGGCGAAGACGCCGCCGGCGTAGCGGTCGTCCAGGTGCGACTTAAACACCTGGACGCGCTTCTTGGCGATGATCGAACGGCGTACGCGACGCATCAACTCCTCGCTCTTGCCGCTGAACATCACGCCGGCGATGACCTCGACCCAGCCGCCGGTGAGCTGGAGAGCCCCGCTCACCGATCGCCTCGCGGCGGACGGCCGCCACCGCGCGGCTTGTCGTCACGCTTGAAGCCACCGCTGCGCGGGCGCTCGTCCCGCTTGAAGCCGCCGCTGCGGGGCTTGTCATCGCGCTTGAACCCGCCGGTCCGCGGCTTGTCGCGGTCCTTGGAGAACGAGCTGATGCGTGGCTTGGTCGGGCGATCACCGCGATCACCGCGATCACCGCGATCACCGCGCTCGAAGCGATCCGGACGCTCGCTGCGCTCGGCGAGGTCCTTCTCCTTCTGTGCCTCGCGCATCTGCGAGCGTACGCGCTGCTCTGCCGCGAGCACGAGCTCGGCCTGCGCATCGCGGGTGCGCTCAAGGAGCCGCAGTGCGGCGGCGGCAATCTCGAGCCCGTCGTGCTCGCGGAGCAAAGGCTCGAGCGCGAGCACCTCGCGGGCCGGCACGCCCTCGGCCAGCTCGGCGCGCAGCTCGGCGCGGCGGCGCGACTCCGCGGCACGGGCGCGTGAGATGCTCGCCCGGTCGGCCAAGGGACGCGGTGTGGCCTCGCCGGCCAGCAGGCGCAGCGCATCCAAGTCCCGCGGCGCGCAGAGCGCCACGATCTGGGCCGGCTGCGCCGCGACGGCGGCGGTCCAGGCGGTGGCGGTAGGGATGCCGAGCGTGATGACCAGCGCGGTGTTGGGCTTCACGACTTCGCGCGTGACGTCAGCGAGCGTGCCCTCGGGGTAGCCCACGGCGGCGAGCAACTGCCGCGCGGAGGCGGCGGCTTCGTCGCTGCCCGCGAGGATCGTGGCGGACGGCGCGTCGAGCTCGTCGAGCAGGCCTGGGAGGACGTCGAGGGGATCGCCGCTGACGGTGAGAAAGCGAACCGTGGGCGCCGTCGGTGTGCCCTCGGCGGGCACGACGTCTTCCTGCACGCGGCGGGCGCGCGCGAGATAGCGCGTGATGAGTGCGTCGACGCCCTCGGTGGGGGCGAGCGCGGTGAGCAGACGCGTGGCGGCCTTCGGGACCTCGGACATCACGGCCGCGAGCGCGTCGGACTCGGCGTCCATCTCGTCGGCAGCGGCGAAGACGACGCTGGTGACGGTGTCGAGCTTGAGGGCGGCGGCGCCGAGGCCGGCGGCGATGGTCTCCGGCGCACCGACGACGCAATCGGCCGCGGCGGCGCCGAGCAGGCGCTGCAGGCGCGCCGGGGACGTGGCGGCAACGATGCGCTGTCCGGAGGCGAGGGCGCTCATCGCGCGGCTCAGGGCCACGGCGGCACCGGCGTCCGGAACGAGGACGAGCAGTCGGACCGCAGGGGATTCGCCGCCGGCGCGTTCGAGCGCGGGCGCGATATGACGGGCGATGCGCCCCCAATCCGGGGGAAGGAAATACGCCACGTGGGCAGAGCGGACGGACCCAGCCGTCTCGCGGGATGGTGCGGTCACTGCAGTCCTCGATTGTCAATGGCGCCAGTTGCGGCGCGGGGATATCGTTCGCGAAGTATGGAATATACTCCGCTTTCATTCACGCCGTCGGCCAATATCGCGGAGTTGCGCGAGTCGGCTACCATCGCTGTCTCGCAACGGGCCAAGGCGCTGAAGGCGCAAGGTCGCGAAGTCATCGATCTCGGGGCGGGGGAGCCCGACTTCGGCACGCCTGGTCCGGTGATAGAAGCCGCGAAACGGGCGCTGGACGAGGGCGCGACGCGCTACACGGCGGTGGAAGGCATCCTTTCGCTGCGGCAGGCGATCGCCGCCGCCGGCAACGCGCGCTACACCGGTCCGGACCCCATCGCCGCCAGTGACGTTGTCGTGTCCTGCGGCTCAAAGCAGTCGCTGTACAACGCTTGCGTGACGCTCTTCGGCCCCGGCGACGAGGTGCTGGTCCCAACGCCGAGCTGGACGAGCTACTACGAGATGGTCGGCTTGGCGCGCGCCACCGCCGTGGAAGTGCACGGCGACCCGGCGCGCGGCTACAAAGTGGATGTCGAGCGCCTCGAGCGGCACGCGACGCCGCGCACGCGAGGGCTGATGCTCAACTCGCCGTCGAATCCGACGGGTGCCGTCTACGCGCGCGACGAGCTGCGGGCCATCCTCGAACTCGCGTCGTCACGCGGATGGTGGGTGATCAGCGACGAGATTTACCAGCACATCAGCTACGACGGTCCGGCACCGGGTGCGCTCGACGTCGCCGCGCGCCGCGACAACCTCATCGTCGTCAACGGCGTAGCCAAGGCCTGGGCGATGACCGGGTGGCGCGTAGGTTGGACGATCTCGCCCGCGGCCGTCGCCAAGGCGATGACGGCGCTGCAGTCGCACACGACCTCCAACACGGCCACGGTGGCCCAGTACGCCGCGCTGGCGGCGCTCACGCTGGGCGAACCGGTGGACGCGACGGTGCGCGCGATGGTGGCCGAGTTCCGGAAGCGCCGCGATGCGGCGCTGCCGATCCTCAAGGCCTCGCGGGCCCTGACGGTGCTCGCGCCGGAGGGGGCGTTCTACTTCTATGTGAAGGTGCCCGGCGCCGGTGCCGTGCCTGACGCGGGCGCGGCGTTCTGCCAGCGGCTCCTCGAGGAGGCCGGCGTTGCCATCGTCCCGGGCTCGGCGTTCCGCACTCCCGATTGGGTGCGGATCTCGTACGCCGCCGACGAGGCGCAGGTGGTCGAAGCCTGCCGCCGCATCGCCGCGACCGCGGACGCGATGGCGTGATGACCGGACGCCGCGCGAGCCCCGTTACGCTGCTCCCGACCTGAACGGGAGACGACGATGGCGCTCGAAGTGCGGCTGGAACGGCTCACGGACGCGGAGCTCCCTCCGGTGGACTACCGCTGGGACGCCGATACTGACATCCTCTGCGCGCTGTTGCGCCCCAGCGGTGTGGCCGAAGGCGTCAGTGGCTCGCTGGATATCGAGGGAGCCGATGGCGCCTGGCTCACGCTGGAGCTGACCGATGGCCGGCTGGCCGCCATCGAGGTGGCGGTCTGGCCGGATGTGAAGAGCGTGGCGACCCTGTCGCCGCCCGAACCTGAAGGCTCGGCGCGGGTGCGCGTGCCCTCGGACGGCCTCGACGCGCTGGCCGCCGTGGAGGTGGACACGGCCATCCGCGCAGTGGCCGATGCCCCCGAACAGACGATACACTTCCGTATCGGGCCGACGCGCGCTTCGCGCGCCGTGCGCGTCGCCCGAGACCTCCTGCTCGAGGTGGATGCCAAGCATCGCATCGCCGGGCTCTGGTTCCTCAACGTCCCGCCGTTCCCCGCCCAATGATCACAACCATCGTCCTCATCCAGGCAGAGCCGAAGAGCATCCCGAAGACGGCCGCGGCGCTCGCGGGCATCGACGGCGTCACCGATGTGTACTCGGTGAGCGGCGAGTGGGATCTGATCGCGATCGTGAAGGTCGCGGAGTATGAGCAGATCGCCGAAATCGTGACCGAGCGGTTCCCGACGGTCCCGGGGCTGGTGCGCACGACCACGCTGACCGCGTTTCGCGCCTACTCCGAGGCCGATCTCGAGCAGGCCTGGGACCTCGGCGTCGATTGAACCGTGGCGCCTAGCGCAGACGGTCCGTGCACCACTCCTGGCTGACGCCGAAGGACTGCGTCCAGCGGCCGTTGCCGTACCGCATCACGACGAGTTCCGGAATACCGGCGTAGCGCCAGGTTTCCATCACCAGCTCGGCCACGCCGTCTCCGCTGAGGTCGGCATAGTTGACCAGTCGGCGGAACTCGACCGACCGCGCCTCGCCGCTGCGCGCGTGCTGGTAGCTGGTCTGGAAGGTGCCCGCTGAGTCTTCGGCGAGGAGCACGAGCACGGCGGTGTTGCCCGCACCCGGCCCGAGGTCGCCGGCGCTGGGGTCGATATACGACGCGAGCAGGGTGCGTTTGCTGAAGCCGGCCCCGGTGCGGAGCCAGCGCGCGTGGTAGTCGAGGCTGCTGAGGTCCTCCGGACCGACGCCGGCAGCTGCCGCGACGGCAGAGGCCAGCGTAAGGCCCTGCGCCTCGGGGTTTGCCGGCAGCGGGCGCGTATCCGTCGGCTGCGGCAGCGGCGAAGTGGCGGCGAGCAGCTCGACCGTCTCCTCGAACTGCCGCGTGGATTCAAGCGACCCCAGCGCGTGCGGGACGACGCGGGCGCAGCCCGGCACCTCGTACAGCGGGGCGGAGTCGGCCGGCCACATCCCGCGGACGATGCGGATGTTGCCCACCTCGGCGCCGTTGCGGTACACGGGGTAGGTCATCCCGGCGGCGAAATACTGGGCATCCAGCTGCTGCCAGCCGGCTTCATCGAGCACGAGCGGTTCGAGACCGCCGCTTCGGACCACGGCCAATGGCGCGAGCTTGGGCGTCTCTACCGGTCCGAAGACCGTGAAGAGGAGCGTCGGAGAACCCGAAAGGTCGGTGAGCTCACGAACCTCCGTGCTCCGCGGCGGCTGCTCCTGCTTGTCGCAGGCGGAGAGGAGGAGTAGGATGCTCGCGATGATCGCGGAACGGCGCATAGGCGGAAGCTACGTCCCGGCGGGTGGGGCGGCAACGTCGCGCGCCATCCTGTCCGCACTTCGTGACGGAGGTGTCGCGGCCCAGGGTGGCGGGCCGACGCTGGAGGCGCAGCGCGAGGCCGAGGCACCGCCTCGGGTGGAGGCGGCCGCCAGCATCGAGGGCGGCGCGGTCGAGGCGCGCAGCATCACCGACGCGCCGGTGGTCGCGATCGGCGGGTTCCTAGACGGAATCCAGCGCTCCACGGTCCGCGCGCACCATCGCGGCGTGCCTCTAGTGCACGGTGCCGTGGCGGCGGCGGTGCGTGAGCGCCGAGACCGCAAGCTCGTCACCTGGGGCGAGGCCCTGCGCTCGCACGCGCTGTACCTGCCCGTGCCGCTCGTGGATGCGGCGCTGGTCCAGGCCCTGCGGGCTCAGGTCGCGGTGGTGGATTCGCTTGAGGCTCTCGAGGCCGGCGCAGCGTTGCCGCGCCATCCGGGTGACCTCGCCGCGCGAGCCCTGACGGCGGTGCAGCGCGAGCGCGAACGCTGCGAGCAGGCCCTGGCCCTCGCGTGGACGGCGGACGCCCGCGAGCCCTTGCTCGTGGACGGCGGCATCGCCGGCACCGAGGCCGTGGCGAAGAGCCCGCTGGTAGTCGGCGTGGTGAAGTCACACCGCACGCTGTATGCCGTCGGAGAGTCGGTGGATGTGGTCCTCGGACTGCGCGAGGGCCAGCGCACGACGGCGATGGCGCTGAGTTCGCCGAGGCGCACCGCGGTGGCCACCTGGTACCTCCGCCTACGCGACGTCGGCGCGCGCGGTCCGTTCTTCGGCCTAGTGCGTGTCGAGGTTGCGCTCGAAGCCGCGGCGGACATCACCGCACGCGCCGACCTTGTCTCGCGCTGGCTGCTTGCCGAGCGCGCACCGGTCGCACTGCCGGACGCCCGCTGGGACGTGATGGTCTACGGCATCCGCGAGTGCGAGCAGTACCTTACGGCCATCCTCCAATGACCGCCCCACCAATCCTCGGCCGCGTCGTCGCCACTGAGCGCAAGCCGAATACGCCGCACGAGTTCCACTTTTGGACCGCCCTCGACGCCCCGGTGGGCATCGGGACCATCGTGCGCGTGGAGTCGGAGCGTCCCGTGGGCGGAGTGCTGCCCGTGGTGTACGGCGTCGTCACCGAAGGTTTCGGCTACACGGACCTGCAGACGCCGCTGCACGACGTGCTCGGTGCCGACGGGGTGCCCGGCCGCAGCGCCATCGCGCCGACCGAGCGCACCGAGATCCGGCTCTACACGGCCGCCGTCCTCCGCCACGTACCCGAGGAGCCGCTGCAGCCGGTGCCGATGGGCACGGTGCACCTGGCCACCGAGGCCGACGTGCAGGCGGCGCTGCGGATGGAGAGCTACCTGCAGCCCGGCGCCTCGCGCGGCATCCCGATCGGGCTGTACCGGGCCGGTGGCACGCAGGCGGCGGTGCACCTCGATGCTGATTTCTTGCTCGGTCCCGAGGCAGCGCACCTCAGCATCAGCGGCGTCTCCGGCCTCGCGACCAAGACCAGCGCGGTCGAATGGCTGTTGGGCAGCATCTTCGCGCACTTCCCGGCCGAGAAGGGCGGCGTCGCCGCGGTGTGCTTCAACGTGAAGGGCCCGGACCTGTGCTTCCTCGACCAACCGGCGTCAGCGCTCTCCGACGACGAACGCACGATGTACGAGACGATGGGCGTGCCGGCCGCGCCCTTCACCAACGTGCGCTACTTCGCACCGTGGACGGCCAAGGGTTTCCAGTTGGCGACGCTGCGGTCGAACGACGCATTGCAGGACAACGTCCAGCCGCTGACCTGGGGCCTGCGGGAGACGCTGCAGTACGCCGAGGTGCTGCTCAACAAGGACGACGTCGACGCCAAGGCCGACGCGCTGATCGACTTCATCAAGGAGCGCGTCCTCGACCAGGTGTTCACCGATCCGCTCTTCGAGGCCGGCATCGAGGTCCGGAGCTTCGCCGACCTCGAACGCTGGTTCTCGACGTTGCTGCGCGGGATGGAAGGCAAGAACGCCGACGTGTGGCGCACGCACCACGTCGCGACGATCCGGAAGGTGCGCAACCGGCTGAGCAACATCTCGACGCGCTGCCGTGGCCTCGTCACCGACGACGGCTCGGTGAGCGACCTGCCCTTCGGCGAGTTCGAGGACCGCGCGGTGTACGTCGTGGACGTGGCCAACCTCGAGGAGGACGCGCAGGACCTCGTGTTCGCGCGTGTCGTCTCGCAGCTGCGCGAGCATCTCGAGAAGCGGCAGTTGGGCGTCTCGCAGGTCGTCGTGTTCGTGGACGAACTCAACAAGTACGCCCCGGCCGACGGCCCTGACACCTACGTGCGCAAGATGCTGCTCGATATCGCCGAGCGTGGGCGCTACTTGGGCCTCGTGCTCTTCGGCGCCCAGCAGTTCCGCTCGCAGGTCCACCGCCGCGTGGTGGGCAACAGCGGCACGGCGGTGTTCGGGCGGATGGATCCGGACGAGCTGGCCACGCCGGGCTACCAGACGCTGGCCCCCGCCATCAAAGGGCGGCTGGCGACGCTGGAGAAGGGCCAGCTGATGGTGCGGCATCCGCACTTCGGGCAGCCGATCTTCGTGCGGTTCCCGCGGCCGGCGGTGCTCACCGGGCGCGAGGGCGTGGAGCGCTTTCCGCCCGCCGAGGACCTGCCGCTGGACGCGGCGGTGACCAAGGCCCTGCGACGGCTCGACCCCGCCATCACGCTGAGCTGGGTGCAGGACTGTATCGCCCTCGCCGGGGACAGCGAGGACGAGATCCTCCGCGCCCGCAACCGCACGCTGCAGACCCGCCCGGACGACGTCAAAGCGTTCTTCAAGGCCCAGCTGCGCAAGCGCGTAGCGGCTGCGCCGGCCGCGCGCCGTGGCCCTGCGCCGCTGCGTCCGCCGCCGCCGGACGACGACCCCTACGGCGGCTGACGCACCCGGCCCCGCGCACCGCTCCCGCCGAGTGGCCCGGGGCGTAGATTCCCCCGGGCGTGCGCCTCGTCCATCTCTCCGACCTCCATCTCGGCTTCCGGCAGTTCCAACGCTCGACGCCGGCCGGGATCAATCAACGCGAAGCTGACGTCGCGGCCTCATTCACGCGGGCCGTGGACCGCATCATCGCGCTCGCGCCGCAACTGGTGCTCGTCGGCGGCGACGTGTTCCACACCGTGCGCCCGACGAACACGGCGATCCTGCACGCGTTCAACCAGTTCGCGCGGTTGGTGCACGCACTGCCCGATTGCAAGGTGATCATCGCCGCCGGCAACCACGATATGCCGCGCAGCACGGAGACGATCTGCATCCTGCGCCTCTTCGCCGCGCCCTTGGGCATCCACGTGGCGGACCGCGAAGCCAAGCGCTTCACCTTCGACGACCTCGGCGTCGCGGTGCTCACCGTGCCCGACCTGCCCCCGGGCAGCGTGGATCTCGCGCCTGATCCTGCGTATCGCCACAACGTCCTGCTGATGCACGGCGAGGTGCAGGGCGTGTTGCCGCAGGCCGAACGTGCCGAGCATCCTGACCGGGCGGCGATGCGCATCCCGCTGGCGGACGTGGCGAAACCGGGCTGGGACTACGTCGCGCTGGGCCACTACCACGTGTACACCAAGGTGGCCGAGCACGCGTACTACTCGGGTTCGCTGGACTACACGAGTACGAACCCCTGGGGCGAACTGGCAGCCGAGCGCGCGGCCAAGCTGCCCGGCAAGGGGATGATCGAGCGCGACCTCGTCACGGGGAAGCAGACCTTCCATCCGCTGCCGGTGTCGCGCGCCTTCGCCGACTTGTCGCCGATCGATGGACGCGGCAAGTCCGCCGCCGACCTCGACGTGGCGATCCAGCAGGCCGTCAGCAAGTTGGCGGACGGCGTGGACGGCAAGGTGCTGCGCCTCGTGCTGAACGACGTGCCGCGGCACATCGCGCGCGAACTGGACCACAAGGCACTGCGCGAGCTGCAGCGCCGCGCGTTGCACTTCCAGCTCGACGTCCGCAAGCCGCAGACGGTGAAACGCGAGCACAGCGGCGCGCCGGGGCGGCGGGCCTCGCTGGCGGACACGCTGCGGGAGTCGCTGCGGGCGCGGAATCTCGCCGCCGGTGTGGACCGCGATGCGTTCGTTGCCCTCGGGCTCAGCTACCTCGAACAGGCGGAGCGCGACGAGCCGATGGCGACGCTGCCGGGGAGCGACGGATGAGGCTCACCCGGCTCAAGCTGGTGAATTTCCGCCAGCACGCGGACACGCAGATCGAGTTCGACTCGGGGCTGACGGGCATCATCGGGCCCAACGGCGCGGGCAAGTCGACGATCCTCGAGGCCATCGCCTGGGTGCTCTACGGCGGGACGATCCTGCGCGGCACGCACGACTCGATCCGCTTCCAACGGGCGCCGGCGCGCGCCCCGGTGCGCGTGGAGCTCGATTTCGAGTTGGGCGGGCACCGCTATCGCGTCGTGCGCGGGCTCTCGATGGCCGAGCTGTACCTCGACGGCGGCGAAGAGCCAATCGCGAACTCGGTGTCGGCAGTGGCTGAGCTCATCCAGCGCCGCATCGGGATGACGCGCTCGGAGTTCTTCAACACGTACTTCACCGGCCAGAAGGACCTGGCGGTGATGCACGCACTCTCGGCGTCGGAGCGCGCGCAGTTTCTCTCGCGGGTGCTGGGCTACGAGAAGCTGCGCGTGGCGCAGGACCTGTGCGCGGCACGGCGCAAGGAGTTGGCCTCGGAGATCCAAGGCCTGCGTGCGGGAATGCCCGAACGCGAGCACGTGCTGCGGGAGACCACCGAGGCGGCTGCCCGCCTGCGCGATGCGACGCAGGCGCAGGAGGATGCTGAGCGCGCCGAGACGGAGACGGCGGCGGCGCTGGCGGACGTGGCACCGCGCTGGCTGGCCGCGCAGACGGGACGCGAGGAGCGCGAGCGCATCGAGCGCGAGCTCGCCGTGCTCGAGAGCGAAGCGATGGGCCTCGCGCGAGCGCTGGAGAAGCTGGATCAGGAGCTGGCGCAGGTAGCGGAGGCGCGCCTGCAGCTCGCGCCGATGTTGCCGGACATCGAGGCGCTGGAGCGCGTGGACGCCGAACTCGAGGCCCAACGCGCGCTGGCCGCCAGCGACGGTCGCCGGCGTGCCCTCGAGACCTCGCGCACGAACCTCGGCAACGATTGCGCCACATTGACGCAGGAGGTCGAGCGGCTGGAGGTCTCTGCCGCGCAGGTCGCGACGCTCGCGCCCGACCTCGAGCAACGCCGCAAGGCGCTGGAGGACGCGCAGGGCAAGTTGGAACTGCGGCGCACCGAGTGGGTGCGGGAGCGCGAGAGCGTGGAAGGGCGCCTGCGCACGTTGCGCGAGACCTACGCCGACCTGCGCGATCAGCGCGACGTGCTGCTCAATGCGGGTGAGGCCGGCAACTGCCCCACCTGCACGCGTCCGCTGGGCGAACACTTCCGCGCGGTGCTCGAGACGCTGGAGCGGCAGATGGAGACCGTCGAAGCCGACGGCAGCTACTTCCGCACGCGCCGCGAGCAACTGCAGGCGATGCCCGCGGACATCGAGCACCTCGACGGCCTGCGGAAGTCGCTGCAGGCGGACGTGAGCGCGCACGAGCGCAAGCTCACCGAGGCGCAGGGCGACGCCAAGCGCCTCGTTGCGGAGCGCGCCGACCTCGAGGCCAAGCGCACGCGGCTGGCGGCGGTGGCCGCCGAGCTGGCCTCGTTGCCCTCGGGCTACGAGAAGGCCGAACACGAACGCCTCGAAGCCGAACGCGAGCGACTGGTGGAGCGCACGACCGCGGCCAATCGCCTGGCCCTGCGCGTCGAGCGCGAACCGGCACTGCTGCGCGAGCGCGAGAGCCTCGAGCGGCAGCGCGAGGAACTCGGTGTCCGGCGCGAGGCGGCCACGCAGCGCCGCGCACGCCTGGCCGTGCCCGACGGCGATTACGGCGAGCTGCAGCGGCTGCACGAAGGCGTGGCGGCGGCGCACGCCGAGGCGGGGCAGCGCGCGGCGGGTGCCCGCGCCGCACGTGCCGTGGCCGCCGCCGCCGACGCGCGGGCCATCGCCGCCCGGCTCGCCTACGACGCCCTGGCGGCCAAGGTCGAGGCCCTCGAGGACGATCGCCGCCTGCACGACGAGCTGCATCGCGCGTACTCGGAGCTGCGCAACGAGCTCAACTACCAGTTGCGTCCGGAGATCAGCGAGATCGCCTCGGAGCTGCTCAAGACCATCACCGACGCCCGCTACACCGAACTCGAGCTCGACGACAAGTACCGCATCCAGGTGCTCGAGGACGGGGTGCCGAAGCCGGTCATCTCCGGCGGCGAGGAGGACGTCGCCAACCTCGTGCTGCGCCTGGCGATCTCGCAGATGATCGCCGACCGCGCGGGGCAGGCCTTCTCGCTCCTCGTGCTCGATGAAGTGTTCGGTTCACTCGACGACGTGCGGCGGCAGAATGTCGTCGCGTTACTGCGCGGCCTCGAGGACCGTTTCGACCAGGTCATCGTCATCACGCACATCGAAGGCGTGCGCGATGGGCTCGACCGCGTGATCCAGGTCGAGGTGGACGAAGCCAGCGGCGCCGCCAAGGTGACGCAACCGGACGCAGCCGTGGCGCTGCTCGCCGACGCGGCGGCCGCGTGAGTGACGTCGCCCGCATCAGCGGCCCGTTCGCGATCCGGCCGGAAGACATCCCGCCGCTCAACGCGCTGTTCGCCGATGCCTTCAGCGAGCGCTACCGCCGCGACGGGCTGGCCGGCGTGCGCGTCCCGCCGCTCAACCCGGCGATCTGGCGCTTCGCCATCGATGGTGCCGGCGCGGGCGCGATGCTCTGGCGCGATGCCGCCGGCGAGATTGCCGCCTTCAATCTCGCGCACGTGCTTGGCACCGAGGGCTGGATGGGCCCGCTGGCCGTGCGGGAGGACCTCCAGGCGCGCGGCCTGGGACGCCAGGTCGTCGAGGCCGGCGCGGCGCACCTGAAGCGCGCAGGTTGCCGGACGATCGGCCTCGAGACGATGCCGCGCACGATGGACAACATCGGTTTCTACGCGTCGATGGGATTCCTGCCCGGCCCGCTGACGATTACGGTCACCTTGGAGGCGCTGAGCCTCACCCCGGCGCCGCCGCTCGGGCACCTCGGCAGCGGCGAGCGCGAGGAGATGCTCGCCGCCTGCGCCGCGCTCACCGACGCGGTGCGTCCCGGTGCCGACTACCGTCGAGAGCTGCTCGCGACGATGCGGCAGGGACTCGGCGACGTGGTCCTCCTGCGCGACAAGAGCGCCGCGCTGCGCGGGTACGCGCTGTTCCACGACGTGCCGTTGGTGGAAGGCCGCGCGCGCGAAGAGCTCCGCGTGCTCAAGTTGGTCGTGGCGGAGGCGGCGGACCTGCCGGCACTCTTGCAGGCGGTGCGGGCGCAGGCGCGGCGCAGCGGAGCCCTGCGCGCGGCCCTGCGCTTGCAGGGCGAGTATCCTGACGCGCTGCGCGTGCTGGTGGCACAGGGCGCGCGGGTGCGCTGGACGGATCTCCGGATGACGCTGAGTGGTTTCGGCGAGACGCCCAGCACCCGCGGCATCGCGCTGTCCAACTGGGAGATCTGAGCGCCGCGCTAGCGCTTGGTCTTGCGGGCGCGCTCGGCCTTCTTCACGGCGCCGAGCACGATGAAGAACACGCCCAGCGAGAGGAAAAGATGGATGAGGCCGGGCGCCTCGAAGGCGAAGGTGCCGGCCGCCCAGAGCGCCAGCATCGCGAGGCCGGAGAGTGTCAAGAGGTCCATTACAAGAATGTAACGCCGGCGGGCGCGCGGCGTGATTGACGCGTTCACGGCCCGCTCCTACATTCCGGCCACGATTTCGATGGGACAGGGAGATTCACTTTTTGAGCCGATAAGTCCTCCGAACCGGATCCGACATCTCTGCCGCCGACACGCCCGGACGCCGGGAAGTCGAACGTAGGGTGAGGGCCTCAGGCATTCGACAGGGCTTCAAAAACCCTTCCTGCTCCCGCTCCTTGCCGACGCGCCGTCCCGGTCCCGGGCGGCGCGTCGGTGTTTCCCCTCGCGGAACCGGCCGTTTCGCTACAGGCTTAATGCAGCTATGCCACTCGTCACTGCCACGCGCCTCGTGAAGTTCAACGCCGGCCACCGGGTCCATAACCCCGCGTGGAGCGACGAGCGCAACCAGTCCGTGTTCGGGAAGTGCAACAACCCGAACTACCACGGCCACAACTACACGCTCGAGATCACGGTCGAGGGTGAGGTGGACCCGGACACTGGCTATGTGATGGACCTCGGTCATCTCAAGCAGGTCGCCGAGCGGGAACTTGTCCAGCATCTGGACCACAAGAATCTGAATCTCGACGTCCCCTTTATGGCGGGAACCATTCCTACCACGGAGAACCTTGTACTGGCGTGCTGGCGCGTGCTCGCGCCCAAGGTCGCTCCGGCGCGGCTCGCGCGCCTCAAGCTCTGGGAGACGGAGAATCACTATGTTGAATACGATGGCCGCTGACCGCATCCAGACGGACGTGCGCAACGGCTCTGGCGCGGATGCGTTCGAGGCCGAGGCGGGCTCGAACGCCGCGCGGATGGTGGAGTTCGAGGCGCTGGTGCGCCGCGAGCTGGAGCTGATCGGCGAGGACCCCACTCGCGAGGGACTGCTCAAGACGCCCGAGCGCGTGGCCAAGGCGATGAGCTGGCTCACCCGCGGCTACGATATGGACGTCACGGAGGTCGTCGGTGACGCCGTCTTCGAGGAAGAGCACGAATCGATGGTGATGGTGCGCGACATCGAGCTCTACTCGATGTGCGAGCACCATATGCTGCCGTTCTTCGGCAAGGCGCACATCGCCTACATCCCGCAGGGCCGCATCGTCGGGCTGAGCAAGCTGCCGCGCATCGTCGAGGTGTTCTCGCGGCGGCTGCAGGTGCAGGAGCGGCTGACGGAGCAGATCGCGCAGGCGATCCACGACGTGCTGCGCCCCGAGGGCGTGGGCGTGGTGATCGAGTGCGAGCACCTGTGCATGATGATGCGCGGCGTGGAGAAGCAGAACTCGAAGACGATCACCTCGTCGCTGAAGGGGTCGTTCCGCAACGACCCGGCGACGCGGGACGAGTTCCTGCGCCTGGCCTACGGTTCGCGGCGGTGACGCTGCCGTTGGCGGGCCGCACGGCGCTGGTCACGGGCGCCTCGCGCGGCATCGGCGCGGCCGTCGCGCGCGCGCTGGCCGCGGCCGGTGCGCGCGTCGGCTTGGTGTCGCGCGCCACCGACCAGCTGCAGGCACTCGCCGCGACGCTGCCGCACGAGCCGGTGGTGCTGCCCGATGACCTGACGCACGCGCCTGCGGCGGTGACGGTGGCCGCCGGTGCGCTGGAGGCCTTCGGCAACGCACCGGACATTCTCGTGCTCGCGGCCGGCACCTTCCCGCTCGGTCCGGTGGTCGGCACGACGGACGCCGACCTCGACACCGCGTTCGCGCTCAACGCCGTCGCGCCGCTGCGCCTCGTGCGCGAGTTCCTGCCGGGGATGCGGAGCCGCGGGGCGGGGCACATCGTCTTCCTCGGCTCGGTGGCCGATCGCTACGTGTTCCCGACCAACGCCGTGTACGCGGCGACCAAGCACGCGGCGCGTGCGGCCGCCGAGGCCGTGCGTGCGGAGTCGCGGGGCACGGGGGTGCGCACGACGCTGGTCTCGCCGGCGGCGACGGACACGCCAATCTGGGATCCGCACGAGCCGGATGCGCAGGCACACCTGCCGAACCGCGACCAGATGCTGCGGCCGGAGGACGTGGCCGACGCCGTACTCTGGGCGGTGACCCGGCCGGCGCACGTGGACGTGGACGAACTGCGACTCTCGCGCAGCTAGCGGCGGCGCGCGCTGCGGCTCAGCCCGCGCCGACGCCCGCGAGCACGTCCTGTTCGTATTCCTCCGCCAGCGAGGCGCAGACGGCGTCGAGCGACCCCGACTCGGCGAAGATGGCGCGCTGACGGTCGGCGCTGGTCGGTGCGCCGTTGGCGATGGCCCGCACATCGGCCGCGTACTGCGACTGCGCGTCGAGGAATCCGTCGGCCTCGAGCTCGTCGAGCGTGCGTTTCAGGTGCTCTCGCGCCGGGGCGTGCGCGCCGTCGTTGCCGACCACCAGCTCGGCTTCCATCCCGTGCCGCGACGCACGCCACTTGTTCTCGCGGATGCGCCAGGCCGGTGGGAAGCTGCGATTCTGCCCCGCGCCCACGCGCGCACCGGCCCGCTTGGCCAGTGCCTGCGCCAGTGCCACGACCATCGCCGTCTCGCGCAGCGTCGCGAGACCGTCGCAGATGCGGATCTCCACCGTACCGTAGCGCGGACTCGGTCGGATGTCCCACCACAGGTCCTTCAGCGAGGTGATCGCCTCGGCGCGCTGCAACGTTTCGACCAGCTCGCAGAACTCGTTCCAGTCGTGCACCAGGGTGGGCGTCCCGCCGGTGGGTAGGGCCTCGAACACCGTGATGCGCGACGAGGCGAGGCCGGTGTTGTCGCCTTCCCAGAATGGCGAGCTGGTGGAGACCGCCAGCAGCAGCGCGAGATCGTGCAGCAGCTCGTTCTGGATGGCGATGGCGGTTTCGGGGTCCGGCATTCCGATGTGCACGTGCAGGCCAAAGATCTGCAGGCGCCGGGCGATCCACTGGTTGCGCGCGATGAGGCCGTGATAGCGCTCGGACGGGAACAGCTTGCGTTCTTGGTACCGCGCCGTCGGGTGCGTGCCGCTGGCGATGAAGCGCACGCCGAGGTCACGGGCCAGCGGCATCAGGCGCGCGGCGGTGGCGCGCAGGTCGGCATCGGCGTGCGCGGGGTCGCGGCAGACACCGGTGCTGATCTCGATCATCGACTGGAAGATCTCCGGCTGGACGGTCGCGGGCCCGGTCCAGCGGTTCAGCAACTCGGGGGCTTTGGGGGAGAGCTCGTGGGTACTGCGGTCCACGATCTGCAGCTCCACCTCGACGCCGAGCGTGTACGGCTCGGACTTCGCGAACTCAAGCATAGTCGTCGGGACGGGAGGAGCGGCGCGCGCTGGGTGCGGCAGCGCCACAGTCGTATTTTTACACCATCCGCCCCCCTCAGGTCCAGTCCCGATGCGCCTTGACATTGCCGAGCGTCTGATTTGCCCGGAGCCGCACGCCCGAACGCCGCTGGTCGTCGTGGCGCTGGAGACGCGCGGCCGCGACGTGATTCGCGCGGCGGTGGGATGTATGCAGTGTCGCCGCGAATGGACGATCGAGCAGGGGACGCTGTTGCTCGACTCCGCGGTTTCCGCGCCTGACGGCGCGACCTCGGAGCCCAGCGACGCATTGCTGTCGCGCCTCGAGGCCTTGCTCGGCGTGACTGACCCAGGCACGCCGCTGCTGCTCGGTGGGCGCTATGTGCAGGTCGCGCCTGCATTGGTGGCGCGCTGCGAGGCAGTGGTCGCGGTGCTGCCGGCCGCTGGCGCGAGCCCAGAGGGCGTGGGGCACGTGCAGGGCGCGCCGTCGGTGGTCCCGTTCGCCGATGCGACGTTTGCGGCGGCGCTGCTCGACGGAACGATGGCCCCCGCGCTGGTCGAAGACGCGGGGCGCGTCGTGCGCGTGGGGGGGCGCATCGTGGGCGATGCGTCGTTGCCATTGCCGCCGCGGGTGCGCGAGCTCGCCCGCGACGCTGAGCACTGGGTCGGCGAGGTCCAGGCCGCGCCGAGCGTCGTGCCCTTGCGCCGCGCCTAGCGCAGCGGCATCGCCACGCCGAGCTGCACGCGAAGGTCGTGCTGACGCGGCGTGCGTTGGTGTGCCTCCGGAAACAGCTCCGTACCCTCGCTCCCGTGCTGGAGCAGCGGGTACGTCCACATCGCGTCGTCCACCGTGAGCTGCACGCCGAGGCGGTCACTCAGCCAGTAGCGCGCGCGGAGCCCGATCAGCAGGCCCAACTTGACGCGGCTTCTGGCGGCATTGTCCTCCGTGCTCGCCTCGCCAAACGTCTCTCCTGTCAGGAACTGCAGCATCGGGGCGCCGATGACGCCCACCGCGAGGCGCTCGCGGTCCACGAAGCGATACGTCGGACCCATCCAGAGCGAGGTGATGCGTCCCTCGGTAGTGCTCGTCGCCACGAACGGCCCCGTGTGGTCGCCGGTGGCGGTGCGCGAGATGCGCCGCTCGATGGCGTGGCTGACGAGGCCGAGTTCCCCGAATACGTGCCCGCGCAATGCTCCGTTGACGGCGACGCCTACGCTCGCGCCGGGGATGCGCCGTCCACGCTCCCGCGTGTAGACCGGCGCGCCGGTCGTGGGGGAGGTGACGCGGTCGAACTCCACGGCGGGGCTCTGCACGATGCCCGCGAGGATGGCCACCTCGGAACGCTGCGCCGCGAGCGGCGGTGCCAGCACGGCGGCCAGCGCAAGGGCCCGAGCGGTCACCTGCGCACCCCGTACGGCGCTGCCTCGACGCGGACTCATTCACCGCCCTCGTACAAGCTGTCGATCAGCGCCTTGTACTGCGTGTCGATGACCTTGCGCTTGACGCTGAGCTTCGGCGTCAGCTCGCCGCGCTCGATCGAGAAGTCGTGCTCGAGCAGGCCGATCTTCTTCGGCGTCTCGAAGCTCGCCAGGCCCTCGATCGTCTTCCGGACTTCCTTGTCCATCTTCGCCTGGATCGTCGGCATCGCGATCAGCTGCTTGCGGTCGGTCCAGATGATGTTCTTGAGCGCGGCCCACTTCTCGAGGTTGTCCCAGTTGGGCACGATCAGCACGATCGGGAACTTGCGCTTGTCGCCGATCATCACCGCCTGCGAGACGTACTTGCTCTCCTTGATGCGGTTCTCGATCGGCTGCGGGGCGATATTCTTCCCGCCGGCGGTGACGATGATGTCCTTCTTGCGGTCGGTGATGCGCAGGAAGCCGTCTTCGAGCACGCCGACGTCGCCGGTGTGGAACCAGCCATCGGCATCGATGACCTCGGCCGTGGCATCCGGCCGGTTGTAGTAGCCCTTCATCACGTGGGGGCCGCGGGTCAGGATCTCGCCGTCTCCGGCGATCTTGACCTCCACGCCCTGCGCCGGCTTGCCCACCGAGCCGATGCGGAAGGCCCCCGGTGTGTTCACGGCGATCACGGGCGAGGTCTCGGTCAGGCCGTAGCCCTCGAGGATGACGAGGCCGGCAGCGTAGAAGAACTTGTTGATCGTCGGGTTCAGCGGCGCGCCACCCGAGACGAAGTAGCGCAGGCGGCCGCCGGTGCGCTCCTTGAGCTTGCTGAACACCAGCTTCTGCGCGATGCCGTACTTCCACGCGAGGAAGCCGCCCGGTTCGCGGCCGGCCAGCTTCTCGTCGGCCCACTTGTCGGCCACGCCGGCCGCCCAGTGGAAGATCTTGGCCTTCACCGCGCCGCCGGAGACGGCGTTCTCCAGCACCCGCGCGTACATCTTCTCGAACAGCCGCGGCACCGACATACAGATGTGCGGGCGCACCTCGGAGAGGTTGAGCGGCACGGTGTCGATGCTCTCGGCGTAGGCGATGCCGATGCCGTTCGCGAAGAACAGATAGTCGCCCATCCGCTCGAAGATGTGTGAGAGCGGCAGGAAGCTCAGCGCCACGTCGCCGGCGGTCAGCGGCACGTCGCGCTCGCCCGCCTTCACGTTCGAGTGGATGTTGTCGTGCGTCAGCATCACGCCCTTCGGCAGGCCGGTGGTGCCCGACGTGTAGATGAGCGTCGCCAGATGATCCGGCTCCACCGCCATCGCCGCTGCCTTGAAGGCCGCCGCGCGCTCAGGCGAGTCGAAGGCGGCGCCCTTGGCTTCGAGCTCGGCGAAGGTCATATCCGCGCCGGCCGGCTTGGCGTCCACGAAGGAGATCACGGTGCGTACGCTCGTGAGCTGCCCGCGCACCTGCTGCACCTTGGCCGCCTGCTCGGCGGTGGAGACGAACAGCGCCACCGCGCCCGAGTCGTTGAGCGGATGCACGATCTGGTCGGCCGGCAGCGTCGGGTACACCGGGACGTCGGTCATTCCGCCGCAGAGGCAGGCCCAGTCGGCCATCGCCCACTCGGGACGGTTCTCGGACATAATGCCCACGCGCGCCCCGCGTACCACGCCGATGGCCTCGAGCCCCAGCGCCACGTGGCGCACCCGGCGGAGCACGTCCTTGTGCGAGATCGGCTGGTACTTGCCGTCCTTCTTGAACTGGTACGCCGCGTCGAGGTCGTGCTGTTCCACGGCGTGGAAGAAGATCTGCGTCAGCGTGCCGCGAGCGGGGCGCGGGCCTCCAGAAGCGATCATCGGACGAGTCTCGGGTGGGGAGTGGACGTGGAGCTCAGAAGCCCGGTGGCGTAAAGGTCACGGTGTAGCGCACCGGGCTGCCCGGCACGTGGAGGCCGAGCGCGCGCACCTCCGCGATGACGATGACGCTGTCCGGCTGGACGGGTAGGAGGTTCGCGAAGATGCGCAGACGGCGCGACGAGACGCCGTCTGCCTTGGTGGTGTCGGTCAGCGAGTGCCGCGTGGTCGTCGCGGCCCACAGCGCGAACTTGCTGGTGTCGGTAGGCGCGAGTGTATCCCCGTTGTGCACCAGGCGCCAGCGGACGCGCCAGCCGGGCACGTTCGGACTCTCGTCGCCGATCACGTCATTGCTGCGCAGGGTGAGCGAGAGAGCCGGCGAGACGTTCTGGGCCCGGTCGGGAATGCTGTAGGCGAAGGCGATGTCGGTGTTCGGGGCGACGACGGTGTCCGGCTGCCGCGTGACCTCGACGCGCCGAATCTGGGACTGCAGTCCCGACACGGCGGCCACAAGCCGTACGCTGCCGGCGCGCCGCGTCGCCGTCAGGAATCCGTTGGCGTCGATGCTCACGCCGGTGTCGAGCGAGAAGTACTGGATCTCCGCGCCGCCGACGACCTCGCCGCGGCCGTTGTACACGGTCGCGGTGAGCGGCGTCGCTACGCCCGCGCCATCGCGAAGCGTGTCGCCGGTGATGAGCGCAGGGAACGCGATGCCGGTGAAGTCGAGGGCGGCGACCGCGCCAGGATCGGTGACCGCGTCGGCGCAGGCGAGGAGCCCTGCAGCGGCGACGGCCAACGGGGCGGCGAGCCGACCCGCTGCGCGCTTCATCCCGCCAGACGCTCCGCGAGTCGCGTCGCGAGGTTCACGTACGCCTGCGACGCGGCGTCGGCCGGCGAGCGCACCACCGCCGGTTGCCCCGCGGCAAAGGCCTCGGCCACGGCCGAGCTGCGCGGGATCACCAAGTCCAGCATCAGGTGCGGCGGCACCTTCTCGCGGATGTACTGCACCGTGCTCTCGCAGGCGGCGTTGCCCGCCTCGTACATCGTCAGCAAGATGCCGTCGAAGGCCAGCGACTCGTGGGTATTCACGATGTCCTGTACCCCACGGAGGATCTGTGGTGTCGTCTGCAGTGCCAGCGGCTCCGCCTGCAGCGGAATCAGCACCCGGTCAGCCGAGGCCAGCGTACGGCGCGTCACGGGGCCGAGCCCCGGCGGCGTGTCCACCACGACGATGTCGCAGCGCTCCTTGGCGGCAGCGAGCATCCTCGGCAACAACTCGGAGCTGGCGATCTGCTCTTGGTAGTTCGTGTGGTCGGCGAGATCCGTGACCGAGCCGGCGAGCATCACCCGCAGCCAGGGCAGCGTGGTCGGCAGCAGCACGTCGCGCAACGTGCGCTCGCCCGCGAGGTAATCGGCGAAGCCGTAGCTCGGGTGGTCCTTGCGCAGGCCGGCGCCGAAGCGCACCGAGCCCTGCGGATCCACGTCCACGAGCAGGGTCTTCATTCCGCGCCGCGCGAAGGCGGCGGCGAGGTTCACGGCGGTGGTCGTCTTGCCGACGCCGCCCTTCTGACTGACAATCGCGAGGACCTTGCCCAACGTCAGGTTCCGGCCGAGGGTGAGGAGCTGTCGCTGGCGAGCAGCTGGTCAAGAGTGGCCTGCGCGTGCGCCACCCAGCGTTCGGCCTCAGGGCCGGACGGCGGATGCGCCAGGAAGGCCTTGAGGTGCTTCACGGCGAAGTTGCCGTCACCGCGCTTGATCAGGAGAAACGCAACGCCGTAGTGCGCCCCGGAGAGCGTCGGATCGATCTCCAGCGCTTTGCGGTAGGCCCGGATCGCCTCCTCGATGCGCCCGATCTTGGACAGCGCGATGGCGAGGTTCTGCAGGACCTTGAGGTCGTCCGGCCGCTCGCGCAGCGCGAGGCGGTATGAGGTCACCGCGGCATCAAAATCCCCCTGGCGCTCCAAGACTAGCGCCTCGCTCAGATAGTCGAGGCGCTGCCGGTGCTGCGAGCTCTCGGAGCGTCCGCCGAAGAGGCGGTCCCAGAAGGACATACGGGGAGAGTTGGGGGACGGGCAGAAGTTATAGATGGGGGGCGGGGGACGGAAGCCAGCCTGACAGTGGGAGAGGGGAGACGGGAGGTGGGTGACGGCAGGTAGAGGGGAGATGGGAGATGGTTGGGAGAAGGGAGATGGTGGGGAGAGGGCAGATGGTGGGGAGAGGACCCAAGCGCCTCTCCCGACCGTCTCCCCTCATCCGACCGTCTCCCGTTTCCGCCTCCCCGCCCTCACCCACCTCCCACCTCCCTCCTCCCACGTTTCAATAACAATGCACCCGACGTACTTTCCCCTTATGCCTCCCCGACGCTCCGCACCCAAAGAAGTCTTCCACGTTGATTGGCCGCTGTTCGGCGAGCTCTCGCGTGCGCTCGCGCTCAAAGTCTCGAAGACCTTTGACCCCGACCTCGTCGTCGGGATTGCGACCGCAGGCGTCGTGCCCGGGGCTGTCGTGGCGGCGATGCTCGACCGGCCCTTCCACTCGATGATCGTGTCGCGGCGCTATCACGCGGAGTCCGTCCGTCAGACGCCGGCGGTGCTGTCGGCGGCACCGGAGGACGCGCTGGGCAAGCGGGCGCTCATCGTCGACGAGACCTGCGATGGCGGGGACACGATGCGGTTGGCCATCGCCGCGCTCGTGAATGCGGGGGCCAAGGAAGTGCGCACGGCGGTGAGCTTCAAGACCGGGCCGTATGCGCCGGACTATTATGCGCTCGAGACCGAGGCGCGCATCGTCTTGCCGTGGGACCGCGAGCAGATCCTCGACGGGCAACTGATTCCGAATCCCAAGTACGACGGGCTGCTCTGACGGCACGCACCGGTGCGCGAACGGCGCCGGCGTCGCCCGCTTTAGACTCGCGCCCCGAGCCCTTCGGAGTTTCCGCCGAGCGCCGCCTGCAACCGCGCCGGCGCCACCCCTCGGTGCGACGCGTGCCAGCTCACCACACCGTCGTCGATGATCAGCACCTGCGGCGACTCGTGTCGCACGCCGAAGTGGCGCTCGATGTCCTGCGACAGCTCACGCTCGGCAAGCACATCAACGAGCTCCAGCGTGAGTTGCGCCTGCGCCGCGAGCTTGCCGAGCACGTGATGGCTCCAGCTGCACAGCTCGCAGCGGGTCGAGTGCTTGTAGACGATGCTGCGGCCCGGGCGCGCGGCGAGTTCGCTCGCGGACGAGAAGGTGGCGGGGATGATGGCCATTCGTCGCGAGCCGACCTTATCGGAACGTGGCGATGTCGCCGAGCGGCTTCTTCGTGATCACGGGTACCTGCGCGTCCTCCGCGGGATACCCGACGACCAAGAGCAGGAACGCCTTCTCAGACTCCGGACGCCCGAGGATGCGTCCGAGGAATCCCATCGGGCTCGGGGTGTGCGTCAGCGTCGCGAGGCCCGCGTGGTGCAGCGCCGCGATGAGAAAGCCCGTCGCGATGCCGACCGACTCCGGTACGTAGTAGTTCGCGCGCCGCGTATCGTCCGCCCCGGCGCGCCAACGCTGCGCGAAGATCGCGATCAGCCACGGCGCAGTCTCGAGGAACGGCTTGTTGGGATCGGTGCCGAGCGGCGCGAGGTCCTCCAGCCACTCAGGCGTGGCGCGCTCGGCGTAGAACTCGCGTTCCTCGGCCTCGGCCGCCTGACGGATCTGGCGTTTCGTCTCAGCATCCGAGACGCAGACGAAGTGCCACGGCTGGATGTTCGCGCCGTTCGGCGCGCTTCCAGCGGCGAGGAGGCAGGGCTCGAGCACGCTGCGAGGGACAGGCTCAGGCGAGAAGTCCCGCACGCTACGCCGGCGACGCAGCTCCTTCGCGAACGCCTCCGCCCGCGCTTGCATCTCTGCGGCGGGGTATCGCTGGTACTGCTCCAGCGGCTGCGACTGCATCGCTGCCGCTACGCCAGCTCGGCCAGCGCGTCAGCGTACCCCACGCCTTCGGTGAGCCGCTGGTACACGTGCGCGATCACGTCGGCGCTCGCGAGCAGGAACCGGCAACGCGCCGCGCCGGCGGAGCGGCACTCCACCTCGAGGCAGCCCATCGGATTGCCGGCGACGCGCCCGAAGACGTCGGCGAGCATCCCAGCCGTGTAGTAGCAGCTCGGGTAGGGCATCCCGGCTTCGGGATCGGACTCCGCCCAGTCCTCGGCATCGAAGGCCACGGCCGCATCGCCCAACGGCTCCAGGCTGACCTTGCCCCAGCCAGTCTCAGAGAAGAACCGCGCCGCCGCTTGCTGAAACTGCGCGTAGGGCAGCGACTCGGGCGCGCCGAGGCCGTTCGCCGCGCACCACTGCGTCATTCCCGCGAGCACGGCCTCGCCGCCGGCATAGCCCGCCTCCTGCAAGACGCCGGCGAATCCATCGCCGAGGTCGCGCACGAGGGAAGCGCGCAGGCTGCGCAGGGAGCTGTGCGGAATCGCCGAGAGGGCGGTGGCGCCGAGCGTGAACGGAGTCATAGTCAGCCCTAAGAAAGGGTCAGCGGCCCAGCCGGCGCAAGAGTTCGGCTTCATCGATGACCTCGATGCCGAGCTCCCGCGCCTTGTCCAGCTTGCTGCCGGCCTCCTCGCCCGCCACCACCAGCGTCGTGGCCTTGGAGACCGAACTCGTCACCTTGCCGCCCGCGTTCTCCACCAGCTCGGTGGCCTCCGGCCGCGAGAGCGTGGGCAGCGTCCCGGTAAGGACGATCTTCATCCCCTTGAAGGCACCGTCGGCGTCGGCGGCGCGGGGCTCATCCATCGTCAGCCCCGCCTCCTTGAGGCGCGCGACGAGCGAGTGCATCGCCGGCGAGTCGAACCACTCGCGCACCGACTCCGCCATCGTACGGCCGACGCCGTGCAGGGCCTCGATGTCGTCCACCGAGGCGGCGGCCAGCGCGTCCATCGTGCCGAAGGCCCGCGCGAGCAGCTTGGCGCTCTCCGCGCCGACGTGCCGGATGCCGAGTGCGTTGAGGAGCCGCGAGAGGGGCTGCTGCTTGGAGGCGGTGATCGCGTCCACGAGCGCGATGGCGCTCTTCGCTTGGAAGCCCGCGACGCCGCCGAGACTCCCGGCGCCATCGGACCCGCCGTCAGTCGCGTCGCCTTCGCCCGCCGCGCTGCGCTTCCTGCTCGGCTTCCGTGGAACCAACTGCTCCACGGTGATCGCGTAGATGTCCGCCGCGTCCCGCACCAGGCCGGCCGCGATGAGCTGCTCGAGCCGCTGATAGCTGAGCCCGCGGATGTCCATTCCGGCGCGCGAGACGAAGTGCGCGAGCGCCTCAAGCTGGCGCCCGCTACAGGCCAGGTTGGGGCAGTAGCTCGCGACTTCCTCCTCGTCCCGCACGGCCGGCGTGCCGCAGACAGGGCAATGCGTGGGGACGGCGACGGGCTGCTCGCTGCCATCCCGACGCTCGGGCACGGGGCCGAGCACCTGAGGAATCACCTCGCCTGCACGCTTGACCTGCACCACATCACCGATGCGCAGGTCCTTCTCGGCCACGAGTTCGAAGTTGTGCAACGTGGCGTACGTGATCGTTGCACCGCCGACCTCCACCGGTGCCAGCACGGCCCGCGGCGTGAGTGCGCCGGTGCGCCCGACCTGGACCTCAATCGCGAGCAGCTTCGTCTCCGCGATGTCGGGCGCGAACTTCCGCGCCACGGCCCAGCGCGGCACGCGCCCGCCAATCATCCCGAGTTCGGTCTGGAGCGCGAGACGATTCACCTTTACGACGCCGCCGTCGATCGCGAAGGGCAGCGTCGGCCGCACCGTCGATTCCAGCTCGCGCGCCCAGGCGTGCACGTCGTCGAGCGTGGCGCAGGCGCGGCGAAAGGGTGGCGTCGGCACGCCCCAGGCGGCGAGGCTCTCGAGCAGCTCCCACTGCGTCGCGAAGGGCAGGGCCGGCACACCCGGGACGGCGAAGGCGTAGCCGAAGAAACGCAGCGGCTTCTTGGCGGTCTCGCGCGGATCCTTCTGGCGCAGCGCGCCAGCCGCCGAGTTGCGCGGGTTGGCGAACACCGGCTCGCCGGCCGCGGCCCGCTCGCGGTTCATCCGCTCGAAGCCGTCGAACTCCATATAGACCTCGCCGCGGATCTCGATCGTCTGCGGCCAGCCGCCGCCGTCGAGCTTCCGCGGCACGTCGGCGATCGTGCGCAGGTTGGCGGTGACGTCCTCACCCACGCTGCCGTTGCCGCGGGTCGCACCGACGCTCAGTACGCCGTCCACGTAGGTGAGCGATACCGCCGCCCCGTCAATCTTCAGCTCGCAGCAGTAGCCGTCCTTGTCTACCGCGCCGCCGACGAGCTTGCGCAGGCGCACATCCCATTCGGCCAGCTCGGCTTCGTCGAAGGCGTTGTCGAGCGATGCCATCGGCACGAGGTGCGTGTGCTTGGCGAGGTGGCTCTCGCCGACCTCGGCGCCCACGCGGACGGTGGGCGAGTCGGCGTCGCGCAGCTCCGGATGGTCGCGCTCCAGCGCCTGCAGTTCGCGGAACAGCCGGTCGTACTCGGCGTCGCTGAGCGTCGGGCGATCGAGGACGTAATACTCGTGCTGCGCGCGCTCCAGCTGCGCGCGCAGCTCGGCCGCGCGCGCGGCCGGACTGGGGTCGTTCGTCGCGCTCAGGGGGCCCCGGCGTCGCCGTCGTTGCCCTCTTCCGCGAGCCCACCGTCGCGCAGGAAGGCCTCCACGTGGAAGAGGCCGGCCTCGCCCGCGCGTTTCACCATTCGCACCACGGTGTCGGCCGAGGTGACCTCCTCGCGTTGCTCGTTGACGAACCAGTCGAGGCCGTTCTTGATGATGTGGTTCTTCTCCTTGATCGCCAAGTCCACGATGTCGTTGATCTGGTTCGTGACCGTGATCTCGGAGTCCAGGGCCAGCTGCACCGCGGCGAGTGAGTTCTTGAAGCCGGTCTTCGGTGCCGGAACCGCGGGGATCTTGAGGTCGCCGCCGCCGTCGAGGATCAGCCGCACGAAGCGCATCGCGTGGTCGCGCTCCTCGCTGGCCTGGTTGAAGTAGTGCTTGGCCAGCATCGGCAGGCCTTCGGCGTCGAAGTACGACGCGATCACCACATACTGGTTGCTGGCCGCCAGCTCGTTGCCGACCTGCGTGTTGAGCGCGGCGTTCAACTGCTTGGAGAGCAACATCAGGATGGACTCCCGACCGCCGAAGCGGTTCATTTAGGGTGCTGGAAGGAATCTAACGTCGGCAGCATCGCCGAGGAGTGGGATGACGGTCGTCGAGCTCATCGAACGCAAACGCAATGGCGGCCGGCTCACGGCGGGCGAGCTGCGCGCGCTGATGCGCGCCTACGCCGACGGTGAGGTGCCGGACTACCAGATGTCCGCCTTCGCGATGGCCGTGTACTTCCGCGGGATGGACGACGAGGAGATCGGGGCCCTCACGGCCGCGATGCTCGAGAGCGGCCGTAGTCTCGACCTGACCCACCTCGGCGTCCCGCGCGTGGACAAGCACTCCACCGGTGGCGTCGGCGACAAGGTCTCGCTCATTCTCGCGCCACTCGTGGCCGCCTGCGGCGTGGCCGTTCCGATGATGTCCGGCCGCGGGCTCGGCCACACCGGTGGTACCCTCGACAAGCTCGAAAGCATCCCCGGCTTCCGTACGCGTCTCACGCTGGAGGAGACCGTCGCACAGCTGGAGCGCCTCGGCGTCGCGATGATCGGGCAGACCCGCGAGATCGCGCCGGCGGACCGCAAGTTCTATGCACTGCGCGATGCGACGGCCACCGTGGAGGCCATCCCGCTCATCGCCGCATCCATTATGAGCAAGAAGCTCGCGGAAGGTCTCACCGGCCTGGTGCTCGACGTGAAAACGGGCGCGGGGGCGTTTATGACGAAGCTCGAGGACTCGCTGACGCTTGCCCAGACGATGATCGCGCTCGGGGAACGGCGCGGCTGCCCAACGGTCGCGCTGCTCACCGATATGGACAGCCCGCTCGGTGAGGCCTGCGGCAACGCGCTCGAGGTCGAGGAGTCCATCCACTGCCTGCGCGGCGAGGGGCCCGCCGACCTGCGCGAGGTGACGTTGGCGCTGGCCGCTGAGATGCTCTTGGTCGCCGGTGCCGCGTCGGACCAGCGCAGCGCGCGCCAGCGCGCCGAGTCCGCGCTCGGCAGCGGAGCGGCGCTGGAGAAATTCCGCGAGATCGTCCAGGCGCAGGGCGGCCACCCCGGCGTCGTGGACAACCCCGTGGCCATCCTGCCGCGCGCGCCCATCCGTGAACGCGTCGAGGCCGCGCGCAGCGGCATCGTGCAGCGCGTGGAACCGCGGATCATCGGGCGCGCGATCATCGACCTCGGCGGCGGACGCACGCGCGTCGAGGATGAAGTGGATCCGGCCGTGGGCATCGTGCTGCACGTGCGGCCCGGCGGCCGCGTGGAACGCGGCCAGCCGATCGCAACCGTGCACGCCCGGGACGCCGACGGACGCAAGGCCGCCGAGGCGGCGCTGCGGCAGGCTGTCGTGCTCGGGGAGCAGCCGCCAGCGCGCCGTCCGCTCATCTCACACCGCGTCACCAGGCGGGGGGTGGAGGAACTCCCCGCCGTGGGTGCACATTAAGGCACTATGCAGAACATCGAGAAGCTGGGCGCCCTCGGGGCGATGGGAGTCGCCGGCGGCAAGATGGCCGCGTGGCTCGGATTGGCATTTCTGACGCGTCCGGTCTCGACCGGTGGCGTCGACGGCACCACGCACCTCGTGATTATGGCGAGCTCGTTTATGGTGCTCGGGATGATCTCGCTGGCGCACGTCTGGTTTGCGCAGCAGTTGCGCGGCGGAGCGGACAGCATCCGCGGCTGAGCACTGGTCGTGGCAGGGCAGCGGTGCGAGGCCGTGCGCCGACGTCGTCACCTCTGGCGCTAGCGTGGTCGACAACCCTCTCGAGGCTTGTCACCACAGAGGGCACAGAGGGCACAGAGAACAACCACAACAAAGACTTAGGGGGCCCACACCGATACTTCGGTGCGGACCCCCCCCTCAGTGTTGTTGCGATTGCAGTCGCAGTGCTCGGCGCCCTCTGCGCCTCTGCGTTTATCGCCGTTCGCAGTTCGCCGTTCTCTGTGCCCTCTGTGGTGACCCGCCGTTCAAATATCGAGATTCGACGCGAACTTCGCATTCGTCTCGATGAACACGCGGCGCGGCTCCACCTCGTCCCCCATCAGCGTCTGGAAGATCTCGTTTGCCTGGAACGCGTCGTCCATCGTCACCTTCAGGATCGTGCGCGTCTCGGGATCCATCGTCGTCTTCCACAGCTGGTCGGGATTCATTTCGCCGAGGCCCTTGTAGCGCTGGATGTTCAGGCCCTTGGCGTCGTCACCGCCCATCCGGCTGATGATGCCGTCGCGCTCGGCGGTATCGTAGGCGTAGTACATCTCCTTGCCCTTGGCGACCGAGAACAGCGGCGGCTGCGCGATGTAGACCATCCCGGCATCGATCAGCTCCGGCATCTGCCGGAAGAAGAACGTCAGCAGCAGCGTGCGGATGTGCGCGCCGTCCACGTCGGCGTCGGTCATAATGATGACCTTGTGGTAGCGCACGTTCTCGAGCGAGAACTCTTCCTTGATGCCGGCGCCGATGGCCGTGACGATGGTGCGGATTTCCTCGTTGCCGAGGATCTTGTCGATGCGGGCCTTTTCGACGTTCAGGATCTTGCCGCGCAGCGGCAGGATCGCCTGGAACATCCGGTCGCGGCCCTGCTTGGCCGAACCGCCTGCCGAGTCGCCCTCGACGAGGTAGAGCTCGCACATCGCCGGGTCCGAGAGCGAGCAGTCGGCCAGCTTGCCGGGCAGGTTGCCGACGTCGAGCGCCGACTTCTTGCGGGTGAGGTCGCGGGCCTTGCGGGCGGCCTCGCGCGCGCGGGCGGCGCTGAGCGCCTTCTCCAGCACGGCGTTGGCGACGCGCGGATGCTCCTCGAGGTAGCTCGAGAGCCACTCGTTGACGGTCGTCTTCACCGCCGACTCGGCTTCCGAGTTACCCAGCTTGGTCTTGGTCTGCCCCTCGAACTGCGGCTCGCGGACCTTCACCGAGAGCACGGCGGTGAGGCCTTCGCGCACATCGTCGCCGCTGAGCTTGAGGTCCTTGTCCTTCTTGGCGAACGACGACTTGTCGAGGTGCTTGTTGATCACGCTCGTGAGCGCGGCCTTGAAGCCGGTGAGGTGCGTGCCGCCCTCGTGCGTGTTGATGTTGTTCACGAACGAGAACACGTTCTCGTTGTAGCCGTCGTTGTACTGCAGCGCGATCTCGATGCCGATGTCGTCCTTCTCGCCGTCGAAGTAGACGATCTCGCTGTGCAGCGCCTTCTGCTTGGCGTTGAGGAAGCCGACGAACTCCTTGAGGCCGCCCTTGGCGTGGAAGGTCTCCTCGCGCTGCGTCGCCTCGCGCTCGTCGCGCAGGGTGATCGTCACGCCCTTGTTGAGGAACGACAGCTCGCGCAGGCGCGAGGCCAGCGTGGCGTAGTCGTACTCAAGCTCGGTGAAGATCTGCGCGTCGGGCTTGAACCAGACCTTCGTGCCCGTGTCCTTGGGCTTCACCTGGCCGAGCACCTTGAGCTTCGTCGTCGTGTCGCCACGCACGAAGTCCATATAGTGCTCCTTGCCGTCGCGCTTGACCCACACCTTCAGGTTCTCGGAGAGCGCGTTCACCACCGAGACGCCGACGCCGTGCAGTCCGCCCGACACCTTGTAGGTGTTCTTGTCGAACTTGCCGCCGGCGTGCAGCACCGTCAGCGCGAGTTCCACGCCCGGCAGCTTCTCCACCGGATGGATGTCCACCGGGATGCCGCGCCCGTTGTCCGATACCGAGATCGAATTGTCGGGGTGGATCGTCACGTCCACCGTGTCGCAGTAGCCGGCCAGCGCTTCGTCGATCGAGTTGTCGACCACCTCGTAGACGAGGTGATGCAGGCCGCGATGCGACGTCGATCCGATGTACATCCCGGGGCGCTTGCGGACGGCTTCGAGTCCCTTGAGGACTTGGATGCCGGAGGAGTCGTACTGCGAGTCGGCGACGTCGTTCGTCTTGGCCATAAGGGCGAAAAAGGGGCGGGAGAATCGCGCGAAGAAATGCCGAAAACCGCGTCGCCAGAGCGACCCACAAAACTAACTCCCGCGAGGCGCGAAAGCAACGATTTTCACAAGCGGCAAATGGCTGTGCCGCAACGGGTTACGGCACCGCTTAGCGGGCCCCGTGACGGCCCGTCCCGTGGGGCTCGTCGCGCAGCAATTCCCAGCGGATTCGGCGCACGGTCGTCGTGCCGGCGGCATCGTTCACGCGGGCCACGAGCGAGCGCTCCATCAAGCCGAGTTCCTGCATCCACGCGTGCGTCTTCACGCCCACCACCAGCGTGCCGTCCTCGGCGATCAGGCGCGCGTCGGTGACGCCGGCGATCTGCGGCCCGACGATGCGCGGCCACAGCGCCAAGACCTGCGCGCGCTCCACGTCGTCGTCGAGCCCGCTGGCCTTGAGCGCCGCCGCCAACAGTTCGGCGATCGGGCGCGGCGCGTTGCGCCCGCTGCGTGTGTCGTCCTTCACGGCCGCATCCTCACGCGTCACCCGCCACGGCGAACGCGCCGCCCTGCACGCGCCAGCGCTGCAGGCGCGTGAACCGCGCCGGGATCTCGTCCTCGCGCGGCACGCAGAGCACGCACTGCCCCACGCCCTGCTCCTCGAGCAAGCCGAGGATGCGCGCCGTGCGACGGCGATCCAGTTCGGCGAAGGGATCGTCGAGCAGCAGAACCGGGATCACACCCGTGGCTTCGCGATGCGTCGCCGACTCGAGCATCCGCAGCACGATGGCCGCGGTGCGCTGCTGCCCCGCCGAGCCCACCTGGCGCAGGTCGTGCGCATCGAGGCGTAGCGCGAGGTCGTCGCGGTGCGGGCCCGACTGCGTGAGCCCGCGGCGGCAATCCTGCTCGCGCTGGCGGTCAAGCAGCGCGAGCAGTTCCTCGCGCGGATGCTCGGACTCCGCGAGCAGGCCCTCGTAGGTCAGCGTCGCGGGCTGCGACTCGCCGATGGCGGCGCAGAGCGCCGCGAAGCTCGCCGCGTGCGCGGCCGCCCACGCGCGCCGCTGCTGCACCAACACCGCGCCGTGTTCGGCCAAGGCCGGCTCCCAGGCGGCGGCCGCCGCCAACGCCGTGCGCACCGAAGACCGTCGCGCGGCATCGCGCAGCGACGCGTTGCGGCGCACCAGCGCCGCGCGGTAGCGGCGCAGCGCGTGCAGATAGCTCGGCGACGTCAGCGCCAACGTGATGTCGAGGTACCGCCGCCGCTCAGACGGCGCGCCGGCAATCAAGTCCACGTCGCGCGGTGAGAACGAGACGCTCGGCAGCACGTCGAGCGCTTCGGCCAGCTTCTCGGGCTCGGCGCCGTCGAGCGTGACCTTCTTGCGCCCGGTGCGGTCGGCGCCGACGGTGGCGCGCTCGGCGCTGCCGTGCTGCATCGTGGCCGCAAGGTGGAACGCCGTGGCACCGAAGCGAATGAGGTCGCGGTCGCGCGCGCCGCGCATCGAGCGCAGCAGGCGGAAGTAGGCGATCGCCTCCACCGCATTCGTCTTGCCCTGGCCGTTCTCGCCAACGAAGGCCACGCCCTCGGCGGGGAATGCGATCTCCGCCGCCGTGATGTTGCGGAAGTCCCGCAGCGCGAGCGACGCGAGCCGCGCGGCCTTGGGCGTCGTGGCGGCGGTCATCCGTACGTGGTGCCGCGCAGGTTCAGGCGCCGTGGAACGATGGCGGGCGCTTCTCGAGGAACGCCGTGGTGCCCTCGCGCATATCGGCGCTGCGTCCGAGCTCGCCGAAGTGCCGGCTCTCCAACGCCAGGGCGTCGTCGGTGGACATTCCCACGCCCTGCGTCACGACCTCGATCGCGTGCGCCAGCGCCAGCGGGCCGTTGGCGATCATCTCCTTGGCCATCGAGCGCGTCACGTCCATCAGCACTTCGGTCGGATATACCGCGTTCACGAGCCCGAAGGCCGCAGCGGTGTTGGCGTCGATCATCGCGCCCGTGAGGATCATCTGCAGCGCGCGGCCCTGCCCGACGAGCCGCGGCAGGCGATGCGTGCCGCCGTAGCCGGGGATCAAGCCGAGCTTGGCCTCGGGCAGGCCGAACTTGGCGCCTTCGCTGGCGAGGCGGACGTGGCAGGCCATCGCGAGCTCAAGTCCGCCGCCGAGCGCGAAGCCGTTCACCGCCGCGATTACCGGCTTGTTGAGGCGCTCGATCTTGGTGAACACCCGCGAGCCAGCAGCCGAGAGTGACTCCAGCCCAGCGGGGCCGTCCGCCGCCTCGGCGATCTCGGCGATGTCCGCGCCTGCCACGAACGCTCGGCCGGCGCCGGTGAGGATGACGGCGCGAATCTGGTCGCGACCGGCAATCTCGGTGAACGCGCGGTCCAGCTCCTGGATGACCGTGCCGTTGAGCGCGTTGAGCTTGTCGGGCCGGTTGACCGTCACGACGGCCAACTGGTCGGCGATCTCGAGCGTGAGGAAGGCGAAGGGCGTCGTCATCGGATTCGTGGCGAGGGACTCGGCGCGGGTGTGTGCTACAATCTATACATTCAGACGTGACCCTACCCAGCTTCCGCGCCGTCCAGTGGGCGCCGGATGGCGCGCTGCGCATCATCGACCAGCGCCTCCTCCCCGGCGAGTTCGTGGAGCGCGACCTCCGCAGCGTCGTCGACGTGGCTGACGCCATCCGTACGCTCGCCGTGCGCGGTGCGCCGGCCATCGGCGTGGCGGCGGCGATGGGCATCGTGGCCGCGGCCGACGCGGAGCGTGCCTCAGGCTTCCTGGCCGACATCGGTGCGCTCCGGCGCTTCGTGTACGACGCGGCGGCGGCGCTGCAGTCCACGCGGCCGACGGCCGTGAATCTCTTCTGGGCGCTGGACAGGATGCGCGCCCTGCTCGACGCTGCGCACATCGACGTGCTGACGCTGGCCGCGGCGCTCCGAGCGGAGGCCGAGGCCATCCGCGCCGAGGACGAGGCGATGTGCGAGGCGCTCGGGCGGCACGGTGCCACGCTGCTCAAGGACGGGATGCGCGTCCTGACGCACTGCAACGCCGGTGCGCTGGCAACGGCGGGTATCGGTACGGCGTTGGCTCCTGTGTACGCGGCGCACGCGGCCGGACTGCGCGTCGAAGTCTTCGCCGACGAGACGCGGCCGCTGCTGCAGGGCGCCCGGCTCACCGCCTGGGAGCTCACCCGCGCCGGCGTCCCGGTCACTGTCATCACGGATGGGACGGCCGCCAGCCTGATGGGCGCCGGACGCGTGGACCTCGTGCTCGTGGGTGCGGACCGCATCGCCGCCAACGGCGATGCCGCCAACAAGATCGGGACCTACGCGCTGGCCGTGCTGGCCAAGCATCATAAGATTCCATTTGTGGTCGTGGCGCCGTCGAGCAGCGTCGATGCGCAGACCGCCAGCGGCGAGGCGATTCCCATCGAGCAGCGCGACGCCACCGAAATCGCGCAATTGGGCGAGCGTCGCGTGGCCGCCGCTGGGGCCACGGTGTACAACCCTGCGTTCGACGTCACGCCCGCGGCGCTGATCACGCACATCGTCACGGAAGACGGCGTTCTCTGCGCACCCTACCACTTTGACCGCGCCACGCTCTCGCTGCCCCCCGCGTAAGGAGTCCCTGTGCGCCACGTCCTCGCTCTCGATGAAGGCACGACCGGCACCACGGCACTGGTGATCGCCGAGGACGGACGGGTGGTCGGCCGCGGGTACCGCGAGATCACGCAGCACTTTCCGCAGCCGGGCTGGGTGGAACACGACGCCGAGGAGATCTTCGCGCGGACCATCGAGGCGGCGCGCGAGGCGATGGCGCAGGCGAAGGTGACGCCCGATGCCATCGGCATCACGAACCAGCGCGAGACGATCGTGCTCTGGGACCGGACGACGGGCAAGCCGGTGGACAAGGCGATCGTGTGGCAGGACCGTCGCACGACGCGGCGGGCGGCGGCGCTGCGCGAGGCGGGGCAGGGGGCGGCCATCTACGCGGCGACTGGCCTCGTGACCGACCCCTACTTCTCGGCCACGAAGCTCGAGTGGCTGCTGCAGGAGCGCGCGCGCGGCATCGCGCCGGATCGCCTCGCCGCCGGGACGATCGACACCTGGCTCATCTGGAAGCTGACCAACGGCGCCGTGCACGCGACCGATCCGACCAATGCATCGCGCACGATGCTGTTCGATATCAACGCGATGCAGTGGAGCGAGCAGCTCTGCGCGCTCTTCGGCGTGCCGCGCGAGATCTTGCCGGAAGTGCGTCCGTCCTCGGGCGCGTTCGGCGAGGCGGCCAAGGAGCATTTGGGCGTCGCGATCCCCATCCTCGGCGTCGCCGGCGACCAGCAGAGCGCGATGTTCGGCCAGGGTTGCTGGCAGCCCGGCCAGAGCAAGAACACCTACGGCACCGGCGCCTTCCTGCTGCTCAACACCGGACGCACGCGACCACCCGGCGGTCAGGGCGTCCTGACGACGCTGACCTGCGATGCCGAGGGCAAATCCGTCTATGCGCTCGAAGCCAGCATCTTCATCGCCGGCGCGGCGGTGCAGTGGTTGCGCGACGGTCTCGGCTTGCTCGAGAAGGCCAGCGAGACCGAGGCGATGGCCCGATCACTCGAAGCGAACGACGGTGTGTACTTCGTGCCGGCGCTCACCGGCCTTGGCGCGCCGCACTGGGAGCCGGACGCGCGCGGGACCATCGTCGGCCTGACGCGCGGCACCTCGCGCGAGCACTTGGTGCGCGCCGCACTCGAAGCGATGGCCTACAGCACCGCCGACGTACTCGAGACGATGCGCGGGGCCAGCGGGGCGCCGCTCGACGTGCTGCGCGTGGACGGCGGCGCCGCGCAGAACGATTGGTTGATGCAGTTCCAGGCGGATGTGCTCGGCGTCCCTGTCGAGCGGCCTGATTTGGTGGAGACCACGGCTCTGGGCGCCGCGGGACTGGCTGGCATTGCCGCTGGCGTTTGGGCGAGTGCCGAGGCCTTCCACGCCTCGCGCCGGTTCACCCGCTTCGAGTCCGCGGCGGGCAACAACGTGGCGCGCCAGGGCCTCGGCGGCTGGCGACGTGCGACGCGCGCGGCCGTGAGCTGGGCGCGCGACCGGGACGACGGATGAAGTTCGCGCTGGTGTTCGTCCTCTGGTCTGGGAAGTTCGGCGCGCCACCGGAGCGACCGCGCGAGGACCCGTGGTTCGGCAAGGACAAGCTGTACCACTTCGTGGGGTCAGCGGCGATTCAAGCCGGCGGGCACGCGCTGGGCCGGTCGGCCGGGCTGAGCTACCGGGATGCGGCCTGGACGGCGGCGGGGCTCACGCTGAGCGTCGGGGTGGCGAAGGAGCTGTATGACCGCGCCGACGGGCGGTTCTTCTCGTGGCGGGACCTCGCGGCGGACGTGGCGGGCGGGGGGAGCGCGGCGGTGGTCGTGCGGCAGCTCCGGCGGTAGCCGCCGCTACTGCTGAACCTGAGGAGAAAGTAGTGCCTTCTGGCGTTTCTTCAGTGCCTCGAAGGCATCGATTCTCGACATCAGCGACGCGTCGGAGCTCGCCTTACGGTTCTCGTGATAGTAGTCACCGTGCGCCTGCACCGGCGCGATCGAATCGGTCTCGCGCCTCAGCCGCTCCAACTCCGCGTCGGGACCCGGACCATAGGCACATCCTGTTCAAGAGGTTCAGACGCCGGGATCACGCCTTGCGGTCGTGCACGCTGTTTGCACCATATGGGTACAGCACAGTCAAGCGCGCGGCTGGCCGCGACCCGCAAGGGCCGCGGCCTCTCGCAGGAGGCCCTCGCTGCCGAGGTGGGCGTCTCGCGCCCCGTGACTGAGTACGACGAAGGCCGCGACGCGCGAGCTGACGGCTCGCTCCGCGTGCGACGCGGTGTATCTTAGCCGTACGCCTCGCTCCCCCCTCTCGCTCCGACCCACCACCACCTCCGCCCGTGGCTTCTGGACGTCTTCCTGCGCTCGTCACGCCCGCGCTCGTGCATTGGGCGCGGACGACGGCGGGCTTCGATGTCGCGACCGCCGCGAAGCGCCTGAAGGTGGGAGCGGCCGCGATCGAGGCGTGGGAGACGGGGAACAAGCCGCTCTCGCTCGCGCAGCTGCGCAAGATGGCAACGCTGTACAAGCGCCCGCTGGCCGTCTTTTACCTGCCTGAGCCGCCGCAGGGCTTCACACCGCTGCGCGACTTCCGCACCGTCGAGGGTAAGCGACGCACCCTCGAGACCCCGCGGCTTGCGCTCGAGACGCGGCGCGCGCAGCAGCGGCGCGAGGCCGCGCTGGAACTCGCCGCCAGTCTCGGGGAGGAGCCTCCGCCGTTCCCGGTCACCGCTGCGTTGTCCCAGGACCCGCTCGCCGTCGCCGACGCGCTGCGCGCCGCGCTCGGCGTGTCGCTCGCCGAGCAGTTCGCGTGGACCGACCAGTACGTCGCGCTGAACGGATGGAAGCGCGCGGTTGAGCGCGTCGGCGTGCTCGTGTTCCAGACCGAGAATCTGCCGATGGGCGAGGCCCGCGGGTTCTCGCTCGCGCACTTCCCGCTGCCGGTCGTCGCCCTCAACTCCAAGGAGAGCCCGCGCGGGCGCATCTTCACGCTGATGCACGAGCTCGCGCACGTCGCCGTCCGATCGAGTGGCGTGTGCGACCTGCACGACAATGCCGCCGCGACCGGTGAGACGGACCGCGTCGAGGTCTATTGCAATCGCGTGGCCGGCGCGCTGCTCGTGCCCCGCGACTCGCTCGCGGAAAGCCTCGTCGCCCTCGACCTTACGGCGGAGCGCGAGTGGGCGGACGCGACGCTGCGGTTGCTCGCCGATCGGTACGCGATCAGCACGGATGCCGCGCTGCGGGCCTTGGTGCAGGCCGGGCGCTATCCGGCCGCGCTCTACAGCACCCGGCACGCTGCCTTCGTGAAGGCCTGGGAGCGGGACAAACCGAAGGGCGGGCCCGTGCCGTACTTCCGGCGTGCGCTGGGCTGGGCGGGCCGCCGCTTCGCGCGCCTCGCACTGGGCGCCTATGACGAGCAGCGCATCTCGAGCGCGGACCTGACCGAATACCTGCGCGTCAAGATGCCGCAGGTCGAGCAGATCCGGACCGCGCTGCGAAAAGAAGACCTCGCCGAGTCCGCGTGACGCGCTACTGCCTGGACACCAGCGCCCTCCTGGATGCGTGGAACCGGAGCTATCCGCCGGACGTCTTCCCCCAGCTGTGGCAGGCCATCGAGGAAGGCATCGCGGCCGGGCGGTTCGTCGCCGCGGAGGAGGTGCGCGTTGAGATCGCGAAGAAGGACGACGCGCTGCTCAAGTGGGCCAAGAAGCAGCGCGGCCTCTTCGTCGACCTCGACGCGGCGCAGCAGACCGCCGTCGCCGAGATCCTGGGCGCGTTCCCGAAGCTCATCGACACGCGGAAGGGCCGCTCCGGCGCCGACCCCTTCGTGATCGCGCTGGCGCGCACGCAGGGCACCGTCGTCGTCACGGGCGAGAACGACGACGGCACGACGGACCGGCCGAAGATCCCGACGGTCTGCCGGCACTTCGGCCTCCGCGCGATCAAGCCGCTCGACTTCATCCGCGCGAATCGCTGGGTGTTCGCGCACCGCAGCGCGTAGCCGACGGCACCCGCCACGACCGCGCGCCAAACACGACGCCGCCCGACCCTTCGAGGGGTTGGGCGGCGGCTGCATCGTGTTCAGCTCATCCCAAGCCTAACCACCGTTGCTGCTGACAGCGGCTGCGCCGCTGCAGCAGAACGTGGGGGTTAGGCACCAAGTAACGAGCGTCCGGTGCGCCCGGGTCGATTCAGAGTGCCGAAATTAGCCCCAGCCTGCGGGACGCCTACCGTGTCAACTCCATCGACGCTCAGCAACCACCTAGATTCCACGCATTCGTTCGAGCACGCGGCTTCGCCGCTCGGCGCGCACATCGTATCTTAGCACGCCGCTGAAGCTGTGACTCGACGTGTCGGCCAGTGCGCCAACGCGAATCACGCCGTGGATGGTTTTCGCGCCAGGCGGAAGATCCACGCCGTCTCGCAGTGCGAAGACCCGCGCGGAGTCCGACCAGTCCATGGCATCGGTATCCCAACGCCCGATCACCACGGAGTCGCCGGAGGTCGTGTCTGTGATTACCAACGATGTGAGGTGTACCTCTTCGACCGACCCACGGACGCGAACCTCGATCACGTACGGAGATCCGCTGACGAAGACGACGGAGTCGCCGGTCCGTAGTGACGTCCACGTGCCGAATCCCTCGACCCTGAGTTCAAGCTGCGGTGCGACTCGGATTTGTTCCGAGGAGAAGCGGTGAATCACGTGCGTTGCCTTGTCGCATGCGGCAAGCAACGCTAGCGGCAGAAGCGCGCTGAGCGCATTCGGCATCGCGATCCGGCGCATTACTGACATACAGCCCTCCCTCCCATATCCGCGCCCGAATCTTGAACGCACGGCTTTACGACAGTGGTAACGACCGCCTTTAGCCGGCTGAGCACGGTCGACTTGTCACCCGGCGATTGCGTGCCCACCGCAACCCACGGCACAATGTCGAGCACCGTATGGCTTACGGGATTCGTTCCGTAGTTGTACGTCGCCGCGTTCTCGCCGGTTACCTCTTCTCCGTTTCGGCGCACCGATTCGTGATGGCCATCGGCAGACAGGTATTTCACATTGTCCGTCTCGCCGCCCATCTGATGAAACGCGCTACGGTCGGGGCTCTGTGGTATGTTGGCCAGTTCGGGCCTGTTCATCGATGGCCGACCAATCTCACGAACAATGAAGCCCGTCATTATCCTGCATGAATCGGCCCGGGATTCCCGGAGACTCGGTTAGTTGAGTCCCACGGCCGCGGATGCGGCGTGGGCGTGATAATACTGCGCTTCGTACTCCGCCGGGGGGATGTCCCCGAGCGGCTGCATCAGGCGCTGGCTGTTGTACCAGGCCACCCACTCGAGCGTCGCGTACTCCACGTCCTCCAGGCCCTTCCACGGTCCGAGATGATGGATGACCTCCGCCTTGTACAGCGCGTTGATCGACTCGGCGAGCGCATTGTCGTAGGCGTCACCGCGGCTGCCGACGGAGGATTCGATGCCGGCCTCGAGCAGCCGGTCCGTGTAGCGGATGGCCAGGTACTGCGACCCGCGGTCACTGTGATGCACGAGCGGGCCGTCGAGCGCGCGGTCGTAGAGTGCCTGCTCCAGCGCGTCGAGCGCGAGGTCCGTCCGCAGGGTCGTCGTCGCGCGCCAGCCGACGATGCGGCGCGAGTACGCATCGGTCACGAACGCGACGTACACGAAGCCGCGCCACGTCGGCACGTACGTCAGGTCGGAGACCCAGAGCGCGTTCGGGCGCGTCGCCGTGAAGTTCCGCTGCACGAGATCCTGCGGCCGGTGCGCCGCCGGCTCGGGCACGGTCGTCGTCGCCCGGCGCCCGCGCACCACCCCGCGCAGGCCCATCGCCTTGAAGACGCGCGCCACCGTGCAGCGCGCCACCACGCGGCCCTCCCGGCGGAGCTGCTTCCAGGCCTTGCGCGCCCCGTAGCGCCCGCGCGTCGCCGCCCACACGCGCTGGAGCGCCGGCCGGAGCGCCGCATCCGCGCGGCTGCGGGCCGGCAGGCGCGACGGGTCGCGCGCGCGCGCCTTCGCCTCGTAGTAGGTCGACGGAGCGATCGGCAGCACTGCGCAGATCGGCTCGACTCCGTACGCCGCGCGGTGCGCGTCGATGAAGGCCACCATCAGTTGGGTCGGCGGTCGAGCTCCGCCAAGGCGAAATACGCCGACGCCTTCTTCAGGATCTCATTGGCGCGCTTCAGCTCGCGGTTCTCGCGCTCGAGCTCCTTGAGGCGCGCGAGGTCGTCCGTGGTCGGGCCGGGTCGCACGCCCGTGTTCCGCTCGTGCTCGCGGACCCAGTTCCGGAGGGTCTCCTGGTGACAGCCGACCTTCTCGGCGATCGAGCGGATCGCGGCCCACTGGGAGCCGTGCTGCGGGGCCTGGTCCAGCACCATCCGGATGGCGCGTTCGCGGAACTCAGGCGAAAATGGGGAACGTCTGGGCATGGCTCCAACCTCTCACGATGTGGAGCCTCCGGCAAACCCGGGCCGATTCATGTCGTCGGCAGCCAACGACCCTTCGTACAGGTTCAGCGGTCGCTGCCGACCGACGGTGCGACCCGCGACCAGATCGTGCAGTACCGAGATGTCGGTACTAAGTTGATGGTTCGCCCGACGATATCGGCCGATGGGTCCGTGCAACTCGAAGTGACACAGGAAGTCTCGACCGCTACGTCCGAGCTCGCGTTTGATGCGCCTGTGATCGCCACAAGGAGCGTCCGGACGCAGCTGCTGGTGCGTGACGGCCAAACGGTTGCGCTCGGGGGGCTGACCGACCGGCAGCGCGAATCTCGCCAAGGGGGACTCCCCATCCTCTCATCAATTCCGCTACTCGGAGGCTTCTTCGGTCGCGCTTCGCGCCAGACGATTGAGACTGAGTTGTTTGTCTTTTTGACTCCGCGCGTCATTCGGACGGACGAAGATGCTGACCGGCTCAGCGATCCGTTGCGAAAGCAGGCCGGCGGCTCGCCGTAACCGCAACTGAGATCTTCAATAACACGTCGCTTGTGAAACCAACCCGTCTCTGTACACCCCGGGAGGATAGATGCGATTTGGATGCAAACTTCTACTGTGCTGGATCTTGCTCGCCGGAATGTCTGATTCGGTGGCCGCTCAGCGCGTTCTTCTCACGCCTATCGTCGGCCGCACGACTCCACAGGCCGGAGAGCTTCTCGTATGGGTTCAAAATCCGACGCCTGCAGGCTTCGACTCATCAGCATACTCCCATCGGTTTGAAGCGGGTTCGACCTACGGCATCCTGGTCGAGCTTGATCGTGCCGGCTGGCTCGATTTCTCGGCGCAGCTCAGCGCAAACTTCGCGAGGCGCCCCATCGTCCGTGATAACGGAAGCGAGCGGGAATGCAAGTGCAACAATAGTGAGATCTATGGCCTTGCCGTCCTCGCCAAAGCGACGATGCCGGTGGCTCCAAAGCTACGCGTCTACGCTGGGTTCGGACCGGAGTTTCTGTACTTGAGTGGCGATGCCACGACCAACGATCGGGCATTCACGCCACCGAACCAATACCAGGTCAAGTCCCCGTTGGTCGTCGGTGCGCTTGGTGCAGTCGGGGTTGAGTTGGACGTCACCCAGCGGATGGCTCTGAGATTGCACGGAGGGTACCGCTATATGCCGTCCAGGCACGAGCTGACTGACCCCACGCTGGAGAGCATCGCCTCTTACTCCGAGACCGCGTATCAGGACCTCCTTCTCACCGTTGGACTCTCCCGGCGTTTGGGCCGCTAACGCCGGGAAGCGACTCAGCTATATTGTATCGGGTACACCTGACTTTCGGAGTCACCCGATGCACCCGCGCAACAAATTCCTCCTCGGTGGGGCCGTCGTCCTCGGCGCCGCGGCCGTCCTGATGGCCGGGGCCATCAAGGACACCGGCATCTACTTCCTGATGCCGCACGAACTCGAGGCCAAGGTCGCGCAGGACCCGACCCTCATCGGCACGGGCGTGAAGGTCGGTGCGCGCGTCGTCCCCGGCACGGTGCAGCGCGATTCCTCCGGTCGGATGGTCGCCTTCGATATGACGGACGGGCGCGCCACGTATCCGGTGGTCTATCGCGGCATCATCCCGGACACGTTCTCGGATTCCGTTGAAGTCGTGGTCGAGGGCCGCCTGGATGCGAGCGGCACCTTCCAGGCGACGACGCTGCTGGCCAAGTGCGCCTCGCGCTATGAAGAGGCGCCCGAGGGTTACGACGCGATGCGCGAGGCCATCAAGGCCGGCGCGCCGATGCCCGACTCGCACAAGAAGTAGTCCGCCGTGGTTCTCATCGGGGAGCTCTCCCTCTGGATCGCCCTCCTGATGGGCCTGTGGGCCGTCACGCTGTCGTTCGCGGGCGGCTATCTCAAGCGGCAGGATCTCATCGTCAGCGGCGAGCGCGGCCTCTATGCCACCACGGCTTTCGTGGTGTTGGCCTCGCTGGGCCTCTGGACGGCGCTGCTCACCAGCGACTTCTCCCTGCGTTACGTGGCGTCGTTCACGTCGGTGAACCTGCCGATCGTCTACAAGTTCTCGGCGTTCTGGGGCGGCCAGGCGGGCTCGATGCTCTTCTGGTGCCTCGTGCTCGCCGGCTACGCGGCGGCGGCGACGTACACCAACCGCAGCAAGAACCGCACGCTGATGCCGTGGGTCACCGGCACCAATGCCGCCGTGCTGCTCTTCTTCGTGATGGCCACGGCCATCGCGTCGAATCCCTTCGAGCGCCTCGAGTGGATCCCGCCTGACGGCCGCGGTCTCAACCCGCAGCTGCAGAACCCGGCGATGGCCATCCACCCGCCGCTGCTGTACCTCGGCTACGTCGCGACGGCGATTCCCTTCGGCTTTGCCATCGGTGCGCTCATCACGCGTCGGCTCGACGCCGAGTGGCTGGGCGCGGTGCGCAAGTGGAGCCTCATCTCCTGGGTGTTCCTGACGCTGGGGATCCTGCTCGGGATGTGGTGGGCCTACGTGGAACTCGGCTGGGGCGGCTACTGGATGTGGGATCCGGTGGAGAATGCCTCGCTGCTGCCGTGGCTCACGGGCACCGCCTTCCTGCATTCGATCATGATCCAGGAAAAGCGCGGAATGCTGCGCAAGTGGAACGTGATCCTCGTCGTCGGCACCTTCCTGCTGAGCATCCTCGGCACGTTCATCACGCGCTCGGGCATCATCCAGTCCGTGCACTCATTCGCGCAAAGCAGCATCGGGCACTGGTTCGCGTGGTTTATGGTGCTGGCGCTGCTGGCCACGGCGTATCTCGTGAGCATCCGGCTCAAGGACCTCGAGGCCAAGGCCGAGCTCGAGGCGATGATCTCGCGCGAAGCGGCCTTCCTCTACAACAACCTCGTCCTGGTCGGCATCGCGTTCTCGGTGCTCTGGGGCACGCTGTTCCCGATCCTCTCCGAGGCCGTGCGTGGCTCGAAGATCACGGTCGGCGAGAGCTTCTTCAACACGGTGAACGTGCCGCTGGGCCTGCTGCTGCTGGCGCTGACGGGCATCGGGCCGCTGATCGCCTGGCGCCGCGCGTCGGTGCAGAACATCCAGCGGCAGTTCGCCGGTCCGGCCTTCGTCGGCGTCGTCGCCGCGGCGGCGCTGTGGACGCTCGGGGCCCGCGAGCTCTACCCGCTGATGGCCTGGGGCCTCGGCGCCTTCGTCGCGGGCACCATCGTGCAGGAGTTCTACAAAGGCATCGGTGCGCGGACGAAGATGCACGGCGAGAACATCGCCGTCGCCTTCGTGAACCTCGTGGCGCGCAACCGGCGCCGCTACGGTGGCTACATCGTGCACGCCGGCATCGTCATCCTCTTCTCGGCATTCGCCGGGATGGCCTTCAAGGCCGAGTACGACGTCACGCTGGCGGACGGGGAGTCGTTCAGCGTGAAGGACCCGTTCGGGCAGGACTGGACCTTCACCAGTGACGGCATCTCGCAGTTCAAGGCGCTCAATCGCGACGTCGTCGCGGTCTCGCTGCTGCCGGTGGTCAACGGCAGGCCGCAGCCGGCGCTGACCAGCGAGAAGCGCCAGCACTTCGATTCGCGCGGCAATCCGACCTTCCAGCCATCCACGGAAGTCGGCATCCTCACGCAGGGCCGGCAGGACGTGTACCTCGTGCTCGCCGGCACGATCGGCGACCGCGCCGAGGTGCGCATCAACTTCAATCCGCTGGTGGCCTGGGTCTGGAACGGCGGCCTGCTGATGGCGATCGGGGGGCTGATCGTGATGTGGCCGCAGAGCGAACGACGCCGGCAGAGCGGCTATGTGGCCGAACTGGCGCCGCAGCACCGCGAGACGGCGGGCGTCTGATGCTGAATCGTCGCGAGTTCTTCGTCGCCGCGGCGGGGACGGGCCTCGCGCTTGGCGCGCGTGCCATCGGCGGCCAGCAGCCGAACTTCACGCCGATGGACCAGAATGCGTATCGCCCGGTGATCCGTCCGGCCAAGCCCGACGCCACGCCGTCGATGACGCCGGACGAACGCGACCGGCTCGAGCGTGAGCTCAAGTGCCAGTGCACCTGCATCCTCGACGTGTACACCTGCCGCACGACCGACTTCACCTGCGGCGTGTCACCGGCGATGCACCGTGACGTGATGCGGCTGGTGGCCGGTGGTTACACGGCGCAGGAGATCAAGGATGCCTTCGTCGAGACCTACGGCGAGGTCGCGCTCACCGCGCCGATCAAGCAGGGCTTCAACTGGGCCGGCTACTTCGTGCCCTCGGTGGTGATGGCCACCGGCGGCGTCATCCTCACGATGATGATCCGCCGCTGGACCGCCAAGGCGACGCCGGCTGCCGTCGCGGCGTCGCCCAGTGCCCCGCCTGTAGCCCCGCAGGCCAGCGATGACGAGATGGCGCGGCTCGAGGCCGCGCTGCGCGAGGACGCCTAGGTGCTGGCCTTGTTCCTCGGAGCGGCGCTCGCCGTGCTCGCGTTGGCGTACGTGCTGCTGCCGATTCTACGTGGGTCCGCTGCGGCACCGCTGACTGCACTCGCGCCCGAGGCGGCGCCAGAGTCCAGTGCCATCGACGCGCTGCGCGAGATCGAGTTCGACCAAGCCACCGGCAAGCTGTCGGACGAGGACTACGCGGCGCTCAAGGCGGCGTACACGCCGCGCGCGCTCGATGAGCTGCGCGCGCGCGAATCGGCCGCCGCGAGCGCCGCACCGGACGGCGCCGCGCCTGAGGACGCAGCCGAGGCGCTCATCGCACGGATGCGGCAAGGGGGCGTCGCCTGCCCGCACTGCGGCCCGCGGCCCGAGTCGGACGCGCTGTTCTGCTCCGACTGCGGGCGGATGCTCGGGGCTGGCTGTCCGTCCTGCGGCGCCGCCGTGGACAGTGACGCGAAGTTCTGCGTGGAGTGCGGGGCGGGGCTCAGCGCCGAGGATTCTGCGCCAGCCAGTCCAGCGCCAGCGAGCTCATCGCCTTAACTCCCACCGGCAGCGCCGCTTCGTCCGCAAAGAACAGCGGCGAGTGGTTGCGCGGCACGGTGTTGAGGTCCGCGTCCGCCTTGGACACGCCCAGGAAGATGAACAGCCCGGGCACGCGCGCCTGGAAGTACGAGAAATCCTCGGCACCAGTAGCCAGCGGCGCGAGCTGCACGTTGTCGCGGCCCGCCGCGCGCTGCAGTGTCGGAAGCATCCGCGCCGTGAGCGCCTCGTCATTGCGCGTCACGATGTAGCCCGAGTCGATCTTCACCTCGACGCGCGCGCCCGACGCCATCGCGATGTGCTGCGCCGTGGCCTGCACGCGGCGGAAGATGTCGGCCTTCTGCTCGCCGCTGAACGTGCGGATGGTCCCGACCAGCACCGCCGAGTCCGGGATGATGTTGTTCCGCACGCCGCCGTTGAACTGGCCGACCGTCACGATCGCCGGGTTCGCGGTGATGTCCGTCTGCCGCGAGACGATGGTCTGCAGGCCCATCACGATCTGCGAGCCGACGACGATGGGGTCGATGCCGCCCCAGGGATTGGCGCCGTGCGTCTGGCGCCCGTGCACCGTGATGCGGTAGGAGTTGGACGCCGCCATCGTCGGGCCGGGCCGGTACGTGATCTCGCCCAGCTTGCCCGACCACACGTGCAGGCCGAAGATCGCCTCCACCTTCGGGTCGTCGAGCACGCCGTCGGCGATCATCCGCTCGGCGCCGCCACCGCCATCGGGGTGACCCTCCTCGGCCGGCTGGAAGATGAACACCACCGTGCCCGGCAACTGCGCGCGCATCCCGGCCAGCAATTCCGCCGTGCCCATCAGGATGGCCACGTGATTGTCGTGTCCGCAGGCGTGCATCACGCCGACTTCCTGGCCGTTGTACTGCGCACGGACGCGCGAGCGGAAGGGCAGGTCCACCTGCTCGGTCACGGGCAGTCCGTCCATATCAGCGCGCAGCGCGACGACGCGCCCCGGGCGCCCACCGCGCAACACGCCGACCACGCCGTGCCCGCCCACGCCGGTGCGCACTTCCATTCCGAGCGACCGCAGGTGATCGGCAACCAAGGCCGCCGTGCGTACTTCGAAGCCACTGAGCTCGGGGTGCTCGTGGATGTCGCGCCGCCAGGCCACGACCTTGGGCATCACGCCGCTCAGCCGGCGATCGAGCTCGGCGCTGAGCGGGGAGGGGGCCTGTGCGGCCAGCGGGGCCGCAAGAGACAAGGCGAGCAGCAGCGAGAACGATTGGCGCATCCCGGCGACCTCTTCGATGGATGGGAGGTCGGAAAGATGCGGCGTGCGGCGCGAGGGCAGAAGGGGCCGGGCGGCTGTAGATTCCGGTCTCGAACACCAACCCCCCCCGGAACGAATGTCCACCTCGCCGTCCCAACAGCAGCTCGACGAGATCGCCAAAGCGTCCGCCGAAGTCGCGCGGCGCTTCACTGCACTCGACGCCCGCGTGAGCGACGCACAGTGGAACGCCCGCCCCGCGCCCGACGAGTGGTCGGTGGCCGAGTGCGTCGCGCACCTTAACCTCTCCAGCGCCGCGATGCTGCCGCGGATGCGTGCCGCCATCGCCGAGGCCAAGGCCTTGGGGCCCATCGGCACGCGAGCCTATAAGGGCGCGTTGTTCGGGCGCGTTCTCGCCGCGATGATGGGCCCGGTGCCGGTCGTACTCGGGTTCCGGCTCGGGCGTACCAAGACCCCGAAGCCCTTCGTGCCCGGCAGCGAGCTTCCGCGCGAAGGGGTGGTCGCTGACTTCCGGAAATGGATCGGTGAGGAGCAGGCGCTGCTCTGGACCGCCGCCGATCTGCAGATTGACCGTGTCACGCTGGAGTCGCCCTTCGTGGCTGGGGCGCGCTACGATGCCTATTCGGCGCTGTGGATCGTGGTGCGCCACGAGCTGCGGCATCTCGTCCAGGCCGAGCGCGCGTTGGCGCGGGTGGAGGCGACGCGATGAGCATTCCGTCCAAGCTCATTGGCGCGATGGGCAGCTGGAGCGGACACAACAAGCTGTGGTTCGAGCCGACCGCCGCTGCCATCGAATGCGCCACCACCGCCGAGGTCAGCGGGGAAGCCGCCGGCCGAATGCTCCTGATGCGCTACAGATGGGAGTACGAGGGAAAGCCCTGCGAGGGCATCCTGCTCCTCGGCGACGATCTCAAGGCCGACCGTTGCGACGTCGCGTGGGCGGACTCGTTCCACAACGGCCACCGCCTGATGCCGCTGACGGGCGCGGCCACCGGCGACGGCGACGTAAGCGTCCGCGGCAGTTACCCTGCGCCGCCGGGACCGGACTGGGGCTGGCGCATCACGTTCGCGCATCCGTCGCCCGACGCGCTCGTGATGCGGATGTACAACATTATGCCGGACGGGACAGAGGCGTTGGCAGTCGAAGCGTCATACGCTCGTCGTCGTTGATCGCCGACGCGACGTCCATTGCGGTGCGCGCTGCCGCCTCGAGCAGCGGGATGCCGGGACCGAGGTAGCTGCCGCAGAACCACAGCCGCCGTCCGTGCTGCGTTTGCAGGAGCCGCACCGTACGGGCACCCTCGAGCGACGAGCCGTTCACGAGCGGCCGCTCGAACCAGGCCTCGGCCTGCACCAACTCCGCGCGCGGTGCGACGATCGGATTCCAGGTCTGGAACACCGGCGTGGACTTGGCGAGGGCCGGCTGCACGCGGTTCATCCAGATGGTCGCCATCGGCTTGTCGTGCGCCGCGCTGGTGATGAGGTTGACTGGCGCCCAGTGGGCGTGGTCGCGCGGCGCGAGACGCTCGTCGGTGTGCACGATGACCTGGCTGGATTCGTACGCGAAGCGCGCCAGCGCGTCCTTCTCGCGGCGGTAGGCCGGGTCGAGCATCGCGGCGGCCTGATTGGCCTGCGTCGCCACGACGACGTGGTCGAAGCGCCGCTCGCCTCCGTCCCAGGTGACGCGGACGCCATCCGGCGCCGGGGCGATCTGCCGTACGCGCACGCCGCACTGCACCTCGGCCAGCGGCTCGGTGAGGCGCCGCACGACTTCGCGCGTGCCCATCACCACGCGCCGTACGCCGCCAAAGGTCAGGCCCCGCGTGAGGTAGTCGAGGATCACGCGCGCCGGGTACGCACGCACCGCGGCGTTGGAGCAGGTGCACACCGCCGCGAAGGTCGGGATCAGAAATCCTTCGGCGAAGTCGGCGCTGAAGCGCGTGCGGTCCAGCCAACTGCCGAGGGGTTCCTCGCTGTTCTGCAGGCGCACGAGGGCGGCCGGGGCGAGGCGGTAGAAGCGTAGCAGATCGCGGTTGATGCGCCAAGCGCGGCCACCGAAAGGCGTGGCGGGGAGGGGAATCGAGCGGCCCGCCACGAGCCAGTTGGCGTAGCGATAGTACGCCGCGCCACCGAGTGCGCTGAAGGAGCCGGCGTAGTTGCTGCGTTCGAGTTGGATGCCCAGCGCGTGGTACTGCGCGATCAGCGTCGGGTAGTAGCCCTCGTAGAGCACGCGCAGCGGGACGTCCACGCGGTACTGGCCGCCATCGTGCTCAAGGTCAATGGAATGGGCATCCATCCCGGCCACCTCGTGACGCTCGAGCAGGGTCACCCGATGGTGCGTGCTCAGCCGCCACGCGGCCGACAGGCCGGCGATGCCCCCGCCGATGACCGCGATGTCGAGCCCCATCCGCATTGCGCCGTCCCTCCGGGAAGACGTCGCAAAATGGCGTCCGGGACGCCCCCGCGGTACTGCCGGCGGCCTGACACCTCGCGGCCGGGGGCCGCGTAGGCCAGTTTATGCCGATGCCCCGCCAAGCCGCTCAAGCCGCCACGCAGGCCCCCGCGCAGACCGAACTGGTGCTGGTGCAGACGCCGGGCGTGCCGCAGACGATTGTCGAGGTCCGAGCGCTGCGTGCGCAGCGCTCGGAGCTCTCCAACCAGCTCACCTCGGCGTTGCGGCGCCGCAACGATGTGGTCGAGCAGCTTGGCAAGGCCAATGCCTCAGAGCGCCCGGGACTCGAAGCGCGGCTCAAGGTGCTGGACGACCGGATCGTCACGCTCGAAGCCGAGATTTCCCGCACCGGCCAGTTGATGTCGCAGACCCCGGGCCAACTGCTCGGCAGCACCGCCGAACCGACTTCCGGAGGCTCCAACGTGCGACCCATCGATGGAACGGCGATTGCCGTCATCTTCACGATCTTCGTGCTGGCGCCGCTGGCGTTCACGGCCGCGCGATTGCTCTGGAAGCGCGCACAGCACGCGCCGCCGCGCCTCGATGCCGAGACGCAGGAACGGATGCGGCGCCTCGAAGCGGGTGTCGACGCGATTGCCATCGAGGTCGAGCGCATCTCGGAAGGCCAGCGCTTCGTGACGCGACTGCTGGCGGAGCGGGAGAAGCAGCAGCAGGCGCTGCCAAGGTAAGGCCTACGACGGATGACGGATGACGGATGACGGACGACGGATGACGGATGACGGAAGCTGCGCGGTGCTCTTCACTCTTCCATCCCCCGTCTTCAGTCCTCCGTCATTCACTCAGCTCGAGTAGTACGCCGCGTTCTCCTCCACGTAGCCCTTGCTGAGGTCGCAGCCGTAGGCCACCGCCCGCGCCTCGCCGACGCCGAGTGCGAGTTCGAGGTCCACGACCTCGGCCGTCAGCGCCTCGCGCACGACGGCATCGTCAAAGGGCAGCCGCGCGCCGCCGCGCACCACCTGGAAGCCATTGATCCACGCATCGGTCGTGGACGGCTGGATGCGGCACTCGAAGCACTTGCCCACCGCCATCAGCAGGCGCCCGACGTTCGGGTCGGCGCCGTGGACCATCGTCTTCACCAGCGGCGAGTTGAGGACGCTCTTGGCGACGCGGCGCGCCTCGGCGTCGTTCAGTGCGCCTCGCACGGTCACGCGCAGGAGGTGCTCCGCGCCTTCGCCGTCGCGCCCGAGCGTCTCGGTCATCCGGATGCAGCCGGCGATGAGCGCCTCGCGGAACGCCTGCTCGTCCACCGCACCTGCCAGCCCGTTGGCGAGGATCGCGCAGGTATCGCTGGTGGACGTGTCCGTGTCCACGCTCAACATATTGAAGGATCGTTCGACCGCCTCGCGCAACAGGCGGTCCAACGTTGCGGCGTCGAGCGCGGCGTCGGTGAAGATGTAGGCTAACATCGTCGCCATATTCGGCTCGATCATCCCCGAACCCTTCGCCACCCACGTAATCGTCGCCTCGCCGACCGACAGCGAGAACGCCTTGGGGAAGGTGTCGGTGGTCATAATGCCTTCGGCGCCGACCAGCGGGTTGTCCTGCAGCTCAGCGCGCATCCCGACCACACCGCGCTCGATCTTCTCGATCGGCAGCGGCACTCCGATCACGCCGGTGGAGCTCACGAGGATTCGGTCCGGCGTGGTGCCGAGCTCCGCCGCGGCGGCCGCCGCCATCCGACGCGCGTTCGCCACGCCCTCGGCACCGGTCGCGACGTTGCTCACCTTGCTGTTCGCGATGATGCCCATCAGCCGTCCGGCCTTGAGCGTCTCGCGGCCGAGCACGATGGGCGCGCCGGGGAAGTGATTGCGCGTGAAGACCGCCGCCGCGGTGGCTTCGACCTCGCTGGCGAAGAGCGTGAGGTCCTTGGCGTCCGGCTTGAGACCGACGTTGCGGGAGGCGCAGCGGAACCCGCGCGGGAAGCGCGGGGTGTCGTGGAAGGCGGGCATAGGCGAGGAATCTTAACGCCTCCCGGAAGCGGGCGTCTGACCCTGTGACCACGGTGTCCCCACCGTCCCCGATCCGTCAGGAGCGATCAAATGCGTACCACCTTGCAGGTCCTCGCGCTCGCCGGCCTCGTGGTCGGCCTCGGCAGCACCGCCACCGCGCAGGCCCCGCGCCGCGGGGTGGCGCCCCAGGCACCGGCCCGCGCGATGGTGATGCGCCGCGGCGGCGAGGTGACCGCCATCCTCAACGCCCGCCGCGAGCTGGACCTGACGCCGCGCCAGGTGGCCCAGCTCGATTCCATCGAGCGCGTACGGCACGCCGAGCGCAAGCGCCTCGCCGATCAGATGGCGCCCGCGATGGACTCGATGCGCCAGCGGATGCGCGGCCAGGGCGTCCCGCGCGACTCGGCGCAGCGCGCCGCGATGCGCGCGCAGATGGAGCAGCGCCGCACGGCGCTCCGCCCGCAGATGGAGCAGCTGCGCACGCGTGATTCCGCTGCGGCAGTGGCCGCTGAGCGCCTGCTGACCGACGCCCAGCGCGGCAAGTGGCGCGAACTGCAGGCCGAGCGTCGCGGGTTCGCCCGCGGGGTGCAGGCCGGTCGCGGCGCGCCGGGAATGCGCGGGCGGCCGGGTCGTCCCCCGCAAGGGATGCGCGGGCAGCCGGGTCGCGCACCGCAGGGAATGCGTGGGCAACCAGGGCGTCCGCCGCAGGAGATGATGCGCCGCCCGGTCCCAGATCGCCGGCCTGAAGGTCGGTAGACCCGCCAGGCGCGTTGCGCTGGACCCGGGGGGAACGCACCTTGAGTGCGTTCCCCCCGGACGCATTTCCCCGCTTCCCCCGAGGCCCCTGATGACCGCTCCAGACGGCTCGTCCGTTTCCACTCCGCCGCAAGCGTCCCTCGCCGAGGATCTCATCGACATCTGGTTCGCGCCGTCCACGGTGTTCGCGCGCCGCGCGCAAGGTGGCGCGTGGGGGCCGTTCCTCGTGACCGCAGTGCTGATGGTTGCCCTGTACTTCGCGGCGCTCGGTTCGATGCCCGGCGTGATTGACGCCGAGGTGGCCCGCGCGGTGGCGGAGGCGCAAGCGAGCAATCCAGCGCTCGATGGCGAGCAGCTGGAGACGATGCGCAAGGTCACGGAGAAGGCAGTCGCGTACGGCGGCCTCGTGTTCATTCCGGTCGTGCTCCTGCTGATTGGCGTCTTGGTCTGGCTGCTGGCAAAGGTGCTCGGTGGTAGCGCCAGCTTCGGTGCGGGCGTGATGATCGCGTCGTTCGCGTACTTGCCGAAGACGCTCGAACTCCTCTTGGTCATTGTCCAAGGTTTCGTGTTCGATACCACCGGGTGGACCGGTCGCTACCAGTTCTCTTGGGGCGTGGGGCGCTTCCTCGATCCCACCGGCGCGCAGGGGATGGTCAACTTCCTCGGGCGGCTCGACGTGTTCACGCTCTGGGTGACCGCACTGTGCGTGATCGGCCTCATCCAGGTGGCCAAGGTCCCGCGCTCCAAGGCCTACGCTGCCGGCGCAATCCTCTGGACGCTGGGTGCGCTACCGGCGCTGATGCAGCTCGCCAGCGGGAAGTGACGGGCGCCAGCTCGGTTCGAGGACGCCTGCATCGATGAGCGCACCCTCGACCGCCTCGGGCACCATCGTCGGCCACAGCAGGAAGCCTTCGAGGAGCACCAGCGGTCGAGGAGCGCGCCCGGTGCCGCGGTAGCGCCACCGGGCCCAGAGCTCGTAGGCCATCGCTACCGCACCGCCGAACGCCGCGAAGAGGCACCAGGTCGCCAGCGCGATCTTCCACGGCAGGGCGATCGCCATCCACAGCGCAATCGCGTACGCGCTGCCGATGCCCATCACGCGCACGCTCTTCAGGACCGGATTGAACACCAGGCAGCAGCCGGTGAACAGCGCCACGCCGAGCAGCAGCAGCGCGAACATCAGGTCCACGTAGAAGAATGTCACCGCTTGGCGCGCTTGCTGCGCGGAGCGGGTTTGGCCGGCGCAAGGCGAATCGCGAAGCAGTGCTTCTCGCCGACCTCGATCTCCGACTTGTTCTTTGCGTAGCGCGCGATCTTCTCAGGATAGGTGTCGAGCGGCACGCGCTCGAATCCGCAGCTGAGGAACAGTTCGTCGGAGTACGAGACGGCGAAGAGGTCCGAATAGCCACGGGCCGTGGCCAGCTCGATGGCCGCGGCGATGAGCTGGCGGCCGTAGCCGTTGCCGTGCGCGTCCTCGTCCACGGCGAGCGAGATCACCTCGGCGACGCTCGGGGAGTACTCGTCCAGCGCGACACAGCCGAGGATGCCGCCTTGGGCATCACGCAGCACGCGGTAGTCAGGCAGGTGGTTGGCCGCAAAGTCCGGCGTGCGCGCCAGCGTCAGGCCCGACGACGCGTAGCGGTTGTTGAGCGAGAGCAGTTGGGCGACGTCCGTCTCGTGGGCGGGGCCGATGCGCGGGTTCATCGTTCGACTGCCTCAAGGCGGCTGAGCGCCACGCGGATGGGGATGAGCGTGGCGGCAATGCAGAGCACGGCCGCCGCGCCGAAGCCGATCAGCATCTCGGTCGGTTCGATCGGCTGGCGGAAGGCGCGGGCGGCGAGGTAGCTGTACACCGGACGCGCCTCGAGAATGACTACGCCGCCGATGAGGCCTACCGACGCCATCATATACAGGAGTCCGCCGAAGCTCGTCGGAATCTGCGCGGCGTTCTCGGTCTCGAACTGCGGGAACAGCGTGCCAAACCCGATGGCCATTCCGCTCAGTGCGAAGGTCATCAGCGTGATGCTGCCCAGCGACACGTAGAACATAAAGTCGCTGACTTGGAGCATAAAGTCCGTGACGCCAACGATGGCCACCGCCAGGATGAGCAGCGGCAGCGTGCCCACCCAGAACTTGGCCCAGAGCAGGTCGCGCACGGCCATCGGGCTCGAGCGCAGCAGCCACAGCGTGCGGCCCTCCAGCGACACGCCCGGAAACACGAAGCGCGCGGCGATGGAGGCCAGCACGAAGCCGGCCAGCACGAGGTTCAGGAAAGGCACGACGTTCACGAGGAAGAACGTGATGCCCTCGCCACGCAGGGGCAGGAACTTGATGTTGTACACGTACACGATCACCAGCACGCCGAGCAGGATGAGCTGCGACCACTGGGTGGTGTCGCGGAAGAACAGCCGCAGTTCCTTGAGGACGAGCTCACGCCGCAGCGTGCCGAACGGCCGCAGCAGCGTGTTTCCGAGCCGCGTCAGCAGGCCGCCCTGCTTCACCCAGCGCTGGGCGCTCTCCTGCGCCTTCGAAAAGCCCGTGGTGTAGAGCCAGCGGTGCAGCAGGGCACCCATCACCACCACGGCGGCGGCGGTGCTCCACAGCATATACATCGAGAGCCAGTCCGGCCGGCCGGACAGCCAACCCATCGTCGCCTTGGCCACCCATTCGCTCGGCAGCAGTGGCGAGGTCGGCGTACGCAGGACGGCGATGAACTCCATCAGGTTGGCGAAGCCTTCCGGCCGCGCCAGTTGCTCGGGGCGGATGAGACGGAAGACCAGCACCAGGCCGCCGGCCGCCAGCACCGCGATCACGCTGAGGATGTCGCGCGTGCGCCGCGCCGGAAACACGTTCACGAGGATCAGCGTCAGCGCGCTGCCGATCACCGCCGGGATGATGAACATCGGGAGCATCACGGCGACGGCCACGAGCGGGAACAGCCAGCCCCCACGGTAGGCGATGCCATACGCCGAGAACATCGGGATCGCCACCAGCGCCACCATCCAGCTCGAGGCAATCACCGTCTCCAGCAGCTTGGCGCCGTAGAGCCGCAGCCAGTCCACCGGCGCGGAGACGAGCATATCGAGATCCTTCGCGAGGAAGAAGCTCGACAGCGCGGTGATGACATTGGAGAGCAACAGGATGCTGGTGAAACCCAGCAGGATGAGCCCGAGCAGCTTGCCGGCTAGCAGCGCACCGATTTCCTCGACGCCGCGGAAGTACGTCAGCAGACGGTAGAGCACGCCGAAGACGAAGGCCCAGAACATCACGCCGACGAAGCCGAGGATGGCGAAGCGCGCGCCTCGGCCCTTCTCGCCCTGTACCGTGCGCGCCCGGGCCGTCAGCCACTTGGGCAGCAGCAGGTGCAGTAGCGGCGGATCGGGGAGCGGCGCGTCGTTGCTATGCATCGAGCACGTCCATCAGGTCGCGCGCCGCGTTCTCGCCGGTGAGGCGCAGGAACAGCTCCTCGAGGCCCTTCTCGCCGCCCTGCAGCTGTTCGCGCAGGTCGGCCATCGTGCCGTAGGCCTTGATCTCGCCCTGCACGATGATCGCAAGACGGTCGCAGAGCGACTCGGCCACCTCGAGCGTATGCGTCGAGAAGATGATCGTGTGTCCGCGGTGCGTGTACTCGCGGAAGAGGTCCTTGAGGATGCGCGCCGCCTTCGGGTCGAGCCCGACCATCGGCTCGTCCACGACGATCACCTCGGGCCGGTGCACGAAGGCGCTGGAGATGATGAGCTTCTGCCGCATCCCGTGCGAGTAGCTCTCCACCAGCTCGTCCTTCCAGTTCTCGAGGTCGAACAGCGCCAGCAACTCGCGAGCGCGATGCTCGACTTCCGGCCCCTCTTGGTCGTAGAGCCCCGCCACGAAGCGCAGGAACTCGCTGCCGGTGAGCTTCTCGTAGATGAATGGCCGGTCAGGAATGAAGCCGAGCTTGCTCTTGGCCGCGATCGGGTCGGCGACGAGGTCCACGCCGGCCACGCGGATGCTGCCGCCGGTCGGCTTGAGGATGCCGGCCATCATCCGCAGCGTCGTCGTCTTGCCGGCGCCGTTGGGGCCGAGGAAGCCGAAGAGTTCGCCGCGCGGCACGACGAGGTCGATGCCGTTGACCGCGGTGAAGTCACCGTAGCGCTTCGTGAGCTTGGAAATCTCGATCATCGGGCGTCGAGGACCTCGACCTGAAGGGTGCCGACCAGTCGCAGCAGTTCGCCCTGACGGGTGAGTCCGCCGCTGACGAAGCGCAGGTGCGCGGCGTCGGCGGGGAACTGCCCGAACGTGGGATCCACCGCGACCCAGTCTCCCAGCCGGATCTCCGGCCAGGCGTGGTAGTAGAACTTGCCGTTCACGTACGCGAGGCCGGTGGCGATGCGCGCCGGAATCCCGGCCGCCCGCGCCAACGCCACGTAGAGCTGCGTGTGCTCGTTGCAATCGCCGCGCCGCGCGCGCAGGACCTGCAAGGCGCTGGGCACGGTGAGCGTAATCTCCTTGGCGAGCGAATCGTGCACCCACCTGTTGATGCGCTCGGCCACGACGCGCGGATCGCGCTCGTTGCCGGCGATGCGCACAGCCAGGTTCACGATCTCGCGGTTGTTCACCTGCAGCAGCGGCTCTTCCTGCAGGTAGGCGCGATAGCGTTCGCGGAAGGCACGATCGCGTGTGGCCAGCGACCAGTCGGCCGCCAAGGCGCTCGCCGGCTCCGCGCTGACCTCGAGCGTGTCGCCGCGCAGGCGCTGACGGCCCCCGGCGAGATCGAAGCCCGCCAGCGACGTGCCGGTGAGCCGCACCCGCAGAGCCGAGAGCACGCGGTTGCCCGGCAGGGCGTCGGCGGCAATGGCGGTGCCCTCGAGGAGGTCGCCGAGGGCCGAGCCGCCGGTCGCGGCACCGTCCTCGCCGCGCGTACGCCGCCAGTTCTCGAAGGCGATCTCGTACGCCATCCGCCGCAGCACGATGCCGCCGGGCTGCTGCGCCAGCACGACGTTGCCCTGCGCGTCCACCCAACCGCTGAAACCGCTGCCATCGGTGGGTTCGAGCTTCCAGGCGACGACCGTTGTGTCGTGGGCGCTCACGAAGAGGTTGCTCGCCGCATCGAAGCGCGCTGAGTCGGTGACGGTGAACAGTGACTCGGCGGCGATGCGGAACGTGACGTCGCTGGCGGCCATCGTGCGCGGATCGAAGCTCGGCAGCGTCACCGACTTGCCGACCGACGGCGTGCCGATCAGCATCGCGGTCGCCGGCAGCATCGTCGGGACGAGGATCGGGCCGCGGACGGCCACCCGCTGCGTGTCGCTGGGTTGGCCGGGCATCCGCAGCACGAAGCGCACCGCGCTGTCGCCTTCCACCGTGCCGACGGCGCTCATCGGCGCCTCAGGGATGTCGACCTGCACGTCGAAGCGGCGTAGCGCGAGCGCGCGCGACATCGTGATCACGCTCCGGGCGCTGGCGCGGAAGCTGCGCCCGGCGATCGGCAGGTCAGCGATGAAATAGTCGATGACGTCGAAGGTCGTGCCGGTGGTGTCGATCGTCGTGGACGCGAAGCCAATCTGCCGTCCGCCCTGTTCGACCACGAAGTACGTCGCGCTGGGCCCGAGCCGCATCGCCGCTTCGGCGATGATGACCGAGCGATCGCGGAAGAACTCGCGGGCGGCCAGCGCGCCGAGGCCGCCGAGCCAGGCGACGAGGATGACCGCGGCGGCGATGGTCCGGCTGCGGCGTCGGTTGGCGGCGCGTTGTTGGCGGTCGCTCACGCGCGTTGGGCCTCGCGGGCGCGGCGGTACCAGTCGGCGGCTTCGGGCGAGCGGCCGAGGCGGTCGAGCACCACGCCGACCCCCTTGAGCGCGCGCCAGTTCTCGGGGTCCAGCTCGGCGGCGCGTTCGTAGGCGGCGCGGGCCTCGTCCAGTCGGTCGGCGTGGTTGAGTGCCTCGCCGACGTAGTAATGGCCGAGCGCGTGCTGCGGGTCTGCGGCCACGCCGCGCTGCAGCGGGTCGATGGCGTCCTTCCAGCGCCCACGGCGGCAGGCGAGGACGCCCTGCTGCACGAGGACATCGGGGTGATCGGGCTTGAGCTTGGCGGCCTGCTTGAGCGCCTTGGCGGCGTCGTCGTACTTGAGCGAGGCGCCGAGCGCACCGGCCCGGGCGCAGAGCATCGCGAAGGTATCGGCCCCCGCGGACTCGGCGCGCTCTATGGCCTTCAGCGCCCCGGCGGCGTCGCTGGATCGCTCCAGGGCGTGCACATACGCCAGGGCGCGGGTGGTGTCGCCGGGTGTCTGATCAAAGGCCAGTCGCAGGGCTTCGAGTGTCGGCCGGGGGGCGCGCATCGGCTCGCCCATCGGGCGCGGCGCGGCGGGCGTCGGCCCCGCCGCGGCGGCGGCCCGCGCCGCCATCGCCCGGGAGTCGACCACGACCCGAATCGGCTGGATCGGCGTCGCCTTGCTCGTGGGGGCGCTCACGCCATCAATGCGGCGCGCCACGAAGCGCGGCTCTTCGAGCTCGCTGTCGTCATACGACCACTCGCCGCACACGGGCGGTTCGCGGAGGGGGACAACCAGCATTTCCCCTTCCGGAGCGTCCGCGGCAGGCGCCAACGACTCCCCGCCGAGGACGCCGAGCGGGAGCTGGTAGGGGTCGGGAGCCGAGGAGGGTTCGCGGTCCAATTGGGTGGGAGGCGTGGGTGGGGAGGCCGTGGGGCCACTCGCGAATGAACCCCGGAGGGAATCTACTGGTTCGTCACGGGTCAAGACGAGCGCCATTGGCGAGTTCCGTCGCGCCACTGGCCCCCGGCAGGAGGTGTCCGCCTCTCGCCTTCCGTCCTCCGTCTTCCGTTCCAGTCGCCTCGCTTCCATAAATCCCTGCCGTAGGCGAACTTGTGTAACTATGCCCGGTGATGCCCTGATCGTTCGCGGTGCCCGCGAACACAATCTGAAGAACGTCTCCGTCACCATCCCGCGGGATAAGCTGACGGTCATCACCGGGCTCTCTGGCTCCGGCAAGTCCTCGCTCGCCTTCGACACCATCTTCGCCGAGGGGCAGCGGCGGTACGTCGAGTCGCTCTCGGCCTATGCGCGGCAGTTCCTCGGGCTGATGGAAAAGCCCGACGTGGACGCCATCGAGGGCCTGTCGCCTGCGATCTCCATCGAGCAGAAGACCGCCGGTGCCAATCCGCGTTCCACGGTGGGGACGGTCACCGAGATCTACGACTACCTGCGCCTGCTCTACGCCCGCGCCGGGACGCCGCACTGCCCGCAGTGCGGGCGCCCCGTGGCGCGGCAGTCGGCTGGGCAGATTGCCGACATCGTGCTCACCTGGCCCGCCGGCACCAAGCTGGAGGTGCTCGCGCCGCTGGTGCGGGGGCGCAAGGGCGAGTTCCGAGAGCTGTTCGAGGATGCGCGCAAGCAGGGCTTCGTCCGCGCGCTGGTGGACGGCGAACTCATCGACCTCGCCGAGCCGCCCAAGCTCAACCGTAAGGTCAATCACGACATCTCGGTCGTGGTGGACCGTCTGGTCGCACGCAGTGCCGACCGCGGGCGGCTGACGGATTCCATCGAGACGGCCCTGCGCCTGAGCGAAGGTCTGGTGGAGATCGTCCGACACGAGAGCGCCAAGGCGCAGACGCAGCTGTTCTCCGAGAAGTACGGCTGCCCGGACTGCGGCATCTCGCTGCCGGAGCTCGAGCCGCGCCACTTCTCCTTCAACTCGCCGTTCGGCGCCTGCCCGGAGTGCTCCGGGCTGGGCACCAAGCGCACCGCCAGCCCCGAACTCGTGCTTGGCGACCCGAGCATCTCGATGCTCGAGGGCGTGATCCTGCCCTGGGGCGAGCCCGATGGCTACCTGCGGCGCGTGATCCTGCCGGGGCTGGCCAAGCAGTTGAAGTTCGAGCTGAACACGCCCTGGGGGCAGCTGCCGGACCGCGTGAAGTTCGAGCTGCTCTTCGGGTCGCAGAAGAAGAAGGGCGACGAATCCCGCTGGGAAGGCATCCTCGCGAACGTCCAGCGCCGCTACAACGAGACGACCTCCGAGGCCGTGCGCGCGGAGCTCGAGGCGTATATGGTCGTCGGCACCTGCCCGGCCTGCCACGGTCGCCGGCTCAAGCCCGACTCGCTCTCGGTCACGGTCCACGGCAAGAACATCGGCGAGTTCACCGAGAGCTCCACCCGCGGGGCGATGGAGTTCGCGGAGAGCATCCCGCTGCGCGAAAAGGGCAGGCCGGGCCTCGACCCAGGCGTGGCCGGCCCTATCCTCAAGGAAGTGCGCGAGCGCCTGCGCTTCCTCGTCGACGTCGGCCTCGACTACCTCACGCTCGATCGCTCGGCGGAGTCGCTCTCGGGCGGCGAGGCGCAGCGCATCCGTCTGGCGACACAGATCGGCTCACGGCTGGTCGGCGTGCTGTACATCCTCGACGAACCCAGCATCGGCCTGCACCAGCGCGACAATGCGCGGTTGCTCGAGACGCTCAAGCGCCTGCGCGACCTCGGCAACACGGTGTTGGTAGTGGAGCACGACGAGGAGACGATCCTCGAGGCCGATCACTTGATTGACCTCGGGCCCGGCGCCGGCAAGCACGGCGGGGAAGTCATCGCCGAAGGCACGGTCGCCGAGGTGAAGAAGGTCGCGTCGAGCATCACCGCGCAGTATCTCACTGGCCGCAAGAAGATCGAGCGCCTCGAAGGCCGCCGCCCGGTGGACAAGAGCCGAATGCTGCGCGTCGAGGGCGCCAAGGAGCACAATCTCCGCGACGTGACGGCGGAGTTCCCGCTCGGTTGCTTCGTCGCGGTCACCGGCGTGTCGGGGTCGGGCAAGTCCACCCTCGTCGAGGACATCCTGCAGAAATCGCTGTCGCGGCACTTCTTCCGCGCCCGCGTCGTGCCGGGAGCGCACGAGCGCATCACCGGCCTGGAGCACCTCGACAAGGTCATCGACATCGACCAGACGCCGATCGGCCGCACGCCGCGCTCGAACCCGGCTACCTATACCGGGCTGTTCACGCCGATCCGCGAGCTCTTCGCCGAGATGCCCGAGGCCAAGCTGCGCGGCTACGGGCCGGGTCGCTTCTCGTTCAACGTGAAGGGCGGTCGCTGCGAGGCGTGTCAGGGCGACGGCCTCGTGAAGATCGAGATGCACTTCCTGCCCGACGTCTACGTCACCTGCGAGCAGTGCCGCGGCAAGCGTTACAACCGCGAGACGCTTGACGTGAAATTCCGGGGGATGAGCATCAGCGAGGTGCTTGAGCTGACGGTCGAGGACGCCATCGCGCACTTCGAGAACCAGCCGCGCATCCACCACAAGCTGGTCACGCTCAACGACGTGGGCCTCGGCTACATCCACCTCGGCCAGAGCGCGACGACGCTCTCCGGCGGCGAGGCGCAGCGCGTGAAGCTGGCGACCGAGCTCAGCAAGCGCGACACCGGGCGGACGCTGTACATCCTCGACGAGCCGACGACGGGCCTGCACTTCGAGGACGTGCGCGTGCTGCTCGACGTGTTGCACAAGCTCGTAGACCGTGGCAACACGGTGTTGGTGATCGAGCACAACCTTGATGTGATCAAGACGGCCGACTGGATCGTGGATCTCGGGCCCGAGGGTGGCTCCGGCGGCGGGCAGATCGTGGCGGCGGGGACGCCGGAGCAGGTGGCGAAGGCGAAGGCCTCGCATACGGGGGCGTACCTCAAGAAGGTGCTCTGAGGCGCTAGACGGACTGCAGTCGCGCGCGGAGCCGGTCTCGCTCTTCCAGGGCGTGCACGGGCATCACGAGCAGGTCGCCAGGCGCACTCCAGGCGAGCAGGGCATCCACCGCCTCCGCTTCACTCGTGGTGAGCACGACCTGATCGGCTCGCGCGCCACGGCGCAGCAGCTCGTCCCGCAGGACGGCCGGTACCTCGCCGGGAGCACGCCCGCGCAAATAGTGGGTCATCTCCTGCAGCACGACGCAGTCTGGCGTGACGTCCCAGGCCGCTCGCGCCAAGGCACGCAGGGATTCATCGGGCCGGTCTCCGGCCTGACCGAGGATGAGTCCGAGCCGACCGCTCCCTCGCGCGGCGGCGGCGAGCGCGAGCAAGGCGCCGAGTCCGTGCGGGTTGTGCGCGTAGTCGAGCCAGATGCGGCGGCCTTGGTGGTCGAAGCGCTCCAGCCGCCCGGGGTTGTCGGCGTTGTCGCGTCCGAAGGTCCGGAGCGTCTGTGTGATGAGGGGATCGGGCACGCCCAGGGCGCGCGCCGCGCAGGCCGCGGCCTCGGCGTTCGCGATGTTGTACGCCGCGAGGCCGGCCATCGCGATCGGCATCTCCTGCGCCGGCGGCAGGAGCCCGGAGGTGTTTGCGCCGCTCCCGAACCATCGTAGCTGCGCGTCCGTCCGTGGCGGATGCGCGACAAGCGTCGGATCCTCGGCGCTGAGGACCAGGGTGCCGCGCGTCGAGAGCGCACGCGCGACCACGCCCTTGGCGGCGGCGATGTCGGCCAGCGAGTCGATGCCATACTCGCCGAAGTGATCGGCGGCGACGTTGGTGATGACGGCGACATCCGCGCGCGGCACGACCAGGCCGCGCCGCAGCAGCCCGCCACGTGCCGTTTCCAGCACCGCCGCCGTGACGCGGCTGTCCTCGAGCACGCGCCTCGCGCCGCCGGGGCCGCTCCAATCGCCGCGCTCCACGGCTTCTCCGGCGATGAAGACACCATCGGTGCAGGTGAAGCCGACCCTGTGCCCGTGGGCGCGCAGCATCGCCGCGAGCAGCCGCGTGGTGGTGGTCTTGCCGTTGGAGCCGGTGACCAGCGCGATGGGGATGTCGCGCAGGGGCAGCGGTGTACCGTCCGGCGGCGGCGACGCACGCTCAGCGGCGAGCAACTCACGCAAGCGCGCCAGCGCCGCTGTCTGCTCCTGCGGGAGACGCTCGTCCTCCAGCGAGGCAGGGTCGTAGGCGCCGCCGCACTCTGCTGCCGCACGCTCCAACGCCCACTCGTTGAGACTGGTGGCGCTCAGCAACGCCGCCGGCGGCGCCGTGAAGGCGAGACTGCTGCCGGCGGCGTGCGTGCGGACGGTCAGCGACGTGTCGATCCAGCCGACGGCCGCGCACATCCACGCGACGTGGCCGCCCCAGGCACGGAGCAGGGCAGGGTCCACGCCGTGGGGACGCGGCGCCTCGAGCACGACGCCCGCTGCGTCGAGCCAGAGGCTGGGGCCGAGCAGGCGTCGGGAATCGGTGAAAAGGGCCGGGAGGCCCGGCGCGGGAGCGCTCAGTCGTCGCTCTCGCGTGCGAGGCGCACGCCGCGCTCATCGCGCACCAGCGACGAGAGATCGCCGAGCAGGGCGGCAGGCGCCGGTGCGGGTTCGGTTACGCGCGGGATGGCGTGCTCGGCGGTCACGGGACGTTGCGTGCCGTCCGGGCGGAAGTGGATGATCTGCTTCCAACTGCGCGTGATTTCGTCGCCGAAGACCAGCAGGAGGTCGCCGGCGCGGGCCATCCGCAGCGCGCGGTCCACGGCTTCCTGTTCGTCCGGAATCATCTGGATCTGTGCCTCTGGTACGCCAGCATCGCGCAGCGCCTGCACGATGATGCGCGGGACCTCGTCGGGCTCCCGGCCACGCAGGCCGTCGTCGCGCCGGCAGATGTAGTGATCGAACTTGCCGGCCGCGGTGCGGGCGATCTCGATGAGGTCCTCGTCGCGGCGGTCGCCGGGGCCGGCGAGCACGACGATGCGACGGCCCGTGACGTCAAGCCGCTGCGCCAGCTGGCACATCGCCTCCACGGCGTGGGCGTTGTGCCCGTAGTCGAGGATGACCTTGAACGGATGCTCGTTGAAGACGTTCGCGCGGCCCGGGGCCTGAAAGAAGGTCGTGTCGAAGGTGCGCAGGCCCTGGCGGATGGTCTCGAGCTTCAGGCCCATCGAGAAGGCCATCGCCGCAGCGACCATCGCGTTCTGCACGTTGTGCATCGCTCGGCCTTCCATCGTGGCCGGGATCAAGTGCGTCCAGAGCAGGGGGATGTGCGCGCCCTTGTCGTAGAGGGTGATCATCTGTCCGTTCACGCCGCTCTCGAGCGAAGCGGCGCGGCCGCCGGCGCGGATGTGCTCGCGCACCAGCGCGTGGCCGGGGTTGGTGGTCACGTAGCAGAGATGCTTGGCCTCGGTGTAGGCCGCCATCTTGAGCACCAGCGGGTCGTCAGCATTGAGCACGGCGGTGTCGCGCGCGACCTCGACGATGATGCGCTTGACCTCGGCGAGCGCCTCCAGCGAGTCGATGCCCTTCATTCCGAGGTGGTCGGAGCGCACGTTGAGCACGGCGCCGACGTCCACGTAGGGCGTGCCCATTCCGGCGCGGAGGAGGCCGCCGCGGGCGACCTCGAGCACCGCCACGTCGATGGTGGGGTCGGCGAGCACCAGCTGCGTGGCGACGGGGCCGGTCATATCGCCCTCCACCGTGCGCTGGCCGTCGATGTACACGCCGTCGGTGGTCGTGAGCCCGGGCGTGAAACCCGCCATCTTGCAGATGTGCGCGAGCATCCGTGCGGTCGTTGTCTTGCCGTTGGTGCCGGTGACGGCGGCGATCGGCACGCTGGCCGCCGTGCCCGGCGGGAAGAGCATATCGATCACCGGGCCGGCGACATCGCGCGGCTTCCCTTCGCTGGGGGCGCTGTGCATCCGGAAGCCCGGCGCGGCGTTCACCTCGCAGATGGCGCCGCCGTGTTTGCGGTACGACTCGGTGATGTCCGGCGTCAGGAAATCCACGCCGCCCACGTCCAATCCGATCGCCTTGATCGCGCGCTCGGCCATCTCGCGGTTGTCGGGATGGATGATATCGGTGACGTCCGTGGCAGTGCCGCCGGTGGACAGGTTGGCGGTGGACCGCAGGGAGACGATCTCGCCGGCTGGCGGCACCGTCTCCGCACTGTACCCCTTCTTGGCGAGCAGGCGCTGCGCCTGGTCGTCGAGCGCGAGGCGCGTCAGGACCTTCTCGTGGCCCACGCCGCGCCGCGGGTCCTGGTTCACGATCTCCACCAATTGGGCGATGCTGTGCTGCCCGTCGCCCACCACGTGCCCCGGGGTGCGCCGCGTCGCAGCGACGAGGATGCCGTTCACGACCAACAAACGATGGTCGTCGCCGACTTGGAAGCTCTCGACGATGACGGAGCGTGAGATCTCCTGCGCCGCGCGGAAGGCGTCGCGCACCTGCTCGTCGGTGGTGAGATGGATGGCGACGGCGCGCCCGTGATTGCCGTTGTACGGCTTTACCACGACGGGAAACCCGATGCGCCGCGCCGCGCGTAGGGCCGCCTCCTCGCTCTGCACCAACTCCTGCTTGGGAACAGGCAGCCCGAGCTGCCCGAGGATCTTGTTCGTTTCCTCTTTGTCTCCCGCCAGTTCGACGGCGATATGCGGCGTGCGTCCGGTGACGGTGGCCTGGATGCGCTGCTGGTACTTGCCGTGTCCCAACTGGACCAGCGACTGGTTGTTCAGTCGCATAAACGGGATGCCGCGTTCGTGGGCCGCGTGCACCAACGAGGCCGTGCTGGGTCCGAGCGCGCGTCGCTGCGCAAAGCGGATGAACGCGTCGCGCTCTCTCGCCCAGTCCCAATCCGTGGGGACAAGACCGTTGGGACGGATCGCCTCGGGGAGCAACGAGCCCAGGAGCCGCATCGCGAGCTCGCCGGCCTCGAGGCCCTCGTCGCGCTGTTCGTACTCGTACACCACGTGGTACTGCCCGTCGACGCCGGTGCCACGGGTCTTGCCGAAGGTCACGGGGATGCCGGCGGCATTCTGCAGTTCGATGGCGACGTGCTCGAGGACGTGTCCGAGCCAGGTGCCCTCGTCCTCGGTCATTCGGCGGATGAAGCCGCCGACCTCGCCATAGGAGCAGCCGTGCTCGCGTAGGCCGGGGAGGGCGTCGACCAGTCCCGCGATGAACGTCGCGCCGAGTCGGCTGGTGGGCCAGGCCTCGAGCGCGCCGAGGTCGAGCGTGAGCCGGATGACCGGGAAGTGCGCGTACAGCGACGGGCCCACATAGACCGAGCGTTCGAGGATTCGCATCGGGCAAACTTCGCGCTAAGTCTTGCTCCCCGCGAGGGTCCCGGCCGAGGCGACGCGGGTATGCAGGTTGAACGTGGTGCCGCGGACGAGGACGTGCATCGTCAGGCCCAGCATCGCCACCGAGTCGTCGGCGCCGGCACGGTCCATCGACGAGAAGCTGAGCTTGGACGAGTCCACGATGGTAATCGTACCGCTGCCTTCGACCTCCACGGTCTGGTCAGGGCCGATGAAGGCAGCGGTGTCCTCGTCGATCCCCATTCCGATGAGGAAGGGATTGAAGGCCAGTGCGGTGATCAGCCGGCCCAGCCGCCCGCGCTGGGTGAAGTGCTGGTCGATGATGACCCGGTTGGTGAGACCCAGGCCCGGGGCGAGCGTCACGGAGCCGGCGTGTGGCGTGCGGCCGTCGTCACCGAAGGCAATCATATGCTCGCTCAGGAAGCTGGCGCCGGCGCTGGTGCCGGCCACGTGCCCGCCGTTGGCGTTGTGCTCGCGCAGGGCCTTGGCCACGGCCGTGCCGCCGATGGTCGTGGCGAGCCGCATTTGGTTGCCGCCGGTGAGGAACACGCCGTCACAGGCCTTGATGGCGGCGACGCGGCCTTGTTCGTTGCCGTCCCGCCGCGTGTCGAAGTCCATTACCTCCACCTCGGCGGCCCCGAGGTCGCGAAAGATGCGGTCGTAGCGTGCGCCGGTGTCGGCCAGCTTGGACGCCGTCGGGATGACGACGATCCTGGCATCCCGCCCGCCGCAGAGCTGCACGAAGCGCTCGAGGATCAGCGGGTTGTTCTCCTTTTCCTCGCCGCCGCCGATCGGGATGATCCAGCCGCGCGTGGCGCCGTTGGGGGTTGGTGAAGGGGTCACGCGTGCACCGCCGCGCGAGGCTCGAAGCTGCCGCGCGCCGTGGGCGCGCCGTCACGGACCATCCATTCTCCCATCGCCATCACGTCGCGGATTCCTCCGTCGGAGTCGAGGGTCACGAGGTCGGCATCGGCGCCGACCGTGAGCTGTCCCTTCCGCGGCAGGCGCAGCAGCGCGGCCGCGTTGCTGGTGAAAACCGGCAGCGCGCGCTCGAGCGGGACGCCGGTGGCGAGCAGCCGGCGCAGGGTGTAGGCCAGCGCTCCCGGCGAGCCCACATCCATAGCAGTCACGCGGCCATCGGCGTCGAAGGTCGGCAGGCAGCCTCCGCCGTCGGAGCTGATGGTGATGCGCTCACTCGGCGCACCGGCGTCGAAGTACTTCACCAAGGCATCCTCGGCGCTCCAGGCGTCCTCGCCGTCGGCCACCGGGAAGGCCGTGACGTCCACGTGCACGCCCGTGCGGGCGATGGCGATGGCTTCGTCGAAGAGGGCGCGCTTGCGGTTCACGTGCGTGGGATTGAATACGCGCGGCGGCAGTTCCGAGTGGGCCAGTGCGTCGCGGATCGGATCGAGCCCGCGTGGGCCGTCGCCGACGTGCAGGTGCACGAGTCCGGCCTTGCCGGTCATCAGGCCGCCGACGTGGGCTTCGCTGGCGAGGCGGAGCAGTTCATCGCGCGTCGGTTGGCTGGAGCGGTGGTCGCTGATGGCGGTCTTGGCGCCGATGATGCAGTCCACCATCGCGATGTCGCTGCGGACGCTACCGGTGATGGTCACCGGCGGGACGTGGTAGCCGGCGGTCCAGTTCCAGGCCGAGAGGCCTTCGGTGCGGATGCCGTGGACGGCGGCGACGAGTTCGCGCGGGTGGCGTGTGGCATCGTCGGTGCCGAGCAGGGCGACGATGGTGGTGATGCCGCCGCGGGTGAACTGCGAGAGGGAGAGCGGCGGGACTTTGGTGTGCGCGCCAGCCTCGCCCCCGCCGCCGGTCAGGTGCACGTGCGGGTCAATCAACCCCGGGATGATGCGCTGGCCTTCGAGGTCGACGATCTCCGCGCCGAGCGAGGCGTCCAATGCGGGGCGGTCGCGGCCGATCCAGGCAATGCGAGGGCCCGCCACGAGGAGGTGGCAGAGGCCGCGTGGTTCGGGGGCGTAGACGTCGGCGTTGCGGAGGAGACGGAGCACACCGAAATGTAGCGAGCGGCTGCCTGGTGGACGCCTGCTACAACCGGGCCGGTGGGCCGCGGCGCACAGACGCGGGGTGCCGCTGGCGAATCGAGCACGAGCGCGGAATCGACGAGGTGGCGTTCCCGTCCGATGGACGCACTGCCGTGCTCCCGGTCGTCACGGAGACTGGCGCGCGGTAGGTTTGGGGATGACTTCCCGCCGCAACTTCCTGCGCCACGCCGCCGTCGCCTCGGCCGCGTCCGTCGTACTTCCTGTCGGCATCGCCGCCGCCGCGCCCTCGCGCGAGGTGCTCGCGATCGCCGCCGCGCGCGCCGGACGCCCGCTTCCGACGCCCCCTGCGGGTACGCCGCAGCAGGGGGCGCAGGACGAGGCCTACTGGCGGGAGGTCGCCGCGCAGTACGCCGTCACCGACGCCACGACGAACCTCGAGGCCGGCTACTGGGGGATGATGGCCGCGCCCGTGCTCGCCGCCTACCATCGTAACGTGGACCGCGTCAACCGCGAGAGTTCGTACTTTGCGCGGCGTGAGTATCCGGCGATCGCCGGCGAGGTGCGCCGCAAGGTGGCTGCCGCGCTCGGCGTGAGCCCCGGTGAGATTGCTTTCGCACGCAATGCCACCGAGGCGCTGCAGTCCATCATCGGCCAATACAATCGCCTGCAGCCGGGCGATACCGTGCTCTACGCCGACCTCGACTACCCCGCGATGCAGATGGCGATGAACGCGCTCGCCGAACGTCGCGGCGCGACGGTGGCTACTCTCGACCTGCCTGAGCCCGCCACGCGCGAGGCGCTTATCGCCGCGTACACGCGCGCGCTCGACGCGCATCCGCGCACGCGACTGTTGCTGCTCACGCACCCGAGCAACAAGAACGGGCTGATGCTGCCGTTGCGCGAGCTCACCGACCTCGCCCGTGCGCGCGGCGTGGACACCGTGCTCGACGCCGCGCACGCCTTCGGGCAGGTGCCGCTGGCGCTGCCCGACACCGGGGTCACGTTCGCCGGCGCCAACCTGCACAAGTGGGTCGGCGCGCCGATCGGCGTCGCCGTCCTGTACATCCGCGCAGACGCGCTCGGCCGCATTGACCGCGCGCACGGTGACGACGGGCCGCTCGAGCACATCGACAGCCGCATCCACACCGGCACTGCGAACTTCGCCGCGATGATGACCGTCACCGACGCGCTGGACTTCCAGGAGCGCATCGGGATCCCGCGCAAGGCGGCGCGACTGCGGTATCTGCGCGACGCGTGGGTAGGGCCCGCGCGGGAGATTCCCGGCGTTGATGTCATCACCCCGGACGATCCCGCGCTCTCGGGCGCGATTGCGAGCTTCCGCGTGCGCGGGAACGGCGACGCGGCGTTCAACGCTGCCCTGGCGCGGCGGCTGCTCGACGAGTTCGGGATCTTCACGGTCGCGCGGTCGGGGCTGGCCAAGGGCGACTGCGTACGCGTGACGCCGGCGCTGTACAGCACGCCGGCGGACACGGCCAAGCTGGTGACCGCGCTCCGGGCGCTGGCCGCGCGCGGATGAACGCGTAACCGCGTCACTCCATCCGCATCGCCGGCCCGATCGCCCGGTTGAGCGCCGCCGTCGCGGCATCGAGCTCGCCTCGCAGCACGTCCGCCCGCTCCAGTGCGTCGCGGCCCACCTTCTGGTCCACGCGCGTGGTCATCCCGGAGAGATACTGGATGTGCGCCTGCAGGCCCGGCTTGCCGTAGCGCACCGGCTGCGTGAGCAACTGCTCGTGCAGCACGCGGCGCACGGCGGCGAGCGTGTCGGCCGCTGAGGCACCGGCGGCGGCGAGACGGGTCTCGGCTGCGCGTGCGCGGGCGATCAATGCGTTCACTTCCGCGACCATCGCGCGCATCCGCAGGTTGTGCGCGAATTGCTCCTGCAGGTCAGCCGCGGTGTAGCCTTCGGCGGCGAGGCGCGGATCGATCTCGACAGTCAGCGGTACGGTCTGCGACTGCTCCCCAACCGAGACGGTGACGGAATACTGCCCCGGCGGCGCGCCGAGCCCGTTCTGGTGCTGCACGCCCCAGGTGAAGCGGTTGAAGCCCTGCTTCGCGGTCACGAGGTTGAGGACCGGCGTGACGACCTCTGGCCCGCCACGACCGGCCATCATCACCGCATCGGCCGCTTCCTCCGCGCCCGGCGGGCGGCGCCGCGCCGGTGCCGTCGGGATCACGCCGCTCTTGTAGCTGTTGACCAGCGCCCCGCGCGCATCGCGGATCTCGATGCGCACCGTATCACTGGGCGCCTGCGCGAGGTGGTAGTCCACCTGCGGGCCGAAGTACTGCGCGGCCGCGCCGATGGTACGCACGCCGGCGCGCGGCGCGTAGACGTGCAACGCTTCACCGTGCGTGGTCGGCGTGAGCCCGTGCAGCGCGGTGACGTTGTGGAAGATCCAGTTGCCGCGACCCTGCGTGGCGACGATGAGATCCTTCTTGTGCACGAGGATCTGGTTGATCGGCAGCTGCGGCATATTCAGGTTGAACGGCTGCCAGCTCGCCCCGTTGTTGAACGAGATGTAGATCCCGAACTCCGTGCCGGCGTAGAGCAGGCCTTCGCGGTCGGGATCCTCGCGCACCACGCGCGTCGGCACGTCGGCGGCGATGCCGTTGGTGCCCGGCGTGAGCTTGGTCCACGTCGCGCCGTAGTCATCGGTGCGGTAGATGTACGGCCTGTAGTCGCCGAGCAGGTAGCGGTACGTCGCGTAGTAGGCCGATCCCGGACGATGCGGCGAGGCCTCGATCCACGCCACGCGGCCTCCCAGCTCGAGGTCCTTCGGCGTGATGTTGGTCCAGGTCGCGCCGCCATCGCGCGTGATGTGGAACGGCCCATCGTTGGCGCCGGTCCAGATGACGCCCGGCTCGTGTGGCGACTCCGTGATGGCGTACAGCGTGCTGTAGAACTCCTCGCCCGTCACGTCGCGCGTGATGGGCTCGCCGCTCGCGCCCTGGCGGTGGTCCTGCGGATACCAGGTGAGGTCGGGCGAGATGCGCTCCCACGTCACTCCCTTGTCGCGCGTGCGATGCACGTACTGCGTGCCGTAGTAGAGCACCGAGGGATCGTGCGGCGAGTACGCCATCGGCACCGTGCGCTGGATGCGGTAGATCAGGTCCTGGCCGGCGTTGCCGTAGAGCGATTGGCCGCCGATCCAGTAGTTGCGCGTCTGGCGCGAGTCGGTGTTCATCACCGCGAACTGCCCCTTGCAGGAGCCGTAGATGATGTTCGGCTCCGTCGGGTGCGGCATGATCGGGCCCGTCTCGCAGCCGGGGCCGGTCTGCAGCGCATCGGCGTCGAAGGGATTCGCGACGCTCGACCAGACCCACGTATTGTTGTCCTGCTGGGCCGAGTAGAGGTTGTACGGGAAGCGGTTGTCCGGCACCACGCCGTAGAACTCGGCCGTCGGCTGGTTCAGCTGCGTTGACCAGGTGCGACCGCCGTCGAACGACACGTTGGCGCCGCCGTCGTTGGCCTGCACCATCGTCTGGCCGTCGTTCGGATTGATCCAGATGTCGTGGTTGTCCACGTGCGGCGTCGGGAACAGCGCGAGCGTGCGGCCGCCGTCGGTGCTCTTGTAGAAGTTCTCGGCGCCCGCGTACACCACGTCGGCGTTGGTCGGGTCGGCGCCGATCGTCGTGTAATAGAAGGGCCGCGTGATGAGGCCGGGCGTGGTGTTCACGAGTTCCCAGTTGGCGCCGGCATCATCGGAGCGATACAGGCCACCGCCCGGCTGCGCCTCCACGAGAAGGTAGAGCCGCTCGGGGTTGGCCGCGCTCACGGCGAGGTTGCCCTTGCCGATGAGCCCGTTGGGGAGGCCGCGTCCCGTCTTGCGGAAGGTCACGCCACCATCGGTGCTCTTGTAGAAGCCGCCCTCGCGCGAACCCGAGATGATCGTCCACGGCTTGCGCTCGATGCGGGCCATCCACGCGTACACCGTGTTCGGGTCGCCCGGCTTGAGTTCGACGTCGGCGGCGCCCGTGCTGTCGTTCAGGAAGAGCGTCCGGCGCCAGGTGCGGCCGCCGTCCGTCGTGCGGAAGATGCCGCGCTCGGTGTTGCGCTTGAACAAGTCGCCAGTGGCCGAGACCCAGGCGGTGTTCGGGTCGGTGGGATGCACCCGCAACGCGCCGATCTGTCCCGCGTTGTAGAGCCCGGCGAAGTTCCACGTCTCGCCGCCATCGGTGCTGCGGTACACGCCGCGGCCCGTGGAGACGTTGCTGCGGGCACCGTCGGAGCCGGTGCCGACCCAGATCACGTTGGGATCGCTGTCAGCCACGGCGATCGAGCCGATCGACGCGACGGGAATCTTGCCGTCCGAGATGGGCTGCCAGCTCTCGCCGCCGTCGGTGCTGCGAAAGACGCCGCCGCTGGCCACACCCATATAGAAGGTGCGCGGCTGCGACGGCACGCCGGCGACGGTGTTGACGCGGCCGCCCACCGAGTGCCCGGCGTAGCGGAACGCCATTCCGGCGAACGTGGCGGGATCCACGGCCGGGCGCGGAGCTGCTGCCGGCGTCGCGGCACGCTGAGCGGGGAGCGTCGTGGCGGCGCAAAGCACCAAGGCCATCACAGCGGAGAGAGTTCTGCCCGTCATCACCGGTCTCGCGTTGAAGGAAAGAGCCGCGCACCACGCAGCCCACGACGGAAAGTATGGAGGCACGAGGAGCGGCGCGACCCTACTGCGCGCTGCGGAGCCGCCGCTCGAGTTGGGCTGTCAGCCAACACGGCCAACACGGCCGGGCGGAGGTTCGCACGCCCGAAGGGGCCGTGCGCGCAGAGGTCAGGCCCCGTAGGGCGTGCGAACCTCCGCCCCGCAACTCTCCGCAAGCGCAGGAGCCAGAAGCACCGAAGGCACGACAGCCAGTCGGCCGCCGTGCCTTCGTGATGCCACCAGGCCGTAAAGGCCAAACAGCGACTACATCGCCACGTTCCCCTGCTGCTGCTTGATCTTCTCCAGGTACTTCTGGAAGAAGTGCTTCTGGATGTCGTTCATATCGATCTCACGACCCTGGATGTACGCCTGCTCGATGTTCGACGTCATATCCAGCGGCGTACCCGTCGTGATCAGCAGCGTCGCCTGCTTGCCCACTTCCAGCGAGCCCACGCGATCGCTCACGCCAAGCATCTCGGCGGCGTTGATCGTCACCGACTTCAGCGCCTCCTCCTCCGGCAGGCCGAAGGCCACCGCGACCCCGGCTTCCCAAGGCAGGCGGTTGCTGTAGAGGCCGCCGGCACCGCCGGCGATGGCGAACTTCACACCCGCCGCGTGCAGGCGGGCCGGCGTGCTGTACGCGCCGTCGTAGCCCTCGTAGTCACGGTTCGGGGCCGCCATCGTAGACGTCAGGATCACCGGCACGTTCTCCGCCTTCAGGCGGTCGGCCACGTGGATGGCGTCGCGCCCGCCACGGATGACGATGCGCAGGCCTTCCTGCTTGCCCCACGTGATGGCATCGTTGATCTGCGCCACGCCGTCGGCCGAGATGACGACAGGAATCTTGCCGTCGAGCGCCGGGATCATCGCCGCGTAGCGCGAGTCCGTGCGCATCTGCTGGTTGGCCGCCTTGGCGTCGCGGTAGGCACGCGCCTCGGCGAAGAAGTCGCGGATCTCCTGCACCTGCTCGGCGTAGGTCTTCGGCGCCGGGCGGGCGCCGGCGTTCGGGCCGCCGGGGCCGCCGAAGAACCGACGCGGACGGGCGATCGGGTCGGGCCAGTTCACGTTCAGCGCGGCCGCGCCTTCCAGCGACATCTCCTCCCAAGTCCAGCCCTCGAGCGACATCGCCGAGGAGAGACCCGAGATCACGCCGCCGCCGGGCGTCGTGACTGCGACGAGCACGCCGGCCGAGCGCGTCGTGCCGATGTGCCGGCTCTCCGCGTTCACCGCCACCTCGGCGCGCACGTTCGGGTTGAAGTCGCCGATCTCGTTGATGTCGTTCGACACGTCCACCGCGCCGATTTCCGTGATGCCGACGGTGCTGTAGGCATCGATGAGGCCGGGGTAGATGTGCTTGCCCGTGACGTCCACGACGCGGGCGCCGCGGGGCACCTCGACGGTCTGGCCGATGGCGACGATGACGCCGCGGTCGAGGACGATGCTGCCGTTCTCGATCGTGCCGTTGGACACGGTGTGGATCGTCGCCCCGCGCAGCACGACCGGCTGCGACTGCGGCGGGACCGTCATCCGCACCTGCGCCGCGGCCACGGAGGCGCTCGCCGCAAGCAGGGCGACGGCACCGAGGATGCTACGATGCATCGGATTCATCTTACTGGCGCTCCTGACCGGACGCACGCGCCGGACGATTGGGGGTGTTGCCTTCCGAGCTGGCGGCGATGACCGCCTGGATCAGCGAATTGCGTTGGCGGTCGACTTCCGCCCGCAACTGGGCGTCTTCCTCGAGCGAGAAGTAGCGGCGGCCGTCCACCCAGGTCTGCTCCGCGCGCGTGAACTGCGAGAGCGGGTTGCCGTTCCAGATCACGAAGTCGGCGTCCTTGCCGGCCTCCAGCGAGCCGACGCGGTCCTGGATGGCGATGGCACGCGCCGCCTGGTTCGTGACCGTGGACATCGCCTGGACCTCGTCCACGCCCGAGCGCAGCAGCTTGCCGGCCTCCCAGTTCATTCGCGTGGAGATCTCGGCGTCGTCCGAGTGCAGCGACGTCACGACGCCGGCTTCCATCAGCAGGCGCGCGTTGTAGTTCGTGGCATCATACGACTCGAGCTTGAACGCGCCCCAGTCGCTCCACACCACGGCCGCGACGTTCGAGTTCCGCAGCTCGGTGGCGATCTTGTACGCCTCGACGCCGTGCTGCAGCGTCTGCACGCGGAAGCCGAACTCCTCGGCCAGGCGCACCAGCGCCAGGAACTCGTCGGCGCGGTAGCCGTGCGAAGACACCAGCAAGCGCTGTTCGAGGATGTCCACCAGCGCCTCCATCCGCAGGTCGCGGCGCGGCGGAATGCCGGCCTTGGTGCGGTCCGCGTTCCAGCGATCCCACTCCGCCTTGTAGTCTCGCGCAGCGAGGAAGTGGTCGCGGATGATCTCCTGCACGCCCATCCGCGTGTTCGGGTAGCGGTTGGGGCTGCGCTTCGGGTTCTCACCGAGCGCGAACTTCACGGTGCGCGGCGCGTTCTCGAAGCGCAGCTGGTCGGGCAGCGAGCCCCAGCGGTTCTTCACGAACACGTTTTCGCCGCCGATCGGGTTCGCCGAGCCGTGCTTCACCATCTGCGTGGTGAGGCCGCCGGCGAGCTGGCGGTACATCCAGACGTTGTTGTGCGTCAGTACGTCGCCCATATCGACTTCCGGGACGATCGCGAAGCCGCTCTCGTTCACGGAGCTGACGCCGGTGTGCGTGTGCGGGTCGATCAGGCCCGGCGTCACGTGCTTGCCGGTGGCGTCGATCTCCACGGCGCCGCGCGGCGCCGTCAGGCGCTGGCCCACCTGCACGACCTTGCCGGCGCGCACGAGCAGGTCGGCATTCTCGAGCCGCCCCTGCGGGCCCTGGGTCCAGATGGTGGCGTTGCGGATGATCAGGTTCGCCGGCTGCTCCGGCGGCGTGGCGCGGCCGTACTCCATCGACGGACGCAGCCAAGGCAGTTCCAGTTGCGGGACGCGGGAGGCGACGGTGCCGCGAGCGGCATCCTCTACCGTCTCGGTCCGCGTGCCGCGGTACGCCGGGTCGGCGCCGTTGGGCAGGGACATCCAGCCGAAGAACTCCTCACCGCGCACGGAGCCGGTGAGGAGGATGGTGCCTTGGTAGCCGAGCGGCTCGCCGTCGAAGGTCGCTTCGATGCGGCCCGTCTCCGCGATGATGCGCGCGGCGGTGAGATTGATCGGGCGGCGGTTGGGCAGCTCGATGTTCCCGCGCACGCGGTTCAGCGGGCCCTCGAGGCGCAGCGTCGCGGGGAATCCTGCCGCGTCGTCGGTGACGATGTTCCAGGTGCCGCGCGGGTCGATCTGCGGTGCGCGCGTCACGCCGTAGCGCGTGCCCTGCACCCACACGTCGCGAATGCTGGACTCCTCAGTGAACAGGTCGCCGTCGGTGACGACGAGGTTCGCCACCTTGCCGGCGGTAATCGTGCCGTGCGTGCGCTCGATGCCGAGCCAGCCGGCCGGCACGGTCGTCAGCGCGGCCAAGGCCCGGTCCGGCGTGAGCCCGCGCGCGACGGCGATGCGCAGGTTCGGCAGGAACTGGTTGAGCGACGAGAGACCATCGGTGGTGATGGCGAACGGCACGCCGGCGCTGGCGAGCTGCGCCGCGTTGGTCGGCGCGAGATACCAGTGCCGCAGCTGGCCGAGCGACACGTTCAGCGCCGACTCCGGGCTGCCCACCTCAGGCGCGTCCGGGAAGTTGAGCGGGATGATCAGCGGTTGGCTGCGGCCGCGCAGCACGTCGAGGAGTCGGTACTCCTCACCGCTGCCGCGGTACCACGGCACGAGCTTGAACTCGGTCGCAATGGCCTGGGCGCGGAGGTATTCCTCCTCGCTTCCCGTCTGGAACAGCACGGGCTGCTGGCCTTGCACGCTGCCGCGCAGCGCGGCGAGCGCTTCGCTGGTCTCCGGCGGCAGGATCGCCCGCCCGCTGCGCTCGTAGGCCGCCCAGGCGCGGATGTACCACTCCGCATCCATCCAGGTCTGCTTCATCAGCGCGATGGTGCCCATCGCGGAGTTCGGATAGCTGCCGCCGAGCGTGAAGGAGCGCTGGAAGCCGACCGACTGCACCAGGTCCGCGCGCAGCACGCGCTCGCGGACGCCCGCGTCGCTGAGGTTCACCACCGACGCCTTGCCGCGGAAGATGCCCTGCTTGGGCACCGCCAGCGCCGTCCCGAAGCCCAACGACCGCAGGCTGCGCCGGCGGGTGCTGTCATCGCGGAAGGTGGAGGCGGTGCTGTACCAGGCGCGCACCTGCGGGTTCCAGTGCGTCGGGCCCACGTCGCCGCCCTCAGGCACTTCGCCGACGCCAAGGTCAGCGTGGGCATCGATGAAGCCAGGATAGACCGTCTGACCCTTCAGGTCCCAGACCCGGGCGCCCGCGGGCGCCTGCGCGTTCGCCCCGACCGAGACGATCAGCCCGTTGCGGATGACGATTGTCGCGTTCTGCAGCACCTGCCCCGGGGCGGTGACGACGCGTGCGCCGACGAGAGCGTGGAAGCCGGAACTGTTGTCGCGCAGCGCCGTGACCGGCTCGGTGCGCGAGGTCTGCTGAGCGTGGAGTGCGCCTGCCATCAGCAGGCCAACACCAACGAGGGAGCGAATCACTTTCACGTCGTACTCCGGTGGTGACCGCCCGGGGTTCGCGGCGGTCGGGAACGGGAAGGACTGCGAACACCTGCTCGGCTAGCACTCTCGGATACGCGACGCTGTGCACGCGCCGCAGGAGCCGGGAGGCACATCATTAAAGTGTACGCGCGGGGGCATTGCCGGTGTTGAAGCCGCGAGGGAATGATGCCGCCTCCGGCCTCGCTCCGCCTATCGTGCCCGCGCAGAGCCCACCCCACTTGACTCTGTCCCACAAAACCATTACCGTAATGCGTAATACCCATTACGCATTACGGAGGATAAATGCCGGTGTCGACCCTGACGGTGAAGTATCAGGCCACCATCCCGAAGGTCGTGCGGGAGACGCTCGCGCTCGCCGCCGGCGATCGCGTCGAGTTCCTCGTCGAGCCGTCGGGTGAGGTGCGGCTGCGCAAGGCGCTTCCGGATCTCGCCGAGCTACGGGACATCGAGGCGACGCTCGCCCCGGAGTGGGACTCTCCCGACGACGAGGCGGCGTATGCCGGCCTATAAGCCAGGCGACGTCGTCGTCGTGCCGTTCCCGTTCACCGAGCGCCTGGCGTCCAAGCGACGCCCGGCGCTGGTCTGCTCGTCAGATAGCTACAACGGCGCCACACGGCACCTCGTGCTCGCGATGATTACGACCTCGGCGCACGCCAAGTGGCCCGGCGATGTCGCGATCCGCGACCTTGGTGCCACCGGCCTGCCGGCGCCGTCCACCGTGCGCTGGAAGCTCTTCACGCTGGATGCTTCGTTGGTGCTGCGGCGAGCGGGAGTACTGAGCGTGCACGACCGGGAAGCGTGCGCGGCGCAGCACCCGATCGCGCTCTAGCTACGGCGCATCGCGCGTCGCCGGCACTAGCTTTCGGTTATGGTTTCCATCCTCGACATCATCGGCCCCGTGATGGTCGGCCCCAGTTCCAGCCACACGGCCGGCGCCTGCCGGCTCGGCCTCGTGGCCCGCGATCTCGTCGCCGGCACGCCGACCAAGGCGCTCATTGAGCTCCACGGCTCCTTCGCCCGCACCGGTGAAGGCCACGGCACCGACAAAGCCATCGTCGGCGGATTGCTCGGCTTCCGCCCCGACGACGAACGCCTCCGCGACGCGCTTTCCATTATGGAGAAGGAAGGCCTCGACTGGCGCTTCGAGAAGACCACGCTTGGCGATGAACCCGAGGTGCACCCCAACACCGTGCGCATCACGGTCACGCGCGAACACCGCCATCACGTGATGCTCGGTGCTTCGCTCGGCGCCGGCCGCATCCGCGTCTCGCAGATCGACGGCTATCCGGTGGAAGTCGACGGCTCGCACCACACGATCGTGCTTGTCGCCGAGGACGTGAAGGGCAGCATCGCGCGCATCGCCTCGCTGCTCAGCGACGCCGGCGTGAACATCGCCACGCTGCGCCTCTCGCGAAAGCATCGCGGCGGCGACGCGTTTATGGTGATCGAGCTCGACGAGCGCCCGGACGATCCCGTCGGTGCAGCCATCAAGGCGCTGCCCTGGGTGCGCTGGACGCACCGCATCGACAAGGTCGGCGGCTGATGTACACCTCGCTCGCCGACGCCATTGCCGACGCCGAACGGCAGGGGCGCTCGCTCGCCCGCTGCGCGCTCGAGATCGAAGCCCGCGACCAAGGCCGCAGCGTGGAGGACATCCGCGAGGCGCTGGGTCGCGCACTCGCCGTGATGCGCCACGCCGTCGAGCAAGGACTCACCGGCGATATGCGCTCGGCCAGCGGACTTGTCGGCGGGGATGCCGCCAAGCTCCGCAACGGACCAGCGGGGCCGCTGGCCGGTACGGTATTCCGCGACGTGCTGATGCGCGCGCTGGCGGTGCAGGAGGTCAACGCGGCGATGGGCGTCATCGTCGCCGCGCCGACGGCCGGCGGAGCTGGCGTGCTTCCGGGCGTGCTCCTCGGGCTCGCGGACAAGCACGGCATCAGCGACGCGCAGTTGGTGGATGCGCTCGCGACGGCCGGGCTGATCGGCGCCGTCGTGGCGCACCGGGCTTCGCTGTCCGGGGCCGAGGGCGGCTGCCAGGCGGAGACTGGCGCGGCAGCGGGGATGGCTGCCGGAGCTGCCACCGAGATGCTCGGCGGCTCGCCGCGGCAAGTCGGCAGTGCGGTCGCGCTCGCGCAGCAGGGCACTCTGGGGCTCGTCTGTGATCCGCTCGGCGGCTTGGTCGAACTGCCCTGTGTGTTCCGCAACGCGACCGGCTCCGCTATCGCGTTGGCGGCCATCGAGATGGCGCTCGCGGGCATCGAGTTCGCCATCCCCGCCGACGAGGTCATAGATACGATGGGCGAGATTGGGCGCGAGATGGACGTGCGGTACCGCGAGACTGCCGGCGGCGGTCTGGCCGCCACACCCACCGGGCGCCGGCTCGCCAAGGAACGGCTCACCCAGATCAAGCGGGCTTAGGTCATTCCCGCGGCCCGCTGGCACTCGGCGCAGATTGGAAACGTTCTGCCACGGACTGGTGTCTTACACCGAGCCCCGTCCGCAGAAGCTTCGCGCCCCGCCACTGGAGCCACGATGCGCTTGATTCGACGCACCGCCGCCGTCCTCGCAGCACTCCTCGTGTCCACCGCGCCGCTCGTCGCGCAGGGCAGCATCCGCGGCACACTGGTCGACTCGCTTCGCACCGGTGGCCCGGTCGTGGGAGCGGACGTCGTGTTGATGGGAGCCAGCAAGAAGGCCGTGACGGCGCGCGGGGGTGCGTTTGAGTTTACGGACGTTCCGGCCGGCGACTATGTGGTCGCCTATTGGGCGCCGTGGCTGGACTCGCTTGGCCTCCCGGCCATCCAGCGCCAGGTCACCGTGCGCGGCCGCCGCACCGAGACCGTGGTGCTGGCGACGCCTTCCAACGCCACCATTCAGCGCGCCGTCTGTGGCGATGTGCTCGGCGCCGAGCAGGGCATCCTGATCGGTGAGATTCGCGACCCCGACGGGATGCCTGCCGTCGGGACCGGCGTCTTCGCGCGTTGGGTCGAGACCATCGTGCAGGGCAGGGAAGTGGCGCAGGGCACGATGGCGGCGGCGGACAGTGCCTCGGCGTCGGGCTCGTACGCGCTCTGCGGTGTCCCGGTGGGGTCCGAGTTCACATTGCGCGCCATCGGAGCCGGCGGCTCGAGCGGCGAGTTGCTCGTGGAGGCCGAGTCGCCGCTGCACCGACGCGACATCGTCGTGGCGCCCGCCGGAATCACCGCGAGCGTGACCGGCCGCGTGCTCAATGCCGCCGGCGCGCCCATCAGCGGCGCGGCCGTGCTCATCATCGGCGATACGGCACAAAGCGTGCGCAGCGACGAGTCCGGCCGCTTCGTGCTGCCCGCCCTGCCGCGACGCTCGAGCCAGCTGATGGTACGTGCGCTCGGCTACACGCCGATGCTCCGCGCCGTCGACCCGCTCGAAACCCAGTTGGACCTCGACGTCGTGACGCTGCAGGACGCGCCGCGCGAGCTTGCCACCGTGACCGTGACCGGCCAAGCGATGACCGCCTCGCAACTGCAGTTCGAGGCGCGCAAGGAGCGGGGGCTTGGCGTGTTCGTCGACGACGAACAGCTCAGGCGGCTCGGCCTCGTGAGCGCGCAGACCATCGCGACCTACAACCCGCGCGTGGCGGTGCAGCAGACGCGCCAAGGGCCGACCCTGCTGATGCGCCGCGGTTCGGAGTTCTGCCGTCCGCAGTTCTTCATTGATGGCGCCAACTTCCGCGACATCGCGGTGGACGAGGAGAACAACTTCCTGCGCGTCGCCAAGCGGGTGGAGTTCTACACCGCCAACAATGCGCCGCCGGAGTTCAACGACTTCGCCGGCTGCGGGTCGGTCGTGATCTGGACGTTCTGAACAACGGGAGATTGGTGTACCGGCGGACGCTGGTAGAAGTCTTGACGGACACGCGAGACCGTGGGGTCGACGTCGAGGGTCGTCCCCCAACCCGCTTCCGTCTTCCCGGCACTCACATCACTCCATCGCCACTATGACCGGTCGAGTTCTCGCAGCGTCCCTCGCGCTACTCTTGGCGAGCGAGGCTCACGCCCAAGGCACCGTTCGCGGTATCCTCCGAGATTCCCTGCGCAGCTTCGGACCGCTCGAGGGTGCCGAAGTCGTGCTGAGTCCCGGCAATCGTCGTGCGACCACGGACCAGCGTGGTCGCTTTGTCTTCTCGGGCGTGCCAGAGGGCACTTACCGCGTCAGCTACCCCGCGCTCTGGCTCGACTCCGTGGGTGTCGCGCCGCCCACGGTCGCCGTCGACGTTCGCAGCGGTCGCACGACCGATATTGCCCTCGTCACCGGCTCGCGCGTCGCGCTCGCTCGCACGCGCTGCGGTGGTGAGATGGATGCCGACCGCGGCCTCGTCGTCGGCGAGGTGCGCGATGCGCGCGGGCAATCGCTTGCCGGTGCCATCGTCGTGGCACGCTGGTCGGAGACCGTCGTCGGTGGCGGACCGGTGCAGGCGGAGGAGTACATCTCGGCGGACACCGTGGGGTCGGACGGTCGATTCGCGCTCTGCGGAATGCTCGCGGGCGCCGAGGTCGTGGTCCACGGCCGACATCCCGATGGCCGCCGCAGTGGAGCGATCCTCCTGGCGGTGGATCCCGCCGTCTACGCGTACGACCTGATGCTGAGTGATCCCGCCCAAAGCGTGCGGCTCGTCGGGCGCATCGTCAACGGAAGCGGTGCACCGGTGCCGCGTGCGGAGGTCATCGCCTCGGCCGCGACGTCCGGCACCGTCCGGACTGACTCGGCGGGGCGCTTCGAATTGGAGATTGAACGCGGAAGCCGACAGCTCGCCGTGCGCGTGCTCGGCTTTCTCCCCGCACTGCACGAAGTCCGCGCCACCGAATCACGCACGGACATTGGCGACATCGTCCTCCAGCCCGTGCCCACTGTGCTCGACACCGTCGTGGTGCGCGCCAACGCACTGACGCGCGAGGAACTGGAATACGAGTATCGGCGCAGCACGCAGAGCGGCGTCTTCATTGGGGAGGCCGACCTGCGGAAGTTCCCGCAAGTCACACCGAATGCCATCGCCTCGCTCTCGCCGGGCTGGGTCCGCGCCACACAGCCTTCACCGGGCAACTGGGGCGACCTCTTCTTCCGAGGCCCCTTCGGCTTCTGCAGGCCGCGGCTTTTCGTGAACGGTCGCGACTGGGGCAACACCACGACGTCGGACGAGGTGCGCGGGCTGGTGCAGATGGCAGTGCGCCTCGAGATGTACCGGGCGACGTTGGCGCCGCCGCAGTTTACGGACTTTGACGGCTGCGGTGCACTGGTGGTCTGGCTGTACTGAACGACTGGGAGGCAGTGGTACGGGCGGCGTCACGATCGTCTCCCAAGCCGTTCCCCGCTTTCCCCAGTGTTCCGAATCTTCCTCACTCCATCGCCCCGTGCCCCCGCCGGGAGACGAAACGCGAGACACCACCCTACCGAACTCGCGATAAAGGGTGAAACTTTCCGACACACCCCGCGCGTACCGGGGGTGAACCGCTACCCTGGGGACCCTGAATGGTCACGCCCGAACAGATCGACGGCTTCCTCGGCCGCCTTGCCGGCGAGGGCGCCTCTTACGAAGAGATCGAACCCGGTCTCTGGAAGGTCCACCCGGGCGGTGCCCTCGACCTTACCGTGGTCGTCCATCACTCGCCGCCGGTCGTCGTGCTGCGGGTGAAGGTGATGGAGCTCCCGAAGAACGGGCAGGCGGACAAGCTCTGCCGCCGGCTCCTCGAGCTCAACGCCACCGACCTGCTCCACGGCTCCTACGGCATCCAGGGCAACGAGGTCGTGCTGACCGAGGCCCTCGAACTCGCCCACCTCGACTACGAGGAGTTCCTCGCCTCGTACGAGAGCATCACGCTGTCGCTCGCCGGCCATCTCCGCGAGCTCGCCACCTACCGCGAGGCCCGCTGACGATGGGACTCTTCGACCGACTCGCCACGCTCCTGAAGTCGAACATCAACGACCTGATCTCGCGCGCCGAGAATCCGGAGAAGATGCTCGACCAGATCGTCGTGGATATGCAGAACCAGCTGGCCCGCGCCAAGCAGCAGGTGGCCGCCGCCATCGCCGACGAGAAGCGCCTCAAGGACCAGTTCGAGGCCGAGTACAAGCAGAGCCAGGACTGGGAAGCCAAGGCGATGCTGGCCGTCAAGGAGGGCCGCGACGACCTCGCGAAGCAGGCCCTGATGCGCCAGCAGGAGCACTACGAGCACGCCGCCACGCTCGAGGCCACCTGGCAGGCGCACGTGATGGAGACGGAGAAGCTCAAGAACTCACTGCGCGACCTGAACGACAAGATCCAGGAAGCCAAGCGCAAGAAGAACCTCCTGCTCGCGCGGCAGCGCCGGGCGCAGGCGCAGCAGAAGATCTCGGAGACGATGTCGTCGATGTCCGAGAAGAGCGCCTTCGAGGCCTTCGCGCGGATGGAAGAGAAGATCGGCCAGAACGAGCGGATGTTGAAGGCCAGTACCGAGATCGAGGAGGAGTTCAGCGGCGACCGCCTCGCTGGCGACTTCAAGCGGCTGGAGAAGCAGGCCGGCTCGGCCAGCGCGGACCAGCAGTTGCTGGCGCTCAAGCAGAAGATGGGGCTGTTGCCGCCTGGCTCCAGCGCGCCGGCCAAGCGGATCGGCGCCGGCGAGACGGTGGACGCCGAGATCGACGAGAAGAAGTAGGCGAGGCTCACGAAGAACTACGACGCCCGTCGCGCTGGCCGCGACGGGCGTCGTTGCGTCGGCGCAGGCAATTGCCGCAGTCGGCGCGACGAGGATGGCGGCGCATCGCGCAACGCGCGCTACCGTGCCGCCTATGCGACCGACACCACTCCTCGAGTTTCGCCACGTCACGCGCCGCTGGCGCGCGGGCGTGCTCGGCACCACCACCGATGTCCTCGCGCTCTCGCAGGTTTCGCTACGCCTGCACGCCGGCCAACTGATGGCCGTGACCGGCGCCGGCGGCGCCGGCAAGAGCACGCTGCTGATGCTCGCCGCGGGCGTGGCGCGCCCTACTGGCGGCACGGTGCGATGGCAGGGCGAACTGGACCATCGCCCGCTGCGTCCGCAGATCGTGCGCGCACGGCCCTGGGAGTACCACTTCCTCACGGTGCGGCAGGCGCTGGCCTTTCACGCCGACGTGCTCGCACTTGGCGAGGATCCGATTCCGGCGCCGACGCGGTTCCTGCCGCTGATGCATCGCGTGGGGCTCGTGGGAATGTCGCGCGTGCGCCTGGGATCACTCGGCGCGCTGGATCAACTGCGCGTGGTGGTCGCGCAGGCGCTGCTTGCGCGGCCGCAGCTGATCTGCTGCGATGAGCCCTTCGCCTTTCTCGGGCCGGCGGATCGCGCGGTGGGCATCGCGCTGCTGCAATCCATCGCCGCGGGCGGCGTGGCGGTGATCATCGCCGGTCGCGACGGCGAGGCCTGCGGCGGGCAGGGCACGGCCGACAAGGTGCTGCGCTTGGTGCAGGGCCGCGCGGATGGCTTGGCGCGTCCTCGGCGCAACGTGCTGGAACTGCTCGTACCGAGTCCGGACGACGCGATGTGGCGCCTCTTGCCGCGGCTGCCGAGCGTGGCTCGGCGCGGCCGGCGGCTGCGCGTGCCGCTGGTGCCAGGCACGTCGCCGGAGTCGGTGCTCGCGCTGTGCCGGGATGCCGGCGTCGCGGTGCGGGCGTCGCGCGTGGCGGAGGAGGCACTGCCGCGCGACGCGCTGCGGGAGGCTGCGCCGTTGCCGCCCCCCGACACGTCCCGGTAGCTTTCGCGGATGCCGGAGTTCCGTCTCTTCAATACGATGACCCGCGCGGTCGAAGCTTTCGCTCCGGCGGATGGCGAGACCGTGCGCCTCTATACCTGCGGTCCGACGGTCTACAACCCGGCGCACCTCGGCAACTTCCGCACCTTCCTCTTCGAGGACCTGTTGCGGCGCACGATCCGCCTGCGCGGCTGGAAGGTGGAGCAGGTGATGAACCTGACCGACGTGGACGACAAGATCATCGTGCGCGCGTCGGAGCAGGGAAAGACGATCGGCGAGGTGACGGACCCAATCGTCGCGATCTTCCACGAGGACCGGAAGTACCTGCGCATCGAGGACGCCGAGCACTATCCGCGGGCGACGGCCTACATCCCGCAGATGATCGCCTTGGTGGAGCGCCTGATCGCCAACGGCGTCGCCTACGTGGCCGAGGACAAGTCGGTGTACTTCGCGATCGCGAAGTTCCCGGGCTACGGGCGGCTCTCGCGGCTGGACACTCGCGAGATCCAGACCGGCGCGCGCGTGGCGCAGGACGACTACTCCAAGGAGAACGCGCAGGACTTCGCGCTGTGGAAGGCCGCCAAGCCGGAGGACGAAGCCTGCGCCGCGGCCTGGGATTCGCCTTGGGGCCGCGGGCGTCCGGGCTGGCACCTCGAGTGCTCGGCGATGGCGATGAGCATCCTTGGCGACACGCTGGACCTGCACTGCGGCGGCATCGACCTCGTGTTCCCGCATCACGAGGACGAGATCGCGCAGAGCGAGGCGGCGACGGGCAAGGAGTTCGCACGCTGCTGGTGCCACGGCGAGTTCCTGCTCACCGAGGGCGCGAAGATGGCCAAGCGGGTGGGCAACGTGCAGAACGTCGAGGGCCTGCGCGAGGCGGGCATCGGCGGGGCGGCGGTGCGCCACTTCGTGTTCAGCACGCACTACCGCAAGCAGCTCAACCTGAGCGGCGAGGCGCTGGAGGGCTCGATGGAAGCCGTGCGCCGCATCGGCGACTTCGCCGAGCGCCTGCAGCGGGCCAAGGGCGGCACGCGCGGGCTGGAGGACGCGGCCGACCGTCTCGAGACGGCGGTGCGCACGGCGCTGTTCGAGGACCTCAACGCGCCCGAGGCGATGGCGGCGCTGTTCGAGTTCATCCGTGCGGCCAACAAGGAGCTCGACGCCGGCGGCAGCGACGTGGCGGCGCTGCGCCGCGCGCGCGACGTGTTCGCGATGGTGGACCGCGTCCTCGACCTGGTGCCGGAGGCGGCGGCGGCCGACGCCGAGCTGGCGGAGTGGGTGGAGCGGCAGTTGCAGGCGCGGAAGGAAGCGCGCGGTCGCCGGGACTTCGCCGCGGCGGACGCCATCCGCGAGGCGCTCGAGGCCAAGGGCATCGTGATCGAGGACGGACCGCAGGGGACGCGGTGGAAGCTCCTCACGTGACCAACGATGCCGGCCGGAGGTCGGAAATGGTGAGGCGAGTCGTGCCTTCCGTCTTGGGGCTTCCGTCCTTATCCTTCAGTTCTGCGCTCTGGATGCAGGGTTCGCTGACGTAGCTCAGCTGGTAGAGCACCCGATTTGTAATCGGGCGGTCGCGAGTTCGATCCTCGCCGTCAGCTCTGGCAGGGCTTTCGGTGGCGCCGCGGAATCGAGGTGGGATACCCAAGTGGCCAACGGGAGCAGACTGTAAATCTGCCGGCTTATGCCTTCGAAGGTTCGAATCCTTCTCCCACCATATTTCGAGCAGCAAAGACGGAAGACGGAAGAGTAGAGATGCGGGAGTAGCTCAGCTGGTAGAGCGCAAGCCTTCCAAGCTTGATGTCGCGGGTTCGAGCCCCGTCTCCCGCTCTGTGTTGGAGAAGCAAAGACGGAAGAGGAAAAGGTCGCACGCGTAGCTCAGTTGGTAGAGCACATCCTTGGTAAGGATGAGGTCACCGGTTCAATCCCGGTCGCGTGCTTGCGGGGCAACACCGGCGAGGTCATTCGCCGCGCAGGGCCTGCATCGGGTCGGCGCCCAGCGCGCGGCGGGCGGGCACGAGGCTCGCGACGAGCGCCACCGCCAACATCGTGCCGAGTACGGCCGCATAGGTGACGGGGTCGGTGGCCCGCACCCGGAACAGCAGCGGCTCCACCCAGCGCGAGGCGCCCAGCGCCAGCAGTGCCCCGACGATGACGCCGAGCGCCGTCACCCGCAGTCCTTGCCCCACCACCAGGCGCAGCACGTCGCCGGCCTGCGCGCCGAGTGCACGGCGCAGGCCAAGCTCGTGTGCGCGGGTGGTGACGTCGTAGCTGATTACGCCGTAGAGGCCCACCGACGCTACCAGCAGCGCGAGGCCGCCGAACATCGTGAACAGCGTGGCCCCGAGCCGCCAGGCCGAACTCTGGTTGTCCACCATCTCCTGCATCGGGCGCACGACCGCGAGTCCGTCGCCAGGCATCGCGCGGGTGAGCGCGGCCCGGATGCGCTCGACGTGTGCGGTGGGGTCCGATGTCCGCAGCCTGAGGGCGATCGGTAGCAACGCCCCCGGCGCGAACTGCTCGGCCACCAGGTAGTACGTCAGCATCGGATCGTCGTCGACCAGCGCCTGCTGCCGCGTGTTGCCTGCGATCCCTACGACGGTGGTGCAGGGCGCGCCGATGGCCGGGCCGCCGTCGCCGAGGCTCACGTGGAGGCACTGGCCCAGCGCCTCGCGGTCGGGCCAGAGCCGCTCGGCCATCGCTTCGCTGACGATCGCGACTCGCACGGACCCTTGGCGGTCCGACGCGTCGAAGCCGCGTCCGCGGATGATGGCGATCCGCATCACCTGGAAGTACGACGGTGACCCGAGCTGGAAGTTGAAGCGGCCGAGGCTGGCCACCGAGTCCACGCCGGGTACCCAGAGGTCCGCAGTGTTGCTGCGGAAGAGGCGGGTGTTCATCGTCGTGGCGGCTTCCACGCCGGGGATCGCCTCCGCCGCCTCGAGCATCTGGCGCTGGAGCTGGGCCTGCTGCTCGTCGCCCAGCGATTCGCCGCGCGCATCGAGCACGGCCTCCACCACCGGCCCGGCATCGTAGCCCAAGGGCAGTGCGCGTGCCGCGCCGAAACTGCGCACGAACAACCCCGCCCCGATGAGCAGCACCACCGAGAGCGCCACCTGGAAGACCAGCAAGGCGCTGCGCACGCGCGAGCGCCGCGCCGCCCCGTCGCGGCCACCGCCTCGGAGCATCGCGCCCAGTTCGCCGCGGCCGGCGATGACCATCGGCCCAAGCGCTGTCAGCAGCGTGGTGAGCAGCACCAGCGCGATGCCCACCGCGAAGGTGCGTGCGTCCTGCGCGAGGTTGAACGCCGAGCCCTCCGGCAGCAGCAGCGCCCGGATGAGCGTGCCACTCCACTGCGCGAAGACCAGCCCGGCAGCCAAACCCAACGCGGAGAGCAGCAGGCTCTCAGCAATGAACTGCGCCAGCAGCCGTCGGCGAGAGACGCCCAGGGCGAGTCGGATGCTGACCTCGCGCCGCCGCTGCAGCAGCCGCGCGACCATCAGATTTGCGACGCTGGCGCAGGCGATGAGCAGCACGACGATGGCCACTCCAGAGACCCAGAGCAACACGGTGGCGTCGTCGCCCCGTTCGGGTCCGGCCGCCGTCTTGACCGGCCCCGCCAGTCCACGCGGCTGCACCAGGGAGTCGGCCATCACGCGCGGGTTCAGCTCGCGCGCCTGGGCGCGGCTGCGCACGTAGGCCTGCGTGAGGTCGGCGTTGGCGGCTTCGACGCTGACGCCGGGCTTGCGGCGCACGAGCATCTCCACCCAGTCCCATCGGTAGTCCAGCCAATAGGTGTCGCGCGAGTAGGGGCCGAGGTTCGCCGCGATCGTGGTGATGGGGACGAACACCTCCGGCGGTTCGCCACTGACGGTTCCGACGAAGTCCGCCGGCGCCACGCCGACGATGCGGTAGTCGAGGGAGCCGACCTTGAGCTGGCGACCGACGACGTCGTCGCCGCCGAATTCGCGGCGCCAGAATGCGGCGCTGATCACCGCGACGGTGGTGCCAAGCGGGAGGGCGTCTTCGCTGGCGGTGAAGTAGCGGCCGTGCACGGGTGCCGCGTCGAAGAAGCCGAAGAACGCGGCACTGACGCCGGCGACCTTGCGCACGCGGGTGTCGTCGCCCCGGCCGACGGCGAAGCGCCATTCGGAGACGGCGGCGTAGTGCGAGAACGACTGCGTCTCACGCTGCAGGTCGGCGAAGCGCGTATACGGGAACACCGTGTTGGTGCTGCGGCGTCCCTGGAAGGTCGTCTGTAGGTAGACGCGGTTCACCGTGGAGGGGTCGCGCAGCAGCGGATACGGCCGGAACATCACGCGGTCCAGCACGGCGAACATCGCGGCGTTGGCCCCGATGCCGAGTGCCAGCGTGAGGATGGCCGCCACGGTGAAGCCGGGGCTGCGGCGCAGCCCGCGCAGGGCGTAGCGTAAGTCCTGCAGCCGACGCTCCAGAGCCGGAAAGCCCCAGGCGTCACGGCTCTCGGCGCGGGTGCTGGCGAGGTGGCCGAGGCGTCGGTGCGCGGCCGCGCGGGCCTCGGCGGGGGAGAGCCCTTCGCGCTCATACTCCTCCTCGAGTAGCGTGAGGTGCTCCTGCAGCTCGTCCGTCAGCTCGCGGTCGAGTTCCTCACGGCGTCGCCAGGCCGCGAGCCTGCCTATGAGTTCGCGCAGGGTCATCCTGCCGTGCTCCGCAGCACGCGCGTCGTGGCCGCAGCCGAGCGCAGGAAGCTCTCGGACTCGTGGCCGAGCTGTGTGCGGCCGTCGTCGGTGAGCTCGTAGTAGCGGCCCGTGCGTCCGGTCGGGGTGCGTTGCAGTTGGGAGCGCACCCAGCCCTTGACCTGCATCCGCTGGAGCGCCGGGTACAGCGAGCCCTCCTCGACGCGCAGGGCGTCGCCGGAGAAGCGCCTGATGTTCTGGGCGATCCCGTAGCCGTGCAGTGCGCCGAAGGAGAGGGTCTTGAGGATGAGCAGGTCCAGCGTGCCCGCGAGCAGTCCGGCGGTCAGGTCGGTCATAGGGGCTCCTATACTAGTCAGAACTATGTATAGGTTTGACAGGCCGGAGCGCAAGAGGGTTTGCGGGGCAGGGCTTTGGCGGGCGCGCAAACTGGCCCGGAGGCGGGACTTGCAACGATTCGCTATCCCGTCTACGTTTCAAGGCTCGCCGCCAAGCGCCCAAGTCCGGGCGTTGGGTGGCCTGTCGCGTCCCTGCGGGGGCGCCGGTGAACGCCTGACCAGTGAGTGACTTATGCCGCGCGACAAGATCATCCTCGCGTGCAGTGAGTGCAAGAACCGCAACTACTTCACCACGAAGAACAAGCGCCTGCACCCGGAGCGCGTCGAGTGGAAGAAGTACTGCCCGCGCTGCAACAAGCACATGCTCCACAAGGAGACGAAGTAAGTGGCCGGCGAGGTCGTGCAGGCCCAGCCGTCGCTGCCGGCGCGCGTCGCCAACTTCTGGAACGAAGTGGTGACGGAGATGCGCAAGGTCACGTGGCCGGAGCGCCCGCAGGTGCAGCAGCTCTCGATCGGCGTGATCGGGCTCTCGCTGTTCATCGGCGCGGTGATCTGGCTGCTCGACCTCGTGCTGCAGGCGGTGCTGGTGCGCGGGATTCCGGCACTCTTCGGAGCTTGACCGTGACCCATCGCTGGTACGCCGTCCAGACGACCTCTGGCCACGAGAACAAGGTGCGCACGCTGATCCAGCGGAAGATCGACGCGGATCCGGCGGCGCCCGACGAACGGCGCATCCGGCAGGCGCTGGTCCCGACCGAGCAGGTGGTCGAGATCAAGAACGGCAAGAAGGTGACGGTCGATCGCAAGGTCTACCCGGGCTACGTGCTCGTGGAGATGGCGATCAGCGAGGAGACGCTGCACACGATCAACGCCATCCAGGGCGTGATCAAGTTCGTCGGCTCCAAGGACCGCGAACCGCAGGCGCTGCGGGACGACGAAGTGAAGCGCCTGCTGGGCATCGCGGTGGAAGAGGAAGTGGCCGCTCCGAAGGAGGAGATTCCGTTCCTCGTCGGCCAGGCGGTGGCGATCACGGACGGCCCGTTCACGGATTTCAACGGAACGGTCGAGGACGTGATGGCGGATAAGGGGAAGGTCAGGGTCAGCGTGAGTTTGTTCGGGCGGCCCACTTCGGTGGAGCTCGACTATTTGCAGCTGAAGGGACACTGAGTCGGGACGGATGACGGATGACGGAGGCTATACCGCTCCGTGTGCATCCGTCCTCCGTCATCCGTCCGAAGTCTTGTAGATGCCCCTGCGCGGGGCAGATGGCTGAGGTCACAGTCGCCATCGAGGAGCGCACAGACGGATCACCACACCGTCTCTAAACAACAACGTGGGAGTCAGCGTGCATCGCCAGCCCGTCCCGTGAGGACGGCGCCCGGGCACGCTTCACGTTTTCCCAGAGGGAGAGATGGCCAAGAAGGTCACCGGTTTCGTCAAACTGCAGATCCCTGCAGGCAAGGCGAATCCGGCCCCGCCGGTCGGTACGGCTCTCGGTCCGCAGGGCATCAACATCATGGCATTCTGCAAGGAGTTCAACTCCAAGACGCAGGGCCAGGATGCGATCCTGCCGGTCGAGATCACCATCTATGCCGACAAGTCCTTCACCTTCATCCTGAAGACGCCGCCCGCGGCGTTCCTCGTGAAGAAGGAAGCTGGTATCGAGAAGGGCTCGGGTCAGCCGAACCGCAACAAGGTCGGCGCGATCACGCAGGCGCAGGTCCGGAAGATCGCCGAACTCAAGATGCCCGACCTCAACACCGATTCGCTCGAGGGCGCGATGGCGATGATCGCCGGCGCCGCGCGGTCGATGGGCGTGGAGGTGAAGGGATGAAGACGCACGGCAAGAAGTACCGCGCCGCGGCCGAGAAGATCGCCGCCGGCACGCTGCACACCCCGAAGGCCGCCCTCGAGGCCGTCAAGAACGCGGCGTTCGCCAAGTTCGACGAGACGGTCGAGATCGCGGTGCGCCTCGGTGTGGATCCCCGCCACGCGGACCAGGTGGTCCGTGGCACGGTGGTGCTCCCCGCCGGCACGGGTAAGTCGGTCCGCGTCCTCGTCATCGCCGTCGGCGACAAGGCGAAGGAAGCCGAGGCCGCCGGCGCCGACTTCGTCGGCACGGAGTTCATCCAGAAGATCAAGGATGGCTGGACGGACTTCGACGTGATGATCGCCACGCCGGACCAGATGGGCCAGGTCGGCCAGCTGGGTCGCGTGCTCGGTCCCCGCGGCCTGATGCCGAACCCGAAGGCGGGCACGGTCACGTTCAATGTGGCCCAGGCAGTCAAGGAGACGAAGGCGGGCAAGATCGAGTTCCGCGTCGACAAGGCTGGCAATGTCCAGGCCGCGATCGGCAAGGTCTCGTTCGGGCTCGAGGCCCTCGAGCAGAACTTCGGCGCGTTTATGGACCAGATCATCCGGTCCAAGCCCGCCGCGTCGAAGGGCGTGTACGTCAAGACCGTCGCCGTGAGCTCCACGATGGGGCCCGGCCTGCGAATCGACACCACCCCGTACCGGTAACCCACGATGAAGCGATCCGACAAGGACCAGCTCGTCGCCGAGCTGAAGGGCAAGCTCGAGGGCGCCGCTGCGGTCTATTACACGGACTTCACCGGTCTCAACGTGAAGTCGATGACGACCCTCCGCCGCCGCTTCCGCAAGGCCGGCGTGGAGTACGTGGTCATCAAGAACACCCTCGCGCTGCGCGCGGTGAACGAGGCTGGCCTCACCGGCCAGACGCTCAAGGGGCCCACGGGCGTCGTGGTGGCGAAGGATGCCATCGCCGCGGCCAAGCTCCTCGCCGACTTCGCGAAGGAAAACGACTCGAAGCCGTCCATCAAGGGCGGGCTCTGGGACGGCAAGGCCGTAGACGAGGCGACGGTGAAGAAGCTCGCCTCGATGCCGACCCGCGAAGAGGCGCTGTCGATCCTCGTTGGCACGTTCAACAGCGTGCTCTCGATGTTCGCCCTCGCCCTCGAGGCGAAGAAGACGCAGCTCGAAGGTTCGAACTAATCCCCCAGGCGTCTGCCTGATCACACACGCCCCAGGATTCCCTGGGGGACACTTTTGGAGAATGACTCAAATGGCTAACGCGACCCTTTCCAAGGACGAGATCCTCGAGGCGATCGGCAATATGTCGGTCATCGAGCTCACCGACCTGATCGAGGCGTTCAAGACCAAGTTCAACGTGACCATCGCTGCCGTCGCCGCTGGCGCGCCGGCGGGTGGCGCGGGTGGTGGCGCCGCCGCCGCCGAGGAGAAGACGGAGTTCGACGTCGTCCTCAAGGATGCCGGTGGCAAGAAGATCCAGGTCATCAAGGTGGTGCGCGAGCTCACCGGCCTCGGCCTCAAGGAGGCCAAGGATATGGTGGACGGCGCGCCGCAGACCCTGAAGGCCGGCGTCTCGAAGGACGAGGCGGCCGCGGTCAAGGCCAAGCTCGAGGCCGAGGGCGCGGTCGTCGAGGTCAAGTAAGGCGGATGGGTTACCGGCCGGGGCACGGGTCACCGTGCTCCCGGTCGCAACTCACTCCCTCTTACTCGGCCTTGCGATGCACCCCACGAAGTCCCCGCTCCACATCTGAAGCTCCTTTCGCCTCCCTCCCCTCGGCGCCGCCGGGTGGGGGCGAGGCGGTTTTCGCCTGTTCACGGGCACAGCCCGGGTCGATATGATCACGCAGATCTCCTTCGGAAAGCTCGAGACCGGGATGGGTATGCCCCATCTCCTCGACATCCAGACGCAGGCCTTCCAGTCGCTCCTCCAGCTCGACGCCGCGAAGCACGACCGCGAAGACGTCGGACTCGAGCGCGTCTTCAAGGATCTCTTCCCCATCACGGACGTCCACGAGAACTTCTCGCTGGACTTCAAGCGCTACACGCTCGGCGAGCCCAAGTACTCGGTCGAGGAGTGCATCGAGCGCGATATGACCTACTCGGCACCGCTGAAGGCGACGCTGGTGCTGACGGTCTATGAGGAGAACCCGGTCGACGGGAAGAAGCGCCTCAAGAACCAGATCGAGAAGGAGGTCTACCTCGGCGAGCTGCCCCTGCTCACGCCGCTGGGCACCTTCGTGATCAACGGCGCCGAGCGCGTGATCGTCTCGCAGCTGCACCGGTCGCCGGGCGTGGTGTTCGAGGAGAGCACGCACCCCAACGGCCAGCGCCTGATCTCGTCGCGGATCATCCCCTTCCGCGGCTCCTGGGTGGAGTTCACCGTGGACATCCACGACGTGGTCTTCGTCCACATCGACAAGAAGAAGAAGTTCCCGGCGACGGCGCTGTTGCGCGCCTTCGGCTACGGGTCGAACGCCGACATCTACCGCCTGTTCTTCGGCGTGCGCGAGCTGGACATCACGAAGCGCAAGGAAGGCCGTGACCGCGAGGTGATCGGTGCGATCATCGCGCAGGACATCGAGCTGGCCGGCGAGGCGACCCCCGAGGACGCCCCGAAGGCGAAGACGAAGAAGGCCCGCGCCGAGCGCGAGCGCGCCGAGAACGTGCTGCTCGTCAAGCAGGGCGACGAGCTCACGGAAGAGGTGTTCAACCGCCTGCGCCGCCAGAAGATCGACAAGGTGCAGGTGTTCGCTTCGTACCAGCAGGTGGACCTGCGCGAGGAGCTCGACGCCTTCGAGCGCGGCGACCGCACGTCGGCGCGCACGATCGCGCTCGAGGTCGTGGATCCGGCCACCGGCGAAGTCGTCGCCGAGCCGGGCCAGTCGCTGAACGTGACGATGGTCAAGAAGCTCCGGAAGCTCGAGCTGCAGAAGGTCTCCTGCTTCGTGGCCTCGGGCCGCGCCGAGAGCACGCTGATCCGCAACACGCTGGCCAAGGACCCGACCAAGTCGGAAGACGAGGCGCTCAAGCAGATCTACTCGCTGCTCCGTCCGGGCGACGCCCCGAACAAGGAGACGGCGAAGCAGGCGCTCGAGCGGCTGTTCTTCTCGCCGAAGCGCTACGACCTCGGCCGCGTGGGGCGCTACAAGATCAACCAGCGCCTGCACTTGAACACGCCGATGAGCCACACCGTCCTCTCGACCGAGGACTTCGTGGCCATCATCCGCTACCTGGTCGAGTTGCACCAGGGCCGCGGCTACGTCGACGACATCGACCACCTCGGCAACCGCCGCATCCGCTCGGTGGGCGAGCTCATCGCCAACCAGTTCTCCGTGGGCCTGTCGCGTATGGCGCGCCTGGTCAAGGAACGGATGAGCATCAACCAGGACAGCGAGAAGATCTCGCTGGACGACCTCGTGAACGCGCGCACCGTCTCGGCGGTGATCCAGGCGTTCTTCGGCTCGTCGCAGCTCTCGCAGTTTATGGACCAGACGAACCCGCTGGCCGAGCTGACGCACAAGCGCCGCCTGTCGGCGCTCGGACCGGGCGGCCTGACGCGCGAGCGCGCGGGCTTCGAGGTCCGCGACGTGCACTACTCGCAGTACGGGCGGATGTGCCCCATCGAGACGCCGGAAGGGCCGAACATCGGCCTGATCACGTCGCTGGCCTGCTTCGCACGGGTCAACGACCTCGGCTTCGTGGAGACGCCGTACATCGTGGTGAAGAACGGCAAGGTGACGAAGGAGATCGCCTGGCTGGACGCGAACCGCGAGGAAGACGCCGTCATCGCGCAGGCCAACGCGCGCCTGAACGAGGACGGGACATTCGCGGAAGAGTTGGTGCTCTGCCGCCAGCAGGCCGACGTGCCGCTGCTGCCGGCCAGCCGCGTGGACTATATGGACGTGGCGCCCGAGCAGTTGGTCTCGATCGCCGCGGCGCTGATTCCGTTCCTCGAGCACGACGACGCGAACCGCGCGCTGATGGGTTCGAATATGCAGCGCCAGGCGGTGCCGCTCCTCAACCCGCAGACGCCGCTGGTGGGCACCGGGCTGGAGGAGAAGGTGGCCGTGGACTCGGGCGCGACGGTGATCGCCAAGCGCGCCGGCACGGTGACGCGCGTGACGGCGGACGAGATCATCGTGGACGCCGGCGCCAAGGGCAAGGACGGCGAGGCGCCGTTGCAGCGGCTCGCGGCGCAGGACCGCTACAAGCTCCGCAAGTACCGCCGGACGAACCAGGACACGGCGCTGAACCAGCGTCCGCTGGTGAAGGCCGGCCAGAAGGTGAAGGCGGGCGAGGTGCTCGCCGACGGCGCCGGGACGCAGTTCGGCCAGCTCGCGCTGGGCTCGAACGTGACGGTGGCGTTTATGCCGTGGTACGGCCACAACTTCGAAGACGCCATCGTGCTCTCGGAGCGCCTGGTGAAGGACGACGTGTATTCGTCGATCCACATCCAGGAGCACGAACTCCACGTGCGCGACACGAAGCGCGGCCAGGAAGAGATCACGCGCGAGATCCCGAACGTCTCGGAGGAGTCCCTGGTGGACCTCGACGAGCGCGGCATCGTGCGCATCGGTGCGCACGTGCGCCCGGGTGACATCCTGGTCGGCAAGATCACGCCGAAGGGCGAGACCGAGCTGTCGCCGGAAGAGAAGCTGCTGACGGCGATCTTCGGCGAGAAGGCCAAGGACGTGAAGGACAGCTCGCTCAAGGTGCCCCCGGGCGTCGAGGGCGTGGTGATCGACGTGAAGATCTTCTCGCGCGTGGAAGACCAGGTGGTCGAGAAGGACCGCGGTGAGCGGATCGGCGACGTGCGCCGCCTCGAGGGCGAGGAGAAGGTGCGCGTGAACGACGTGCGCGACGAGGAGATCAAGGCCCTGCTGGTGGGCCAGAAGGTGGCGTTGGCGCTGCAGAGCGGGACGGTCGAGGAGGCCATCCCGGCGGGCACGACGCTGACCGAGGAGTTGCTCGCGGGCCTGCGCCTGGCGACGCTGGACCTCAAGACCTTCCGCGTCGAGAGCAAGAAGGTGAACGAGGAGGTCCGCCGCATCATCGACGCCGCCGACGAGGTGAAGTCGAAGATCGAGGAGCGGGCGGAGATGCGGATCGACCAGATCCTCAAGCCGGATGAACTGCCCCCGGGCGTCATCCAGCTGGTGAAGGTGTACCTGGCCGAGAAGCGCAAGATCTCGGTGGGCGACAAGATGGCCGGCCGCCACGGCAACAAGGGCATCGTGGCGCGCATCGTGCCGGAAGAGGATATGCCGTTCCTCCCGGACGGGACGCCGGTGGACATCGTGCTCAACCCGCTGGGCGTGCCGTCGCGAATGAACGTCGGGCAGATCCTCGAGACCCACCTCGGGTGGGCGGCGAAGATCCTCGGCTTCTACGCGAAGACCCCGGTGTTCCAGGGCGCGAACGAGCGCGAGATCGGGCTCTGCCTGCGGATGGCGGGCCTGGAGTGGGTGCGCGGTGCGCTGGAGCTGGAGACGCCGGCGCCGGGCTTTACGGCCGACGAGCTGCGGTCCATCCTCGACGACCTGCGGCCGAGCCAGGCCGAGGCGGACAAGGTGGAGCTGCTGCACGACGCGACGCTGAACGACCTGAACGGGCGCGGGATGAGCGCGCCGGCGAAGGCCGCGTACCAGCGCGCCTTCGAGTACCTGTCCGGTGCGGCCAAGGAACTGGCGGCGCGCGAGCGGGTGGCCACGCAGCACGCGGTGGCGCACCACACGGCGCAGCTGGATGCCGAGGACGTGACGGCGGCGCAGAAGGCGGAGCTGAAGAAGGCGATCAAGGAGCTCGAGAAGCGCGCCGAGCTGGACGACGCGGCGCTGCTCGAGGCGATGGGTCGCCCGGCGCTGTCGGCGATGCTGGGCAAGAAGAGCGAGGCCGACCTGGACGCGGCGGCCCGCGAGCTGATGACCGTGGGCGGAATGATGCCAGGCGGGAAGATCCGCCTGCGCGACGGCCGCACGGGCGAGACCTTCGCCAACCCGGTGACGGTGGGCCAGGTCTATATGCTGAAGCTGAGCCACCTCGTGGACGACAAGATCCACGCGCGCTCGATCGGCCCCTACTCGCTGGTCACGCAGCAGCCGCTGGCGGGCAAGGCGCAGTTCGGCGGCCAGCGCTTCGGCGAGATGGAAGTGTGGGCGCTGGAGGCCTACGGCGCGGCGCACACCCTGCAGGAGATCCTGACGGTCAAGTCGGACGACGTGAACGGCCGTTCGCGCGTGTACGAGGCGATCGTGAAGGGCCAGAACTTGCCGGAGCCGGGCACGCCGGAGTCGTTCAACGTGCTCGTGAAGGAACTGCAGGCGCTGGGCATCCACGTGACGATGGATTCGCACGCTGAAGGCGGGCACCAGGGCATTTCGTCTCCCTTCGGCACCGAGGAGTAACCGATGATTGATTTCCGTAGCGTCCGCGAGAAGAGCGCGTCGGCGTTCGACTATATCCAGGTCCGCATCGCCTCGCCCGAGGAGATCCGCGGCCCCCGGGACCCCAAGGAGCGCGAGCGGCTGGAGATGGCCGGCCTGCGGTCGTGGTGGTCGTGGGGTGAGGTGACCAAGCCCGAGACGATCAACTATCGCTCGTTCAAGCCGGAGAAGGATGGCCTGTTCTGCGAGAAGATCTTCGGCCCGGTGAAGGACTGGGAGTGCCACTGCGGCAAGTACAAGCGGATCCGCTATCGCGGCGTGATCTGCGACCGTTGCGGCGTGGAAGTGACGCTGAGCAAGGTGCGTCGCGACCGGATGGGCCACATCGAGCTGGCCGTGCCGGTGGCGCACATCTGGTTCTTCAAGACCCTGCCGAGCCCGATGGGCAACCTGCTCGACCTCACGCTGCGTGAGCTCGAGAAGGTGATCTACTACAGCAACTACGTGGTGATCGACCCGGGGGCGCAGGAGGTCAAGATGAACGACCTCCTGGACGAGGAGCAGTACCTCCAGTTGCGGATGAAGGCCAAGGAAGAGGGCGACAGCGCCTTCAAGGCCGACATCGGCGCGCCGGCGGTGCGCGAGCTCCTGCAGCGCCTCGACGTGGACAAGGTGGCCGAGGAACTCCGCGCCCAGGTGGTGGTGGAGACCTCGCAGCACAAGAAGAAGGCGCAGCTCAAGCGCCTGAAGATCGTCGACGCGTTCCGGAACTCCGGTGACCACTCGGGCCTGCGCAACAAGCCGGAGTGGATGATTATGGACGTCGTGCCGGTGATCCCGCCCGACCTGCGGCCGCTGGTGCCGCTGGACGGCGGGCGCTTCGCCACGTCGGACCTCAACGACCTGTACCGTCGCGTCATCAACCGCAACAACCGTCTCACTAAGCTCATCTCGCACCGGGCGCCGGAAGTCATCCTGCGCAACGAGAAGCGAATGCTGCAGGAGGCGGTGGACGCGCTGTTCGACAACGGGCGCCGCTCCAAGGCGATCCGCGGCCGCGGCAAGCGTCCGCTGAAGTCGCTGTCGGATATGCTCAAGGGCAAGCAGGGCCGGTTCCGCCAGAACCTGCTCGGCAAGCGCGTGGACTACTCGGGCCGCTCGGTGATCGTGGTGGGTCCGGAGCTCAAGCTGCACCAGTGCGGCCTGCCCAAGGCGATGGCGCTGGAGCTGTTCAAGCCGTTCATCATCCACAAGCTGGTGGAGAAGGGCATCGCGGAGACGGTGAAGCGCGCCAAGAAGATCGTGGAGCGCGAGTCCTCCGAGGTGTTCGAGATCCTCGAAGAGATTATCCGCGACCATCCGGTGCTGCTCAACCGCGCACCGACGCTGCACCGCCTCGGCATCCAGGCCTTCGAGCCGGTGCTGGTGGAAGGCAAGGCCATCCGCATCCACCCGCTCGTCTGCGCGGCGTTCAACGCCGACTTCGACGGTGACCAGATGGCTGTGCACGTGCCGCTCTCGTACGAGGCGCAGCTGGAAGCGCGCGTGCTGATGCTGTCGAGCAACAACATCCTCAAGCCGTCGGACGGTCGTCCGGTGGCGGAGCCGTCGCAGGACATCGTGCTGGGCTGCTACTTCGCGACGAAGGCGCCGGCCGGGTTCGACGCACTGCTCAAGGACGAGAAGGCGCAGCAGAAGCTGCGTTCGTTCGGTTCGTCGGCCGAGGTCGAGATGGCGCTGGCCCTGCACCAGATCCACGTGCAGTCGCCGGTGCGGTACCTGGCGCGCAGCGCCGAGGGCGGGACGGCGTGGGTGACCACGACGGCCGGCCGCGTGCTCTTCGACGGGATCGTGCCGTCGGCGCTGCCGTTCCAGAACCACGATATGAAGAAGAAGAAGCTCGGCGAGCTGGTCTTCGAGTCGTACCGCAAGGCAGGGCTCTCCGAGACGGTGCAGTTCCTGGACCGCCTGAAGGAGTTCGGCTTCCGGAACGCGACCCGTGGCGGCGTGTCGATCGCGATCGAGGACCTCGAGATCCCGGCGGAGAAGGAGACGCTGCTCGAGGAGGCCGCGGCGCGCGTGACGCGGTTCCAGAAGGCCTACCAGACGGGCAACATCACGAACGGCGAACGCTACAACAAGGTCATCGACACCTGGACGCACGCCAACAACGACATCGCCGACGCGATGGTCAAGCGGATGCGCGAGTCGCAGGGCGGGTTCAACCCGGTGTTCATGATGTTCGACTCCGGCTCGCGTGGTAGCCGCGACCAGATCCGCCAGCTGGCGGGTATGCGCGGCCTGATGGCGAAGCCGCAGAAGAAGCTCACCGGCGGCATCGGCGAGATCATCGAGAACCCGATCAAGTCGAACTTCCGTGAAGGCCTCTCGGTGCTCGAGTACTTCTCGTCCACGCACGGCGCCCGCAAGGGCCTGGCCGACACGGCGCTCAAGACGGCCGACGCCGGCTACCTGACGCGTCGTCTCTGCGACGTGGCCCAGGACGTGGTGGTGACCGAGGAGGATTGCGGCACGGTGATGGGGCTGGAGATCGGCGCGCTGAAGGAAGGCGAGGACATCATCGAGCCGTTGGCGGAGCGCATCGTCGGGACGGTGGCGGCGGACGACATCGTCGATCCGCAGCTGCTGGACGAGGCGGGGCGCCCGCAGCTGCTGGTCGAGGCCGGCCATATGATCCTCGAGGAAGTCGCGCAGCAGATCGAGGAGGCGGGCATCGAGACGGTGAAGATCCGCTCGGTGCTCACCTGCGAGGCCAAGCGCGGCCTCTGCCGGATGTGCTACGGCCGCAACCTGGCCACGATGCAGATGGTGGACCTGGGCGAGGCCGTGGGCATCATTTCGGCGCAGTCCATCGGCGAGCCGGGCACGCAGCTGACGCTGCGCACGTTCCACATCGGCGGTACGGCGGCCCGCATCGCGGAGCAGACGGCGCGCAAGTCGAAGGTGGCGGGCGTGGTGGTGTTCGGCGAGCGGCTCGTGCACGTGACGAATCCCGAGGGCCAGGAGATCGTGACGTCGTACGAGGGCGAGCTGTTCATCCGCGCGACGCGGGACAAGAACGCGCCGGTGATGGCCCGCTTGCAGGTGCCGCTGGGCGCCATCCTGACCGTCACCGACGGGCAGGACGTGAAGAAGGAAGACACGATCTTCACCTGGGACCCGTACACGAACCCGATCATCGCGGACGTGTCCGGCACGGTGAAGTTCGTCGACCTCGTGGAGGAGGAGACGGTGTCGGAGGAGCTCGACGAGCTCACCGGCCTGCGCCAGCGCGTGGTCATCGAAGACCGCGAGAAGAAGCTGCACCCGCACATCGAGATCTGGCAGACGAAGGGCGGCAAGGAGAAGAAGGTCCGCGACTTCGTGATCCCGGTGGGCGCACAGCTGATCATCGAGGACGGCGCCGACGTGGCGGCCGGCCAGACGATCGCCAAGATCTCCCGCGAGGCCTACAAGACCCGCGACATCACGGGCGGCCTGCCGCGCGTGGCGGAGCTCTTCGAAGCCCGCAAGCCGAAGGACCCGGCGACGATCTCCGAGATCGACGGCGTCGTGCGCTTCGGCGACATCAAGCGCGGCAAGCGCGAGATTTTCGTGCAGCCGATCGACTCCAGCGGTTCGCTGGACGAGACGCAGCAGCCGCAGCTGTACGAAGTGGCGTCGGGCAAGCACCTGCGCGTGCACGAGGGCGACCGCGTGCGCGCCGGCGACCGCCTCTCCGAGGGCCCGGTGAACCCGCACGACATCCTGCGGATCAAGGGCCCGCGCGCGGTGCAGGAGTACCTCCTGAACGAAGTGCAGGAGGTGTATCGCCTGCAGGGCGTGAAGATCAACGACAAGCACATCGGCGTGATCGTGCGCCAGATGCTGCAGAAGGTGCGCATCGCCGAGTCGGGGGACACCGAGTTCCTCGAGGGCGAGCACGTGGACAAGGCGGCGTTCCGGGAAGCCAACGACAAGGCCAAGAAGAAGAAGCAGCGGCCGGCCTCGTCGGAGCCCTTGCTCCTCGGCATCACCAAGGCGTCGCTCACCACGCAGTCGTTCATCTCGGCGGCGAGCTTCCAGGAGACGACGCGCGTGCTGACCGATGCCGCCATCCGGGGCGCCAAGGACAACCTCCTCGGCCTCAAGGAGAACATCATCATCGGCCACCTGATCCCCGCCGGCACCGGGATGTACCGGTACTCGGACGTGGATATGGACATCGAGCCGCCGCCGATGCCGGCGCCGGAATTCGGTGGCTTCGGGGCGTTGCCGGAGGAGTTCCTCGCGGCGCCTGCCGAGGCGGATGCATCGCTGTTGGCTCCGATTCCCGACGAGGAGTAGGCTGGGAGCCGGGAGATGGGAGGTGGGAGGTGGGTGACGGCAGGTAGGTGGGTGACGGCAGGTAGGTGGGAGACGGGAGATGGTTGGGAGAGGGGAGAAGGCCGGGAGACGTTTCCCGCCATCTCCCCTCTTTCTGTCTTCTCCCGTTCCCCGTCTTTCTGCCTTCACCCTCCTCCCGCCTCCCCTCTCCCGCCCGGCCGCGAGGCAGGCTACTTTCGCCCACCTATGGCCATCTACCTCGGCGAACGTCCGCGCGACAGCTCCGCCCGCGGCATTGTCGCGATGAACGCCGCCATCGTGGGATGGGCGGTGTTGAGCGGGGAGGGGCTACTCCTCCTGATGTGGCCGTACTGGATTCAAAGCGTGGTCATCGGCTACTACAACGTACGCCGGATGCAGAAGCTGCAGGTGTTCCTCACCGACGGCGTGGAGTTCAACGGGTCGCCCGTGCAGCCGACGCCGGGCACGCGCCAGCAGATGTGGGTGTTCTTCACGGCCCACTACGGTTTCTTCCACCTCGGGTACTTCGTGTTCCTGATGGCGTTCTCATCATCGGGGATGATGGACGGGACCGTGCCCATCACGAACACCGAGACGGGCGCGGTGATGCTGATGGCGGTGGGGCGGGTGCGGCCTCTAGACAGCATTTGGTTCGTCGCGGCGTTTGTCGGCTTTATGGTCAGCCACGGGGCCTCGCACCGGGAGCACGTGGAGGCGGACCTGCGCAACGCCCCCAACATCGGGACGCTGATGTTCCTGCCCTACCTGCGGGTGATCCCGATGCACATCACGATCATCATCGGGGCGGTGCTGGGCGGCGGGATGGCGGGGGTGCTGCTGTTCGGGGCGCTCAAGACCGTGGCGGACGTGGCGATGCACAAGGTCGAGCACCGGATGCTTCAGGGACCGCGCTGACCCCGAGGGTGTGGTTGGAGGGTGCGCGAACTCAAGGACTAGACATCGAGCACGCGCCGCACCTCGGCGGCGAGCTCGCGGACGCCGTAGGGCTTGGCGATGAAGTTCCAGTCGTCTTGCGGACGGAAGCGGTCCGAGACCACGTCCGCCGAGTATCCGGACGTGAACAACATCTTGAGGGCCGGGTGCGTCGCCGCGAGCCGTTGCGCGAGCTCGATGCCAGTCATTCCCGGCATCACGAGGTCGGTCATCACGAGGTGCAGCGGCCCCGTGTGCCGCTCCAGCAGGGACAGGGCATCCGGTCCGGAGGCGGCTTCCAGCACGGTGTAGCCTTCGCGCTCAAGCACGCGACGGGCGACGAGACGGATCGACTCCTCGTCCTCGACGACGAGGATGGTTTCCTCGCCGCGCCGGGCGCGCCCTGACGAAGCACTGGTCACCTCGGGCGGCGCTTCCGCCGTGATCGGGAGGTAGATCCTGAAGGTGGTCCCGTGCCCCGGTTCGGAGTACACCCACACGCTGCCGCCAGACTGTTTGACGATCCCGTAGACGGTCGAGAGGCCGAGTCCCGTGCCGCGGCCCACCGCCTTTGTGGTGAAGAAGGGGTCGAAGATCTTGGCCTGGGTGGCCTTGTCCATCCCGACGCCGGTATCGGAGACGCTCAGCACGGCGTAGGTCCCCTTCGACATTCCCTCTCGGCGCGCGGCGTGTTCGCCGTCCACGTCGGCGATGCCGGTGCCAATGATGAGCGTCCCGCCGGCGGGCATCGCGTCGCGAGCGTTGACGCAGAGGTTCATCAACACCTGCTCGAGCTGGCCGGCATCGGCGATGATGGATGGCACGTCGCGACCGAGCTTGAGCTCCACGCGAACGTCCTCACCGATGACGCGACTGAGCATCTTGAGGAACGTCGAGACGACATCATTGAGGTCGAGAACCTCGCGCTTGAGCACCTGCTGGCGGCTGAAGGCGAGAAGCTGCCGGGTGAGCGCGGCGGCGCGCTCGGCGGCGGAGCGGATCTCGAGGAGGTCGTGCCGCTGGGCCGTGTCGTCGGCCGTCTCGGCGAGCGCGAGGTCGGTGGTGGCGGTGATGACCGTGAGCAGGTTGTTGAAGTCGTGGGCCACGCCGCCGGCGAGGCGTCCGACGGATTCCATCTTCTGGGCGCGGGTGAGTTGCTGCTGCAGGTCCTCTCGTTCGGAGTCGAAGCGGAGTCGATCGGAGACGTCGCGGGCGATGCCGAGGACCAACTGCCGCCCGCCGCTCTCGATGAGTGACAGCGCGACCTCGACGGGGATCTCGGAGCCGTCCTTGCGACGGTGCAGGGTATTGCGAACGATGCCACCGGCGGCCTTGATGTTCGTCGCGACGGCGCGGAAGCCGCCGCGGCTGCCGAAGTCGACGACCACGTCCGAGGGACCGATCTTCCGCATCTCGTCGGCGGTGTAGCCCAGCTGTTGCAACGCCGCCTCGTTGAAGTCCACGAAGCGGCCGGTCGCGAGGTCGGCGATGAAGATGGCGTCGGAGTGGCGTTCGATGGTCTGGCGGAAGAGCAGGAGCTGCTCTCGCTGCCGGGCCATCGTGGCGCGATTGCGCAGCACGGCAATACCGAAGGAGAGGTCGCGGGCCAACGCTTCGAGCAGGGTGAGTTCTTCGGCATCAAAGGCGTCGGGCTCGCCAGCGTAGATGGTCAGGGCGCCGATGACATCGTTGCCGACCTGGAGCGGGATGGAGACGGAGCTCTGGGAGCCGCGCTCGTCGCCGGCCGTCGCCATTTGCCGGCCACCGCCGGCGGTGTCGCGCGGCCGCTCGCCGATCCACGCCATCCGGTAGCCTCCCTCGCGCACGAGGCTCTCGCAGGCGACCTCGAGCAACTCGGGTTCCTGTTCGGCGCGGACGATGGCTTGATTGATGGCGCTGCGGACCCGCAGCACGCGGTCAGCGCGGTGCAGGGCCTGCTCGGCCAGCACCGAGCGTGTGATGTCGGTGATGGCACCAGTCATCCGCAGTGGACGCCCGTCGGCGTCGCGCTGGATGTCGGCGCGGGTGCGGATCCAACGTGGCCCCTGGGACTCGTCGCGGAGACGCAACTCGATGTCGTAGGGGATGCCCGCGTCGATGTTGTTGCGCACGGCCTCGCGCTGGCGTGGCACGTCGTCGGGATGGATGAGTTCGAGGAACTCATCTTCGGTGTTGACGGGGACCTCGGGCCCGATTCCGACGATTGCCCGCCAGCGGTCGGAGACGTACGCGAGCCCGGTGACGAGGTCGAGCTCCCAGAGGCCGTCGGTGGTGCCGCGCATCGCGCGGGCGTAGCGCTCCTCGCTGGACCGGACGTCGGCCATCGAGGCCTCACGGGCTGCGATGAGATCGAGCTCGAGGTTGCTGCGGACAAGGTCTCGGCGGTACCACATCGCGTACACGACGGCTGCGGTGCCGAGCAGGAAGATGAGTGTGAAGGAGGTCGCGCGCAGGGCGGCGGTGAGAACGGGGACGCGGATTTCGCTGGCATCCACCTTGGACGACAGGATCCACGGCGTCCCTGCCACTCGGCGGACATTGGCCCGGACGGGGACACCGCGGTAGTCATTCCCGGCGAAAATGCCGGGTCCCGCGCGCAGGGTTGCGGAGACGACGAGGCTGGTATCGGTGTCGATGTGTACGGCCCGGAACCGTGCGCCGGGATCGCTTCGCGGCTTCGACACGATGCGCAGCGAGTCGCCGTCCTGGCGCCAGAGGAGGAACTCCCCGGTGCGGTAGTGTGCCGGCGGTTCGGTGACAATCTGGTCGAGCCCATCATCGGCGTGGATCAGGAGCGCCAGCCAGGCGCCCGGTGCCCGGAGGCCCGCCCGTGCGTCCTGTGCGATGGGCGCCCATATCGTCATCTGCGGCAGGCCATCCAGGTTCTGCAGGCCATCGATGATCAACGTGTCGGTGGCCGGCAGGGCGCGCACCCGCCGTCCGAGGGCTGCGGAACCACCGCGATTCCCATCGACCGCGACGCGCAGCACCTCCCGTCCATCCGCAGCGAACAGCGTCACTGACTCGTAGTCGTTGTCCTCGAGGATGTGCGTGAGCCATCGACGCACGGCCTCGCGGCGACCTGGTGACGCGGCGGGCGAGGCATCCTGCAGCAGTTCGGCGGTGCGCAGGGGTGCGCGGCTGAGCGCTGTGGCGGTGGTGCGGTGCGAGGCATACCAGTGGGTGAGCTCGCGGGCCTTGAGGTCGCCGATGGCCTCCAGCGTCGCGGCTGTGCGTTCTTCCGACCGGCGACGTTCGCCCGAGTACCAGAAGAAGCCGGAACTGACGACGAGGGCGCTGAGCAGTAGCGCCAGCCACGCAAAGCCGCCGCGGGTCGGCAAGACGCCGAGCTGCTTGGCTGGCAGGAACAGGCGGATCGGCCAGATGTCGGGGCCGGTGAGCAACAGCGCTGCGATGGCGATGGCGAAGATCAGCAGCGCGGTCGGCGCGGCGACCGGGATAATGCCATAGCCACCGTACATCAGCGGTGCGCCCAAGAGATAGCCTTGGATCAGAAGCACGCAGGCCCCCACCACGAGCGTCAGCGCGATGGCTTCGGCTTGCCGGCGCCCGGGGCTGCGCCGCATCAGGAGGGTGCCGGCGAGAAGGACGTACAGCCCAGCCGTGTAGCGTGAGACGCGGCCAATCGCGATGCCGTCGCGTACTTCGGTGGTGCCGGCAAGCCAGCTCTCGAGCGCGAGATCGTAGCCGTTGAGCTGCGCCCAGACGCAGGCAATGGCAAATGCGAGCGCCCCGCCGACCAACGCACCGTATCCGGCGCTGTCTCTGTCGTCGACTGCTCGGCCTGCACGGATCAGCAGGGCTACGGAGAGCAGGAGGCCAATTACGCCGGTACCCGGTGCCGTCGGTACCTGGCTCGCGCCGAAGGTGAGCAACTCGCCGAGGCCGGCGGGCCAGGCCAGCACGGCTGCGGTGGAGGCGAGCGCCGTCCCGATCGCAAGGACGCGCGCGTGCCTCCTCAGCCCACGTTCGACCTGGGTCGTCGTGGCGGACTCCGGGGCGGGGGGCGCGGCGGTGCTCAGCGGTGGCTCCTGTCGCATCAAGGGAGTATCGGCCATTATCGCCCCGTTCCCTACTCCGCGATAGGGCGACCGCTGGCGCACGCCACGGCCGCCCCCCCACATTCTCCGGATGACGAACCCACCGCGAGTCATCCCGAAGCGCGCCGTCTGGTCCTGGATCACCTACGACCTCGCCAACACCATCTTCTCGATGGGCGTGGTTTCGCTGTACTTCTCGCTCTGGGTGCGTGACCAGGTCGGCGCCGAGCGGGCCGACACCGTGTACGGCATCATCACGGCCATCTCGATGGGCATCATCTTCGTGCTGTCGCCGCTGCTCGGTTCGATGACCGACCGCGCGGCCCGCCGGATGCCGTTCTTGATCGTCAGCACGCTGATCTGCGTGGGCCTCACGGCGCTCATCGCCCGCAGCGGCTACTGGGTGACGATGCTGGCGTTCGTCCTGGCCAATGCGGCGTACCAAGCCGGCCTGCAGTTCTACGACGCGCTGCTCCCCGAGGTGACCACGGAGGAGAACCGCGGGCGCATCTCCGGCATCGGCGTGGGTGTGGGCTACTTGGGCTCGTACTTCGCGGTGGGCATCGGCTTCCTGCCGCAGTCGGCGGACAAGCCGTTCCTGTTCACGGCCATCGCCGTGGCCTTCCTCGTGCTCAGCATTCCCTGCTTCGTGTTCGTGAAGGAGCGCGGCAACCCGAACCCACGGCCGGTGTTCAGCCTGGCGATGATCGCCGAGTCCACGCGCGAGACGATCCGCACGCTGCGCAGCGGGCAGGAGTATCCGGGGCTGATCCGATTTCTCGTGGGCCGCGTGTTCTACACGGATGCCATCAACACCGTGATCAGCATTATGACGCTGTACACGGTGAACGTGGCCGTGGCGTCGGGCCTGAGCACGCCGGAGGGCGAGGGCAAGGCGCGCCTCATTATGCTCTCGGCCATCTCGTTCGCCGTGCTCGGCGGCTTTATGTGGGGGTATCTAGTGGACCGGGTCGGCCCAAAGCGCACGCTGGACTACGTGCTCTGGCTGTGGGTGGCGACGTTCACGCTGGCGGCGGCGGTGGGCCTACTGGGGCTGGACTGGAAGATGCTGTTCCTGGTGGCGTCGATGGCCGGGGTGGCCCTCGGCGGTATCTGGAGCGCCGACCGGCCGTATATGCTGCGCCTGACGCCGCCGCACCGCATCGGCGAGTTCTACGGCCTGTATGGGATGGTCGGGCGCTTCAGCGCCATCACCGGCCCGGTGATCTGGGCGGCCGTGGCCTGGGTCTGCATCGGTCAGCTCGGGATGTCCCCTGCCAAAGGGCAAGGGGTGGGCGTGTTGGTGCTGCTCAGCTTCATCTTCATTGCGCGCTGGATCATCGCGCCGGTGACGGACGAGCGGCGCGACTGGGGCAGGCCGCCGGCCTGAGCCGGCGGCGCCCGGCGCTACGGCGCCGGGGGAATGACCTGGTAGCCCTGGGCGCTGAGGATGGCGTTGGCGCTGGTGGCCGTGGTCGCGACCTTCACGAAGGGCAGCAGCTGGCCGCGTGGGACGTCGCGGCTGATGAGCGCCTCCCCGCAGACGATGATCTGCACGCCGGCCTCGTGGAGGGCCGTGAGCAGCGCGATGCTGCCGTTATCGGCACCGGTCCGCGCCCGATATGTGGCGTTGTTGAGCAGCGATTGCGTGGCGGTGCCGTGCACGATGATGGCCAGCTTGATGTTGCTGCGCGGCACGCCGTTGGACTCGATGAGGCGCAGGAACTGCGCCGGCCAGCGAAACCCAGGGGCGATGCCGCCGGCCGCTTCCGGCCCGACGGTCACGTGCCAGGCGCGGCGGTAGGTGAGGTCGGCCGGGGCGCGGAAGTCGGGGTCGGTCACCGCGGGCGTGCCACCGATCTGGCGGATGAGGGCTTCGCCGGTCTGCGCGGCGAGGGCGATGGGCGAGGCGACGACGATCGCGGCGAACGCGAGGCGGACGAACAAGCGCATTGCTGGAGTTCCTGTGGAGAGGGTCTGACGAAAGCTACGCCTCCGCGGGCCCGGCCGCTCGCGCCGGAGCGCCAGCCGCGCTAGCGTTCCCCGATGCTCGAACTCATCACGACCCTCCTCGTGCTCACGGCGGCCCTCGCGTACGTCAACGTACGCTGGATCAAGCTGCCGCCGGCCATCGGCCTGCTCGCCACCGCACTGGTGAGCGCCCTGCTCCTCAAGGTCGCGGCTCTCTTCGGACTGGTGGATCTCGCCCCCGTCGTGCGCGCCATCGAGGAGATCGATTTCCGCGACACGCTGCTGGACGTGATGCTGGCGCCGCTGCTCTTTGCCGCGGCACTGCACGTGGACTGGAACGCGCTGCGTTCGCAGGCCGTGCCGGTGCTCACGCTCGCGAGCGTGGGACTCGTGCTCGCCGCCGGGATGCTGACGGCCGCCTTGATGGGCGTAGGCGCGCTGCTGGGCTTCGAGGTGCCGTTCCTCTGGGCCCTCGCCTTTGGCGCGCTGATTGCGCCGACGGACCCGATCGCGGTCGGGGCGCTGCTCAAGAAGGCCGGCGTGCCGAAGGAGTTGCAGATGGCCATCACCGGCGAGTCGCTGTTCAACGACGGCTTCGGTGTGGTGCTCTTCCTCGGCGTGTCGGCGGCTATCCTCAAGGGTGCGCCGCCGAGCCTCGGCGAGGTGGGGCACCTGCTGGTGTTCGAGGTGGCCGGCGGCCTGTTGCTGGGCTTCGCGCTCGGTGCGCTGGCGGTCGCGGCGCTGCGTCACGTAGACAACTACCAGGTGGAGATCCTCTTCACGCTGGCGTTGGTCTTCGGCGGCTATCTCTTAGCGCGGATGCTGCACGTCTCGGGCGTGCTCGGGATGGTGATCGCCGGCCTGATGCTCGGGCAGCAGGGTCGCTCGCTGGCACTCTCGGAGCGCACGCAGCGGCGACTCGATGAGTTCTGGGAGTTGGTGGACGAGTTCCTGAACGCCGCGCTGTTCGTGCTGATCGGCGTCGAGGTACTGGTGCTCGATATGGACCCCCGCGCGCTGATGCTGGGTGCGGCGCTCATTCCAATCGGTCTGCTGGCGCGCTTTGCGGCCGTTGCGCTGCCGCTCATTCCGTTGCAATCGCGCCTCGGCTGGCCTGTCGGCGGATTCCGTCTGCTCACCTGGGCGGGCGTCCGCGGAGGAATCAGCATCGCGCTGGCCTTGGCGTTGCCGGCGGGGCCCATCCGCAGCACGCTGCTGACTGTCGCCTATGTGATTGTCTGCTTCTCGGTGCTCGTGCAGGGCCTGACGATGGAGCGTGTGGCGCAGAGCTTGATCGGCCCCGAGGGACTCAAGGCGCCGCCGGCCAGTTGAGCCGCGCCGCCGTCGGGGCGCTGAGGCTGCCGAGCCACAGCGTACCCGGCGACTCCAGCACCGAGGTGAGTGCCGGGAGCTTGCCGGATGGATCCTGCAGGTCCGCGACGACGCGCCAGCTGGAATCGATGGCGATGACGTGCCCGTAGTTGACCGGACCCGGCCGCACGAAGCGCGGCAGGCGCAGGAGCATCGAGCGGAACATCGGCTTGTCGGACATCCAGTCGGCCAGACGGTTCCGCGGCGAGACCAGCGCGATCCAGTACCGGCCATCGAGGCCGCGCGTGATGTTGTCCGGGAAGCCCGGCAGGTCGGTGACCACCGCCTGCATCGCGCCGCGAGCCACGCCTTCGCGCTCGATGCGCAGCACGCGGTAGTTGCCCATCTCGTTTACGAGCAGCCCGCTGCCGTCGTGCGTCACCGCAATCCCGTTGGGGAAGACCAGCCCGGCGGCGAGCACGCTCGTCTGCCCGGTGCTGGGGTCGTACTCGATCACACGGCCGGTGCCGCGGTGCTCGACCACCTCGTAGATACTCGCGTCCAGCGCGTTGTACTTGGGCCAGAAGAACTTGGTCGAGGCGTCGGTGAAGTACACGCGGCCGTCGGGCGCGACGTCGAGGTCGTCCGCGAGGCGGATGGGGGATCCGCCCGCCGCCGTGGCCATCAGCAGCACGGCGCCGCTCGGCGAGACGGAGAGCAGTCCCCGGTGCGCGTCGGCGACCCAGAGCGTGCCGTCGTGATCGAAGGCCATTCCCAGCGGACGGCCCTCGGTGTTGGCCCAGCGCTGTGGGTTGCCGCCAGCGGAGTCGAGCCGGACGATCCAGCCGCCGTACGTCGCGAGGTACAAGCGGCCCTCTGCGTCTCGGGCGATGGCTTCCGGTCCGGCGTCCTCTCCGATCTCCACGAGCTGCATCGCCGAGAGACGGGTGTTGGCTTCGAAGACTCCGGTGTAGCCCGGGTTGCTCGGGGCTTCCCAGGCCACCGGCTTGATCGGCACCGGCGCGAAGAACATATGGAGCACAGCCAGCACGCCAAAGACGGCGGCAGCGATCTGAAGGCGTCGGCGCATCGGAGAAATGTGTGTCGGCAGGCCGCGGGGCGCACGTGGACCGCCGAATGCGCCCTCGGTAGCTTCAACAATCACCTTCGCTTGGGCTCTCCGATGCTGCCGCGCCGCGACCTCGACTTCCTGCTCTACGAACTTCTCGGCGCCGATGCACTGGCCACGCGGCCGAGGCACGAGGGGCAGGGGCGCGAGATATACGATGCGGTGCTCGATACCGCCGAGGGCGTCGCGCGCGAGTACTACGCGCCCAACCGCAAGGCCAACGACCAGCAGGAGCCGGAGATCCGCGACGGCAAGGTCGTGCTGCAACCCGGGGTGAAGCCCGCCTGGAACGCCACGGCGGACGCGGGGATCATCGCCGCCACACACGACGAGTCGCGCGGCGGGCTGCAGCTCCCGCACGTCATCGCTTCGGCGGCCATCGCGCATCTCGAGGCCGCAAATATCGGAACGGCCAGCTACCCGATGCTCACGGCCGGCGCCTCGAACCTCTTGGCGGCGTTCGTGAGCGAGGAGCAATTGGCCCGCTGGTTGCCACCGTTGCTCACGGGTCGGTTCTCCGGCACGATGGCGCTGACCGAGCCCGATGCCGGCTCGTCGCTGGCGGACCTGCGAACGAAGGCCATCCCGCAGCCTGATGGCAGCTATCGCATCGAGGGCACGAAGATCTGGATTTCCGGCGGCGAGCACGAGCTCACCGAGAACATCGTGCACCTCGTGCTGGCGCGGATCGAAGGCGCGCCGGCGGGCACGAAGGGCATCTCCCTATTCATCGTGCCGCGAAAGCTCGTGGGCCCTGACGGGAGCGCCGGCGCGGACAACCACGTCACGCTCGGCGGGCTCATCCACAAGATGGGCTGGCGCGGCACGACGTCCACGCTGCTGAACTTCGGTGAGCGCGGTGCCTGCGTCGGCGAACTACTCGGGAAGCCGCACCACGGCCTCGCCTATATGTTCCATATGATGAACGAGGCGCGCATCGGCGTCGGGCGCGCCGCGACGGCGATGGGCTATGCCGCCTTCCGCTCGGCGCTTGACTACGCACAGCAGCGGCGCCAGGGCCGCGTGCCCGGCGAGAAGGACCCGTCGAAGCCGCCGGTGGCGATCATCGAGCACGCGGACGTGCGGCGAATGTTGCTGGTCGCCAAGACGGCCGCCGAGGGCTCGCTGCACCTCGTGCTGTATTGCGCGCGACTGGTGGACGAGCAGCAGACGGTCGCCGATGACGCGGCGCGTACGCGCGCCACGCGCCTGCTCGAAGCGCTCACCCCGATCGCCAAGACCTGGCCCAGCGTCTATTGCCAGGAGGGCATCAGCGCGGCGGTGCAGGTGATGGGCGGCTACGGCTATGCGCGCGAGTACGACGTGGAGCAGCTGTACCGCGACAACCGCCTGAACCAGATCCACGAGGGCACCAACGGCATCCAGGCGCTGGACCTGCTCGGGCGGAAGGTGACGCAGGATCAGGGCGCGTGCTTCCACGCGCTGCTTGAGGACCTGCAGCGGATGGCCTCTGGTGCGACGTCAGCTGCGCTCGCGCCGCTGGCGGCACAGCTGCAGGAGGCGGCAAAGCGGATGACGTCAGTCACGCAGAGCCTCGTACGCGCAATACAGTCGGAGCCTGCGCGCGGCCTTGCCAACGCCACCGCGTATCTCGAACTGGTGTCGCGGGTGGTGTACGCTGGGCTGTGGCTGGAGCAGGCGACGGTCGCCGAGCGGGCGCTGGCGTCCGGCGCCGGACTATCGGACGTCGCGTTCTACGAGGGCAAGCTGCAGGCGGCCAAGTTCTACTTCGGCTTCGAACTGCCGAAGCACGAGGCCGACGCCGCCTTGCTGCTCCGGAACGACCCGGCGGCATTCGAGATGCGCACGGAGTGGTTCTAGCGCAGTCGCCGGCTCAGGCGTCCTCGAGGTCGACGTCCTTGGTTTCCGGCAAGAGCAGCATCCCGATGACCAGCGTCATCACGGCGATCGCCACCGGGTAGCGCAGTCCGGCATAGAAGTCGCCCGTCGCCGCGACGATGGCGAAGGCGGTGGTGGGCAGGAAGCCGCCGAACCAGCCGTTGCCGATATGGTAGGGCAGGGACATCGAGGTGTAGCGGATGCGCGTGGGGAAAAGCTCGACGAGCATCGCCGCCACGGGGCCGTAGGTCATCGTGACGAGCAACATCAGCGCGAACAGGATGAGCACCACGCGCGGGCGGTCGAGCGCGTCCATATCGGCGCGCTCAGGATAGCCGGCGGCGGTCAGGGCGGCGGTGATCTCCGACTCGAAGCGCGCTCGCGCGCTGCCGTCGCTGTCTTGTCTCGCGTCGAACGACCTCACCTGCGCGGCACCGACCTTCACGACGGCGCTGGCTTCGGTCCGCTGGTTCTCGTACGGGATGCCGCGGCGCACGAGCGCTGCCTTCGCCACGTCGCAGGAGGTGGTGAACTGAGCGGTGCCAACCGGATTGAACTGCACCGAGCACTCGCGTGGGTCAGCGAGGACCTGCACTGGCGAGGTGGCCTGCGCGCGCGCCAATGCCGGATTCGCCGCCGCGGTGAGTGCGCGGAACAACGGGAAGGTGCCGACCGCCGCGAGGAGGCAGCCGGTTAGGATGACGCGCTTGCGTCCCACCTTGTCCGAAAGCCAACCGAACACGATGAAGAACGGCGTGCCCAGCAGCAGCGCCGTGGCGACCAGGATGTTGGCGGCCTGCGCCTCGACCTTCAGCGTCTGCGTGAGGAAGAACAGCGCGTAGAACTGTCCCGTGTACCAGATGACGGCCTGACCGGCGACCAACCCGAACAGCGCGATGAGCACGATGCGCAGATTGCCCCAGCGCGCAAAGGATTCGCGCAGCGGTGCCTTCGACTGCGTCCCCTCGGCTTTCATCTTCTTGAACACCGGGGACTCGTCGAGCGAGAGGCGAATCCACGTGGAGATGCCCAGCAGCACGATCGAGAAGAGGAAGGGAATGCGCCAGCCCCAGGCCTCGAAGGCCTCGGCGCCGAGCAACACGCGGCAACCGAGGATCACGAGCAAGGAGAGGAACAATCCCAGCGTCGCCGTGGTCTGGATCCAGCTGGTGTACAGCCCGCGCTTGCCCGCCGGCGCGTGCTCGGCCACGTACGTTGCCGCACCGCCGTACTCGCCGCCGAGCGCGAGACCCTGCGCGAGTCGCAACAGGATCAGAATCACGGGCGCGAAGATGCCAATCTGAGCGTAGGTCGGCAGGATGCCCACCAGGAACGTGGACGCCCCCATCAGCACGATAGTGATGAGGAAGGTGTACTTTCGGCCGACCAGGTCACCGATACGGCCGAAGAACACGGCGCCGAAGGGCCGTACGGCGAACCCCGCGGCGAAGGCCATCAGGGCGAAGATGAACCCGGCGGTCTCATTGACGCCGGAGAAGAACTGGCGCGAGATGATGGCCGCGAGCGAGCCGTAGAGATAGAAGTCGTACCACTCGAAGACCGTGCCGAGGGACGAGGCGAGGATGACGCGGCGGACGTCCTTGGTGGGGGCGAGAGGTTCGAGCATCGCGGGAATCTACCGCGCGCCGCTACGCTCCGCCTTTGCGGTACTGTCGGACGGCCAGCGTCATCAGCACGGCACCGGCCAGCGCGAGCGCCCCGAGGCGCGGGAGTACCTCCAACAGCCCCGCCCCCTTCAGCATCACGCCCCGCATCATCGCGATGAAGTGCATCAGCGGGTTCAGTGCCGCGATGCCCTGCGCCCACTCCGGCATCGAGCGCACGGGTGTGAACAGCCCGCTCATCAGGATGTAGACCATCATCAGCGAGAAGGCGACGAACACCGCCTGCTGCTGGGTCTCGGCCACGCTGGACACCCAGAGGCCGATCCCGAGCGCCGCGACCAGGTAGAGCGCGGCACCGGCGTACAGCAGCACCAGCGACCCCTCGATCGGAACCTGGAAGATGAGTCGCGCGACGAGCAGGCCGACGCTGAGCTGGACGAGGCCGATGATCCAGAACGGAATGAGCTTGGCGGCGACGAAGGTCGTGCGTCCGATCGGCGTGACGTTCAGCTGGTCCAGCGTGCCGGCCTCCTTCTCCCGCACGATGTTGAGGGCGGCCATAAACGTGCCGGCGATCGTGATGAGTTGCACGAGGATGCCGGGCACCATATACCAGCGGTAGTCGAGCGCTGGGTTGAACCAGAAGCGACGGTGCAGGTCGAGGCGCGGCGGGCGGTGGTCCGTGGCGAGTTCCGCGCCGAAGCGCGAGAGCACCTCCGCGGCGTACGAACTCGCCACGCCCGCTTGGGCGCCGTCTTCCGCGTTGAAGGCCAGTTGCACCATACCGTGCCTCGTGCGCGCGAGGTCGCGCGCGAAGCCGCCCGGGATGGACAGGATGGCGTCGGCATCGCGCGCCAGCAGCGCCTCGGTGCCGTCTGCCGCCCGCGAGGAGCGCCCGACCACGGTGAAGCGTCCAGTGCCCTGCAGGCGTTCGACGAGGGCGGTCGAACGCTCGCTGCGGTCCTGGTCCACGACCCAGAGCCGGCTGTGCTTCACCTCGAAGCTCGCGGCGTTGGCGAGGATGACGAGCTGGATGATCGGCGCGAGGAAGAGCAGCCGCAGGATCGTCGGGTCGCGACGGATCTGCAGGAACTCCTTGCGGAGCAGGACGCGGAGGGCGCGCATCAGTCGAGCCTCACTGAGAACTTGCGGATGGCCAGCGACACGAGGGCCGTGAACATCAGTGCGAGGATGACGAACTGGGGCCAGAGTTCCGTCCAGCCGGCGCCCTTGAGCATCACGCCGCGGGAGATCTCGATGAACCAGCGCGCCGGCACCAGGTGCGAGAGCAACTGCAGCGCGGTGGGCATCGACGGGATTGGGAAGATCATCCCGCTCAGCAGCGTGCTCGGCATCATCGTGCCCATCAGGGCAGCGAGCATCGCCGAGAGCTGCGAGCTGGTGACGGCGGCGATGAGCACGCCGAGCGCGAGGCCGACCATCGCGTAGAGCGTGCTGCCGGCCATCAGGGTCACGAGCGCGCCGCGGAATGGCACGCCGAACACCAGCCACGCGGCCACCAGCACCGAGACCACGTTCACGAAGGCCAGCAGCAGATACGGTGCGACCTTGCCGACGATCACCTGCCACGGGTGCAGCGGTGAGACGAGCAGGACCTCCATCGTCCCGCGCTCCCGTTCGCGCGAGAGGGAGATGGCCGTCATCAGCGCCGTGACGATGGTGAGGATGGGCGCGATCAGGCCCGGCACGAAGAGGTTCACGCTCTCGAGCGTGGGATTGAACAGCATCCGAATGCGCGGCTCGATGGTCACGCCCGCCGCCCGCGGCGTCACTTCCTGCTCCCAGGCACGGAGCACGGCGAGCACGTGCGTCTGCATCGTCGAGCCGGTGTTCGGGTCTGAGGCATCGGCGATCACCTGCAGTTCGACGGGCTCACCGCCGCGAAGGCCGGCCGCCAGGCCGGGCGCGATCACCAGGGCGACGTCCGCCCGCCCGCTGCGGAAGGCCGCGTCCAATGCGCCTGGTGCGGGCGTCAGGTCCACGAGCGTAAAGCGTCCGTTCCGCTCGAAGCGGGTCCGCAGGGCTGCCGTCTCGTAGTCGGGTGCCTGCGCCACGAAGGCGAGCCGGATGTCGCGCACATCCGTGCGCAGCGCGAAGCCGAACAGGATCAACTGCGCCACCGGCAGGCCGAGGAGGATGATCAGCGTCTGCCGGTCGCGGAGGATGTGACGGAACTCCTTCACGACGAAGGCGCCCAGCGCCTCGAGTGCGCGCCTCACGCGGCCACCCCCTGGCCGCGGGCCAGGCGCACGAAGACTTCGTCGAGGCTGTCACAGGCGAACTCGGCTTTCAGCTCCTCCGGCGTCCCCAGCGCCGCCAGCTTGCCGTCAGTCATAATCGCGACGCGGTCGCAGTACTCGGCTTCATCCAAGTAGTGCGTCGTCACGAACACCGTCGTGCCGCGCGCCGCAGCGGCGTAGATGAGCTCCCAGAACTGGCGGCGCGTCACCGGGTCCACGCCGCCGGTGGGCTCATCCAGGAACACCACACGCGGCTCGTGGAGCAGGGCGACCGAAAACGCCAGCTTCTGCTTCCAGCCGAGCGGCAGCGTGCGCACGAGCAGGTCGGCGTGCGCGTCGAGGTCTAGCGTGGCGATCAACTGCCCGCCGCGGGCCGCGACCTCCGCGTCGCTCAAGCCGTAGATGCCGCCGTACAGCGCGATGTTCTCACGGACCGTGAGGTCGTCGTAAAGCGAGAAGCGCTGGCTCATATAGCCGATGCGTCGGCGCACCTGCTCGGCGTCCGTGGCGACATCGAAGCCCGCGACCTTCGCCACGCCCTCAGTGGGTGCCAGGAGTCCGATGAGCATTCGGATGGCGGTCGTCTTGCCGGCGCCGTTGGCGCCCAGGAAGCCGAAGACTTCGCCCTGCGCGACGTCGAAGCTGATGCGGTTCACGGCGGTGAAATCGCCGAAGCGGCGCGTCAGTCCGGCCACGTGGATGGCGACGCTCACGCGGCCGCTCCGGGCGTGGCGCCCATTAGTTCGATGAACGCGTCCTCGATGCCCGGCCGCGTTGGCGTGACGCGGGCGTCTGTCAGGCCCTGCGCCTTGAGGAACGCTTCGAGTTCCGCGACCAGCGCCGCCGGCGCGATATCGCTGCGGCGGTCGCTGAAGTGGACGACCACGCCGAAGGGGTACGCCGAGGCAACCGTGGGAAAGGCCCGCAGTGCCGCAAGCAGCTGTGCGCGCTGCCGTGCACGCACCGCGAAGAGCGGGCGCGGGAAGCGCGCGCCGATCCGACCGGGTTGGTCGATCGCGAGCACTCGGCCCTGCTGCACGAGCGCCACGCGGTCACAACGCGCCGCCTCGTCCATATACGGCGTCGAGACGACGATGCTCAGCCCGCCGGCCTGCAGCCCGGCCAGCAGGTCCCAGAACTCGCGGCGCGAGACGGCGTCCACGCCGGTGGTGGGCTCGTCGAGGAAGAGCAGCTGGGGCCGATGCACCAACGCGCAGCTGAGCGCGAGCTTCTGCTTCATCCCGCCGGAGAGCGCGGCCGCACGCCGGTCCTTGAAGGCTTCGATCTGCCGGTAGATCGGCGCGATCACGTCGTAGCCGTCCTCGAGGCGGGTCCCGAACACTGACGCGAAGAAGCGCAGGTTCTCCTCCACCGAGAGATCTCCGTACAACGAGAACCGTCCCGGCATATAGCCGACCCGCGCGCGGATGGCCCAGAGGTCGCGCACGACATCACGGCCGAGCACGCTGGCGCGGCCGGTGTCCGGACGCATCAGCGTGGTGAGGATGCGCATCAATGTCGTCTTGCCGCCACCGTCCGGGCCGACGAGGCCAAAGATCTCGGCGGGCTGCACCGTAAACGACACCTGGTCGAGCGCCTGCGTCGCGCCGAAGCGCTTCGACAGCCCCTCCACCACGACCGGTGATTCACTCACGGAGCGGCTGTCCAGTTGACGTCGCCGGGCATCCCGATCTTGAGACGGCCCTGCGGGTCGGCCACGCGCACCTTCATCGCGTAGACGAGGTCGGCCCGCTCGTTGCGCGTCTGGATCGGCGTCGGCGTGAACTCCGCGCGCGCCGAGATCCACGCGATGGTGCCTGGGAACGCGACGAGCGAGTCGCCGATGGTCGCGTGCACGGTCACGGATTGGCCGAGACGCACGTGGCCGAGCTGGTCGCCCGTGAGGTAGGCGCGCAGGGTGAGGGTGGAGAGGTCGGCAAGGCTCACCAGCGCCTGGCCCGGCTGCACGCTCTCCCCGATGCGGGCGAAGGTCGTGAGGACCGTTCCGGCCAACGGCGCACGTACCTGTGCGCGCGCCAAACGGTCGTCGACGGCGGCGATGCGGGCATCGAGCGATGCGAGTTCCGCCGTCAGCGACGCCTGCCCCGCCTGGAGCGCCTCGCGCTGCGAGGCGAGCACGCGCAGGTCGCGTTCGGCGGCATCGTGCTGCTGCGCCGTCGCTGCGTCGCCATCGCGCAGGCGCTGCACCCGCTGCATCGCGCGCTCGGCGATCTCGTGCTGCGCCTCGGTGGACGTCAGCTGCGCGCCGAGTTCCTGTCGCCGCGCCAGCACGACGCCGCGCTGCGCCTGCAGTTGCCGGCGCTCGATGGACAGCGGCTGCGTGTCGATGAGGGCGAGCAACTCGCCCGCCGCCACCGGCTGGCCTTCAAGCGCGTCGAATCGCAGGATCGGCCCTGCGGTCTGCGCCGCGATGACGACGTCATCGGCCTCGAAGTTGCCGTAGGCGTCGGGCCTGCCGTCGCCGGTGCAGGCCGCAAGCGCGAGGGCGCCGGCCAACGCGAGGAAGGAATGGCGAGGCATCACTTGATCTCCTGTCCAACAGTGGTGAGAAAGCGAGCCTGAGCCTCGGCGAGCTGCACGCGGTGCAGGTCGCGGGCGCTGCGGGCGCCCATCAGGGCCGTCTCGCGGTCCACGAGCTCGGCGGCGGTGACGCCGCCTTCGGCAAAGCGGCGGCGCGCCTCGAGCGTGACGCGTTCGTGCAGGGCGATGATGGCGTCATCGCTGGCGAGACTGCGCTGCAACCGGTCCATCGCCGCGAGATCGCGTTGCACGGCACGGCGGAGCTGTTCCGAGAACTGCGCTTCTTCGCTGGCGACGATCTCCTGCTGCAGGCGCTGGACCTCGGCGTCGCGCGCCGAGGCGCCCCAGAGCGTCGGCGACCATTCCAACTGCACGCCGGCGATCCAGTACGACTGAAAGTCCCGTGCCAGCGGATTGATGCCCGGCCGGCCGTAGCCGCTACGCGCGAAGGCGGAGACGCGCGGCAGGTCGCTGCGCCGCGCCTGGCTGGCGCGCGCGGCCAACGCCTCGCGGCTGCCCGTGAACGCGTCGTACTCGGGACGCGCGCGCAGCGTGTCGAGTGCGCGGCGCGCCTCGGCGGCTGGTGCCTCGAGGTCTGGCAATGCGAGCCGAGCCGGTTCCGCGATGCCAACGCCGGTCAACGAGGCGAGGACGGCGCGCGTGGCCTCGCGCGTGGCGTCAATGTCGTCAAGGGTCTGCCGCCGTCGCAGCAGCTCCGCGTCCAGCAGCGCAACGTCGCCGGCGAGCGCGGCGCCGGCCGCCAGTCGCGTGGCGGCGAGCCGGCGGTGCGTCTCGAGATCGGCGATGGTCGCCTCGAGGGTGCGCCGTTCGGCGTCGAGCGCGAGCAGCGTGAAGAACGCATCGTTCACCTGCGCCCGCTGTTGCCACAGGCGACCGCGAACCTGCGCCTCGGCTTCGTCGAACTGCGCGCGCTCGAGCTCCGCGCGCGGGCGGCGCGACGGGTCGAAGAGCCGTTGGCGGACCGTCACGTAGGCGTCGTACTGCTGATAGGGCACCATCGGCACGCCGCCGATGGCCGGCACGTCGGAGACGTACTGGCCGCTGGCGAGCGCGGAGACGCCGGGGAGCTGCTCGCGAGAGAGGTTGCGCGTGCGCAGCGCCGACTGCGCATCCAGCAGCGGCAACTGTGCGGCGCGCCGGTCCTGGCGCTGCATCGCGGCGAGCAGGGCAGGGAGCCGAAGCGAATCGTCCTGCGCCACGAGCGCCGTCATCGGCAGGGCCGACGCGAGCATCACCGCGGCGAGACCAAGGCGGGCAAAGGGTGTCATTGGCGGACGGCGTTGAGGATGAAGCGCGGGAGATCGTCACAGCGCTCGTCGAGGAAGCGGTCGAAGGCAGCCTGGTCCATCGCGAGTACGCCGCCGAGGATGCTGCGCGCGACGAACGGGAAGGCGAGCAGCGCCATCACGTTGATGACCAGTTGCTCGGCGCGGATTGGACGCATCTCACCGGCGGCGACGCGGGCGTCGATCATCTGCTGCGCGACGGCGAGCACGGGCGGCGGACCTTGTTCCGGGCTCCGCCCGGTGACGGCGGCGAAGATCGCGAGGACGCGCGCCGGGTTGTGATGGGCCTCGGCGGCGAGGTACGGCGGCAAGAACGGCGTCTGGCGCATCGTGGTGATGTAGCTGCGGACGAATCCGCTCAGCGCGTCCTCGAGCGACGCATCCGCACGCAGCGTCTGCGGCAGCGCCGCCAGGATCTTGCCCGCCGCTTCGCGCAGCACGCGGTCGGCGAGCGCCTGCTTCGTGCGGAAGTAGTAGTGGAGCAGCGCCTGGTTGACGCCGGCCTCGCGGGCGATGTCCTGCATCCGCGCCCCGGCCGTCCCGGCGCGAGTGAAGACCACGCGGGCGGCGGCGAGTATGCGCGCTTCGGTGTCCTGGCTCGCGTCGGGGGCCGACGGCTTGGCGGATGGGAGTTTCCGGGCTTTGGTCATCGAGTTTAACTATCTAGTTAAAACGACAGACGCGCAAGCCCCCTGCCTCGTGAATCGCGCCAGGAAGGCTTCGCGGGACGGCCTCAGCCGGTAAGTTTCGGCCGTAGCCTGGCCTGTTCCCCCTCTATATGAAGAGACCTATGCGCCTGCTCCGCTCACTCGCCCTCGCCGCCCTGACCCTGCCCACGCTGGTCGCCGCCCAGGGCCGCCAGCTCACTGACCAAGACTACGCCCGCGCCGAGCGCCGCCTCGCGCCGGCCGTGATGCCGCTGGTCAGCGGTCAGGTCACGCAGCCCACCTGGCTCGCCGATGGCCGCCTCTCCTACCGCGTGAACCTGGCGGCGGGCGCCGAGCAGCGCATCGTGGATCCGGCACGCAACACGAGCCGCGTGTGCACCGAGCAGGACGCCTGCACCCCGCCAGCCCCGGCGCGGCCGGCGCAGTCGATTCCGCCGAACTCGAGCCTGAGCCCGGACCGCGGCAAGGCCGCGTTCATCCGCAACCACAACCTGTGGGTGAAGGACCTCGTGACCGGCGTCGAGACGGCGCTGACCACGGATGGCGTCGAGGATTTCGGCTACGCCACCAACAACGCCGGCTGGGTGCACAACAACAATCCGGTGCTCAACTGGAGCCCGGATTCGCGGCAGATCGCGACCTTTCAGCACGACGGCCGCGGCGTCTCGATGATGTACCTCGTCTCGACCAACGTCGGCGCGCCGCGGCTCGACGCTTGGCGCTACCCGCTGCCGGGTGACTCGGTGATCTTCCGCGTCCAGCGCGTGGTCGTCGCGCTCGATGGCGGCGACGGCAAGCCCAAGGTCACGCGCCTCCAGATGCCGCCGGACCAGCACCGGTCCACGGTCAGCGACCACATCGCCTGCGGCCTCGAGGTCTGCGACCTCGAGTGGTTCCCGGACGGCTCGCAGCTGGCGTTCGTGTCGTCCTCGCGCGATCACAAGCAGGCCTGGGTGCGCGTGGCCGATGCCCGCACGGGCGCGGTGCGCACCCTGTTCGAGGAGCGCGCCGAGACGCACATCGGCGACGCGTCGCTGGCGTCGGGCCTCTGGCGCGCACTGCCGGCCTCCAACGAGCTCATCTGGTGGTCCACGCGCGACGGCTGGGTGCATCTCTACCTGTACGAGCTCAGCACCGGCCGCCTCAAGAACCGCATCACCACCGGCGACGGCAACGTGACGGGCATCCTGCGCATCGATGCGCGTGCACGGCGCATCTACTTTACCGCGCAGGGGCGTGAGGCCGGGCGCGACCCGTACTTCCAGTCGCTGTACCGCGTGAACTTCGACGGGCGCCAGTTGGTGCACCTCACGCCCGAAGTCGGGCACCATCAGGTGAACCTCTCGCCGGACGGCCGCTGGTTCGTCGATACCTACTCGCAGCCGAACGTGCCGCAGGTGGTCGTGCTGCGTGACGCGAACACGGGCCGCATCGTGCGCGAGCTCGGGCGCACGGACATCTCCCGCCTGACGGCCACCGGCTGGCGTCCGCCCACGCCGTTCACGGTGAAGGCGCGCGACGGCCAGACGGACCTCTACGGCCTGATGTTCACGCCGACCGAGCTCGACAGCACGCGCAAGTACCCGATCATCAACTACATCTATCCGGGTCCGCAGGGCGGCTCGGTGGGCAGCCGCGCGTTCTCGCCGTCCCGCTCCGACCATCAGGCGCTGGCCGAGCTGGGCTTCATCGTGGTGGCGATCGACGGGATGGGGAGCTCACCGCAGCGCTCCAAGGCCTTCCACGACTTCTATTACGGCCGGATGGGCGACAACACGATCCCGGACCAAGTGGCCGGGATGCAGGAGCTGGCGCGCCGCTATCCTTTCATCGACATCGACCGTGCCGGGATGTGGGGGCACTCGGGCGGCGGCTTCGCTACGGCAGCCGCGATGTTCCGCGCACCGGACTTCTTCAAGGTCGGCATCGCCGAGTCGGGCAATCACGACAACCGCAACTATGAAGACGACTGGGGCGAGCGCTATCAAGGCTTGCTGGTGCGCAACGGCAACTCGGATAACTACGCCGCCGAGGCCAACCAGACGCACGCCGCCAACCTCAAGGGCAAGCTGATGCTCATCCACGGGATGATGGACGACAACGTGCCGCCGTATAACACGCTGCTCGTCGTCGACGCCCTGATGAAGGCCAACAAGGACTTCGACCTCATTATGCTGCCGCACGCGCGCCACGGCTTCGGGCAGGATGGGGCGTACATTATGCGCCGTCGCTGGGACTACTTCGTGCAGCACCTGCAGGGCAACGTGCCGCCGAAGGAGTACCGGATGGGGCAGCGGCGTTGATGCGCCGCGCAGCGGTTGCGCTGACCGTCTTCGCCGCCGCCTGCGGCGGCGAGGGCGGCGGCGTGAAGACGGCGGACATTCGCATCGATCCCACGCCGGTGCTGTCTATCGGCGTCGAGGAGGGCGACGAGCCGTACCAGCTACACCTCGTCCGCGATGCAATCCGTCTCGCCGACGGCCGCGTGGTCGTGGCGAACACAGGCTCGCAGGAGCTCCGGATCTTCGATGCGGCCGGCCGCTACACCGGCGCGCTGGGCCGCCGCGGCGGCGGGCCAATGGAGTTCAGCGAGATGTCGTCGATGCTGCTCCACCCGCTCGGCGACGGCATCGTCGCGGCGGATGACGGCGTCTTCCGCGTGCATCACATCGGCGCCGACCTGCGCTACCGCACGACGCGCGCCTTCAGCCTCTCGACCGAGACGCCGCGCCCGTTCCTGCGCGCTGTGGCCGCCAATGGTGACCTCATCGCGACGGCCTTCGCGGACGGTGGCCGCCTCACCGGCCAGCCCGGGCAGGTACTGCCGTCCTCGTACCACATCCTGCGCTACGATTCGCTGGGCACGCTCCGCGACACCGTGCTGCAACTGCCCAGCCGCCCGCGCTTCGTGAACGAGCACGCGGGCTCGGTTCACTTTCCGTATTTGCCCCTGTCATCGGAGACGCTCTGGGCGGTGGATGGCGACCGCCTGGTGCTCGTGAGTCCGGTAGCCCCGGTGCTCGAGTTCCGCGGCTTCGACGGGCAGGTGACCGGCGAGGAAGCGTGGATGCGCGCGCGCGTGCGCACGGCCGATGTCTGGGAGGAGTACCAGCGCCGCGCGTTGGCCCAGATGCGCGGCGCCGACAGCGCACGCTACGCCGCGCTCTACGCGAAGGCGCTCCCGATGCCTGAGTACGCACCGCTCTATCAGGGCATCAAGCTCGATGGCGCGCGGCGCATCTGGCTTGAGCGATTCCGGATGCCGGGTGTGACGCAGCAGCGCTGGGACGTGCTCAGCCCCGAGGGCAAACTGTTGGGCGAGGTTGCGACACCCGAGGGCGTGACCGTGCTGCGCATCGGCCGCGATCACCTCGTCGGCCGCGCCCGCGACTCGCTCGGCGTCGAGCGCGTGCAGATCTTCCGCGTCGAGTAGCTCGCGCGTGCCCACTGGCCGCGTGCCGACGTTGCGGGAGTTCCACGCGGCCGTCGCGGCGCTGCCGCACGCGGAGCGTCCGTTGCACCTGCAGCGGCTGGCGACGATCGGGCAGTACCGTCACGCCTATGCGCTGACGCGCCGGTTCCTCGGCGAGGCGCAGGCCGTGCTGGACTGGGGCTGCGGCAACGGACACTTCTCGCGCTTCTTGCTTGAGTCGGGTTGTGATGTCACCGGCTACTCGTACGAGCCGCCGCCCGAGTTCGTGCTGGCGCATCCGCAGTTCCGCTTCGTGGCCGGGACGCCAGACGCGCCGGTGACGTTGCCCTTCGCGGACGCGAGCTTCGACGCTGTCTTCAGCGTCGGGGTGCTCGAGCACGTGCACGAGCTCAGCGGGGACCAGCAGGGGTCCTTCGACGAACTGCTCCGCGTGCTGCGGCCCGGAGGGCGGATGTTCGTCTTCCACTTTCCGAACGCGGGCAGTTGGATCGAGGCTGCCGTGCGCTGGCGCAATCGCCGTGGCGCGGTCCGGCACGAACACACACGGCTCTTTTCGGCAGCCGACATCCACGGCTACCTGCGCGGACGCGGCGCGCGGGCGCTCGCGATGGGTCGCTATAACCTGTTCCCACGCAACTCCTGGCTCCGGCTGCCGGCGTGGCTTGGGGACAACCGCGCCATCTGCGGGGTACTCAATGTGCTGGACGACGCGCTGGGCACCCTACTGCCCGCGCTCGCGCAGAACTGGTATTTCGCGGTCCAGAAGGACGCCGCAGATTGACCTTCGTCAAGGCCGCATCGTCCTTCTGGGGCAGGTTCCTGATTCTCTCTTAGCCCTGAGGTCCCCGATGCTCCGTCGCATTCTCGCCGTCTCCGCCTTCCTCGCGCTGGCCGCCGCGCCGGCGCAGGCCCAGATCCCGTTGCTCGACATCCGCGTAGGTGCGCACGGCGCGCTGCCGCAGGGTGACTTCGCAGATTCCCACGACGCCGGCATCGGCGCCTACTTCCGCGCCGGGGTGCCGCTGCTGGTCGTGAAGATGATGGGCAGCGTGACCTACACGCAGTTCAAGGCAGCTAATCCGCTCATCGAAGACGTGTCGGAGATCACGCTGCAGGTCGGGCCGCACTTCTCGCCCATCCCGCTGCTCGACCTCGGTGCCGAGTTCGGCTACCTCACCGACGCCCAGGAATGGGCGTTCACCCCGAACATCTCGGTGGGCCTGCTGATGTTCGAGGCCACGGCCTCGTACAACAAGCCCTTCAAGAGCGGGGCGGGCAGCTGGGTCACGCTCGGCGTCGGCTTGCGATTCTAGGGGCGCCAGCCGGGTCGAAATTGTGACCTAGGTTTCTTGCGAAGGGGCGGTTTGGGGCGCACGTTCTGTGCGTGCCATTCCGCCCCTTCCGCCGTCCCATCGCCATCGCGGCGCTGGGGGTCATTTCTGCGTTGAGCTGCGGCCGCGAGGTCACGGCGCCCGAAGGGCGCTGGGTGGCCCGCGGCTTCTCGTTTGCTCCGCAGTTCCGGGCCGGTGACATCGCCAGTTCCGTCCTGAGCGAACTCGTGCCCTTCGATCGCGTGCGCGTGCTCCTGCACAATGCTGCCGGCGATGTCGTTGTGGACCGGGTGGTGGACTTCCCCAGCGGGGCCGACTCGGTGCCGCTGAGCCTCACCGTGCCGCTGGGCTCGGCTTCCGGCGAGGTGATGGCGCTGTCACTCGCCTACATCAACGCCAGCGGCGACACCGTCTTCCGCGGCGGGCCGGTGTCGGTCACCGTCGTCCCGACGCGGGCTGGCGCGCCGCCCCCGCCCGCGCCGACCATCGACGTGGACTATGTGGGCGTGGGCGCCGACGCGGTCAGCGTACAGATCACGCCACGTGCGGATACGGTGCTGTCTGGGAACGCCTTCGCCTTCACGGGGCAGGCGCTCGGTGCCGACTCGCTGCCGATCGCCAACACGCCGATCGGCTGGCGATCACTGAGCCCGTCGCTGGCGACCATCTCCGCCGCCACCGCGGGCAGCGGCACGACGCTGGCCGGCCGTGGCGAGGCGCGCATCGAGGCGTTCTTGCTCTCGGGGCAGACGGACACGGTGAGCGTGGTCGTCCTCCCGCGGGCGGCGACCATCGAGGTCGTGTCTGGGAACAACCAGGTTGGTTTGCCCGGCCAGACCCTGTCGGCGCCGGTGGTGGTGCGCGTGCGTGCCAGCGACAACCTGCCGATGGCCGGCGTGAGCGTGAACTTCGTCGCGGGCGGCGACGGCGGGGTCGGCACCTCGCCGGTCGTCACCGATGCCAACGGCCTCGCGAGCACCACGTGGACGCTCGCCACCACGACGGGTGCGCAGGCGCTGACCGCCAACTTCACCGGCAACACGGGCCAACCAGCCGTCTTCGCGGCCTCCACGCCGACGGTGCAGCTCCTGCACCACTTCCCCTTCACGTCGGGACTCACGGACGTGGCGGGAAGTGCCAGTGGAAGCCTGCTCGGCGCTGCCACGGTCGCTGACGGCGTGTTGACCCTCGACGGCGAGGGCGCGCACGCGCAGTTCACCTCGGCGCTGGTGCCGTCCGGGTCGTGGACCATCTCGCTGTTCGTACGCAACCGGACCTCGCTGAGCACGCAGGTGGCGTATCTGTCGCAGGGGACTGGGCTGGCGCCCGCGTTGACGCTCGGCCACGGCAGCGACGGCGGGTTCACGTATCTCGATACCCAAGGCGGCGGCGCGCTCGCGCCGACGATCGACGGACTCTTCCACCATCTCGTGGTGGTCGCCGACTCGTTCAGCAACTCCGTCACGGTGTATCGCAACGGGACGCCGTGGATCACCGGCAACCCATACGTGTCCATCCCCTCCGGCGGGACGTTCACGCGGCTCGGGCGCGGCGTGGATGGGACCGATGCGTTCTTCGCTGGCGACATCGACGAACTGCGGATCTATTCCGGCGCGCTGGACCCTTCCGCGATCACCGCGCTCTACACGGCGGGCGCGAGCGCGCCGGCGCGCATCGTCTTCACGTCGCAGCCGGCGCACGTCGCTGTCGGTGTGCCGATTGTCCCAGCCGTGTGCGTGGCCGTCGAGGACGTCCTCGGCCGCCCGATGCCATCGTTCAGCGGCAACATCACGATGGCGCTGGGCAACAATCCCGGTGCTGCTACGCTCGGCGGCACGACCATCGTGGCCGCCTCGGGCGGCGCGGCCTGCTTCAACAACCTGACCGTCAGCGAGGCGGGGACGGGCTACACGCTCGTGCCGAGCGCCGCCAACGCCGTCGGAACCGTGAGCGCGCCCTTTGACGTGGTCGATCAAGGTCTGGCCGCGCTCGTCGTCACGACCTCGGTGGGTGCACAGGTCGCCGGTGTGACGCTCACGCCGCAGATCGTCGTCGAGGCGCGCACCGCCGGCGGCGCCGTGGCGACCGACTTCGACGGGCCGGTGACGATGGTCGTCGCAAGCGGACCCGGCGGGGCCGTCCTCAGCGGCACCACGACCGTGGTGGCGGAGAACGGCATCGCCGTCTTCGATGACCTGAAGCTCACCGTCGCCGGGGCCGGCTACGTGCTGGACGCGACGACGTCCGGCGCCGCGAACGGGTCCACCAATGCGTTCACCGTCACGGCCGGGGACGTCTCTCGCGTCGCGATCACGCAGGCGCCGACGACCGGGACAACCGGTGTGGCGCTGACGCCCGCGATCCTGGCGAGCGCCTTCGACGCGTACGGCAACTTCGCGAACACGTTCACCGGCGTGCTGAGCGTCGCCATCGCGACCTCGCCGGCCGGCGCCGAGCTCAGCGGCACGACCGACGTCGCTGCCGTGGCCGGTGTCGCGAGCTTCAGCAATCTCCTCCTTGACCTACCGGGCGCGTACACGCTTGAAGTCGGCGCCGAGGGGCTCACGAGCGACACGACCGGGACGATTACGCTCGCCGCTGCCGCGGCCACCAAGCTGGTCTTTGCGCAAGAGCCCATCGGCGGCACCGTCAATGCGGCGCTGGCGCCACCGGTGATCGTGCACGCGTTGACTGACGACGACGCCCTCGCCGGCGGGTTTGACGGACCGGTGACCCTCGCGCTCGGAGCGAATCCCGGCGGCGCGACGCTCGGCGGCACGCTGACCGTCACGGCGGTCAATGGCGTCGCGACCTTCCCAGACCTGTCGATCAACGTCGCCGCGAACGGCTACACGCTGTCCGCCACGTCGTCCGGCTTGCTGCCGTCCACGACGTCGGAGTTCGACATCGTGCTCGCGGGCGTGACGAACTCGTGGACCAATCCGGCCGGCGGCCTCTGGTCCGAGCCGACGAACTGGAGCCAGGGCCGCGTGCCGGTGGCCACGGATACCGTCGCCATCGACTTGGCTGGCACATACACCGTGACGCTCAGCGCGTCCTACGCCGGTGCCTTGGTGCAGGTCGGCGGCGCGAGCGGCACGCAGACGCTCGACGTCACCGCAGGCACGCTCTCCACCGGGCTCGGCGTGGACATCGCGCCGAACGGGGTGCTGCAGTCGCGAAACGCGAGCGCCGTGGGCGGCAGCGGCAGCCACCGCGTCCGCGGCCTCTACCGCGTGGTCGGGGATGTCGTCCACAATGCGCCGCTGTACGTCGATACGGTCGGTACGCTCGAGGTCATCGGTGGCGGCGCGGGCAGCGTGAGCGCGCGACTCACGACATCCTCGACGATGACGATCGACGGCGCGGCCGTGATGTCGTCGGCGAACGGCGGATGGACGAGCACGATCCGCGTGACTGCGGGCCAACTGCATCTCGGTCCGACGGGCACGCTGCTGTCCGACATCGGGGCGTCCGGCTCGCGGATCATCGACGCCGCGCTCGACAACGAGGGGAGCATCGAGGTGCAGCAGTCGCTGCAGATCGACCGGGCGGGAACGACGCATCGCAACCGCGGCACGATCGACGTGGCCACGCAGACCCTGCTGGTCACGCAGAGCGGTGCCTCCCCGTCCTTCACGAACGAAGGGCTGATCATTATCCGCGCCAGTCGGCAGCTCCGCATCACCGGCGGCAGCGTAGACTTCGCGCCCGGCGAGATCGTGGGCGACTCGGGAGTCGTGACCCTGTGGAACGTCGGCGCGGCGAGCGTGGACTTCACGACGTCGCGCAGCCGCTGGGAATCCAATTCGGCTGGCGTGACCTTCACGCACCCGGTGACGATCGCGGCGGGCGACTCGTTGCGGTTCTTCGGCGGGAACTTCACCGCACCGGAGTGGCGGCCTGAGGGGCGGCACATCTTGCTCGGCAACGCGGTGCTCTTCGGTCCGGTGGTGACCGCGCCGGGCGGCACCATCGAGGTACGTGGCAACGGCACGATCGGCAGCGTCGAGGCAACCATCGATGAGAGCTTTACGAACACCGGGACCATCGAACTCAGTTCGATGAACTTGGGCTACTCGGCGGGCCTGCGCGTGCAGAATGGGCCGCTGGTCAACGCCGTCGGAGGCATCATCCGGAGCGCAGTGGGCGCCGGCGGCATCCGTACGCTCGACGCACAGCTCGACAACTCGGGTACGCTCGAGGTGCTGGCCAACCTGACCGTCAGCCGCATCAATGTGGCACACGTGCACCGGGATTCGCTGACCATCGGGGCCGGCACGCTCACGTTCAACCTCGGACCCAGCGGCAGCTTCACCAACCTCGGCGCAATCGAGGTGCTCACGGGCCGGCAGCTCGCCTTCACCACCGGCACGGTGCACCTGCGCGACGGTAGTCTTGTCAGCGACTCGGGCACGGTGAGCTTCTCGGGGACCGCCATCGACGCCGACGTCGGCTCGTTGCGGGCGCGCTTGGCCCTCGGCACGGGGACGAGCTTCGTCGACACGCTGTTGGTGCCGGTCGGCGACTCCCTGCGCGTCCTCAGCGGCACGCTCAACGCACCGGCGGTCGTCGTGGCCGGGCGCGTGGTCGCCTTGGGGTCGTTCACGCTTGCGGCCCCGCTCGTGACGGAGACCACCGGCACGCTGGAGTCGCGTTCGTCGAGCGTAGCGGGCACCACGATCTTCACGGTCACCGACGGGTTCACCAATCACGGGACCATCGAACTCGTCAGCGCCAACGCGGGGTATTCGAACGAGTTCCGCGTGACTAACGGCACGCTCGTCAATGCGGCAACCGGGACCATCCGGTCGCTCGTGGGGGCCGGCGGTGCGCGCACGCTCGGCGCGGAACTCGACAACAGCGGGACCCTCGATATTCAGCAGGCGCTGGCAATTAACCGCTCGGCGTCGGCACACGTCAACCGCAGCGCGATCGAGCTGACCGCCGCCAATCTCTCCGTCGTACAGAGCGGTGCCGGCCCGAGCTTCACGAACCTCGGCAGCATCACGATGGCGCCCGACCGGCAGATGAGCGTGACGGGCGGCACGCTGGATCTTGAGGGTGGTGTGCTCACGGGGCACGATGCGACGCTTTCGATCAGCTCGCTGTCGCTCGTCACGACGCCTGAGGCGCTGCGTGCGCGGGTGCATTTCAACGCGGGCACCTCGTTCGCGTCGCCCTTCACCATCCCGTCCGATGATTCCCTGCGCGTGGTCGGCGGAACCTTGCACGCCCCAGACCTCATCGTCGCGGGCCGCCTCGTCGCGCTCGGGAGCGCGACCATCACGGCGCCGGTGACCACCGAGGAATCGGGCGTCCTTGAAGCGCGGTCGAGCAACATCGGCGGGAGCGTCAATCTCAGCGTGTCCAGCGGATTCACGAACACGGGAACCATCGAACTCCGCGCGGCGGACGCAGGGTACTCTAGCACCTTCACGGTGTCGAGCGGGACCCTCGTCAATGCGCCCAGCGGTACCGTTCGCACCTTCGCCGGGAGTGGCGGGTTGCGTACGATCGCCGCTGAGCTGGACAATGACGGCACGCTGGACTTCCAGACGACGACGACATTGAGTCGAGCCTCTGCGGCGCACGTGAACCGCGGCTCGTTCACCTTGGATGCCGCCAACCTGACCGTCACGCAGACCGGCACCTCGCCGAGCTTCACGAACCTCGGGAGCATCCACCTGGCCACTGGACGCACGTTGAGCATCACCGGCGGCGCGGTCAATCTCTCGGACGGCACGCTGGTGGGCGACAGTGCGACGCTGTCGCTGGGGAACGTGGCGCTGACCGCGACACCTGCCAGCGCCCGTACGCGGTTCCACTACAACACCGGGACCAGCTATACGACGCCGTACACCATTCCGGCCGGCGATTCGTTGATCGTCGTGGGTGGCACGCTTGGCGGTCCGGGCCTCACGGTGGTGGGCCGCTACGTGTCGGCGGGCAGCAGCAACATCGCCGCGCCCGTCACGATGGATCCCGCCGGTACGCTCGAAGCCAGGTCATCCAACCTCTTCGGCGGCGTCACGCTGACCGTCGTCGACGGCTTCACCAACGAAGGCACGATCGAGCTCATCTCGGCCAATCTCGGTTATGGCACGACGTTCGCGGTCACGAATGGCACGTTGGTGAACGCCGACGGTGGCCGCATCCGCAGTCTCGTGGGCTCCGGCGGAACCCGCAGCCTCACTGCGCAACTCGACAACTCCGGCACGATCGAGCTGCTGCAGCCGCTCACGATCAACAAAGCGTCGGCGGCGCACGTGAACCGCTCGACGTTGGTCGTGGACGCGGCCAACGTCACCGTGTCGCAGACCGGCACGACGCCGAGCTTCACGAACCTCGGCCATATCGAAGTCCAGGCCGGCCGCAGCTTGGCGTTCACCGGCGGTATGCTCGACCTCGCCAACGGCACCCTGGATGGCGACGACGCGACTCTCTCCCTCAACGGCGTGACGCTGGTCGCGTCGCCGGACGGGATGCGCACGCGACTGGTGCTGCTCGGTGGCACGGCATTCGACGCGCCCTACACCGTCCCGGTGGGTGACTCGCTGCGCCTCATCTCCGGGACGCTCGGCGGGCCCTCGCTGACCGTGGCGGGCCGTCTCGTGGCGCTGTCGAACGCGGGGCTCTCCACGCCGCTCACCGTCCCGAGTAGCGGCACCATCGAGGTGCGGTCACAGAACACTTTCGGCGCCGCGTCGCTGACGGTGGCGGACGGCTTCACCAACGAAGGCACGATCGAGCTGATCGCCAACAATCTCGGCTACTCGACCACCTTCGCAGTCACGAACGGGACGTTGGTGAACGCGGCATCCGGGACTATTCGCACGTTGCCCGGCACAGGCGGCGGCACGCGCACGCTGGCCGCCGCGCTCGACAACGATGGTGCCTTGGATCTCCAGCACCCGCTGCTCATCCAGAAGAACGGCGCGGCGCACGTGCATCGCTCGACGTTCGCGCTGGGCCCGGCCGACCTCTCTATCTCGCAGACTGGGGGCAGTTTCCAGAACCTCGGCGACATCACGATGGCGACCGGGCGGGCACTCAACGCCACTGGCATCGCGCTGGACCTCGACGAGGGCACGCTGGTCGGCGACACGGCGACGCTGAATATGACCAACGTCTCGCTCGCGATGACGCCGGCGACGGTGCGCACGCGCCTTCGCTTCAACTCTGGGACGTCGTTCGCCTCGGCCCACACCGTGCCGGCGGGGGACTCGCTGGTCGTCACGGGCGGCACCATCGGCGGTCCGGGCCTGAGCGTGGACGGCCACCTCGTCGCGCTCGCGCCGATCACCATCAGCGCCCCGTTCGCGGTCGGGAGCACCGGGCATCTGGAGGCGCGGTCCACCAACGCGTTCGGCTCCGTCACCGTCACGGTGGGGAACGGGTTCACGAATGAGGGGCTCATCACCCTCGTGTCGGCCAACCTCGGATACGCGACGGCACTGACCGTGAACACGGGTACGCTGGTGAACGCCCTCGGCGCGACCATTCGCTCGCTGGCGGGGTCGGGCGGCACGCGCGCGCTCAACGCGCAGCTCGAGAACTCCGGCACGCTGCTCGTGGAGCAGCCGCTCACCATCACCCGGGCCAGCGGCGTCCACCTCAACGCGGCCACTGGCCTCATCGACGCCACTGCCGCCGACCTCACCGTCGCCGGCGCGGGACAGAGCTTCACGAACCTCGGCGCCATCACGCTTGGCTCGGGCCGCACGATGAGTGTCACGGCAGGTGCGCTCGACCTCGCCAACGGTACCCTCGACGGCGAGTCAGGGACGCTGTCGACATCCAACGTCACGCTGACCGTCACGCCGGCGTCAGCGCGCACGCGGTTCAACTTCGGCGCAGGCACGACACTCAGCGCGGCGCATACGATCCCGGTCGGTGACTCGCTGCGTATCGTCGGCGGCACGCTGAATGGGCCGGGGCTCAGCATCGAAGGACGCCTCGTCGCGATGGCGACGGCCACGCTCAACCTGCCCGTCACCTTGCCCTCGACCGGCGTGCTGGACGTCCGCGCGAGCAGCTTTGCGGGCGGATTCACCTTCACGATCGCCAACGGCTTCACGAACGAAGGCCTCATCCTCCTGGATGCGCAGAACCTCGGCTATACGCCGACGCTTGCCGTCACGAACGGCACGCTGGTCAACGCCAGTGGGGGCACCATTCGCGCCGCGACGGGCTCCGGCGGAAGCCGCGTCCTCAGGGCTGAGTTGGACAACAGCGGGACGCTCGACATCCAGCAGGCTCTGACGCTCGACCGCGCGGCGTCGCAGCACATCAATCGCTCCGCCATTGCCCTGACGACACACAACCTGACCATCACGCAGAGCGGGGCGGCGCCGAGCTTCCAGAATCTCGGCGTAATCTCGCTCGACGCCGGGCGCACCTTGGCCGTCAGCGGCGGTGCGGTCGATCTCAGTGGGGGCCAGGTGAATGGCTTCGGCGGGACGCTGCAACTGACGGGCGCGGCGCTCACCATCGGATCCCCAGCGGCGGCGCGCACGCGCCTGCTGTTCTCCAGCACGGCGTCGGCGTTGGCCGAGGACCTCACGATTCCCGCCGGTGACTCACTGCGCATCAGCGGCGGCACGCTGAATGGTCCAGGCACGTTGTTCGTCGAGGGGCGCCTCGCCGTCGTCGGCAGCATCACGCTGGCGGCACCGGTCGATAACACCGGTGGCGAAGTGTTGGTCAACGCGAACTCGGTCTGGGGCTCCGTCACGTTGACCCTCCCGAGCGGCTTCACCAACCGCGGGTTGCTGGCATTGAACGCGGAGTCCTCAGGGTGGACCAGCGCGGTTGCGGTGACCAGCGGCACGCTCAGCAACCAGCCGGACGCCACGATTCGCACGCTCGTCGGTGGCGGAGGCGGCCGGACCCTGCAGGCGCAACTGGACAACCAGGGCCTGCTCGACGTCGTGCACCCCTTGACCATCAATCGCGCGAGTTCCGTCCACCAGAGCTCGGGCACCGTCGCCGTGGCCAGCGGGGCGACGCTCATCGTCTCGCAGTCGGGTACGACGCCCAGCTTCACGAACACGGGCAACATCACGCTTGGCGGTACGGGGACGCAGCTCACGGCGAGCAACGGTGCATTCTCCGCCACGACCGGCTCGATCACGGGCAGCGGCACGCTGGCCTTCGCCGGCACCGTCAGTGCCGATCTCGCGGTCCCGGCGGTGAAGGTGCCGCTCAACCTCGGTGCTGGCACCACGTTGGCCAACGCCCTGACCATCCCGCTCGGCGATACGCTGACGCTCGTGGCCGGCACTCTCGCGGGCCCTGGCCTGGCGGTGAACGGAACGCTGGTCGTCAACGGCGTCTCCACCGTCGCGGCACCGCTCACCACCGGCCCGTCGGCGCTCATCGACATCCGCACCACGACGCTGACCACGCCGCAGTCGTGGACGAATAACGGCACGTTGCGGCTGTCGTCGATATCGGGTGCGGCGAATCCGACCTTGACGATGACGGGACAGACGCTGACCAACGCCTCGACCGGACTGGTCGATATGCCTACCGGCTTCAATGTCACCCGGTACATCAACGCCGGGACGATCGAGAACGAAGGCACGATGACCGTGGCCTCTGGCTTCAACAATAACGGCATCGTCAACCAGCACGGCACGATGAGCATTCTCTCGGGTACGACGACGATTCCCACGCTCAACCTGTTCGCGGGGCACACGACGACCGTCAACGGAACGCTGAGCGTGCCCACGGCGTGTAGCAACGCGGGTAATCCCATCACGGGCGAGGGAGTCTGGCCGGCCGCGTGCAATCCATAGGGCGGAACGCGGAAACCTCTCCGGCGCGGCTGCGTAGGACGAGCAAGAGAACGCTCACTCGCACCTGTTTCGGAGTATTCAATGCATCGCACGTCCTCGCGCGCCGGTCTTGCGGCGCTGTTCGCTGCCATCCTGCTCGTCCCTGCCGTTCCCGCGCAGGCTCAGGACGAGACGCTCCTCGGTGATTCCCCCGCCTCCGTCGGAGGCTTCGGCGGCCCGATCTTCCGGGTCACCCAGATTGCCGGCGAGACGATGGTGCTCAATGGCGGCGGCGGCGCCGCGGTGTTCAACCGCCGGCTGGCCTTCGGCGGGATGGGAATCAAGGGAACGGCCAACGTGGACGCAATCCTCGAAGGCGTCCCCCAGCGCGGCGAGATGGATTTCGCGTATGGCGGATTCACCATCGAGTACATCACCCGGCCGTCCAAGCTCGTCCACGCGACCTACGGCCTCCTGCTCGGCGGCGGCGGCATCTCGGTCTGGCCGGATGACTCGCGCCCGCGCAATACGAAGGATTCCACCACGGTCTTTGGGCTGACCGAGCCGCAGGTCGGCGTGCAGCTCAACGTGACGCGCTGGATGCGCATCGGGACCACGGTCGGCTATCGCATTGCGTTCGGCGCCGACGTGCCGAAGCTGGCCAACGGGCAGCTGCACGGTCCGAGCGCCACCCTGCTCCTGCGCTTCGGCAGCTTCTAGCGCGTCGGGCGGGCGGTCCGCCGCCTCAGGAGCTGCAGGACAGCATCGAGCACCCCGCGCGGTTGCGGGCCCAGTCGGGGCGCTTGGCAGCGAATGCCTCGCGCCCCGGTTGGGCATCGTAGGGGCGCCGCATCGTCTCCAACAGTTCGTGTACCATCGTCGCGTCGCCGGCGGTCGCGCGATCGATGGCCTGTTGCGCCAGGTAGTTGCGCAGGATGAAGCGCGGGTTAACGCGCTCCATCGCCGCGCGCACTTCGGCGCTGGCGTTGCCTGGCGCGGAGCGCGCCGCGTGCCACTCGCGCAGCCAGGCAGCCAAGGCGGGCGCGGCAGCATCGCGCTTGGTGGCGTCGTAGAACAGGTCGCCAAGTGCAGCGATCGCCGCGACGTCGTCCGCCGGAGCTTCGCCCGTCCAGTCGGTGAGTGCGCGGAAGAACAGCGTGTGGTCGCCCTCCGCCTCGTTCAGCAGCGCCAGCCCTCGCTGAGCCAGTTCCTCGTGCACGGCGTCGAACTGCGCGAACCCGAACTTCGCCGCCAACATCTGGCGATACTCGGCGTTGAAGCGATCAACATACGCACCAAGCCCGGCGCGGAGCGGTTCGACGTCCGCGAACAGCGGCTGCAGGGCATCGGCGAGGCGCTCGAGGTTCCACTGGGCGATTGCCGGTTGCTGCGCATAACGATAGCGCCGCCCCATCGCGTCCGTGGTGTTCGGCGTCCAGTGCGGATCGAAGTCGTCGAGGAATCCATACGGGCCGTAGTCGATCGTCAGCCCAAGGATGCTCATATTGTCGGTGTTCATCACGCCGTGCACGAACCCCACCCGCATCCAGTGCACAATCATCGTCGCCGTGCGGGTGCAGACCTCGCGGAACCACTGCGCGTAGCGCTCTGGGTCAGCCGCGTCGATCTGGGGGAAGTCCCGCGCGATCGCGAAGTCCGCCAGCTGGCGCAGCAGCGTCTCCTCGCCACGCGCCGTCGCGATCTCGAAGTTGCCGAAGCGGATGAAGCTCGGCGCCACCCGGCAGACAACTGCACCCGGCTCGAGCTGCGCATTGCCGTCGTAGAACATATCGCGCAGCACCTGCTCGCCCGTCAGCACCACCGACAGCGCCCGCGTGGTCGGGATGTCAAGGTGATGCATTGCCTCGGAGCACAGGAACTCGCGGATGGACGAACGCAGCACCGCGCGGCCGTCGGCGGTCCGCGAGTACGGCGTGAGACCGGCGCCCTTGAGCTGCAGTTCCCACCGCTCGCCGCGCGCATTGATGACCTCGCCGAGCGAGATGGCGCGGCCGTCGCCGAGCTGGCCGGCCCAGTGGCCGAACTGATGGCCGCCGTAGCAGGCGGCGAAGGGCTCCATTCCGCTCAGCAGCGCGTTGCCGCCGAAGACCTCGGCGAAGCGCGGGGACTCGTGATGGTTCGGGCCGAAGCCGACGAGGGCGGCCACTTCGCGTGCGTGCGCAAGCAGCGTCGGCGCGGCCACCGGGGTCGGTCGCACGGCGCTCCACGCGGCGCCGAGCACCTGGCGGCGCTCGTTGCTGGTGAGCGGGTCGCCGGGGAGCTCGCGGACGAAGCGGTTATCGAAGGTGAGCTGGACGGTCACTGGAACTGAAGGATACTTTGTGGCTCGTCCGCGCGCCCCTGACTCTCATTAGGGACCTCCACTCGGATCCACAATGCACCGACCCGCGACGGCACTGGCGTTAATCGCACTCCCCGCAGCCCTCTCCGCGCAGTTCCGCGTGGACCCAGCGCCGCTCCTCACCGTTCCCGCCACCACCGACGCCGGCGACCTCCGCTTCGCCACCGCCGCTTGGGCCACGCGACTCTCCTCCGGCGAGATCGCCGTCGCCGACTTTGCCGGCTCAAGCGTGCGCATCCTCGGAAGCGACGGCGCGCTCAAGCGTACCCTTGGCAGAAGCGGAGCTGGCCCCGGTGAGTATCGCCTGCCGGTGTGGGTCGGCCGCTGCAACGCCGATTCGCTGTACGTCTGGGACGCGTCGGCGCGCCTCACCGCCTACTCGGCGGCTGCGACCGCTGCCGAATCGTCGGCTACGCGCACGGTCACTGAGGGTGCGAACTCGCTGGTGGCGGCGTGCTCACCCGCGGGGAGCGTCGCACTGGTCAGCGGAATGCAGCCGCGTCGCGACCTTCCGCCCGTACTCAGCGGAGAATCGCGAAACGGCGGGCAGTACAACGTGGTGCAGATGAGCGCCGCGCTCGTCGCGGTGGATGGCCAGGGACCGGTGCGCCGCGTGCGCGAGTCCATCTCGCAGGGACAGTGGGTGCTCGGCCGGCTCTCGCCGCAGGGGGGAATGGGTGGCGTGCCGCGTCCGCTGGCGCCAACGATGGTATTCACGTATGCGGGGGCGACGCTGATTGTCGCTGACGGCGCCTCGGGCGAGGTGACGGGATACGCGCCGGGCGGCAGCACGGCCCTGTCGTTCTCCGCTGCCTCGGCGCCGCGCCGCCCGACGGCGGCCGACTATGCTCGGGCCGTCGGCTCCGCTGTCGCCATCGCGCCGTCGCAGATTCGCGAAGCCGCGAGCGACTTCCTCCGCGGCATTCCGCTTCCGGAGCAAATGCCGCACTTCTGGCGCGTGCTCGCGGATCCGTCAGGACTGCTCTGGTTCGTCGTGTCGCCGGATGGCGCGGCGGAGACGCAGTTCCGGGTGTACGCTGCCAGCGGCGCGCTCGTCGGGGAGCTGCGCGTCGAGGGAGGCTTCGTGCCCTTCGAGGTCGGCGCGGACTACCTGCTGGGCAAGCGGGAGAACGCCGACGGCGAGGATGAGATCGTCCTGCTGCGGCTGACGCGCACGCGCTAGCGCGCCCGCCCGAAGCGCAGGACGGTCATCGCCTCGGTCTCCGCATCGCTGCCGATCGCCGCGACCGCGTCCAACGTGAGCGCCGGCGTGATGCCGGGCAGCACGTACGCGGGCAACTCGACGACAGTCTTGAACCGCCCGTCGGCCTCAAACACATCGAACACCGTGCGGCGGTGGCCGTTCGGCACCCACCGCCGCACCCACACGAATCCGTCCGGCGCGGCGAAGACGTCAATGATCGGCGGATACGTCTCCGGCAGGCGCAGCGCCCAGACTTCGTCCGGAACACCGGAGATCTGTGCGCGAGGGATGGTCGAGATGGAGTCGAGGCGTTGGCGCAGGGCCGCGAGTGAGTCGCGACGTTCGCTCGCTGGGATCCTGATGGGTGCCTCCGTGCGCCGAAACTCGCGCAGCACTCGGCCGCTGCGGTCCACTTCGCGGATCAGGTACTCCTGACCGCTGGTGTAGAGCACCGTGCCTCGCGGGGTGACGTCCCAGCGCGGGAGCCCGTGGAACGGCACGTGGTTCAGTCCAGGCAAGATGCGTCCACCGCTCGCCGAGAGTCGGACGGACGCCCAACCCGGCGCCGCGCCCTCCACCACCGGCACCGCGATGGAGTCCACGCGTTCGCCCGCGACGCTAAAGATCCACCACTGCCCCATCCGCTGCGAGCGGTCGCCGGAGTTGAAGCTCGGGTAGTGCAGCCGTCCTTGGGCATCGAATCGCGACGCCAGCGTGGACATCCAGTCGTTCATCGCGCCGCCGAAGTAGCGCGTTTCGTAGCGGCTGAGTCGCCGCGTCGTCGGGTCCGCCCCCAGCCGCGTCACGTTCCCCTGGTCGCGCACATACAGCTTGCCGTCCGGTCCGATCGCGATGCCCGTCGGGGCCTGGTACTCCCCCGGTCCCTGACCGCGTCGGCCGATGCCTGGCATCGAACGCCCGCGCGAGTCGAACACCCAGAGCTTGTTCTCCGTGCGGTCGGAGACGTACACGATGCCGTTCGCGTCCATCGCGATGCCGGAGAGTTGGCCCAGCGAGTCAGCGGTCTCGTGCTCACCTTCGGTCACGGACCATAGCAACGCGAGCTTGACGGTATCGGCGCGTTGCGCGGCCAACGGGGTCGTGAGCAGCGCGGCGGCAAGCGGTGTCGCGGCAACGAGCGCGAGACGGTGCATCATTCCTCCAGTGTGGACTCCCATTCGACAACATCTCCTACCCGAATGGTTCCCCCCGCGATCACCTGCGCGAAGGCCCCGCCTCCCCAATGTGGCGCGAGCCTGTCCCGCAGGCCATCCTGCGCCTCGTCCATTCGCTCGCAGGGCGTGGTGTGGCCACCGATGCGCACCCGCGCGACGCCGATCCGAAGCACGCGGTCGCGTGTCTCTTCCAGCCGAACCCCGCTGATCATCAGGTTGGCGCGTCGCGCGGCGTAGGGAATCGCCGCTTGCAACTCCTCCTGCACGCGGTCCCACACCTCGCGCTCGATGATGGTCACCTGGCGGCGTCGGCTCCGTCCCACGCTGCCGAGCAGTCCTTCACCGGCAATGAGTTCACCCACGTCAATCGCGTCCATCGGGCCGCGATGCGCGCGCTTCTGCCAGATCGCCTCGAGGCGCCCGCTGGCCATCAGCGCCCCGCCGCCACAAGCCGCTCGATGGCGCGCATCCCTTCATCGCCCACGTCCAACGACCATTCATTCACGTACAGCGCGATGTGCTGTGCACAGACCTCGTCGCTCATCTCCTGCGCGTGCGCGCGCACATACTCGGCGCTGGCCTGCGGATGGTCGAAGGCGTGCTGTACGCTTGCACGAATCGCTCGCTCAGCCGCCGCACGCGTCTCGGCGTCGAGGTCCGCTCGCGCGCAGATGCCGGCCAGCGGCACGGGCAGCGAGGTCTCACGTTCCCACCACTCGCCGAGGTCCTGCGCCCTGTGCAGCCCGTGTTCCTGGTAGGTGAAGCGGCTCTCGTGGATGATGAGGCCCGCATCCACCTCGCCGCCGGCGACGGCGCGGAGGATCTTGTCGTAGCGCATCTCCACCGTGTCGTGCAACTCCGGTGCCGCGAGCCGCAGCAAACGGAACGCCGTCGTCTCGCGTCCGGGTATCGCCACGCGGCCGCGCACGGCCTCGGTCAGCGGCATCGGCCCGCGCGTCACCACCAGCGGGCCCACGCCGTGGCCCAGCGCGGCGCCGCTGCGCAGCATCGTGTAGCGCTCGCCCACGGCGGCGAAGGCACCGACGCTGAGCTTGGTGAGGTCGAACTCCCCCTCGTGCGCGCGGCGGTTCAGTTCCTCGATGTCGAGCAGTACCGGCTCGATGCGAAACGGCGCATCCACGAGCCCGTGCGCCAGCGCGTGGAAGGCGAAGGTGTCGTTCGGGCAGGGAGAGTAGCCGAAGCTCAGCGTACGCACGCGGCGATCGCCTCCACCAGGCGCGGCGTGGCCGCGGTGATCGCCGCGAAGGCGTGATCGAAGTGCCAGCGGCTGCGGTCGGTCTCTTCGATCTCATTCGAGATGGCGCGCACCTCGATGGCCGGCACGCCGGCGAGCTGCGCGGCGCGCAGCACGGCGAAACCTTCCATCGCCTCGACATCCGTACCCACGCTGGCGCCGACGCGCGCCACCGTCGCAATCGGACGGGTCAAGGCATCGGGGAGCGTGCGTCTGGCCGCGCCGAGCAATCGCGCGTCGGGCACAAGTTCGTGTGGTGCGAACTGGGCTGGCACGCGCAGGTCTGTGTAGCGCGCCACTTCACCGATGACGAGCTGTGCCGGCCCGATGCCGCTGGCGCGTCGCGCGCCGGCAATGCCGACGTGCAGGATCGCTGCCGGGCGAAGGTCGGCCAGCGCGGCGGCCACGCGCACCGCCGCATCCACCGGCCCGACGCCACAGAGCAACGTCGGGCAGGGGAGTCCGTCCGCGAGTTCATCCGCGGTAGCGGCAACGACCAGCACATCGACGGCGGAGGCCATTGCTGGAAGCTAATCCGCGGCGGTGGCTATGGCGCCGGCGCCGCGGGCGTGAGCCACAGCCGCTGCAGGAAGCGCACTTGGTACTGCAAGGCGTTGGCGCGCGACTCAGGATCCGGCTTCGGGTTCGCCTCCTGGTCGCGGAGGTCGCTCGACAGCAGGTGCCCGAGTCCCACGTAGATGCGCAGGTCACAGGTCTGCCGGCGCCGCACGACGCCGAGGCAGAACCGCTGCGCGCTGGTGAGCGGCGTGACCGTATCCTCGTCGCCAGCGACGAGCACCGTGGGTGGCATCGTCTCGCGGATGTTCGCAACGGGTGAGAGATCCCGCGGCGTAGCACGACCGCGCAGCAGCCGCTCGAAGTGTGCATCGGCCTCGACGTCTACCGCCGGGGAGAGCAGCAACAGCGCATCGCCGCCGCGATCCGGCAGCGCGTCCGGGCAGCCTACGGTGGCGGTGCTCGCCGCGAGGTGCCCGCCGGCCGACACGCCGTAGAGCGCCACGCGCGACGAGTCCACGCCTAGCGAGTCGGCACTCAGTCGAGTCCACCGTAGGGCCGCGCACACGTCCGCGAGCGCCTCGATCGGCGTGCGCGTGCTGTCGCTCAGCCGGTACTGCACGGCGAAGGCCTCGAAGCCGCCCTCGGCGAACGCCGCGGCGGCGGGGTACACCCAGCTGGGATCGCCGTCCGTCCATCCGCCCCCGTGCAACAGCAGCACGGCGGGGACAGTTGCGCCCACCGAGTCGCGGGCGGGCGCGAAGCGGACCAGGTGCAGCGTGTCGCCGCCGACCACGGCGTAGGCGGCGCGATTCGTCGCGTCTGGCACCACCGGCGGTGCGGACCGCGCCTGGCAGGCGGCCAGCACGAGCGCCGAGGCGAGTGCGAGCCGCACAGCGCGCCGGGGCAGGGTGGGGTAGAGCATCGCTAGAATATCACGTCTGTCCGAGCGGGCGTCCACGTGCGAGAATATCCGGATGACCATCCGTTCGCTCGCACTCGCCGCGGCCATCGTCGCCGCCCTCGCAGAGCCGGCCGCCGCACAGCAGCCCGCCCTCAGCTCCATCGCCCCACCGGCGCGCTTCAGCGATCCCGCGCGCCTCGCGAAGCTGCGATCGGCCTTGCCCGCCATCGATTCCCTGATGCAGGTCTTCGTCACGCAGCGCCGAGTCCCGGGCTACGCCTACGGTATCGTCGTCGACGGCCAGCTCATCCACGTCGTTGCCGGCGGCCGCAGCAACCTGGAGCGGGGCACGCGCGTCGACACCGCCAGCGTCTTTCGCATCGCGTCGATGAGCAAGAGCTTCGCCGCGCTCGCCATTCTGCAGCTGCGCGACGAGGGGAAGCTGGACCTCGACGCGCCCGCCGAACGCTACGTGCCGGAGCTCTCAGGCCTCCGCTACGCAACCAGTGACGCACCGCGCATCACCGTGCGCCATCTCCTCACGCACTCGGCCGGCTTCCCTGAGGACAACCCCTGGGGCGACCAGCAACTTGATGCCACCGAGGACGCCTTCAGTGCGATGATGCGCGGTGGGATCCCCTTCTCGAACGCGCCCGGCACCGCGTACGAGTATTCCAACTACGGCTTCGCCATCCTCGGCCGCATCGTCAGCAATGTCTCTGGCCGCCCGTACGCCACATACCTGCGCGAGCGCATTCTGCTGCCGCTGGGGATGACGTCCACGACGCTGCAGTCGACCGATGTGGATCCGGCGCGGCTCGCGCTCGGCTATCGCCTGCAGGACGGCGAGTGGTTGCTCGAGCTCCCGCTGCCCGACGGCGCCTTCGGCGTGATGGGCGGGATGCTCACGACACCGGCCGACCTCGCGAGATGGGTCGCCTATATGCTCGATGCTTGGCCGGCGCGTGACGGGGCTGAGCAGGGGCCGGTGCGTCGCGCGTCCGTGCGCGAGATGCAGCAGATCCATCGCTACGCAGGGGCATCGGTGGACGCGCGTGGCGCGTCGCCCGTGCTGAACGCCGGCGGTTACGGCTACGGGCTGCGCGTGGCGCAGAACTGCGACTTCCGCATCGCCGTCTCGCACACCGGCGGCTTGCCCGGCTATGGCTCTATAATGAAGTGGCTTCCCGAGCACGGCGTCGGCATCATCGCGCTGGGCAGCCTGACCTACACTGGCTGGACGCCGATCGTGGACCAAGCCTTCGAGCTGCTGCTGCGCAGCGGCGGCCTCGAGCCGCGGAGTCCGCAGCCGGCGCCGGTGCTGCTGACGCGGCAGTCGCAGGTCACGCGGCTCGTCAACGTCTGGTCACAGCCACTCGCCGATTCGCTCGCGGCGATGAACCTGTTCCGCGACGAACCGGCGCCGCGCCGTGCGGCACAGATCGCGGCGCTCCGCGATGCCGCCGGCGGGAGCTGCCGTCCGGAAGGCGCGATGGTGGCCGAGAATGCGCTGCGCGGCGAGTGGCGCCTCCGTTGCGCGAGCGGCGATCTTCGGGTGCGCATCACGCTCGCACCGACCGAACCGGCGCAGGTGCAGCACCTGAGCGTCGCTGCGATGCCGCGCGAGGCGGCGCTGGGGCCGCCGCGAGTGTGTCGGCCTTAGAGTTCGCCGCGGCGACGGTCGCGCTACTCGCAGCGCCCGCGACGGTGGTCTGCGGGTGAACACTCAAACGCACTCGTTGCCCAGAGGCCCCGCTTGGCCTCCTTGGCTTCGCGGAGCAGCGCGCGGTAGCCGTCCACGTGGCGCACATTCGGCGGATACACGCTCACCTCAGCGAAGCCTTCCTGCAGCAACAACTCGTTGAGCGTCGTCCCATCCGGGAGCCGCACGTACGCCAGTGTGCGCCCGTAGGGGTCACGCTCCTGCACATCGAGCTCCAACGTGACCGCCGTGCCACGTGGCACTCGTGACTCCACGAATGCCTTGGCCTGCGGTCCGAACGGACGCTGGCTGAGCTCCGGCGTACCCACGAGCAACAGCCGCACGCTCCGCCCACCTCGGCAGACGATCGTATCGCCATCAACCACGCGTTCGAGCACGCAGGGCAGCTCGCGCCCGCCTGACGGACTGCGTTCGATCGGCGCAGGTGTCGCACGCGGCGCAGTCTCTCGGGGCGCCCCGCTGCCCGCGCTGGGCCCGGCGCATCCAGCCGTTCCCGACACGCGGTACCCCGCCGCTTCCGCAGCCTCCCGCGTCGCGTAGAATCGCAGGTTCGCACGCGCGAGCCGGCGCCAGGCATTGCAGCCGACCCAGTAGTACACCTGCCCACGGCTCGACGCGACATACTCCATTCCCGCGGGAACGGCGACCTCCGCCGAGGGCGCTGGGCGCTGGGCCTGCGCCTCTGGCGCTACGCCTCCAAGCGACAGCACGAGCAGGACCGCAGCCGCTCCACGGCTGAACGAGCGCCACGCCATATAGACCGCGCCCGGCACGATCACGAACGCCAGCTTGAACAGACCCGTCAGCGCGATCAAGCCTGCGCCGGCCGCGACGCCGAGCCCGCCCGCAAGCGCGATAAACACGATGGCCAGCGATCGGCCATACCACGTGCGATAGAAACTCGGACGCCGGCGTGCCGCGGCGAGCGCCGGAGTTCCCGCGCCCAGGCCCTCCGCCGCCGATGTCAATCCGGCGAAGGCGTCGCGAAACCGCGCGAAACCCTCCGCCTCCTGTCGCGACGTCACGATCCAGCGCACTCCATCGCGAAAGTCCAGCTCAAGGTACTCATACTGTTGCAGCGAGCGACCCAGTTCGCGGTCCTGCTTCCACGCTGCGATGTCGCTGAGCGCGCGCGTCTCGCTCGTTGCCTGCCCGCTGAACGTCTGGAACTCGCGTGACACGGTCGAGGGTCCGAGTGTGTATGTCGCCGTGCCGGCCTTCCGCTGCAGCGTCCAGGCCAGCACTCCAACGAAGACCACTGCCGCAATCGGTGCGGGCACGCCGACGACCAGCGCCGCCATCATCGCGCCGAAGCCCCACATCGTCATCGTGAATACGCCACGCCCCTGCGAGCCGCCGAACACGCGGCAACGTACGCGCGCGAGTGCGCCCTCGCCGTGGCTCGGTGCCGTACTCACGCGCTAAGCCTGTAGCAGAGCCGGTCCAGCAGGTGGCCGACCGTCAACGAGTAGGCGCTCGCACCCACGGCGAGCGCCACCAAGCCGCCGAACATCATCAGCCAGCTCGAGGTGCTGCCGTGGATCGGCACGGTGCTGTTGCGGAACACCTCCACGAAGGCCAGCAGCGTCAACACCGCGACGACGGCGACGGCCATCAGCTTGCTGCGCAGCCGGATCGGCGGCCGCTCGCCGCGCACGGTGCGGAGCGCGAAGCCGAGCAGATACAGCAACAGCGAGAGTGTCGTCCAATACGACAGCGCCACGCGTCTGAACGCCGCGTCATCCACGACAAATGCGCCGGACGCATCCGTGTGTCCGATCGAACTGGGATCCGGCACGCCCGGGACGCGCTCGAGGAAACTCGTGAACCCGCTCACCAACGTCACGCCTTCTTCCTGGAAATTCACGAAGGCGAACGCCGCGAGAATCGTCCAGACGGCCGCCCAGGCGACGAGCATCGGGACGGTCTGCGACCAGCGCAGCAGTCCGAGGCCCTGCACGAGCAGCAGGCGGGAGAGCGATGGAGGGGTCTGCACGGCTCCCAACCTACGTCGGCCGGGTCCGCCCTGCCATCGGGTTCGGCCCCTCGGGCTGACCTTCGGATGTCCGCCGCAGGCTGGCTTTCCGGCGTCCCCCCTGAGCCATAGCTTCAGCGCTGAAGTCTTTCCCCTTCCGGAGCCCCCGCGTGGCGTCATCCCGCGCCGTCGTGCTGTTACTGCTCGTTCTCGCCACCGCCTGCATCCCGCGCGCTGCGACCGTGCCGGCCCCGCCGCCCGCGCCACGGTTCGCCGAGCCCATCCCGCCCACCGACCTCCCATCGCGTGCGCTGGTGGCGCTCGAGGCCATCGAGCTCGTCGTCGGCACGGGCGAGGAGGCCGCCTTCCAGCGCTGCGTCTACGCGCATTACACCGGTTGGCTCACTGACGGCACCAAGTTCGACTCCTCGCGCGACACCACGCCGCGCGGAACGCCGCGCGAGCCGATCGCGGTGCCACTGGGGTTCCGCCGCGTCATCCTCGGCTGGGACGTCGGCTTCGACGGGATGCGCGAAGGCGGCCAGCGCCGACTCATCATTCCGCAGCAGCTTGCCTACGGTCCGCTCGGACGGCCGCCGGTCATCCCACCCGCCGCGACACTGATCTTCGACGTCGAGCTCCTCGCCGTGCGCGATACGCTGCCACGTGTGCCTGGCGCGCCCGCTCCCGGCTGTGCGCCGTGGAGCGACGTCGCAGGCTTTGTCGCGCGATAAGGAGCACCCGATGCGCACCCACGAGCACAGCGGGCAGAGCAACGCGGAGCGCTTCGTCTCCGGCGGCGGGATGCACGGGATGATCACCGGCGTGCTCGGGCTGTTCTTCACAGTCCTGCTGCAAGCCAAGGGGCACGTGCCCAATCACCCACTGGTGACGCTTCTCGGTGGGGTGCTCGGTTTCGGCACCGGGTACGGCATTATGCGGATGCTGCACAAGAGTGGCACTGCCTTTGCCAACTCCGTGTACAGCCCCTCCGGCGACAGCACCGCGTACACGCCGACGTTCTCGCATATCGAGGCGCTCGAAATTCGCGGCGAACTCGACGGAGCCGCCCTCGCGTGGACAGATGCCGTGGCCGAGGCACCCGAGCACGCGATGACCATCGTGCGCGCGGCCGACTTCCACCTGCGCGCGCGCAAGGACGCCGAGGCTGCGATGCAGCACTATCTCCGCGCCCGCGCACTCGGCTCCGGCACGCCCGACCTGCGGCGCTACGTGCAGCAAAAGATCGTCGACCTCTACCTCGGCCAGCTGCGCGACGAGGGGCGTGCGATGGTCGAGCTCCGACGATTGATCGACGGCTTCCCGGGAACGCGCGAGGCCGAAGGCGCGCGCGAGGCACTGGCTGCACTGAAGGCGAGGCGCAGCGAGGCGTGAGCACCTCGGCGCGGGCATTGCTCTGGGTCAGTGCCCTCGCCCTGCTGGCGGCGCTTGCCACCGCAATGTGGCGCCGCTGGACCGCGAAGGCCGCGCGCCGCGCGCTGCTGCGCTTCCGCGCCCGCGTCGACCGCTTCAAGCTCACCGGCAAGCGCTACATCGTGCAGGCGCTGCTCGCCGACGAGCACATCGCGCAGGCGGTGGCGGCCCACGCCGAGGAGCACGGACGTCCGCGCGCCGAGGTGTGGCGCAAGGTCGAGCGCTATCTCGACGAGATCGTCCCGGCCTTCAACCTCTTTATGTACTACCAGTTCGGCTACGGCATCGCCAAGGCCGCGCTGGGCCTGTTCTTCAAGACGACGGTCAAAATCCGTAACCCTGAAGTCTTCGAGCGACTCCCGCGCGAGAGCATCGTCATCTACCTGCTCAACCACCGCTCCAACGCGGACTATGTGCTGGCCTCGTACGCGTTGGCTGGGCAGGTCGCAATCTCCTACGCCGTGGGCGAGTGGGCCCGCGTGTTTCCGCTCGAGTATCTGTTCAAGAGCTTCGGCTCGTACTTCATCCGTCGTCGCTACCGCGAGCCGCTGTATCACACGGTGCTCGAGCGCTACGTGCAGCTCATCACGCGCAACGGCGTTACACAGGGCCTGTTTCCCGAGGGCGGCCTCTCGCGCGACGGTCGCCTGCGGCCGGCCAAGATCGGGATGCTCGACTATCTCATCGGCACGGCGCGTGAGCCGGGTTTCGCCGAGCGCCTCTACGTGGTGCCGGTGGGCCTCAACTACGATCGCGTGCTGGAGGATCGCTCGCTGCTGCGCGAACTCCGCACCAACGAGGGCGTGCCCGCGCCCTCGCGGCTCGCGCAGTTCCGCGAGGTGGTCAACTTCGCCGTGTGCAGCTTTGGCCGGATGGGCACCGGGCGCTGGAAGCGCTACGGCCGCGCCGCCGTCGTCATCGGCGAGCCGGTGCCGCTGGCGCCCTGGCTCGCGCGTCTCGCCGACGAGGGAGCTCCGCTGTTCGAGCGCGAGCGTCCCGAACGCCTCGCCGCCGTGCAGTCGTTCTGCGACGAGATGATGCAGCGCATCGGCGCCATCATGCCGGTGACGGCCGTGCCGCTGGTCTGCGCCGCGCTCCAGACCTTCGACGCGGAGATCGTCCCCGAGGCGGCCCTCTTGGCGCGCATCGAGGAGTTGCGCGACGTGCTGGTCGCCGCGGGGGCCGAGCTCGTGGAACCGCAGCGCGAGGGCGCCGAGTCGTTCGAACGCGCCTATCGGATGCTCAAGATGCGCCGCGTCTTGCTCAAGCAGGGCGACAGCTATGTCATTCTGCCACGTGGGCGTGAACTGATCTCGTATTACGCCAACGGTGTCGCGCAGGTCTGCGGTGCGTACGAGCAGCGCGTGCGCGGCCAGAACGCGCTGCCGGTGGACACCTTTATCGGCACCTAGGCGCCTAGCGCCCGAGCCACCACGCGAGCTTCACCAGGAACACGTTCCGCGAGGGTTCACTCAGCAGGCTGCCCAGCTGGCCCGCCGCGTTCAGATCCGCGTCGCCGGCGATGAAGGCATCGCGCGTCTGCTGCCACACGAAGAACACCGTCGAGCCCGGCCTGAGCTCCCAGCGCAGCACCGCGTTGCCGCGCAACTCGCGCGCCGTGTAGTCCCGCTCGGCGAAGCTGAACGACGGTGCCGGGCCTGCTCCGTCTGGGTCGACCGTCACCGTACTGCCGTCGCGCGTCACCGTGCCTTGGTCGGCGCCATACACCGCGAAGCGGAAGCGCCGAGGTTCGAGGAACTCCTTGTAGCGTTCGAAGCGCCCCGCCGAGGCGAAGGGCTGCAGGAACAGCTGCAGCGACACGTACGGCGAGAAGGTCCAGTCGAGCCGCGTGTTGAGCCGCGCCTCGCGCTGGCGCACGTCGGCGAACACGTAGCGACTGCCGTAGGTGTCGGTTGCCAGCGCGTCCGTGCGCACGGTGACGTACTGGTCCACAATCTGGTTGAACGAGAACTCTGGCTCCACCCGCAGGCGAAGCGCCGGCTGCGGGCGCCAGTCGAACTCCACGCCGACGCCACGGCTGCGCCGACCGGCGCGGTCCACCGCCACCCCGACACCGGCGCCGATGATGAGCGGCCGCCGCCGGTCGCTGCGGGCGAAGAGCTCGCCGCGCGACGAGAGCGGACGCTCGGCGATGGGTCCGCCGCGCAGCAGCCGCTCGTTGTACTGGCCGGCTTCCACGTTGCCCTCGATGCCGACGGTCCAGAAGTTGTGGAACTGCACTTCGCTAAAGGACGCGAGCCGTCGCTCGATGTTGTCGCCGCCGCCGGTCCACGAGAAGGTCGAGAAGACACCCGTGCTCCACGACTGCAACCGCCGTGTACGCTCCGGCTGCCGGAAGAACGTGCCCGTGCTCACCGACCGCAGGTCGGAGCGCGTCTGGAACCCGAGGTCGTTGGTCTCGAAGCCGGCATCGAGCTGTTCGGCGGTCACGGAGGCCGTGAGGCGACCGGAAGTCTTGGCCGCCGAGAGCGCGTAGTAGCCGCCGCGCAGTGCCGTGCGACTGTCGTCGTAGGTGAGATGGTCGGCGTCGGGCCGCTGGAAGGAGCGATAGTTGGCGCGCTGCAGCATCGCGATGGCCTCCGCCGTGCCCGTCACGTGGCTCTGCGACGCGACACCGCTCACGGTGTAGGCGCGTTCGCCGAAGGCGTGCTCGAAGTCCACGCCGCTCACGACGGCGCGCCGCGGCATCAACGCCATCAGCGCCGAGTCCCCCTGCGCGCGTTCCACCCAGGACCCGAACGCACCCACTGACGAGAAGCCCCCGCGCATCAGGCGCCGCACGCGCGTGACGTGCGAGTTCGTGAGTGGCTCCACGACGCCCTCCGTCGACGGCCCAACGCCGTCGCTACCGCGCCCGACCTCGTGTCCCGTCGTCGCGTGCAGCGAGCCGATCGCCCAGCCGCCGGGCGTGGTGCCGCTGAGCTTCACGGCGCCGAGGATGGGGGTTTGGTTCGGGATCTCGGTGAACGGGGCGTCGATGCGGCCGCGCGGGGCGCGACCGACGCGCCGCGTGTAGAAGAAGCTGGGCGCGTCGTTGTCGTTGAAGGTCGTCGTGCCACCGAAGCGGAAGGTGTCGAAATTCTCGAGGAAGAACGGGCGCCGCTCGGGGAAGAACACCTCGAACGCCGAGAGGTTGACGACCGCCGGGTCGGCTTCGACTTGCCCGAAGTCCGGGTTCACCGTCGCCGTCATCGACAGCGACTTCGGTAGTCGCGCGCGCACGTCGAGTCCCACTGCCACCTCTCCGCGGGCGTCGGCGTGGAAGGGGTTCCCCGGGTCCGGCGGCAACGTGTTGAGTTGACTGCGCGCGTAGGGAATCGCCTCCACTGGCAGGCTACGGCCCAGTGCGCCCAGCCCCGTCAGCGTGCCGAAGCGCGAGACGTCGCCCGGATAGGTCGGAGGGCGGGGGCTCCAGTACGAGCTCTCGCCATTGCGCGCGATTTCACGCAGGAAGTTGATGCCCCAGGTGCGGCTCGAATCGCCGACCGCGTAGCGGAGCTGCGACAGGGGGATCCGCATCTCCGCTGTCCAGCCCAGTGAGTCAACGCGGGCGGCGGACTGCCAGACCGCATCCCACTGCTCGTCGTAGTTGTTGTCATTGAAAACGTACCCGTCGCGCTGCACGCCGCGCGGGCTGATGGCGAACACGAAGGCCGTGCGGCGGTCGCCGTAGCTGTCGAAGCCTACGTAGACCCAGTCTGTAAACGTGTCGCCCACGTCGCGACGCGCGAGCTGCAGGCCGATGCTGTCCGGTGCCGTGTCGTAGAGGCGGAAGCCGACGTACACGTTGCTGCCGTCGAGCAGCACGCGCGCCTCGGCGCGTTGGCTCGCCGGGGCACCCGTGCGCGGCTGCGACTGCACCCAGTCGGTGGCGGGCTGCGCGCGCGCCCAGGCCGCCTCGTCCAACCGCCCGTCGATGACGATCTCCTCCGTGATCGGGAGGATCTGGAGCGTCGGGCGGGGCAGGGTGTCGCCTGCCACGGGTTGCTGGGCGGCGAGGGGCGCGGCCACAAGGGCCAGGGCGAGGGCGGTCGCGAGAATCGGGGGGCGCATTATCCGGTGAACAATGCACGCCCCCGGCACGAATGACTACGGCTCGGGATCCGGCATCGTCAGCGTGGCCGTGAGCGTGGCGCCGGAGTATGGCTCGAAGCCCTCGATGCGCAGGTACCAGGTGCCGGCCTGCGGGGCGGCGATGCTGCAGAGCTCGTCGCCGCCGACGGTGAACGACGCGCAGTCATACTGGTTGAGCAGCGGAAAGGTGGAACGGCGCACATACAGATCGGCGTCACCGACGGCGTCGAGCGTGACGGTCAGGTTTTGCACGCCCGGCGGCACGTCGATGCTGAACATCCGGAAGTCGCCCTGGCCGCCGCTGAGGCCGCTGACCGGCACGCCGCTGGTGACGGGGGTGGCCCCCGTCTGCGCAAGGATCTGCGGGATGAGCCGGACGTCGTCATACGCGGTGTACCCATAGACGAGGATGTACCAGTTGCCCGCCGTGGGGGCGTCGATCAGGCACTCCTCTTCGGGGCCGTCCGATTCCGACAGGCAGGTCACCAGCCCGGGCTCCGGCCGCGCGCCATAGCGCATAATCAGGTCTGGGTCGCCCGCGCCTTCGGTGAGGCGCACGCGCAGCGTTCCAGCGCCCTCCGGGACCTCGAGCCGGAACAGCCGCTCGGAGCCCGTGCGCCCCGAGACCGTCACCGACTGGTTGGCCACCAGTTCCACCAACCTCGGGCCCGCGACCTCGTCGGCGCAGGCGGTGACGGCGAGCGCCACGGCGGCGGACGCGATGAGGACCCTCGGGGTGGCGGGCATATGTTCCATATGATACGCCCCCATCGGCCGCAGGTTCGCCCGGTTGACCATCGGCGCTGGTCCGGCTAGCTTCCAAGGCTCTGTTCCGTGCCGCCCGACCGGGCGATCCACGTAGTTACAGAAGTCCGAACACCAAGGGTACGATGCCGACGATCAACCAACTCGTCCGGCAGAGCCGCAAGGCAGTCGTCAAGAAGGATAAGGCGCCGGCTCTGAAGGAGAATCCGTTCAAGCGTGGCGTGTGCACGCGCGTGTACACCACCACCCCCAAGAAGCCGAACTCCGCGCTGCGTAAGGTCGCGCGCGTGCGTCTCGTCAACGGCTTCGAAGTCACCGCCTACATCCCCGGCGAGGGCCACAACCTGCAGGAGCACTCGATCGTGCTCATCCGCGGTGGCCGTGTAAAGGACCTGCCGGGCGTGCGCTACCACATCGTGCGCGGCAAGCTCGACGCCTCCGGCGTCAACGGGCGCAACAAGAGCCGCTCCAAGTACGGGACCAAGAAGCCGAAGGCTGGAGCCCCGGCTGGAGGGAAGAAGTAAATGAGCCGCCGCAAGAGTGCCGTGAAGCGCAGCATCCTCCCGGATGCGCGCTACGACAGCCAGACTGTCAGCAAGTTCATCAACGTCCTGATGTACCAGGGCAAGAAGTCCACCGCCGAGCGCATCTTCTACGGCGCGATGGACGTCGTCGAGGCCAAGGCGCAGCAGCCGGGCGTGCAGGTCTTCAAGCAGGCGCTGACCAACCTCAAGCCGGTCGTCGAGGTGAAGTCCCGCCGCGTCGGCGGTGCCACCTACCAGGTGCCCGTCGAGGTCCGCCCGGACCGCCGCACCGCGCTGGCGATGCGCTGGTTGATCCTCTACTCGCGCGAGCGCAACGAGAAGTCGATGGCCGAGAAGCTGGCCGCCGAGGTCCTCGCTGCCGCGAAGGGCGAGGGCAACGCCATCAAGAAGAAGGAAGACACGCACCGGATGGCGGAAGCGAACAAGGCGTTCGCGCACTATCGCTGGTAAGTCGACGGAAGACGGATGACGGAAGCTAGGCGGGGCGGGCCGATACTACGGTCCGCCCCGCTTTTCTCGGTTAGCTGGGGTACGCTCGTCGAGTCTGAGTCGTGGTGTTCAACGCAACACGTTGGAGGGGAAGGTTCTGATTTCCCGGAAGTGTCTCGGCCTCTGGTCGCGAAGCCAGTTCGCGATGCTGGTGCGCGAGAATCGAAGATCGACCTAGGTCATTGTGCTGGGTCGACCACCGCACACCACTCGAGAAACGCTTGACAGAGTTGGCGCAGAACCTCACCTTCTCGTGTAACTTCTAATTAGGGGGGGGGGGTATGCGAACAGTCCGTCTTCTTTCTGCTCTCGTGCTTGCAATGGCAGCGCTGAGTTTCACCGGTGGCGAGGCAAGTGCGGCGGGATTGGGGAATCCCGGGTGTGGCTCCTGCCAGTACGACTTGGGATGCCCTGTCGGAGCAGCCGCCGAAAATTCCTGCTCGGGGGTGTGTGGCGGCAGCGTCAATCCTTACTGCACTTGGAGCCCGTTCTGCATGGGCGACCCCAGTGGTCAGGGTGGACCAATGCTTGTCTGCTACCCGCCCGAAGTGTGACGAGACTCGAACGAATTCTGACCTATCTCATGGTCGCCGCGGCGCTCGCAGTCGCCGCGGCGACCGTCAGAAGGGAGTTCTTCTCACGGTCCGGCCCAGGCGGTCCCGCGCCACGCGATCGCCAAATTTCTCGTGCCGAATGGGACGGGTTGCTCCGATCGAGTACTCCTCTGGGTCCGGTGACCACCGGACCAACGCTGGTCGTTCTCACTGACTTCCAGTGTCCCGCGTGCAAGACCTTTCACGCGCGACTCGTACACGTCTTCGGCGACCGACTTAGTGCGACTGACGTGCGATACGCACACTTGCCACTCGACTATCACGCGGCAGCACTTCCCGCTGCGAAGTTGTTCGAGTGTGCAGTGCGCTCCGAATCGGTCGCATTGAGACTGGCGGATGTCTTGTTCGCCGTTCAAGATTCCTTGCAAGTGTTTTCACCCGGCGAGCTGCTGCGTCGTGCGCAGGTTTCGAACGCAAGTGGCCCACTGGAGTGCCTTGCTCGCTCCGATTCCGGCCACTTCGAGCGGATTTGGCAAAGCAAGCGCATCGCACAGGAGGTGTCGGTACTTGGCACGCCATCGGTATTCTTGGATGGAAAGCTGCTTGCCTTGCCGCCTGATGAGGACCGGCTCCGCTCCATTTTCGACCGCTAGCTGGTGGCTCGGTCGGTCCGCTCAGGGGCGGCCGCCTCACTGGCGCGGCGGAGTTTGGCTCAGCCTACTCTGCCTTCCTCTTGTGGCGCTCGTGCCGGCGGCGCAGGCGCAGCACAACGTTACGGGCTTTGTCATAGACTCCACGCTGGAGCCACGGCCCGTCGTTGGAGCGCAGGTGATGATTCGCGGTGAGGCGCGAATCGTCGTCACGGACGCCGACGGGAGGTTTGATCTCGGATCGAGACCTCGGACCTCAGGCGGGTTCGTCCTGACGGCCTGGTACGCAGGGCTCGATACGCTGGGCCTTGAGGCGCTCGTACGTGAAGTTCCGTCCAGTTGGGACGGCACGCCCGTTACCCTCTCCACGCCGACACTCGCTGCCCTGCACGTCCAGCACTGCGGCCGCAGCGCTGACAGCGACGAGCGTAGCGTGCTGATGGGGCTCATTCGGAATCGTATCGGTGCACCGAGCCCTGGGCTTGAGGTGACGGCGACTTGGCAGGAGTTGCGGCTGGATCGCGCGGTTCTGGCACGAACCGTGCTTGCGACTGCGGACACGTCGAACGCGAATGGATTCTTTGCGCTCTGCGGCGTTCCCGTCGGCGAGTATGTCGGAGTGGTGGCGTTAGGACCTGATGCCGAGGTTGGCGAACGGAGGGTCACGATTGGAGCCGGAGCGAACTGGATTCGGCTGGTCGCGGCTGCGCCGACGGAGCGGCGTGAGGTCGCCGGCCGAGTCGTGAACGCCCGCACCTCCGTCGCCCTAGAGGCAGCGGAAGTTTCGCTGGGTGGCATCGCGAGCGCCCTCACCGACTCATTGGGCCGATTCCTGATTGTCGCCCCATCTGCCTCCGCTGACGTGGAGGTCCGCGCGCTCGGCTACCAGCCGTTCCGCGTCGCTATCCCAGACAAACTCGAGGAGGAGACGTGGGAGATCCCGCTTGAGCCGGTCACGGCGCTCGACACCATCCGAATCGTGGAGCGGCCGCTGACTCGGTGGCAGGAAGAGTTCGAGGAACGGAGGAAGACGGGAATGGGTCGATTCGTCACGGATTCGATGCTGCGGCGTCTTCCGCGGGTCACGCCGCAGGCCCTTGGTAGCTTGGTGCCCCTCGTGGTTGCGTCCGGTACTGCGGTCAAGATTCGGGGTTCTATGGGCATCTGCGACCCCCGAGTCTTCGAGGATGGTGCGGACTTGGGCCAGATGATTGACGCAACCGAGCGACAAGAACTGCTGAGGCTGCTAGAGCGTGCGAAGCGCATCGAGATCTATGCTGCGTCGTTCGCGCCGCCACGCTTCAATGATTTCGACGGCTGTGGATCTCTGGTTATCTGGACACGCTAGCCGGTGCTCGCCGCCGCGAAGGGCGAAGGCAACGCCGTCAAGAAGAAGGAAGCCACGCACCGGATGGCGGAAGCGAACAAGGCGTTCGCGCATTGTCGCCGGTAATGCGACGGAAGACGGATGACGGAAGCGGGGCGGACCGATACCACGGTCCGCCCCGCCTCTGTTTGCATCCGTCCTCCGTCATCCGTCCACCATCTGGAACTCAGTTACTCCACGGCGGCTTCACGCCATTCGACCGCGCATACGCGATCAGCTGGCCCAAGTGTTCGTGCAGGTGTCCCACCGTCCCCGTCATCGCCTGCAGGCGCGATGCTTGGTTGCCGAACCAGCCGATGTTCTGCGTGATGTTGGCGTCGGTGTTGGTGTTGATCGCGCGGTGCAGGTGCGCGAACGACGCCTCGAGGTCGGCGACAATCTGCGCCTTCGTCAGCCCGCGACGTGTCTCGTATGCGACGGCGGTACCGTAATCGGCGGTGATGCCGGTGGCCGCCGGCGCCGGCGTTCCCATATACACAGGCAGGATGTAGTTGTCGGCGGCGATGTGCTGCAGCACCTCGCCGATCGAGCGCACGCCCTCGGCGGGCCGCCAGGCGTAGGCGGATTCGGGAATCGCGTTGGCGAGCGCCACGACCTTCCGCTCAACGTCCGTGATGTTGCGGTGCATCACGGCCATAAAGCCCTGCTGGGCGCCGACCGACGGGGACGCCACCACGAGCATCGTGAGGGCCGCGGCGAGGCTGCCGAATCTGGCGAGTGCGGGCGGTTGCATTGAACGCTCCGGCGGAATGGGAGAGAAGTGCGGTGCTGAGAATCTGGCGAAACGATAAGGAGTGCGCGCAGTAGGGACAATCGAGCGGCGACGAACTAGACGATAAAGCATTGTGTGGCAATAACTTAGCCGTCATCGCGCATCGGGACGGAGATACTGCGGCTAGCGCCGCCCGATCGTGCGGTGTCTTGGCCGGTACACGGGGCGACCACCTCAGCACCGCAAGTGCTTGTCTCGGCTTGACTTCGCGTCGGAACGGGATACTTTTCTCGGGCTACGGCGATTCGCACCTCGTGTGCGTCGCGTCGTAGTCGGTGTTCGGCACCACTGAACACCCCGGAGCACTGCGTTCCGGACCTATGGGCCCGCCAACGTCGGCAGGAGTGACGCGCGGGGGGAGTGGACAGCCCGATCGATCCCGCCACGAGTTCGCTCGCGGCGCCGCGATTCCCGAGAAGCACGCAGGACAATTCAACGTCAGGGGATAGTCGCTGTTTGCCCCTGGTGCGCCGTGGGTCCCCAGTCGCGCTCGAGTGGCGACTGTACCCGGCGAGTGCGGATGGATACCGGTTCCCCGGATGCTTCACAGGGGGGAACGCCTGGTCCAGCCGCGTTTTTGTTCCCCATACGTCATCTCTAAGCCTTACTGATTCGATGCCTCGCACGACCGACCTGAAGTACTATCGCAACATCGGCATCATGGCCCACATCGATGCCGGGAAGACCACGACGACTGAGCGCGTCCTCTATTACACGGGGAAGTCGCACAAGATCGGCGAGGTGCACGATGGTGCGGCCACGATGGACTGGATGGAGCAGGAACAGGAGCGCGGCATCACCATCACGTCGGCCGCGACGACCTGCTTCTGGATGCGCCACGGCCAGTCGGACAAGAAGGGCGAGGGACCGGAGTACCGCATCAACATCATCGACACCCCGGGACACGTGGACTTCACCGTCGAAGTGGAGCGCTCGCTCCGCGTGCTCGACGGCGCCGTGACCCTGCTGGACTCCGTCGCCGGCGTCGAGCCGCAGACGGAGACGGTGTGGCGCCAGGCGGACCGCTACAAGGTCCCGCGGATGATTTTCTCCAACAAGATGGACCGCGTCGGCGCCAACTTCGAGCGCTGCGTCGAGATGATCCAGGACCGCCTCACGAAGGCCGCCCTGCCGATCCAGTTGCCGGTCGGCTCCGGTGAGCTCTTCACGGGCCACATCGACATCATCGAGCGCAAGCAGTACATCTTCGACAACGAGACGATGGGGAAGACCTTCGCCGTCGTCGACGTCCCGGCCGAGTTCACGGACAAGGTCGAGGCTGCCCGCGCCGCGCTCATCGATATGGTCGTCGAGCACGACGAGACGCTGATGGAGAAGTACCTCGGCGGCGAGGAGCTGACGGTCGAGGAGATCCGCCACGCCATCCGCGTCGCGACCTGCGAGATGAAGTTCGTGCCGATTCTCTGCGGCGCCTCGTTCAAGAACAAGGGCGTCCAGGCGCTGCTCGACGCCGTCATCGACTTCCTGCCGTCGCCCGTCGACGTGCCCGCCATCGAGGGCCACGCGCCGCAGCACGATGACACGATCGAGACCCGCGAGGTGTCCGACGACGCGCCGTTCTCGGCCCTGGCGTTCAAGGTCGCGACCGATCCCTTCGTCGGCCGCCTGACCTTCTTCCGCGTGTACTCCGGCGTGCTCAAGGCCGGCGCCCACGTCTATAACAGCACCAAGGACAAGCGTGAGCGTATCGGCCGCCTGTTGCAGATGCACGCCAACAAGCGCGAGGAGATCGAGGAAGTGCGCGCCGGCGACATCGCCGCCGCCATTGGCCTCAAGGACACACGCACGGGCGACACGCTGTCGGACGAAGACAAGCCGATCATCCTCGAGGCGATGAAGTTCCCGACGCCCGTCATCGACGTCGCGGTGGAGCCGAAGACCAAGGCCGACCAGGACAAGATGGGCATCGCGCTCAACAAGCTGGCGGAGGAAGACCCGACCTTCCGCGTCCACACGGACGCCGAGACGGGCCAGACGATCATCTCCGGGATGGGCGAGCTCCACCTCGAGATCATCGTCGACCGTATGCTGCGCGAGTTCAAGGTCGAGGCGAACGTGGGCCGTCCGCAGGTGGCCTACCGTGAGACGATCAAGAAGCGCGTCGACAAGGTCGAGGGCAAGTTCGTCCGCCAGTCGGGCGGCAAGGGCCAGTACGGCCACGTCGTCATCAATGCGATGCCGGCCGAGCCGGGCCAGGGCTACGTCTTCGAGGACAAGATCGTCGGCGGCGTGATCCCGCGCGAGTTCATCAAGCCGGTCGAGATGGGCATCAAGGAAGCCCTCGAGAACGGCATCCTCGCCGGCTATCCGATGGTGGACGTGAAGGTCGAGCTGGTGTTCGGCTCGTACCACGACGTCGACTCTTCGGAAATGGCGTTCAAGATCGCGGGCTCGATGGCCATCAAGGAGGCCGCCCGCGGCGCGAACCCGATCATCCTCGAGCCGATGATGAAGGTCGAGGTGGTCAGCCCCGACCAGTTCTTCGGCGACGTGCTCGGCGACATCTCGGCCCGGCGCGGCAAGATCGGCGGGATGACGCAGCGCGGCGAGGCCCAGGTGATCGGCGCGACGGTGCCGCTCAGCGAGATGTTCGGGTACAGCACCAAGCTCCGCTCAATGACGCAGGGCCGTGCGGTGTACTCGATGGAGTTCTCGCACTATGAAGAGGTCCCGAAGGCGAAGGCCGACGAGATCATCGCGAAGGTGAAGTAAGTAGCAAGACGGAAGATGGAAGACGGAAAGGCATCGCACTCGCATTCGTTGTAACTCACTACCACCACTTCAGGACGCAACAATGGCCAAGGCAAAGTTTGAGCGGACGAAGCCGCACGTGAACGTCGGGACCATCGGTCACGTCGACCACGGCAAGACGACCACCACGGCCGCCCTGACCAAGATCTCGGCGGACAAGTTCGGCAACACCAAGTACGTCGCCTACGACGAGGTCGCCAAGGCGTCCGAGTCGCAGGGGCGTCGTGATGCCACGAAGATCCTCACCATCGCCACGTCGCACGTGGAGTACGAGACGACCGCGCGTCACTACGCGCACGTCGACTGCCCGGGCCACGCCGACTACGTGAAGAACATGATCACGGGTGCCGCGCAGATGGACGGCGCGATCCTCGTGGTGTCGGCCGTGGACGGCCCGATGCCGCAGACCCGCGAGCACATCCTCCTGGCCCGCCAGGTGAACGTGCCGAAGATCGTCGTGTTCCTCAACAAGTGCGACCTCGTCGAGGACGCCGAGCTCCTCGACCTCGTCGAGCTCGAGGTCCGCGAGCTGCTCTCGAAGTACAACTACGACGGCGACAACGCCCCGGTCATCCGCGGCTCGGCGTCCAACGCCATCGCCGGCGACCCGAAGTGGGTGGCGACGATCGAGGAGCTCTACAACGCCCTCGACACGTACATCCCCGAGCCGACGCGCGAAGTCGACAAGCCGTTCCTGCTGCCGGTCGAGGACGTGTTCTCGATCACCGGCCGCGGCACGGTCGCCACGGGCCGCATCGAGCGCGGCAAGTGCAAGGTCGGCGAGGAGCTCGAGTTCGTGGGCTACAACTCCGACAAGAAGACCGTCGTCACGGGCGTCGAGATGTTCCGCAAGCTCCTCGACGAGGGCTTCGCCGGTGACAACGTCGGCCTCCTGCTCCGCGGCATCGACAAGAAGGACATCGAGCGCGGGATGGTGCTGGCCAAGCCGGGGTCGATCAAGCCCCACACGAAGTTCACGGCCGAGGTCTACGTCCTCACGAAGGAAGAGGGCGGCCGCCACACGCCGTTCTTCAAGGGCTACCGCCCGCAGTTCTACTTCCGCACGACCGACGTGACGGGCGCGATCGAGTTGCCGGCCGGCACCGAGATGGTGATGCCGGGCGACAACATCCAGATGACGATCGAGCTCATCATCCCGATCGCGATGGAGGAGCAGCTGCGCTTCGCCATCCGTGAGGGTGGTCGCACGGTCGGCGCGGGTGTCGTGACCAAGATCCTCGCCTAACAACAATCGGGACCGTGGGGGCGGTAGACGCCGCCCCCCACGGACCCAGTGGAGAATCAATGGCTGGACGTATTCGCATCCGACTCAAGGCATTCGATCACGCCGTGATCGACCAGGCCTCGGCGGACATCGTGCGGACCGCGGAGAAGACGGGGGCCCAGGTCTCCGGCCCGATCCCGCTCCCCACGAAGACGCAGCGCTGGACGGTCCTCCGTTCGCCGCACGTCGACAAGAAGTCGCGGGAGCAGTTCGAGCTGAAGACGCACAAGCGGGTAATCGACATCCTGGATTCGAAGGCAGTGACGGTGGACGCGTTGACGAAACTCGACCTTCCCGCCGGCGTTGATGTCGAGATCAAGGTTGAGTAGAAGACTTGAGACGTGAGACTTGGGACGTGAGAGCGCCGCTCTCAAGTCTCCCGTCTCAAGTCTCAAGTCAGAGTCCTCCGGCATAAGTGGACCAAGCAAGTGGCTCGGCCACGCCGCGACTAACTGAACGAGTGAGCAAGTAATGATTGGCATCATTGGCAAGAAGCTGGGGATGACCCAGATCTTCGACGAAAAGGGGGAGCAGATCCCCTGCACGGTGGTGGAGGCCACCCCGAATCCGGTGACGAAGGTCGTCACGCCGGAGGCGGCGGGCTTCGCGTCCGTGGAGCTCGGCTATGGCGCGCAGCGCCTGGCCCGCGAGTCGAAGAAGGGCGAGCGCACGCCGAAGGGCCGTCGCGCGAACAAGGCGGAGATCGGGCACGCGAAGAAGGCGGGCCTCGAGGCGCCGCCGGCCGTCCTGCGGTCCTTCCGGCTCGACGATGCGCCCGGGAAGAACCCCGAGGTGCCGACGTACAACGTCGGCGACGTGATCAAGGTCGACATCTTCACCCCGGGTGAGATGGTGAAGGTGACCGGGACCACGAAGGGGCGGGGCTTCCAGGGCGTGGTGAAGCGCCACGGCTTCGGCGGCGGTCCGAACACGCACGGCAACACGAAGCATCGCCGTCCGGGTTCCATCGGACCGGGCACCGACCCGTCGCGCGTCATCAAGGGCAAGAAGATGCCGGGCCACTACGGCGCCGAGCGTCACACCCAGATCAACCTGCGCGTCGAGAAGGTCGATGCGGAGCGCAACCTGATCTACATCCGCGGTAGCGTGGCCGGCCCGACCAACGGGATCGTGCTCGTCCGCAAGCAGGGATAACCGATGTCCGAGACCACGAACTACACGGCGTCGGCCTTCACGGCGATGGGCACCCCGCGCGATGCGGTGGCCCTGCCCGAGGCGACGTTTGATGGCACCGTGAATATGCCGGTGATGCACCAGGCGGTGAAGGCGCAGCTCGCCAACCAGCGCCAGGGCACGCACGCCACCAAGACCCGTCGCTGGGTCGTCGGCGGCAACCAGAAGCCGTGGAAGCAGAAGGGCACCGGCCGCGCCCGTCAGGGCTCGACCCGCGCCCCGAACTGGGTCGGCGGCGGTACCGTCTTCGGCCCGCAGCCGCGTGGCTACGAGCAGAAGGTCCCGCGCCAGATCAAGGCGCTGGCCCGCAAGTCCGCGCTCAACGCCCGCGCGCGTGAGAACAGCGTGCTGGTGATCGACCGCTTCTCGTACGAGGCCCCGAAGACGGCGCAGCTGGTCCAGCTGCTGGCCCGTCTCGAGGTCACGCACAAGAAGGCGCTGATCCTGACCGACGGCGTGAAGCCGAACGTCTACCTCTCCGGCCGCAACATCCCCAACGTCGTCGTGCTGCCGTACAGCGACGCCTCCACCTACGACATCCTCTGGTCGGATGTGGTGCTGGTCGAGGCAGGCGCGATTGGCCACGAGCTGGCGCCGGTGGCGGAGAAGGCGGTGGAGAAGGTGAAGGTGGCGAAGAAGAAGGCGTCGCCGGCGAAGGCGGAGGCCAAGGCGGCCAAGGCCGAGGCGAAGGCGCCTGCCAAGAAGAAGGCCGCGGCCAAGAAGGCCGCACCGAAGGCGGCCGCCAAGAAGGCGCCCGCGAAGAAGGCCGCTGCCAAGCCTGCCGCCAAGAAGGCGGCGGCCAAGAAGGCGGCCCCCAAGAAGAAGGGGAAGTAACCGATGCCGACACTGCATCGCACCATCGTGCGCCCGCTCGTCACCGAGAAGTCCTCGGCGGCGTACCAGGAGCGCGGGGAATACACGTTCGAGGTCCATCCGGATGCCAACAAGACGGCCATCAAGCAGGCGATCGAACGCCTGTTCGGTGTGACGGTCACCGGCGTCTGGACCTCGCAGCAGCGCGGGAAGCCGCGGCGCGTCGGCACGTCGGCCGGCCTGCGTCCCCGCTGGAAGAAGGCCATCGTGACGCTGAAGGCCGGCGACGCGATCGAGATCTTCGAGGGTTAAGCCAATGGGGATTCGTCAATTCAAGCCAGTGAGCGCCGCGACGCGTTTCCGTTCGGTCTCGGATAACGCCGAGATCACGCGGAGCACGCCGGAGAAGTCGCTCACCGAACCGCTGAAGAAGAGCGGTGGCCGCGACAACCACGGTCACATCTCGATGCGGCGCCTGGGCGGTGGCCACAAGCGCAAGTACCGCATCATCGACTTCAAGCGCAACAAGCACGGCGTGACCGCGACCGTGCAGCACATCGAGTACGACCCGAACCGCTCGGCGCGCATCGCGCTGGTCGAGTACGCGGACGGCGAGAAGCGCTACATCCTGCACCCGAAGGGCCTGGCCGTGGGCGATACGATCGTCAGCGGCAAGGGCGCCGACGTGCGCACGGGCAACGCGATGCCGCTGCGTGAGGTGCCGCTGGGCACCGCGGTACACAACGTGGAGCTCAAGCCGGGCAAGGGCGGCCAGATGGCCCGTTCGGCCGGGACCAGCCTCCAGGTGGTCGCGAAGGAAGGCGACTACGTGACGCTGCGGATGGCGTCCACCGAGATGCGGATGGTGCACGGGGATTGCCTCGGCACGATCGGCGAGGTGGGCAACGCGGAGCACGAGCTGATTTCCTGGGGCAAGGCCGGCAAGACCCGCTGGATGGGGCGCCGTCCGAAGGTCCGCGGTGAAGTGATGAACCCGGTCGATCACCCGCACGGTGGCCGCACGCGCGGCGGCCGGAACGTGGTGAGCCCCTGGGGCAAGAAGGAGGGCGTCAAGACGCGCAACAAGAAGAAGGCGTCGCAGCGTCTGATCGTCCGTGGCCGGAAGCGCGGCAAGGCCACCCAGAGCTAACAGGGATACGAGACTATGGCACGCTCAATCAAGAAGGGTCCGTTCATCCAGGATGCGCTGCTCAAGCGCGTCGTCGCGATGAACGCGAAGAACGAGAAGAAGGTCGTGAAGACCTGGTCGCGCGCGAGCACGGTGATCCCCGAGTTCGTCGGGCACACGATCGCGGTGCACAACGGGAACAAGTTCATCCCGGTGTACGTGACCGAGAACATGGTGGGCCACAAGCTCGGCGAGTTCGCGCCGACGCGGCTGTTCCGCGGCCACACCGGCAACAACAAGACCGACAAGAAGGCGGCGCCGGCAGCGGCGGCCCCGGCCAAGGGAGGCAAGTGAGCATGACGGAAGCCCGGGCCATCCAGCGGTCGACGCGCCAGTCGCCCTACAAGATGCGGCTGGTCATTGATCAGATCCGCGGCCTGCGCGTGAACGACGCGCTGGCCCTGCTGAAGTTCAGCAAGAAGCACGCCTCGCACGAGATCTCGAAGGTGCTCAACAGCGCCGTCGCGAACGCGGAGCAGGCGGCGCGCAACGCGAACGTGTCGCTCGACGTGGACGCGCTCTACGTCAAGCACGCGATCGTGAACGAGGGTGTGAAGCTCAAGCGGTGGACGCCTGCGGCGATGGGCCGGGCGACGCCGATGCACAAGCGAACCAGCCACGTGGAGATCATCGTGGCCGAGAAGGAAGGTCGATAATGGGACAGAAGACGCATCCGATCGGCTTCCGCCTCGGCGTGAGCACGACGCATCGCTCGAAGTGGTTTGCCAAGAAGGACTTCCCGGCGCTGTTGAAGGAAGACGCGCTGCTGCGGAAGTACCTGAAGGCGCGCCTTGGCGGCGCGGCCATCAGCCAGATCACGATCGAGCGCAAGCCGGGGAAGGCCGTGGTGACCATCCACACCGGCCGTCCGGGCGTGGTCATCGGCAAGAAGGGCCAGGCCGTCGAGGAGCTCAAGACCGAGCTCCAGCAGCTGACCGGCAAGGAAGTGGGTGTGAACGTCGAGGAGATCAAGCGCCCGGAGATCGAGGCGCAGCTCGTCGCCGACAACATCGCCGCGCAGCTGGCGCAGCGCATCTCGTTCCGTCGCGCGATGAAGCGCGCGGTGCAGAGCGCGATGCGGATGGGCGCGGAAGGCATCAAGGTGAAGTGCTCGGGCCGCCTCGGCGGCGCCGAGATCGCGCGCGTCGAGGGCTACCACGAGGGGCGGGTGCCCCTCCATACCCTCCGCGCGGACATCGATTACGCGACGTCGACCGCGAAGACGACCTTCGGCACCATCGGTGTGAAGGTGTGGATCTTCAAGGGCGAAGTCATCGAGGGTCGTCGAGGCAACTCGACGTACTCCTCGGACGCCTGAGGAGAGCTGACCGATGCTAGCACCGAAGCGGGTCAAGTTCCGCAAGATGTTCAAGGGTCGCACGACGGGTCTCGCCCGTCGTGGCGCGACCGTCGCGTTCGGCACCTTCGGCCTCCAGGCGCAGGAGCCGGGCTGGGTGACGGCGCGCCAGATCGAAGCCGCACGCGTGGCGCTGACGCGTCACATCAAGCGCGGCGGCAAGGTCTGGATCCGGATCTTCCCGGACAAGCCGGTGACGAAGAAGCCGGCCGAGACGCGAATGGGCAAGGGCAAGGGCTCGCCGGAACTGTGGGTGGCCGTGGTCAAGCCCGGCCGCATCCTGTTCGAGATCGAAGGCGTGACGAAGGAGATCGCACAGCAGGCGCTCGGGCTCGCCGCCGCCAAGCTGGGCGTGAAGACGAAGTTCGTGGCGCGCGAGGAGGCGCAGGGCAATGAAGGCTGACCAGATCCGGGAGCTGAGCACGGACGAGATCCGCGCTCGCCTGGCCGAGCTGGAGGAGGAGCGGTTCCGGCTCCGCTTCCGGGGCGCCACGGAGCCGCTGAGCAATCCGCTCCGGCTGCGCACGATTCGCCGCGACATCGCGCGGCTTCAGACGGTGCTCCGCGAGAAGGCGGAGCGTACGGAGGCTGCGCGCTAACGCGCGCAGGGATATGACAGATGGCTGATACCGAGAAGACCGCCTCGCCGACCCGCGCCGCCCGCAAGGTGCGCCAGGGCCTCGTCGTGAGCGACAAGATGGACAAGACCATCGTGGTCGCGATTGAACGTCGCGTGCCGCATCCCGTGTACGGGAAGATGGTGACGAAGACCAAGCGCCTGAAGGCGCACGACGAGGCGAACTCGGCGAAGGTCGGCGACACCGTCCGCATCGTCGAGACCCGGCCGCTGTCCAAGGACAAGCGGTTCCGGTTGCTCGAGATCGTCGACCGCGCACGCTAAGGGGAACTGACCAATGATCCAACAGGAATCGGTCGTGAAGGTCGCGGACAACTCCGGCGCCAAGAAGGCGCTGGTGATCCGCGTCCTCGGCGGCACGCGCAAGCGCTACGCCGGCCTTGGCGACAAGGTCGTGGTGGCGGTGAAGGACGCGCTGCCGAACGGCACCGTCAAGAAGTCCGACGTGGCCAAGGCCGTCGTCGTGCGCACGGTGAAGGAAGTGCGCCGCAAGGACGGCAGCTACATCAAGTTCGACGAGAACGCCGTGGTCATCATCGATGACAAGGGCGAGCCGCGCGCCACGCGCATCTTCGGGCCGGTGGCCCGCGAGCTGCGCGAGAAGCGCTATATGAAGATCGTGTCGTTGGCCCCTGAGGTGCTGTAAATGCGTATTCTCACCCACCGCAAGACCCGCGGTCAGAAGAACGTCACCCGTCACGCCCGGAACGCCGAGCGCGTCGAGACGAAGATCACCAAGGGGGACACCGTGCGTGTGCTCCGTGGCGACGACAAGGGCAAGGATGGCAAGGTCATCCGCGTGCACCTGAAGACGGGCCGCGTGACGATCGAGGGCATCAATATCGTGAAGAAGCATCGCCGCGCGCGGCGTGCCGAGGAGCAGTCGGGCATCATCGAGATGCCGGCCCCGGTGGCGCTGTCGAACGTGATGCTGCTGGACCCGAAGTCGGGGGAGCCCACGCGCATCCGCGCGCGGATCGACGCCGACGGTACGAAGGAGCGCATCAGCGCCAAGAGCGGGCAGTCGATCCCGCGCGCGCGCTGAGCGAGGACTGACATATGGCAACGACCAAGACGCAGGACAAGAAGAAGAGCGGCCAGGGCGGCGAGAAGCGCCAGTCGATGCTGCCCAAGGATCACGCGGGCAAGGATCTTCCGGTGCCGGCGCCGCGCCTGCACGGCCACTACGTGAAGACCGTGCGGGCCAAGCTGATGGCGCAGTTCGGCCTGAAGAACCCGCACCAGGTGCCGAACCTCCAGAAGATCACGCTGAACGTCGGGATGGGCGAGGCGATCAAGCAGCCCAAGGTCCTCGACGCCATCGTGGACGAGATGGCGGTGATCACCGGGCAGAAGCCGCTGCGCACCAAGGCCAAGAAGAGCATCGCGAACTTCGGCCAGCGCGAAGGCCAGGAGATCGGCGTGTCGGTGACGCTGCGCGGCGCGCGGATGTGGGAGTTCCTCGACCGCTTCGTGTCGACGGCCATCCCGCGCATCCGTGACTTCCGCGGCCTCTCCACGCGTTCCTTCGACGGCCGCGGCAACTACAGCCTCGGCATCAAGGAACAGATGATCTTCCCCGAGATCAACTACGATCTCGTCGAGCAGATTCACGGAATGGACATCACGTTCGTGACGACCACGAACCGCGACGACCTCGCGTTCGCGCTGCTGCGCGAGCTCGGGATGCCGTTCCGCGGCGATGACAAGCCCATCGTCGTCCAGGGCTGAGGAAACCAATGGCCAAGAAGAGCACTGTCAACAAGAACGAGCGCCGCAAGCAGATGGCGGCCAAGCAGGCCCCGAAGCGCGCCGCGCTCGGCGCCATCGTGAAGTCCACGAAGGCCACCGACGAGGAGAAGCGGGCCGCCCAGGTGGCGCTGCAGAAGCTGCCGCGCAATGGCGCCAAGGTCCGCGTCCGCAACCGCTGCCAGATGACCGGCCGCAGCCGCGGCAACCTGCGCGCGTTCGGGTTGAGCCGTATGGCGTTCCGGGAGATGGCGCTGCAGGGGCTGATTCCGGGCGTCCGGAAGGCTTCCTGGTAGGGCTGGACGGATGACGGATGACGGATGCAACGAGCAAGAGCCCCAAGCATCCGTCCTCCGTCATCCGTCCAAGTAGCACACACCGAATGTAGGCCGGACCGCACTCTGCGCCGGAACCGCATTCTCTCATCCTACAGGTCCGGCCGGTCCGGAAACCAGAGGAGCTTAGGTACACAGTATGAGCATGACTGATCCCATCGCCGATATGCTCACGCGGATCCGCAATGCTGTCGGGTCGAAGCATCGCCGCGTGGACATCCCGGCGTCCAAGATGAAGGTGGAGATCGCTCGCCTGCTCAAGGAGAGCAACTTCATCACCGATTACAAGACGCTCGAGACGCCGGAGGGCAAGAAGGTCCTCCGCGTGGCGCTCAAGTATGCCGGCAACACGCCGGTCATCCGTGAGCTGCGCCGCGTGTCGTCGCCGGGCCTTCGCCAGTACGTCGGCGCCGCGGAGATTCCGCGCGTGCGCAACGGCCTCGGCGTCGCCATCCTGTCCACCTCCAAGGGCCTGATGACGGACCGCGAGGCGCGCCAGCAGCGCACCGGCGGCGAGTTGCTGGCCCTGGTCTGGTAAGGGAGGCCACGCATATGTCGCGTATCGGCAAGCTTCCGATCACCGTGCCTGCGGGCGTGACGGTGAAGGTGGAAGGCAACGTGGTGTCGGCGAAGGGCCCCAAGGGGGAGCTCAAGCGCACGATTCCCGCGGAGATGAAGATCTCGCACGAGGGCAGCACCATCACGGTGGCGCGCCCCTCGGACGAGCCGCAGCACAAGGCGCTGCACGGGCTCTCGCGCACGCTCATCGCCAATATGGTCGAGGGCGTCTCGAAGGGCTTCCAGAAGCAGCTGGAGATCACGGGCGTGGGCTTCAAGGCCGAGCCGAAGCCCTTCGGGCTGCAGCTGGCGCTGGGCTACTCGCACCAGATCCAGTACAAGGCGCCGGCGGGCATCAAGCTCTCGGCCCCGCAGCCCACGCAGGTCGTGATCGAGGGCGCGGACAAGGAAGTGGTCGGCCAGGTGGCGGCGGAAATCCGCGGTCTCCGGCCCCCCGAGCCCTACAAGGGCAAGGGCATCAAGTACCAGGGCGAAGTCATCCGGCGCAAGGCCGGTAAGGCGGGAGGTAAGTAATGCCTGGAAAGCGTGTACCGAAGACGCGGGCCGGATTGCGTGCCCGCCGTCATATCCGCGTGCGAGCGAAGGTGGCGGGGACGGCCGAGCGGCCGCGTCTCGTGGTCTTCCGTTCGCTGAAGCATATGACCGCCCAGCTGGTGGACGACGTGAAGCAGCACACCCTGCTGACCGTGACGGACAGCGGTCTCGAGGGGAAGAAGACGGCGAAGTCGGTCGAAGTCGGCAAGCGCGTCGCCGAAAAGGCGAAGGCGGCCGGCATCACGAAGGTCGTGTTCGATCGTGGTGGATACCAGTATCACGGCCGCGTGAAGGCGGTGGCCGACGGAGCCCGCGAAGGCGGGTTGGAGTTCTAAATGGCTGAGACGAGTGGTGCTTTCGGTGGTGGCGCGGGCGGCCAGGGTGGCCGTGGCCGTGGCGGTCCGGGCAGCGGGCGCGGGCGCGGTGGCCCGGGCGGCGGTCGTGGTGGGCCGGGTGGTGGCCGTGGTGGCCCGGGCGGCGGACGCGATGGTCGCGGCGGCCGTGACGGTGGCCGTGGCGGCGCCCCGCAGCAGGAGCGCGAAGGCAGCGACCTGCTGGAGAACGTGATCGCCATCAACCGCGTCGCGAAGGTCGTCAAGGGCGGCCGCCGCTTCAGCTTCAACGCGCTGGTCGCCGTCGGCGACGGGCAGGGGAAGGTGGGCATCGCGACCGGCAAGGCGAACGAGGTGTCCGAGGCGGTCCGCAAGGCCGTCGAGGGTGCGCGCAAGTCGATGGTGGCCATCCCGATGACGGGTGCGACCATCCCGCACGAGATCGTCGGCAAGCACGGCGCCGGCAAGGTCCTGATGAAGCCCGCCGCTCCCGGCGCCGGCGTGATTGCCGGTGGCGCGGTGCGCGCGATTATGGAGTGCGTGGGCATCCACGACATCCTCACGAAGTCGCTGGGGTCCACGAACCCGCACAATATGGTGCTCGCCGCGTTGGATGGCCTGCAGGCCCTGACGACGGTGGAGCAGATCGCGCGCGAGCGCGGCGTCGAGGTCTCCTCGCTGCCGTACAAGTCGCGGGCGAAGTCCAAGGAGGCCGTGTAAATGCCACGCACGTTCGTTTGGCACCGCACCCGCGGGCCGAAGCACACGGAGCCGAACACCCTCACCGAGGGGAAGGTCCGCATCACGCAGGTGCGGTCCGGCATCGGCCATAACAAGGTTATGAACGCGACGCTGGAGGCACTCGGCCTCCGGCACCATCAGTCGTCGGTGGTCCACCAGGACTCGCCGGCGCTGCGCGGAATGATCAAGCGCGTGCGTCACTTGGTTGAAGTGACGCCGGTGAAGGAGTAAGCGATGAGCGACGAGAAGATCACCCTGGGCACCTTGGCGCGGACGCCGGGCTCGCACCGGAACCGCAAGCGCCTCGGGCGCGGCCCGGGCTCCGGCACGGGCAAGACGTCGGGCAAGGGCCACAAGGGCATCAAGGCGCGCGCCGGCCATCACGGCCCGGGCGGCAACAAGCCGCACTTCGAGGGCGGCCAGATGCCGCTCACGCGTCGTGTGCCGAAGCGTGGGTTCACCAATCCGTTCCGTGAAGAGGCGCAGGTGATCGGCCTGGCCGACCTCGCCCTCGTCGAGGGGACGGAGGTGACGATGGAGACGCTGGTGGCCGCTGGCTTGGCCAAGGCGTCGAAGGGTCCGGCCAAGCTGCTCGCCAACGGCGACGTGACGAAGGCCTACACGGTGAAGGGGCTGAAGGTCAGCGCCTCCGCCAAGGCCAAGATCGTCGCCGCCGGCGGCGCGGTCGAGGCGTAAGATGGCCCAGGCGAACCCGATGGCGGCGGTGGGGAACATCTACCGCACGCCGGAGCTCTGGCAGAAGATCACGTTCACGTTCCTCTGCCTGGTGATCTACCGGGTAGGCTCGCACGTCACCGCCCCGGGCGTGGACGTGACGGCGATGCTGGACTTCTTCGCGAGCCAGGGCGGCGGGCTGCTCGGGCTGTACGACCTGTTCGTGGGCGGCAACCTCTCGCGCTCCACGATCTTCGCGCTCGGCATTATGCCGTACATCTCGGCCTCGATCTTTATGCAGATCGCGGCCGCGGTGGTGCCGACGCTCGACAAGATGAACAAGGACGAAGAGGGCCGGAAGCGCATCACGCAGTACACGCGCTACGGGACCGTCTTCCTCGCCGCGGTGCAGGGCTACGGCTACGCGCTGTTCACCAGCGGCGTGCAGGGCGCGGTGCTCAACCCGGGCCCGGGCTTCACCTTCCAGATGGTGCTCTTCCTCACCACGGGCGCACTGTTCGTGATGTGGCTGGGCGAGCAGATCACGGAGCGCGGCCTCGGCAACGGCGCTTCGCTGCTGATCTTCTTCTCGATCGTCGAGCGCTTCATCCCGAGCATCTGGCAGACCGTCGGCTTCGTGAGCACGGGGGCGATTTCGCCGCTGGCGCTCATCGCGATGACCGTGGTGATGCTGCTGGTCGTGGCGGGCGTGGTGGCGATGACGATGGCGGCGCGCAAGATCGCCATCCAGATCCCGCAGCGCACGATGGCCCGCGGCCGTCAGCGCGAGGCGGCCAAGAACTTCATCCCGCTGCGCATCAACACCGCCGGCGTGATGCCGATCATCTTCGCCCAGAGCATCATCGTGGTGCCGGCGTCGATCGCGCAGTTCTCGGGCAACCCGCGCCTCGCACAGTTCTCCGAGTACTTCGCGCCGGGGACCTGGGTGTACTTCGCCCTGTCCGCGACGCTCATCATGTTCTTCACGTACTTCTACACCAGCATCATCTTCAATCCGGTGGAGCTGGCGGAGAACCTGAAGAAGCAGGGCGGCTTCATCCCGGGCATCAAGCCGGGCGCGAAGACGGCAGAGCATATCGACCACGTGGTCACGCGCATCACCCTGCCGGGTGCCGCGTTCCTGACGACGATCGCCCTGATGCCGATCTTCCTGGCCGACCTGTTCTCCGTCCCCTTCCAGTTCGGCGGCACCTCGCTGCTGATCGTGGTCGGCGTGGCGCTGGACACGATGGCCCAGATGCAGCAGCACCTGCTGCTGCGCAAGTACGACGGCTTTATGAAGAAGGGCGGCAAGGTCCGCTTCCGCGGACGCAACGTCCAGCAGGGCTTCTGAGGTGATCGTCGTCCTGCTCGGTCCGCCGGGCGCTGGCAAGGGCACACAAGGGGAGCGCATTGCCGCTTCCCTTGGCGTTTCCAAGCTGGCCACCGGCGACGTGCTCCGGGCCGCAGTGAAGGACGGGACGCCGCTGGGCCTCGAGGCCAAGGCCTATATGGACCGCGGCGACCTCGTGCCCGACGCCGTCATCCTCGGCATCATCAAGGAAGCACTGCTGTCGCCGACCTACGCCAAGGGTGCCATCCTCGATGGCGTGGTCCGCACCGTGCCGCAGGCCGAGGGCCTCAAGCGGATGACCGCCGAGATCGGCACGGGCGTGGACGTCGTGCTCGACTTCCAGATCGACGACGAACTGCTGGTGCAGCGCCTCTCCGGCCGTACCACCTGCGACAAGAACCAGAAGCCGTTCACCGGCCAGCAGCCGGGGGCGCCCTGCCCGGACGGCTGCGGCGGCACCCTGGTGCGCCGCAAGGACGACGAGCCCGAGGCCATCCGCAACCGGCTCAAGGTCTACCACGCGCAGACCAAGCCCGTGCTCGACTGGTATGTGGGCGAGGGCGCCAACGTGCAGCATATCGATGCCGTCGGGTCGTTCGACGACGTCTTCGCGCGCGCGCTGAGGGCGGTCGGCCGCTGAGCGGCCCGGGACGCCCGTGATCCAGCTCAAGAGCCCCCGCGAGCTCGAGACGATGGCGGCCAGCGGCCGCATCCTCGCCGCCACGCACCAGCACATCAAGCCGGCGCTGCAGCCCGGGATCTCCACGCTGGAGGTCGACCGGATGGTGGAGACCTTCATCCGCTCCCACGCCGGCGCCACGCCGTCGTTCAAGGGCCTGTACGGCTTCCCCGGCTCCGCCTGCATCTCGCTGAACGAGGAGATCGTGCACGGGATCCCCAGCGCCAAGCGGATCCTCAAGGCCGGCGACCTCATCACGGTGGACATCGGCGTCTACTACGGCGGCTTCCACACCGATAGCGCCTGGACCTACGCCGTGGGCGAGATCAGCCCCGCAGCGCGGCGCCTGATGGACGTCACCGAGCAGTCGCTCTACGCGGCCATCAACGCCTGCACGCTCGGCAACCACATCGGCGACCTCGGCGCTGCCTGTTCGGCGGTGGTGGAGAAGGCCGGCTTCAGCGTGGTGAAGGACCTCGTGGGCCACGGCGTCGGCGCGTCGATGCACGAGGAGCCGCAGGTGCCCAACTACGGCAAGCCCAAGCGTGGCCCGCGGCTCCAGACGGGGATGACGTTGGCGATCGAGCCGATGGTGAACGCGGGCGGGCCGGCGACCAAGACGCTGAGCGACAAGTGGACGATCGTGACGCTGGACGGGTCGCTGAGCGCGCACTTCGAGCATACGGTGGCGATCACGGCCGAAGGGCCGCGGGTGCTGACGACGCTCTAGAGCTGCGCCTCGACCGCCGAAGTCGCGCGCTTGGCGGCATCGGACGCCGCCGCAACCAGCCGCTGCGCCTCCTCAGCCAGCGCCGCCCCCGCCGCCTTGTCCGGCATCGCCACCACGTTGATCCGCACGTTGTAGGCCGCGCCCTTCGCCGCAGCTTCAGCGAGCAGCGCACCGACGCCCGCATCCGACGCCGCGTTGGTGTTGCCCTTCACTGCGCAGATCGCCGCCAACTCCGCCACCTCGGCGCACCAGCGCGCCGTCTCCAACGGCACCTCGGCGGCCTTCATCAGGCCGGCTTGGATCGCCGCGGTGCGCGCGGTCTCCTGCTCGGGTGTGTCCTTGGGCAGCTTGTAGGCGTTGCTGACCAGCGTGTACGCGGCGGCGTCCTCGTCCTTGAGCGCCTTGAGCCGACGCACGAGGGCGTTGGCGCGCAGGCCCAGCTCCTTCATCTCGTCTTCGACGGCCGCGTACTTCTTGCGGCCCACCGTGAGGCCCGAGACCATCTGCGCGAGCGCGGCGGCGAGCGAGCCCACCAGCGCCACGACGGATCCGCCGCCCGGAACGGGTGCCGAGCTCGCAACATCGCCGACGAAGCCGGCGAGCGATTCGCCGCCTTGGACTGCCGCGCGCACCTTGCGTTCGAGCACCGCGTTCGGCGTGTAGTCCTTCCAGCGCAGGTGTCGCGCGGCGGTCTCGAACAGCGCCCGCTCCGGCACCAACCCGACGACCTCGCTCCAGGTCGGCGTCACGCCCAGCGCCTCGGCTTCCATCTTCACCATCTCGTAGGCACGGTGCAGGGGAGTGGCGTCGAGGTCCACGAGGTTCATCGACACCTGCGCCTGCCCATCCACCTCGAGTCCGAGGCCCTTCACGCCCTTGAGGCCTCCACTGGAGCCGCGCACGGCCTTGGCCACGGACTTGGCGATGCCGACGTGCTCCTTGCCGCCGAGGTACACGTTGTAGGCGACGAGAAACGGCCGCGCACCGATGACAGTGGCGCCGGCGGTGGGGTGGATCTTGTTGGGTCCGAAGTCCGGCACGCGATTGGGATTCGTGCCGAGCTCTTCACGGGCCTGTTCGAACTCGCCGCGACGGATGTCCGCGAGGTTCGTGCGGTCGGGCCGCGTCGCGGCACGTTCGTAGAGGAACACCGGGATGCTCAACTCGCTGCCGACGCGCTCGCCGAGCGTGCGCGCGAGGACGATGCAGTCCTGCATCGAGGCGCCTTCGAGCGGGATGAACGGGCAGACGTCGGTGGCACCGATACGCGGGTGTTCGCCGCTGTGCTTGGTGAGGTCGATCCGCTCGCTGGCGACCTTGATGCCCCGAAAGGCGGCCTCGGCGGCCTTCTCGACCGGCGCGACGAAGGTGACGACACTGCGGTTGTGGCTCGCATCGGAGCTGACGTCCAGCACGACCACGCCGTCCACCGACGCGATGGCGTCACGGATGGCGTCGATCGTGGGTTGGTCACGGCCTTCGGAGAAATTCGGGACGCACTCGACGAGGGACATATCGCTCGGGTTTGGATCGTGGGGGAGGCCGTAATCTAGTCTTATCCGGTGAGAGACTGCTATTCACCACAGAGGACACAGAGGACACAGAGAACGGCAAACCGAGAACTGCGAGCTACGAACTACGTTCAACGCAGAGGCGCAGAGTACGCAGAGAACTACAACATCAAGAGCAACTACAAGTGCTTTGGGGGTCCGCGCCGACGCATCGGTTCGAGACCCCCAAAAAAAGGCGGTTGCCGTTGCCGTGCTCTGCGCCCTCTGCGTCTCTGCGTTGAAACAGCAGTTGCAGTTCTCTGTGTTCTCTGTGCCCTCTGTGGTGACCCGCCGTTCACGGGCCCCGGAGCGTACCCAGGAGCCAGCGATGCATCCCGGGATTCCCCACGAGCACGGAACTCGCCCCCAGTGCCCGCAGATGCTCCCCACCGAGGTCCGTCGCCACGCCCCCTGCCTCGCGCACCAGCAGCATCCCGGCCGCGAAGTCCCAGGGCGAGAGCATCATCTCCCAGAACCCATCGAAGCGCCCGCAGGCCACGCTGGCGAGGTCGAGGCTGGCCGCGCCGGGCCGCCGCACGCCGCTGACGTGGGCCATCACCGCCGCCATCTGGCGATGGTAGGGCTGGATGTCGCTGGCGTCCTTGAACGGGAAGCCCGTGCCGATGAGGGCGCGCGAGGGGTCGGTGATCTCCGAGACGCGCACCGGCTCGCCGTCGCGGAAGCAGCCGCCGCCGACCGTGGCGGTGAAGACCTCGCCGCGCGGCACGTCGTGCACCACGCCGGCCACGGGCTCGCCATCGAGCAGCACGGCGATGGAGACCGCGTAGGCCGGAAAGCCGTGGAGGAAGTTCGTCGTGCCGTCGAGCGGGTCCACGACGATGGCCAGGCCCTTCGCGACCCGCTCCGGGGACACCGCCGCCGCGCTCTCCTCGGCGAGGACCGTGGCCCCGGGGAGGTCGGCCGCCATCGCCTGCAGGATGGCCGCCTCGGCCGCCAGATCCACCTCGGATACGAAGTCCGTGGGCCCCTTGGACTGCCAATCGAGCTGCCGGATGTCCGGCGCGGCGGCGCGGATGACGGCCGCGCCAGCCTCGGCCGCCCGGACGGCGCTGGCCAGCCACGCGGCACGCTCCTGTTGATGACCCATCCGACGCTCCGTAACTTCGGGGGATGACGCGTGTCTTCAGCGGGATCCAGCCCTCGGGCGAGCTGCACATCGGCAACTACCTCGGAGCCGTCAAGAACTGGGTCGCGCTGCAGGCCGAGCACGAGTCGTTCTTCTGCATCGTAAACTACCACGCCATCACCATCGCGTATCAGCCGGACGACCTGCGGCGCCGCACGCGCGATATGGCGATCTCGCTGCTGGCCTGCGGCCTCGATCCCGCACACTGCACGATGTTCGTGCAGAGCGACGTCCCCGAGCACACCGAGCTGCAGTGGATCTTCAACACGGTGACGCCGCTGGGCGAGCTCGAGCGGCAGGTGCAGTTCAAGGACAAGTCGAGCAAGCAGGAGCAGGTGATGGCCGGGCTGCTCAACTACCCGGTGCTGCAGGCGGCGGACATCCTGCTATATCTCGCCGACACCGTGCCGGTGGGCGAGGACCAGGTCCAGCACCTCGAGCTCTCGCGGGTGGTGGCGCGCAACTGGAACGCGCGCTTCTCGCCTGACGCGCCGTACTTCCCCGAGCCGCAGCCCAAGCTCACGCCCACGCGCCGCATCGTCGGGCTCGACGGGCAGGCGAAGATGAGCAAGTCGCTGGGGAACACGATCGGCCTGCTGGAGACGCCGGACGAGATGTGGAACAAGCTGCGGCCCGCGATCACGGACCCGGCGCGGCAGCGGAAGACCGACCCCGGCACGCCCGAGCAGTGCAAGACGATCTTCGAGCTGCACAAGGCCTTCTCGCCCGCGGAGACGGTTGCGGAAGTGGACGCGAACTGCCGCGGCGCCAAGTGGGGCTGCATCGACTGCAAGAAGGTACTGCACGCGAATATGGTCACCGAGCTGACGCCGATCCGCAGGCGAGCCGAGGCGCTGCAGGCGAATCCGGCGCAGGTGGACGCGCTGCTCGCCGAGGGCGGCAAGCGGGCCCGCGCGGTGGCGCAGGAGACGATCCGCACGGTGAAGGACAAGATGGGGCTCGACGCCCGTGGCTGACTTCCGCGAGTGGGTGGAGGTTTTTCGACTCGATCTTGGGGCGAAGTTGCTCATCGCCGTACTGGCGGGCGGCGCGATCGGGCTGGAGCGGGAACTGCGGCGTAAGCCGGCCGGCCTGCGCACCAACATCCTCATCTGCCTGGGCTCGGCGTTGCTGATGGACCTTTCGATGGCGATGGCCGGGCCCTACGGCGGCGATCCGGGGCGCATCGCGGCGCAGGTGGTGACGGGCATCGGATTCCTTGGCGCCGGCACCATCCTCCACGCGCGCGGCACGATTACCGGCCTGACGAGTGCCGCGACGATCTGGGTGGTCGCGGCGATCGGCCTGACGGCCGGCGCGGGGCATCTCTTCGAGGCACTGGCGGCGACGATCACGGTGATGATCGTGCTCGAAGGGCTCGGCTACATCGAGAAGCGGTACCTCGAGCAGCGCTCCGTCGACCACTCCGACGGCGTGCCGCCCTCGGAGTGGGATGCCCGCGGCGGCGGCCGCCGCGCGGGGGAGGGCCGGCGGTCCACGGACGCCCAGCGCGACGACACGTGAGCACGCGCCTGATGGTCGTGGACCTGCGCTCGACCGCGCAGGCCTTCTGCCTCCCGGAGCGAGTGGCGCAGGCCCTGACCGACGCCGTGCCGAGCGACTGGCACCTTCAGATCGTCGAGTCGGTGACGGATTCCTTCGGCGACGGCGCGCAGGCGCCGAGCGAGGAGTCACTCGCCGTGATTCCCGATGCCGAGGTCTATGTGGGCTTCGGGATGCCGCGCGCGTTGTTTCTCGCGGGGCCGAAGCTCAAGTGGGTCCAGACGGGGACGGCCGGCGTGGCGACGCTGCTCTTCGACGAGATGCGCCGCGGCGACTGCCTGCTGACGAACGCGGCGGGCATTTATGGCCCGACGATCGCCGAGCACGTGCTCGCGGGGACGCTGCACTTCCTGCGCGCCTTCGACCTCGCCGACGAGATGCGACGCGAGCACGTGTGGGACCAGAGCGCTTTCGCGACGCCGCGCGCGCTGGTGCGCGAGGTGGACGAGTTGCACGTGCTGGTCGTGGGCGCGGGCGGGTTGGGCAGCGAGATCGCCAGGCGCTTCTCGGCGTTGGGCGCGCGGGTCAGCGGCGTGCGGCGCCGGCCCGGGCTTGGCGTGCCGCCGGGCTTCCACGAGATCCACGGGCCCAGCGAGCTCGACGGGCTTCTGCCGCTGGCGGACGTTGTGGTGCTGGCCACCCCGCTGACGGAGGAGACCCGAGCCATCCTCGACGCGCAGCGGATGAAGGGTCTCAAGCCGGGCGTGATCGTGGCCAACGTGGCCCGCGGCGCCCTGCTGGACGAGGAGGCCTTGGTGACCGGGCTCACGGCTGGCCGCATTCGCGGTGCGGTTCTGGATGTGTTCGCCAAGGAGCCGCTGGCGGGGGATAGCCCGCTGTGGCACCTTCCACGGGTGGTGTGGACGCCGCACGTCAGCGGCGTCTCACCACGGCGGTTCTGGGACCGCCTGCAGGACCTCATCCTCGACAATTGGGCGCGCTACCGGGCGGGGGAGTCCCTCCGCAACCTGGTGGACAAGCGCGCCGGCTACTAACGGGCCCGATGGAAAAGATCATCAAGGCGGCGGTGGAGCGCGGCGCGAGCGACCTGCACATCAAGGCCGGCGACGTGTTCCGTGCGCGTATTGACGGCAAGCTGGTGCCGCTGACCAAGCAGGCGCTGACGCCGGACCAGACCAAGAGCATCGCGCTGCGGCTCATCGCCAACGAGGACGACCGCGCGCGCATCGACAAGATCAACGATTACGACTGCTCCTGGGGCGCGCCCGGCATCGGCCGCTTCCGCGTGAACATCCTGCGCCAGCGCTCGAGCTTTATGATCGTGATGCGCGTGATCCCCTTCGAGGTGCCGAGCTTCGAGCGCCTCGCGGTGCCGCCGGTGCTCAAGGAAGTCGCCGAGGCCGAGCGCGGGATGATCCTCGTCACCGGCGTCACCGGCTCGGGCAAGAGCACGACGATGGCGGCGATGATCAACCACATCAACCAGCATCACAACAAGCACATCGTGACGCTGGAGAACCCGATCGAGTTCCTGCATCGCGACCTCCAGAGCTCGGTGACGCAGCGCGAGATCGGCGTGGACACCGAGAGCTTCCGGATGGGTCTGCGCGCCGCCCTGCGCCAGGACCCCGACGTGGTGCTCATCGGCGAGATGCGCGACGCCGAGACGATCGACACGGCGATGAAGGCCGCCGAGACGGGCCACCTGCTCATCTCGACGGTGCACACGCCGGACGCGCAGAGCACCGTGCTGCGCATTATGGCGATGTTCCCGCCCGAGGAGCAGGACGTGGTCCGCGTCCGTCTCGCGGAGTCGTTGCACGCGGTGATCTCGCAGCGCCTGCTGCCGCGCAAGGACGGCAACGGCCGCGTCGCGGCGCTGGAGATTATGGTCGTCACGCCCACCATCCGCGACCTGATGCTCGACCGCGACAAGGTCAACGAGATCCGCGACTACATCGCCGCCGGCCGCGAACAGTACGGAATGCAGACCTTCGACCAGCACCTCGAGCAGCTGGTCAATGAAGGCGCGATCGACCTCAAGGTCGCGCTGGCCGCCTCGTCGCGCCCATCGGACCTGGCGCTCAAGTTCAATATGGGATCCTGACGTGCAGCTCGACGGCATCTTCGCGCCGGTCATCTCGACCTTCCACGCCGGCAGCGAGGACCTCGACCTCGATGGCTTTGCCGCAAACGTCCGCAGCCACATCGCCGAGGGACTGTCCGGCGTGGTGGTGGCCGGCTCCACCGGCGAGGCGGCGCTGCTCAGCGAGGACGAACGCCGCGCCTTGGTGGAGACGGCGCGCGAACACGTGCCCGCGCCGGGGCTAGTCATTGCCGGCTGTGGCGGCGAGAGCACGCGGCAGACCGTCGCGCGCACGAAGGCGGCGCAGGCGGCCGGAGCGGACGCGGTGCTGGTCGTTGCGCCGCACTACTACGCGAGCGCGATGACGGAAGAGGTGCTGCGCGCGCACTACCTGCGCGTGGCTGAGGAGTCGCCGCTGCCGGTGATCCTCTACAACATTCCCAAGTATATGCACTTCGCGCTGCCGGCCGAGCTGGTGGCGGAACTCGCACGGCACCCGAACATCGTGGGGATCAAGGACAGCTCTGGCCAGCTCGAGATGCTGAAGGGCTTCCTGCGTGCGCAGTCGCCGAGCTTCAGCGTCCTCACTGGGAGCGGCAGTGGCTTGCTGGCCGGGCTCGAGGCCGGGGCACGTGGCGGGATCCTCGCGGTCTCGCTCTTCGCGGCGGGCTTCGCGCTCGAGGTGCAGCGCGAACTTGCTGACGGCAACGCCGAGGCCGCAGCCAAGGCGCAGGCGCGGCTCAAGCCGATGGCCGACGTCATCGTGGCGAAGCTGGGCGTGCCGGGCGTGAAGGCGGCGATGGATGCGGTGGGGAAGGTCGGTGGCGTGCCGCGGATGCCGCTGCTGCCCTTGGATCCCGCGGCCAAGTCCGAAGTCGTCGCCGCGCTCGGCTAGCGCTCCGCCGCAGGCGGGCGCAATTCGTAGCGAGTGCCGACGCGCGTCACGCTCCAGCCGGCGGGCACGGTGACACGCCAACCGCTGCCCTCGACGGACAGCCCGTCGCTCAGCGTTCCCTCAGTGAGCTGCGCCGCGTCGACCGGCACCTGAATCCAGTCCCAGTTCGGTGAGACGATCGCGCCGCCAGCCGCGACGAGTTCGGCCCCGTCGCTTCCAGCCCAGCGGAAGTTGAGCATTACGGTACCGTCGTTGCCGAGCGGGGTCTGGCCATTGGGGTCGAAGGAGATCTGCAGCGCACGCGGGTAGAGGCGAATCGCTGGCCCTTGCACGAAGCGCTGACGCAGGGAGTCGAGCCGCGCGGCATTGGCACGCGCGCGGCGCTCCTCGGCGGCGAAGATCTGCGGGCCGTCATAGCGCACCGCGCGCGCGTCGAGAGCGACCTCCGACGCAGCGGCTGCGCCCACGGCCTGCGCCAAGAGCTCCGGGAGCCTCGCCCCGCCGCGCTGCGCGTCGCGCCATCCGCGCGCGCCGAGTTGGTCGAGCAGGTATCCATAGCCAGGGCCGGTCCAGTAGGCGACGGCCCGAACCCAGCTCACTCGCGCAGTCGCGGCACCAGCCAGACGGTCGGCCAGCGCCGAGTCGGAGAAGCCGGCGAGCCGCCAGCCAGTGTACTCTGGGATGCCCTCTTGGAGATCCAGCGCGTCGAGTCGCGTGCGCTCCTGCGGCTGCGCCAAGGCGTCACGCCGCGCGCGGAAGGCGAGGGCGTCGCGGGCGGCTTGCCGCTGCACCTCGCCGGTAGAGCGCAGCGCCTCGGCGAGCGCACGAAGTTCCAGGAAGAGCCACGCGCGTCCGTCGGGGCCATCGAGGAAGTCGCCGCCGACGGCTGCTTCGGTGCCGCCGGGCGCCGGCAGCTGCTCGGGCTGGAAGGTGTGCATCGCCTCGTGCACGAGGAGGCTCGTGGAGGCCCGCTCGGGTCGCGAGAGATCGAGCACGACCATCGCCCAGCGGCGTCCGTCAACAGTGACGGCCGTGTTGGCGATCGTGGTGCCAACGGGCAGCGCCTTCCACCGGAGGGTGTCGCGTCCGTCGACGCGCGCGGTGGCGAGGTGCCGGCGGCCGTCGGTGAGGATCCAATCCACGCCGCCGCCGTCGATGCCCCAGAGGGTCGGCAGGTCTCGCAGTGCCACTCGGGCGCGAGCGATGGCCTGGGTGAGCCCTTCGATATCGGGCTCCGGGGCGGGCGCGTCCTGCGCGGTGAGGGCAATCGGAGCAGCCAGCAGGAGGAGCAGGCGGCGCAGCGCGGAGGTGGCGTTGACGGTCATACTTCTTGGTCTCCAATCCGGGTTCTGGCGTTGCCCGCACACCCTCGAATACGTAGATTCTTCCAACGCCCCGACAGCCGGGGCGTTTTTTTGTGCCCGCCCGGGCCGTCGGCTGCCTCCCTCGCCAGAGCGTGAAATGTTCGACTCCAAGACCCGCACCATCGTCATCGTCGGCGCCCAGTGGGGTGACGAGGGCAAGGGTAAGCTGGTGGATGTGCTCGCCGAGCGTGCGGACTGGGTGGTGCGCTACCAGGGCGGCGCCAACGCCGGCCATACGGTACACGTGGGCGACGAGTCCACGGTGCTGCATCAGGTGCCGAGCGGCATCCTGCACCCCGGGGTCCGCTGCGCGATCGGCAACGGCGTGGTGCTCGACCCCGAAGGGATGTTCGAGGAAGTTGACGCGCTCGTGGCCAACGGCGTGGACGTGGCGGGGCGCCTCTACCTCAGCGACCGCGCGCACCTCGTGCTGCCCTACCACAAGCTGGTGGACAAGGAGAGCGCGGCGAGCAAGGCGATCGGTACCACCGGCCGCGGCATCGGGCCGGCCTACGAGGACAAGGTCGCGCGCCGCGGCATCCGCGTGCTGGACCTGCGCCACCCGGCGCGCCTGAAGGCATTGGTGGAGAAGGGCACGGACCACGCCAACCATATTCTCGCGGGCTTCGGTTCCACCAAGCGCGCCGATGCCGCGTTCACGCTTTCCGAGCTGGAGCGCATCGCGCCGCGCCTGCTAGCCATCGCCGAAGACGTCGGCCTGGCCGTGCACCGCGCGCAGAAGCAGGGCGCGGCCGTCTTGCTCGAAGGCGCCCAAGGGTCGCTGCTGGACGTGGACCACGGGACCTATCCCTTCGTGACCTCGTCGAGCACCACGGCCGGCGGTGCGGCGATCGGCGTGGGCATCGGCCCTCGCACGATCGATGCCGCCATCGGCGTGGTGAAGGCCTACACCACGCGCGTGGGCGGCGGCCCGATGCCCACAGAGCTGACCGACGCCACCGGGCAGGAACTCCAGAAGGTCGGCAACGAGTTTGGTGCGACCACCGGTCGTCCGCGGCGCTGCGGCTGGTTCGACGCCGTCGTCGTGCGCTACGCCGTGCGCGTGAACGGGCTCACGGGGCTCGCCGTCACGAAGCTCGATGTGCTCGACGGCTTCGAGAAGATCGCGCTGTGCACCGGCTACCGCGTGGGTGGCGAGGTGCTGACGGAGTTCCCCGGCGACCTGGCCGACCTCGACGGTATCGAGCCGGTGTACGAGTGGTTTGACGGCTGGATGCGCTCGACGCAGGGTGCGCGCACGCTGGCCGACCTGCCGGCCAACGCGCGGAAGTACCTCGATCGCCTCGTCGAACTCGTGGAATGCCCGGCCCAGTACGTGAGCGTCGGCACGCGTCGGGACCAGATCATCGGGCTGTAGGCTGAAGACGGAGGACGGAGGACGGAGGACGGAAGGCAGCAGCGGTACCGCACAGACCTTCTCCGAGGGACTCCTGTGAGAGCCAGAAATCGCGCCACGGTGTAGATTTCCGCTCTGCACGCCGCTTCCGTCCTCCGTCATCAGTCCCAAATGCGTCCCGACGTCCTCGAAACCCTGGTCAGCCTCGCCAAGCGCCGCGGCTTCATCTTCCAGTCCTCCGAGATCTACGGCGGCACCGGATCCGTCTGGGACTACGGCCCGCTGGGCGTCGAGCTCAAGAACAACGTCAAGACGCGCTGGTGGAATACGATGGTCCGCGAGCGCGACGACGTCGAAGGCCTCGACGCGGCCATCCTGATGCACCCGAAGGTCTGGGAGGCGTCTGGCCACGTCAGCGGCTTCTCCGACCCGCTGGTGGACTGCAAGGCCTGCAAGGCGCGCTTCCGCGCCGACAAGCTCGCTGACGCCCAGTGCCCGCGGAAGCCGAGCAAGAAGCCGGGCGAGCACACGGACTGCCAGCTCACCGAGCCGCGGCAGTTCAACTTGATGTTCAAGACGTTTATGGGCCCCGTCGAGGACTCGGCGGCGGTCGTGTACCTGCGCCCCGAGACGGCGCAGGGCATCTTCGTGAACTTCCTGAACGTCCAGCAGGCGACGCGCCAGAAGGTGCCCTTCGGCATCGCGCAGATCGGCAAGGCCTTCCGCAACGAGATCACGCCGGGGAACTTCACGTTCCGCACGCGCGAGTTCGAGCAGATGGAGATGCAGTTCTTCGTCGAGCCGGGCACGGATATGGAGCACTTCGAGCGCTGGAAGCAGGCCCGCCTCGACTGGCACCTGGGCCTCGGCCTCGACCGCAACCGCCTCGAGTTCCATCAGCACTCGGACAAGGAGCTCGCGCACTACGCCCGCGCGGCCTTCGACATCAACTTCGACTTCGGCGGCTCGCTGGGCTTCCAGGAGATCGAGGGCGTCCACAACCGCAGCGATTTCGACCTCACGCAGCACCAGCAGTTCTCGTCCAAGAAGCTCGAGTACGTGGACCAAGCCAACAACAAGCGCTACGTGCCCTACGTGATCGAGACGTCCGTGGGCGCGGATCGCGTGACGCTGGCGGTGATGGTCAACGCGCTGCGTGAGGAAGCCGTCCCGGGCGAGCAGGAAGGGCGCACGGTGATGGGCTTCCACCCGGTGCTGGCGCCGATCAAGGCGGGCGTATTCCCGCTCACCAAGAAGGACGGCCAGCCGGAGATGGCGGAGAAGCTCGCCGCGGCGCTGCGCAAGAAGTTCAACGTGTTCTACGACGAGGCTGGCGCCATCGGCCGCCGCTACCGCCGTCAGGACGAAGCCGGCACGCCGTTCGGGATCACGATCGACAGCGATTCCACGGCCAATAATGACGTGACGATTCGCTTCCGCGACAATATGGGGCAGATTCGCGTGTCCACCGGTCAGGTGATCGACGTGCTCACGCGCTACCTCGAGGCCGATCACGTGACGGCCGACTCGACGCTGGTGGGCTGACGCAGGCGTATGCCGATCTCGCCTCCGATCGACGGGTCGCTGGACGGGCTGCGCGCCCGCGGCGAAGCATTTCTCGAAGCGATCTCGGCCGAGTACCACGCAGCCTATGCAGGACTGAAATCATCGCCGGCGCTGCAGCCGGTGTACGCGGCACACGAGGCGGCCTACGGCGACGAAGCCTTCGCGCAGGCGCTGGAGTACTTCACCGCGGCCCGCGCGGCCGTCACTGCTTCGCCCGACGAACCGGCGCGCGCGTTCACCGAAGGCGGTGATGCCGCCGCCCTGCGCTCGGCCAGACTGATCGTGGACTGGCTGCTGGAGTCGCGCGTCGGCCGTGAACTCGCCGCACTCGACGAACGCGAGATCGCCTGGGAGAACGCCGCCGTCGTCCGGCTGCCCGACGGCAGCGCCGAGCCGTACCAGCGCGTGCCGATCACGCTCGGCAACACGCGCGACGCCAAGGCCCGCCGTGTGCTCGACGACGCGCGGTCAACGCTCGTCCAAGCCGAGCTCGCGCCGATGCGCCAGGAGAAGTTCGCGCGCGAACACGAGATCATCACGGCGCTTGGGATCGCGCCCGACTACAACGCGACCTGGGAAGCGCTGAGCGGCATCGAGCTGCACGCCCTGCGCGCCGAGTGTGAGGCCTTCCTGCGCGACACGCAGGATATTTTCGACGAGTTGCTGCCGGAGTTCCTGAAGCGGGGGCTGGGTCTGACGCCCGCCGAGGCCACGCGCGCGGACGTGGCCGCGCTGATGCGCGCGCCGCAGTTCGACGCGCACTTCCCGGCCGACGCAATGGAAGCGGCGGTGCGCCGCCAGGTCAGCGAGATGGGCATCTCGCCTGACGCCGAGGGCCGCGTGCGCTACGACACCGGCGAGCGCACCGGCAAGCGCCCGCGCGCGTTTTGCGCGCCCGTGCGCATCCCTGACGTCGTGCACCTGGTGCTGCGTCCGCACGGCGGCCAGAACGACTGGATGACCCTGCTGCACGAGTTGGGGCACGCGCTGCACTTCGCGAATATGCGGCGCACGCTGCCATTCGAGTTCCGTTGGCTCGGCGACAACTCGGTGACCGAAGGCTACGCGATGCTCTTCGATCACCGCCTGAAGGACCGAGGCTGGCTCTCGCGCTACGCCACGCTGGACGCCAAGGCGATGCCGGCCTTCCTGCGCTATATGGGCTTCGAGGAGCTGCACTTCGTGCGGCGCTACTGCGCCAAGCTCATCTATGAGATCGAGCTGCACGGTGGCAAGGTGAGTTGGGCGGCACTGCCCGACCTCTACGTGGACATCCTCAGCAAGGCCACGGGCTTCCGGTACCAGCGCAGCGACGCCTTCGTGGACGTAGATCCGCGCTACTACGCCGCGCGCTACCTGCGGGCCTGGCAGCTGCAAGCCGTGCTCGACGAGTCGCTGCGTGAGCGTTTCGACGAGGACTGGTATCGGAATCCCAAAGCCGGTCCGTGGATCGTCGAGGAGCTCTTTGCGCACGGGCAGACGGAGTTGGCGCACGAACAGGCGGCGCGCGTGGCCGGGAAGGGCCTCTCCTTCCGCCCCGTCATCGCCGGCATCGAACGGATGGTGGGGTAAGCGATGAGCACGGTGTACCTGAACGGCCGCTTCGTCCCGAAGGCCGAGGCGCTGATCCCGGTGGAGGACCGCGGGTTCATCTTCGGCGACGGCATCTATGAAGTGGTGCGCGCCATCAACGGGAAGCTCTTCGCGTGGGACGCGCACGCGTCGCGGATGGCGCAGGGCCTCAGCGGACTACGCATCGACCCGACGGGCACCGAGGGCCTGCGCGACGTGTGCCTGCGCCTGCTCAAGGACAACGCGCTCACGGACGGCGAAGCCACCGTGTACCTGCAGGTGACGCGCGGCGCGACGGCCCGCACACATCACTTCCCGCCGGCCGGCACGGCGACGACGATCTACGGCTCGGCCTCGCGCTTCGTCCCGAATCTCGAGATGCGCGCCAACGGCGCCAAAGGCATCACGTATCCTGACCAGCGCTGGGCGCGTTGCGATCTCAAGACGGTGAACCTGCTCGGCCCCGTGATGGCGCGGCAGGCGGCAAGCGAGGCCGGTGCCTACGAGGCGATCCTGCATCGCGACGGAATGGTCACCGAAGGTGCGGCCACCAACTGCTTCGTCGTCCTCGACGGCGTGCTTCGCACGGCACCGCTGAGCAACTACATCCTGCCGGGCATCACGCGCGCGGTGTTGCTGGAGATCATCCGCGAGCAGGGCATCGCCTTCGAGGATCGTCCCGTCGCGCTGGTGGATCTCGCGCGTGCCGAGGAAGTCTTCGTCTGCGGAACGACCACCGACGTGCAGGCCATCGTCACGCTGGACGGGCGTCCGGTGGGGAAGGGGAGGGTGGGGCCGATCACGGCGCGCCTGCGAGACGCGCTGGCGTCGCGCCTGTACAACGGCTGACGGCGTTCACTAGGGAGACTGGATTTGTGAAGTCAACCGCGAAGTGCAACACTGAGCGTCAGGCCGCATAGACCTCCTCCGGAGTTCTGAAGCCGAGCCGCTTGCGCGGGCGGCGGTTGAGTTTGTCCGCGATGCGCTGGCAGTCGCGCTGTGTGAGCTGCTTCATCGAGCGGCGCTTCGGCAGGTACTGCCGGATCAGGCCGTTCGCGTTCTCGTTGCTGCCGCGCTCCCACGAGTGATGCGGCGTCGCGAAGTAGCACTTGGCATCGACCAGTGCCTCGAGCTTCGCGTACGAGTGGAACTCCGTCCCGTAGTACATACGGAAGGAGGATGGCCAGCCGTGCAGAGCGGCGGCATCCTGGATGGTATCCCGACCACCAGGAGCACCGATGACGACTGGCATCCGATTCCCCACGATACCGCCCCGGGCACTTGGGTCGCAATCGACGTCGCGAAGGACGCCCATGAGGTGCTCGTCGCGTATGACGAGCGGCACGAGCGGCGCCGCGTCGAGATATGGCGCTTGCCCGCGAGGCGCCCGCGACTGTCGCAGGTGCCATAGCGCTTCCGCAGGTTCTTCGTCACGATGCGCAGGTGCGTCCACAGCGTGCCGCCGGCCTGCTTGTCCTGCCAGATGCGTCGATAGTTCGTCTCGTGGCTCGGCGTGTGGATCCCGAAGCGGGCGTGAAAGCCGACAATCTGCTCCGGACTCCAGTCCTCGCGAGGCCAGTACTCGAGAAGGCCCACTCCGCAGCCGAGAACTGCGTCCCGCGCCGCGCCACCCGCCGCCGCTCGTTCGTGTAGCTCTGCGCGACCAGCGGGTAGTAGCCCACCTGGTTCCGGCGCCAAGCGTTGCGGCGGATCTCGCGCGTGATGGTGCTGCGGTGCCGCCCGAGACGCCGGGCGATGGCCGCCGGCGTCCAGCCCAGCTTGCGGAGCGCGTGAATGTCGTACCTTTCTTCAAGGGTGATCTGGGTGTAGGTCATGGCGTCCTTTCTCTTGGAGGAGAACTGAAGCCTAGCCTGCCCCAGGTCACCTCACCCGCATTCGGGCGTGGGGACTTTGTTGCACTTACTATGTGAATGCGCGCGGCGAATCAATCACTACTCCTCTTGGCATCCCGCGCAATCGCTCGACTCGGATGAGACAGCGGTCATGAGAAATCGGCAGCGCATTCTGAAGCGCCGGTTGGTGGTCACGAACTCGGACTCGATGCCTGTCACTGGCTCGCTCGCCACGCCCCAGATCGACCGTACAGCGCGAGGCGCTGGGCTGGAATCTTGTCGCCCCTATCGAGCCTTGCGCCACATCGGTACAACACATTCTACTTGCCTCAATCGACCGAGCAAGTCGTAATATATCCATTTTTCTACCTCGAAAGCCAAGACTGCGGCGGTTTGACACATCTTGCGCCTGCGTGCACCCATCGCAACAATTTCCGCGCGTCTTCCGAGTTGCCTACGGAACGCATCTCGTTGTTCCACACCACAACGTTTGGAGGCACGACCGATGATGCACCAGTCAAAGCTCCGCAAGTTCGTGTGGGTAGCAGTTGCAATCCCGATGCTGACATTCGGAGCACTCGCCGTGAGTGCTTCGACGGCAAAGGCGGACGAGGAGGGGTGTCGCTGTAAACCGAGCAAGTGCTCCGATGCCGATCAGGACTGCTACATGCTGAGTTGTAGCGACGGCACTAGCAAGATCTGCGACGGGCGCTACAACCAGACGTAACGGACGCCCGCTGAGAGGCAGTGTCGCTGAAATTCGACGGCATTGCCTCTCGGTTGCCCCGCATTTGCCGATCACGCTCACCCGCTCCCGCCATCCAGTCGCCGATGAAGCTCATTGAGCACATGCGTGAGTACCTCGTAGGCTACGCCTTGATTGCGGGCTCACTTGTCCTCACTGCAATTGCAGCAGTCCAATTCGGTCACCGCGAGCCGCTGCAAGTTAGTGGCCTCCGTGAGGGCGCGTTCACGGATTCCCTCGAGGCGACATCGATACATCTGAGCGAGTCGGGCACTGCGGTCGTAGTGATCTCGGACTACCTCTGTCCGAGCTGCAGCGTGCTGGCGCGCAATCTTAGGAGCTTGGATGCAAAGCATCCGGGACGGTTGAGCGTGAGTGTACACCACTTCATCGTCTCGGGTGATTCGATGTCAGTCACTGCGGCAGTAGCCGTCGAGTGCGCGGCACGCGTCGGCGTAAGCTCGAGCGTAGACCTAAGGCTGTACTCCGCTGTTGACAGGGGGCCCTTGACCGATTCCATAGTCCGCGAACTACTCGTAGGTTCAACGCCCACGTCGGAGCAAGCCGAAGTCGCCTCCTGTTTCGACACTCGCGCCCCAAAAGATCGGGTTGAATCGGATTCCCGTCGGGCGCGCGAGCTTGGGTTGCTTGGCACCCCAGCTCTGGTCGTTCGGGGCAGACTCTACTATGGCGCACTGTCGACCGATTCGCTTGAATCACTCCTCCTCGCACCCGAGGGCAAGCCATGAACAGACGGGTCCGGATGCGACTTCTGGCATCCTTCACACCGCTCTTCGTCGCGGCGCTCGCAGGCTGCTCTCGTCAATCCGTGGGGTCAGTGTCCCGAGCGCGGGAAGTAGTTGATGAAGTTCGCTCTGCTCTCGAAGCCCCGACTGGCATTGTGTTGATGGTTAACCCCGCAACTTGCGCACTGAAGAGCGACTTCGTCGCCGCTCTGGAGCGTCTCTCAAGTCACCATGGTGTTCCGGTACGCATCCTGTTCTTTGGGGTCTCTATGGAAGACTCAATCCACGCGCGTGTTCGTGCCGACCTCGCCTTAGATGGATCAATTACTTCTGAAGTCGTGGATCAGTCTGAGTTGGCCAGAAGACTTGCCCTTCCGGAAGGCGGCATTCCAACGCTCTACTCGTTACGCCGCGGCGAGCTGGAGGCTGCGCTTTACGGAGATGCCGCGATTTCAGAGCGCGCGTTCCTCAACGGAAGGTTCGGGTTGCTTCTTGACTCCAACGAGGTGAGACGATGAATGCCTCTGCCGTAGCTCGCGCCTTCTTCGCGCTGCTTCCCGCAATCGGCTCCCTTTTCGCGCAGGAAGGAAGGCGCTTTCCTGGGGGGCAATGGGAGATTGTATCGCGATTGCAGGACGCTACCGGTGACTTGCTGGTGAATCCGCAAAGACTCGCACACTGCGGCTGGGGAGTGGTCGTGATGGACTATGACGATCAACATCTCGTAGCCGTTGATACGACTCTGAAATCGCTTTGGCGTTTTGGACGACGCGGCAGTGGTCCGGGCGAGTTTCAGCAGCTTGGCGGCGTGTCGTGCGACGCCAGCGGCCAGTTGTGGGTACTAGATCGCGGAAACTCAAAGCTACTCCGACTTCGCTCGGACGGGCGTACGTACGTGGAGTCGAGGTTGAGCGTCGGAACCCGCCGTGGCGACGCGCAGGCGCGCGGCGGACAATGGATCGGACTCACGCAACAGGGTAAGGGCGAGCTCGCCACCGTGTTCGATTCCGCGGGAAACGTGCTCCGTCTGGTGTCGGAGGTACCCGAACTGGCTCCGCTGAACCAGGCACAGCGCGAAGCATTCATTGCCACCACTCATGACGGAGGTGCAATTGTCGCGTTCAGGTGGTCAAGTCTCTTGCTCAGCATCTCTCCTGAGGGTTCTGCAAGCGTGTTGCACCCGGGCGTGACAAGAATTGCGTTCGCCGAGTACAAAGCGTATCCCACAGGGCAACGCAACGAAACGATGCTCCGTATTAATCCCGACGCCGTTGAGGCAGTTCGCACAATTGCAGTGCGCGCTGACACTCTTTTCGTAGTCGCCCCCGACGGTCGTGATCAGGAGAGAGCGATCGTCGACCTGTACTCAATAAGCGGCAAGCGCTACCTCGAATCTCGGCGGCTGAGTTTTGCCACCCCATCCATTGCTGTATCGTCGGGTCATTTCTTCGCACTCGTCCAAGATCCGCTTCCTGGCATTGTACGCCTCCGGTGGACCGTGCGACAACGGTGAGGTGCATTTGCGTGTAACTTGAACCAGACCTGATCGTTGAAAATGACCACGACCAGCAGGCTCGGTTCTCGCGAAGCGAAAAAATGCAGCTCGAGCGTTGTGCCTGTTTGCAATGCGTGCACCAAGATCCGCAATGATGATGGCGCGAGCAGCATGACTCGATTTGCTGTCGACAAGCGCTTGGCTGGTCGCGGTTATCGGAGTGCTCGCAGCAGAAGCACACGTTGCTATGACTGGGCATCCGTCAAGGGCACGATCTACATCGGCGCTCCCGCGTCGAGGGTGGTGAAGCAACGGGCTCGGATGCCAGCGGCGGCTTCGACGATGAATCCTGCTGCTATACGCCGGTCAGTCTCCAGGAGACCGGAGCGGCACGAAGTGGATTCGTCCGGAGCAGGCGCGTTCTATGCGCGGGGATCCACGCTCTCGCGAGCGCTACCCGATAACGTGTGCCGCGCGTCCTCCCTATCGTGCCGCTGGAACCCGAGCCGAGCTGTCTCCTACGCCTGTGCGTGCGGCGGCGCCTCCTCGCGCATCACCGCCCACAGGAACCCGATCAACTCCCGCGCCACCGCCACCGCCGCGACCTGGCGCGCGTGGCCGTCCTGCAACCGGTGGTAGCGCTTGTACAGGCGATGCTGCGCCTTCCACGCGTGCGCGATCACCGCCGCCGGCTGGCCCGCCTGCCGCTGCTGGTGCCGCTTGCCCACGCGCGGCAGGTGCCGATAGCTCCACGCCGCCTGCACCAGCACGTGCCGCACGTGCGCGTTCCCCGCCTTGGTCAGCGCGCCGCGGCGCTCGCGCTCCCCGCTCGAGTGCTCGCGCGGCACGAGCCCCACGTAGCTCATCAGCGCGCGCGGCGACGCGAAGCGCCGCCAGTCGCCGAGTTCCGTGGCGAGCACCATCGCCGCCAAGGTGTCGATCCCCCGGAAGCAGCCGAGGCGGCCAACGAGCGGCGCATAGGCCGGCGTCGCCGCCAGCTCGGCCACGCGCTGATCAGCGAGGTGCGCCGCCCCTCCTTGTATGACAACAGCGCGAGGTGCTCCTGCAGGATCTCGCGATCCTCCGCCGCCAACGGCGACGCGGTCTCCCGCAGCAGCGTCGCCAGCCACGCGTGGTGCGCCGGCGTCCACGGCTTCGCGCCGTACCCGCAGCCGCGCCGCGTGAGGAACTTCAGCACGTAGTGCCGCGACCGCATCACCTCGCGCTGCAGCGTCGTCCGCAGGCGCACCACATCGCGGATGCGCTCCTCCGCGGCCGCCGGCACGCGCACCGGCGTGAGCTCCCCCGCGCGATGCAGCCGCGCGAGTTGCACCGCGTCATACCGGTCGTGCTTCCGCTGCACGCCCGGCCGCGTCGGGATGAGCGACGGCGCGATCACGTCGCAGGCGACGCCCCACGCGGCGCACGCGCGCTGCAGCACGAAGCCCGCGCACGACGCCTCGTAGACCACGCGCACCGTCCCCTCGCGTTGCCAGCGCCGGACGTAGCGCTCGAGCTTCGGCAGCGCGTTCGGGAGCCGGTCCACGCACTCGGCCTGGGCCGCGCCGTCGCGGAGCACCGCCGACGTGACCGAGGCCTTGTGCACATCCCATCCAAGCCAGATAGTTGAGGCAGCTGCTGCAGGTATCGATGATATGGGCTGGTTCTCCGTTGCAGGAAGGGCGACGTACTGTCGCCAGTGGCTCTGGCACCTTCGACGCACTCGAGGAGCTAACCCACGAGAGGTCGGGGGGCCAGCCCAGTCATAACTTCTATGCGGACTGGATTCAGCTGGTCGATGCAACACCTTCAGTAGTACACTCCTTGGAGGTAGTTGCGATGTTTATCCCAAGCCCGCACGGCTACACGTGGCAGCAGCGCGCAGAGTTGTGGGCGCGCTACCGGGCCGGCGACTCGGTCCGCGAGATTGCCCGTGCCCTCGCGAAGGCCCCCGGCGCGCTCCACGGCGTGATTCGCTTGCAGGGGGGCATCTCGCCGCGCCTGCGCGCGCGATCCGCGTTGGCCATCTCGCTCGAGGAGCGTGAACCCATCTCCCGCGCACTGGCCGCAGGGCACTCGTATCGCGCCATCGGGCGCACGCTCGGCCGCGCGGCCTCGACCATCAGTCGTGAAGTGAAGCGACACGGCGGCCGCACGAAGTATCGGGCCGTGCGCGCCGATGACGTTGCCTGGAGATCGGCGCGTCGGCCGAAACCCTGCCGACTGGCGTCACGCCCGCGCCTCCGGTATCTCATTGCCACGAAGCTGAAGCTCAACTGGTCCCCCGAGCAGAGCAGCGGGTGGTTGCGCACGACGTACCCCGATGAGCCGGAGCTCCACGTGTCACACGAGACGATCTATCGCTCGCTGTACGTCCAAGCGCGCGGGGTCCTGAAGAAGGAACTGATGAAGCACCTGCGCACGCGGCGCGGGACCCGGCGCGCCCGCGCGTCCACACGCAAAGGCCAGGGGCGCGGCCGCATCGCCGACGCGATTCCCATCAGCGCGCGCCCCGCCGGGGTGGAGGACCGGGCCGTGCCAGGCCACTGGGAAGGCGACTTGCTCGCGGGCGGCGGCAACACGCATATCGCGACGCTCGTCGAGCGCACGTCGCGCTTCACCATCCTCATCAAGGTGGCGAGCAAGGAACCGGCGAGCGTCGTGCCCGCCCTCATCCGCCAGATTCGCCGACTCCCGGCGCACGTGACGCGCTCGCTCACGTGGGACCGCGGCACCGAGCTCGCCCACCACAAGCGCTTCACCATCGCCACCGGCGTGCAGGTCTACTTCTGCGATCCGTCCAGTCCGTGGCAGCGCGGCAGCAACGAGAACACGAACGGACTGCTCCGCCAGTACTTCCGCACGGGTGTGAGCCTCGCCAACGTTACGCAGCGCGACCTGAATCGCGTCGCCGACCAGCTCAACGGGCGCCCGCGCAAGACGCTCCAGTTCCGAACCCCCGCGGCCGTCTTCGAGGCCGCTGTTGCATTGATTGATTGAATTCATCAGGGATCGCCTGTGTCCCACCATCGACCGTGATGTCCCGCCGCCGCCGCTGGCAGTTGCCCGATCCGCCGGCCGCATCGCTACCGGCCGACCCGGCCCTGCGCGTGGTCGCCGAGTTGGCCCACGCGGTGGTGCAGGCCGAGGACCCCGCCGAGGCCTACCAGTTCGCGCTGGACCGGGCCTGCCCGGCCGTGGGGGCCTCGCTGGGGGCGCTCTTCCTGCTGGATGGGGCTGCCGAGGTGATGCGCGCCGTGGCGGCGCACGCCTGGCCGGAGCGCTGGCGGCCCTGGCTGGGGGAGATGCGGGTGCGGCTGGGCTTTGGCCCGGCCGGCGAGGCTGCCGCCGAGCGCCGATTGATTGAGGTGCCGGATGTGTTCGCAGACCCTGCCCTCGAGGACTGGCAGGAGGTGGCGCGGGAGCTGGGCTTCCACGCCATTGTCGCCGTGCCGGTGCTGGGGCGCGACGGCGTGGTGGGGGCGGCCAGCTTCTACTTTGACACCCCCGGCACGCAGCCAGGCCCCTCCAAGGCCCTCCTGCGGGCCGTGGCGGACCTCGTGGCGGCGGTGCACGAACTGGACGTCCTGCGCCGCTCCCTGCGCCTCGCTGAGGCGGCGCTTGAGGACGAACGCTCGGCCGCCACGCCGCGTAGAGAGGACAGCGCCGCAACCGACGGATAGATTTCGGTGTCGTACAGGCACCCGATAACGGAGAGTTCCCCCAAGTGACGCGCCATCAGCAGTCCGGTCGTACGCTGCAGCAGCAGCGCACCGCAATGCCCGCCGCCGAGGTCCTCCACGAGGCCCGCGAGTTCTTTGCCCTGCGCAGCGGCATCTACGCCGCCTTCCTCGAGAAGCAGGGCCCCAACTGGATGAGCCTGCGTGGGCAGGGTGGCGAGGAGATCGTTATTGCCGCCACCGAGGAAGCCGGCGGCACGTCCGTGAGCGCCTCGAGCTATATGTTCGACGCGCAGGTCGCGCAGTTCCTGGCCACTTTGCCGCCGGCTGGTGAGTCGGCGGGAGCGGTGGCGTGAACGCCGTCCTCAACCGCCTGCGCGCGCGCCCCGGCACGCTGGCGCTGGGCGCCGACTCGGCCGAGGCGATCACCGTGCGCGTGCAGATGCCCGAGCTCTGGGACACCATCGCCGTGCGCTGCGCGCCGGACGCCTCGGTGCGGGCACTCAAGCAGGCGGCGCTCGATGCCTTCCTGCCGGTGCATCATCCGGTGGAAGACTTCGTGATCAAGCTGCGTGGGTTTGAAGTGCTCGATGAATCCGCGCCGCTCACCGTGGCGGGCGCGCGCGACGGCTCGACCTTCCTGCTGACGTACCGCCGCCGGCGGCCCGTCCGCTGAGCGCGGCGCCGGCGGTGTCCGATCGCGACGCGCTGCTGGCGGCCGCGCAGCGCCTCCGCGCCGAGGTGGCGCGGCGCATCGTCGGGCAGCAGGAGGTGCTGGACGAGATCCTGATGGCCTTGGTGGCCGGCGGCCACGCGCTGCTCGTCGGCGTACCGGGCCTCGCCAAGACGCTGATGATCCGCTCGGTGGCCGAGGCGATGTCGCTCGACTTCCGTCGCATCCAGTTCACGCCGGATCTTGTGCCCAGCGACATTACCGGCACCGAGGTGATGGAAGAAGACACGCAGACCGGCCATCGCGCCTTCCGCTTCGTGCGCGGGCCGGTCTTCGCGAACATCGTGCTCGCGGACGAGATCAACCGCGCGCCGCCGCGCACACAGGCCGCGCTGCTGGAGGCGATGCAGGAGCACCGCGTCACCGCCGCCGGTGCGACGATGGACCTGCCGGAGCCGTTCTTCGTGCTCGCCACGCAGAACCCGATCGAACAAGAAGGCACGTATCCGTTGCCCGAGGCCCAGCTCGATCGCTTCCTCTTCGACATCCGCATCGGCTACCCGGGCGCGGACGAAGAAGTCGCCATCCTGCGCGCCACCACCGGCGTGGGTGGCGAGACGCTGCAGCCGATTCTCGACGCGCATCAGGTGCGTGAGTTGCAGCGGATGACGCGCGAGGTGCCCGCCGCCGATGCGGCCCTGCGCTACGCCGCCGCTCTCGCGCGTGCCACGCGCCCGCAGGGCGGGGAAGCGACGCCGCTGGTGGAACAGTACGTGCGCTGGGGCGCCGGTCCGCGCGCCGGCCAAGCGCTGATCCTCGGCGCCAAGGCCGCGGCGCTGCTGGCAGGCCGCCACAACGTCGCGCCGGACGACATCCGCCGCGTGGCGCGCCCGGTGCTGCGGCATCGCGTGCTGCCGAACTTCGCCGCCGAGGCGGAAGGGGTCACGGCCGAGCGGATCGTGGACGACCTCCTCGAGCGCGTCCCCGAGCCGCGCGGCCTCACCGGAATCTGACGATGCCGGTCGGCCCGTACGGCGCGTTGCTCGACGCCGTGCGCGGTGTGCGCTGGCCCGCCCGTCGTGCGGTCCCGCACGGTGCCCCGGGAATGCACCAAGCCCGCTCGCGCGGTGTGGCGCCGGAGTTCGCCGAGTACCGGCCGTACCGCCAAGGCGACGACCCGCGCCGACTCGATTGGAAGTTGCTTGCACGCTCCGACCGCGCGTTCGTGCGCCTCGCGCCGGACCACGCGGTGCTCGGAACCACGCTACTCGTGGATGCCAGCGCGTCGATGGACTTCCCGACGGGCGATGCGGGGAAATGGCCGCAGGCGCGGCGGCTCGCCGTGGGGCTCGCCGCCGTCACGCACGCGGGCGGTGATCCACTGGGACTCACAGTCGTGGCGGGCGAGGGAGTGCGACGCCTTGAACCGCGCACGCGCGCCGGTGTCGTTGGTGACGTCGCGCGCCTGCTCGGTGCGATCCGCCCGGCTGGCGCGCCGACGCTGGCCGAGCACGTCGCGGTGGCGACGGGGCGTTGCGTGGTGATCACCGACTGCCTTGGCGACGTCGACGAGCTGCGTGCCGCGCTGGCGCGGCACGTCGTGCGCGGCGGTGAGGCCTACCTCGTGCACGTGGTGGCCGCCGCGGAGCTCGAGCCGGGCGAGGCCGCGATGCTGGCGACCGATCCGGAGCACCCCGAACTCAAGCGCCCGCTGGTGGCGGCCACGCGCGCGGCGTACCGCGCGCAGTTCGATGCCTTCCGCGCGCAGGTGGCACACGCGATGCGCGCCGACGGCGTGCAAGTCCTTGAGGTGCGCGACGACGAACCCAGCGAGACGGCCATCCGCCGCATCGCGCGGCCACCGGAGGCGCGGCGATGAGCTTCCTCGCGCCGTGGATGCTAGCACTTGGCGCGCTGGCGGCGGTGGGCGCGGTGGCGCTGCACCTGCTGAGCACGCGTCGGCCTCCGGCGCGGCCGCTGCCGACCGCGCGCTTCGTGCCCGAGAGCGAGGCGCGGGCCGTGGCGCGCACGTCGCGGCCGACCGACTTGTTGCTGCTCGCGCTGCGCGTGGCGGCGCTGCTGTGCATCGGCGCTGGCTTCGCGCGGCCGGTGTGGGATGGCCAGGGGCCGGCGTTGCGCACGGTGTGGGCGGTGGAGTGGACGTCGGCGCTTGCGGACGCGGAGCAACTGCGCGCCGACGTCTTGGCCGGCCTCGGCTCGCACGACACGCTGGTAGTCTTCGATACTGCGGCTCGCGCGATGTCTCGCGAGGAGTTTGCGGCACTCGAGGCGCCCGGCGTGCGCGGCGCGCGGCTCTCACCGATGCTCGTGGTGGCGACTGACGTGGCGCCGGCCATCGCACGCGGTGCAGACTCGGTCGCGCTGCGCGTGCTGAGTCTGTTCTCCGGCGAGATGCACGATGCGGCCACGCCTGCGCTGCGCGCCGCGTGGCCGGGCCGCGCGAATGTCGTGGCTGTCGCCGGCGCCGTTGACACTGCGAGCGCGTCGCCGCCCGAAGTGCTGCCAAGAGACGCCAGCGATCCACTGCTCGCGACCTTGCCCTCACTGCTGCAGGCCAGAGGCGGGCACGCAGTGCGAATCCGGCGTGGCGCTGCGCTTGCCGCGGACTCGGCGTGGCTGGCCGCGAGTGCTGACCGCGTGCTGCTGCTGTGGCCCCGTGCGGCGCTGCCGGATTCTGCGCTCGTTGCCGACGGGGTCTTGTTCTTCGAGGGCGATGGGCCGTCGTTGGTCGCGCCGCTCGGCCGTTTGCCGGTCGGGGTAGGGCGCGTCATCGCGCGTTGGCGGGATGGAGCGCCGGCGGCGGTGGAGCGCGCAGCGGGCGGCGGTTGCGTGCGTGAGGTGGGCGTCGCGTTGCCGGAAGCGGGTGATCTTACGCTGCGTGCGCCGTTCGTCCGCGTGCTGGAGGCGCTGGTCACACGCTGCGGAGGACGGCGCGAGCCGCCCCTCGACAGCGCAGCACTGGAGTCATTCGCGGGCAGCGGGCCGCTGGCCAGCGCTGACGCGATTGCCAAGGCGCAGGCGCACTCGGAGCTGGCACCGTGGCTTCTCGCGGCTGCGTTGTTGCTCCTGCTCGCCGAGCAGTGGCTGCGCCGTCGGCCCTCGGAGGCCGCGTGAGTCCCGTCGTGCGACGCCTGCGCCGTGCGCGCCGTGTGCTGCTGCTCGGCATCGCCACCAGGGCGGTGCTCGTAGGCATCCTCGTGGCGCTCGCGGCGATGCTGTTTGCGCTTGCGGTGGATGTGCTCGTTGGCCTGCCGTTGGCTTGGCGCGCGCGGTTCGTGCCCGCGGCCTGGCTGGCCGGCGCGCTCGCGATGGCCTGGCAACTGCGTCGTGGCGCGAGTCTCATCGCCGCAGCCGGCGACGAGGGCATCGCGCTGTGGTTCGAGCGACGCATCCCCGCGCTGCGCTATGCGCTCGTGACGCGCGTGACCGCGACTGACGCTGTTCCTACTGACGCAGCCGCCCTCGACGCGGCGATCGCCGCCGCCCCGCTCGAGTCCGAGGTGACGGGCGCCCTGCGCGCGGCGCTGCTGCGTCCGTCGGCGGCGTTGCTGGTCGCGCTGGTCGTCCTGCTACTGCTGCCGTCGGGCGCCGTGGGCCGCGTTCTGGCTCCGGCGCCCGGTGATGCTCTTGAGCGCGCCGGTGCCGCGGCGCGGGCCGGGGCCGATGCATTGGCAACGATCGTCGTGCGCATCCAGCCGCCGGCGTACATCGGCGGCACCACAGTCGCGCTCGACGACCCCGCCACAGTCGCAGCGCTCCCGGGCAGCCGCGTCACGGTCGAAGGGCGCGGCCGCGACGTGCGCGCACAGGCCGCGGGTCGCGAGTACACGGCCGTGGCATCAGGCGGCGACCGCTGGCGCATCGTGTTGCCCGTCCCCGCAGCCGCAGAGGCAGTTCGTCTCGTTGCCGGTGCGCGCGAGCGTGTGCTGGTCATCGAGCCGCTCGCCGACTCAGCGCCGGCGCTCCGCCTCAACCAACCCGCACGCGACACGGTGATGCGCGTCGCAACCGGCACGCTCCGGCTCGAGGCCGAGGCCAGCGACGACTACGGGCTCGGCAGCGCCGCCTTCGAGCTCATCGTCAGTACGGGAGAGGGTGAGCTGTACGAGTTCCGTACCCTGCGAGTCGGAGAACGCCGCTTCGACGCCGGCGTGCGGCGCGCCGAACTGCGCGGCGTGCTGAACCTGGACTCGCTGCGCCTGCGACCCGGCGACCTCGTCCACCTGCGCGCCATCGCCGCCGACCGTAACGATGTGACCGGCCCCGGCCGCGGCGCCTCCGAAACGCGCAGCCTGCGCATCGCGCGCGCCGACGAGTACGACTCCGTCGCCGTAGATCCCCTGCCGCCCAGCGAGCCCGAGAAGGATGCGCTTTCGCAGCGGATGTTGCTCGAGCGCACGCGCGAGCTTGTGCGCAGCGCACCGCGCCTCGGCGTAGACGCCGTCACCCGCGAGTCGCGTCGCATCGGCGTCGACCAGACCAAGCTGCGCCAGCGCGTGGGCCGCGCCGTGTTCGAACGGCTCGGCGAGGACGAAGGCGAGCACGCGCACTTCCCGGGTGACGGGCACGCGCACGGCGAGGAAGGGGTGATCAATCCCGACGACATCCTCGCCGCCGCCGAGCGCGCCGCCAACGCCGACCCCACGCGCAACCTCGACAATCACGGTGATGAGTCGCCGGTGGTGGCGATCAACCGTCCGCTGCTCGAGGCGTACAACTATATGTGGCGCGCTGGCTCGGAGCTGGAGACCGGCCGGCCCGCCGCCGCGATTCCGTGGATGGAGCGCGCCATCGCCGCGCTGCAGCGCGCCCGCGCCGCCGAGCGCATCTACCTGCGCGGTCGCCCGCCGGCGGTGGTCGTGGACCTGGCGCGTGTGCGCTTGGCCGGAAAGGACGAAGGCAACCCCACCACGCGCAGTGCGCGCCCGGCGGCCGACCCCGCGCGCGCGGCACGACTCGCGCGCTTCGACGCCACGCTGTCGCTGGTGGCGCGAGACCCGGCCGCTGCGGCCGACTCGCTCTTGTTGCTGCGCGTGGGCCTGCCGGAGGCGGAGCGCCCCGCGATGCTCGCCCTCGACGCCGCTGCCACCGCGCTGCGCCGGGGCGGGGACGTGACCGCCGCACTCACCGCCGCGCGCCGTGCCCTGCTCGCCGAGCCGCCGCAGCGCGCGCCGCTCGCGGCCTGGGGGCGCTGATGGCCGAGTTCACCTGGGCCACCGCGCAGTATGACTCCGGCGACTGGGACAGCGCGCCGATGGTCGCGCCGAACCTCATCGACTCCATCGCGCGGTACACGAGCATCGACGTCGCGCCTACGGGCGTCATCGTGCCGCTGGGCTCGCGCGACCTGTTCCGCTATCCGCTGGCGTTCCTCACCGGCCACCTGCCGGTGCGCTTCTCGGACGTCGAGCGTGATACCCTGCGCGAGTTCTGCCGCCGCGGCGGGATGCTCTTCGTGGACGACCACAACCACGACGTCGACGGCGAGTTCCATCGCACGGCCTGGGAGGAAATCGCGCGCGCCGTCGGCCCGCTGCGCGACCTGCCCAACGACCACGAGCTGTACCGCAGCTTCTTCGTGTTCCCCGACGGCCCGCCGACCACCAGCCACGAGCTCAACGGCTGGGGCGACAACCTCGTGCACAAGCACCTGCAGGCCGTGGTGCACGAGGGGCGCATCGCCGTCCTCTACAGCAGCAAGGACTACTCGTCCGAGTGGAACTACCATCCGGACAACAAGCGCTTCATCTCCGTGGACAACACACGCTTCGGCGTGAACGTGGTGGTGTATGCCCTCAGCCGCTGAGTCCACGCGCGCAGGGGCGCAGGCGCCACTGCGCCGCGAGGGCCTGCTGCGCGGCGCTGCGATCGCGGCCCTGCTCGGCGCGCTGCTCGTGGCCCTGTGGTTGGGCGCAGGCGCGTCAGGGGATGGCGAGACGCTCGCGATGCGGTTCACCGTTGCGCCGAGCGCCGTCGCCCGAGATTCACTCGCGGCACTCGCCCGCGCCGGCCGTCGCGTGACCTGGACCGGTGACGTCGCTGCTGTGGCCGCGATGGCGGAGGTCGTGCGCGAGCCGCTCCCCCGTTGGCGTGTCGCCGTGGTCGGCGATGGGCCGATCCTGCTGCGCGATTCCCTGGGGCCAATCGATTCGCTCACCGCTGGCGTCGTCACCACCGAGCCCACGCTCGGCCCCGCGCTCGCGGTCGAACGCGGCACTACCGCCGCAGTCGCTCCAAGCGAGCGCATTCAGTTGCGCGGCGTCCTCATGCTCGGACGCGTCGGCTGGGAGTCGCGCTTCGTGATGACGGCGCTTGAAGAAGCCGGTTGGCGCGTGGACGCACGGCTCGCGCTCGGTCGCGACCGTGAGGTGCGGCAGGGCACTGCGACCCTTTCGCTCGCGCGGCACGACGTCGTGATCGTGCTGGACTCTGCAGCAGCGCGCCGTGACGCTGCGGCGCTGGCGCGCTTTGCCGACGCCGGCGGCGGCGTCATCCTCGCGGGCGAAACCGCGCGCGCCGAGCCGGCCGCGCTACGGAGCATCGCCCCCGCACGCGTGGCGGGAGTCGAACCGCCCGAGACGCGCAGCTTCGAGGGCCACGAGCCCACTCACGCGCTGCCGCTGTTCGCACTCACGGCGTTGCGCGCGGATGCCGTGCTGCTCGAGGACCGCGAGGGCACGCCTGCAGTCGTCGCCCGTCGTGTCGGACGCGGGCGCCTCATCCAACTCGGCTACGCCGACACCTGGCGCTGGCGGATGGAGGGTGAGGGGCGCAGCGTCGAGGAGCATCGTGCGTACTGGTCGCGCCTCGTCGGGCTCGTGGCGACTGGCGCGGTCCTGCGCGATCAGCCGGATGGGAGCCAGTCGGAGCCCGGCCGCGCCGCCGCCGCAGTCGCCGCACCAGACGCCGGCGACGCCCAACCCCGCGCCGCGCTCACGCAGGCACTCGGCGCCGCCGTGGGCGAGGCGCCGCGCGCCAGCCGCAGCACGCCGCCGTTCCCCGTGTGGCTCGGACCCATCATCTTGCTCGCCCTGCTCGCCGAGTGGGGCTCTCGCCGTACCCGAGGCTTGCCGTGACGCTTGCGTTCATCTCCCACGCTGACTGCGGTCGGCACGACAACGGGTGGAATCACCCCGAGCACGTGGGCCGCATCCGCGCCATCACCAGCGCGCTCAAGTACCATCCCGAGCTCTTTATGGCGATGGAGCTGCTTGAGGGGCGCCACGCCACCGAAGACGAGCTCGCGCTGTGTCACGACCGCGGCTACATCAGCGCCGTGCGCGAGATGAGTGAGCGCGGCGGCGGCCGCTTCGACGCCGACACCGTCGTCAGCGAGGGCAGCTGGGACGCCGCGCGCGCCGGCGCGGGCTCCGTGCTTGAGGCTGTCGAACGGTCGCTCGACGCGCGGAATCCGCGCAGCTTCGTCGCCGTGCGCCCGCCTGGCCACCACGCGCTCCGCGCGCAGGGGATGGGCTTTTGCCTCTTCGGAAACGTCGCCATCGGTGCGAAGCACGCGTTGGCGCGCGGCGCCGAGCGTGTGCTGATCGTGGACTGGGACGTACATCACGGCAACGGCACGCAGGCCTTGGTCGAGGATGACGCGCGCATCCACTTCGTGTCGATGCACCAGTGGCCGTGGTATCCTGGCTCCGGCGCGGCCGAGGACCGCGGGCCGCTGGAAACCGTGTGGAACGTGCCGATGCCGGCGGGGCTGCCAGTGCAGGCGTACCTCGATGCGCTCTTCGGCGCGGTGGACGCGGCGACGGCGGGGTGGACGCCGGATCTTGTGCTGCTGTCGAGCGGATTCGATTCGATGGCGCGAGACCCGCTGGGCGGGTTTACGCTGGAGCCCGCGGACGTGGCGGCGCTGACGCGGGGGATGGTGGAGCGCGCGGGGCGCTGGTGCGGCGGGCGGGTGGTGAGCGTGCTGGAGGGCGGGTACGAGCCGGCGCGGGTGGCGGAGGGGGTGGTGGCGCAGTTGGGGGCGTTACGCTGAGCGTGCTGGCACCGTGACGCTTGACCGGTAGCTTAGAGCTATGCCCCGCAAGCGTCGTGCCTCCTTCCGGCTCCACAAGCACGAGCAGGCCCCGTCCCCCACGGGCACCCCGCGCAGCTGGTACCGCGACGCCCACGGCGCCGTCCGCCGCGACCTCGACGCCGCGGCCCTCACCCACGCCGTCGCCAGCGGCGAGGGCCTGATGTGGGTCGACCTCCACGCCGACAGCGTCGAACATCGCGCCCTGTTGGGCAGCGTCTTCAAGTTCCACCCGCTCAGCATCGAGGATACCACCTCCACCGAAGGCCGCGTCAAGGTGGAGGAGTTTCCCGCCTACACGCTGGTGGTCGTCCGCGGCGTGCGCTTCCTGCTCGAGACCGAAGACCAGTACGACATCGAGACCTTCAACCTCTGGACCTTCGTCGGCCGCAGTTACGTCGTGACGGTGCACGGGACGCACGCGCCGGGCGTGGACGCCACCGTCGAGCGCGTCGGGCGCGATTCGGCGTTGCTCGAGCGCGGCGCCGGTCGCCTGATGCATCACATTCTCGATGCCACCGTGGACGCCTACTTCCCGATCATCGACCAGCTCGATGAGTTCGTGGACGGCCTCGAGGAACGGGTCTTCGTGCACTTCGACCAGGCGGCCCTGCGCGACATCTTCTCGGTCAAGCGCCTCGTCCTCACGCTGCGCCGCCACGTGGCGCCGATGCGCGAGGTCTTCAACACCCTGCAGAGCCGCCCCTCGGCGCACATCTCGCCCGAGGCACAGGTGTACTTCCGTGACGTCTACGACCACGTCATCCGCCTGAACGAGACGCTCGACACGTATCGCGACTTGCTCACCAGCACGCTCGACTCCTACCTCACGCAGATCTCCAACCGAATGGGGCTGGTGACGAAGGGCCTGACGGTGGTCGCGACGCTGAGCGTGCCCTTCGTCGTGGTCAGCGGGATGTGGGGGATGAACTTCGCCCAGATCCCCCTGTCCGACTGGCCGCACGGCTTCTGGGTGATGCTCGCCCTGCAACTGGGGCTGGGTGGCGGCCTGCTCTGGATGCTCCGCCGCAACGGTTGGCTCTAGCGGGGGCAGCGTATTGTCATGAGAACTCGATATCGCATCCTCCTGTGGGCCATCGTTTCGCTCCTTGCGGCCATTATTCCCGCGCGTGCGGACGGGCAATCCGGGCAAGTCTCACGACCGAGGGTCGTGGAGGACGTTGTGAACTCCTTGGAAAGTCAGGGATCTCCCGGGCTAGCGCTCCTCATCCTGAGGCAGCAGGAGATACGCGCGAGCGTGACAGAACGTGATGCTGTGGCGGCGGCATTGGTGGACTTCGTCGTCTCACAGGGGGACGACAAGAGTCGCTTTGACGCCGTCACAAGTGTCATCAATGTCCTCGTTGCGTCTGCCGTAGCTGAGGCTCCCGGAGTGCCCTATGCCGGCGCGACGGCTGCTCTCGCCAAGCTCGCTCGGTTGGCAGGCTACGGATACAATGTCCATGCGTTGGCTGGCTTCGTTCAGGTAGGAGACGAGGTTGCGGTTGCAGACACCCTTGAAGCTATCGCACGGTCCGAGTTGGCGATTGCTCCGATGGCTGTTCGCCTTATCTCGGATTCAAGACACCCTCTTGTCCGTCGGAAGTTGCAGGACCTCTGTGGCGGTCCGCGCCTTCCGGTTCCACAAGCCGAGTCCAGTCTTCGCCGCACCGCCCGTGGGCAGCAGCTCAATGAAGGAAGGTGTCGGGTCGGGTCGCCCTAGGTAGGCTTTGCGGCTACCCTCGAGTCTGATGTGAAGCTGCGCCGATCGTGGCTGGAGACGCGGTCAACGCTGCGTCGGACAGTCGGTTGCGCGTCTACTCGATGCGTCGAGGTGCGCTGCTCGCTCCACGCGAGCTACCGGTGAGAGGTACCGTGTCTGGCGTGCACAGGATCTGCGTCCAAGGTCCCTGGCGTGGCGTCTGAATGAGCCCACGAAGAACCTGAGTCGCCTCGAATCCGCTGGTGATCTCCGGTCGCTCGCAAGCCTTAGCGAGAACGTCTAGATTCACTGACGTGTTCTGCCCCGACTGCGGTACCTGGAACCGAAGCGCCCTGCGCCAGTGCGCACAGTGCGCCCGCAACCTCCCCGAGCTCCCCTCGGCGGTGGAGGCGCCCGATCATCTCATCACCTCGCTGCGGCACGCCACGGGGCACCGCTACCGCATCGTGCGCCGCATCGGCGCCGGCGGAATGGCCGACGTGTACGAGGCGCGGCACCACCTGCTCGAGCGCCCGCTGGCGGTGAAGGTGATGCACGCCCACCTGGCCCGCGACCAAGAGATGCGCGTGCGCTTTAAACGCGAGGCCGAGGCGGCGAGCCGCCTGCTGCATCCGTTCATCTGTGCGCCCCTGGACTATGGTGAGACAGACGACGCGGTCTTCTTGATCCTCCCGTACCTTGGCGGCGGCTGCCTCGCCGACGACCTGATGCGCACGCGCACCGTCCCCGCCGCGCGCTCCGCCCGCATCGCCGCGCAGGTCTGCACGGCTCTCGACTACTCGGCGCGGCAGGGCGTCATCCACCGCGACGTCAAGCCCGACAACGTCCTCTTCGACACCGACGGCAACGGCATCCTCACGGACTACGGCATTGCCACGGCGTACTTCCACGGGCGGATGACGGCCGGCGGGCGCGCGATGGGCACGCCGCACTATATGGCGCCGGAGCAGGCGATGGGCCGCTTCGTTGACGGTCGCGCCGACCTCTACGCCGTCGGCGTGATGCTCTACGAGTGCCTCTGCGGCACGACGCCCTTCGACGGACCGGACGGCTACGCCATCGGCTACAAGCACGTGCACGAGGCGCCCAAGCCCATCCTTGAGGCCGCGCCGGAAACGCCGCAGGGCTTGGCCGATATCGTGATGAACCTGCTGGAGAAGGATCCCAACGCGCGCTTCCAGCGCGGCCACGACGTCGCTGACGCGATCTACGGCTGGATGCATCGCGACGGCGTCCGTGAGGAGCCGCCGGTCCGCGCCTCGCGCCCCACGTGAGCGCCGCCGCGCCCGCGGCCCCGCGGCGGCTCGTCGAGGTCGCCCTCCCGCTGCCGCTGCTGCAGACCTTCACCTACGCCGTCCCCGAACGCACGCGCCATCCCGTCGTGGCCGGCTCGCGCGTCGTCGCGCCGGTGCGCGGCAAGCGCGTCATCGGGATCAGCGTCGGGGAGAGCGACGGCCGCGCACTCGGTGACAAGCCGGCGCGTGATCTGCTCGACGTCCCCGACGCCGAGCCTGCGCTGCCCGCCGACCTGCTCGCCGTCTGCCGCTGGATGAGTGAGTACTACGTCGCGCCGCTCGGCCTCGTGTGCCGCGCGGTGTTGCCCGCCGCGCTCGGCCACGCGTCGAAGCCCGACGCCCCCGGCTCGCAGGAGCGGCTCCTCGTGCTCGCTGAGCAACTGCCCACGCTGCTCGCGCGCGACGCCGCCTTCGCGCGCGCGCCAAAGCAGCGGCAACTCTACGAGCTCTTGGAGCAACTTGGTGGGCGCGCGCCGGTCGCGCACTTGGTGGAGCGGCTCGGGAGCTCACCCGCCGTCGTCAGCGGCTTGGTCAAGCGCGGGCTCGCCCGCATCGAGCGGGCGACGCGCCTCCGCGATCCCTTCGCCGAGCGTGATCCCGGCCCGGTGCCTCGCGTCACGCCGACGGCTGCGCAGCAAGCGGCCGTCGCGAGCATCGTCGGTGGCGCGCCGGGTGGCGTCACGTTGCTGCACGGCATCACCGGCAGCGGAAAGACGCTCGTCTATCTCGAAGTGCTGCGCCGCGTGGTGCTGGAGCAGGGCCGCTCGGCCATCGTGCTCGTGCCGGAGATCGCGCTCACGCCGCAGGCGGTGGACCGATTCCGCGCTGTCTTCGGCGAGCAAGTGGCGGTGTTGCACTCGGGCCTCAGCGATGGCGAACGGCTCGACGCCTGGCGCGCGCTCCAGCGTGGCGAACGCCGCATCGCCGTCGGCGCGCGCTCGGCCGTTTTCGCCCCGCTGGCCAACCTTGGCGCCATCATCGTGGACGAAGAGCACGAGGCCAGCTACAAGCAGGCCGACACGCCGCGCTACCACGCGCGCGAAGTGGCCATCGTGCGCGCCCGCGAGACCGGCGCGCACTGCGTCCTCGGCAGCGCCACGCCCTCGCTCGAGAGTTGGGTGAACGCGCGCGACGGACGATACGCGCTCTGCAGCTTGCCGGAGCGCGTCGGCGGTGGCGCCCTGCCGGCCGTGCGCGTCGTGGATCTCAGGGTGGAACAGCGCGCTGCCACGCCGGAAGACCGCGCCCGTCGACTCGTCCTCAGCGCCGACCTCGAGCGCGGCCTGCACGAGCGCCTGGCGCGCGGCGAACAAAGCATCCTGCTGCTCAACCGGCGCGGCTACGCCAGCTTCGTCCAGTGCGACGAAGGCCACGTGGCCGTCTGCCCCAACTGTTCGATCTCGCTCACGTACCACCGCACGCCCGAGCGGCTCGTCTGCCACTACTGCCTGCACGAGGCCCCGGCCGACGCCCCCTGCCCAGACTGCCGCAAGCCGCTCAAGCGCCAGCGCGGCTTGGGCACGCAACAGGTGGAGCGTCTGCTACTCGAGCGCCTGCCCACGGCACGTATCGCGCGGATGGATGTGGACACCACCAGCGGCAAGTGGGCGCACACCGCCATTCTCGACCGCGTGGCGCGCGGTGAAGTGGACATCCTCCTCGGCACGCAGATGATCGCCAAGGGACTCGACTTCCCGAACGTCACGCTGGTGGGCGTGATCGACGCCGACATCGGCATCAACCTGCCGGACTTCCGGAGCAGCGAGCGCAGCTTCCAACTGCTAAGCCAGGTGGCCGGGCGCGCCGGCCGCGGGCCGAAGGGCGGGGAAGTCGTCATCCAGACGCGGATGCCATCGCACCACGCCGTGCGCTGTGCCATCACCCACGACTACCACGCCTTCGTGGCCGAGGAGTTGCCGGCACGCGAGTCGCCACCGTACCCGCCCACGCTACGCCTCGCCAACATCGTCGTTAGCGGCCTCGACGAATCGGCCGTGGCCCAGTTCGCCGCCGATGTGACCGACTGGCTCATCAAGGCCGACCTCAAGTTCAAGCTCGGCATCACGGTGCTGGGCCCCGCGCCCTGCCCGCTCGAGCGCATCAAGAACCGCTGGCGCTGGCACGCGGTGCTCAAGAGTGCGCAGCCGGCGGCCCTCACGCGGCTGCTCCGCGGCCTGATGACCGGCCTGGACGTCCCCGCCCAGCACGACCTGCGGCTCGTGGCCGACCGCGACCCCGTCTCCCTGCTCTGACGGTAGCTTCCCGCCCCTGGGCAGGCGAGATTTCGGTATGTCCCAGACGATTCCCCTCGGCGCCGACGCCCGCGAGCGCTTCCTGCTCGAGATCGCGGCCGTCGTGCCGCCCGCGCGCGTCGCCGAGGCGCACTTCTTCGCCCCCATTCGCCAAGGGCAGATCGAGACCGGTGTCTGCGTGATTGCGGCGCTGCCCGAGGGCGCCCAACCGCTGGGCGCTGAACCCGAGCCGGTCGATGGCGACGCATCCGAGTCCGCACCGGCGGCGGAGTCCGACCCGCCGTTCCCCGAGGGCGCCAGCATCTCGTCGCGCCACGTGGTCTACTCCGCACGGTACCGCTGGACCCGAAAGGGCCCCGAGCGCGGCAAGTGGGACTGCGAGGTCGTGGCCGAGGCCGACGCGCCGCTGCTGACCGTGGAGATGGTCGTGCAGGGCGTGCGCCAGCGTGCGAACGAGCCCCTCGAGGTTGAGCGGGTCGAAGGTGACGCCGTGCGCGCAATGATTGCCGAGGCGCAGCAGCGGTGGCCGGCGACGGCGTAACGGCGGGCTTCGAGCGGTACCTCCGCGAGCACAACCTGCCCATCACGGCGCAGCGGCTCGCGATCGCAGAGGTGCTGCTCGGCGCGGACCGTCACCTCTCGGCTGAGGAAGTGGCTGAGGAAGTCGCCCGCCGCGGACGCTCCGTCGGCACCGCGACCGTGTACCGCACCATCGACACGCTGATCGCCAGCGGTCTCGTGGTCGAGCGCGACTTCGGCGAGGGCTTCCGGCGCTTCGAAGCGGCCCGCGACATCCCCCATCACGAGCACCTCGTCTGCACGCAGTGCGGACGGGTCGAGGAGTTCCGAGATGAACGACTGGAGCGAATGACCACCATCGTCGCAGAGTCCCGCGGTTTCGCGCGCCAGAGCCACCGCCTCGTCATCCACGGGGTGTGCCGCGACTGCCAGCGGGGGAAGGCCTAGATGGAAAGCGCCGCCCAACTGGGCCTGTTCATCGCCTTCGGCGCGGGCATCCTGAGCTTCCTGAGCCCCTGCGTCCTGCCGTTGGTGCCGAGCTACATCACGTTCATCACGGGGATGAACCTCGAGGATATGCAGGGCTCGCGGCGCGACAACATCGTGCACGCGCTGTTGTTCATCGCGGGGTTCTCGTTGATCTTCCTCGCGCTCGGCGCCGGCGCGACCGTCTTCGGGCAGCTGATGCTGCGCTACCGGGACGTCATCAGCCGCGTGGGTGGCGTGCTGATCATCCTGTTTGGCCTGTACCTGCTGGGCGCCTTCAACCTCGCGTTCCTCAACCGCGATACGCGCCTGCATCTGGCCAACAAGCCGCTCGGCTACCTCGGCACGGTGGTCGTGGGCATCGCGTTCGGCGCCGGCTGGTCGCCGTGCATCGGCCCCATCCTCGGCGCGATCCTCACGATGGCCGCCAACGAGGCTGACCTAGGGCGTGGGCTAACGCTCCTGGCGGCGTACTCGCTAGGATTGGCCGTCCCGTTCCTGGCCGCTGCGGTGATGGTGGAGCGCTTCCTTGAGGTCTTCGCCAAGCTGCGCCGGCACATCGTCTGGGTGAATCGCGTATCCGGTGCGCTACTGATCCTCGTGGGCGTCTTGATGGTCACCAACCGCTTCACGATCCTCGCCAACTGGCTGCAGGCGTTCACGCCGGAGTTCATCCTCAACCGGATCTGAGGGGACCAATGCTTCGCGTACTCGTACTGGTCGTCGCAACTGCGGTCGCTGCCGACGCGCTCGAGGCGCAGCCCACCCGAGAGGCCCTGCGCTGGGGAGTGTCCGGCGCCGCGCCCCTGCAGAACGATGAACGCGCGCCGCTGGGATCGGCGTTTGTCGCGAAGCAACTCGCATCGGCGGCGGGAGGAATGATGCTCTTCAGTGCTGCGGGGGCGTTGCTCAGCGCCGGCGCGGCAGGTTCGGATGCCGGGCTCGAGGACATCGGGCCGGCCGCCATCACCATCTTGGCTGGTGCCGTGCTTGGCTCTGCGTTCGGCGTCCACTGGTACAGCGACCGGCGCGGACAGCAGTCTCCGTTCTTCGCCAGTCTCGCGGGTGCGGCGGTGGGTGCGATCGGCCTCGTTGGCGGCGGAGCGGTGCTCGTGACGATGCCAGTCGGCGCAGTGGTCGGATACAACGTCGCGCGCCGCTGATCCCAGTGGCGGCAAAGATGAAGCCCCGCGGCGCTGTGCGCCGCGGGGCTTCGGACCATCAGTGATGCTGCTTAGCGCCAGAAGACGCTGAAGCCGAAGCGCGCGCCGATCTCCGAGTCCGGATCGTACGAGTCGCCGCCGCGGAACGTGCCGGCCACCGACCAGGACACCTTGTCGTTCATCGCCTTCTTGTAGCCGATATCGGCGCCGAAGTCGATCGCGGCATCCACGTCCGTGACCTTCGTGATCATCACGCCAGGTGCAACGAACAGGCCGTTGCGGCCGCGATCACCAGCCAGGTAGTACGGCGCAAACACGCCGACCTGGATCAGGGTGCTGGCGTCGCCGCCATCCGGGCTGAAGTGCATCACGCCGAGGGTCGGCTCGAGCGCGATCTTGTCGTTCAGGTAGATGCCGAGGGCCAGGCCACCCGGGATGCCGCCGGCGAACATCGTGCTGCCACCCATCGCCTGCAGGCCAGCGACGTCCACACGGAGCTCCTCCACCTTCAGCTGCGCCTGAGCGGCACCGGCCGACACCGCAACCAACGAGGCAACAGCAACTGCACGACGAAGAACTGACAGCATTTATCCTCCTAGGAAGGATTTGATGGTTGGCCGTCAAGCGTCCCGGACGACCACGGGGTCCTGCTCCAACTCGGCTTCAAGTTGCTGCCGACGCAGCAACGAGTAATATCGGCCCTTCAATGCGAGCAAGTCTTCGTGCCGGCCCTGCTCAACCACCCGTCCATCGTCCAACACCAGGATCCAGTTTGCATCCCGGATCGCCGAGATGCGGTGCGAGGCGATGATCGCGGTGCGTCCGGCCAAGGCCTCGCGCAACCCGCGGAGAATCGCCGCCTCGGTCTGCGTATCCACCGCCGACAGGGCATCGTCGAGGATGACCACGCTGGGACGCCGAGCCAGCGCCCGCGCCAAGGCGGCTCGCTGCTTCTGTCCCCCCGAGAGGTTGATTCCGCGCTCCCCGAGCATCGTCTCCCAGCCGCCCGGAAAGCCGTCAATCGTTTCCTTCAACTGTGCCACCCCCGCGGCCCACTCGGCGGCCGGGGCATCAGCGGCCCCATACGTCAGGTTCAGACGCAGGGTTTCGCTAAACAACAGGCTTTCCTGAGGGACGAATCCGATCTCTCGGCGTAACAGGGCCAGGGGTAATTCGCGGATATCTACCCCGTCCAGGCGGATGGTTCCGCCGCTGGGGTCAGCCAGGCGCGGGATGAGCTCCAGCAGGGTGCTCTTGCCGCTGCCGGTGGCGCCCACGATGCCTAGGGTGGCCCCGGCGGGGATGCTGACCGACACGTCCGACAGGACTTGGCGCCCGGGCTTCCCGTCAGCGGTCTGATACGCGAAGCTCACGTGCTCGAGGGTCAGGCTGCGCCCCCCGGCCGTCGGCGGCAAGCTGGCCGCGGCGCCTGGTGGGAGCGGATCGGTCACGCCCGGCTCGGCATCGAGGATGACCAAGAGGCGCGTCATCGACGCCGCCCCGCGCTGGAAGAGGCTCGTCACCCAGCCGAGGGCGATCAGCGGCCACGTCAGATTTGCGAGGTACAGCCCGAAGGCCACGAAGGCCCCCACGGTGATGGTCCCCGCGACCACCTGGGCGCCGCCGAAGCCCAGCACCGCGGCCGCACCGAGCCCGGCGAACAGCGCGAAGCTCGGCCCCATCAGGCCCTGCAGGCGGACCAAGGCCAGGTTGCGCGTGAGATACTCCTCGCTGAGGGCGTCAAATCGCTCGCGCTCGGCCGGTTCCTGCCGGTAGGCGCGGATAATCCGCAGGCCCGAGAGGTGCTCCTGCACCAGCGTCGTCAGCGCCCCGAAGCGCTCCTGCACCCGCTCGAAGCGGTCGTGGATCGCTTTGCCCAGCCGGAGGGTAATAATCGGCAGGACGATCATCGGTGCGACGGCGATGAGCGTCAGGCGCGGGGAGATCGCAATCATAAAGGACAGCGCGAACACCCCGCCGAACACGGTGTTGGTGAGGTACATAATGGCCGGCCCCACGGCCATCCGGACGGCGCCGAGGTCGTTGGTCAGCTTGGCCATCAGCTCGCCGGTGCGCGTGCGGCCGTACCAGGCGGCATCCTGATACGTGAGGCGCTCGAAGAGCGCCTCGCGCAGGTCGTGTTCGATGACGCGCGAGACGCCGTTGAGGATGTCGCGCATCTGGAAGCGGAACACGGCCATCGTGAGCGTGACGGCGAGCATCGTCGCCGCGGTCTTCAGGATGTCACGGAGTGCTGCGCCCTGGGCCATCGCGTCGAGGGCGTGGCGGATCAACGTGGGCAGCCAGCTGTAGAGGGCCGTCGACAGCACGACGCAGAACAGGCCGTAGGCGATGCGCCCACGGTAGGGCCGGACCCAAGGCAGCACGCGTGTGAGCGAGGTCACGTTGCGCCGCAGGTTGAAGATGCCTGGTCCCGGCGAGAATTTGCGGAGGTCGGAAGTACCCCCATCACGAGGAGTGGCATATGCAAGCGAATATTATCGGACGTTCCGCTCTGTTGCTGGCCGCGCTGGCCATCGTGGCCTGCGGCGGTGGCGATGCGTCAGACGCGTCTCGCGAGATCGAACTGGCACCTGCTGACACCGGCGCGGCGATGAACGACGCCCCAGCGGCCGATGCCGCGCCGGCCCCGGCCGCTGCGGCGCCGCGTACGCCGACCCCGCGCAGCACGCCGGCGGCCACCACGCGCCCGTCCACTGCGGCGTCCACCAGCGCTGCGCGCAGTGGCGCGCTGTCCGCTGGCGCGACGATCGCCTTGGCTTCGGGCTCGCGCATCTGCACCAACACGCACAAGGTCGGCGATCGCTTCACCGCGCTGACCACGGCGGATGTCGAGGCCACCAACGGCGTCACCATTCCCACGGGCTCTGAAGTCACGCTCGAGGTGGTGGAGTCCGCCCGCGGCGAGAACTCGCAGGAGCGCGTGAAGCTGGCGTTCAAGCCGGTGTCGATCACCGTGCGCGGCACGACCACGGAGCTCGCGGCGGACGTCACGCAGGTGGCGCGGCTCGAATACGCCCGCGTGCAGAGCACGGGCACGCAGGCCGGCAAGGTGGCCACCGGCGCCGCCATCGGCGCCGTCGCCGGGCAGGTCCTCGGCCGCGACACCAAGAGCACGGTCGCCGGTGCGGCCATCGGTGCTGCCGCGGGCGGTGCCGTGGCCGCCGCGACCACCGACTACAACGGCTGCCTCGCCGCGAACGCCCCGCTGACGGTCACCCTCACCGAGCAGTTGACCGTACGCGGGAACTGAACGCTCAGTAGCCGACCGCCCCGCCTGACCCGCGGGGCTCGTGAACGCCGTGAAGCACACCATTGGTGCGCATCACGGCGTTTACGTTGGCGATGCCGCCCTGCGGCGTGAGCTCGTGGCCCATCCGCTTCAGGCGCCGGAGCGTGCGCGGCGAGAAGCCCATCGACTCGTGCCGGATCGCGTCCGGCAGCGCCTGATGGTGCACGCGCGGCGCGCGCATCGCCTCGGTCAGCGGCATCCCGAACTCGATCACGTTCAGGATCACCTGCGTGGTGGCCGTGATGATGGTCGGGCCGCCGGCCGCGCCCACCACGAGCAGCACCTCGCCCTGGCGGTCCAGCACGATCGTCGGTGACATCGCGCTGAGCATCCGCTTGCCGGGCTGGATGGCATTCGCCTCGCCCTGCACGAGCCCGAACATATTCGGCGTGCCGGGCTGCGTCGCGAAATCATCCATCTCGTTGTTCAGGAAGAAGCCGCCCTCGCGCACCCACACCGCCGATCCGTAGCCGCCGTTGATCGTCGTCGTGGTGGCGACCGCATTGCCGGCGCTATCCACCACGGAGTAATGCGTCGTGTGCTCCGGCTCGCGCCCGGCGTCGAACTGTGGCGTGCGCGAGGCCCGCCGACGGCTAATCTGCGAGGCGAGCTCAGCCGCGTAGGCCTTGGAGACCAGCTGGTCGCGCGGCACCGGCACGAAGTCGGCGTCCGCCAGCTTGGAGTTGCGGTCGATGAACGCGCGCCGGAACGCCTCCGACAGCAAGTGCACATACTCCGGGCTGCCGAAGGGCGGCAGCGGCGCGAAGCGCTCCAGGATGTTGAAGGTCTGGCTCATCGTGATGCCGCCCGAGCTCGCCGGCGGCATCGTGATCAGCGTGTAGCCGCGGTAGTCAGTCACGACTGGCTCGCGCCATTTGGGCTCGTAGCGCCGCAAGTCCTCACGCGTGATGATGCCGCCGCCCGCTTCCATCTCGCGCACCAGCGCCTCGCCCACCGGCCCGTCGTAGAAGGCCTTGGTGCCCTCAGCGGCAATCAACTGCAGCGAGCGCGCGAGCTCCGGCTGGCGCAGCGTGCTGCCCGGCGCCGGGGGCGCCCCGCCCGGATAGAACGTGCTGCAGCCGGCAAACTCGCAGAGGCGCTCTTGTGCCCCGCGCAGCGAACGGAACAGGGCGCTGTCCACCACGAAGCCGTCGCGCGCCATTCGGATGGCGGGTGCCATCACCTCGGCCAGCGACTTGCTGCCGTAACGCTCGAGCGCGGCCGCCATCCCGGCCACGGCACCCGGCACGCCCGAGGCGAGGTGTCCGGTGAGTTGCTTGCCGCTGAGCTTGCCGGTGGAGTCCACGTACATATCGCGCGTCGACGCCAGCGGCGCGACCTCGCGATAGTCGAGCGCTGCCGTGCGGCCGTCGGCCATCCGAATCGTCATAAAGCCGCCGCCGCCGATGTTGCCGGCGAACGGATACGTCACCGCCAGCGCGAAGCCTACCGCCACCGCCGCGTCCACCGCGTTGCCGCCAGCGCGCAGGATCTCCACGCCCGCCGCGCTGGCCAGGTCGCTGTTGCTCGAGACCATCGCCGCCGCGCCCGTGACGGGCTCGCGTAGCTCGGGGAAGCGCCAACCGCCGGCGTAGGTGCCGCTGAGTCGCGCATCCGTCGCCGTCCCGGCGGGACGGCAGGCCGACAGCGTGAGCGCCGCGACCGTCAGGAGCCACAAGGCACGCCGCATCATTCACGAACTCCCAGGACCTTGTACCGCAGGCCAAGTCGGGTGGTGTACTGCTCCTGCGAACGGCGCGCGCTGGCAGGCAGGCCCTCGCGCGACCCGACCGCCGTCACGTAGTCCTGCACGAGGGTGAGGCTGAAGCGCTTGCCCAGCGGCAGCGCAAACCCATAGCTCAGGCCGATGGCCAGCGCGTTGCGCGCGGCGGCTTCGCTCTCGGTGAGCACGTCGGTGCCGGAGTAGTTCGCCCACTGGGAGATGCCGATGCCGAACTGCACCACCTGGCCGAAGCCTTGCGGTTCGGGCGAGCGGAACATCGCGAACACCTGGCGCAGTTGGATGTCGCCGCGCGAGGCCGTGCTGTTCCCGCGCTGGATCGGGACGGTGGCGAGCGTGCCGGACAGCCCCACCGACCCGATGCCGAGTGCGGCATCCGCGCCGAGCCGGATCTGGTATGCATCGCCGAGGAACCAGGTGAGCTGGTCGCGGCCGTCGAAGCGGTTCTGGGCCACGAAGTAGCCGAACGATCCGTGCACGGTGACCGGCATCTGCCGGTCGTCGGAGTCGGGGACACGGATGATCTGGGCGTCCAGTGCCTGCACAGGCCACAGGGAGAGCGAGGCCACGAGGGCCAGGGCGGCGGCGAGGCCACGCCGTCCAGTGCGTGTAGTGGTCACGGGAGATAACTTACCTCCGTCGCCGCGCCCCCGGCACCGAGGCCAGTCGCGCCGCGCCGTCCTCCTCCGCCCGCCACCTCGCGTGCTTGATCCTCGCGTCACGGAGCGCCGCAATCCCCGCAGCGCCGACATCGACCTCGCCTCGGCGCTCGAGATCGTCGACCTGATGAACGCCGAGGACCGCAGCGTCGCCGATGCGGTGGCGACGCAGCGCGAGCCCATCGCCCGCGCCGTCGCGCTGGTGGAGCAGGCCTTCCGCGCCGGGTACCGCCTGTTCTACGTGGGGGCCGGCACCTCGGGCCGGCTCGGCGTGCTCGACGCCTCGGAGTGCCCGCCGACTTTCGGCAGCGATCCGACGATGGTGCAAGGCATCATCGCCGGCGGCCCTGCCGCGCTCACGCGCTCGCAGGAAGACGCGGAAGATCGGCCCGACGGCGCGCGCGAGGACCTCACGGCTGCTGGCGTCGCCGCCGGCGACGTCGTCGTCGGCATCGCGGCCAGCGGTACCACGCCGTATGTGCGTGCCGCGCTTGCGCACGCGGCATCGCTTGGGGCCCGCACCGTGATTGTCGCGTGCTCGCCGCCGCCGGCCGAGGTCACGGCGGCCGTGGATGTGGCCATCCTGCCGATCACCGGGCCCGAGGTGGTCACCGGCTCGACGCGCCTCAAGGCGGGAACGGCCACCAAGCTCGTCCTCAACACCATCACGACGGCCGCGATGGTGCGCATCGGCAAGACCTACGGCAACCTGATGGTGGACCTGCGCGCGAGCAACGACAAGCTGCGCGACCGCGCCGAGCGGCTCGTGATCACGACCTGCGGCGTGCCGCGCGACGCCGCCCGCGCGTTGCTCAAGCAGGCGGATGGGCACGTGAAGCTCGCCATCGTGATGCACAAGCTCGGGCTCGACGCGGCCGCGGCGCGTGCGCGGCTGGATGCCGCGGGCGGCGTCATCCGGCACGTGCTCGCCGAAGCCCCGCCGCTGGTGGAGCGCCCGTGAGTTCCGTGCTCCGCTCGGATGTGTACGTGGGCCTGATGTCTGGCACATCGCTCGACGGCATCACGGCGGTGGTCGTGCGCTTCCACGAGCACGACGACGGTCGCATCGTGCCGGAACTGCTCGCGCAGGTCAGTCGGCCGTATGCGCCGGGCCAGCGCGCGCGCCTCGCGGCCGCGCTGCAGGGCGCGTCACCGGCAGAATACACGCGCCTGGACTTCGCGCTCGGCGGCTGGCTCGCCGACGCGGCCAACGCCGCCATCGCCGAGGCCGGCGTCGCGCGCGAGGACATCCGTGCCATCGCCTCGCACGGGCACACGGTGTGGCACGCCCCGCCGCAGGGCACTTGGCAGTTCGGGCAGCCGGCGGTGATCGCCGAGCGCTGTGGCATCGACGTCATCGCCGACTTCCGGACGCGCGACGTCGCGGCGGGGGGGCAGGGCGCCCCGCTGGTGCCGATCGCCGACGCGATGCTCTTCGCGCGCCCGGACGCCTGGCGTGTGCTGCAGAACCTCGGCGGCATCGGCAACCTGACCGTGCTGCCGCCGCTGGTGGCCGGCGCCAGCGACCATACCGCTGTGCGCGCGTTCGACACCGGCCCGGGCGTGTGCATCGTGGACGGCGCGGTGCGCCTCCTGCGCCCAGGGCTGACCTTCGACCGAGACGGCACGCTGGCGCTCAAGGGCCGCGCGATCGAGTCGGTGATCGAAGCGCGCCTGCGCGAGCCGTGGTTTGACGCACCTCCGCCCAAGAGCACCGGTCGTGAACGGTTCACCAGTGCATACATCGCGGGCTTCGTGGCCGACTGTCGCACGGCGCACGCCGGCTGCAGCGACGAGGACGTCCTCGCCACGGCCGTGTGGTTCACCGCGCGCAGCATCGCGCACGCCGTGCATCGCTTCGTGCCGCAGGAGCTGGGCGACGTGCTGCTGTCCGGCGGTGGTGCGAAGAATCCGGCCCTGCGCGAGGCCATCGCGATGGCACTCGCGCCGCGGCACGTTCGGCGCTTCGAGGAGTTGTACTTCGACGGCGAGGCCAAGGAGGCAGTGGCCTTCGCCTTCCTCGGCTGGCTGCATCAGCGCCGCCGCCACGGCAACGTCGTCGGCGCTACCGGCGCGCGCGGCCCGCGCGTGCTCGGCGCGCTGTACCCCGCGTGAGGCACCCGCTGGCGGCGCTGCTCATTCCTGAGCTGCGCTGGGATCCGGACCACGGCTTCTCGCATATGCAGGGGCTGGTGGACGACGCGCTCGAGTTCGGCGTCGGCGGCTTCGTGATTTCCAACGGTCCGTGCGAGGCCGTCGCAACCTTGGCGGCAACGTTGCAGAAGGCCGCCGGCCGCCGCCTGTTGATCGCGGCGCCGGCGGAACGCGGCGCGGGTGCCGCCATCACCGGTGCAACGGGCCTGCCTCCGTTCGGGGCGCTCGGGGCGTTGCGCGACGAGGACGTGATTCGCCGCGCGGCGCGGCTGACGGCGCGCGACCTGCGCACGGCCGGTGTGAATTGGGCGCTGGCCCCCTGCGCCGACCTCGCCGTCGAGCGCGCAAACCCGTTTCTCGGCGCGCGCGCGTTGCATCACGATCCGCAGCGGGTGGCGGAGTGGGCGGTGGCGTGGATCGACGCCTGCCAAGCTGAGGGTGTGCTCGCGTCGGCGATGTCGCTGCCTGGAGAGGGGCGCGCATTGCGGGACCCTGCGCTCGGCGCGGCGACGGTCGACGCGCCCGGTGCCGGGCTCTGGGGCACGGACCTCGTCCCGTTTCGCGCGGCGGTGGACGCCGGCGTGGCAACGGTGCTCGTCTCGCCGGTGTCATATCCACAACTCGACACGAGCGGGGCGGGCGCAGCGTGGTCCCGCGTGATCCTGCGGGAGCTGATGCGTGATGAACTGCAATTCGAGGGGCTGCTGGTGAGCCCGCCGCCGTCCGGCGGCGCGGCGCGCGCGTTGGGGGCCGAAGGCGACGCGGCAGTGGCGATGCTGGCCGGGGGCTGCGATCTGATCCTCGCACCGGCAGATCTCGCTGGCGTGCACGACGCGGTCGAGCGCGCCATCGATACGGGTGCGGTGCTGCTTGACGAGGTTGAGGCCAGCGCGGCGCGGCGGGCGTTCTGGGCCGACTGGGCCCGCAGCGATGAGCCGCGCGAGCCCACGCTGGACGACCTCCTCTGGGCGCGTCAGGTCGCCGACACGGTCGTGCACGCCGTACGCGGCGTGTTCACGAACATCGGGCCGGTGGTGGACGTCATACCTGTGGATGACGATGTGTGGCCGGCGGGTGCGGCACAGCGCGTGGCGCCATTCCTGGGCACGTTGCGCGCGGTCGGGCTCCTGCCGCGGGTGGTGGACGGGCCTACGGACGAGGGACGCGGGGCCGTGTGCCTCGTGGTTGCCGGTGAGCCGTCGTCCGGACGCGGGCGAGCGGGGTATACCGAAGCAACGCGCGCGCGTGTCGTCGCGGCGGTCACCGCAGCGCGTGCCGCACGGCGCTCGATCGTGGCGGTGCTGCTCGGACCGCCGGCACTGGCCGAGGCGCTTCCCGAGGTGCCGAACGTGATCTGTGCGTGGAGCGCTGACCGCGCAATGCAGGAAGCCGCCGCCCGGCGGCTGGCGTAGGACCAACGCCGAACCTCGCCAGACCGTAGCCTCGTACAGTAGACTATCTCAACCCACCGAATCGCCGTGTCAGAGTTCACCGACCATCTGCAGTCCGCCCTCGCCCCGAGCTACACGCTCGAGCGGGAGCTGACGGGCGGTGGGATGAGCCGCGTATTCGTCGCCACCGACAACGCGCTGGGCCGCAAGGTCGTGGTGAAGGTGCTACCGCCGGAACTGGCGGCCGGCGTGAACCACGAGCGCTTCCGCCGTGAGATCCAAGTCGCGGCGCAACTGCAGCATCCGCACATCGTGCCGCTGCTCAGCGCCGGCGAGCAGGGGTCGCTGATCTGGTACACGATGCCGTTCATCGACGGCCAGTCGCTGCGTGAGCGCCTTGCCACGGGTGGGCGCCTGCCCGTGCGCGACGTCCTGCGCATCCTGCACGAGGTGGCCGAGGCGCTCGAGTACGCGCACGGGCTCGGCGTCATCCACCGCGACATCAAGCCGGGCAACGTCCTGATGCAGGGCTCGCACGCCCTCGTCACGGACTTCGGCGTCAGCAAGGCCATCTCCGCGGCGATGCCGACCAGCGGCTACACCAGCGCCGGGATGGCCATCGGCACGCCGGCCTATATGGCGCCGGAGCAGATCGCCGCCGACCCCGCGGCCGATCACCGGATGGACCTGTACGCGCTGGGCCTGCTCGCCTACGAGTTGCTGACGGGTGAGGTGCCGTTCAAGGAGGCGTCGCCGCAGCAGACGATGGCGGCGCAGCTGACGCGCGAACCGGCGCCGCTCGAGCAGTCGCGTGCGGACATCCCGATGGCGCTGCGGACGCTGGTGTCGCACTTGCTGCAGAAGATTCCCGCCGACCGCCCAGCCAGCGCGGCCGAGGTGGTGGCGGCGCTGGACGCCATTCCCAGCGGTTCGGGCGAGACGCCGGCGATGGCTATGGCGGCGCCCTCGCGAGGCCGCGTGTTGGCCTTCGCCACGGCAGGTCTGTTGATGGTCGTGGCCGCCTGGCTGGTCGGGCAGCGGCAGGGTGAGGTCGCGGTCACGGCGCAGCTGCGCGATTCCCTCGCGGTGGCCGAATCGCTGCAGGCGATGGCCCCGGCGGCGGCGCTGCTCACGCGCGACGACAGCATCGCCATCGCGCGGGCGGTCTCGCAGCGCATCGCCGAGAGCCGCCCGAGTGTCCGTCCCACGAGTGCGCGCAGCGACACCGCGGCCCTGCTCGCGATGGCCGACAGTATCCGCCGCGAGATCCAACGCACGGTGCTCGACTCGCTGATGCGGCCCGTCGTCACGGCAGCGGTATCCGCCCAGGCGATGGCACAGTCCGTCGAGGAACTGCGCCGCGCCGAGCTGGCGTCGCGCAGCGCGCCGCCTCCGGCCCGAGGCCCACGCCGCGTGGTGGTCGTGCCGCCGCGGCCGTCCGCCTCGCGCCCGGACCTCAACACCGCCGCGCTGTTCATCGCCGACTCGCTGCAGCGGGCCTTCGAGGCACACCCGCGCTACACCACCGTCCCGCGCGACTCGGTGCTCGGCGTCCTCGCCCGTTCGCGCACGGTGGACGCCGTGCGCGAGCAGCTCGACGCCGACGTGATTGTCTCCATCTCGATGGTGCCCCTGCCGAACGATTCCCTGACCCGCCTCGTGCAACTCCGCGACGTGAACCTGCCCGGCGGCGGCAGCAGCGTGCGGATGCTCACCCGCGTGTTGCCTCAGGCGTCGCCGGCACAGGATATCGAGGCCCTGAGTCGCGACGCGATCCGTCAGTTGTTCGATATGGAGCGTGCGGCGCGTGACGCCCGCACGTTCCGCATCGCCACGCCGACGTCAGGGACGGGCACGCCCCCGCAGGCCCCGCGCCCGCCGCTGCCCTGAGTTAGCGCAGGATCCCGCGCGCGTCGGCGGGCAGTTGGGCCCCGAGGCGCGCCACCGGCACCGCGTACACGATGCGGCCCGCACTCTCCGTCGCGCCGCCGTACACCACCCCGACGACCTGTCCGCGGGCGTTGAACACCGGGGACCCACTGGAGCCCTGCGCCGCAAAGGCGTCCAACTGCAACGTCTCGTCCACGCGCTTGCTCACGGTGCCCACCGACAGCGTGGCGGCCGGCCGCACGGTGTTGATGCTGCCCTGCATTCCCGCGGTCGCGGTGCCCAGCGGGTACCCGAGGATCGCCACCGGCGCACCGACCCGTACCGCGTCCGGGTTGCGCGCGATCCCCGCCACCACGGGATACGTGCCCGCGGTCGTGATGCGCAGGAAGGCCAGCTCGTCGGTCTCGCTCACGAGCTCGACGACGGCGCGCTTCCACTGGCCGCTGGTGCCGTCAAAGGCCACGGCGATGCGTTGGGCTCGCGTGCCATCCGGCTGCTGGATCACGTGCCGGTTGGTCACGATCAGGCCACTCGGCAGGATGTTGAAGCCCGTGCCGGTGGAGCGGGCGGAGTCCGGGAACTCGACGACCAGGAGCGCGATCGCCTGTTGGTTGGACTCGGTGATGGCGGCGTAGTCCATCGCGGCCATCGATGCCGTCCGCTGCTGCGACTCGCGCACGCGCGCTGCCGCCGCTGAGACGTCGCCGCCGCGCGCCTGCTGCGCCTGGAGTTCCCGCGCCAAGCGCTGCGTCTCTTCGCGCGCTGCCTCCAAGGAGGCCTCGGCGATGCCGGTCTGCGCGAGGCGAGCCTCGAGCGCACGGGCCAGCGAGTCGTTGGCCGCGATCAGCGACGCCAACTGCGCCCGGGTCTCGGCGGCGCTCTTGCGCGTCATCCACACCGCGGCGAGCGCACCGACGATCACCACGGCGGCCAGGCCCAGCACCATCCGCTTCAGCGTGCCGGTCTGCTTCTCGACCGCCATCGCAATGCGCACTTCGGTGTTCGGGCGGTTGCTCGACTGTGCCTGCGCCGCGGCCGGTGCCGCCGCCGAGGCACGCGTTCCCGGTGCCGCCGAGGCCGCCTCGCCGACCACGCGGAACTCCGCCTGCGGACCATTGGCGCCGAACGTCACCACGTCGCCGTCGAAGAGTGCGCGCTCGCCCTCCACGCGCTGGCCGTTCACGAAGGTGCCGTTGGTCGAGCCGAGATCCACCAGTACGCAGCGGTCGCCGACCACGCGGAGCTCGGCGTGGCGCGAGGAGACGTCGAGATCACGTTCGACGTCGAAGCGCAGGTCGTTGATTGGGTGCCGCCCGATGGCGACGATGGACTTGTCGAACCGCTCGCGGGCACCCGCGCGGGCGCCCTTGGTGATGCGGAACTCGACAGACATCAGTCGCGGCGCAGGTAGATGAAGAGGGCGACGAAGGCGACGAGGGCGGCGAGCGCACCGAAGTACATCCGCAGCGTCCACGCGGGGATGCGGCCGCCCGGCGGTGGAGGCTCGGGGAGCTTGGCTCGCACGCTCGGGGCGATCTCCACCGTCGGGCCGCTCCCCGCGTTGCCGACCACTACCTTCTCGGGCTTGTAGGCGTCGGTCTCGAGCGTCGGGATCTCCGACTGATCGTCGATCTCGTCGTCGTCAACCGCGCTCAGCTGCGGGATCGAGCTGCGGTCCATCGGGATCGTCGGGCGCTCGGACGAACCGCGGTACACACGATGCGCGAGCGTCTCGGCGCCCGAGTCCTTCAGGCCGTTGCCCTCGAAGCGCGCCGCCACCACGGTGATGTTGTCCGGGCCGCCGGCCTCGTTGGCGAGGTCGATCAGGCGCTTGCAGACCTCAACGAGATCAGGCGAGGTGCGCACGACTTCAGCGATTTCGTTGGCACGCACCTGACCCGAGAGGCCGTCGGAGCAGAGGATCAGCGTGTCGCCGCGCATCACCTGCTGCGAGGTGAGGTCCACCTTGATCTTCGGCTCGGGACCCAGCGCCTGCAGGATGATGTTGCGGCGCTCGCTGACCTCGGCTTCCTCGGGCGTCATCTCCCCGGCCTCGATCAGCTTCTGCATCAGCGACTGGTCCTTCGTGATCTGGATGGCCTCGCCGGCGCGCACGATGTACCCGCGCGAGTCGCCGACCTGGCAGAGGAACAGCGTATCGCCGAGCAGGCCGGCAATCGTCGCCGTGGTGCCCATCCCGCGGTTCTCGGGATGCGTGGCGGCATATTGGTGGATCTTCGCGTTGGCCGTCTCGGTGGCTGCCTTCAGCGCGTGCGCGAAGGTCTCGGCGTCGGCCGACTGCGCGGCCCGCCAGCGCGCGTCGAGTTCGGCCAGGATCGTGTCCACCGCCATCTGGCTGGCGACCTCGCCGGCCGCGGCGCCGCCCATCCCGTCGGCGACCATAAAGAACGAGCCGCGCGGGCCGCAGACGTGCTGCCGCACCTCGGGCTGCAGCGACGCATTGAACGTCGTCAGGTCCGCGACGGCGAACGTGTCCTCGTTGTGCTCACGTGTGCGGCCGACGTCCGTGCGTCCGAAGACGTGGACGTGGACGACGACGTCGTCGCTGGGGGAGGGTGAGCCCGTCACGAGAGCGGGGTGCGAGGTGGAAAGGGACGCGACAGGGGGAAGTTACAAGTCACTACGGACGGGCGCGAGGATGGTTGAGCCGCGCGGGTGGTGATGTGCGTCACGGGTCGCAACTCGGTTCGCGAAGCACGCCATCCGCCACCGAGACGCGCAAGGGGTCCGTGGTGAGGCGCTTGACGTCGCGCGCGGCCCGACACGCCTGCGGGTCCTCGCGCACCATAAAGGCGTGCATCTCGACGAAATGCCACTCGGCGAGCTGTCGGCCCGAGAGGCCGGTCCGCACGGACTCAAGGTCGAGCAGAACGCGCTGCGCGATCGTCCGATTCTCCATATTGTCCTGCACTTCCGTAAGCCACGTGGCGAGCAGCGAGTTCACGTTGGTGGGCGCAGGCACAGGTGTCGTATTGGGCGTTTGCGGCCTCGGCTCCGTACGCGGCCCGCTCGTCCCCGGGTTCACCGGATTGCTCATCTGCTGCGTGTTCGCCCCCGTCGGTCCCGCAGGCGTCGGATCAGCCGGCGGCCTCGTCTGCGTCCCCGTGTCCTGCGCAACCTGGGGCGGCGTGACGGGCGCCGGGTCGGCCTTTCCACCTAGCTGCTTGATCCCCAGAAACCCGATCACCGCGACCGCCGCAACACCACCGAGAATCGGCACCAGCGGCGTCTTCTTCGCGACCGGTGCCGGCGCCGAGCCCTTGGCTGGTGACTGCCGGTCGCCCGGGCCGGCCACACGCGTCTTCGGCATCGGCGTGGCCGCCATCGGCGCGGTCTTCGCCGCCGGCGCGCTCATCGCGCCAATCACCTGCGTCGCGCCCTCGGTGGCCTGCACCGACGGCATCTCCGCCACCACCGCCGCGAAGTCGCGTCCGAACTGCGCCGCACTCTGGTAGCGCTCGGCGGCGTCGCGCGCCAAGGCCTTGTCCAGCACCGCCTGCAGTTCATCCGGCCACGCGATGTCTGGACGAATCTCCGCCAGCGTGCGTGGCCGGTCGGTGAGGCGCATAATCATCGCCTCCTGCGCTGACTCGCTCGGGAAGGGCAGCTTGCCGGTGAGGCAATTGAATGCGACGAGTCCGAGCGAGTAGGTGTCGCTGCGGCCATCGAGCTTATCACCGGCGAGCTGCTCGGGGCTCATATACTCGGGCGTGCCGACCACGAGCCCGGTCTTGGTCACCTTCTGCGCGTCGCTGGAGCTGGCCTTGGCGATGCCGAAGTCCACGACCTTCACCAAGTCGGAGCCATCCCGGTTCTTGGTGACCATAATGTTGTCGGGCTTGAGGTCGCGATGCACGATGCCCGCGTCGTGCGCCACCTGCAGCGCATCGGCCGTCTGGTGCACGATGCTCGCTGCGCGTGCTGGTTGCAGCGCGCCGTCGGCCTCGATCAGGTCGGTGAGCGCCTTGCCCTCGATGAACTCCATTGCGAGGTAGATCAGGCCGTCGGGCGTCTCGCCGAAGTCATAGATGCCGCAGATGTTCGGATGCGAGAGCCGCGAAGCGTTCGACGCCTCGCGATTGAAGCGCGCGATGGCGTCGGGGTCGGTGTTCATCCCCGGGTTCATCACCTTGAGCGCGCTCTTGCGGCCCATCTTCACGTGCTCGGCCAGGTACACCGTGCCCATCCCGCCTTCGCCGAGCTTCTTGAGGATGTGGTAGCGGTCCGCAATGACGGAGCCGAGCAGATCAGCCTGGGCGTTTGCCGAACGCAGCGCCGTGCCGTCGCGCGGGCAGAAGCGCTCGCTGAGCGGATACTCAGTGCCGCAGGTGGGGCAGACTTTCTGTTCGCTCACAAGCTCTCCACACGCAGGGTCTGGTCGCCGAGCAGGATGCGCTGGCCGGCCTTCACCGGACGCTCGCCGCGCACGCCGACGGCGATGCCGTTGCGGCTGCCGAGGTCGAGCACGATGAACTCGAGGTCTTCGCTGCGGATCTCGGCGTGGCGGCCGCTCATCGTCTGGTCGTAGGGGAACAGCCAGTCGCCATCCGAACGCCCGATCACCACCGAGCGCGCGGGCGAGAGGTGGCAGCTGTCGCGCGCCGAGCCGTCGGCACGCAGCTGTTGGAGCACGGCGACGTCGGCGCTGGGGACGGCCGAGCCCAGGCGGCGAGTGGCGTCGGCCTCGGGCGGGTTGGGGCCCGGGTAGCCGAGGCGGCGGAAACGGATGATCTGCGAACCCACGAGGATGGTGTCGCCGTCCTGCAGCTTGTACGGCTCGGTGGCATACAGCCAGGTGCCGTTGCGCGAGCCGAGGTCGCGCAGGAACAGTTGCCCCTCGCGGAACGAGAGTTGGGCGTGCACCGGGCTCATATAGACGTCGTCACCGAAGCGCAGTTCGCCGTCCGCGCGGCCGATGGTCGCTTCGACGCTGTCCATCGTGACGGTCTTGAGCACCTGGCCGGCGCTGTCGAGCACGGCGATCTTCGGGCCGCTCACCGTGTTCCGCGCGGAGAACACGGCGGTGCCCATCGGCGGCGTGGCCGGCGGCTCGATGGCCGAGGCGACTCGCGTGCCGCAGCGGGCGCAGAACACGTCCACGCCGGGAGTCACCGGCGCCGTGCAGGAGGCGCAGACGGCGGAACTCTTGAGCGCCGGTGGCTCTGCTGCCACACGACCGCCGCACTTGGGGCAGAAGGGCAGGGCCGGATCCACCGGCGTCTGGCAGTAGCGGCACGGGGCCTTCACGGCTGCGCCTCCGGGTATCTTGGCCGACACGCGCGTGCTGGGCACGGCGAAGCCGCCGCCGGAGGCCTGCGCCGCATCCGGCACGGGGATGATGCGTGCCCCGCTCGCGACGACGGGCTTGCCGCAGTCGAGGCAGAACTTCGAGGCAGGGTCATTGTCACGGCCACAGAACGTGCAACGGATCACGGGCGTGGGGCAGAGGAAGCGAGGTTCGGGCGAATATAGGCGCTCGGGAGGGGGGAGGCGAGGGTCGGACGGGGCCAGTTCGCGGGACACGGCCCCCGCTGTAGACTCCTGCTGATGCGGCTGCGCACTCTTTGGCTCACCGGACTCGCCGTGGTGCTCTCGGCGCCCAGCGTGGCGGCGCAGGTCCGTCCGGACCTGCGCTGGGAGACCATCGCGTCCTCGCCCTTCCGCGTGCACTTCACCGCGGAGCTCGAGCCGCTGGCGCGCCGCACCCTCGCCAACGCCGAGGCCGCGTACGCCAAGCTCGCCGCCGAACTCCCGGTGCCGCGCGGAATCATCGACATCGTCGTCGCCGACAACATCGATGCCGCCAATGGCCTCGCGACGCCGTATCCCAGCAACCGCATCGTCGTGTTCGCCCGCCCGCCGGTGGACGAACCGCTGCTGCGAAATCACGAGGACTGGAACCTCCTGCTCGTCACGCACGAGCTGGCGCACATCTTCCAGCTCGACCGCGCGGACGGCTGGTGGGGGTTGGCCCAGCGAGTGTTCGGACGCGCCGCGCCGTTCTTTCCGCACACCTACGCGCCGCGCTGGCTGCTCGAAGGCGTCGCCATCCATTACGAGACGCGCTTCACGCGCGGCGGACGCCTCGCGAACACCGAGCGCGAGGCGCAGCTGCGCGCCCTCGCTGATGGCGCCATCGTACCGGCGCTCGATGCCCTGACGCTCCCGTGGCCGTTCTATCCTGGCGGTAACGTCGCGTACCTCCTGGGCGCCGAGACGGTGCGCGGTGTGCTGCGCCACGACCCGACGCTCGGCGAGGACGTCGCGATGGCGCGGCTGTTCGACCGAATGAGCCGACGGATCAATCCCTGGCGGCTGGATGCCTCCGCGCGCGAAGCCGTCGGCGCGTCATTCAGCGACGTGTACGGCACCTGGCGCGAATCGCTGCGGCGCAGCGTGCGTGAGGTCGGGTACGGCAGCGACGCGCGCAGCCGTACGATCACGCGCCACGAGTTCACGGCCGCGTATCCGCGCTTCGTGCACGACCGTGACGACCTCATCAGCTACGTCGCAAACGATGCGCGCCAGATGCCGGGGGTGTACCGCGTGTGGACGTCAGGTCCGCAGGCGCAGCGATCCCGGTTCTCCCGACGCAATTCGGTGGACCCGCACGTGCCCCTGCGTGGCAGGAGGGGTCTGCACACCGAGCTCGATCGCATCGATCCGTACACCGTCCGCGGCGATCTCTACGCGGACGCGGGCCGATGGAGGCAACGACTCACTGTCGATGCTCGCCTCGCACACGTGGACGCGCATCCGGAATCAGGCGCGGCCGTCGCGGTGCGCACGCTGCCTGGGTCGACTGAGCTTGTCTGGTTCACGCTGGCTGGCGCCCGGCCCGGCGCGGTCGCGCTGCGGACGCTCGCCGCCGGTACGCTCGACCGAGCCTGGAGCGAGCCACGGCTCTCGCGCAGCGGCTCCCTCGTCGCTGCCGCCGAGTGGCGACGCGGCGGCCGCACGGCCATCGTCGTGATGGACAGCCTTGGCCGCGAGCGAATGCGTTTCGCGCCGAGAGCCAGCGACGGCTCCGAGCGCCTTGTGCTCGTGGCCGGACCAGCCTGGATGCCGGGCGACTCGCTGCTGCTGTTCACCAGCGATCACGAAGGGCGCCCGATGGTCTACCGCGGTGACGTGCGCAGCGGCGCCTATCAGCGGCTCTGGGCCACTGGCACCTCGCTGCGCTCGCCCGATGTCTCGGCGAATGGCACGCGCGTCGTGGCGACTGAGCTGCGTGCGCGAGGCTGGGTCGTGGTGACGCGTCCGTTGGACGATGTGCCGCCGATGCCTGACGCGCCGCCGGCAGCGGATGCGCGGCCGTTGCCGCCGCTTCCGGAGGCGGCGGCGTCAGCTGCCGCCAAGTCGCGCTATCGCGCCTGGCCCACGGCGCGCCCGATGTGGTGGCTGCCGAGCGTCGCGAGTTCCGACGAGGACGCCTCGCTGGTCGGCGTGATGACGGGCGGGCAGGATGTGGTCGGGCGCCACACCTGGCAGGCCTCGCTGCTGCAGGACGTGACGCGCGCCGAGCGCACGGGGAGCCTCGCGTATGCTTGGGCGGGGCTGGGGAATCCTGTGCTGACGTTCGCGGGACTGCAGGAGTTCTCGCACCTGCGCGTGACCGCCTCCGGTGACCCGGACACGGAGGTGGGTCGCATCAGCCTGCGCGAGCGCAGCCTCAGCGCCACGATGCTCGCGATGCGGCCGCGCGCGCGGGTCAGCAGCTTCGTGATCGCGGGGCCCGAGCTAGTCGTGCGCGACGGGCGGGCGTATCCGGACTCATTGGCATCAATGCTCGCCGACCCCTCGTTCCTCGATACGCAGGCGCGGGTGGCCGGCGTGCTCAGCGTCGGGGTGAGCACGATGCAGCGGCCCGGCCTGAGCGTGAGTGTCGAGGATGGCATCGCCGTGCAGGCCACGGCGCGCTACCGCGCCGACGATGGCATCGGCAAGCGCGACGTGCGCGAGGGCATCGTGCAGGGCAGCGTGGCGAAGTCGCTCCCGTTGCCGGGCTTCGCGCGCCACGTCGTGGCGCTGCGCGGTGCCTACGGCGTGGCGGATTCCTACACGCGGCGGCCGTTTGACGTGGGCGGCGTGAGCGGTGGATCGCTGGAGGTGTTGCCGGGGCTCGCCGTGGGCGACCCCACGCGCACGTTCTTCGTGCGGGGCGCGGTGCCGGCGACGCAGCGCGGCAATCGCGCGGCCGCGTTCAGCGGGGAGTATCGTGCGCCACTGACGCGCGTGGGTCGCGGGGTCGGGCTCGCGCCGCTGTTCCTGCAGAAACTCTCGCTGCTGGCCTTTGCCGATGCCGGTGCCGCGTGGTGCGCTGGCGAAGTTGCGGGGTCGCCGGTGTGCGGGCCTGGGGCGCCGCCGAGAGCGTGGATGGCGAGCGGTGGTGCCGAACTCGTGCTGGACGCGGCGCTCAGTTACGACATTCTATATAGAGTGCGCCTGGGCTTCGCGCGCGCGCTGCAGGGCATCGCGGCAGTCGACCGCGGGGCCACGCTCTACCTGACGCTGGGGAACACCTTTTGATGACGGAACGACCGATCGTCCACGCCCCGAGCTTGGAGAAGCATCCGCTGGTGCCGGCGTCCGCGTGGGTGCACGGCAGCGCAACGCTCATCGGCGACGTCACCTTGGGCGAGGACGCGAGCGTATGGCCGGGCGCCGTGCTCCGCGGTGACCGCGATGCGATTGTGGTCGGGGCGGAGACCAACGTGCAGGACGGCGCCGTACTGCACTGCGATCCCGGGTTGCCGCTGCGGATCGGTGCGCGCGTGACGGTGGGGCATCGCGCGGTGCTGCACGGCTGCACCGTGGAGGACGGCGCGCTCATCGGCATTGGCGCCATCGTGCTGAACGGCGCCGTCGTCGGCGCGGGCTCGCTGGTGGCGGCGGGCGCCGTGGTCAGCGAGGGAATGGAGATCCCGCCGGACTCGTTGGTGGTCGGCGTGCCGGCCAAGGTGCTCCGCCCGCTGAGTGAGGCGCAGCGTGCGCGCGTGGCCAAAGGCTATGTGACGTACGTGGGACTCAAGGAGCTGCATCGAGGGCGCGTGTGACGCTCCGCGCACTCGTTCCGTCGATTAGTGGGAGCGAGCAAAATCAAGGGACTAGCGCGCAGGGGAGGGCGGGGGTACGTTCCGCTCCCTTCGCGAACGGGCCCCGAAGTGACGGGAACTCTTCTTGTTCGTAAGTGATTGATTGATAAAGCTTTAAGGAATTGTCTGGATACGGGAATCAGTGTCGGGTCGCTGTCGCTTGAGTGGGTCTTATTAGCGCCAGTGAACGCGCGTGGAAAAGCTGAGGCTCGTGACGATTTCGTGATGGCGTCTGTATAAGTGCTTGTTCCTGAGCGGCTTACCAAGTTCTTGCGCGGTTTCTCGTGCGGGGTAGCTTGGACGCCCTCGACCCCTGGGCCGGACAGTCCCTGAACGGGACACTGCCGGAATCGCCCCAGGTTTGGCCCAATACCTTTCGTTGGAGAAGTTGCAATGCCGCTGCCCGTCAACCCGCCCGCCACGCCGGCGACCCTCTCGCAGAACGCGCGCACCGTCCTCGAGAAGCGCTACTTGGTCAAGGACAAGTCCGGCAAGCCGGTCGAGACGCCTGAGGATATGTTCTGGCGCGTCGCGACGACGATCGCCGAGGCGGATCGCAAGTACGGGGCGACGGACAAGCAGGTGGAGAAGGTGGCGAACCAGTTCTATGAACTGATGACGCAGCGCCGCTTCGAGCCGAACTCGCCGACCCTGATGAACGCCGGCCGGCCGCTGGGCCAGCTCTCGGCCTGCTTCGTGCTGCCGGTGGACGACGCGCTCTCCAACGGGTCGAGCGGCATCTACGACACGCTGCGCTCGATGGCGCTCATCCATCAGTCGGGTGGCGGCACGGGCTTCTCGTTCTCGCGCCTGCGCGGCAAGGGCTCGATGGTCCGCTCGACCACCGGCGTGGCCAGCGGTCCGATCTCCTTTATGCAGCTCTATGACGCGTCCACGGACGCCGTCAAGCAGGGTGGCACGCGCCGCGGCGCCAATATGGGCATCCTGCGCGTGGACCACCCGGACGTGATGGAGTTCATCACGGCCAAGGAAGACCTGACCAAGATCACGAACTTCAACATCTCCGTCGCCGTCACGACGAAGTTTATGGAGGCGCTGAAGGCCGGCACGAGCTACGACCTCGTCGAGCCGTCCTCCAAGAAGGTCGTCGGCCAGCTCGACGCCCGCGAAGTGTGGGACAAGATGATCGAGGGCGCCTGGCGCACCGGCGAACCCGGCGTGTTCTTCATCGACGAGGCCAACCGCTACAACCCGGTGCCGCACCTCGGCGCCTACGAGGCCACGAACCCCTGCGGCGAGCAGCCGCTGCTGGCCTACGACGTCTGCAACCTCGGATCGATCAACGTCGGCTACTACGTCGAGAACGGGAAGATGGACTGGAAGTCCTTCGCCAAGGACATCCACCTCTCCACGCGCTTCCTCGACAACGTCATCGACGCCAACAAGTACCCGCTGCCGGAGATCGACGCGCTCTCCAAGCGCATCCGCCGTATCGGTCTGGGCGTGATGGGCTTCGCCGACGCGCTCATCCGCCTCGGCATCGTCTATGACTCGCCCGAGGGCGTGGAGTTCGGCCGCAAGGTGATGGAGTTCGTGGACGTCGAGTCCAAGAAGGCCTCGCAGCAGCTGGCCGAGGAGCGCGGCGCATTCCCGGAATGGGCGCAGTCCATCTGGGGCCCCGACGCCACCTGCGCGCGCGACGAGCAGGGCAACCGCATCCGTCCCGAGCAGAAGCTCCGCAACTGCAACGTCACCACGGTCGCGCCCACCGGCACGATCTCCATCATCGCCGGCTGCTCGTCGGGTCTCGAGCCGCTGTTCGCCGTCGCCTTTATGCGCAACCAGGCCGGCGTGATGATGCCCGACGTGAACGAGGACTTCGTCGCCATCGCCAAGAAGGAAGGCTGGTACTCCGACGCGCTGATGGAGCGCATCGCCAAGACCGGCTCGGTGATCCACGGCGAGGTGCCGGTGAAGTGGCAGCAGGTCTTCGCCACCGCCAACAACATCGCGCCCGAGTGGCACATCAAGATGCAGGCGGCCTTCCAGCTGCACTGCGACTCGGCCATCTCCAAGACGACCAACTTCTCGCACGCCGCCACCCGCGAGGACGTGCGCAAGATCTACGAGCTCGCCTACGAGATGCGGTGCAAGGGCGTCACGGTGTACCGCGACGGCTCGCGCGACGGCCAGGTGCTCTCCACCGGCGCCACCGCCGACGCGGCCGCCAAGCGTGACGGATCGGCCAAGGCCGACGAGGCCACGCGCCAGGAACTCGCGGACCTCAACGAGCGCCTCGCCGACCTGCAGTCCGCCAACGACCGCCTGCAGAAGCTGCTCTTCGACGCCGAGGCCGAGAACCTGCAGCGCCGGCAGAAGCGCTCGCGCCCCGACGTCCTCAAGTCCACGGCCATCCGCAAGGAGACGCCGCTTGGCACGATGTTCGTGCACATCACCGAGGACGACAAGGGCCAGCCCTTCGAGGTGTTCATCAATCTCGGCAAGGCCGGCGGCAGCGCGATGGCCGACGCCGAGGCGATGGGCCGGATGATCTCGCTGGCCCTGCGCTCGGGCATCCCGATCCAGCAGGTGCACCGCCAGTTGCGCGGCATCTCCTCCGACCGCGCCGTAGGCCTCGGCCCCAACAAGGTGCTGTCCGTGCCGGACGCCATCGGCCTGGCGCTCGAGGACTGGATGCGTACCAAGCAGGGCGTGCAACAGGAGCTCCTGACGACCGCCGAGACGCTGGCGGCGCCGGGCGCGCCTGGCGCGCCGGTGGTGCAGGCCCAGCCGGTGACGGCGGCGGGCGGACTGCAGATGCAGTTCGAGGCCGTGAACACCGGGGACGCGTTCATCGGGACCTGCCCGGATTGTGGCTCGCAGCTGGAGTTTGCGGAGGGCTGCGTGAAGTGCCACGTGTGCGGGTTTAGTGAGTGCGGGTGAGGTAGGCAATAGGGGAGTGACCCTGAACGGCTGTATCTACGAGGGCCCAGGGCGCGAGATCGCTCTGGGCCCTGCTCGTGAAAGCCGTTCTCAAGAGTACCTCCCGCCGTCTTCGATGTCGCCCGGGTTAAACTGGTTGACAGTTGTAATGCTGAGGATTACACTTCCCTCGTTGCACTGACTTTCGCCGATTCTTCCCGATGCGCGCACTTCGACAGAAACGAAATCTGATTCGACTCACGACCGTCCCAGATGACGCTTCGCGGCGCTCGTGGGGTGGCCTCGCCTCCGCAGAGCTCTTCTACCGGGGAGGAGTTGCCCAGCAAGGAGTCCGTGATGTGTCACGTCCATGCGCGGCGGCGTTGGTTCATAGCGTGCCGGTAACAGCACTGGCTGACTTCGGCTGGTACGCGACGACACTGCGCAGCCTCTACGCCTCGGTGTCTAGTCTGGCGCCCGACGAGGCGATTGCTACAGTCGTCGACCGCCAACTGGATCAGTCGAGCAATTTCAGCAGGTTTGTCGACAGTATTTGGTCGTTCTCGACGAAGACGCGCGTCGTTCCTCAGTGGCAGGCGGAGAGCCGCTACATTCCGCCGGCGTCCACAGACGTCCGGAAGGCACGGTCTGCGTGGGCTCAGCAGGCTTTCGCGGACGCTGGTCGAAGGCTCTCCTCTGCGCAGCTTCGGCGGTTGTGGGTAAGGGTCTTGAACGAGCTGCGACGCTCGCACGAAGAGTCGCGTGAATCAGGTGGCTACACCGAGCGTGTCGCGATTCGCTTCGCATCGAGGGTTGCTAGCGCGATTGCAAGGCAACTCACACGTGTGTTCGCCGGTCGCGGTTCGTCCCGCCAGCGGGTGGTCAGTCACGTGACCGCTCAGTCGCTATGGCGTGTGCACTCACTTTTGACTGGGAATCCTCCACCAGAGGTAGTGGGACAGTTTGTGCCCGAGTCTAGGGTCGACAGTTCAACTACCAACCGAAGAGGGTTCTCCTACAATGGGACGATTTGCAGACGCAATTTCGCGCACAGTAGCATCCGGGAATTCACATAGGGCGGTCCCGCGGTCTGTTGCGGCACCAGCTCATCGCAAGCTCAGGCTTGTGGCGGCAGCATATCGACTACGCGACTTGACATCACTTCGGAGCTTGTACGTCGAAGGGATGGATGCTGGGCGCTACAGGTTGTCTGTCGAAGGGAAGTGGTGGATTACTTTCTCGTGGATCGAGGAGCTCGGCGCAAGCGAGATTCGCTTGTGCCGAATGTGAACAGCTAGCATGGGAGGAAGGGTTGGAACAGTTCTCGGCGTCGACGCACCTGCGCGAGGTGCTTGCTGAGCGAGGGATTAGCCAGGCGTCTCTTGCAGCAGCCATGGGTGTGTCGCGGCTGACTGTGAGCGAAATTGTCAACGCAAGACGTCCGATCACACCGGACACTGCGGTCAGGTTGGAGGTCGTACTCAAGCATCCATCGGCTGAATTTTGGCTTCGGCTGCAGGCCGACTGTGACCTCGCGCGAGTCCGGGACAGGCTCAGGGGCAAGAAGGCCCTGCCGCCGAGCGAGCATAGTCGCGGACCGCGATAGGCTCTCGACAGTTTGGTCCAGCCCTTTGCCTCGTGTCTCCGCCGTCCGCAGCCGCATAATGTCTGCCATCCGCGGCAAGGACACCAAGCCCGAACTGCAGGTCCGCCGCGCCATCCACGCCGCGGGCCTGCGCTTCCGCCTGCACCACCGCGAGCTCCCCGGGCGCCCCGACATCGTGCTCGCGCGCATCAAGACCGTGGTCTTCGTGCACGGCTGCTTCTGGCACGCGCATAGTTGCCAGACGTCCAAGCCGAAGACCCGCGCGCAGTTCTGGGCAAGGAAATTCGAGGCCAACCAGGCCCGGGACCGTCGCGTCCGCTACTTCCTCCGCGCTGCCGGCTGGCACGTGCACGTGATCTGGGAGTGCGAACTCAGGCGCAGGTCGCCACTCGCGACCTTGGTGCGGACGCTCAAACGGCGCCGGGCCGCGCTGGGCTAGCCGCTACCCGTTCGTCGAGAACACCGCCCGCAGCGCCGGATCCACCCGCGTCACGCGCCCTGAGCTGCGGCTGACTGGGCACCACAGCGTGCGCACGGCCGCCAGCAGTTTGCGGTCGCCGGCGCGCAGGATCTCGACAAAGCGTTCGAAGCGCACGCTGTCCGCCTCGCCCACCCACGTGGAGGCGACGATGGCGTCGCCGGGCAGGGCAGGGTGCTGGTAGTCGATCTCGTGTCGCACGGCGACCCAGGCGATGGCGGCCTGCTGCGCGGGTGTACTCGCGGCCGTCCAATGCGCGGTGGCCGCGTCCTGCGCCCAACGGAGGTACACGACGTTGTTCACGTGACCGAGGCCGTCGATGTCGTCCGGTTGGACGGCGAGCGGCAGTTCGAAGCGGTCGGATCGGAGCTCGGGTTCGTTCATCGGTGAATGATAGGGCCGCCAAGGATGGCGCGCGGGGGGTCCGCCCCGCAACTTGGGGGCGGATTCCCCTTCCCGTTGAGGCCCAGCGTGCCGAATGCGCCACGCAAGCCAGCTGACGATGAGATCGACGTCTACGGGCTGACCCATAAGGGGCTGCTCCGTCCGACGAACGAGGACGCCTTCCTGCTGGCCTCGGTGCACAAGGAAGTGCGCATCCTAGCCACGAGTCTCGCGCCGGATCAACTGCGGACCTCCAGCGATCGCCTCGCGTTCATCGGGATGGTGGCCGACGGGGTCGGCGGCCTGGAGCGCGGCGACGAGGCCAGTGCCACCGCGCTCGACGCGGCGATGCGCTACGTCTCGGAGTCTGCCTCCTGCTACTACAAGGCCGAGGCCGGGACGGAACTGTTCGAGCGTGAGTTGGTCGCGGCGGCGATGCGGGCGCACGAGGCGGTGCGTGCGAAGGCAACGGAGCAGGGCGGCAAGCCGATGGCCACGACCCTGACCTTGTTTATGGGGGTCTGGCCCACCTACTACCTGCTGCAGGTGGGCGATTCGCGCTACTACCGCTATGCCGACGGCCAGTTGTCGCTGATCACGCGGGACCAGACGGTCGCGCAGGATCTCGTGGACCAGGGGGTGCTCGCACCGGAGAAGGCACAGGAGACGCGGCTCGCGCACGTGCTGTCGTCGTCGATCGGCGGCGACGAGGCCGCGCCGGTGGTGACGCGCCTCGAGTCGGAGTGGGGCCTCACCCACCTGATGTGCAGCGACGGGCTCACCAAGCACGTGAGCGATGCGCGCATCGCGGACGTCTTGGGCGCGATGACGAGCGCCAAGCAGGCTGCCGAGCAACTCTTGCAGGACGCGCTCGATGCCGGCGGCACGGACAACATCACCATCATCGTCGGCGGACCGCGGCCGCGCGGAGCGCAACCCTGACGCGGCGGGCTCGCAGGCCGCGGAGTGGCACGTTCAGCCTGCCCCGCGCACGCGACTAGATTTCACGGGTCCGCGGAGCCCTGCCTCCCTCAGCCCGCCCGTCCAATGCGCAACTGGTATCGCCTGTCCTTGGCCGCCCTGACCCTCCCGGTGGCCCTCGCGGCCCAGGCCCCGACGCCGCCGTCGCCCGCCGATCCCTACCTCTGGCTCGAAGAGGTCGAGTCCGACCGCGCCCTCAGTTGGGTGCGCGAGCGCAACGTACGCTCGCTCGGCGTGCTTGAGTCCGATCCACGCTTCGCCAAACTCAACGCCGACGCGCTCGAGATCCTCAACGCCACGGACCGCATCCCGGGCCCGAGCTTCTTCGGCGGCGGCATCAGCAACTTCTGGCAGGACCGCGAGCGCGTGCGCGGCGTGTGGCGGCGCAGCTCGCTGGAGAGCTATCGCGGAACATCCATCGCGTGGGAGACAATCCTCGACGTCGACGCCCTGGCGCAGCACGAAGGGAAGAACTGGGTCTTCCGCGGCGGGAACTGCCTCGCGCCCGACGATCGCTACTGCCTGCTTTCACTCTCCGACGGTGGCAAGGACGCCGTCACCATCCGTGAGTACGACGCCGTGGACCGCCGCTTCGTGGACGGCGGCTTCGGCTTCCCCGAGGGCAAACAGAGCGTCGCGTGGGTGGACCGCAACACGCTGCTCGTCGCCCGCGAGTGGACGCCGGGCGAGATGACGAGCTCGGGATATGCGTACGTCGTGAAGCGCGTGACACGGGGCCAGCCGGTGGAGCGCGCCGCCGAGGTGTTTCGTGGGCAGCCGAGCGATGTGTCGGCCTCAGGCTTCACGCTGCGCGACGCCGATGGCGTCGTGCGCGCGACGATGATCCGCCGCGGCCGCACGTTCTGGGAGAGCGAGATCTACCATCTCACCGCCTCCGGCACGCGCCTGCTGCCGTTCCCGGGCCGCCACGACCTCAACGGCCTCGTCGAGGGACGCCTCGTGTTCACGGCCAACGAGGACTGGAACGGATTCAAGGCCGGCGACGTGCTCAGCTACGAGCTCGAGACGCTGCTACGCGACCCCGCCGCGGCGCGTGCGGAGCTGGTGCTGCGCCCGGGCCCGCGCGAGTCGGTGGAAGGCATCCGCATCACACGCAGCCGCGTGGTGGTGGCGCTGTACGAGAACGTGCGCGGTGCAGCCTACGCCTACCGCCGTGAAGGCAACGGATGGACGCGTACGCGCCTGCCGCTGCCCGAGAACGTCACCGTGGGCCTCGGCAGCACCGAGCCCCGCAGCGACCGCCTGTTCGTGAACGTGTCGGGCTACCTGACGCCGCAGACGTTGCTGCTCGTGGACGCCGCCGCCGGGACGGCCGAGACGGTCAAGGCGGCGCCGGCCAAGTTCGATGCCACGGGCCTCGTGGTGGAGCAGCACGAAGCGACGTCCAAGGATGGCACCAAGGTGCCGTACTTCCTCGTGCGCCGCGCCGACGCCCCGCGCGACGGCAACCTGCCCACGCTGCTGTACGGCTACGGCGGCTTCCAGATCTCGCAGTTGCCGGGCTACAGCGCCGTGCGGGGCAAGCTCTGGCTCGAGCGCGGCGGCGCCTACGCCGTCGCGAACACGCGCGGGGGCGGCGAGTTCGGTCCGGCGTGGCACCAGGCGGCCATCGGTGCCAACCGGGATCGGGCGCACGAGGACTTCATCGCCGTCGCGCAGGACCTGATCGCCAAGCGCATCACCTCGCCGCGGCGCCTGGGCATCCAGGGCGGGTCGCAGGGCGGCCTCTTTATGGGCGTCGCGATGACGCGGCACCCGGAGTTGTTCAATGCCGTGATCATCGGCGTGCCGCTGTTCGATATGCTGCGCTACCACCTGCTGCTCGCCGGCGCGAGCTGGATGGGCGAGTACGGCAATCCGGACATTCCTGAGCAGCGCGAGTGGATCCTTCGCTACTCACCGTACCAGGCCCTGGCCGCGGGGCGGAACTATCCCGAGCCGTTCATCTTCACGTCCACCAAGGACGACCGCGTGCATCCCGGCCACGCCCGCAAGGCGGCGGCCCGGCTCGAGGAGCTCGGCTACCCGTACCTGTACTATGAGAACATCGACGGCGGCCACTCGGCGGCCGCGAATCTCGTCGAGAGCGCCCGGCGCAACGCGCTCGAGTACACCTACCTCACGCGCAAGCTGATGGACACGCCGTGAGCGGGGGCGCCCGATGACCCCCTGGGTGACGCGACTGCTGGTCGCCAACATCGCGATGTTCGCGCTCTCGTACACCGTGCTGCCCGGCTACATCGCCGAGCTGATGGTGTTCGTGCCGCGCGCCGTCCTCACGCGGCCGTGGACGCTGGTGACATATATGTTCCTGCACGGCGGCCTCACGCACCTGCTGTTCAATATGCTGGGCCTCTTCTTCTTCGGCGGCCGCGTCGAGGCACGCCTCGGTGAGCGCCGCTTCATCACGCTGTACTTCCTGAGTGGCATCGCCGGAGCCGTCGCGTCGCTCATCTTCACGCCGCGGGCCGCCGTCATCGGCGCCTCGGCCGGCGTGTTCGGCGTGATGATGGCCTTCGCGATGTTCTGGCCGCGCGAGCGGATCTACATCTGGGGCATCATCCCGGTGGAGGCCCGCATCCTCGTCATCCTCACGACGGTCTTCGCGCTCTACGCCGGGTTCGGCGGGCGAGGCGGGGGCGTGGCGCACTTCGCGCACCTCGGCGGGTACGTGGGCGCCTGGCTGTACCTGTGGTTCCTGCAGCGCAACACGGCGCAGCGGCGCTTCAAGGCACGCGTCGATGCCGTGGATCCCGGCGTGAAGCGCGCCGTGGCGTTGCACCGCGACCAGCTCAATCTCGAGGGCGTGCACGCCCTCACGCGCGAGGAGGTGGACCGCATCCTCGACAAGATCAACGCGCAGGGGATGGGCAGCCTCACGCCGGAGGAGCTGCGCTTCCTCTCGAACTTCGCGCCGATGGACGACAGAAAGCCGCTGCCGCCCAGCTAGGCGGCAGCGGCTCCCGGGACCGGCGTGGTTCAGCGCGCCGGTTCGAGGCGCAGGATTGCGCTCGGGGCACCCATCCGGTCTTCCATCGCCAGGTAGATGAAGCCGTCCGGGCCCTGCCGCACGTCGCGGATGCGGCCGCGGCGCTGCACCAGCAGTTCCTCCTCCATCACGCGCGTGCCGTCCAGGCGCAGCCGCACCAGCACCTCGCCCGCGAGGCCGCCCGCGAACAGGTGCCCCTGCCAGTTTGGGAACGCGTTGCCCGTATACGCCATCATTCCCGACGTGGCGATGCTGGGCACCCACACGCGCACCGGCTGCTCCATTCCCTGGCGCACCGTGCCGCTGTGGATGGCCGAACCCGTGCGGTAGTTCACGCCGAAGCCAATCACCGGCCAGCCATAGTTCTTGCCCGGCTGGATCAGGTTGAGCTCGTCGCCGCCCTGCGGACCGTGCTCCGTGGCCCAGACGTCGCCCGAGACCGGGTGCACCAGCAGCGCCTGCTGGTTGCGGTGTCCGTAGCTCCAGATCTGTGGGAGCGCGTCGTCGCGGCCGACGAAGGGGTTGTCCGCAGGCACCCGGCCGTCGTCGTGGAGGCGGATGACCTTGCCGTGGTGCGTCCGCAGGCTCTGGGCGGGGTGCGCCTCGAGGTCGCCCGTGGGCGGAACCTGACGATCACCGACGGTGATGAACAGGAACCCAGCCTTGTCGAAGGCGAGCCGTGAGCCATAATGCCCCTGACCCGCCGACCACGCCTGCGCCTCGAAGATCTCCGTCACGTTCGTGAGGCGGTCGTTCTCGAAGCGCGCGCGGATGATGGCCGTCGTGCTCTGGTTGCCCTCGGCGTTCGGCTTGGCGTACGAGATGTAGACAAGGCGATTCCGCGCGAAGTCCGGGTGCGGGACGACGTCAAGCAAGCCGCCCTGGTTGCCCACGCGGATCGCCGGCAGGCCCGAGACCGGTTCCGCCAGCAGACGCCCGCCCCGCACGATGCGCAGGCGGCCGGGGCGCTCGGTCACGAGCATATCGCCGCCCGGCAGGAAGGCGATGGACCAGGGATTCACCAATCCCTCGACCACCGTGACGAGGCGATACGTATGGTGCACCGAGCGCTGCGGCTCGGTCTGGGCACCAGCGAGGACGGGAGCGGCCAGCGCCGCGGCGAGCACGAATGGACGGAACGACATCACGAACTCCTGAATTGCGGGAGGGAGACACACGAAAACTGACGCGCGCTCGCCCTGAGGCAAGCGCGCGTCAGAAAAACCGGTCCGGCGCGGACTTAGTTCGGACGGCCGCGCCCGCCGGAGCCGCTCGATCCGCGGGCCGCCCCGCCGCCGCCGGACGAGCGCGGGGCTGATGCGCGCGGGGCGCTGCCGCCGCCACCGCTCGAACGCGGTGCCGCCGCCCGCGGGGCGCTACCGCTGCTCGCCCGCGGGGCCGAGGCCCGGGGGGCGCTGCTGGAGCTCGGCGCCGAGGCCCGTGGCGTGTTCGCGCGTGGCGCACTCGTGCTGGCACGCGGCGCGCTGGTGCTGGCGCGCGGCGTGCTCGGTGCCGACGCCTGCGGTGCCGGACGCGCGTTCCACGAACCGTCGTTCCCGCGCGATGCCGACGACTGCGGCGACGCGGCGCGGGGAGCGGCATTCGCCCGTGGGGTGGCCGCTCGGTCGGCTGCCGCCCGCTCACCCGTGGACCGCGGATTCCACGTGCCGTTGCTGCTGCGCGTGGTCTGGCCGCTCGGTGTCGCCGCACGGGTCGGGGTCGGCGTGGCAGCGGCGTCGTTGCGCGCCACCCGCGTGGCGCCACCGCTCGGCAGCGGCGTCACGCGCTGGTTCGGCACGTCGTCGCGCGGTCCCACGCGGCGCCCACCGCCGCCGCGCTGATCGTCGCTCGGCGGACCGACGCGACGGCCGTTGTTGCCACCCGCGTTGCCGCCACCGTTGCCACGCCCACCGCCGTTGGCCGCACCGCCGCCATTGTTCCTGCCGCCCCCATTTGCGACACCGCCACGGTTGCCAGGCGCGTCGCGCTCCGGCACCGCCCGCCCGCGGTCCGCCGGCACGCTGCCCCAGCCGCGGCCCACGTCACGCCGGCCCCCCCAACGGTCGTGCCGTTCAAAGGTCACGTTCCGGTGGATCTGGCTGTAGCGCCGCACGGGCGCCGCGCTCCAGCGGCGATGCACCACGTTGCGGTTCACCACCACGACGGTGTGCCGCGGCGCGATATAGATGGGGTTCATCACGATCCACGGACGCGACATCACCACCCAGCGCGGGCCCGCGACGTGCCAGCCGTGATAGTAGATGCGATGGCCCCACCAGTCGAAGTCATAAGTCAGCCACACGCCGACGGGGTAGCCCAGGCCCCAGCTCCAGTACGCGGGATGCGCGTGCGCCACGTAGATCGGGCGGAAGTACACCACCGCCGGGTCGTAGACGGGCACGTAGACGACGCGGGGTTCCGCCGGTTCGATGCGGATCACCTCGCGCTCCACGATCACCTGCTGTTGCGCCGTGGTCTGCAGGTTGCCTTGCGCGTTGGCCATCTGCCGCAGCGACTGCACGGCGTTCATCACGTCCACCGGCTGCGTGGCGTAGGCCTGGCCGAGTGCCGTCATCCAGTCCTCGCCCTCGGCCATCAGGTTGAGGACCGGTTCGTAGCGCGCCACCGCCTTCACGCTGATCTCCCACGGCATCGCGTCGATCTCGTCCACGCCGAAGGCCCGTACGTGCGCCTGCGCGGCGAGCACCTGATCGGGATAGGTCGCCGCCACGAGCACCTGGGCCAGGATCGGGTCCGGGTACAGCGCGATGGGGGCGAGCAGGTTCTCCAACTCCTCGCGCGTCCATCGGTCGTCGACCGCGCTCGCCTGCGTCCCTTGGGCCGCGACGACAGCGCTGGGCGTCGCGATGGCGAGGGCGGTGAGCAGATGCAGTCCCACGGTGCTGCGCCGCATAAGGTCTCCGGGTTGCGGTCGCTGGGTCATACCCGTGCTCCCACCCAAGTTCCGAGGTTCCGGGCCGAATTGCCAGCGGGAAAAGATTCCCTGTCGGTCGGCGCGCCCGTGGTCGAGCGTCCCCGCCGCCCGTTACGGCAACGTGGCAGAATTGTGGGCAGGAGGTGGACCTGCCCGGTCAAAGTTGAACCGTCCCCGATACTTGATTGGCACCCACCAGACCTCTCCGTGGCCACCAGCATCCTCGATCACGAATCCAACAACCTGCGAAAGTGGGAATACGGGAACGGCATCTATCAAAGGGTGTTGGGGAGGTATCTCGACCGCGTGGCCTGGCAAGTGCAACAGCTCGCCCCGCGGCGGGTCCTGGATGCGGGCTGCGGCGAGGGGTTCGTGTACCGGGGCCTACGGCAGCGGGGCGTGTCTGCTTCCGTGTGGCTGGGCGTCGACATCAGTCACGGAGCGGTGGCGTATGCCGCCGCCCGCAGTCCAGAGGCGACGTGGCGGGCGGCCGATCTTTCCGCACTCGACCTTCCGGATCGCTGCGTGGATCTCGTGCTCTGCTCGCAAGTGCTCGAGCACATCCCCAATCCCGAACGCGTTCGCGACGAGCTGACGCGCGTCAGCTCGCGGTGGCTGCTGGTGTCCGTGCCGCTCGAACCCATATTCCGCACGCTCTGCGCGCTCACGATTGTCGCTGGTATCGGACAGGATCCTAGCCACGTGAACTTCTGGTCACCGCGTGCGTTCCGTAGTTTTCTCAAGCCGGTGGGACGGCTCGCCTCCTGGACGCGGACGTCCGTCTACCAAATCGCCCTCGTGGACCGTTTCCAACGTTGATGCCGTGAGCCGAAGCCTCGTCGCCCATTTCCTCGCTGCGATCGCATACCGCACCCAGAAAGCGCTCCGCGACGCACCAGCCGGGTTTCCCACCTTCCAGCCCGGCGCGCAGGTGCGTTCACCGGTTGAAATCCTCCGCCATATGACCAGCGTGCTCGGCTATGCGCGCACGTTCAAGGTTGGCGGGGAGTACCCGGTCCATCCCGAACCGCTGGTGGACTTCGCGGCCGAACAGCGCCGATTCCACGAAATGCTTGAGTCGGTCCGCGACGAGCTTGGCGAGGATGGTTCGCTCGGCACCCTGACTGCCACGCAGCTGCTCCAAGGCCCCTTCGCGGACGTGATGACGCACGTCGGGCAGCTGGCGATGCTCCGCCGCCTTGCGGGCTCCCCCGTGGCGCCCGAGAACTTCATCTTTGCTGAAGTGGATGCCCAGCGGCTCGGCGTGGACCAGGCCGGGCCTGCCCGTCCCGACGCGCACTGGCCTCAGCGCCCGCGCTGACACCCCGGCGTGTGCGGGCCGTAGGTGGCCGCACCTCCAACGGAGTACACGATGGAAGAATTCAAGGTCAGCGGCGCCAAGTTGCTCGAGAAGCTCAAGGCCCTCGTCAAAGAGGGTAACGTCCGCCGGATCGTCCTGCGGAATCCCGAGGGTCGCGTGCTCTTCGACGTCCCGCTCAATGCGGGCATCGCCGCGACGGCCCTGTTGCCGTTCTGGGCCGCCGTGGCCAGCGTCGCGGTGCTCGCCACGGACTACACGGTATTGGTCGAACGCGACCCGACTGCACCAAAGACGTGACGTCCGTCACGGGGTCGAGGCGCATCATTGGTGCACGGTGTAGAATGCGAATGATCCCGCGCCGCTGAGGGGCGCGGACAACCCTCTGCCCTAGGTGGACTGATGTTCGTTGCCCTGCGTTCGCGCGCCGCGTTGGCGGCCGCGCTCTTCACGCTCGTGGCCTGCGGTCAGGAGACCCCGCTCCCGACGACGCTGGAGCCCGTGGAGATGATCACGGACGTGGACCTTTCCGAGGCCGCGTTCGAGACCGAGCCCACACTGGCGCTCGCCGACCTTGGCGTCGCGATCGATGATGCCCTCGTGAACCTCGGCGGCTTCGCTTCGGTGCTGCCGAGCATCGTGGCCGAGGGGCCGCGCGCCTCGTCACCCGCCCGCCAGCTGGACAGCGCTACGGAGTTCACGTCCGGTGGGCCGGTGAATGCCATTCCGCTCGCGGTCCTTGGCAAGACCCTGGTCTGGAATCTCGCGACCACGTCGTACGAGCTCTCGAATCCGGCGCTGCCCGGCGCGCCCGCCAACGGCGTGCGGTTCATCCTGTACCAGATCGACCCGACCACCGGGTTCCCGGCCGATCCCCTGGTGGAGCGGGGCTACGTCGACCTCACGCGCGAGGGGACGGCTTCGAACCCTGCCGCGCGCCTCGCAGCGTATACCACTGGCGGCGTCAAGGTGCTCGAATACCTGGCAACCGTGACGCTCAGCAACAACGGTTCGGCGGTGAGCTATCGCGTCGAGGGGGTGGCCGGCACGGGGCCCAATGCGGCGACCTTCACCCTGACCGTCGGGCTCAACCTCTTCTCGGGCACACCGAGCGCCACTTGGCGCACGGTGATTGCCGCGCGAGCGCTCTCGTCGCGGGTCACGGTGAACGTAGGGGCCAACACCTACTCGCTTACGGGCGTGTTGCAGCGCGGCCTGCGGAAGGTGGAAATTGGCGGCACGATTAACCTCACTACCGGTGGCCAGTTGGCGGTCAAGGTTGGCAACAAGACTTTTGCCCGCATTGCGCTGAACAGCGCCGGGGAGGTGACAGTGACCAATCCGGACGGGTTGCCGCTGACGCCAGAGGAGGAAGAGACGCTGGAGCGCATCTTCCGCTGGTTCGAGTCGGCGCTCGGCTGGTACAACACGGTTCTGAACCCCGTGTACACCGTGATGGACGTGCCGCCGAACTGACCGGCACGGGGCCGGCCGGGCCGAAACCCTGCCCCACGGGGGGCCGTAGGCCCGAGTGTCTCCAAACCATCGGGGGACTGGGAGTGTCTGAGTGCTGACACCCGACAGTCCCCCGATCGTTTCCCCGAACCGGTCCCCTGATGCGCCAGTTGGCCCTCGCGTTCCGGATGCTCCGCAAGACGCCGTTCGTCACGGCGGTCGCAGTGCTCTCCCTCGCCCTCGGTATCGGGGCCAACGCCGCCATCTACTCGCTCTTCGACCAGCTCCTGATCCGTTCGCTGCCGGTCCCCGAGGCCGGCGAGCTGGTGAACCTCTCGCTGCCGGGCCCGATGCCGGGCTCGACGTCCTGCAATCAGCAGGGCAGTTGCCAGGAGATTTTCTCCTACCCGATGTATCGGGACATCGAGCGCGAGCAGACGGCGCTCGCGAGCGTGGCGGCGCATCGGCTCTTCGGGGCCAGCCTGTCGATTGACAACGAGCCCAGCGTCGGCGAGGGCATCTGGGTGTCGGGGAGCTACTTCCCGACGCTGCGCGTGAACGCCGCGCTCGGCCGCGTCTTTGGCCCCGACGATGACCGGGTCATCGGGGGCCACGACGTCGTCGTGATCAGCCACATCCTCTGGCGCGACCGTTTCGGCGCGCGGCCGGACGTGATCGGCAAGACGATGATCGTCAACGGCCGCACGATGGAAATCATCGGTGTGTTGCCGCAGTGGTTCCACGGCGCGACGGCCGGCGCGCGTCCGCTGGTCTATGTTCCGCTGTCGATGCGCGGGGCGTTCTCGACCACGCCGTTTTCGGGCTTCGAGAACCGACGCCAGTATTGGCTGTACGTCTTCGGCCGTCTCAAGCCGGGGGGCTCGGTGGAGGAGGCGGTGGCCGGCCTCAATGCGACGGTGCAGCCGATTCTCCAGGAAGTCGAAGCCCCAGTGCAGACCGGGATGAGCGAGCAGACGCTTGCGAACTTCAAGGCCAAGAAGATGGTCGTGGAGCCCGGGCGCCGCGGCCAGAGCGACATCCAGCGCGAGGCGGGACCGCCGCTCTTCCTGCTCGGCGCGATCACGTTGACGGTGCTGCTGATTGCCTGCGCCAACGTCGCGAACCTGCTCTTGGCCCGTGGGGCGGGGCGGGCGACCGAGATGGGCGTGCGCCTGGCGCTGGGCGCCTCGCGCCGCCAACTGCTCTCGCAACTGATGACGGAGTCGCTGCTGTTGGCGACGCTCGGCGGCGTAGTCAGCCTCGTGATCGCCAAGTGGACGCTCGCCGGCGTCGCCAGCTTTCTGCCGCCGGAGGCCGTTGCGTCGATGAACTTCGCGCTGGACGGGCGCGTGATGACTTTCGCGGCGGTGCTGGCCATCGTCACGGGCTTCCTCTTCGGCCTGTACCCGGCAGTGCAGAGCACGCGCCCCGATCTCATCGCGGCCATCCGCGCCGGGGCTGGGCAGATCGCCGGTGGGCACAGCTCGTCGAAGTTCCGCGCCGCACTGGTGACCGTGCAGATTGCCCTCTCGATGGCGTTGCTCGCCTCGGCCGGGCTCTTCGTGAAGAGCCTGCTGAAGGTGTCGCGCGTGGACATCGGGATGGACGTGGACCAGGTCGTGACCTTCGCGATTTCGCCGCCGCGCATCGGGTACGACACGCTGCGCTCGGCAGCGCTGCACCGCCGGGTCGAGGGCGAGCTGCGCGCGCTTCCCGGCGTGACCGGCGTGACCTCGGCGATGGTGCCATTGCTTGCCGGCAGCAACTGGGGCTGGGATGCGCGCGTCGAAGGATTCGAATGCGGCCCGGATACTGACTGTAACAGCAACTACAACGAGGTCGGCCCCGATTACTTCACGACGCTCGGTGTGCGGTTGACCGCCGGTCGCGGCATCGAGGCCTCGGATGACCTGGGCACCACGCGTGTGGCCGTCGTGAACCAGGCCTTCGCCGACAAGTTCAACCTGAAGGACCAGGCGGTGGGAAAGTTTATGGGCCGCAGCGGGCCCGGGGACTCGCTCAACATCCTCATCGTGGGCGTCGTGCCGAACGTCGGTTACTCCAACGTGAAGGGTGTCACGCCGCCGGTGTACTACCTGCCGTGGCGCCAGTACACGCGCACGGGCGCGATGAACTTCTTCGTACGCACGGCGCTGCCGCCCGAGCAGCTCCTCACGGTGATCCCGGAGATGATGAAGCGGCTCGAACCCTCGCTGCCGGTCGAGGAACTCAAGACGATGCCGCAGCAGATCCGCGAGAACGTCTTCCTCGACCGGATGATCAGCATCCTCTCCACCTGCTTTGCCGTCCTGGCCACGCTACTCGCGGCCGTCGGGCTCTATGGCGTGATGGCCTACTCCGTGGCGCAGCGCACGCGGGAGATCGGCGTGCGGATGGCCCTCGGCGCCAATGCGGGGCGCGTGCAGGGGATGGTGCTGAAGCAAGTCGGGCTGATGCTGGCCATCGGCGGCGTGGTCGGCCTGGCCGCAGCCTTCGCGCTGGGCCGTGCGGCGCGCTCGATGTTGTACGAGATTGAGGCGCACGACCCGATGGCGCTTGCGGTCTCGGTGCTGTTACTCACCCTGGTGGCCTTGGCTGCCGGTTACCTCCCCGCCCGCCGTGCCTCGCGGGTGGATCCTATGCACGCTCTCCGATACGACTGACGAATGGACATCGTTCGCACTCCCCCCAAGCGGACTGGCAAGAAGGCGGCGATGGTCGCCGGCGCGGTCGCTTTGGTCCTCCTCACCATCGCCGTGGCGCGGCTGGACCCGGCCGTGCCGACCGTGGCACGGGCCGGCGTGGTCATCGACTCCGTGCGCCGCGGCGATGTGGTGCGCGAGGTGCGCGGCCCCGGCTCGCTGGTGCCCGAGCAGATCCGCTGGATCACCGCGCAGGCCTCCGCCCGCGTGGAGCGCCTGCACGTGCTCTCCGGTGCGGACGTGACGCTCGGGACGATGATCCTTGAACTCTCCAATCCCGACCTGCAGATCCAGACGATGCAGGCCGAGCAGCAGGTGCGGCAGGCCGAGATCGAACTGCTCAACCTCACGACGAACCTGCGCAGCGCCATCCTGACGCAGGAAGGCCTCGTCGCCAGCACGCGCACGCAGCACGTGAGCGCCGTGCAGGAGGCGGAGGCGGCCGACTCGTTGGTGCGGCGTCAACTGATCAGTGAGTTCGAGTTGCGCAACCGTCGCGCGGCCGCCGAGGAGATGACCACGCGGCTGCGGGTCGAGCAGCAGCGGCTCGAACTGATGCGCGCGGCGATCGACAGCCAGATCGCGGTGCAGCGCGGCCAGGTGCAGCAGTTGCGCGCCATCGCCGCCAACCAGCAGCAGCGCCTGCGCTCGCTGTCGGTGCGGGCACCGGAGACGGGCGTGGTGCAGGAGCTGAACCTCCAGTTGGGCCAATGGGTGCCCGAAGGCACGACGCTGGCCAAGGTGGTGAAGCCCGGCGACCTGAAGGCCCAGCTGCGCATCCCCGAGTCGCAGGCCAAGGACGTGGCCATCGGCCAGGGGGCGTCGGTGGACACGCGCAACGGCATCGTGCGGGGCCGCGTGTCGCGCAAGGACCCCTCGGCGGTGGGGGGCTCGGTGCTCGTGGACGTGCAGTTCACGGACCCGCTGCCGCCCGGTGCCGTGCCCGACCTCAGCGTGGACGGCACCATCCAGATCCAGCAACTGAACAACATCATCTATACCGGCCGTCCGGCCTTCGGCGCGGCCAGCGGGACCGTCAGCCTCTTCAAGTTGGAACCTGACGGCGTACACGCCGTACGCGTGTCGGTGGAGCTGGGCCGCAGTTCCGTGAATACGATCGAGATCCTGCGGGGCCTCGAGCCCGGCGACCGAGTGGTGCTGTCCGATATGACCCAGTACGCGAATGTGGATCGCGTACGCATCAAGTGAGGAAGTGATGACGACGCTGATCCGTATGCAGGGCATCCAGAAGGTGTTCCATACCGACGAGGTCGAGACGCACGCCCTCGCCGATATCAACTTCGAGATCCAGAAGGGCGAGTACGTCGCCATCTCCGGCCCCTCGGGCTGCGGCAAGACGACGTTGCTCTCGATCCTCGGGCTGCTCGACGCCCCGAGCGCCGGCCGCTACGAGCTGGCCGGCCACGCCGTGGAGACGCTGGCTGCCGCCGACCGCGCGCGGGTCCGCAACCGCCAGATCGGCTTCATCTTCCAGGCCTTCAACCTGATCGGCGACCTGACGGTGGCCGAGAACGTCGAACTGCCGCTGACCTACCGCGAGGATATGAGCGCCAGCGAGCGCCGTGACCGCGTGGCCCGCGCGCTGGAGCGCGTGGGGATGAGCCACCGGGCCAAGCACTTCCCGGCGCAACTCTCCGGCGGTCAGCAGCAGCGTGTGGCCGTGGCGCGCGCCGTGGCGGGTGACCCGGCCATCCTGCTCGCCGACGAGCCGACGGGTAACCTCGACTCCAAGAACGGCGAGGCCGTGATGGCGTTGCTGCAGGAGCTGCACCAGCAGGGCAGCACCATCTGTATGGTGACGCACGACCACCGCTACGCACAGCACGCCTCGCGTGAGGTGCACCTGTTTGACGGCAAGGTGGTGCAGGCGCCGGAACTCAGCGTGGCGTGAGGCGTTCCGACGGGCGTTAAGAGTCGGTGAAGAGCTGGTCGAGGGCGCGCGAGGTCTCTTGCGCGCCCTCGGTCGTGGTGGGAACGTTGGAGTGCCCCTTTCGCGAGGCTTCCGTTGCGTCATTGGTCCGTTCTCGTACTGCTGCTCACTGCCTGCGGTGGGGGCGATTCCACTGCTGCCGGCGACGTGACTGACCGCGTGGGTGACGCCGCGGCACACGGCCTCCTCGCCACGCGCCGGCTGCTTCCCGACGCGCGGCTCTGCACACGCGGCGCGCTGGCCTGCGAGGTTCCTTTCGGCAGCGGCGGCGGCGTGGTCACGCCGGACGGCGCAGCGTTGGTGCGCGTCGTCGGCGGACGGTCGTCGGTCGTCGCCTTGGTGGCAGCGGGCGGGGACAGTGCGATCGCGTTCGGGCGCGAGGGGGCAGGCCCGGGGGAGTACCGCGCGCCGGTGGAGATCGACCGCGATGCCGCCGGCAACGTCTCCGTGTACGACCTCTTCACGCGCCGCCTGCTGCGCTTTGCGCCTGACGGCCGGCCTGTCGCCAATGCCGTCACGCAGCTTCCGCCGGCCCCCCAGCCGGTGATGCGTCTCGTCGACGGCGCCCTGCTGATGGTCGCGGCGGAGGACCCCAACGCGAAGGGCGACACGCTCCCCCTCTTCGTCTATGCGGTGGCTGATGACGGGGCTCCGCAACGCCGGCACGCGCTTGACCTGCGCCTGCCCTCGTACGGCGCCGGCGAATTCGTGGCGATGGGACGCACCTTCGAGGCGCTGCCGCAGTTCGCGTTCGGGCGCGACGGCCGGCTGGTCTATGCGGCGGGCGCGACGGCCGAACTCGCGCTCTTCGATTCCACGGGGCGCCTGGCGGTGCGCGGCGGCTTCCGGGCGACGGGGCGGCGGGTCACGGAGGCCGACATCGAGGCCGCTGTGGCCGCACAGATCCGGCGCCTGCCATCAATGGGCCCGATGCGCGACCAGATCCTGGAGCGGATGCGCCACGCCGCCGAGCGGCATCCGGGTGTCACGCAGCTCGTCGTGATGGCCGATGGCGAAGTGTGGGCGCGCGAGGCGCCTGAGGCCGGCACGGACTCGGTCGCGTGGCTTGTCTATTCCGCGTCGTTGGGGCCGCAGGCGCGAGTTCGGATGAGCGTAGACGACCGCCCTGTGGGCGTGCACGCCGGGCGTGTGCTGCTCGCGCGTAGCGGCGAGGATGAGCAGTCGAGCGGATATTGGTGGATGCGCGCCGCGCCGTAGCGCAGGCATCCGACGCTCAGGGGCAGCCGACGCGCCGATACGGGAAGTCGATGCCGCGCAGTTGCCCATTACGCAGGCCCTCGATGCGCGCGACGAGCGAGTCCGCGCCACGGCGCCGGTAGAGGATCCTTGTCGGGAAGTCGTGCGTGGGATTCTCGAACACGACGGCGCTGTCGTTGACGTCGACCGCTCCGAACGCCGTCTCGGCCTGTCGGGACGGGCGCGCCACATACGTCAGTACGCCGGCGCGCGGGCCGAGGTAGAGGTGTTCCCATTCGCGAACGGTATCGCGGACACTTGTGCGGCTCATCCCCAGCATCACGCCGCCCTCGGGCGCCATCCACTGCTCGAGGACCACCCGCGCCCCGACGCGCAGCTCCCAGCAGCCGGCCAGCCAACGTGGCGGCTCCGACGTGGCGGAGCCCTGCGCGCCGAGGGCGGACGCACCGAGCAGCAGTCCGATGGCAAGAGGGGTGAGTCGCATCGCACAAACCTGCAGCGACTGCGGGCCGTGCGCAACGGACGCTGCCCTGAGCGCGGCGGCCTAGCGGCACCCCTCGCCGAACGCTCGCCGGCGGTGCAGCGTAGAGGGCGCAGGTTCGCTCAATTCCCCTTGCCGAGGTTGCAATGCGCGTGTCGCTTCTGCGGTGGTCCCCCGTGTTCCTGATGCTATTGGCTGCCTGCGGTGGCAGCACGGCGACAACCTCGGCGGCGGGGGCGGCGCCACAGGCGGCGCGAGTGCCGAGCCCGGAGCTGCTGGCCTCGATTGCCCGCGGGGACTCGCTGTTCAACGCCGGTAGCTGCCAGCGCTGCCACGGCCAGAAGGGCGTGGGTGCGCAGAACGGCCCGTCGTTGATCGAGGGGCAGTGGCTGCACGTGGACGGCAGCCAGGTGGACATCGCCCGCGTCATCACGGCGGGCATCGCCCGCGAAGCCTTCAAGGTGCCGGAGCGGCCGTTCGCGATGCGGCCCCGCGGCGGGCCGATGAACCTCACGGACGAGCAGGTGCAGGACGTCGCCGCGTACGTCGTCTCCATCTCGCGCGGCAAGACCGCGCGCTGACCCTCCGCCAGGATTCCGTAATGCGCCTGCTCTCCGCTGCGTCGCTCACTGCCACGCTCCTGTTGCCATTTGCCCTCGGGGCGCAGGCGCAACGCCTGGCACCGCCCGCGCCCTCGGCGCAGAGCGAGCTGCGTGATACGGTCGCGCTGTTCATCTCCGACCGCGGGGCGTTGCTGCGGCGCTGGACGGTGCCGTACTCACCGGCGCGTGCGGCGCGCCTCACGGCGTTCTACACCGAGTGGCGCACACGGCTCACGCGGATGGACTTCGACCGGCTCTCGCAGGAGGGCAAGATCGACTACCTCCTGCTGGACAACCGCTTGCGGCAGGAACTTGACCAGTTGCGTCGCGACGAGCGGCTCGCCGCCGAGATGCGTCCGCTGGTGCCTTTTGGCGAGGTGGTCGCCGGATTCGAAGAAGCGCGGCGCCGCTTCGAGACACCTGACGGCCAAGTGGCTGGCCGTGCGCTCAGTACCCTCGCCAAGCAACTCGACTCGCTGACGCGCGCCGTGCGCGCCAGGGCCCCGCAGAGCGCGCAGATCCCGCGGGCCGAGCGCATCGTGGGCCTGCGCTCGCTCGACTACCTGAACGACCTGCAGACGCAACTGCGCAACTGGCATCGGTTCTCGGCGGGCTACGACCCGCAGTTCTCCTGGTGGACGGCCGATCCCTTCCGGCGCGTCACGGAGGGCATCACCGGCTATCAGCGCGCCATCCGCGAGGTCATCGTCGGCCAGCGGCAAGGCGAGGAAGAGCCGATCATCGGTGATCCCATCGGCGCCGCAGGCGTGACCGCGGACCTCGCGTTCGAGATGATCGCGTACACGCCGCAGGAGCTGCTGGCGCTGGCCGAGAAGGAGTTCGCGTGGATCGAGGCCGAGCAGCGCAGGGCCTCGCGCGAGATGGGCCACGGCGACGACTGGCGCGCGGCGCTGGAAGCGGTGAAGCAGGCCTTCGTGCCGCCGGGGCAGCAGCCGGCGATGGTCCGCGACCTCGCGCGCTCGGCGGTGAAGTTCATCACCGACCGCGACCTCGTCACCGTCCCGCCGCTAGCCGACGAAGTGTGGCGGATGGAGATGATGCCGCCGCGCCAGCAGCTGGTGTCGCCGTTCTTCCTCGGCGGCGAGATCATCCAGGTGGCGTACCCCACCGACTCGATGCAGCACGACGACAAGCTGATGGCGATGCGCGGCAACAATCCGCACTTCTCGCTCGCCACGGTGCACCACGAGCTGATCCCGGGGCACCACCTGCAGGGCTTTATGACGCAGCGGCACAACCCGCACCGGCAGGCCTTCAGCACGCCGTTCTGGGGCGAGGGCTGGGCGCTGTGGTGGGAGATGCTGCTGTGGGACAACCAGTTCGCGCCGACGCCGCAGGACCGGATGGGAATGCTCTTCTGGCGCTCGCATCGCGCGGCGCGGATCATCTTTTCGCTGCGCTTCCACCTCGGCACGATGACGCCGCAGGAGGCGGTGGACTTCCTGGTGAACCGGGTGGGCCACGAGCGCGCCAATGCCGAGGCCGAGGTGCGGCGCTCCTTCAACGGCACGTACTCCCCGATGTACCAGGCGGCCTATATGCTCGGCGGCCTGCAGTTCCGCGCGCTGCACACGGAGCTCGTGGCCAGCGGCCGGATGACCAACAAGGAGTTCCACGACGCCATCCTGCAGGGCGGACGGATGCCGGTGGAGATGGTGCGGGCGCGGATGCTCAACCTGCCGCTTACGCGGGAGTGGAAACCGAGCTGGCGCTTCTACCAGTAGGTCAGGCGTCGGGGAAGTCGGCGCGCGCGAGCACGGCGTCGATGAGGCGCTGCAGGACCTCGGGCCGGTTGCCCTGCATATGTTCGCCCGGGAGCCACACGAGCTCCTTGGGCTCGCCGGCGGCGGCGTAGAGCAACTCCACCGAGCGGCGTGGGATCTTCTCGTCCTCGGTGGCGTTGAGCATCACCAGCGGTCGGGGCGCGACGGCGGCGACCCAACGCTCGGGCGTGAATCGCGGGCCTGAGGCGAGCAGGTTGGCCAGCGAGGTGACGGGGGCACGCAGGATGGCATTCCCGATTTCCTTCTCGAGTCCGCGGTCAATCATCGCGCGGACGTCGCCGCCGCCGTGCGCCAGCCAGAGGCGCGTGACACGCGGGTCGCGCGCGGTGGCGATGGTCGCGAAGGGCGCACCGAAACTCGCGCCGATCAGCTCGACGCGTGCGGGATCCACATCGGGACGCGAGAGCAGATAGTCGAGCGCGAGGTGCACCGCCGGGGGGGTGTCGTAGAGCGCGCGGCGGATCTTGGGCACCTGGAGGACCACGGCGAGGCCCTTGGCCTGATGGTCGCCGTCGTAGGGATACTGCAGCGAGGCGAAGATCGCGCCGCGCGTATCGCCGATGAGGGCGGCGGCGCCCTTGCCGCGCTCGTGGCCACCGAGCACCAGGAACAGCGGCCGCCGCGTGGCCGAATCCGGCGCCATCGGCCGCCGGATGGCCAGTTCGATGCCGAGCCCGCTGCTGCCGACCACCCGGATATCCTGCTCCTCGGTGCGTCCGTCGAGGCGGATCTCGCCGAGCTCAACGGCCGCGAGCGTGCCCCGCCTCGCGTCCCAGTACGGGACCGGATCGCGCAGCAGCCAGGCGCGTGTGCCGAGCGCCGTCAACGCCAGCACCCCGGCCGCAGCGGCGATCCAGCGCCAGCGTGACCGGGGTGCCTTGGGTGCTGCCACCGCCGAGCTCAGGGCCGCAGCGCCTTGATCTCGGCCGGAAGCTCAAACAGCGCCGCCGGCTGCGGCCCGAACTCGACCGACGTCGTCACCATCACCATCCGCATTCCCATCATCGAGGACTCGGTGCGGTGCGCAATCATGAACCCGCCGACGTTGCGGTAGTCCGAGAGCTTCGCCTCTACTTCGACGCTTCCCATCGGCGATTCCTGCGTGGTGCGCGTGAGCACGAGCAGGCCGGACGCGTTGGAGAAGCAGTCGACGGTCTCGCGGCCAGATTTCCAGGTGAACTTCACGCAGGTCGCCGCGTCGTCGCCCTCGCCGGCGGTCCCAGCCGCTTCCATCGCGGTAAAGAGCTCCGGCGTGCGCTTCATTGACGCCAACGCCGAGCCTTCGGCCATCGAGGCCGCCTCGAGGCCCTGTAGCAGGCGCGGGCCCTGCATCGGATCGGAAGCCCAGGCGGTGCTGCCGTCGAAGCCCTGCTTGAGCGTGCCCATCCCGGGCAGCTCAGACTCAATCACCACCTTGTTGGGCAAGGCCGCGACCAGGTTCATCGTCATCGACATCCCCATATCGGGGATGTCCATCGTCATCGACGACTTCATTCCCTGCACAGAGGCGAGGCGGTTCTGCGGGTCGACGGCCTTGTTGTAGCGGTCAACGATCTCAGTCGGGGACTGGGCACCGGCGCTTGCCGTCACGACGGCGACGAGCGTGGCGGCAACGCGGAGCGAGTGGCGAATCATCGGGACCTCGATGCGGGGTGGGGTACGGCGTCTTTGGAGTCTAGCGGCGGGACAGCGTATCGGCGAGCCAGCGGCGCGCCGCCTCGAGCGCGACGTCGCGTCCGGCGGCCAGCCCACTACGGGTGAGTGGCGTCGGAGTGTCGGGTTGTACCCCGATGCCTTCGATTCGGCGACCGCGGGCGTCCTCGTGGTCGGCGATGGCGTGCATCAGGACGTCGCCGTTGGGCAGGCGCTTCATCGCGGCCGGCAGGGACTGCCCGGCCGAGGCCTCGCCGAAGACGCGGGCGCGGCCCAGCGCCTGCATTCCGGCGGCGAAGAACTCGGAGGAGCTCGCGGTCAGCGGATCGATGAGAATCGCGACCGGGGCCCGGATCACGTCGACGCGTTCGCCAGTCGAGGTGGCGCGCCGCGGGTTCGCGGCGAGCCGCAGTGTGGCCCCTCGGCCACGCATCGAGCCCAAGCTCCAGGTCGAGTCCGAGAAGTGTCCAGCGAACCCGCCGATGATGCCGACAACGCCGCCGAGGTTGCCGCGGAGGTCGATGATGACCGCTTCGGCGCTGCGGGCGCCGAAGGCGAAGCGGTCGAGGTCGGCCGTGATGACCGGGAACCAGCCGCTGAAGGCGATGACCGGCACGGCGACATCGCGCGAGCCGGCCCGCACCATCGTGGTGTCGAGCGTGGCCTGGATGACCATCGGTGGGAGGTTGCCGTACTGTTGCAGCCGCCCGGACTTTGCTCGGCGCGTGATCGTGAGGTTGGCCGCCGTGCCATCGAGGCGTCGGGTGCCGACATCCACCGTCGAGCCGGCGGGTCCGTCGAGCACTGCGGTGAAGACCTGCAGCAGCAGGCCATTGGCTTCGCGCGGATTGTCGGGGAAGGCCGTAGCAAGGCGTTCACGAATCATCGTCACGGTGTTGTCGTCCACGCGCTCGATGGCGTCCCCTGGCCGGATGCCGGTGCCGGCCGCGGGGCCTGCGGGGTCCACGCGCCAGACGATCAGTGTGTCGCCGGCAAGGCGCACCGTGACTCCGGCGCTGCCTGGTGGGCCGTCTGCGGCCGTACCGCCCTTGGCGCGGGGTATGGCATCGCTGGTGATGAGCGCGAAGTGCGACTGGCCCGGTACCGCGATCATCGCGCGAATGGCGCGGCGCAACTGTGCTTCAGTGGGCGAAGTGCCCAAGGTCCCGCGGATGGAATCGGCCACGCTGCGCCAGCGGCCATTCACGAGCGCGGTGTCGTAGAACGTCCGCGCAATGGTGTGCCAAGCCGTATCATAGGCCGCCAGGAGCGGAACCTCTTGCGCGGAGAGCGGAGCGGCGCAGACGATCAGCGCGAGCGTGGCGGTGCGGAGCGTGCGCATCGGGGACGGGCCAAGGGGAGTCGAAGGGACCGAGGGAATATCCGGTGCGGACCGCGCCTCGGCCAGTCGCAGCGTTAGGTTTCTGCCCGTGAACCGCACCGTCCTCCCCCCGAGCGAGTGTGCCGCGCTGGTCCCTGCGCTGGCCGACACCCGCAATCCCAACGTCTGGGTCTATCGCTACGCGCACCCCGCGGAGCCTTGGACCCTGTCTATCGCCACCCACGCGCCGCCGCAGTCCGGCAAGCTGTCACTGGGGGGATTCCGTATCGCCCCGCTGGAGCGCATCGCCTCACCGAACTTCACGACGGACCGCGAGAGCATCGCGCTCGCAATGGGGATGGAGGAGAAGGTACATTGGTCGCGCGTGATCGGTGTGGGCGGGCCCTTGGCACTGCGCGACCTGACGCGGGTGGTCGGCGGCAAGTGCGTGCTCGCGCCGACGCCCGAGTCCCGTGTGGGCAATGTCCGAGACGCCGAGATGCTGGCCTGGGCGGCCGACTGCCTCAACGACTGCGAGCGGCACGCCGGCATCCACATCACCACCGGCCAGGACCTCGGCCACGGCAAGATGCACGGCGGAGCGATGGGTTCGCTGGAGTATCTGAACGCCCGCTTTGCCGGCAGCGTGGTGGCCGATACGTCGGTGCCCACCGGTGAAGGGAACTACCAGATCCTGCTCGGGATGCTGCGGGCGTTCGGTCTTGAGATGTCGGCGGCGACGGTGGGGCTCATCGGGTGCGGCAACATCGGGATGCACATCATCAGGCGGCTGCGCACGCACGCTGGCGTGACGATTCTCGCCTGCGAGTCGCGCGAGGAGCGCCGTGCGGAGTTGGAGGCGATGGGCATCCGCGCCTGGGGGCCGGAGCGCAAGCAGGAGTTCCTGGCCTTGGCGATGGATGCGCTGGTGGTGAATGCGGCGGGCGGGACGCTCGACGCGGCGGCCGTCGCGCGCTGCGCGGCGAACACGCGGCTCAAGGTCATCTGCGGCAGCGAGAACCTCGTGATGCCGGACCATCACAGCGGCGTCGCGGCGCTGCGCGCCGCGCACAAGGTGTATGCGCCCACGGAGTTGGGCGGGATGATGGGCTATCTCACTGCAGTCGAGCAGTACCTCGCCGTAATCGAGGGGCAGACCTTCGAGGTCGCGACGATGCTCGAGGCGGCGCGGCGACTGAAGGTGGCGGGGTACGAGGCGACGGTGCGGATCGTCGCGGGCGGGCACACGGAGGATTTCGAGACGGCGGTGACGGCGCTCTACGCGTGAGCGTCGGGTGGCTTGACGCATCGTCGGTTCTCGCTTAGCCTACGTTACACAACTGAAGCCCGTGGTCATTTGCCGCGATTGCCGCCACGAAAAACAAGGAGCTAAAACGCGATGTACCCGCGGCGTTCGCCGTGGGTATTTTCTCTTCCACCGGCGTCGCCACCGGTCTTCCTGCGGCCCTCTCGTCCGAGAGGGCCTTTGCGTTTCCGCGGCATCCTCTTGCGTGGAGCGTCCGATGACCGCCGTGCCCTCTGATCCTGTCGCCAACCTGCGACTGCCTGCCTCGTCGTCCCCGCGTGCGCTGGAACGGCTGGCGTTGCCGCCGATTCCGCTGGACAGCGGTGCGATGCTGACGGGGGCGACGATGGCGTTCCACTGCGACGGTGTGCTCGGTGCGCGTCGCGACAGCGCCGTCGTGGTCCTGCACGCCCTGACCGGTTCGGCGGATGCCGCGGGCGAGTGGTGGCGGACGCAGATCGGACCGGGCCGCGCCCTCGATACCACACGCTGGGCGATTCTCGCGCCGAACCTGCTCGGCTCGTGCTACGGCAGTTCCGGGCCGGCGACCGTGGAGCGCTTTCCGGCGCTCACGGTGCGCGACCAGGCGCGGGCGGTTGCCGTGTGGCTCGAGCGGCTCGGCATCGCGCAGGTTGCGCTGCTCGTCGGCGGATCGCTGGGCGGGATGGTGGCGCTGGAGCTCGTCGCCTCGTTCCCGGGGCGCGTCGGACACGCCGCGGTGTTCGCGGCGCCGATGCGACTGGGCGCGGGCGCGATCGCGTGGTCGCAGGTGCAGCGCGAGTTGCTGAGCGCCGGGGGCGCGCAGGGATTGGCGCTCGCGCGGCAGGTGGCGATGCTGTCGTACCGGACCGGGGCTGGGCTCGATGCGCGCTTCCGGCGCGACCGGACGCGGGGCGGGCGTTTCGCGGTGGGCGAGTGGCTGAGCGCGCACGGGCAGCGCCTGGCGGCGCGGATGGACCCGGCGACGTACCGCTTCCTCCTCGACGTGATGGACACGCACGATCTCAGCAGCGCCCGCGGCGGTGCGGGCGAACGGCTGCGCGCGTCCGGGACGCGTCTGACCGGCATTGGTATTCCCGGTGATCGCTTCTGCGACGCGAGCGAAGTGGCAGCGTGGGTGCGCGCGGCCGGCGGGCGGTACCGTGAGATCGACTCCGCGCACGGACACGATGCGTTCTTGATCGAGCACGCCCAGGTGAGCGCGTTGCTCCGGGACGTCCTCGCGGAGGTGCACGCGTGAGCCGCGTCATCTCGGTTGCCCTCGCCGGCTGTGGAACCGTCGGCGCCGCACTGCTGGACTTGCTTGACCGCCACGGACCGGAGATCGCGCGCCGGACCGGCGTCACATACGGCCTGACGCGCGTGCTGGTCCGTGACCTGCGTCGCCCCCGTGCCCTGCGGCTGGACCGCGCGTTGCTCACGGACGATGCGGACGAGTTCCTCGCGACGCCCGCCGACGTCGTCGTGGAGGCAATCGGAGGCACGACGACGGCGGGGACGCTGGCGCGCGGCGCCCTGCGACGCGGCCGACGGCTTGTGACGGCCAACAAGGCGCTGCTGCGCGTCGAGGGACCGGCGCTGGCGGCGCTGGCGCAGCGACACCGTAGCGCCGGCGCGGCCCTCGACTTCGAGGCGGCCGTCGGCGGCGGCGTCCCCATCGTGCGTCTGCTTCGCGATTCGCTTGCGGGGCAAGGGCTGCACCGGATTCGCGGCGTGCTGAACGGCACGACGAACTTCATCTTGTCACGGGTCGAGCGCGGCGCGTCGTTCAACGACGCCCTGCGCGCCGCACAGCAGTCCGGATTTGCCGAGTCGGACCCCACGCGTGACCTCGACGGCACCGATGCGGCCGACAAGATCGCCGTGCTCGCCTGGCTCGGCTTCGGCGTGGACCCCTCGACGATTGCGGTGCGCACGCACGGGATCGGCGCGGAGCTCGGGGCGCAGGCGCGCGAGGCGGCACGGCGCGGTCGGGCCATCCGTCTGGTGGCGACTGCCGTGCGCGTCGGCGACGGCGTCCACTGCAGCGTCGCACCGCGCGTCGTGCCACGCGGCCACCCGTTCGCGCAGGTGCGCGACGAGCAGAACCTCATTCAACTCGAGAGCGAGAGTACGGGCACGCTCACGGTCGCCGGCGCCGGTGCCGGTGGCCCGGCCACGGCGTCCGCCCTGCTCGCCGACATCCTCCGTCACGGAACTTCGAATGCCACGCCCTGAGACGCTCGCCATCCGCACGCAGCACCCGACCTCCGCCTCTCGCGAGCACTCGGTGCCGCTCTACCTCACGTCGAGCTTCGTGTTCGACGACGCCGAACAGGCGCGGGCGCTCTTCGCAGAAGAGCGCGAGGGGCCGGTGTACAGCCGGTACAGCAATCCGAACTCGGACGAGTTCGTCCGGAAGCTCGTGTTGCTCGAGGCGGCGGACGACGGGATCGCGACGGCATCCGGAATGAGCGCCGTGTACACGGCCATCGCGTCGATGGTGTCGGCGGGCGACCACATCGTGGCGGGGCGGGCGCTCTTCGGTTCGACGCACCAGTTGCTGACGCGCGTGTTCCCGCGATGGGGCGTGAGTCACACGTATGTGGACGGCGGCGAGGCAGCGGTGTTCACGTCAGCGTTGCGGCCGAACACCAAGCTCATCTTCGTCGAGACGCCGTCGAATCCGGGCCTCGACCTCGTCGACCTCGCGGGGCTCGGCGCCCTGGCGCAGGCGCGCGGCATCCCGTTGGTGGTGGATAACTCGTTCTCGACCCCCGTGCTGCAGCGTCCGCTCGAATACGGCGCGTCGCTGGTCGTGCATTCGGCGACCAAGTTCGTCGACGGCCAAGGGCGCACGCTCGGCGGCGCAGTGGTCGGCGCGAAACACTTGGTGGCGGAGGCACGGTTTCTCGCGCGGCACTCCGGTCCCGCGCTGAGCCCATTCAATGCCTGGGTGCTGAGCAAGAGTCTGGAGACGCTGGCCCTCCGGATGGAGCGGCATTCGGCCAACGCGCTGCAGCTGGCGCGATGGTTGGAGACCCATCCGGCCGTGCGGCGGGTGCGGTACCCGCACTTGCCCTCGCATCCGCAGTTCGGGTTGGCGACACGACAGATGCGATGGGGGGGTGGCGTGCTGACGCTCGAGGTGGCGAACTACGACGAGGCGCGCCAGCTGATTGACGGACTCCGGCTGTGCTCTCACTCCCCGAACCTTGGCGACGTGCGGACCATCGTCACGCATCCGGCCTCGACCACACATTCGAAGCTCACGGAGCAGGAGCGGCAATCGGTGGGGATCACACCTGGATTGGTCCGGATCTCGGTCGGGCTGGAGCACCCGGACGACGTGATCGCTGACCTCGCAACTGCCTTGCGCGGCGTCAGCCTGGCTGGCGCCCGTCAGCCGCGAGCATCTGCGCACAGGCCTCCGCAAGCTCCACGATCGTAATCGGCTTCCGCAGGACCTGCTTCACATTCGTGCGGAGCTTGACCTCGTCCGCAATATCCGAGATGAAGCCGGTGAGCAGCAGCACCGGCAGCCGCGGCCGCAGGCGGCTGACTTCGGCGCCGAGCTCGAGCCCAGTCATCCCGGGCATCGAGTAATCGGTGATGAGCAACGCCGGCTCGATGCCGGACCCGTCGAGTAGCGCGATGGCCTCGGCGGGCGACGATGCCGTGCGCACGGCATAGCCGAGGGCCTCGAGCCGGCGCCGCCCGACCGCGAGCAGGGCCGGCTCGTCGTCCACGAAGAGCACGAGCTCGCCGTGCCCGAGCGGCGGCCCCAGTTCCACGATGCTGGCGGCGTCACGCGGGGCATCGTCCACCGCCGGGAACAGGCAGCGCACCACCGTGCCGATGCCGAGTTCGCTCTCCAACTGCACCGCGCCGTGATGGTCGTGCATAATGCCGTGCACCATCGCGAGCCCCAGTCCGGTCCCTTCCCCCAGCGGCTTGGTCGTGAAGAAGGGCTCGAAGGCGCGCCGCATCGTCTCAGGCCGCATTCCCGCGCCGCTATCGCGGACCTCGAGCATCACGTAGGGGCCTTCGCGCAGTCCAGGGTTTGCCCGCGCGATGCTGTCGCGCACATACAGCGGAGCAGCCACCAGCTCCAGCCGCCCGCCCTGCGGCATCGCGTGGGCGCCATTGGTGGCCAGGTTCATCACCACCTGATGCACGGAGGTGCTGTCGGCGTGGATGAGCGGTAAATCGGCCGCGCTTCGGACGACGATTTCGATGTCGGCCGGGAGCGTGGCGCGCAGCAATTGCTGGATCTCGCGCACGACGTCGCCGAGCGCGACGGGCTTCAGGCGCGTTTCCTGCCGACGGCTGAACGCCAGGATGCGCTCGACCAGGCTCTTGCCGCGCGTGGCGATCTTCAGGATCTCGGTGGAGTCCTCGTGGACCGTCGAGCCCGGCGTCGCGGAGGACTGGATCAGCTCGGCGAAGCCCAGGATCCCCGCGAGCAGGTTATTGAAGTCGTGGGCGACCCCGCCCGCCAGCGTCCCCACGGCCTCGAGCTTCTGCGACTGGCGCAACTGCTCCGCGAGCAGACGCTGCTCCTCCTCCAGCCGCTTGCGCGCCGTGATGTCGACGACGGCGCCCAGCACGAACAACCCGTCGTCCGTGGGAACGGGCGTCAGCCCGATCTCAACGGGCACCTCGAGTCCGTCCTTGCGCACGCCGAAGAGGTCGCGCCCAGCCCCCATCGAGCGGACCCGCGGGTCGCGTAGGAACGAGGAGCGAAAGTCCGGATGCGCGGCGCGCGCGCGCATCGGGACGAGCATCTCGATCGGTTGTCCGAGGAGTTCCTCCCGCGAATAGCCGAACATCCGCTCGATCTCGCGGTTCACGAGCACGATGCGGCCCGTGGCGTCTGCCATCACGAGTCCGCTCGGCGCGGACTCGACGGCGGCGCGCAGGTGCGTCTCGATGGATCGATTCTCGCCTTGTGGCACGACGCCCCCATCGCCGAGGGAATGCAATGCGGTTCTGACGATGTAGGGATTTCTCTGACGGCGCAAGAAGAACCGGACTCGCTGCGGAACACTTCACGTTTGCGATGACGCTAGCGCGTTCGCAGGCAACAACTTAGCGTGCCTTAAACGCTGCCAGCGCGGCCTTGGTGAAGTCGCTCAGGACCATCCGTCCGCTCATCGCGGCGCGATCGTCCATCAGCGCCTCCCAGTGCTCGGTGTCGCGCCAGAACACGCGCTTCATCTCGGCCATCGCCTCGGGGTTTGCAGCCGCGAGGCGCTGGGCGTGGCTGTGCACGACGGCATCGAGCGCGTGCGCATTATCCACCACCTGCGAGTACAGCCCGTGGCGCTCGCACCAGGCGGCGTCGTGCCAGTCGGCGTGCACGGCGAGATTCATAAACGGGGCGAGGCCCAGCTTCCGCTCGATGGCGACGCCAACGATGAACGGCCCGATGCCCACTTGCAGTTCGGAGAGCTTAGCCTGCGCGTTCTCGGTGGCGAAGGAGTAGTCGCTGGCGGCGATGACGCCGATCGCGCCACCGGCGGCTCTGCCGTGGACGCGGGTGATTACGAACTTCGGCGCGCGGATCATCGCGAGGATGACGCGGCTGAAGCCGAGGAAGAACTCCTTGCCCTCCGCCGGCGTGGAGACTGCGGTGAACTCGTCGAAGGAGGCACCGGCACAGAAGGCGCCCTCGCCGCCGGAGCGCAGCACGATCACCCGCGCGGCTGGGTCGTCGCCGAGCGTGCGGATGCCGTCGGCGAGCTGACGGAGCAGGATGCCCGGGAGGGAGTTGCCCTTGGGGTGGAAGAACTCGACCGTGCCGATGCCGTCGGTGACGGACACCTGGACACGGCCTTCGGCGCGGACATCTGGGGTGGGGGCGGGGGGCGTCATAGCGGGAAACATACTAAATTCCGCGTATGGCCCAGACGACTGCCCCGCAGGAGGATCCGGCCCTCCTTGCCGCCTTCGAGGCGCGCATCGCCGGCGGCGAGAGCATCGAGCCCAAGGACTGGATGCCCGAGCGCTACCGCAAGCAACTGACGCGGATGATGGCGCAGCACGCGCACTCGGAGATCGTGGGGATGCTGCCGGAGGGCAACTGGATCACGCGCGCGCCCTCGCTGCGGCGGAAGATGTCGCTGATCGCCAAGGTGCAGGACGAGGCTGGGCACGGGCTGTACATCTACTGCGGCACCGAGACGCTCGGCGTCGACCGCCACGACCTCTACAACCAACTGCTGGACGGCACGGCGAAGTATTCGAGCATCTTCAACTACCCGACGCTGAGCTGGGCTGATATGGGCGTCATCGGCTGGTTCGTGGACGGGGCCGCGATCGTCAACCAGACGGTGCTGGCCAAGGCCTCCTACGGCCCGTATGCGCGGGCGATGGTGCGCATCTGCAAGGAAGAGAACTTCCACAAGCGCCAGGGCTATGAAATCTGCGCGACGCTGGCCAAGGGCACGCCGGCGCAGCGCGAGATGCTGCAGGATGCCGTCAACCGCTTCTGGTGGCCGTCGCTGATGATGTTCGGGCCGAGTGACAAGGACAGCCCGAACTCGGCCGAGCTGCTCAAGTGGCGCGTGAAGCGGAAGACCAACGACGAGCTGCGGCAGCGCTTCGTGAACCTGACGGTGCCGCAGGCGCAGGCGATCGGGGTGACGCTGCCGGATCCGGATCTCCGCTACGACGCCGAGACCAAGAACTGGGAGTTCGGGGAGATCGACTGGGCGGAGTTCTGGAATGTGGTGAAGGGCAACGGGCCGTGCAACGCCGAGCGGCTGGCGGCGCGGAACCAGGCACACGAGGAAGGACGCTGGGTACGGGAGGCGGCGCTGGCGCACGCGGCGAAGCGGGCGGCCAGGTCTTCGGCGGCGTAGGGGCAACAGCAACGACGTTCACCACAGAGGACACAGAGGGCACAGAGAACGGCAGCTGCAATGACAACTGCAACCTCTGCTGCAACTTCTACTGCCCATCTAGTTGGCGCGAGCCGAACCGTTCGAGCGTTGCCCCAAACAGAGGATTCTGTCCTTGCAGTGCTCTGTGTCCTCTGTGGTGAAAGGCCGTTGTCATACACTTTCTGATCGGACCGATCTATGAGCAACGAACAATCCTGGCCATTGTGGGAAGTGTTCACCCAAGGGAACCAGGGGGAGCCATTCGAGCACGCCGGCTCCCTGCACGCGACAGACGCGGAGCACGCGCTGCAGAATGCCCGCGACGTGTACACGCGCCGCGGCGAGGCGGTGAACCTGTGGGTGGTGCCGTCGGCGGCGATCGTGGCGTCGGCGCCGTCGGACGCGGGGCCCTTCTTCGAGCCCGGCAACGAGAAGGCCTACCGGCACCCGCAGTTCTACAAGGTGCCGCAAGGCGTGCGCGTCTTTTGATGGCCAATCACGAGGGAGACGCGGGTGGCATTGCCGCCGGAGAGGCGACAGCCGGGACGGTCAAGGTGGCCGGCGCGCGCGGTCCGGCGTTCGCGGCGCCGATGGTCGAGTACCTGCTCCGGCTCGGCGACGACCGCCTAATCCTCGGGCACCGAATGTCCGAGTGGACGGGGCACGGCCCCATCCTCGAGGAAGACATCGCGACGGCCAACATCGCGCTGGATCTCATCGGGCAGGCGGCGCAGTTGCTCAAGCTGGCTGGCGAGGTCGAGGGGAAGGGCCGCAGCGAGGACGCCCTCGCCTACTTCCGCGACGGCACGCAGTTTCGCAATTGCCTGCTCGTCGAGCTGCCACGCGGCGATTTCGGCGACACGATGCTGCGGCAGTTCCTGTTCGACGCATACAGCGTGTTGCTGCTCGACGAACTCAGCCGCTGCGGGCACACCGGGCTTGCGGCCATCGCCGCCAAGGCACTCAAGGAGTCCAAGTATCACCTGCGCCACTCGAGTGAATGGGTGCTGCGCCTCGGTGACGGTACGGAAGAGAGCCACCGGCGCATCCAGGCGTCGCTGGACCGGCTCTGGAAGTACACGGGTGAGCTCTTCACCCCTGATGCGGTGGACGAGGCTGTAGCGGCGGAGGGTGTGCGCGTGGACGTCGCCGGCATCAAGTCGCGCTGGGACACGATGGTGGACGACGTGCTCACGCGTGCGACGCTGACGAAGCCCGCCGACGCGCCGATGCAGTTGGGCGGGCGCCGCGGCCGGCATACCGAGCACATCGGGCACCTGTTGGCGATGATGCAGAGCGTCGCGCGCGCGCACCCCGGCGCCACGTGGTGACCTTCAGCCGCGACCAGCTCTACGACATCCTCGGGACGGTGCCCGATCCAGAGGTGCCGGTGATCTCGGTCGTGGAACTCGGCATCGTGCGCGACGCGGCGCAGCGCGAGGACGGCAGCGTCGAGGTGACGATCACCCCGACCTACAGCGGCTGCCCGGCGATGTTCGAGATCGAGAAGGACATCCGCGCGGCGCTCGAGGCGGCCGGCGCGCCGTCCGTGCACGTCACGACCGTGCTGTCCCCGGCGTGGACGACGGATTGGATCGGCGCCGAGGCGCGTGAGAAGCTGCGCCGGTACGGCATCGCGCCGCCGGGACCGGCAGGCGACGGGGGCCTGGTCACGCTGGTGCGCGCCACGCCCCCGGTACCCTGTCCGTGGTGCGGGTCATCCAACACGACCCGCAAGAGTGAGTTCGGCTCTACCGCCTGTAAGGCGATCCACGTCTGCAACGACTGTCGGCAGCCTTTCGACGAGTTCAAGGCGCTATAGTCGCGAGCGCCCGGCCCGCCTTACACCACCTTCGTCTTCCAACGTCCCTGCCGGAACAGCAGGGCGCTGACCACGGCAAGCGCCGAGTATGCTACCGGCACGGCGATGAACACACCACGCCACTCGAGGCCGGTGCGCTGCGCCATCCACCACGCCAGCGGCAGCTGTAGCACCCAGAACACGAAGAAGTTGATCCAGCTCGGCGTCTTCGTATCGCCGGCGCCGTTGAATGACTGCTCGAGGATCATTCCCAGCGCGTAGAGCGGGAAGCCGAGCGACATCGCGCGGAGGCCGTAGGTTCCCACGGCCCGCACGTCCTCGGCTTCGGTGAAGAGCGAGACAATGCCGGGCGCGAAGATCAGGAAGGCGATGCCAGTCAGCGTGAGCACGACCACGTTGATCCGGGCCGCCGTCCACACCGAGCGCTCGGCGCGGTCCGGCTTGTCGGCGCCGAGGGCCTGTCCGACCATCGTCGCCGCGGCGGCGCCGACGCCGTAGGCCGGCATCAGCGCAAAGAGCAGGATGCGGATGGCGATGGTGTAGCCTGCCATCGCCGTCGCCCCGAACATCGCGGTGATGCGCACGAGCGCGATCCAGCTCATCGAGCTCAGCGCCACTTGGAAGGTGCCCCAGCCCGAGAGCGTGGCAATGTTGTACATCGTGGACGGCTCGACCACGACGTGCCGGCGATGCACGTGGAGGTTGCCGTCGCCGACGCTCAGGTGCCACAGCGCCCAGAGAAAGCCGATGAGGCGGCCGATGACCGTCGCCCAGGCGGCCCCGACGAGCCCGAGCTCGGGGAAGAAGCCGACGCCGAAGATGAGCAGCGGGTCGAGGGCGATGTTGATGGCGTTGCCGAGCACCAGCACGCGCATCGCGATGGCCGGATCGCCGGCGCCACGGAACGCGGCGTTCACGAGGAAGAGCAGGAACACCGCCCCGTTGCAGCCGAGCGAGACGCGCGCGTAGCCCGTGCCCACCGCGAGCACGTCGGCGTCGGCGCCCATCAGCGCCAGGAGTTCGGGCGCGAAGACGGCGCCGAGGATGCCGAGCACGGAGGAGAGCGCGAGGCCGAGCAGCAACGCCTGCACGGTGGCGCGCGCGGCGCCGTCGGCGTCCTTCTCGCCGACGCGTCGCGCCACCGTCGCGGTGGCGCCGATGCTCAGGCCCATCGCCACGGTGTAGAGGATGACCATCAGGGACTCGGTGAGTCCGACGGTCGCGACCGCCGCCGGTCCGAGCCGTCCGACGAAGAACACGTCGACGACGGCGAAGATGCTCTCCATCGACATCTCGATGACCATCGGGACGGCGAGGAGGAAGATCGCGCGCCCGATGGCGCCTTCGGTATAGTCGTGCTCGGCGCCACGGATCGCATCGCGGATGTCGCGCCAGAGCGAGGGGGAATCAGTTGCGGAATGCATACAGGAAGCTCACGGAGTCAGAAAATGAGAACGCCCCATCTGCGCAGCGAAGCAGGTGGGGCGTGGTGTCCGCGAGGCGCGGCCGGAGTGGCGCGGCTACCCGAGGTGCCCTGCTTCGCAGTGTCGCACGGCCGTGACGACGGAGGTCGTCACCGGGCGAACCCGGACGGCGGCGAAGGAAGGGGTGTGAATCACGGGCGAGGGCTCGGGTGAGGGAAGAGTGGAGAAGCTATCGGGATGCTTGGGGTGGGGCAAGCGGCCCTTCGGGGTGGGAGAGGGGAGATGGGGAGGGGGGTGACGGCTGGGAGACGGGAGATGGGAGATGGTTGGGAGAGGGGAGATGGTCTCTGCAGTGAGCAATCTTCAGTCTCCCGTCTCAAGTCTCCCGTCTCAAGTCTCCCGTCTTAGATGCGTAGCATCCGCTCCACAGCCGACACGATCGCCGCTTCCCCCGGGAGCACCGCCGCCAGCAGGTCCGGGTGGTAGGGCATCGGGATGTCTTGGGGGGCGAGGCGCTCGACCGGGGCGTCGAGGTACCAGAACGCCTCCTGCGTCACCGTCGCGGCAATCTCCGCGCCGAAGCCGGCGGTGATGTTGTCTTCGTGCACGATCAAGCAGCGGCCGGTCTTGCGCACGCTGGCGAGCACGGCGTCGCGGTCCCAGGGAGCGATGGTGCGCAGGTCGAGGAACTCGACGGCCTCGCCCATCGGCGCGATGGCATCGGCGATGCGATGGACCATCGCGCCCCAACTGACCAGCGTGAGCGCCTTGCCCTCCTGCACGACGCGGGCCTTGCCGAACGGCAGCACGTAGTCGTCGCCGGGGTAGCGGGCGGCGCCGTCGCCGGTCATCAGGAGGGCGCGGTGTTCGAAGAAGATCGTTGGGTTGGGGCTGCGCATTGCGGCGCGCAGCAGACCCACAGCGTCGGCGGCGTTGGATGGCATCGCGACCTGCCAGCCGTAGGCGTGCGCGAAGCGCACTTCATCCGACAGCGAGTGCCAGGGGTCGCCGACATCCTTGCCGAAGCCGCCAGGCATCCGCACGACCATCGGCGACGCGAAGCGGTTGGCGGTGCGCCAACGCAGCGTGCCGGCATTGTTGAGCTGCTCGGTCGCGGGGTCGGCGTACTTGCGGAACTGGATCTCGGCGACGGGCATCAGGCCGCTGATCGCCAAGCCCGCGGCGCGACCGATGATGCCTTCCTCGCTGAGTGAGGTATCGAACACGCGGTCCTTGCCGAACTGCTTCTGCAGTCCCTCGGTCACGAGATGCACGCCGCCCTTCTTGCCTACGTCCTCGCCGAAGACCACGACCTTCTTGTTCGCGGCGAGTTCGTGGCGCAGCGTGCGGCGCAGGGCCTCGGCGAAGCGCAGCAACTCGCCTTCGTCCTGGGCAACGTCGCTGCCGCCGAGCTTGCGGCGTTCGGTACGGCGGAGGCCGCCGAAGGCCTCGTGCGCATCGTCGCGGTCGTCGGCGTAGCGGTGCTCGGCGATGGTAGCGGGGTTTGGCTTCGCTCGCGCGCGCGCGGCGCTGAGGGCGCGTTCGACGTCGCGCGCGACTTCCGTCTCGAGCTGGCTCCACTCCGCGGCGCTCATCACCTGCGGCACGAGAAAGCTGCGGAGCTTGGGCAACGGGTCGCGCTTCTGGTCGGCGGCGATTTCGGCGTCCGTCCGGTAGCCCTTCTGATTGTCGGGGCCGGAGTGCGACGAGAGGCGCGGCACCGTCAGGCGGATGAGCGCCGGCCCCTCGCCGCTGCGGACGTGGTGCACGACCTCGTGCAGCAGCCGCGCCGTCTCGGCGGGGTCGGTGCCGTCGCCATTGCGGATGAGCAGGTTCTTGAACGACCCGAGGTTCTCGGCGATGTTCGCGCCCGGGGTCTGGAAATCGCCGCTCACGGAAATGCCGAGGTTGTTGTCCTCGATGTAGAACAGCATCGGGAGCTTCAGCGTCGTCGCCATCGTGAGCGCAGCCCAGAAGCCGCTCGTCGCCACGGAGGCGTCGCCGCCCAGGGCCACGCCGATCGACCCGTTGAAGCGATAGTCCTTGAGGATGTCGCGGTGGTACGTGATGCCCTGTGCCCAGCCCGCCGCAGGTGTGTACTGCGAGCCGACATCGCCGGCCATCGGCAGGACGATGCAGCCTTCCTCGCGCGGGAAGTTGCAGACGACGCCGATGTCACGGCCGTCGGAGAACCCACCGGCGCGTCCAAGCGGCGAGCCAAACGCGTCCTCTAGCGACAGGCCAAGGGAGAGAAGCAAGGGGCGGCTGCGATAGTACGCGCCGGCCGCGTCGCGCTTGCCGGTGAGCAGTTGGCCGAGGATGACCTGCGCGAGATCGTGGCCGCGGGCCGAGAACTGGTAGAGGACGACGTGGTCCTTCGGGACGGTCGCGCGATTGCGGTTCGTCTGCTCCTCGGCGTCATCGAGGGCGCGCGAACAGAGGACGTGGTAGGCGATCTTGCGCCAGTCGAGGGCAGGCCCGGTGGGCGTCTTCGTCTTCGGAGGCATCGTACGAAATCTACTGCCTGAGACGAGGCGGCAGGCAGTCGCGCGCACGCGCTTGGCGCGGCTCCGGCCCGCGGTGTCGATGCCGTGTCGGCGCCGTGCACAGGCAGTAGATTTGGGGCTATGCCGAGCATCCTGAGCGAACTGAAGGACGGGGTCCTGGAACTCACCCTCAACCGCCCCGAGGTCCTCAACAGCTTCGACCGCGCGATGGCGCAGGCGCTGCAGGTGGAGCTGGCGCGCGCCGCGAACGATCCGGGCGTGCGTGCCGTGCTGCTCACCGGCGCTGGCCGCGGCTTCTGCGCAGGCCAGGACTTGCAGGAGGCGCTGCCTGAGGGCGACGGGCCGATGCCCGACATCTCAGAGATCGTACGGGCGAGCTACAACCCGATCATCCGCGCCATCCGCGGACTCGAGAAGCCGGTGGTCTGCGCCGTGAACGGCATCGCGGCGGGCGCGGGAGCCAACCTCGCCTTCGCCTGCGACCTCACGATCGCCGCCAGCGAGGCCAGCTTCGTCGAAAGCTTCGCCAAGCTCGGGCTCATCCCGGACACTTCGGGCACCTTCTTTGTGCCGCGGCTCGTCGGGCCGCAGCGGGCGACGGGGATGTTCTTCCTCGCGGGCAAGGTGACGGCGGCGCAGGCCAAGGAGTGGGGGCTCATCTGGGACGTGGTGCCGGGCGCCGAGCTGATGGAGACGACACGCGCGCTCGCAGCGTCGCTCGCGACGCAAGCGACCCGCGGCTTCGGGCTCACGAAGCGCGCGATGAACGCCTCGTGGGCCAACGGACTCGACGAACAGCTCGAGATGGAAGCGCGCTGTATGCAGGAGGCCGGTCGCACGGCGGACTACGAGGAAGGCGTGCGCGCCTTCCTCGCCAAGCGCGCCCCGACCTACCAGGGCAAGTGACGATGGCAGCCACGCTCGGGGCGGACGTCGCGGTCGGAGTCATCGGCGCGGGCACGATGGGCGCCGGCATCGCGCAGGTGGCCGCCGCGCAGGGGCACCGCACGCTGCTCGCCGACGCCTCGGCGACGGCGGTGGCCAAGGCGAAGGACGGCCACGCCAAGGCGATGGCGCGCGACGTGGAGAAGGGTCGCCGCACGCGGCAGGAAGCGGACGCCGTGCTGGGACGCATCACGTACGTGAGCGGCGTGGCCCCCAGCGACCTCGAGGCGTTTGCGCCCTGCGGGCTGGTGCTCGAGGCCATCGTCGAGGACCTGGCCGTCAAGCAGACGCTGTTCCGTTCGCTCGAGTCGGTGGTGGCGCGCGAGACGGTGCTGGCGACGAACACGTCCTCGCTCAGCATCGCTGCCATCGCCGGCGGCTGCCAACACGCCGAGCGGGTGCTGGGAATCCACTTCTTCAATCCGGCGCCGGTGATGGCGCTGGTGGAAGTGATTCCGGCCCTGGCGACGGACCGCGCTGCGCTCGACGCGAGCCGCGCGCTGGTGGAGCGCTGGGGCAAGGTGCCGGTGCTGGCGTCCGACACGCCCGGGTTCATCGTGAACCGCATCGCTCGGCCGTTCTACGGCGAGTCGTTGCGGATCCTCGAGGAGGGCATCGCCGACGTCGCGACGATCGACTGGGCGATGCGCACGCTCGGCGGTTTCAAGATGGGCCCGTTCGAGTTGATGGACCTGATCGGCAACGACGTGAACTATGCCGTGACGCGCAGCGTGTTCGAGGCGATGTACTACGATCCCCGCTATCGGCCTTCGCTGACGCAGCGACGCCTCGTGGAGAGCGGCTGGCTCGGGCGCAAGGCGCAGCGCGGGTACTACGACTATCGTGCTGGCGCCGAGACGCCGAAGCCCACGGAAGACGAAGTGCTCGGCCGCACGATCCGGGACCGCGTGGTGGCGATGCTCATCAACGAGGCGGTGGATGCGGTGCAGCTGCGCGTTGCGTCGCCGGAGGACATCGAGCTCGCGATGACCAAGGGCGTGAACTACCCGCGTGGCCTGCTGAACTGGGGTGACGCGCTCGGACCGGGCGCCGTGCTCGCGACGCTGGAATCGTTGCAGCAGGAGTACGGCGAGGATCGTTACCGCCCGAGCCCGCTGCTGCGCCGCATCGCCAAGAGCGGCGGGAAGCTGCTGCCGTGAGCGAGCGTCGCGTGCCGATGGGTGCGCCCGGCGCGGGGGTGCACGGCAGCGACCGGGCGCAGGCCGTGATCGCGCGGATGTTCGCGCAGGACGCGTTCTCGCAGTGGCTGGGGATCCAGGTGCTCGAGGTGCACGAGGGATTCTGCCGGCTGCAGCTGACCGTCCGCGACGAGATGACCAACGGCTTCGGCACGGCGCACGGTGGCATCGTGTTCTCGTTCGCCGATACCGCGCTGGCCTTCTGCACCAATGCGAGCGGCGAGATTTCCGTGGCGCTCGATTGCAGCATCAGCTATCCCGCCGCCGTGAAGCCGGGCGACGTGCTCACGGCGGTCGGCGAGCAGGAGACGACATCGCGCCGAGTCGGATTCGCGCGCGTCACCGTGACGAACCAGGACGGCGTGACCGTGGGACACTTCCGCGGCACCGTGTACCGCACCCAGAAGCCCCATCGATGACTGACGCATTCCTCGTCGACGGCGTCCGCACGCCGATTGGCAGCCTTGGCGGAGCGCTCGCGAGCGTCCGCCCCGACGACCTCGCGGCGCACGCCATCCGCAGCTTGCTTACGCGCCACCCGGCGCTCGACCCCGCGCAGATCGCCGACGTGATCCTCGGCTGCGCGAACCAAGCCGGCGAAGACAACCGCAACGTGGCGCGGATGGCGCTGCTGCTGGCGGGCGTGCCGCAGTCGGTGCCCGGCGAGACGGTGAACCGGCTCTGTGCCTCTGGCCTGAGCGCGGTGGCGAGCGCGGCGCGGGCCATCAAGGCCGGCGAAGGCGACGTGTACGTGGCCGGGGGCGTGGAGTCGATGACACGCGCGCCGTACGTACTCAGCAAGAGCGCCCAGCCCTTCGGCCGCGATATGCAGCTCTTCGATACGGCCTTGGGGTGGCGCTTCGTGAATCCGCTGATGAAGCAGGCGCACGGCACCGACTCGATGGGCGAGACCGCCGAGAACGTCGCGGCGCGCTACCACGTGAGCCGCGAGGACCAGGACGCCTTCGCGCTGCGATCGCAGCAGAAGGCGCTGGCGGCGCGCACGGACGGGCGCCTGGCGGAAGAGATCGTGCCCGTCTTGATCCCGCAGAAGAAGGGCGACCCGCTGCCGGTGCAGCACGACGAGTTCATCCGGCCCGACACCACGATGGAGAAACTGGCCAAGCTGAAGCCGGCGTTCCGGCAGGACGGGCAGGGCAGCGTGACGGCTGGTAATAGTTCTGGGCTCAATGACGGCGCCGCGGCGCTGCTGCTGGCCAGTGCCGGGGCGGTGAAGCGCGAGAAGCTCACGCCGCTGGCCCGCGTGGTCGCGAGCGCGGCGGCGGGCGTGGAGCCCCGCGTGATGGGAATGGGCCCCGTGCCGGCCACGCGCCTCGTGCTCGAGCGCGCCGGGCTCACGCTGGACCAGATGGACGTGATCGAGCTCAACGAAGCCTTCGCCGCGCAGGGGCTCGCCTGCCTGCGCGAGCTTGGCGTGGCCGACGACGATGCGCGCGTGAACCCGAACGGCGGCGCGATCGCGCTCGGGCATCCGCTGGGGATGAGCGGCGCACGGCTCGCCTTGACCGCGGCGCGCGAGCTCCAACGACGCAAGGGCCGCTACGCGCTGGCCACGATGTGCATCGGTGTGGGCCAGGGCTATGCCGTCGTCCTCGAGCGCGCGTAAGCTGTGAGCATCTACGCCTTCGACGGCTTCATCCCGGTGGTGCACGAGAGCGCGTTCGTGCATCCCAAGGCATCCGTGACGGGGAATGTCATCATCGGAAAGGACGTGTACGTCGGCCCGGGCGCGGCCATCCGCGGAGACTGGGGCGGCATCGTGATCGAGGACGGCTGCAACGTCCAGGAGAACTGCACCATTCATATGTTCCCCGGCGTGACGGTGGTGCTCGAAGCCGGCGCGCACATCGGCCACGGCGCCGTGGTGCACGGGGCGCGCATCGGCGCCGATGCGCTCATCGGGATGAACGCCGTGGTGATGGACAACGCCCTCGTCGGGGCGGGCAGCATCGTCGGCGCGCTGTGCTTCGTGCCCACGGAGATGCAGATCCCGCCGCGGAGCGTGGTCGTGGGCAATCCGGCCAAGATCGTGAAGGACGTCAGCGACGAGATGCTCGCGTGGAAGCGCGAGGGCACGGCGCTGTACCAGCAACTGCCCGCGCAGATGCGCGCGAGCTGGACGGAAGTCGAGCCGCTGCGCGAGGTGCCGGCGGACCGACCGGCGCAATCGAACGCGCTCAAGACCTGGAAACAGACCAAGGGTACGCGATGAAGCTCAAGAACTACGCGCTCGGCCAGTGGGTCGAGGGGACGGGCAAGTCCACCACGCTGCTGAACGCCGTCACGGGAGAGCCCGTGGCCGAGGCGTCGAGCGGTGGGCTCGACTTCAAGGCGATGGCCGAGTACGCGCGCAGCGTCGGCGGTCCGAAGCTGCGGGCGCTGACTTTCCATCAGCGCGCGGCGATGCTCAAGGCCGTCGCCAAGCACCTGATGGAGCGCAAGGACGCGTTCTACGCGATCAGCGCGTACACCGGCGCGACCAAGACCGACAGTTGGATCGACATCGACGGCGGCTTCGGGACCTTCTTCGCGTATTCGAGCCGCGGGCGTCGCGAGTTCCCCAACGAGACCTTCCACGTCGAGGGCCCCACCGAGCCGCTGTCGAAGGGCGGGACCTTCGTGGGCCGGCACATCTGCGTGCCGCTCGAAGGCGTGGCGATGCACATCAACGCCTTCAACTTCCCGGTGTGGGGGATGATGGAGAAGCTCGCGCCGACGCTGCTGGCCGGCGTGCCCGCGATCGTGAAGCCGGCGACCGCGACGAGCTACCTCACCGAGGCGGTGTTCCGGGAGATGGTCGCCTCGGGCATCCTGCCCGAAGGCGCGGTGCAACTTATCTGCGGCTCGGCTGGCGACTTGCTCGATCACGTGACGGAGCAGGATGCCATCGCCTTCACCGGCTCGGCGGCGACGGGCCGGATGCTCAAGGAGTCGAAGGCGGTGGTGGAGCACGCCGTGCGCTTCAATATGGAAGCGGACTCGCTGAACTGCGCGATCCTCGCGCCCGACGCGGCGCCCGGCACCGAGGAGTTCGACCTCTTCATCAAGGAAGTCGTGCGCGAGATGACGGTGAAGGCGGGGCAGAAGTGCACCGCCGTGCGTCGCACGATCGTGCCAGAGGGGATGGAGGAGGACGTCATCAAGGCCATTCGCGCGCGCTTGGAGAAGACCGTCGTCGGCGATCCGGCCGTGGAGGGCGTGCGGATGGGACCCTTGGCCAGCAAGGCACAGGTGAAGGACGTTGGACTCGCGGCCGAGCGCATCCGTGCGGCGGCGGAACGCGTGGTGGGCGGCGGCGACTTCGCGGTGGTGGGCGCTGACCGGGAGAAGGGTGCCTTCTACCAGCCCGAGCTGATGTACTGCGCGGACCCGCTGGGCAAGACGGAGCCGCACGACGTGGAAGCCTTCGGGCCCGTGAACACCGTGATGCCGTACCGAAACCTCGACGAAGCGATCGAGCTCGCGCGCCGCGGACGCGGCTCGCTCTGCGGCTCGCTGGTGACGTCCGATTCCAAGACGGCGCAGAAGGTCGTGCTCGGCGTCGCGCCGTACCACGGCCGGTTGTTGGTGCTCGACAAGCACAGCGCCAAGGAAAGCACGGGCCACGGCTCGCCGCTGCCGAACCTCGTGCACGGCGGGCCTGGCCGCGCCGGCGGCGGCGAAGAGATGGGCGGAGCGCGCGGCGTGCTGCACTATATGCAGCGCACGGCGGTGCAGGGCTCGCCCAGCGTGCTCACGGCGATTACACGGGAGTGGACGAAGGGTGCCACGGAGTCGACGGACGCGGTGCATCCGTTCCGGAAGACGTTCGACGAGTTGCAGATCGGCGACACCCTGCTTACGGGGACGCGCACGATCACGCTCGACGACATCGTCAAGTTCGCCGAGCTCTCGGGCGACAAGTTCTACGCGCATATGAACGACGAGGAGGCGCGCTCGAACGGCATCTTCGAGGGACGCGTCGCGCACGGATACTTCATCGTGTCGGCGGCGGCGGGGCTGTTCGTGGAGCCGTCGCTCGGGCCGGTGCTCGCGAACTACGGACTCGAGAACCTGCGCTTCACCAAGCCGGTGTACCCGGGCGATACGATCCAGGTGCGCCTGACGGTGAAGCAGAAGACCGCCAAGGACACTCCGGAGGGCGGGATTCCGCAGGGCGTGGTGGAGTGGGATGTGGAGGTGATGAACCAGGCGCGCGAGGCGGTGGCGCTGTACTCCATCCTCACGCTGGTGCGTCGGGCGGGCTGAGGAGCCTCAGCCCGGGAAGCGAAGCCCCACCCAGGTCCCCGCAGTGGCCACGCTGGCCGTCAGGATCACGCCCCAGGCGAGGTCCACCGGCACCACGCCGCTCGGGAAGCCCTTGAGCAGCGCAAGCGACGTGAGGTCGAAGGCCGCATACGCGGCCAAGCCGAACACCGCGCCGAGCGCGGCGGCTCGGCCGAGGCTCTGCTTCTCGATTCCCGGTAGCACGCAGAGCAGGACGATCGCCGCCACATAGATGAGATAGAACGCGATGGCCGCGCCCCACTTCGTCTGCTCGGCTAACAGGTGCCCCATCTGCCGCTGGTAGAACCCGCGCGCCACGAAGCCCAGCCAGGCGATGTCGAGCGCGAAGAACGCGCCGATGCAGGCCGCATAGAGCTTCAGGTAGAAGGCCATTGCGGGCTCAGCGCACGGTGATGCGGATCGGTCGCGAGTTGAGTGCCGGGCCGATCACCCGATGCTCGTGGTCGGCGAGCACGAGCCGCAGCGTGTAGCTGCCCGGCGCCAGCGTGAGCTCGGTCTCGATCTGGCCAAGCCCGTAGTGGCGATGCAGGGAGTCGCCCGGGATGACTTCGCCGGTAGCCGGCGGCTCGACGTTGATGAGGATGTGGAAGTGTCCGGTGCGCGGGAAGTTCACGGTGGCGGGGGCCACGCCGTAGTTCCGCAGGCCGAAGAGCACCGGGAAGGTGCGTGGCACGGTAGCGCCGTCGGCCGGGGCCCGGAAGTAGATCTCGGGGGTCGGCTGGGCCGCTGCGGGTGCAGCCGTTTGGGCGACCGCGCTGCGGGCGGACAGCGCCACGGCGGTCAGGAGCAGCAACAGGCGGACAGGACGTGACATAGCGGGGTGGGGAGGAGTCTGGGCAACGGGCGCGCACATCGGCGGCCTATGGGCGTAACGCTCTTCCAAAGGTATACGTTCGCGCCGGTGTGACTTGCGTCACAGGCGGCTGGCCCGCATCGTCTAGCACCCTCATCCGGAAGGTCCCGTGCGTCGCTTCGCTGTCGCCATCCTCCTGCCCGTCCTCGTCATCGTCGCCCTCGCCGGACTTCGTCCGGTCCCACGACAGGCACCGGACGCACTGCGCGCGACGGTGACGGTCACCGTGCTGTTCCAGTGCGCCGGAACGCGCTCCGTCACGCCGTGGGTGACGCGTGTGAAGCACGGCGACGACATCGACTGGGCGCTTGACCCCGCGTCGGACGTCAGTGAGATCGATATCGTGCCCAAGCGCGGCGGCCCGCTGTACCGCTGGCCGTGGACGGGCGGCAATATGAGGGGCAACCGCGAGCGCCCCGCCCAGGCGCGCGGGATGCGCCCGAATGCCCGCGGGGAGCACCGCTACAACATCTACGCGATGTGCCCGGGCCCCGGCGGCTCGCAGCGGCGCGAAGTGATCGATCCCGACATCATCATCGATCTCGATTGACGGACGCCACGCCCGACATTCCGGAGCGCATCGGCCCCTATCGCATCCTCGGCCTGCTCGGCGAGGGTGGGATGGGGGTCGTGTACGAGGCGGACGAGACTGGCCCCGTCAAGCGCCGCGTCGCGCTGAAGGTGATCCGCGCGGGTTTCGCGACCCGCGAGGTCATCGCCCGCTTCGATGCCGAGCGCCAGGCGCTGGCGATGATGGACCACGCCGGCATCGCCAAGGTGCTGCACGCCGGCGAGACCGAGCAGGGCCTGCCGTACGTGGTGATGGAACTCGTGCGCGGCCTGCCGCTCACGACCTATTGCGACGCACACCGACTCCCGCTGAACGCGCGCATCGACTTGTTCATCCAGGTCTGCCTCGCGGTGCAGCACGCGCACCAGAAGGGCGTCATCCACCGCGATCTCAAGCCGAGCAACATCCTCGTCGTTGAGGAGGACGGCCAGCCTCGGCCGAAGATCATCGACTTCGGCATCGCCAAGGCCGTGGGACGCCGGCTGACGGAGAACACGCTGATCACGCACGCGGGCGTGGCCCTGGGCACCGCCGCGTATATGAGCCCGGAGCAGGCCGAGGGCGCCGGCCTCGACGTGGACACGCGCTCGGACATCTACGCGCTCGGGGTCATCCTCTTCGAACTGCTCGTCGGCAAGCTTCCGATGGAGCCGGAGGTGATGGGCTACCACGCCTTCCTCGTGCGGCTGGCCTCGCGCGAGTGGCAGGTGCCTCTGCCCAGCGCGCGCCTGCGCAGTCTCGAGTACGAGCGCAACACCATCGCGCACCTGCGCCGCACCGACGTCGAGCGCCTCGCGCGAGAACTGCAGGGCGACCTAGACTGGATCGTGCTGCGCGCGCTCGAGCCGGAGCGCGCGCGGCGGTATCCGACGGCGAATGCCCTGATGCTGGACCTGCAGCGGGCGCGTGCGGACGAACCTGTGGGCGCGCGGCCACCTTCGGCCCGCTACCGCGTGCGCAAGTTCGTGCGGCGGCACCGTGTCGGTGTGGCGACGGCGGCCCTCGTGATCACCGCGCTCACCGTGAGCGCGGTGCTCGCCACGGTGGGGCTGGTGCGCGCGACGAGGGCCGAGCAGGTGGCGGCCACCGAAGCGGCAGCGGCGCAGTCGGTGACGGATTTCGTCGTGGGACTCTTCGCCGAGTTCGATCCCGAGCAACTGGGCGGCGCAGCGCCGGCCCGCGACGTCACGGCCCGCGAACTGCTGGCCCGCGGTGCGACGCGCGCGCGTGCCGAGCTCGCGCGACAGCCGGAGCAGCGCGGCCGCATCCTGCAGACCATCGGCTCGGCATACCTCACGCTCGGGTTGTTTCCCGAGGCGATTGAGCAATTGCAGGCCGCGCGCGAGGCGCGCGAGGCCATCCTTGCGCCCGGGGCCAGCGAACTCGCCGACACGTACTACGCCTTGGGGCAGGCGACGCGCGCCCTCGGGCAGTTCGCGGCCGCCGATTCGCACTTCGTTCGCGCACTCGCCGTCCGAGAGCGTGACCACGGTGCCAACAGCCTCGAGGCCGCCCGAGTGCTGGGCGCGCTGGCGCTGGTGAAGTGGCGGCAGGGGCGGCTCGTCGAGGCGGAGTCACTCTTCCTCCGCGTCGTCCGCATCGACGACGCGCTGCTGGACCCCGACGATCGCCGCCTCGCGCGCGACCTGATGGGACTGGGCATCGTGTATTGGGCGCAGGGCCGGCTGGCCGAGGCAGAGCCGATGTTGCGCCGCAGCCTTGAGGTGCGCGAGGCGACGCTCGGACCCGACCATCCCGAACTGGCGAGCGTGCTGAGCAACCTCGGTACGCTGTACTTCTCGCTGGGGCGCTACCCGGACGCCCTGCGCCACTACGAGCGCACGCTCGGCATCTACGAGCGCACGTTGGACGCGGAGCATCCCAATATGGCGCTGATCCTCAACAACATCGGCGAGACCCAGTGGAAGCTCGGTCGGCTCGACCTCGCCGAGCCGCTGCTGCGGCGCGCGCTGGCGATCAAGGAGAAGCGACTGGCGGCCGGGAACCCGTCGATTGCCGTGACGCTGCACGCCCTGGGAGGCGTGCTCGAAGGGCGCGGCGACCACCGGGCGGCCGAGGCCGCGTATCGGCGTGCCCTGGCGATCCGCCGCGCCGCCCTTCCGGCCGGGGACGCGAACATCGTGGAGAGCACCAAGGCTTTGGCGGGGCTGCTGCGACGCACTGGTCGAGCGACGGAAGCCACCGAGTTGGAGCGCCAGATTTGAGCGGGGCGAATCCTCGGCGGAGGGTGCGCCGTAGGCTCGCCTAGCTGCGGACCCCTCACCCACCGACCCGTGACCCAGCAGACCCCCGCGACCCCGGCCGCGCCTCAAGCCCCCAGTGGCAGTCCGACCTCGCCAACCGCAGTCACCCAGGCGCCCGCAGCGGGCGGGCCCTACACGGCGCGCGAGATGTACGATGCGGCGCAACTCCACCGGAATACGATCCGCGAGCAGCTCCGCTCTGCGGAGAACAAGCGCAACGAACTTGCGCAGCAACTGCGCGAGCCCGGCGTCTCCGGGGTGAGTCGCGAGGGCATCGAAGGGCGCCTCAAGGTCGTCGACATCCAAGTGCTCGATTTGCAGCAGCAGTTGGCGGACGCGCAGCTACGCGAGGCACAGGCCGCCGCCGTGCCTGGGGCGCGGGCCCGCACGCAGGCGGAGCGCGATGCTTCGGAGGTCGAGGCGTTCCTGGCGGTGGGACTGACGCTGGTGTTCGTGGTGGTCTTGCCCTTGACGATCGCGTACGCGAGGCGGCTGTGGAAGAAGCACGCGGTTACCGTTTCGCTCTCGCCGGAGCTGACGACCCGATTGGACTCAATCGACCGCGCCGTCGAGACGACCGCCATCGAGGTCGAGCGCATTGGCGAGGGGCAGCGCTTCGTGACGCAGTTGCTGGCGCATCGGGCGGCGGTCGATCCCTCGGTGCTTCCACGGCCTGTCGAGGGCAATCGCTGAACGCGATGCCACTGGCGCACTTAAATAGGATGTCGTGATGCACACGGGCCTCGGCGCGCGACGCGCCGGGGCCTTCGTGTCTCGAATGGTCACGGCAGAAAATCGAACGCCCGCCCGTGCACTCGCGTAAATTCTTGGTATGCCCACATCCACAATGTTCAAGTATCCGCGCCAGGACATCGTCGCTGGCATCGTCGTCTTCCTCGTGGCGCTGCCGCTGTGTCTTGGCATCGCGGTAGCCAGCGGGGTGCCGCCCGTCTCTGGCCTGGTGGCCGGTGCCATCGGTGGCCTCGTGGTGCCGTGGATCAGCCGCTCGGCCCTGTCCGTGACCGGACCTGCGGCGGGCCTCACGGCCATCGTCATCGCCGAGATCGCGGCGCTGGGCTCCTTGGAGCTCTTCCTCACCGCGGTGCTGCTGTCGGGGGTCATCCAAATCGCGCTGGGCGTGCTGAAGACCGGTCGCTACGCGGCACTGGTGCCGTCATCGGTGATCAAGGGGATGCTTGCGGCCATCGGGATTACCATCATCTGGAAGCAGTTGCCGGCCGCCTTCGGTGCGACCGGCGGGCTGTTCGACATCGCGGGGCAGTTTCACGTGGGTGCCACGCTGCTCACGGCGCTGTCGCTGGTCATCCTGTACGGCTGGAAGAAGACGCCGATGGGCAAGATTGCCTTCCTATCGCCGGCGCTGATCGTCGTCGTGCTCACGAGCGTGCTGGGCGTGGTCTTCGCCGGCAACCCGACGCTTGGACTGTCTCCGCTGCAGATGGTGGACGTCCCGCTGGGCGGTGTCGTCGCGCTGTATGAAGCGTTGCCGCGCCCCGACTTTGCCGGCCTGACGATGCCGGGGGTGTGGGTCGCGGCATTCACGGTGGCGGTGGTGGGCGGCATCGAGACCTTGCTCTCGCTGCAGGCCGTCGATCGCCTCGATCCGTTGCGCCGCACGAGTCCGCCGGACCGGGAGCTACTGGCCCAGGGCGCGGCCAACGCGGCGTCGGGCTTCTTCGGGGGCTTGCCCGTCACGGCGGTAATCGTGCGCTCGGGCGCGAATGTGGCGGCCGGCGGCCGCGAGCGGCTCTCGGCCCTGCTGCACGGCGTGCTGCTCGTGCTGGCGGTGGTGTTCGCCGGCCCGCTGCTTACCAAGATTCCCCTCGCAGCGCTGGCGGCCGTGCTGATCCAGGTGGGGCTCAACCTCTGCAAGCCGGCGCTGTTCTCGACGCAGGTGAAGCTGGGCTGGACGCAGTTCCTGCCCTTCGCCCTGACCATCGCGGCGGTGCTGGCCCTCGACCTGCTCAAGGGCGTGATCGTCGGCATCATCGTCGGCGTGATGTTCGTGCTGTTTCAGAACTCGCGCGGCGCGGTGGTGCAGGAGCGCGCGCCGGGCGGGCAGCTCGTGCTGCGCTTCCGTCGCGACGGGACGTTCCTGTCCAAGCCATCCATCGTGACGATGTTGGACCAGGTGCCGGAGGGTGAGAAGGTCATCATCGACGGGACGGGCGAGTACATCGACCACGACGTGAAGGAAGTGATCGCGTCGTTCATCGCGGACGCCCCGCGCCGCAACATCCTCGTGACCGTCGCGGGGATCGACCTGTCGATGGCGTCGGCGGGCGGCGGACACTAGAATCAGCGCACCTCACACCCCAGACCAGACAATGCGATCTGCCGTGCGTGTCCTTCCCTTCCTGCGTGCCGCGGTGCTCGTGGCGCTGTCCTCCACGCTGCTGGCGGCGCAGGCCCCGCTGGTGGGCGTTCGCGTGGACGCGGACCGCAACAAGCTGCTGCTGGAGATTCCGGTGGCGCAGCTCGACAAGGACCTGATGCACCAGGTGGTGCTGGCGACGGGCATCGGGGTGGGGGCGCTGGGACTGGATCGCGGGCAGACGGGTGGTACGTCGATCATCCGCTTCGAGCGGCGCGGTCGACGCGTGCTGATGCTGAAGGACAACCAGGTCTCGCGCGCCCCGGCGGCTGACGCAGCCGGGCAGCGGGCGGCAGCGGAAGCCTTCCCGCGCTCGGTGCTGGCGTCGTTCCCGATCGAGTCCGAGGCCGATGGACGAGTTGTGGTGGATGCGACCGGGTTCTTCCTCTCCGATACCTACGGGGTCGGCGACGCCATCCGCCGTAGCCAACAGGGCACGGCGCGCGTGGACGCGCAGCGCAGCTGGTTCGACGAAGGCCGCACGAAGGCTTTCCCGCGCAACGCCGAAATCCACGCCGTGCTCACCTTTAACGTGGACAACGCGGGGCCGGCGCTGCGGCGCTGGTCCGCCGACGGCAGCGCGCCGGTGTTTGAGCTGCACCATTCGATCGTCGCTTTGCCGGATCCCCAGGGCTTCGCGCCGCGCCGCGGTGACTCGCGCAGTGGCTTCTTCGGCCAGTCATTCCTCGACTTCTCGCAGGGGCTCGACGGCACCTACCGCGGCAGCGTCATCAACCGCTGGCGCCTCGTGCCGAGGGATCCTGCCGCGTACCAGCGCGGCGTGCTCACCGAGCCGGTGACGCCGATCGTGTACTACCTCGACCCAGGAATCCCGGAGCCGTATAAGACGGCCTTCCGCGAGGGTGGGATGTGGTGGAACACGGTGTTCGAGGCGGCGGGCTTCAAGAACGCGTTCCAGGTGCGCGACCTGCCTGCCGGCGCCGACCCGATGGACGCGCGCTACAACCTGCTGTACTGGGTGCATCGCAACGCGCCGGGCCCGTCGGTGGGACCGTCGTTCTCCGACCCGCGGACCGGCGAGATCGTGCGCACGGTGGTGCGGATGGATTCGTACCGCTCGCTGGTGGACTACAACATCTGGGCGGGCTTGGTGCCGGCGGCGGGCACGCGCGGGCTGGGTGTGTCGGCCGAGGCGCTCGCGATGGCACGGCGTCGCCAACACACGGCGCACGAGATCGGCCACACGCTGGGCCTCTCGCATAACTTCATCGCGGCGGCGCAGGGCCGCTCCTCGGTGATGGACTATCCGTTCCCGCTCATCAGCGTGGGCGCGAACAACACGATCGATCTCTCGCAGGCCTATGCGCCGATGGCCGGCGGCTGGGACTCGCTGGCCATCCGCTACGGCTACACCTGGTACCCGAACGCGCAGGCCGAGTCGGCGGGCCTGGCGCGGATCGTCGAAGAGGGCATCCGCCGCAACGTGCGCTTCGTCGGCGACCAGCACGCGGGCGCCGATGGGTCGATTCCCGACGCGACGCGCTGGGTGGAAGGCGCGACGATGTTCGAGGCGGTCGACCGCACGGCGGCGGTGCGGCGCGTGGCGATGCAGGCCTTCGACGAGCGCGCCATCCAGCCGGGCGAACCGATGTACCTGCTCTCGATGCGCTTCCTGCACGTGTACTTGCACCATCGCTACTCCCTCGAGGGCCTCGTGAAATACGTGGGCGGAATGGACTTCCGCTACGCGATGCGCGGTGACGGCCAGGCGCCGACCACGGTCATTGGCGTGGGCGACCAGCGACGGGCGTTGACGCTGGCGCTGGACGCGCTGCAGCCGGCGCAGTTGGAGGTGCCGGAGCGCGTGCTGGCCCTGATTCCGCCGGTGCCGCCGGGCGGGGACGCGGGCTACGACTGGCTCCCGCGCGCCGGCACGGCGGTGGACCAGGTTGCCCTCGCGGGCGGGCTCGCCACCGAGGTGATCGAGGGCCTGATGGAGCGTGAGCGGATGAATCGCGTGTCGCTGTTCTTCGCGCGCGATCCGCAGCAGATGAACCTCGACCAACTGATGCAGACGATTCTCGACCGCACCTGGTATGCGCCGCTGCCGCAGACGCCGTCGCAGGCGGCCTTGCAGCGCGCCGTGCGCCGCGTGGTCCTGAACACGATGCTCGACCGCGCGGGCGATGCCAGGGCGGCGGCAGACGTGCGGCAGGTGGTGGCATTCCATCTCGACGCGCTGCGCAAGCGGCTCGAGGGACAGGCGGCGGTGCCGTCGGTCGCGGAGCAGGCGCTGCGGGAGGCGGCGGTGCGGGAGATCGAGGCCTTCTTCGACGGCGAGGACGACCCGACGAAGCGCACGCGCTACACCGTCTTGCCGCTCCCTTGGCCCTGAGCGTCGTTCACAGCGTCCGGCTGAACACCCGGTCGCTCGCGCGCTTCGGCAGATAGGCGTCGAAGGGCAGGCAGAGGTTGCGCAGGAAGTAGCGGCCGAGATCGGTGACGACGAGGCGGTCGGGCTCGAGCGTGACGAAGCCGTCGGCGGCGGTGGCCTTCACGGCGGCGAGCGCAGCCATCAGTGCCGTCGGCACCATCGCGTAGGGCAGCTCGAGGTTGCAGAGCAGCTGCTTGATGATGCCGCCGCGGGTGCGGTCGTCGTCGGTGAGCGTGTGGCCCCGGACGACCGGCAGCGAGCCGGCGCGGACGGCATCGCTCCAGGGCGTGAGTGTCGCCGCGTTCTGCGCGAAGGTCCCGTTGACCTCCGAGATCGAACTCATTCCCACGCCGAGCAAATGCGGGCCGGGGTCGGTGGTGTAGCCCATAAAGTTCCGGTGCAGGCGCCCTTCGCGCTGTGCGATCGCGAGCGGGTCGTCGTGCCGCGCGAAGTGATCGAAGCCGATCCAAGTGTATCCGGCGGCAGTCAGGCGCTGCACGATGTGGCGGAAGAGCGTGACGCGCTCCAACGTGCCGGGCAGCGCATCCACGGCGATGGCCCGCTGGTGCGGGCGCTGCGCCGGCAGGTGCGCGTAGGCAAAGGTCGCCAGGCGATCCGGGTCGAGCGCCAGCACGGCGTCCAGCGTCGCATCCACGCTGCGCATCGTCTGCCGCGGCAGGCCATAGATGAGGTCGAGGTTGATCTCGTTGAATCCGGCGTCACGGGACTGCGCGACCACGTCCTGCACCAACGGCAGTGGCTGGATGCGCCCGATTGCGTGCTGCACCTCGGCGTCGAGATCCTGCACCCCGAAACTGATGCGCGAGAAGCCGAGGTCGCGGTAATGTGCCAACTGGCCCGGTGCCACCACACGCGGGTCCGCCTCGACGGAGAGCTCGGCATCTGGAGCGAACGCGAAGGCATCGGTGAGCAGTCGCCACGCGCGTTCGGTCTGCGCGGCGCTGAGGAGGTTCGGTGTGCCGCCGCCCCAGTGCATCTGCCGCAGCGGCCGTCCCCAGCCGAGTGCATCGGTCAGCAGGGCCAACTCGTGTGCGAAGTCGTCGAGGTAGGTGTCGATCTTGGCGGCGCGGGACGAGGCGATGGCGTTGCAGCCGCAGTACAGGCAGCGCTTGGCGCAGAAGGGGAAGTGCGCGTAGAGGGCGAAGGAATCGGCGGCGGGTACGTCTTGGAGGACCTCAGCCCAGCGCGCCACCGCGAAGTCCGGCTCCCACGCAGGTACCGGCGGGTAGCTCGTGTACCGCGGGCCGGAGACGTCGTAGCGGTGGATGAGAGGCTCGGCGATGGCAAGCATAAGGGTTCGGTCAGGCGTTGACCGAACATTGCGCCGCCGCAACGCGCCGGCAATGCGGAAAACTCCGCGGCCCGCGTAGGGAGATGCCCCGCAGGGTTACGGGTGCAACATCTACTCGGCGGTCAGCCGGCCGGCCCGCGGGCTGATCCCTCCCATCGCGGCCACGCGCGCGCCGTGGGTGGGCACGCCGAACTTTAGAACGAGATCTGCAGACCGGTGGTGAAGATCTTGTCGGTCTTCTGGAACGTCGGCTCAGGCAGATTGTCGAAGCGCACCACGTAGGAGACCTTGAGGCCGATGCGCGCCGAGATCGGCGCGATGAGTGAGGACTCGGCGTTCACGCGCCAGTCTTCCGGCGTCTTGAAGTTCGGGATGCCCTCGGCGGTCTGGATGAAATACGAGCGCGGCGTGAAGTAGTGCCGGTAGGCCAGCGCGGCGCGGCCCGCGGGGAAGTCGCTCTCGGTGCCGTCCGTCGAGACCTGCTGCGTGACCGAGAAACCGGCCTCGATGCGGAGTGTGTCGCGCTCGGTACCGACGGCGCGCCAGGCCAAGCCGAGGTTTTCCTCGAAGCGGCGCTCGATGCCGGCGAAAGTGTTCCGGTCGAAGGCCACGCTGGCGAAGGCTGAGAACAGGCCCGCGAGCCGGTAGTCGGCACGAACGCCGGCTTTCAGGAAGTTGGTGTTTGGTACGCCGTTCTGCTCACCGTACACGAAGTTCACGAGCTGCTCAAACGAGAGCTTTCCGCGCGACTGCGTGAGCTTCTGGCCGACGCTCGTGGTGGTCACCGAGGTGTTGCCGCTGACCTGCACGTAGCCGAAGTCGGCGGTGATCTTGGTGACGACTGGCGCGGGATCCTGGGCCGTGAGCGGGGCGGCGAGCAGCAGGGCGACGAAGGCGGCGGTGAGCGTGACGCGAGACATAGGCTGGTGGATGAGCCGGTGGGCTGTGGTGAAGGGTTCCCCAAACCTAACAAGGGAACGCGGGCCGTGGCCCTACCAGCGCCAATCTCGGTACAGGTCGAGACCGAGCTGGTAGATCTGCGCGAACGTCCCGATACGGTTGCAGGGTGCGGAGCCCGGCGTCAGCGAGACTTCGGCCGAGAGCCGTTCGCGCGGGCGATACTCGCCGGTGATGCCGAACCAGGCAGGCAGCGATTGTGCCGCCCGGTTCTCGCCACGGCAGACGCCGCCGGACATCCGCAGGTACGAGTCGGTGCCGACCTGCGTCCCGGCCGTGAGCGCGAACGAGTTGAGCAGGCCTTCGAATGAGTTCATCGTGAAGTCGCGCGGCGAATCGCCGGCTACGGTCACCACCTGCAACTCGCTGAGGAAGGGTAGCCGCGCGCCCAGCGCACGCTCGGCCGCACCGCCCAGCGAGGGCACCAGCGCCGCCGTCGCGAGCCGCACCGCCGACGCGCTCTGCCCGTCGAGCGCGAAGCTGGGCGCGCCGAAGAGCAGGTAGGAGATGATCTCCGTCTCGCTGGCCGTGGTCCCGAGGTCGCCGGACGACAGCGTGAGCCGCGGGGACTCGACCGAGCCGCTGAGCCGCGCGCCGATCTTGACGTCCTCGCGCTCGGCTTGGCGCACGGTGTACGACGTGTGGATGTCGAGCGTCGGCGGGATGCTCAGCGGGCCGTTGAGCCGCACGAGACCGCTATCCACCTGGAAGGTGCGCTGCAGCAGGCCTAAGTCGAGCCGGAAGGTGCCGCGCGACGCGAAGATCTCCCCTCGCACGTCGGGTTCGTCGAGGGTGCCGGCGGCCGCGACCTCGCCGGTGAGCTGCACGTTGGCTTCCGGGGAGCGGAGGCGGACCTCGTTGCCGAGCCGCAGGCGCACGCCGGCCAGTCGCGGGGCGTACTGCGAGGCCACGTCCTGCTGCACGAGGTCCTCTTCCAGTTGCAGCGCACGCCGGCGTTGGCGCCCGATGAAGAGGTTCGCCGAGGGCACGGTGACGTCGCCGCCGAGCACGAGGGTGTCGAGCGGACCGCGGAGCCAGAGTTGCCACGAGACGTCGGCTTCGGCCACGCGAGGGTCGTCGATGACGCGGAGATTCCTTGCGACGGTGGTGAGGTCGGTACTCCAGCCGCGCCGTTCGCGCACGATGGCGCCCTCGAGCGAGGCGGTGTCGTTCAGGGACCGTTCATCGGCCAGCCGAGCCCGCTGGATGAGGATCGAATCCGGCGAGAACGACACGTCCATCAGGAGATCGCGGAAGCCGGTGCCGAGCGCCGGCACGACGAACGCGCCTTCGCGCAGCATCAGGATGCCGCGCGGTTCGAGCTCGCGCCACGTGCCCGTGACCTGCACATCGGCATCGAGCCCGCCGGTGAGTTCGCGGATGCCCTCCGAGAATGCCTCGAACCCGGCCAGCGGCGTTCCGTGGGCGGTGAGGCGCAAGTACAGCGGCTTCTCGACGAAGCGTTCTGACATCGCCCGCGCCTCGAGGGCGAGGTCCAGCGGCAACTCGGCCGTCACCGAAAACGCATCGCGCTGGAAGACCCGGCCGTCGAGCGTGAGGTTCACCCAGGCCGTGTCGTAGGCCGCGCGCAGGGTGAGTTCCGGCGCCTCGCGGTCGTCCACGCGGGTGGAGTCAAGGCGCGCAGTCATCTGGAGGCGCGGCGCGGCGAAGCTGCCCGCGACCGTGGCGTCGAGCGTGAGCAGGCCGTCCACGCGCGGCGGCATCAGCCCGGTGAACCGTGCGTGGCTGAGCGGGACACGCAGGGCCTGCGTCCGGAGATCCAACGGGCCAGCGGAGTCGACCCGCATCGTCAGGGCGAAGCGGGCGCCATCGCGGCTCAGGAGCAGGAGTGAATCCACGACCAGCCGGTCCGGGCGCCGGACGATGCGGCTCGGGCGCGCGAGTTGCCAGTCGGCCTCGCGGCTGCGCGCCGAGAGCGAGTCCACGCGCATCTCCAGCGAGTCGCCCATCAGATGGATGTCGGCGCGGCCGGATCCGATCAACGTGTCTTGGGCGACGAACCGGAACGAGGCATCTACCCAGGTGGGGTCCCGCACCGTGGCCTCGGCGGAGAGCCGATGCAGGATCGCCCCGCCGGCGCGGCCGTCGACGACGTCGAATGTGGCGAGGCCACGCGTGGCGTGGGGGAGGCCGTCGAGCAGCAGCTCACCCGTCATCTGACGCAGGACGAAGCTTCCGGCGTGCAGGGAGTCGCCGTCGAGCGTGGCGCGAACGTCGAGGGTGTCGAGCGAGCCGACCGCGATCCCCTCGACCCTGAGCGTGCCGCCGAGCGAGTCCGCCCAGGCCGCGGCGAGTGAATCGCCGAGTAGCGGAGCGAGCGCGGCCACCGAATCCAGCACGGCAGCAAAGCGCAACGTGTCGCGCACGCTCGGGTCACGGGCGAGGCGTCCCTTGCCGTTGATGCGACCGAAGTCCGTCGCCACGCGCAGCGTGTCCACCCGCACGCCGCCGGGCTCGAGCACGAGCGCGCCGGTCCCTTCGCGCAGCGGCAGGCCGATGACGCGCGAGCTGGTGTCGAGGGAGAACGCCACCGGGCCGCTGGGTTCGTCCCAGCCGCCGTCGAGCCCGAGGTCGAAGCGGCCGGTGACCTTGTGCTCCGGCAGCTCGCGCGTGGGCAGGAAGCGCGACGCATCGAGGTTCCACACACCGAGCTGTCCCTTGGCGACGAGCCGCGCGGTGTCCATCGAGGTTGCGCCGATGAAGTGCAGGTCGGCGCCCTCGCCGGAGAGGGCGAGGTCCAGCGTCACCGAGTCGCCGGTCACGGAAACGTCCAGCGTGCCGTGCACCGTCCCCCGCATCGGCTCGTCGGCGACGGCCACGCCGTAGGAGGCGAGGGCGATGGTGTCGAGCGCGAGCCGTGCCTCGAGCCAGGTGCGCGTCGTGTCCTCGGCAATGCGACCGTTGCCGCGCACGTGCGTGCGCGGGCGGCTGCCATCGATGTGCACGAGGTCGAGGTCGCGGAAGCGGACGTCGTCAAGCGGCCCGTCGAGCGTCACACTGCCGCTGAGGTAGCCGGTGAGGGCGTCGGCGATGTCGGTCACGCCGCCGGCGCTGCGCACGTCGAGCGAGTCGATGCGCACCTGCAGCGGGTTCAGGACGGTTTCCGCGGCCTCGAGATCGATCGTGCCAGCGATGCGAAAGCGCGAGCGGGCCCCGCCGATGCGCCGATCCTCGAACTCGAACTCGCTCTCGGCGAGCACCAGCGCCGACAGCGGCCCCCCGGGCCCGCGCACGCGGCCTCGCAGCACGCCGTCCCACGGCGGCGGTGGCGACGAGTCGCCGAAGAGCTCGCGGAGCAGCGTGAAGTCGAGCGGGTCCACCGTGACGTCGAGGTTGCGCAGCGCCATCGCCTCGCCGACGTCGGCGACGAGCCGTCCCTCGATGCGCGAACCGCTCGATTCCACCGTGAAGCGGTCGATGACGGCACGGAACTCGCCATCGCGCGCGCCGTTCTCCAGTCGCAGCGCGGCGCGCGCGCTGCCACTGCGGGGGACCAGCGGATCGACCCAGCCCAGCTCCGCGAGCGCCACGGCGTCGGCTCGCACGGCGAGTGCCAAGCGCGGATCGCGCTCAGGGTCGCTCCAGTCCACGCGTCCGTTCACGGCCGCCCGCGACGCGCCGAGCGTCAGCACGGGAAAGCTGAGCGACGCCGCACGTCCGTTCATCGCGATGGTTCCGCCGGTGAGGCCGACGGGCAGGGCGGGCTCGTCGAGGCGAGCGCGGACGCTGGCCAGCGCGATGGTCGCGACGGGGCCGTCGGTCTCGATGCGCGAGTCGCCGAGGGCGACCGAGAGGTCGTGCACGACATCGCGGCGCGGCGGCAGCGTCGGTAGCGAGTCCGGACGGGTCAGCGCGACCGCCCCGTCGCGCAGCGTCAGCGTGTCGATGCGCACCCGCCACGGGCGTCCGGGACGATCCGACGCCGAGCTGCCGATGTCGGCGGCGATCATCATCCGTTCGAGATCCAGCACGCCGGCCGAATCCATCGTGACGTCGGCGTCGAGGCGGTCCAGCGTCAGGCGCGTGATGTGCAGTTCGCGGTCGAGCAACTCGCGCAGGCCGAAGCCCAGCTGTAGCCCCCGCAGGCTGATGATCGCCTTGCCGGTGGAATCGCGGAGGACCAGCGCGTCGAACCCGGCCGTGCCGAGCGGCACGACGCGCAGGCCGGCAAGTTCGACGCTGCTGCCTTGCGCGACGCTCCCACGCAGGGCGGCGAGGACGCGAGCCTCCGTCCACGCGCGCCCCCGCTCGGTGCTGAGCAGCACCGTCGCGCCGGCCCAGACGATGACGCCGAACAGCAGCATCATCCCGAGGGCCGTGAAGAGGACGCGCTTGGTCTGCCGCCGCACCTAGAACGCCTCCCCGATGCTGAAGTGGAACACCAGCCGCGGCAGCAATCCGCTCGGGCGGTTGGGCCGGAAGGTGTTGGGGCAGTTGACCGGGCCGAGGGCGCCGGCCGCCGTGTCGTCGAGCGGCTCCTGCGAGCCCGGCGAGACGCAGATGGCGCGGCCGAGCAGCGTGCCGGTGGCCCGCTGCAGGAAGAACGCCGGACCCGGCTCCCATTGGTGCGGGTTGTAGCCGATGTCCACCCGGAAGGGCCCCAGCGGCGTGACCAGCCGCACGCCGGCTCCCGGCGTCGCGCGCAGGCCGGTCACGGCGTAGTTGCCGGAGTTGTTCCACACGCGGCCGGCGTCGAGGAAGATCACCCAACGCAAGAGGTCGCTGGGCCAGCCGACGCGGGAACGCAGCTCGAGGTTGAGCAGGGCCGTGGCCGTGCCGCCGGCGGGCGCCACGCGATCGAAACCGCGCGCGGCGTTCGCGATGCCGACCTGCTCCCCGTTGACGACGACGGTGTCGGTGGGGGCGCGCACGATGTACACGGCGGGGCCAAGCTGGCCCTGGTTGTAGCCGCGCACCGAGTTCTGGCCACCGGAGTAGAAGCGCTCCTGCGGGGGCACGAAGGCCTCGAGGTCGCGGCGGGTGGCGATGAAGCCGGCCGAAAGCCGCGCCGCCCCGACGATGGTGCGCGTCAGCGGGCGGTACAGCGCGTACTCGAGCTGCGTGCGGTTGAAGTTCACCCGTGTGCCCGGCCGCCCGACGTTCACCGTGCCGATGCGCGACTCGATCGCCCATCGCTCGTCGTTGGCGGCGAAGGACGCGATGGCTGGCGCCGAGCGCGACCAGGTCATCCCGGCCGCGTGCAGCACGCTGGGCGAGTTGAGCAGGAAGCGGTCGTTGAAGCGGCAGAGGCCGAAGGTGGCGCAGGAGACGGCGGCGTCCGAGGTCGTGCGGCCGGCGTCGAAGCGATACGTGAACGTGGTGTTCACCCGCGGGACAATCGGCCTGTCGAACGAGCCGAGCGCGCCGACGGTGGTCTCGCGCACGTAGCTCTGGAACTCCGTGCGGCGCTCGCTGTACAGCGTGCCCACCGGGTGCCAGCGGTCGCCGATGACCCCACGCAACGAGACCGTCGCGCCCACATAGTAGTTGAGTCGCAGGCTGAACGTGTCGCTGCGGACGGCGGGGGCGCAGGCGCCGGAGAACCCGTCCACCGGCGCGCCGACACCCAGCTTGGAGAGGCGCCCGTCGAGCTGCAGCCGATGGCCACGGCCGAGGAAGTTCTGCTCGACGTAGCGCGCCTGGGTGCGGAAGCAGTCGATGGTGCCCCAACCGCCGCCGAAGCGCAACGAATTGTGGCGCCCCTCAACCAACCGTACGCGCACGGGGAGCGTATCGCCGCGCGCGAGCAGCGGTAGCGTGTCGATCGCCACGGTGCGGTACAGGTCGTACGAGTACAGCAACTGCTGGCTGGAGCCGACGGCGCGCGAGCTGTAGGCGTCGCCGGGCTTGAAGCGCAGCAGCGTGCGGACCTCGTCCTCGCGCAGGGCGGGCTTGGCGGAATCGGCGGCGGTCATCGCCACCTCGATCGCCCCCACCCGCACCAACTGGCCGGGCGTGAAGCTGAGCGTCACGCGCGCGCGCCGCGCCACGCTGTCGACGACCACCTGCTTGGTGGGCGGACGGGCGCGCGCATAGCCCTCGGCCCGGAGGATCTGCTGCACCGAGTCCATCGTCGCCACGAGCACGGAGTCATCGACGGGCGCACCGCGCAGGTCCTGCACCAGTCGGCCCTGGTCCACCAACCCGCGCGGGATGCCGACAAGGTGCAGGGAGTCGATCTTCACCGGTGGCGCCTCGCGCACGGCGAACCGCACGTGCGCCACTCGCGCGCTGGGCTTCTCGACCGTCACGCTGGCGACGGTGCCCGGATAGCCGCGCATCGCGTACCACGCGGCGATGCGTCGTTCGTCGCGACGCAGCTCGAGCGTATCCAGGCAGGCCGTCGGACCGACGTTCCACCCGAACCAGCGACGCAGCCTCCCGGCGCGCTCGGTGTAGAGGATCTGCTGCAGGTCGAAGGACCGGATTGACCGGTTACCGTCGAATTGCATCTTCTCGACCCGCGGGCGGAATCGCGTGCACCCCGCATCCTGCGCCGCGAGGGGCACGGCGGCGATCAGGAGGATGAGGGCGGCGCGGAAGGTCGCGAGGGGCATCGAGCGGTCAGGGTGGCGAAAATGCCGCCAGCGGACGCGCCGAGCGACAAGCAATTCTATATTCTGGTACCCGTCCCAAGCCATTCCGATCGGAGGAGTTTCCGCTGATGCGCCGCTTGCTGCTGGTTCTCGCCGCCGTTGCCCTCTCCGCCTGCGGGTCCGATCGCGCGCCCGCGGTCGCCGACACATCCTGCTTCGGCACGCGCGTGCTCTCGTATCGCGATCTCGTGGCCGAGGTGCTGATCCCGGCCGGAGAGTCCTGCGAATCGGGGTCGTTCGTGATCGTGTTCACCCGCGGCGATGACTCGCTACGCACCTTGGTCGAGACGCGCGTCGGGACAGTCGGCTTCATCGGGACGGCCGACGTGGACGGAGACGGACGCGGCGAGTTCTTCGTCGCGACGCACGGCGCCGACGCCGAGCGACGCGGCACGCTCTTCGCGTACGCCGAGGGGACGTCGGGCATCGAGCGCTTTCCCCTTGCGTCGCTGGCGGACGAGCAGCTCGAGGGCTACGCCGGACAGGATCGCTTCGGCTTCGGCGGCGCCAACCAGCTCGTGCGCGCCTATCCCGTCGGGACGGCAGGCGACACGGCCTGGTTCGGGTATTCGCACGGTGAGGCCCGCTGGGACCGCATCACGCGGCCGAGCTGGGTGCGCTAGCTCACTGGCCGTGCTTGCCGCTCCGCGGCGCTAGCTGCCGCGCGGCTTCACCCGCCGCGTCGGCGGCGCCGCCAAGGGATCGTCCGGCCAGGGGTGCCGCGGATAGCGCCCCTTGAGGTCCTTGCGCACCTCGAAGTACCCGCTGCGCCAGAAGCTCGCGAGATCCTGCGTCACCTGCACCGGCCGCCCGGCTGGAGAGAGCAGGTGCATCGTCAGCGGCACCCGGCCCTCCGCCAGGCGCGGCGTCTCGGTGAGCCCGAAGCACTCCTGCAGCTTGACGGCCAGCACCGGGTGCAGCGGATCGCCGTAATCCACACGGATGCGCGAGCCGCTTGGCACCGCGACGTGCGTGGGCGCGATCCGGTCCAAACGTTCGCGCTGCGCCCAGGGCAATGGCGCGAGCAGGGCCTTGCCGAGCCCGATGCGCGCGAGGTCGCTCCAGCGGCGCGCCTCGCCGAGGGCCGGGCGCAACCACGCGTCGAGGGTCGCGAGGAGTGCATCATCGCTCACGTCGGGGAACGGTGCGCCGAGCGCTGCGTGCGCGAACGCAAGGCGCGTCCGCAGCGCGGTGTCGGCTTCGGTCCACGGCAGTGCGGCAATTCCCTTCGCACGCACGGCGTCGAGTACCGCCGCTGCGATGGCCTCGGGCGGAATGTCCCGCAGCGGGCGCTCGCGCAGGACGATGGCGCCCAACCGCTCGCGCTCCGTGGCGCGGACGCTCGCGGTCGAATCGTCCCACCAGATGCGGCGCTCCGCGCTGACTTGTCCGGCCGTCGAGGCGAGCAACGAGGCCTCGTCGAGCGGTGCGGCGAGCCAGATGCGACTCTCCGCCGGATCGCCGTCAAGGTCGGCGACGGCCAGGAACGGCGAGTTCCCAAGCGGCTGAGCTGTGGCCAGTCGCGCGCCACGGCCGTTGCGCAGCAGGTAGCGGGGCGCCTCGCCCGGGCGGCGCTGCGCGATGCGGTCGGGATACGCCAAGGCCACGAGCGTGCCGAGCGCTGCGAGGTCTTCTTCGCGGTCGTGCGCCTCGCGCGGCAGCGCGCGCCGTAGGGCCTGCGCTTCCTGCCGCACACGCTGTGCGCGCGTGGGATCGGCGCGTCCACGATCGCGGCCGCGCAGCGCGTCGAGCCGCGTGACGAGGTCGGCGTCGTGCTCGGCCGCATCGCGCCGCAGGATGTCACGCTCGGCCAGCAGCGCCGCGACCTCGCAGGCGAGCGTCGCCATCCCGAGCGCGGCGCCGCGCAGCGCGAGGTGTGCGAGGCGCGGGGCGATACCGAGGGCGGCCATCGCGCGGCCGTGGGCCGTGACGCGTCCCTGGGCATCGAGTGCGCCGAGGTCGGTCAGGAGCGCACGCCCCTGGGTCAAGGCCCCGGCGGGCGGCGCGTCCAGCCAGCGAAGGGCCGCGGCGTCGGCGTGGCCGGCGCAGGCCAGTTCCAGCGCGAGCGCGGTGAGGTCTGTCTCGAGGACTTCGGGCGTGGCGCGGGCGGGCAGGGACGCGTGCTGTCCTTCGTCCCACAACCGGATGCAGTGCCCCGGTGCGCTGCGCCCGGCGCGGCCTCGGCGCTGGTCCGCCGACGCGCGCGAGACGCGCACGGTGGCGAGCCGCGACATTCCGCTGCGCGGGTCGTAGCGTGGGACGCGCGCGAGTCCGGCATCCACCACCACGCGCACGCCGTCGAGCGTGACGGACGATTCCGCGATGGCGGTACTCAGGATCACGCGGCGTCCCGGAATGCGCGGCCGCAGCACGCGATCCTGGTCTTCGAGCGAGAGCGAGCCGTGGAGGAGCTCCACACGTGCGTCGAGCGCGTCTTCCTCGAGGGCGTCGCGCGTGCGATTGAGCTCGGCGAGACCGGGCAGGAAGACCAACACGTCGCCGGGATGCGCGGCCAGCGCGGCGCGGACCGCTTGCGCCGTATGCCGCGGCATCGGCACGCCGTCTCGCGCAGGGCGCCAGCTCGTGCTCACGGGATGCTCGCGTCCCTCGCTCACAACGACCGGCGCCGGCACGGCATCGCCGAGGAGTGCGGCGACGGGCGCGGGTTCCAGCGTTGCCGACATCACGAGGATGCGCAGATCAGGGCGCAGCACGCCGCGCGATTCGAGTGCCAGCGCCAGGCCAAGGTCGCTGGGCAGGTGCCGTTCGTGGAACTCGTCGAAGAGCACGGCCGCCACGCCCTCCAGCGACGGATCCTCCTGCACGAGGCGCGTGAAGATGCCTTCCGTGATGACCTCGATGCGCGTGGCGGCGCTGACGCGCGACTCGAGGCGCACGCGGTAGCCGACCGTGCGTCCGACGGGTTCGCCGAGCAGGCGGGCCATCTGTTCCGCGGCGGCACGGGCGGCGAGCCTTCGCGGTTCGAGCACGAGGATGCGCCCTTCGCCGCGCCAGGCGGCCGTGAGCAACGCCAACGGCACCCGCGTCGTCTTGCCCGCGCCCGGCGCCGCCACGAGCACCGCCGCGCCGCGATCGGCCAACGCCGCGTGCAACGGTGCGAGGACGGCGTCAATCGGCAGGGACGGGGCGTCGCGCAAGGGCAGGGAGGGGGCGAGGGAGCGGCGCCACGCGTACACCTTCACGGGCACGCGGGGTAAGTTAGGAGGGTCGCGCACGGCGCGTCCAACTTCCTATGACGACACCTGACACGCAGTCCCCCATCGCCCCCGAGCGCGGGCCGCGCGATCGCCTGTACTTCGGCTCGCTCGGTTTCGTCTTGGCGCTTGACATCATCACGAAGCGCTGGGCCGAGGCGACGCTGCTGCTGCACACCCCGGTCGAAGTGGCCGGCAACCTGCTGCGCTGGACGCTGACCTACAATACGGGCGCGGCGATGAACCTCAACGTGGGCGGTCTGTCGCGCCCGTTCTTCAGCATCGTCGCGATCGGGATGGTCACCTACCTTTTCGTGATGATGCGGCAGACGCCGCGCAGCGCTCGGGCCATCCCCCTTGCGCTCGGCTTGGTCTCCGCCGGGGCGCTCGGCAACCTCGTGGATCGGCTGCGCCATACCAAGGGCGTGGTGGACTTCATCGATCTTGGCACGGCGTCTTGGCGCTTCTGGACCTTCAATGTCGCGGACATCGGCGTGAGCGCCGGCGCCATCCTGCTGGCGCTCGCCCTGTGGCGCGAGGACCGCGAGGCCGCTAGCCTCCAGCAGGCGCCCACCCCTGACCCGAGCCCCGAGCAATGACCCAGCGTCGCGATTTTCTTCGCCGTGCCTCCGTTCTCGCTGCCGGCACGCTTGCCGCCGCGCCGCTGGGTGCCGCCGAGCCGCAACCGGCCGTGCAGGGCACCTGGGATATGTCCTGGACCGAGCGCGTGACCGGCCGCCACAAGATGGCCTTCGACGCACACGAGGTCTCGGAAGGTGTCTGCCTGCACCAGGCGCGCTCGTTCCTGCAGGGCTACAAGGACGTGTACGGCCTCAGCGACCGCGACGTCAGTGCCGTGCTCATCATCCGGCACTCGGCCGTGCCAATGGTGATGACCGACGCGCTGTGGGCGGACGGGATGCTCGCGGAGGAGACCAAGCTCAAGGATCCGGTCACCGGCGAGCCGACCAAGCGCAATCCGTTCATCAATGTGCCGGCCGGTGCACAGCACGCCCTGACCTGGCCGGACGGCGCGCTAGATACGCTCATTTCGCGCGGCGTGGTCGTGCTCGCCTGCGACCTCGCCCTGCGCAACTACGCCGGCCGCTTCGCGCGGGCCCGGAGCATTCCGCGGCAGGACGCTGTGCAGCTCGTGAACGACAACCTCATCCCCGGCATCTACAAGATGCCCACCGGGGTGTTCGCGACCTGCCACGCGCAGCAGCTCGGCTGCGGCGTGCTCAACGCGGTGTGAGTTCGGCCGCGGCAGAGCGGAGAGTAGCTTCCGCCGAGTCCACCTCCGCTACGCAATGTCCAAGCGCTACGACCAAGCCTACTTCGAACAGTGGTACCACGACCCGGAGCGGCGGGTCATCACGCCCGCTGCCGTCGCGCGGAAGGTGCGCCTGACGCTCGGCGTGGCCGAAGCCCTGCTGGAGCGGCCGGTGCGCACGGTGCTGGACGTGGGCTGCGGCGAAGGCGCCTGGCGCGAGCACCTGCGGCGCGAACGCCCCAGCCTCCGCTACACCGGCGTCGAGTCTAGCGAATACGTCGTCGAGCGCTTCGGCCGGAGCCGCGACATCCGCGCCGGGAGCTTCGGGTCGCTGGCGACGATGGACCTCGACGGGCCCTACGACTTGATCGTCGTCTGCGACGTGCTGCAGTACGTGCCGGACGCCGAGTTGGGCCCGGGCCTTGCCGCGGTGGCCGAACTCCTCGGCGGGGTGGCCTTTCTCGAGGCGTACACCACCGACGATGCGATCGAAGGCGACCGTATCGGTTGGCACAATCGAAGCGCAGCGCAGTACGCGCGGCGATTCGCGCAGGCCGGGCTCGTCGGCGTCGGGATGCATTGCTGGGTGGGGGAGGTCCTGCACGACAGCACCGCCGCGCTGGAGCGCCGTGCGTGACGCGAGTGAAGATCTGCTGCATCGCCGACGAAGTGGAAGCCGAGCTCGCGCTCGCCCACGGGGCCGACGCCATCGGTCTCGTCACCAAGATGCCCAGTGGTCCGGGGGTCATCACGGACCACGAGATGCGGCGAATCGCGCGCTGGGCCTTCGGGAAGGCCTGGATCTTCGTGCTCACGTCGCAGCGGAGTCCGCTGCGCATTTGCGAACAGGCGCGCGGGATCGACGGGGTGCGCCTGCAGCTCGTCGACAAGGTTCCGCACTCGATGTATGCCGCGATCCGCAGCGGTGCGCCGCACGCCAAGATCGTCCAGGTGATCCACGTGCGCGGGCGTGAGGACGTGGCCGAGGCGGTGGCGGTCGCGCCGCTCGTCGACGAGATCCTGCTCGACTCCGGGAATCCCGATGCAGCCGTGAAGGAGCTGGGCGGCACCGGGCGCACGCACGACTGGACGCTGAGCCGCGCGATCGTCGAGTCGGTGGACGTCCCCGTCTGGTTGGCCGGCGGACTGCACGCCGAGAACGTCGCCGAGGCCATCACAAAGGTGCGCCCCTTCGGGGTGGATATCTGCTCGGGCGTGCGCGAACTGGGAGCGCTGAGCCCGCGGCGACTCCAGGCCTTCTTCGCTGCGGTCCGGGTCTGACCCCGTCCACGGTTGCCCCGGCGGGTTTCAGTGGTTAACCTTTCATCCGGATATACGGATGAAGCGACCTCTCCTCTTTGACCGCCTCTCGGCCCTGGCCGACCCCATCCGCTCGCGGTTGCTCCTGCTGCTGGAGCGCCACGAGCTGACGGTGTCCGAGCTGCGCGCCGTGCTGCAGCTGCCGCAGTCCACGGTCAGCCGCCATCTCAAGGTGCTGGCCGACGCCGGCTGGCTCGTGGCGCGGGAGGACGGAACCAGCAATCGCTATCGCCTCGACGCCAAGGCGCTGGACGCCGGCACGCGCAAGCTGTGGGCTTCGGTGCGCGACGAAGCCGAGGGTCTGCCTGCGGCCGCCCGCGACACCCAGCGCGTGAAGGGCGTGCTCGCCGACCGCCACACGCGGTCGCAGCAGTTCTTCGCGAGCTCGGCGGCCCAGTGGGACAAGCTGCGCGCCGAGCTCTTCGGCGCGCGTACCGAACTCTACGCGCTGGTCGGCCTTCTCGATGACGATGCCGTCGTCGCCGACCTCGGTTGCGGCACCGGCCAGCTCGCCGAGGTGCTCGCGCCGTTCGTGCGCCAGGTAATCGCGGTGGACGAGTCGTCCGCGATGCTCAAGGCGGCAAAGGCGCGCCTCGCCTCGCTGCCCAACGTCGAGATCCGCTCCGGTAGCATCGAGGAGCTTCCAATCGATGCCGGCACGCTCGATGTCGCCGTGCTCTCGCTCGTGTTGCACTACGTCGCCGACCCGGCCGCCGTCCTCGCCGGCATCCGGCGCGCACTGAAGCCGCGCGGCAAGCTCCTGCTCGTGGATATGCTCCCGCACGATCGCGCGGAGTATCGTCAGACGATGGGCCACGTCTGGCTCGGCTTCGACGCCGAGCAGGTCAAGGAGTGGTCAGCCGCCGCCGGCTTCGCGGCAGTACGAATGCACGCGCTCCCGCCCAGTGCCGCCACGAAGGGCCCAACGCTGTTCACCGCAGTTCTCACCGTGTAGTTGTCGTTAGCTTCCGTCATCCGTCTTCCGTCCCAAGAGAGCACACAATGACTGCCACCGCACCCCAGCTCCATCCCTTCGACGCGTCCGCGAAGGCCAACCGCCCCCCATTCAAGGTCGCCGACATCACCCTCGCCGACTGGGGCCGCCAGGAAATCCGCCTCGCCGAGTACGAGATGCCCGGCCTGATGGCGCTGCGCGCCGAGTACAAGGGCAAGAAGCCGCTCGCGGGCGCCAAGATCATGGGCTCGCTGCATATGACCATCCAGACCGCCGTGCTCATCGAGACGCTGGTCGAACTCGGCGCGGACGTGCGCTGGGTGAGCTGCAACATCTTCTCCACGCAGGACCACGCCGCGGCGGCGGTGGTCGTCGGCAAGGATGGCTCGATCGAGCAGCCACGCGGCACGCCGGTGTTCGCCTGGAAGGGCGAGACGCTCGAGGAGTACTGGTGGTGCACCGACCAGGCCCTGATGTGGCCCGACGGCAGCGGCCCGAACTTGCTCCTGGATGATGGCGGCGACGCCACGCTGCTCATCCACAAGGGCACCGAGTACGAGGCCGCCGGCAAGGTGCCGGCCTTCGACGCCGCCAACGAGCCCGAAGAGTGGGGCGTCATCCTCGGTCTGCTGAGCAAGACCATCAAGGAAGACCCGAAGCGCTGGACGAACGTCGGCAAGGCCATCAAGGGCGTCTCCGAGGAGACCACCACCGGCGTGCATCGCCTCTATGAGATGATGCAGGCGGGCAAGCTCCTCTTCCCGGCGATCAACGTCAACGACTCGGTGACCAAGAGCAAGTTCGACAACCTCTACGGCTGCCGGCACTCGCTCACCGACGGCATCCTCCGCGCGTCGGACGTGATGCTGGCCGGCAAGGTCGCTGTCGTGCTCGGCTACGGTGACGTCGGCAAGGGCTCAGCGCAGGCCTTCAAGGGCCAGGGCGCGCGCGTGATCATCGTCGAGATCGATCCCATCTGCGCGCTGCAGGCGGCGATGGAAGGCTACCAGGTCGCGACGCTCGAGGATGTGGTCAGCACCGCCGACATCTTCATCACCGCGACCGGCAACGCCGACATCATCACGGTGGAGCATATGGCCAAGATGAAGGACAAGGCCATCGTGGGGAACATCGGCCACTTTGACAACGAGATCGATATGGCCGGGCTCAAGAAGTACCCCGGCATCAAGCGCAACAACATCAAGCCGCAGTTCGACGAGTGGATCTTCCCGGATGGCCACTCGGTGCTGATCCTGGCCGAAGGCCGGCTGCTCAACCTCGGCTGCGCGACCGGGCACCCGTCGTTCGTGATGAGCTGCTCGTTCACGAACCAGGTGGTGGCGCAGATCGACCTGCACCTCGCGGCGCAGGGCAAGCCGACGGTGTCGGGCACCAAGTATGACGCCAAGCAGGTGTACGTGCTGCCCAAGAAGCTCGACGAGAAGGTGGCGCGCCTGCACCTCGATAAGCTGGGCGTGAAGCTGACGAAGCTCACGGAGAAGCAGGCCGCGTACATCGGCGTGTCGGTGGACGGGCCGTACAAGCCGGATCACTACCGGTACTAGTCGGCCGCCGCGGCAGTCGGCGTGAGGCACGGCGCGGGGCGGGTCCGAGAGGACACGCCCCGCGCTCGCTATCGGAAAGGGTCGCAGCCACCGGCGCGCGAGCCTATACTTCGGAACACCCCTACCGGAGGGCATCGCGATGCCAGTTTCCCCTCGCTGCATATCCTTGGCGGCAACCGTCGCGCTGCTGCTCGCACCGATCGGTCTCGCCGCTCAGGGCGGCGGCAATCCCCAGATGCAGGAGGCGATGCGCCTCCACGAGGCCGGGCGCCACGCGGAGGCGCGTCGCATCTATCAGCAGATGATCGACGCCGCGGACTCGCCGCGCGCACGCGCCGCCGCGCAGCGTTCGATGGCGCGCTCTGCCGGCTTCGACGGTGATTGCGCGCTGGCCGTGCGCTACGAGGAGATGGTCATCGCGTATCACAAGACCCGCGAGGCCAGCGTACCGCAGGACGCGTTCTACCAGCAGGGCGAGATGGCCAACGAGGCGGCGCGCATCTGCGCCGACGCGGGCGCGCTCGACGAGGCGGAGCGGATGTATCGGCGCGGCAGTGAACTTGGCAACATGCAGCCCGAGCCGCGCGAGAATCCGCGCGTGCTGTGGGACTTCCGCCTCAACCACGCGATGGCACGGCTCTCGGCCCTGCGCGGGGACGCGGCGGCGGCGCAGCGCTATCTGACCGGCGCCCGTGCGTCGCTGGACGCGATGGTCGCGGTGGATTCGAGCTTGGCGCGGCAGCAGGAGCGCTTCTTCCAGTACCTGCCGGGCTACATCGCGCTCTACACCGGCCAGACGGCGCTCGCGGTGCGCGAGATGGAGCGCGCGACGGCAATCCCCGGCAACGACCGCGATCCGCAGCTGCGATACCTCCTCGGCCTCGCGTACGAACGGGCCGGAGAGGCGGATCGCGCCAAGGCGCAGTACGAGCGGGCCCTCGCGATGGCGTCGGGGAACAATCCGCCCAACTCTTTCGCCCGGCGCGAGGCCGCGAAGAAGCTCGGAAAGTAGTCGGAGCCCAGGTGTTCAGCGCAGGACGTCGATGCCGCCGGCCTGCTGTCCCACCTCGACGCTGGCCACGCGGCGCAGCGCGCGCAGGTCGATGATGTCCACCGTGCTCCGCTCCGACCCCACGCCCTCGTTCGTGATGAACGCGTAGCGATCGTCGGCCGAGATCGCCGCCCCGTGGACCACGCGCCGCGTCGTCGGGATGCGCACGAGCTCGCGGCCGCTCGCTGCGTCAAACACGCTCACGCTCTGGCCGCGCTTGTTGGTGGCGATGAGCCGCGAGCCGTCGTGCGTGACGGCGAGATTGTACACGCCGTCACCGGCCGGGATGCGCCGCAGCAGCGTCCAGCGCGCGACGTCGATCTCCACGATGTCGCTGCTCTTGTTGCAGGCCACCCAGACGCGCGTGCCGTCGGGTGAGGGCTGCGCCCAAGTCGGGGAGCAGCTCACGTCGCCGGGCGCCGGCGGCTCCATCCCGTGCCCGCCGCCGTCGTGTCCGCCGTGCGCGCCGTGGCCGCCCGCGCCGCGCTGAGGCGGGGCGCCGGCCATCCCGATCTCCTGGCCGGCGGTCAGGAAGAAGTGGCGGTGCACGGCGAACGCCTGTGCGTCGATCTCGACGAGCACCTCGTCCATCATACAGGCCGAGTAGTGCCGCGTGCCCGTCGCATTGAGCCGCGAGCCGTGCGGCATCGTGCAGGTGGGGATGCGCGCCACCTCGATCATCTCACCGGTCTCCACCACCGAGACGCTCGATGGGACCATCTCCCCGTGCAGGTTGAAGTTCACCACCCACGCGAAGAAGCCATCGGGGCTGACCTGTGCCGTCGCCGGAAAGGGTCCGAGCACCGCGCGTCCGACCGGCTCGTCGTCGCTGCTGCGGAACTTCCACAGCGAGCCGCCGGGCAGCCCGTGCGCTGTGGTCACGAAGTAGTGCGCGCCGTCGGGGCTCAGCGCCACGCCGTGCGGCCCGTCGGGGTCGATGAGGCTCATCCCCACCGGCACGACCTTCTCGACGCGCGCGCCCTGCGCGCCGAAGCGGATGCGTGCGATCTCGTCCACCGACTCGGAGACGACGATGGCCTCGTACTCGCGCGTCGGCGGCGCGGGCGGCGCTGGGTCGCTGAGCACGCGCGGGGCGACGCGCGCCCTGTCGACCCGCCGACACGAGAACGCCGAGGTGAGCGCGCCCACGACGAGGACGCCCAACGCGGCCCTGCGCCCTACACCCATCCCGCGACGCGTCGCGCCTGGCGTCACGGCACCACGCCCGTCTTGGGCTCGATGCGCACGATCCACAGGCCGTTGTTCATATCGTTCACGTAAGCCAAACCGTCGCGCACCACCACGCCCCAGGTCATCGCGCTGTTGCGCGTGCGCCCGTCCATATCGGCCGTGTTGAGATGCCCGATCTCGCGGCCCTGCGCGCGCAGGTCGCCCTTGAGCTCGCCGCTCACGTCGAACACGCGGAAGCCGGCGTTGTACGCGCCGATATACAGCGAATCGCCGGCAACCCACACATTGTGCACACCGCCGAACTCCGGCTCGTACCAGGCCACGGACTTCGGCTGCTCGATGTCGCTCACGTCGACCACCTGCAGGCGCCCGTAGGCCCGACCAGCGGCCGCATCCTTCGCGCCGCGCACGCCGCTCGCCGGGAACACCTCGTCCGCGATGAACACGTAGTTGCGGTGGCGCCAGGCTGTGTGCGTGCCGCGGATGAAGCCGGGGCCGCCGCTGGCCTCCACGTCCCGGTACAGCGCGTTCAGGTCGTACTTGAACTGCGAGACCATCACCGGATTGCTCGGCGTGCCACCCTTGATGCCGTTGCCGACATCCAGGATCACCAGCCCGTCATTCCACCACGAGCCGTAGAGCAGGCCGTCCTGCACGTCGATGTCGTGCAGCGTGCGCCCCGCGTCGGGACGGTTCTCGGTCTTCCACTGCGCGACCTCGCGCGGCTGGTGCGGGTCGTCGATGTTGAGCACGTGTAGCGCGCCGGTGCCGTCGTTGGTGAGGAACACGTGCTGCCCGTAGCGCGGGTCCTTATAGATGAAGCTCGAGTGCACGCCGGCGGTGACGCCCTGCGTGAACTCGCTGATGACCTTGGGATGCCGCGGATCCTCGAGCGACGCGAATACGACGCCGTTGCGCCGGTCGGCCGCACCCTCGCGTGTGAAGACGAGGTACTTGCCGTCGGGCGTGGTCATCACGTCGTTCACGCGGCGCGTGTTGGCGACGATGGAGTCGGTGACCACCGGGCTGGCCGGATTGCTGATGTCGATGGCGTAGAGCACGTCGCCGCCGCCGCCGGAGCCGAGGTACGCGACCTCGCCGTTGGGATGCAGCCAGACTTCCTCGGTGTTGAAGCGCGTGCGCGGCAGGCGGCCTACCACCGTCAGCGGGCGGCGCACGTCGCGGCGCGTGAGCGTCACCACGGCATCGGCCGAGCGGTTGCCCAGCGAGGCCGTGATCGTGTAGCTGCCGGCCTCGTAGCCGACGAAGGCCCCGTCGCTGTCGATCATCCCTTGGCCGGGGGCGAAGCTCCACACCGGCGTGACGCCCGCGATCTCGCGGCCCTGCGCGTCGCGCGCGACGGCGCGGAAGCGGATGACATCACCCGTCCGCGCATCGCTGAGCCCCGGTTCGACGCTGAGCGAGGCGGCGGCGGTGGCGAGCACCTCGACGCCGATCGCCTCGGTGACATCGCCGGCACGCGCCGTGAGCGTCGTGCGCCCGGCGGCCACCGCAGTCACCATCCCCACCTCGTTGACCGTCGCGATGCGCGGGCTGGACGAACTCCACGTCACCCGGTCCTCGCGTCGGTCGCCGATGGCCGAGGTCACCTCGGCGTTCAGCCGGATGCGCTGGCCCGTCACGAGCCGCTGTGGCGTCGGTGTGATGGCGATGCGCGCGGCCGGGCCAGGGACCATCCGCACTTCGAAGCGCTCCACTACCGGCTGCTCGCCCGGCAGGATCGCCACCACCGCAGCCGGCAGGATGCCCGTCGAGCCGGCGGTGACGAGGCCGGTCTGTGACATCGAGCCTTCGAAGTGCGCGCCCGTCTGGGCCCAGCGGAAGTTCACGCCTTCCACGACCTTGCCGGACGCATCACGCGCCTCGGCGGTGAAGCGCAGGGTATCGCCAGCCGCAACCGTGCGCTGGACGGGCAGCACGACGACGCGTGCGATGGTCGGCTTGGCCGCCTGCGGCTGCTGGGCCGCGAGCGTCGGGGTGAAGGCGGAGGCGAGGAGGACCGCGCCGAGCGCCGGCCAGGAACGAAGCGAGAGGATGGGCATCCGTACTGGGGCTGGAGTCAGGGCATACCCGCAGGGTCGCGGGACCGACGGAATATACCGCCGCGCGACGTGAGGGTTTCCCGCGCAGCGGTCGCGGCATCCCGCCGACGGCGCAGCGGCGCAGGGGGGCGCATCGTACGTCAGACGCGCCACGCGTTCCCCTCTCACGCAGGAGTTGCAGATGTTCAAGACCAATGCAGGCACCGCCGACCGTGCCCTTCGCGCCCTCCTCGGCATCGGGCTGATCTCCATCGTGTTCGTGGGTCCGCAGACGCCCTGGGGCTGGCTGGGCCTGATTCCGCTCGCCACCGCCGCGATGGGCTTCTGCCCGCTCTACTCGCTACTGGGCATCAACACCTGCGGTGTGAAGCCGGCCAAGTAGGACGATGCGGCGTCGGCGGGACGAAGGGGCGCGGCCACCGGCCGCGCCCCTTCTATATTGGATGGATGCGCCTTCATCCTGCCCTCGTCGCGGCTCTGATCGCCGCCCCTGCGCTGGCCTGCGCCCAGGCCCGCCCTGCCGCTCCCACCGCCGACCCGCACCTCGAGCGCGCGATGCGCGTCCTGCGCAGCACGCCGCTGATCGACGGCCACAACGACCTTCCCTGGGCCATCCGCGAGTTCCGCGACGCGCCGCACGACGTGGAGCGCTACGACCTGCGCACGCGCACGGTCGGGCACACGGACATCGCGCGCCTGCGCGCCGGGATGCTGGGCGGCCAGTTCTGGTCCGTGTACATCCCCGGTGGCGATGCGATCAAGGCGATGGGCTACGCCCGCGTGCAACTGGAGCAGATCGACATCGCGCAGCGCGTCTTCGCCAAGTACCCGGACGTACTCGAGCCCATCCTCACGGCGCAGGGCTTCCGTGACGCCTTCGCCCGCGGCCGGATCGGCTCGGTGATGGGGATGGAGGGCGGACACGCCATCGAGAACTCGCTCGGCGCGCTCCGCGCCTACTATGCGATGGGCGTGCGCTATATGACGCTGACGCACAACGTGCACCTCGACTGGGCCGACGCGCACGTGCCTAACCCACGGCACGGCGGGCTGACGGCATTCGGCCGCGAGGTCGTCCGCGAGATGAACCGGCTCGGGATGCTGGTGGATCTCTCGCACACCTCGGCGGCGACGATGGCTGCGGCGCTCGACGTGAGCGAGGCGCCGGTGATCTGGTCGCACGCCAACGCCTTCGCGATCGCGAATCACACGCGCAATGTGCCGGACGACATCCTGCGCCGCCTGCCGCAGAACGGCGGCGTGGTGATGGTCACCTTCGTGCCGGGGTTCGTGAGCCGCACGCCCGGCGCCACGCTGGCGCAGGTGGCCGATCACATCGATCACATCAAGCGCGTCGCCGGCGTGGACCACGTGGGCGTCGGCGGCGACTTCGACGGCATTGACGAGGTCGTGCGCGGGCTCGAGGACGTCTCGACGTATCCCGCGCTGTTTGCCGAGCTCTCGCGGCGCGGCTGGAGCGAGGCCGAGCTACGGAAGCTGGCCGGCGAAAACATCCTGCGGGCGATGGCACAGGCCGAGCGGGTGGCGGCGCGGCTCCAGCGGGAGCGCGCGCCATCCACGGCGACTATCGAAGCGCTCGACCAGCCGTTGCGCTGACGCCGTGCTGGCGTAGCCACTGCCGGAGCCCCGCGAGAGAGGCGAGTTGGTGCGCGCCGATCTCGCGGATCGCGTCGGCGTAGTGCGCCGCGCCGCTCCCGCCGATGACGAGGCCCACGCCGGTTGGAAGCGCAGCGCGGAGCGCACGAAGTTCGCCGGGCAGCTCGGGGTCGTCCGTGGGATACACAATCGACAGCGCGAGGGCCCGCGCCTTGGCGAACTGAACCGCCCGCGCGAGTTCATCTGCCGGCAGGTTGGGCCCGAGATACGCCACGCGCCAGCCGCAACTGGCGGCGGTGGTCGCCGCCAGCATCGCGCCGAGTTCGTGCAGCTGGCTCGCCGGTGTGCCGACGATGATCACCGGTGCGTGCGTGTCAGGCACCGTCAGGTCCGACATCCACACCAGCACGCGTCGGATGGTGGAGGTCGCCAGGTGTTCGTTGGCCGGCCGCAGCAATCCTTGGTGCCACAGCGAGCCCACGGTGAAGAGCAGGGGCCCGATGACTTGGTCGAGGACGTCCTCGCTCGGCATCCGGAGCACCGCCGCGCGCAGCGTCTGCTCGAGCCGCGGGGCATCGAACTCCTCGACGGCCATCAAGGCAGACGAGAGAAAGGATTCCACCGCCGGCTGGTCCGGCCCGATGCCTACGCGCTCGCGCGACTGGCGCTCATCGCTCTCGATGAGCCGCTGCAGCTCCTCGTTGGGTAGCGGCACCAGCTGGCCGATCTGTCGCCCCGCCCGCGAGGCGCGCGAAAGCAGCGAGAGCCGTTCGATGTCCGCGTCGCTGTAGTGGCGCTGCCCGCCCGGCGAGCGAATCGGGGACACCGCGCCGTAGCGGCGTTCCCAGGCCCGCAGCACGTCCGGCGTGAGGCCGGTGCGCTGCGAGACGATTCGGACGGGGTGGTGCCCATTGGACGATGGCATACCGGAATTTGTAGACAGGTGAAGTAGTTGTCAAGCTATTTGCACACTTGTCCTGCTATTAAGCTGGACATATACCCACAATATCTAGAAGAGTTCCACCAATTCCGGACGTCCGCTGGACGAGCTAGCCGTTCCGCTGCTTCTCGACCCGAGCTTGGAAGATGCCGAACACGTAGCGCCCTGCTTCCGTCTGGGTCGCCACCCACTCGGCGTTGCGGAAGGCGCGCGGGTTCAGCTCGGCGCGGATCCGCTCGAGGAAGGGCCAGACCTTCGCGAGCAGCAGCATCCCCTCGCCGTTGCTTTCCATCGCGAGGTCGGCGTTGAGCGTGCCGTGCTTGATGAGGCCATACGCCATCTCCCAATAGGTCGAGACCTGGCGGTACGCTCTGTTGAGCGGATGGTCGGCCTTGGCGATGGCGGAGACGTCATCGAAACTGCGCGGCAGGAACTGGGCGTTGATGCTGTCGCGGGACTCGCGCATCACGGGGTCTCGGCGGAGTTCGTAGAGCCGCAGGACCAGCTCGGCGTCGTGGTGATCGGGGGCGGACTTGAGCATCGCGGGCGTGGAGGGCTGGAGGAGACGTGGCGACGGTCCCGTTGGTCGGGTTCCGGACTCGGGGGTATCTTAACCCTCACGTGGTCCCGCTGAGGGGCCGTTCTTCCTCACTCTCGACGATCACTCACGATGCGAAAGGTCCTCGTTCTCGCCCTGTCCGCCCTCGTGGCGGCGCCGCTCGCGGCCCAGCAGTCCGGCCTGCGCGCCCCGCTCAGCACCCGCGCCACGGTCACGATGCCGCTCAGCACGCCCCGTGTGCAGGGCCAGCCAGCGCCGACGCCCAAGAACGTCGTCATCGATTACGGCCAGCCGCACGCGCGCGGCCGCGACGTGCCCTCGGAACTCGCCGCTGACGGCACGGTGTGGCGTACCGGCGCCAACACCTCGACGACGCTGCGCACCGAGGCCGACTTGGTCATCGGCGGCCGCGACGTGCCGGCCGGCGCCTACTCGCTCTACACGATCCGTCAGAGCGGGCAGTACTTCCTGATCATCAACAACAACACCGGCCAGTGGGGCACCGAGTACGACGCGTCCAAGGATCTGGTCCGGGTGCCGATGCGCGCGCGGCAGCGTGCGGAGGTGCAGGAGTCGCTGCAGATCGCGATCGTGCCGGCGGATGCGCAGTCGGCGCGCGGCGTGCTCAACATCAGCTGGGGCCGCCTCGAACTGGCGGTCGACTGGGCCGCCAAGTGATGCGGGGCGCGGCGGCGGGGCTGGCCCTTCTGGTCTGGGCGAGCGTCGCCGCCGCGCAGCAGGAGCCCACGCGGGCGGCGCTCGAGGCGCGCATCGCGCAGGGCGATTCGGCCTGGGCGCGTGACGATCATCGTGCCGCCTTCGCCGCCTACGACGCCGTCGTGCGCAGCGACTCGGCGTACTCCACGCGCGTGCTCTTCCGCGTGGCGTTACTCCACGCCTGGGCCAACCGATTCGAGCCGGCACTCGCGGCGCACCGCCTCTACGTGCGGCTCGAGCCCGGCGACCTCGAGGGTCGCGTGGCGCTGGCACGCACGTCGGCCTGGGCCTCGCGGTTTCCCGAATCCCTGGCCCAGTACGACAGTGTCCTCGTGCGCGATGCCGACTACCGCGACGCCGTCGTCGGCCGCGCGCAGGCCTTGGCCTGGAGCGATCGAATTCCCGACGCCGAGCGCGGCCTCGAGGATTGGCTGAGCCGCCGCGCGGATGACGCCGAGGCCTGGATGCTGCTCGGGCAGTTCCGTCGTTGGCGCGGCGATGCGCGTGCGGCGGAGGCGGCGCTGGCCCGAGCACTGGCGATTGAGCCGGGGCATCGTGGAGCGCAGGAGCAGATGGCTTGGGTGCGCACGGAGCGGCGCCCTGCAGTCGCGTGGACCGTCGTCGGCGCCAAGGACTCCGAAGACAACACGCTCTGGCACCGCGAAGTGACCGTGGATGCCGCAGGCTGGGGGAACAGTCGCGTTGGCGTCGCGGCGCGGCTGCGTGAGGCCAGCGTGTCCGACGGCGGTGCTCTCGTGATGCCCGGAGTGACGGCCTTCGTCGCTGGCCGACTGGCGAATCGCGGTGTGGCCACGCGCGCCGAGTTCGGGGTGGTGCAGTATCCCGCTGCGCTCGGCGCCGGGGGCACAAGGCTGCGCGGCGCGCTGCGCGCGAGCGGATCGCCGCGCCGCGGGCTGCGGCTCTCAGGCGGCGCGTCGCGCGAGCCCTTCGACGAAGTGCGTGCGACCGCGCAGCGCGAGATGATGTTCAACGTGGTCGATGTGGACGCCGCTTATGCGCTGCGGCCGAGGGTGCAGGTGGGTCTTGCCGGATCCCTCGGGCAGGTCGAGGGCGCGGGCGTTAGCCAGGACGTCTCGCGCACGACCGTGACGACCACACTCCGGTGGACACCGCGCCGCGGTACCGGCCTGGCGCTGACGCATCGCGAGGCCTCGTGGTCCCAGCCGCAATTCGGCGTGTTCTTTGCACCGCAGCGGTGGGCCACGACGGAACTGTCGGTGTCTCGCGAGCGCACGGCCGAGCTGGGGCTCCTGCTCGTCGGCGATGTCGGGCTGGCCAGCCAGCTTGTTGGTTTCGAGAACTCGCCGCTCGAGCACGCGGTTGTGCCGCGGGCGACGATGCGCGTTGGCTACCGTGCTGCGCCTGGCCGCGAGGTTCTGGTCGGCCTGACCTACGCGAACGTTGCCGGCGCCGGTGCCATCACCGCGAGCGACTACCGCTACGGCGCTGCGACCCTCGGGGGGCGCTGGACCTTCTGACGCGAGGCGGCGGTCACGCCGCCCCGCCTATGGCTTCGGGCCCGACTCGGGAATGGCCCGGAAGGCCTCCTGCATCGCGGCGAAGGCCGGCTTGCGCTCGGCGTGCCATCGCGGTGACTCCCACGCGGGCCAACGCCAGGTGGGCGGCGCCGCGAACCCGGTGCCGGCTGCAGCGGCAGGCAGCAACTCCCCGGTCCGTACCGCGCGGGGCGAGGCAGGATTGTACGACTGCACGACGAAGCGGAATCCATCGGTGCCCCGGCCCGCCGGGTCGCTGCCGTCCACACCGAAGAGCACGTGGTGCGACGAGGGATCCATCACGTGCAGCAAGCCCCAGGGCAGACGGATCTCAATCGTGCCGGTGGCGCTGTCGGCATACCAGTCGGCGAGCGAGGTCTCAGTCTGCCGTGCGTGTCGCAGCAGATTGCGCTCGATGCGCTGTGCCGGGAAGACGCGGCCGTCGCGTCCGATGGTGCGGCGGTTGGGCGTGACCCACACGGTGTCGTAGCGCCCGTCGGTGTTGGCGTGAGTCTCGAACGGCCGGTTGTACACGGACTGGAATTCGATGGGCCGTGTACCGGGGATGGCCGCGAAACGATACAGGTTGTACGGAGGGTCCACGAGGAGGCGTGAGGCATCCGGACCAGCGAGGTCCAGCACGAACTCCAGTCCCACGGGGCTCGTCTTCCCTGTGTACGGCATCCGCGTGTCACCCCGCGCGCGGTCGTAGGTATCGATCCCGATGAGGTAGCGTGCGCTGCCCCAATCCACGGTGCCGACGTCGAGGCGCAGGTACACGTAGGCCTCATCGTGCGCGACCCAGAGTGCGTCGAGTCGCCGCGCCGGATGGGAGTCGCTGGTGCCGGCCTGGCGCGTGTAGAGCGGTGCGCGCCCCGCCCAGTCGTCGCGCATCCCGTCAATCACGATGGCCGAATCCCGGTGGCCCGCTCGCATCGCGATGAGGCCGTAGTGCTGCTCCGCGTCCAGCGCATTGAGCCACAGTCGATTGCGCTCCAGCGGCTGCTCGAAGTCGATCACCAGCCAGTTCTTCTTGAACCACTCGTCGATGAGCGCGAACAGCCCCACGCCCGCTGCGCCGCTGGCGGCGATGTCGCGGGTGAGTCGCGCATTGATCTCCGCCTGCGCACGCTCGTCGTGCCCGCCGTGATGCCAGCCCTGCGGTTGCAGGTGCGCATTGCCGCGGCTGCTTGGTACGCCGTACTCCGAAATCACGACTGGCATTTCGCCGTGGTGTTCAATGAGCTCGCGCAGGTAGCCGAAGTAGTGCGACGGTCCCTCCGGGCTGCGCGCCTGCGCGTAGCCGGGGTCGAGCACGAGGAAGTCTGGATAGTACGGATAGGCGTGGTACGAGGCGAACAGCCCGGCCGCGAACTCCGGCGTCGCGTGCATCCGCATCGCGTCGAGCGCGATGACGTCGTTGTCATACTCTCGGGACGCCTCCGGAACGCGCTCACCGCGGCGCCGGAGCCACTCGGATTCTTCGGCGCGACTGGACTCGGTGGGGTGGTGCAGGGGGTCGAGCGTCGGCCAGTTGGTGTAGGCGAGTGGTCGCTGGGTGTTCCAGCGCGCCGTCTCGTAGGCAACCATCGAGTCGGCGACGCTGGCCAACCACACGTCCACCGCGTTGCCGCCGTCCACAGTGACGTAGCGCCCGCGGTAGCTCGTGCGTGTGGGATGCCGCGCCGCATAGGCTTGGACGGAATACGGTTCCCACTCGCGACCGAGGATGTAGCCCAACGTCCAGGGCGAGACGTCGGCTTCGTACATCCCGCTCGCGTGGCCCGGCCGATGCGGGATCGCCGCGTGCCCGTGAATGAGGTCCACCACGTCGCGCATCTCCGCGAGGAACGCCGCGTGCCACTGCGGGTCGTCGTAGTCCTCCTCGTGTTCGCCGGGCGGCAGTTCCGTCCACACGCCGTGTACCAGCCAGAGCGCGGAATCCGGGTGCGCGAGGTTCCACTCGCGCAGCGCGCGGTAGAAGTGCGGTGGGTGGACGGTATAGGCGCGCACGCTGTTGGCACCGAGTTCGGCGAGGTCGCGGATCCACGCGTCGTAGGTGCCGTCGTCTGGCGGGAACTCGGCGGGGTGCTTGCCCGGCAGGGCAGCCCCGAGATTGACCGCCTTCATCCAGAACGGTCGCCAGCCGCCGCGACCGTCGGGGATCTCGAAGATGCGCCGCCCGGTGCGCGCCGCGAGTTGCCGCTGCGTCGGCCGCGGGCGCGGCGGTAGCGCCGCTGCGTCGACCGGTGCGGGAATGCGCTGCAGGTAGTCGCGGACCACGGAATCGCCGGGCGCGAGCGAATCGGCGAGGAGGAATGCGGCGCGGGCGCGGGCCAGTTGTCCGGCGCGGAAGGTCGCGAGGCCGAGCCCGATGGCTTCGTCGGTGTCGCGGACGCTATCAACCGCGAAAGCGGTGTCGAAGCGCGCGATCGCGAGGTCGACGAGGTCGCGCCGCAGCGCAACGTAGCCGAGTCCCGTCCAGGCGCGTCGGGCTTCGCGGCAGAAGGAGACCCCTCGGCGAAACGCGCCTTCCGCAGCGGCCACGTCGCCGTTCCGCCAGTGGGTCCACCCGCTATCGATGACCAGATTCGCGGCGGCAATGTCGCAGTCCACGGTCCGTTCTGGGGACGCCCTACCTGCGGCGCGCGCGGCGAGCAGGGCCATCGTGCCAAGCGCCAACAGTACCACGAAGCGCGCGCGCGGCTGCATCCGCCTACTGTCCGAGGGTGACGAGAAGCTCGCCGGCGAGCGTGAGCGGGTCAAACGGCTTGGTCAGGCAGGCCACCGCGCCGACCTCAAGCGCGGTATCCTGTTCTCCGCGCTGGGCACGGGCGGTGAGGAAGACGACCGGGATATGTGCCGTCTCCGGGTCGGCCTTGAGGCGGCGGCAGGTCTCGTAGCCGTCCAGTTCCGGCATCATCGCGTCGAGCAGAATGGCATCCGGCTTGTGGTCCTTCACTCGCCGGAGCAGTTCGGCACCTGAGGGCAGGATCTCGGCCTCGATGCGGGGTTCCAGCCCGAGGGCGAGCTCCAGGATGGTCCGGATGTCCGGTTCGTCGTCGGCGCAAAGAAGTCGCATCGGCGCAATGTCGCTCAGCGACCGCTACACTCGCAACCGGCGCAACACGTTCTGACATCGGGCTGTCCTCGGCCGCCTCCGTGCGCGATAATTCCCAGTGCCAAGCCCGGCGCAGCCCCGACCCTTCTCCCCCTCCGATGGCCGGTTCCGCCGATCTCAATGCCGTGCTCGCCGAGTTGCGCGAGAAGTATCTCGCGACGAGCGGGAACACGCTGACGGCGTTTTCGGAACTTGCCGAGCAGCTATTGCGCGACCCGGCCGCGCCGGAGGTCGTGGACGCGCTGCGGCGCGAACTGCACCGGGTGCACGGGACGGCCGGCAGCTACGGGTTTCACGAGGCCAGCCGCCTCGCAGGCGCACTGGAACCGGTCGCGGTCAAGTGGGCGGGCGACCCGGCGCTCGACCGGGACCGGCGCGCGGGAATCGTGCGCCAGTTCGTGCGGGCGCTCGCGGCCTCGCTCAAACCGGAGGGCGCGGCGGAACCCGAGTCCGCCGCCGACAAGGCACCGGAGCACCGCGTGCTCTTGGTTGAGGTGCCGGACGCCGCTGGTCCCGCCATCGTCGCGGAGGCGATGCACCGCGGCTACGCCGTGGAGCAGGTCACGGCGCTGGGTGTGGGCGCGGTCTTTGAGGCGACGCCGCCGACAATCGTCATCGCCGGGGCCCACGTACCGCTGTCGGTGCCTGAGGGTGTGCCTCTCCTCTTGCTGCGTGGCCCTGACGGTCAGGTGGCGCCCCGTGCCGCAGGCGCACGGTTGCTGGAATCCTCCACGGACGCACGCGAAATTCTGTTGATGGCCGAGTCCTTGGCGACGCGCGCCGGCCTGGTGGGTGTCACGCTGCTGATCGTGGACGACGACGAGGATATGATCGCGGTGCTGCGCGCGATGACGGAGCGACAAGGGATGTTCGTCGAGGCGCGGACGGACGCGCGCCAGATCGCCGAGACCATCGAAGAGGTGCAGCCGGCGCTGGTGCTGCTCGACATCGGGCTTCCCGGCGTGAACGGCCTCGTCGTGACGCGCGAGCTCAAGACGGACGACCGCTTCCGTGACCTGCCATTGATGTTGGTGTCCGGTTCCACGGACGTGGACACCCGGACCGCAGCGTTCGTCGCGGGTGCCGATGACTTCCAGTCAAAGCCCGTCGTGGCCGAGGAGTTGCTACGGCGCATCGAGCGCCTGCTCGAGGCGGCGCGGCAGAAGCAGCTCTCGCGCGGCATCCATCCCGGGACGCGGCTCCCGCTGCCGCAGCGCGCGGTCCGTGCCTTCGACGAAGCGCTCGTTGCCGCTGCGGCTCTGGCCCAGCCGATGGCAGTCGCTGTGCTACGTCCGCTCGATCCCCCCGACGGCGTGCAGCGTGCCGCCCTCTGGCACCGCGAGCTGCGACTCTTGGCCTCAGCGCTCTCGAGCGAGCGTGTGCAGGCCGGCTTCCGCGACGAGACGGCGGCGATGTTCCTCTTCCCGATGAAGGCGGCCGTCGCGCTGGCGCGCCTCGAGCCGTACGCCGAGGCCTCGAGGGCCGACCTCGTGCCGTGGAGCGCTGGCGTCGTGGAGCTGTTGCCCGGCGCCGACCCGTCGGCGTTGCGCTTGGCGGGCTTGGCCGAGGAGGCGTGGCTGGCCGCGCGCGACAACGGCGAGTACGTGCGGCGCTGGGACCCGGCGGACACCGGTATCGCGCCGGACGTCATCGTCGTGGAGGACGATGCGGCCCTGGCCGACCTCGTCACCTTCGCCCTTGCGGCGCGTGGCCTCACGTGGGTGCGCTATCCGAACGGCCCGGCCGCGCTGGAGGGCCTGCGCACGATGCGCGTGCGCGGCCGCTCGCCAATCGTGCTGATGGACGTGGACCTTCCAGGGCTCGATGGATTCTCGCTGCACGAACGATTGCGGGTGGAGCGTCCGGGCGTGTTCCGTGTGGTGTTTATATCCGTGCACGCGTCGGAGGCGGACCAGCTCCGCGCCATCCGGGCTGGCGCGCTAGACTATCTCGCCAAACCGGTGAGCCTGCGCGTGTTGATGGCCAAGATTACTGGCTGGCGGGCGCGGGGTACCCCGGAGTGACCGCCCAAGTCGTCCTTGGCGTGGTCGGCGTGGTGCAGTTGGTGTTCCTGAGCCTGCTACTCGCTTTCGTCGTCATCCGGCGGCAGTACGACCGCGCCCGCCGCGGTGCCTTCATCGCCGGCAAGACGGCGTTGGCCGCGCCCCTCCGCGACTGGATTGTGGCCGGTGCGCACCCGGAGCCGGTGGTGCGGGCGCTGCGCAACCTGCCGCGCGGCACGGCGGTGGGGTATGTGTCCTTGCTGGCGCGGGAGACCATCCCTGCAGCCCAGCGCAACGAGCTGGCGGTCGCGCTGCGCGGCGAGCCCTGGATGCAGCTGGCGATGCGCCGTCGTCGCTCGCGCTTCTGGTGGCGGCGCCTCGAGGCCGCCCGCGCGCTCTCCATCGTCGGGACCACGAGGGACCGCCACGCGGTGCGGGAACTGCTGGGCGACCGGCATCCGGCCGTGCAGATCGCGGCCGCGACGGCGCTGCCGCGCGTCGCCGACGCGGCGCTCTACGGCCAGGTGATGGATGACATCTTCGAGATGCCGAAAGTGGTGCGCGGCTATCTCACGGGCGTGCTCCGGCAGTCGGCGGCGGAAGCGGCGGTGCCGCTGGCGTTGCGCATCCGCCACGGCACGGAGGCCGCCGAGGTGGCGGCGTGGGTGACGCTGGCGGCCTCGCTGGACGATCCGCGCTCACTCGATGCCTCGCTGACCCACGTCGCGCATCCCTCGGCCTTCGTGCGGCGCAGCGTGGCTCGAGCGTTGGGCCGCTTTGCCGGGCCCGACGCGGCGCGCGCCTTGGCGGCCCTGGTGGCCGACCACGATCCCACGGTGCGTGCCGCCGCCGCGCGTTCGCTCGGCGAACTCGGCGCCGCCGGTGCCACGCCGTTGCTCGCGCCCCTGGTCGGCGATCCGGTCTGGCAGGTGCGCCTGCACGCCGCGTTGGCGCTGGCGCAACTCGGGGAGCGGGGCCGCGCCGCGCTGCGCGCCGCGCGTGAGGGCAGCGACCGCTTCGCCCGCGATATGGCCACGATGGTCAGCGGCCTCTCCGACGGCGCCTTGTTGGAGATGGGGCAGGGATGACCGGCCTCGACTGGCTCGACGCGGCACGCACCCTGCTGTGGTGGGGTGACCACGCGGCGCTCGTGTACCTGCTGCTGCTCAGCACCGCCTATGCGGTACTCTTGCTCCTCTCGATTCCCGAGCTTTGGAGCCACTGGCGCCTCGCGGCGGACGAACACCTGCAGCGCCTGCTCGCCTCCGACGCACTCCCGCCCCTGTCACTGCTGGTGCCGGCCTACAACGAGGAGGTCACGATCGGCTCCAGCCTGCTGAGTTTCCTCACCCTCGAGTATCCCAACCTCGAGGTCGTGGTGGTCAACGACGGCTCCAAGGACGCCACGATGCAGGCCCTGATGCGGGAGTTCGACCTGTACGAGGTGCCGCCGGCGTTCCCGGTGTCGATCCGCACGCAGGCGGTGCGCGGCTACTACCGCTCGCGGCGCTTCGCGCGCTTGCTCGTCATCGACAAGGAGAACGGCGGCAAGGCCGACTCCCTCAATGCCGCGATGAACGCGGCGCGGCACCCGTTCGTCGTCGCGGTCGACGCCGACACGCTGATCGAGCCTGACGCACTGATGCGCTTGGCCCGCCCCTTCCTCCTCGGCGCCAATGTCGCCGCGGTGGGCGGCACCATCCGCGTTGCCAACGACTGCACCGTGGAGATGGGCCGCGTCACCGAGGCGCGGGTGAGCAGTCGCTGGATGGTCGGCTGCCAGGTTGTCGAGTACCTGCGTGCGTTTCTCTTCGGCCGCCTTGGTTGGAACCACCTCGGCGGCAACCTCATCATCTCCGGCGCTTTCGGCTTGTTCCGAAAGAAGTATCTGCTGGCGATCGGGGGATACAAGACGGGCAACGTCACTGAGGATATGGACCTCGTCGTACGTCTGCACCGCTACCTGAAGGAGCATCGAATCGAGGCGACGCTGCCCTTCATTCCCGATCCGGTGGCGTGGACCGAAGTGCCGGCGTCGGCCCGCGTACTTGGGCGGCAGCGCGAGCGTTGGCATCGCGGCCTCATCGGTACGTTGTGGGCGCATCGCACGATGCTCTTCAACCCGCGCTACGGGCCGGTCGGGATGCTGGCAGTGCCGTTCTACGTCTTCGGCGAACTCATCGCGCCGTTGGTCGAACTGTGCGGCTGGCTGGCCCTCGCGCTCGGCTTGGCGCTGGGGGCCGTGGACTTCGGCTTCGCGCTGCTGTTCTTCTTGGTCGCGATTGGTTACGGCACCATCCTGTCCATCTGGGCCGTCCTGCTCGAGGAGTTCTCGTTCAAGCGTTACCGCCGGCGTCGCGATTTCTGGAAGCTGCTCGGCTTTGCCGTCGTTGAAGGGCTCGGCTACCGGCAGATGACGGTGTTCTTTCGGCTGCAGTCCTTCTGGAAGCACCTGCGCGGCGTGGAGAGTTGGGGCAAGATGACGCGCGAGGGCTTCGGCACAAAGAAGCCGGCCTGAGTGTCGCTCAGCCCTGCAACTCGCGCTTGACGCGTTCGAGCAGCGACTGCTCGGAGTCGCGCGTCTTCACGAAGGCGTCGCCGATGCGGATGCCGGAGTCCTTGAGGTCCTTCACGCCAAACTCCGTCGCCGAGTACAAGAGGACGGGAAGCCCGCGATAGCGCGGATCGGCGCGCAGACGCCGGGCCAACGCCAGGCCGTCCATTCCGGGCAACCCGTGGTCGACCACGACGACCTTCACGGGGAAGCGGCCGAGACCACGCATCGCTTCGGCGGCGTCGCGGGCGGCGATGGCGTGGGCGAAGGGTTCGAAGAGCGTGCAGAGCACCTCGCGCATCGAGTCGTCGTCCTCGACCACCAGCACGGCCGGTCGCCGATCCTCGACGCTCTCCGGCTCCGGCGCGATGGGCAGCACCACGCCGAACCGCGTGCCGCCGTCCTCGACGTTCTCGAAGCCGATGCGGCCGCCGTGCAACTCGGTGATGGCCTTGGCGATGCTGAGTCCGAGGCCGGTGCCACCGCTCTGGCGCGAGGCCGCCCCGCCGGCCTGCTGGAAGCGGCCGAAGATGCGAGACTGGAACTCGGGCGCGATGCCCGGGCCGTGGTCGCGCACCCCGATGCGCACCCCCTCGGGTTCCAGCGTGGCCGAGACTTCCACCGGCTCGCCCTTGGGCGAGAACTTGACGGCGTTGGAGATCAGGTTGGTGAAGACCTGGATGAGGCGGTCGGAGTCGCCGATCAGCTCGACCTCTTCCATCTCGTGCAGGACCAGGGGGACACCGGTGTCGCGCGAGAGTCCGTCGAGGCCGGCGATCGTCGTCTCGAGCAGCGGACGCAGCCGTACGCGGTCGCGCCGGATCTGTACGTGGCCAGCGTCCATCTTCTCGATGTCGAGAATGTCGTTGATGAGCCGGATGAGGCGGTCGGTGTTGGTCAGGGCGATGCGCAGGAGCTCGCGGCCCTTCGGGCTCAGCTCGCCGCCGGCACCACCGAGCAGGAGGCCGAGGGCGCCGCGCATTGACGTCAGCGGCGTCCGCAACTCGTGGCTCACCGTGGACACGAAGTCGGCCTTGAGCCGCTCAAGCTCCTTGAGCTTCTCGATGTCCTCCTGCAGTTGCCGCTCGCGGATGGCGATGCTCTGCGCGAGGCGATCGAAGGTCAGCGCCAGTCGCGCCATCTCGGCATTGGGCGCCTTGTGGTGGTTGGGCAGCCGCGCATCCTCGTAGCGGCCGGCATCCAAGGCCTCGGCGGCGCGCACGACTTGATTCAAGGCGTAGGACAGCAGGCGCATCATCAGCGTCAGCGCCAGCAGGAAGACCATCACCGCTGCCGCGCGGATGAGGAAACTCTCCCACTCGTTCCGTGCGGTGGCCGTCTCGATTTCGGCCTCCAGCGCCGTCAGGTTCTCGCGCACCAGGCGCAGCATCCGTGCGTGTTCGGTGCGCAGGGCGTCGATCACGTTTGCGCCTCGTTCGACGCGGGCGAGGCCCGGCGTGCCTGGGCCAAAGGCGTTGAAGCCCTGCCGCCGCCGCACCTCGAAGTTGGGTGACGCAATCTCTTGGTCGTACAGCGCAATCTGCACCCGCATCCGCTGCAGGCGGCGCACGACGTTCAGGTCCTGTGCAACCTGGTCGGCGACGACGCTCGCGTCGGCCTCGAACGAGCGCCGTGCGGCTTCATACCGCACGCCGTGCGCTTCATCGCCGGAGACGACGAAGCCACGTACCGCCGCCGACATCCCATTCAGCGAGCCCAGCATCCGCACGGCAGCGACCTCGGCGAGGTGCAGGCGGTCCAACTGCTCGGCGCGTGACCGCACCTCGGCTGCCACGATGTCGGCCGCGAGGCGGGCGGTGAGAAACCACGCGAGTGCCACGACCATCCCAATCGCCGCTAATTGCGCCGTGAGGGGCAGGCGGCGCCACCACCAGGCGCGGCGGACGGCACCGCTGGGGCCGGACGGCGGATCGTTCAGGCGCATCGGTCAGGAGCGAAAGGCATCGGCACGAAAGCTGACGCGCGGCGGCGTTTCGCGCCATTCACCCCGGCAGGATGGTAAATTGACGGCTCGCCTCCCCCACTCCCTGTCCCGTGCCGATGTCCGCTCCGACGCCCCTCCACGCCCTCCACGCCGCCGGCCAGTCCATCTGGCTCGACTTCATCGACCGCGCCCTCCTGCAGGGCGACACGCTCGCCCGCCGCCTGCGCGACGATGCGCTCACGGGGATGACCTCCAACCCGACGATCTTCGAAAAGGCCCTGGCCTCGGGCACGGCCTACGATGCGCAGCTGAAGGCCGCCGCGCCCGGCAAGACCGCGTGGGAGCTCTTCGAACTGGTCGAGACCGACGACGTGCGCACCGCCTGCGACGTCTTCCGCCCAGTGTACGATGCCTCGAAGCAGCGTGACGGCTTCGTGTCCATCGAGGTGTCGCCCGGGGCCGCGCACGATGCCAAGGCCACCGTCGCCGAGGCGCACCGCCTCTGGCAGACCGTGGACCGCCCCAACGTGATGATCAAGGTCCCAGGCACCGATGAGGGCTGCCTCGCGCTTGAGCAGCTCATCGGCGACGGACTCAACGTGAACGTCACGCTGCTCTTCGCCGTCGCCGCGCACGAGCGCGTGATCGACGCCTACCTCGCGGGCCTCGAGCGTCGCGCCGCCGCTGGCCAGCCGCTGGGACACGTCGCCAGCGTCGCCTCGTTCTTCGTCAGCCGCGTGGACTCGGCCATCGACGCCGCCCTCGACGCGCAGGTGAAGGCCGGCACACTCGCGGCCGACCGCGCCACTGCACTCAAGGGCAAGGCGGCCATCGCCAACGCCAAGCGCGCCTACGCGCTCTTCACCCGCAAGTTCAGCGGCGAGCGCTGGGCTCGCCTCGCCGCGCTCGGCGCGCAGGTGCAGCGCCCGCTCTGGGCCAGCACCAGCACCAAGAACCCGGCCTACCGCGACACCATCTACGTCGAGGAGCTGATCGGGCCCGATACGGTCAACACGATGCCGCCGAACACGCTCGAGGCATATCGTGACCACGGCGTGACCAAGCGGACGGTGGACGTGGGGCTCGCCGAGGCAGATTCCCTGCTCGCCGAACTTGGCACGGTGGGCATCGACCTTGATGCCGTCACTGACCGCCTCCTGACCGAGGGGCTGGCCTCGTTCCAGACCTCGTTCGATACGCTGATCGCCGGCATCGAACAGAAGACGGCCGCGCTCGGTCACGCGGCCGCTACCGGCCGCTGATCCCGTGACCACTCCCCCCGCGGGCACCCCCTCCACCGGCGTCACCAAGATCGTCGCGACTATCGGGCCGGCTTCCGCGTCGCCCGATGTCATCCGCCGGCTGATCCACGCGGGGATGAACGTCGCCCGCCTCAACTTCTCGCACGGCGCGCACGAGCAGCACGCGCGCACGGTCGAGAACATCCGCGGCATCGCGCAGGACCTCGGCAAGCCCATCGCCATCCTCGGCGACCTGCAGGGCCCGCGCATCCGTATCGGTGCGCTGGCCGAGGCCATCACCATCGAGGAAGGCCAGACGCTGGTGCTCGCGCCGGAAGACGCGTGCGGGGCGGGGGAGATTCCCATCACCTACGACGCGCTCGCGGCCGACGTAATGGTCGGGGGCACGATTCTCGTCGACGACGGCCTCCTGGCACTCGAGGTGACGAAGGTTGACGCCCCGCGCGTCCACGCGAAGGTGCGCTACGGCGGCCTGCTCAAGAGCAACAAGGGGATGAATCTCCCCGGCATCGATGTCTCCGCGCCGAGCATCACCGACAAGGACCGCGAGGATATTCAGTTCGCCATCGAGCAGGACCTCGACTACCTCGCGCTGAGCTTCGTGCGCCGGGCCGAGGACATCGCCGAACTCAAGGCGATGCTACCCAAGGGGATGCTCGTCGTCGCCAAGATCGAGAAGGACTCGGCGCTGGAGCGCATCGAAGCCATCCTCAAGGCCACCGACGCGGTGATGGTGGCCCGCGGCGACCTCGGCGTCGAATTGCCCTTCGAGCAGGTGCCGCTGCAGCAGAAGCGCATCATCGGGCTGGCCAACCGCTACGGCCGGCCGGTGATCACCGCCACGCAGATGCTGGAGTCGATGATCCAGAACCCGCGCCCGACGCGGGCCGAGGCCAGCGACGTCGCGAACGCCATCCTCGACGGCACCGACGCGGTGATGCTGTCGGCCGAGACCGCCGCGGGCCTGCATCCGGTGCTGGCGGTGCAGGCGATGCGGCGCATCGCGACCGCCGCCGAGCAGGCGCCGGTGGAGCGCGGGCAGGGCATCGACCGCCTCAAGCCCGGCACGGCGACGGTCGAGGAGACCATCGCCTCGGCCAGCGTGACGGCGGTGCGCCTGCTCGGCGCGCAGACCATCGTCGTCTTCACCAAGAGCGGCTTCAGCGCCCGCATCGTCGCGGCACGACGGCCGAACGTGCGCATCGTCGTGCTCACGGACAACATCCGCACCTACAACCAGCTCGCGATGACCTGGGGCGTGACGCCCTTCCTCGTGCCGCACTGCGACACCTACACACAGATGACGGCGCTGGCCCGTGAGCTCTTGGTGAAGCACGGGATCGCCGTGCCGGGCGAGCGCGTGGTGATCACGGCCGGCGTGCCCTTCGATGTTCCGGGCACGACGAACCAGCTGAAGGTGGAGACGGTGTGAAGCTGACCTTCCTCGGGACGGGGACGAGCTTCGGCGTGCCGCAGATCGGCTGCGCCTGTGCCGTGTGCCGCTCCGAGGACCCGCGCGACAAGCGCACGCGTGTCGGCGCCGTGGTGGAAGACGCCGGCCTGCGCCTGCTCATCGATACGCCGCCCGAGCTGCGTCTGCAGCTGATTGCGGCCGGCATCGATCGCCTCGACGCGGTGCTCTTCACGCACGAGCACGCCGACCACACGCACGGCATCGACGACATCCGGGCCATTTCGGTGCGCCGCGACGGCGCGTTGCCGATGTACGGCCCCAAGGAGACGCTGGACGGCCTCACCAGGCGCTTCTCGTACATCTTCGATGCCGCGATGAAGCCGCTCCCCGGCACCAGCAAGCCCGAGGGTTTCGCGCAAGCGCTTGCGCCGGGTGTGCCGACGCGCATCGGGCACCTCGACGTCACCGCCGTGGCGCTGCCACACGGCCGCGTGCGCGTGTTCGGCTACCGCATCGGGCCGCTGGCCTATGTCACCGACGCCAAGGAGCTCACGGACGAGGCGGTCGTGGCGCTCAGGGGCGCCGAGGTCCTGGTGCTCAATGCGCTGTTCCGGACCTCGCATCCCACGCACTTCTCGATCGGAGAAGCGGTGGACGCCGCACGTCGAGTCGGCGCCCGGCGGTGCTACTTCACCCACCTGACCCACGAGACGTCCCACGCCGCGCTGGCCGCCGCGCTGCCCGACGACATTCAACCGGCCTACGACGGCCTCTCCGTGGAGTTCGGTTCGTGACGATTCGTCTGGATGTGAGCGGGATGCTGCGTGCCGCCGTGCCGAGCGGTCCGGACGCGGACGCGCTGAGCGCGCTTGCACCGCGCCTGCAGTCCGCGGTCGCCGGCGCGCAGGCGATGGCCGCCCGTGGCGTCCTGGGCTTCCGCGAACTCGAGGCGCAGGCAACCGAGCGACAGCGCGTGAGCGACTGGGCGAGCAGCGCGCGTCCCGGCTTGGACGACGTGGTCGTGCTCGGCATCGGCGGATCGGCGCTCGGCGCCGTCTGCCTGCGCACGGCGCTGCTGCCGCGCGACTGGAACGCCCGCAGCTCGGCGCAGCGCAACGGGCGGCCGCGGCTGCACGTGCTCGACAATGTGGATCCGCGGAGCGTCGCCGGCCTGCTGGACCTGGTGAACCTGCCGCGCACCCGGGTGCTGGTGATCTCCAAGTCCGGCAGCACGGCCGAGACGATGGCGCAGTATCTGCTCGTGCGCGATCGGCTCCGCGCGGCCGGCTTGCCGCTGCGCGAACACCTCGCGTTCATCACCGACCCGGAGAAGGGTGCCCTGCGCCGCGTGGCCGACGCCGAAGGCATCCCGACCTTCGTGGTGCCGCCCAACGTCGGCGGACGCTTCAGCGTGCTCTCACCCGTAGGCACGCTGCCGGCCGCGCTGCTCGGGCTCGACATCGCCGCGCTGGTCGCCGGTGCCGTCGCGATGCGCGACCGCTGCCAAGGGGCGAGCCTGCGCGAGGACCCGGCGCTCGCCTTCGCGGCGCTGCAGTGGCGTGCCCAGCAGGACGCTGGACAGGCGATGCACGTCCTGATGCCTTACTCAGACGCGTTGCGCGACCTCGGGCCCTGGTTCGTGCAGCTCTGGGCCGAGTCGCTGGGCAAGCGCACGCCGTCTGGCGCGCACGTGGGCCCCACGCCCATCGCGGCCGTCGGCGCGACGGACCAACACGCTCAGGTCCAGCTCTTTATGGAGGGTCCGTGCGACAAGACGGTGACCTTCGTCGACGTCGAAGAGCACCCCTCGGACGTGGCGATTCCGCACGGCAGCGGTGATCCCGCGGAGCTCGCGTACCTGAAGGACCACAGCTTCGCCGAGTTGCTGCGCGCGGAGTGTCGGGCCACGGCGGGGGCGCTGGCGCAGGGAGGCCGTCCCACGATGACGCTGCGCGTCACGCGCGTCGACGAGTGGCACCTCGGCGGGCTCTTTATGTTCTTCGAACTCGCGACCGTCTATGCGGGGCAACTCTACGGAGTGGATCCGCTCGACCAGCCCGGCGTCGAACTCGGGAAGCAGCTGACGTACTACCAGTTCGGGCACCCCGACTGGCAGCAGATGCGCGCCGTGTGGGAAGCGTTGCCGCTCTCCGATCCCGATTGGGTGCTCTGAACGGCGGGTCACCACAGAGGGCACAGAGGGCACAGAGAACGGCAACCGCAGACTGCTAAGTCGAACTGCTGAATCAAACTGCTTTGAACGCAGAGGCGCAGAGTACGCAGAGAACTACAACTGCTTTCCTTGGGGGTTCGCACCGATAGCTCGGTGCGGGCCCCCAAAGAATTTGCAGTTACGGTTGCAGTTCTCTGCGCCCTCTGCGTCTCTGCGTTGAAAAAGCGGTTGCCGTTCTCGGCGTCCCTGCGTTGCACCGGCAGTGGCAGTGGCAGTGGCAGTGCTCTGTGCCCTCTGTGCCCTCTGTGGTGAATTGTCGTTGCCTCCACCCGGAAATCACGCGAGATTTGATGGCTGGGCGCCCCACGCGCCCGCCCAACCGAAGCCGGTCACTCCGCGCGCCACCAGAGGCCGCGCCTCACACCCAGTCTCTCGTCCGATGTCCAAGGTTCCCGCCCACGTCACGCAGACCCTCGGCGCCGCCGCCGCGATTGCCAACGGCAAGCTCACGCTGAGAGATGAGGCCGCCCTCGCCGGCCCGATGATGGACGCCCTCGTCCGCCTCGCCGTCTTCGGCAGCCCCGACGAGCAGGACTGGGCACGCTGGGCCATCTGGGAATGCGGCCGCGCCGTCGGCACCTACTCGGCCTCCATCCACGACTTCTATATGGCGCGCGGCCGCGGCGATGTGCCGCCGGTGACGGTGCCCGCCATCAACGTGCGCGGCGCGTCCTACGACACCGCCCGCAGCATCTTCCGCACCGCCAGGCGCGTGAACGGCGGCGCCTTCATCCTCGAGATCGCCCGCTCGGAGATCGCCTACACCGAGCAGCGCCCCGCCGAGTACGTGGCGGTGATGCTCGCGGCCGCCCTGCGCGAGGGACATCGCGGGCCGGTGTTCATCCAGGGCGACCACTTCCAGGTGAACGCCAAGAAGTACAAGGTGGACGCGGCCGCTGAGGTCGGGGCGGTGAAGCAGCTCGCGCTCGAGGCCATCAGCGCCGGCTTCTACAACATCGACCTCGACACCTCCACGCTGGTCGATCTCTCCCACGCCACCCTCGACGCCCAACAGCGGCTCAACTTCGAGGTCGGCGTCGACCTGACGCAGTACGTGCGCTCGCTGGAGCCCAAGGGGGTCACCATCTCGCTGGGTGGCGAGATCGGCGAGGTGGGCACGGAGAACTCCACCGTGCCCGAGCTCGAGGCGTTTATGGACGGCTACAACCGCACGCTGGCCGCCAAGGCGCCGGGCGCGGTGGGGCTGAGCAAAATCTCGGTGCAGTCGGGCACGTCGCACGGCGGCGTGGTGCTCGCCGACGGTTCCATCGCCGACGTGGCCCTGGACTTCAAGACGCTCGAGGACCTCTCGCGCGTGGCCCGCGAGAAGTACGGCCTGAGCGGGGCGGTGCAGCACGGGGCCTCGACGCTGCCAGACAGCGCGTTCTTCCACTTCCCGCGCACCCAGACGGCCGAGATTCATCTGGCGACCGGCTTCCAGAATATGCTCTACGATCACCTCCCGGCTGCGCTGCGCGAGGAGATCTACGCCTGGCTGCGCGTCAACGCGGCGGAGGAGCGGAAGGCGGGCGACACCGATGAGCAGTTCTTCTACAAGACCCGCAAGAAGGCACTCGGGCCGTTCAAGCGTCAGCTCTGGGATCTGCCGGCCGACGTAAAGGACAAACTGGCAACGGCTTACGATGCCAAGTTCGGGTTCCTGTTCGAGAATTTGGCAGTTGGTGGAACAGCTGAGGGGGTGCTGAGGTACGTCAAAGGACCGGCGATTGAGCGTCCGGCCCCTGGGGTCGGCCCTGCCGTGGAAGCGGCGCCGGATGACCCGGATGCGGGTGAGTGAACCGGACGGGTCCAGAACTCCCCCACTGAGGAACACCCAATGCGCAAGATCGTAGCTCTCGCCGCCGTCGCCATCGTTGCGTCGGCCTGTGTGTCGAAGTCCGAGTATGACCGCCAGATGGCGCAGGCGGCCGCGCTCTCGTCCGAGAAGGACTCGCTGCTGTCGGAAGTCGTCGCCACGCAGCGCTTCATCTCCGAAGTGAATGGCGAGATCGACAAGGTCCGCTCGGGCCAGCCCGTCCAGTCCCGCACCGGCGAGATGGAGACGCTGACGCCGTCGCAGGCGCGCGCGCAGCTGCTGGACCGCGTGACGGAGCTGACGAATCGCGTGAAGGAGGCCGAGGACCGGATGGCGCAGAGCCGCCGCCGCATCGCGGCACTGACGGCCGGCAACAGCGACCTCAGCCGTCGCTACGACAGCACGGTGGCGGCCTTCCAGACGCTCGTGGACCAGCAGCGCCAGGAAGTGGCCGCGCTCGTGGAGCAGGTGACCGGCCTGACGGCCCAGAACGCGCAGCTGCGCGAGGCCAACCAGCAGTTGGCGGCCGAGGGTGCCGCGCTGCGTGCCGATAAGGATGCACTGACGGTCGAGCAGAACACTGTGTACTGGGTGGCCGGCCGCCAGGACGACCTCATCAACCGCGGCGTCATCGTCCGCCGGGGCGGAATGCTCGGAATCGGCCGCACGACCATTCTCTCGCGGACGCTGGACGCCGGGGACTTTACGGCCTCCGACCGCCGCGAACTGCGCGAGATCGTCCTGCCGGATCCGAACAAGACGTACCGGATCGTCTCGCCGAATGACGTGACGGGACTGGACGCGGCGCCCGCGGACGGCAAGTTCAAGGGCACGATCCGCATCACGGACCCGACGACCTTCTGGCGCACCTCGCGCTTCCTGGTCTTCGTGGAAGGCTGACCCTGACCCTGCACCCGAGGAGGCACGATGTCTGAGCACGGCGAACCGGCAGTGGTGATCGAGCGACGCGGGAGCGCTGGCGGAGGCGTCGGCCTGTTCCTCCTCGGGGCGGCGGTAGGAGCGGGGCTGGCCCTGCTCTTCGCCCCGCAGACGGGAGACGAGACCCGTGCCGATATCCGGCGCGGCGCTCGCAAGGTGAAGCGCAAGGCCCGAGACCTGGCCGAGACCGGACGCGGAGTGGTGGACGACCTGTCCCGTCAGGGCCGTTCGGCCGCGCGCGACGCCCGCGCCGCACTCGAGGAGCGCCTCGCGCGCCACCGCGAGGCTACCGACGGAGAGGACGACGGCGTCTGATTCGCAATATCCTTGGCGTCGTCCGGCGGGTTCTCGGCGACGTCCTTGACGACAACGTAGGGTTTCTCGCCGGCGGGGTGGCCTTCAACATCCTCCTCGCCGGCGTCCCCTTTGTCTTGATGCTGGCGGCGGCACTCGGCTATCTCCTCGGCGAGTCACCGGATGCCGCGACACGCATCGCCCAAGGCGTGCTCGAGCGTGTGCTCCCCGCCGGCCTCGGCGTCGGCGGCGCGATGCTCGACCCGGTGCTCGCCGACGTGCAGCGTACCCGCGCCGTCTTCGGCATCGGCGGCACCATCCTCTTCTTCTGGTTCTCGGCGCGGCTCTTCGGGTCCCTGCGCAGCGTGATGGGAATCGTCTTCAATCACGACCGCGACCGCACGGTGTTCCACGGCCTGCTCTGGGACCTGAGCCTCTCCGGCTTCACCGTCATCTTGATGGTGCTCTGGGTGGGCCTGACCTCGTTTCTCACCTTCGGCAGCGGGCGCGTCGGAAAGGCGCTGATTGAACTGGGCGTGCGCCAAGACCTGCTGGGCGGCGTGGAACTGCTCGTGGGCCGCCTCATCGCGTTGGCCGTGGTCGTGCTCCTCTTCGGCCTGCTGTACCACTGGCTGCCCAAGCGAAAGACCCCGCTCGTCCCGACCATCGCCGGTGCCGTCACCGCGACGCTGCTGTTCGAGGTCGCCCGCGTGGTCTTCGGCAAGGTGGTGAGCGCCTACCCGCCGGCGTCGGTCTACTCCGGAACGCTTGGCGCGCTCATCGTAGTAGTGTTCTGGACCTACTACGCCGCGCTGATCTTCGTCGTGGGCGCAGAAGTCGCCGCCGCAACGCAGGAGCAATTGCAGGCCCGCGCTGCGGAAGCGCAGACCCTCCCCGTCGCCGACTGACCCTAGCGGCTGCGGGTGCCGTCGCTTCCGTCCTCCGTCTTCCGTCCTCCGTCTTCCCACGTGATCGACCTCCGCTCCGACACCGTCACCCAACCCTCCGCCGGAATGCGTCGCGCGATGGCCGACGCGCTCGTCGGCGACGACGTCCTCGATGGCGACCCCACCGTCCTGCGCCTCGAGTCCACGGTGGCCGCGCTGCTCGGCAAGGCGCGCGGCCTGTTCTTCCCGACGGGGACGATGGCCAACCAAACAGCCCTGTGGCTGCTGGGCGAACGCGGCACTGAAGTGTTCGTGCACGACGACTCGCACATCGTGAACTGGGAACTGGCTGGCACCGCCGGCCTAGTGGGACTGCAGCCGCGCGTCGTCAGCGGCGCACCGGTCCTCGAGCCCGAGGCCCTGCGCGCGATGCTGCGGCCGGCCTCGCCCCACGCGCCGCGCGCCTCGCTGGTGTGTGCCGAGAACACGCACAATGGCGCCGGCGGGATGGTGAGTTCGCTGGAGAAGCTGCGCGCGATCCGCGCCGTGGCCGACGCGGCGGGACTCGCGATGCACTTGGACGGCGCGCGCCTCTGGAACGCGCACGTGGCCACGGGCACCTCGCTGGCGGACTTCGCCGCCTGCGCCGAGACCGTGATGGTGTCGTTCTCCAAGGGCCTGGGCGCGCCGGTGGGCGCGGTGCTCGTCGGCGGCGAGCAGGCGATGGCCCGTGCGTGGGAGGTGCGCAAGCGCTTTGGCGGCGGGATGCGGCAGTCGGGCATCCTCGCGGCGGCGGCGCTCTATGGCCTCGAGCACAACCTGCCGCGCCTCGGCGACGATCATCGCCGTGCGCAGGCCTTGGCCGCTGGCCTCGCGGCGAACCCGGAACTCCAGGTCGTCCCGCCGGACACCAACATCGTGATGGTGGACCTCCCCGCGCGACTGCCCGCGGCCGACGTGGTGGCACGCGCGAAAAGTGCCGGCGTGCTCATCAGCGCGTGGAACGCCACGCGCATCCGTGCGGTGCTGCACCTCGATATCGACGATGCCGCGCTGGCCACGGCGACGGAGCGCTTGCAGGAGGTCCTCGCGTGAGTGAGGGCGCCGCCGCGTCGCGGCGCCTGCTGGCCGCGGGCGAGCGGGAGCTGCAACGCATCGTGCTCGATATGCACGATGGCCCGGTGCAGGACATCTTCGCGGCCGTCTCGCACCTGCAGCTGCTGGAGCGCGATCTGGCGGCGCAGCCGGATGCGGCACGACGCGCCGGCCAAGCGGCGGCGCTGCTCGAGCGCGCGCTGGGAGAGATCCGCACGCTCATCGGCGTGTTCCGCCCGCCGGGATTCGAGCGCCGCCCGCTCGAAGCCATCCTCGAGGGCCTCACCGTGCAGCACGAGGCGATGACCGATCAGGCGGTGGAGTGCTCGTTCGAGGAATCGCTGGGCGAGTGCTCGTTGCCGGTGAAGATCGCCCTGTACCGCATCCTGCAGGAGGCGCTGGCCAACGGGCATCGGCACGCGATGGCCACACGGCAGGCCGTGACCGTCGAGCGCGTGGACAACGATCTGCGGATGATCGTCACCGACGACGGCCGGGGCTTCGATTCGTCGTCGGTGCTCGCGCGCGAGGCCGACGTCGGCGTCGAGGGCGGGCACTTCGGCTTGCGCGGCATCCAGGACCGGGTCGCGATGCTCGGCGGCCATTTCGCCATTACCTCCGTTCCCGGCAAAGGCACCACACTCACCGTGACCGTCCCCGCCGACTCGTGACCCACGACCGACAGATCAGCATCGTGCTCGCCGACGACCACGGCATCGTGCTCGAGGGCCTGCGTGCGTTGCTCGACAGCGAGCGCGATATGCAGGTCGTGGGCGCCACCACGGACGGTGCCGAGGTCGTCGCGCTGGTGCGCCGTCACACGCCCGAGGTCGTCGTGCTCGACTACGAGCTCGGGGGCCTGCGTGCCACCGAGATCATCGGCGAGCTGCGGGCGATGCCCGAGGCGCCGCGCGTGCTGGTACTGACGGCTTACCACGACGGCGAGACGATCCGCTCGGTGCTGGAATCGGGCGCCGAGGGCCTCGCGCTCAAGACGGCGAGCCCGCAGCAGACGTTGAGCGCCATCCGGCAGGTGGTGGAGGGGCAGTTGGTGTTCCCGCAGGCGGCGCGGCGCTGGCTGGAGGCGCGCACGACGCGCGGCGGCGGAACGGACCTCACCGCTCGTGAGCGCGAAGTCTGGGCCCTGCTGGCCGAGGGCCTGACCAACGTGCAGATCGCGGCGCGGCTCTCGCTGTCGGAGAACACGGTGAAGTTCCACGTCCAGCACCTCTATCAGAAGCTGGGCGTGAAGAACCGCACGGAGGCCGCGTTGCGGCACACGGGGCCGGCGGGGCGCGGGGCGCCACCGCGCGGCTAGGGGGTCGGCGCGGGCCCACGGGGTGCCGCCAGCGCCTCGGCGGGCGTATCTTTCGGGTGTTCCAGGTCCCGGGGGGCTTCGGCCCGCCAACCCCGCCAGGGCCGAAAGGCAGCAACGGTACGTGACGTCGTCGTCGCCTCGTCAGACCTGGGACACTCGCGCGAGAGAGCAGCCGGTTCGGCTTGCTCCTCGCGCGTTTTTTTTCACCACAGAGGGCACAGAGGACACAGAGAACTGCCACTGCCGGTTCAACGCAGAGACGCAGAGGGCGCAGAGCACGGCGACTGCAACTGCTTCTTCTTTGGGGGCTTGCACCGACCTATCGGCGCGAGCCCCCCAAAAAGCAGTTGTAGTTTTCTGCGCCCCTCTGCGTCTCTGCGTTAAGAGCGGTTCGCCGTTGCAGTTCTCTGTGCCCTCTGTGTCCTCTGTGGTGAACAGCAGTCTTCGTGCAGAACCCCGCCCCGTAGCGTAAATTCACCGCCTATGTCGCTCGCCCTCGCGCGGAAGTATCGCCCCCGGAAGTTCGCCGACGTGGCCGTGCAGTCGCACGTCGCGAACACCCTGCGGAACGCGATCCTGACGGACCGAATCGCCCACGCCTACCTCTTCTGCGGGCCCCGCGGCACGGGCAAGACCACCCTCGCCCGCGTGCTGGCAATGGCGCTCAACTGCGAGCGGCGCCGCGAGGACCGAGAACCCTGCGGCGAGTGCCCCTCCTGCGCCCGCGTCTGGGGCGGCGGCGCCTCGCTCGACGTCGTCGAGATCGACGCCGCCTCCAACCGGGGCGTGGACGACGCCCGCGACCTGCGCGAGCGCGCGATGTACGCCCCCTCCGGTGAGGACCGTTACAAGGTCTACATCATCGACGAGGCGCATATGCTCACACGCGAGGCCTGGAATGCGTTGCTCAAGATCCTCGAGGAGCCGCCGCCGCGCGTGGTGTTCGTCTTCGCCACCACCGAGCCGCAGAAGATCCAGCAAGCCGCCGCGCCGGTGCTCTCGCGCGTGCAGCGCTTCGACCTCAAGCGCATCGGCCCAGCCGACGTCCGCGCGCGCCTCAGCGCGGTGCTGGAACAGGAGCAGATCAGCGCCGAGTCGGACGCGTTGGCGATGTTGGCCCGCGCCGCCGACGGCTCGATGCGCGACGCGCTCTCGCTCACGGACCAGGTGCTCTCGCTGGGCGACGGCGCGGTCACCGCGCAGCGCGTGCGTGACGCCCTCGGCCTCGTGCCCGAGGATGAGCATCTCGCGCTGCTCGATCTCATCATCGAACGCCGCCCCGGCGAGGTCTTCGCCGCCGTGGCGCGCCTCGCCGACCACGGCGTGGACTTCACCGTGCTGCTCAGCGAGTTCGCCGAGTTGCTGCGCGCGCAGCTGGCCGTGGTGCTCGGCGGGCAGCTGCCCGAGGTCTCCGACCGGCTGCGCGAGGAGCTGCCCAAGCGGGCCAAGCACTTCGTGGCCGGCGACTTGCTCCGAATGCTCTCGCTCCTCGTGGAGATCGAGCCGCACCTCAAGCGCTCCGGACAGCAGCAGATGCTCTTCGAGACCCTGCTCGTGCGTTGCGCCCTGCTGGACCGCACGGTCAGCATCGAGGAGCTGCTCCGCGGCGGTGGCGAAGGCGCGTCGCCGTCCGCGCGCGGAGGCGCGGCCGGTGGCGGCGGTGGCGGCAGCGGCGTCGAGCGCGCCCCGATGCGGGCCGCCGCCCCCAGCGCGCCGCCGGTGGCCCGGGAGCCGGCTCCCAGCCAACGCCTCAGCGGTCCTGCGGCCGAGGCCGTGCCCACGCGTCCGCCAGCGGCCGTGCGTGAGCGCCCGCCCGGCAACGCACCTAGCGTGGCCGTCGCCGACGCTCCGCCCGCCAAGCCCGCGTCGATGCCGCTAGAGATCAACCGGCTCGTCGAGCATTGGGAGGGCATCGTGGACGGCGTCGTCCGTGACGGCCGTGCGCTGCTCGCGGCGGCGCTCGGTCACGCCACGCCCACGGCCGTCACCGCCAGCGGCGTGGTCACGCTGACGGTGGATGACGCCGCACAGGCCGAGCTCATCGTCCAGCAGGAGTCGGCCATCCTCGCGGCCGTGCGGCGCCGCTTCGAGACTGTCTCGCGGCTCAACGTGCACGCCGCCGACGCGGACGCCGCGCCGCGTCGGCTCAGCGAAGGGGCCGTGAAGGCCGACCGGATGGCGATGCTGCGCAAGCAGAGCCCGCTGCTCGCCGCGGCGGCAGATGCCCTCGACCTCGAACTGCTCGATTGAGATGACCGACTTTATGAAGATGCTGCAGCAGGCCCAGCAGATGACGGGCAAGCTGCAGGAAGTGCAAGAGAAGCTCGCCGCGCTCACCGTTACCGGCACCGCCGGCGGCGGGATGGTGAAGGTCGAGGCCGACGGCAAAGGCACGGTCAAGCGCATCTCCATCGACCCGTCGGTCGTAAATCCGGCCGACGTGGAGATGCTCGAGGACCTGCTCGCCGTGGCGGTGCAGGAGGCCCAGCGGAAGGGCCGCGAGCTGGCCGAGTCGGAAATGAAGGCGGCCGCCGGCGGTCTCGGCCTCGGCGGCCTGCCCTTCAAGCTCCCGTTCTGAGCGACGCGTGTCGGCCATCGACGATCTCGTGACCGAGCTGTCGCGGCTGCCGACCATCGGTCGGAAGTCGGCCTTGCGGCTGACCTATCATCTGCTGCGCCAGCCGGCGGAGCAGGGGCGGCGACTGTCGACGGCGGTGCTGGCCCTCATCGAAAAGGTGCGGCCCTGCACGACCTGCGGGAACCTCACCGAAGAGAGCCCCTGCGCGCTCTGCGCCGATCCGCGGCGGGACCGCAGCGTGATCTGCGTCGTCGAGGAGGCCTCGGACATCCCGGCTATTGAGCGCACGGGCGAGTACCGCGGCCAGTACCACGTGCTGGGTGGACGCCTGTCGCCCTTGGACGGCGTGGGCCCGGACGACCTCGCGGTCGAGGCCCTGGTCCGTCGCGTGGCGGCGGGTGGGGTCTCGGAAGTGATCTTGGCCACAAATCCCAAGCTCGAAGGCGAGGCGACCGCGCTGTATGTTCAGGAGCAGCTCCGGGCCAGCGGCGCGACGGTGAGCCGGCTGGCGCGGGGTCTGCCGATTGGCGGGGACCTGGAGTACGCGGATGGCGTGACCATCGTCCAGGCCCTGGCGGCCCGGCGGGCGATGTGAGCGGGCGCGGGCCAGCCTTCGTGGCTGGGCTGCTGCTGGGCGCGGCGGCCGGCTACGCCTGGTGGACGCGGGAGCAGGGGCGCCACAAGGAGGCCCTGTACTCGCCGCGGCCGCTGAAGCGGCTGGCGGCGCTGGGATGGGTCAGCGGGCGGCCGTCGGCAGATTCCATCCTGCTGTTGCGCGAGTACCTTGGTTGGGAGCAAAATCCGGTGTTACGGCGTCGTGCGCGGCGCCTCTTGGTTCGCTTCGAGAACGCCCTCGCATAGGACGGGTCAATGGCGGTCGGGTCGGCAAGCTGGTCATTCACGGAAGAGGACTTCGGCGCCATCACCAAGGCGTTGCAGAAGTTCCTGGGCGAGACCAACGCGCGTTGCGCGCTGTTGGTGGACCGCTCGGGCCAGCTGGTGGCGACCGTCGGCGAGCAGCCGAACTTCGACCCCACGGCCTTCGCGACGCTCACGGCGGCCGACTTCTCGGCCAACGACCAGTTGGCCCAGCTCATCGGCGAGACCGACTTCAATTCGCTGTTCCACCAAGGCGAGAAGGAATCGATGTACCTCGCCGACGTGGCTCGCCGCGTGATCCTCGTGGCGCTCTTCGACAACCGCACGACGCTCGGCCTCGTGCGCCTCAAGATCAAGGACACGGTGAGCGAGCTGACGAAGCTGTTCCACGAGGTGTTCCAGCGCGGCAAGACCGGCGCGCAGCAGCCTGGCCTCCTGGCCGGTGCTGACGATGAAATCGACCAGCTGTTCGGCTAAGGAGAACAGACTATGTCGATGATCAACTACGCCTCGCGCGAGATCAACTGCAAGATCGTCTACTACGGCCCCGGCCTCGGCGGCAAGACGACCAACCTCGAGCACGTGTACGGCAAGGTGAAGCCGGACACCCGCGGCAAGCTCATCTCGCTGGCGACGGAGACGGAACGCACGCTGTTCTTCGACTTCCTGCCCGTGGACCTCGGCACCATCCGCGGCTTCAAGACCCGCTTCCACCTCTACACGGTGCCGGGCCAGGTCTATTACAACGCCTCGCGCAAGCTGATCCTCAAGGGCGTGGACGGCATCGTCTTCGTCGCCGACTCGCAGGTCGAGCGAATGGAAGCCAACCTCGAGGCGATGCAGAACCTGTACGACAATATGGCCGAGTACGGGTACGACCTGACGAAGATGCCGTTCATCATCCAGTACAACAAGCGCGACCTGCCGAACGCTGCGCCGCTGGACGAACTCCAGGCGACGCTCAATCCCGGTTGGGAAGTGGTCGAACCCGAGCGGCAGAAGGTCACGCCCAACCAGTTCCGTCCCGGCGAGAACGTCATCGAGCAGAACGCCGACGGTGTGTGGGTGGAGCGGGCGCACTTCTTCGAGGCCGTGGCCGTCACCGGTGACGGGGTGTTCGACACGCTCAAGGCCGTGTCCAAGCTGGTCCTGAAGACGCTCGCGTAGCCGCGGAGCGGCCGTGAACCTCCCTAACCTCATCTCCGCGGCGCGCATCGTGGCGACGCCGTTCTTGGCGCTGCTGCCCTTCGTGGAGTCGGTAGGGCTGCGCTTCTTTGCCTTCGCGCTGTACCTCGTCACCGCGATCAGCGACCACATCGACGGCAAGATCGCCCGCGCGCGCGGCCTCATCACCGACCTCGGCAAGGTGCTCGACCCGCTCGCCGACAAGCTGCTGCTCGTGGGTTGCTTCGTGCCGATGTTCCTGTTGCAGGCCCCGGCCCACGATCCGCTGCTGCGCGTGTTGCCCGTCGTGGCGGAGCGTTCGCAGTACTACTTCGTCGCCTTCGGGATGGGGCCGATCTTCTTCCCCTGGTGGGTGTTGGTGCCGATCGTCGCGCGCGAGGTGTTTATGACTTGGTTCCGCGGCTTCGCGCAGGCGCGGGGCGTGGTCATTGCGGCGCAGCCGCTGGGCAAGTGGAAGGCCGGGTTCCAGTATACCTGGATGGGCGCGTCGTTCTTCTGGTTCGGCCTCAAGCTATTCATCGACCGTCAGCAGTACTGGGGCCTCCCGACGGCGGATCTCCTCGCGCGCCTCATCGGCACGATCGGGTCGGTCGCGATGCTGGTGGCGCTGGCCCTCACGCTGATCTCCCTCGGGGACTACCTCGTGCGGCACCGCAGCGTCTTCGTCAGTGGACGTTGAACTCGTCAGTATCGGCAACGAGCTGTTGCTCGGCTATACGGTCGACACCAACTCCGCGTACTTCGCCCGCGAGGCTGCGGCGCAGGGCATCCGCGTGGTGCATCGCGCCACCGTCGGGGACGGGCCTGAGGAGATCGCCGACGCCGTGCGCGTGGCGCTCGAACGCACCGGGGCGGTGATTACCAGCGGCGGGCTCGGGCCCACCGCCGACGATCTCACCAAGCCCAGCATCGCCGAGCTCTTCGGGCGCGGGATGACGCTCGACGAAGGCATCCTGCAGGATCTCAAGGAACGTTGGGCCAAGCGAGGCTGGCCCGGGGAACTCCCCGCCGCCAATCGCAACCAGGCACTGATTCCTAGCGGCGCCGAGATCCTCCGCAACGACCACGGCTCGGCGCCCGGCATCTGGCTCGAGGACGACCAGGGCCGCTGGTGCGCGATGCTGCCCGGCGTGCCGCGCGAGTTCCGCGGAATGGCACGCGAGCAGCTGATGCCGCGATTGCTCGCGCGCCGCGGTGCGGCGGCGGCGCTGGTGGTGCGCTCGCGGACGCTGCGCACGACGGGCATCGCCGAGAGCAAGCTGGCCGACGAACTGGCGGAGCTCGCCAAGGATCCGCTCGGCACGCGCCTGGCCTACCTGCCGGGCTGGGAGGGCGTGGACCTGCGCCTGAGCGTCTGGGACGAGCCGGAGGCACGCGCCGTGGAGCTGCTCGATGCGGCCGACGCGGCCATCAGGGCGAAGGTCGGACTCTGGGTGTACGGCGCCGATGAGGACGACCTCGCCGCCGTCGTCCTGCAGGCGCTGCGCGCGCGCACGATGCGCATCGCCGTGGCCGAGAGTTGCACCGGCGGGATGCTCGGGATGCGCCTCACCGCGATTCCGGGCTCCAGCGACGTCGTCGACGGCGGGACCATCGCCTACGCCAATGCGGTGAAGGTGCGCGAACTCGGCGTGCAGGAGTCCACGCTCGCGGCGCACGGAGCGGTGAGTGAAGAGACTGCACGCGAGATGGCCGCCGGCGTGCGCGCGCGCTTCGGCGTGGACGTTGGCGTGAGCATTACGGGTGTGGCGGGGCCGGGTGGCGGGACGCCCGAGAAGCCGGTGGGCACAGTTTGTCTCGCGGTGGATGTGCGCGGTGAAGTCCGCAGCGTGCGCACGACGACTATCGGCGACCGACACGAGATGCGACAGCGCTCGGCCCAGGCGGCGCTCAACCTGCTGCGTCGGGCGCTCGGGTGAGTCGGCGGTAGGCTCGGCAATCGCGCGATGATTCACCTGGAGGGCAGGGCCGCAGTTTGGGTCCGTGCCCTCTTTACTTTTTCCCTCGGCCGAGCGTACCCTATGGCTATGCCTGCCCTCGCGGATCGCTACTGGACCGCTGCTGATGTGCGCGCGTTGCCAGACGACGGCAACCGCTATGAGTGCGTGGATGGGGAGTTGCTGGTGACGCCGGCGCCGCGGGGTCAGCATCAGCTCGCTATCAGAGAGGTATTCCTTCGGCTGCACGCGTATGTGGATGCGCACCAGCTCGGCGTCTTCCTCTGGTCCCCTGCCGATATCGAGCTCGAGGCGGATTCTCTGGTCCAGCCAGACCTGTTCGTCGCGACGCTGCGGGACGGCGTCAACAAGTTCCGCAATTGGACGGACGTCGCCGGCCTCGCGCTCGCCATCGAGGTCCTTTCGCCTTCTACGGCGCGCTACGACCGCGTGACCAAGCGCCGGTTCTACCAACGGGCCGGGGTAGCGGAGTACTGGATCGTGGACCTCGACGCCCGCTTGGTCGAACGCTGGCAGCCGGGCGATGCCTCGCCGGAAATCCTGTTCGAGCAGCTGCGGTGGCTGCCCGAAGGGGCCGCAGCGGCCCTAGAGATCGACCTGACGGCCTTCTTCGCTGCCATCTGCGACTAGCCCTGCCGGCCCGAAACGCGGCCCGTACACTGCCGTAGGGGAGCGGAAACGGCGAACTTTCCCCCTATGACAGACCCACGCACCCCTGGAATGGACGACCTCGCCGACGCGGCGGCCGCCGAGGCCCGTGCGGCCGCCGCCGATGCCGCCGCCGAGCAGGCCGCCGCCGAGAACGCCGGCGCCGACGACGCCTCTGCGGACCCCCTCGCCGACGCGCGGCGCGCCCTCGCCGAGCAGCAGGACAAGTACCTGCGCCTCTATGCCGAGTTCGAGAACTTCCGCAAACGGGCCGTGCGCGACCGTCAGGACGCCGAGCACCGTGGGATGGGCGCCGTAATGAAGGGCCTGCTCGAGACGCTCGACGACCTCGGCCGTGTGGCCCATATGACGCCCGAGGGCACCGCCGCCCAGCAGGTGATCGAGGGCATCGAGATGGTGGAGAAGAAGCTCCTCAAGTCGCTGGCCGGTCACGGGCTCGAGGTCGTGAATCCGGTGGACGCGCGGTTTGATCCGAGCAAGCACGAGGCCATCACCACAATGCCCGCCGCGAGCGCCGACGAAGACGAGATGGTGGCGCAAGTCTATCAGGTGGGCTACCTCCTCAACGGCACACTGCTTCGTCCGGCGCGCGTCGTCGTGAAGCAGTGGAATGGGTGATGGCCCAGAAGGACTTCTACGCCGTCCTCGGCGTCAACGCCTCGGCCAGCGCCGACGAGATCAAGAAGCAGTATCGGCGGCTGGCCAAGCAGTATCACCCGGACGCCAATCCGGGCGATGCCAAGGCGGCTGAGCGCTTCAAGGAGATTTCCGAGGCGCACAACGTGCTCGGTGACGCGGAGAAGCGGAAGCAGTACGACGAGATGCGCCGGCTCGGTGCATTCGATCCGTTTACCGCTCGCGGCCCGCGTGCCGGCGGCGCGCGGCCAGGCGCGGGCTCCGCGCAGGGCGGCCCCCGGATGGAAGACTTCGATATCGGCGGGCTCGGCGGCTTCGGCGACCTGTTCGGGTCGATCTTCGGCGGCGGGCGCCAGCAGCGCCCCAGCGGCCCCGAGAAAGGGCAGAGCGTGGAGACGACGCTCGAAGTGCCGTTCCGCGTCGCGGCGCTAGGCGGCAAGGTGCCGATCACGCTTGAGGTGAATGAAGAGTGCGGCACCTGCGGCGGCAGCGGCGCGGCCAAGGGAGCCAAGCTCCAGCCCTGCAGCGAGTGCGGCGGCCGCGGTGAGATCAGCTTCGGGCGCGGCGGCTTCGCGCAGGTGCGGCCCTGTCCGGCCTGCGTGGGGCGGGGCAGCGTCCCCACCGAGAAGTGCGCCGCCTGCAGCGGTGCGGGCTCGGTGCGCAGTTCCAAGAAGCTGCTCATCACCGTGCCCGGTGGTACCGAGAGCGGCGGCAAGATTCGCCTCAAGGGCCAGGGCGGTCGAGGCGTGCGCGGCGGTCCCAACGGGGACATCGTCATCACCTTCCAGGTGAAGGACGACCCCGACTACAGCCGCGACGGGCTCGACGTGATCGTGCGCGCGCCGGTGAACCTCGCGCAGGCCGCGCTGGGCTCCAAGGTGAAGGTCGAGACGCTCGACGAGAAGACCGTCACCATCACGTTGCCCGGCGGCACGCCGAGCGGGAAGCGTTTCCGCGTGCGCGGGCAGGGAATCGAGAAGGACGGTACGCGCGGGGATCTCATCGTCGAGATCCAGGTCGTGGTGCCCGAGTCGCTGACGGCCGAGCAGCGGAAGCTGATGGAGCAGTTCGCGAAGGCGGCGGGGCTGGAGTACTAGCGCGCCAGCGTGGCCACCAACGTCATCGGCACGCTCAGCGCCCGACTGACGATGCAGTTGACCTTCGTCGCCTCCGCCAACTCCTGGAACTTCTCCGCCGAGAGCCCCGGCACCTTGGCCGTCGTGGTGAGCGTCACGCCGACGATGGTCATCTTGTCGTTGACCTTGTCCATCTGCACCTCGGCCGTCGTGTCCACATACTCGGCGGCGAAACCAGCCTGGGAGATGCCGAGGTTGAGCGCCATCGAGAAGCAACCCGCGTGCGCGGCGCCGAGGAGTTCCTCGGGATTCGTGCCGGGCGCACCTTCGAAGCGCGTGCCGAACGAGTACGCGCCCTCAAAGGCGCCGCTGCCGAGCTTGACCGTGCCCTTGCCCGTCTTGAGTTCGCCGGTCCACTTGGCGGATGCCTTGCGTGTGATCATTGCGATAGCTCCTTGTGGTTATGCCGCTTGGATGGGAAGAACACGCCGGCTTGCGGCGATAATGCCGCCGCCGAGCACGACGCCGGCTGCGTCGTACAGCACGACGCTCTGGCCCGGTGCGATGGCGTAGGCTGGCTCCGCGAGCGCGACCTCGAAGCCCGAGGCATCGGCACGCAGCAGTGTGCCGGGCACGGGCGTGGCGCGGTGACGGATGCGCACGAGGACGTCGGTGTCTGCGGTCGGCACCGCGTTCACGAGCCAATTGGCCTCTGTGGCCGTCAGACCGCGTCCGAGCAGGGCCTCACGCGGCCCGATGACCACGGCGCGCTCCTCCGGGCGAAGCGCGACCACGAACATCGGCTCCTTGCTGCCGCTGGGCAGGCGGCGGCGCTGCCCGATGGTGAAGCGGGCGAAGCCCTCGTGTTCACCGACGATGCGGCCGTCCATCGTGAGGATCGGCCCGGGGGTGAGCGCCGGGGCGTCGGCGGGCAGCTCGCGCTCGAGCACCTTCACGTAATCGCCATCAGGCACGAAGCAAATCTCGTGGCTTTCCGGCTTCTCGGCCGTGAGTAGGCCCAGCTCACGCGCGACGGCGCGCGTCTCCGGCTTGGTGAGATGCCCCACCGGCAGGATCAGGCGGGAGAGGACGTCGCGCTCGATGCCCCAGAGGAAGTACGTCTGGTCCTTGTTGTCGTCCACGCCGCGGGCGAGCTGCCCGTCCACGATGCGCGCGTAGTGGCCGGTGGCGATGAACGGCGCCTCGATCGCATCGGCCTTGGCGAGCAGGTCGCGGAACTTCGTAAACGTGTTGCAGCGCACGCAGGGGATCGGTGTGCGGCCCGCGGCATACTCGGCGACGAAGTCCTGCACCACGTCGCGCCCGAAGGCGTCCTGGAGATTGAGCACGTAGTGCGGGATGCCCAGCGACTCGCAGACGCGTCGCGCGTCGTTCACGCTGTCGAGCGAGCAGCAGGGGCGATCCGGGAGGTCGCCGCCGTCGGAGAACAGCTTCATCGTGACGCCGACCACGTCGTAGCCCTGGCGCACGAGGAGGGCAGCGGCGACGGAGGAGTCGACGCCGCCGCTCATTGCGGCGAGGACGCGGGGGCGAGGGGCGGGCATCATCGGAATATACCCGCTTGGGCGCTGGAGCCCTCGCGACGAACCCGCAGGTTCACGCGACGCCGCTGAGGCCCCGCGCCTTGGCGATCAGGGCGGGGAACAGCTCCGCCACGCGGTCCACGTCCTCGGCGGCATTCAGCGACCCGAAGCTCATCCGGATGGCCGCCGCGGCGATATCGGCCCGCACGCCCATCGCCGAGAGCACGTGCGACGGCGTGACGCTCCCGCTCTGGCAGGCCGAACCCGAGGAGCAGGCGACGCCCTGGAGGTCGAGCGCCATCAGCAGCGACTCAGAGTCCGTACCCGGCACCGAGACGTTGAGCACGTGCGGGGCACGCTTGGCGCCACGGCCGTGCACGACGGCGTCGGGGATGCGCTCCAGCAGCTTCGCCTCAAGGCGATCGCGCATTGCCTCGAGCTCGCGCCAATGCGCCTCGCGCTCGGCGTTGGCGAGTTCCATCGCCCGGGCGAGTCCGACGGCCGATGCGACGTTCTCGGTGCCCGGGCGACGCCCGCGGTCCTGCGAACCGCCGAAGAACAGCGGTTCCAGCGGCGTGCCGCGGCGGATGAAGAACGCTCCGATGCCCTTGGGAGCGCCGAGCTTGTGGCCGGAGACGCTCACGAAGTCGAAGGGCAACTTGGCCGCGTTGACCTCGACCTTCCCGAAGGCCTGCACCGCATCGGTGTGGAACACGGCGCCGGCTGCCTTCGTCAGCGCGACGAGTTCATCGATCGGCTGGATGACGCCCGTCTCATTGTTGATCCACATCACCGAGACCAGCGCGGTCTCGCCGGCGCGGATCTGCGCCTTGGCGTCGTCGAGGTCCACGGTGCCATCGGCGCGCACCTGCAGCAGCCGCTCCTCGGCGCCTTCCTTGGCCGCTTGGTGCACTGCTTGCAGGACCGCCTTGTGCTCGATGGGGCTGGTCACCACGGCGCGCTTGCCCTGGGCCTTGAGGATGCGCCAGCCGCCGAGCACCGCGAGGTTGTCGGCTTCGGTGCCGCCGGAGGTGAAGCAGATCTCGTCCGGGGCGGCGCCAAGGCAGCGTGCCACGCGCTCGCGGGCCTCGTCGAGTGCGGCGCGGGCTTCGCGGCCCCAACGGTGGGTCGAGGACGGGTTGCCGAAGCGGGGCCCGAAGAAGGGCGTCATCGCCTCCAGGACCTCCGGGCGGACCGGGGTGGTGGCGGCGTGGTCGAGGTAGATCGGGTTGGGGGGCATACGGGCTGAAATATAGGCCCGTCGGACCCTGTTCGGCGACGGCGTCCGGGCACCGAATTCGCGCCGCTCAGCAGGGGAACTCGATCTCGTGTAGGCGGTTGGCGGAGGCGTCGAACAGGTAGAGGCGGTCGATGTCGTAGAGCGCGGCGTATTCGCGCAATTGGCGGCGCGTGGCCGGTGTGCGGGGGTCGGCGGCGTCGCCGGTCTTCACCTCGACGAGTGCCAGCTCCGGGCCTCCTGGCGTGCTGCGCTCGACGAGGAAATCGGCGCGGACGTCGTACTCGGCGACGCGGCCGTTGATGTGCATCGTGGCGCGCAGCGTGTGCTGGCGTGCGACGATGGTGAACCCCGCGGCGACGAGGAAGCGCTCGGCGGCGTGCTCGCCGGAGGCCGCGAGCTGCATCTGCGCGGCGAGGCGGCGGGCGGCGAGGGCGCGCCGGAGCGCCAGCGTGAGCAGGATGGTTGCGGCGATGATCGCCGCCGCTGCCAGGGCGAGGAGCGGGAGTCGGGGCATCGCGATGACGATACCGGATGACCTCGCGCGAGGGAATCGCGCGGTCTGTCTACCACACCTCGCCTGGCCGCCATTCGATCGAGAGCGGCGCCTGGGGGTCCACCCACGACGGCGTGTGTGGCGTGCGCAGGAACATCAGGATCTCGCCCGGCGACGGCTCGATGCCGTCGCCGACACGCACGCCCAGCGGCCCGTGCCAGTGTTCCCAGCCCAAGCGGGCGTAGAACTCCGGAACGGTCGGCGTCAGGGCACCGATCTCGAAGGGCTCGATCTGCGGCCGCATCGCGCGCATCAGCGCGCTGGCGTAGCCGCGGCCCTGGTGCGCCGGGTGGGTCGCGACCAGCTCGACGAACGCCGTGCGCATCGGCGCTCCGGACCCCTGCTGCAGCCAGCGGGTGACGAGCATCGTGTGCGCCACCGCGCGTCCGGCGACGCGCCCGATCCAGTGCAGGCCCGGGCCGATATCCACGAAGTACTGCTCGAGCGTCTCGTCGTAAGCCAGGTTGCAGAGCGCGTGCAGTTCGGCCAAGCCACGCGGGCTCAGGGCCGGCGACTCGACGACATCGACGGTCAGCGGCGCGGTGTCCTCTCGGCGGGCGTCCCGTGACATACCCGGAGACTACGGCGTTGCACCGCGGCAGGCCAGCGTCGATGGACTGCCGCGTCGGCTAGGGCGATTGCCCGACTCGCCCGGGCTCGAGCGGAGCTAAGTTCGGGCGTCCCGCCACCCGAGACGCCGATGCCGCTCCTCCACGTTCCCTTCGACGGGCCGTACCAGTTCTTCCTCGCGCTTGGCCTCGATGTGTCGGTGGGCGAGCGCTTCACGATGCGGGTATCGTCGCGCCGCAGCGACGCCGAGGCGTCGCGATCGTTCCTGCGGGCGGGGGCGAGCTGGCACGTGCTGGGTGCGCCGCGCTGACGCGCGGCGTCACCGCACGCGCACGACGTCGCGGAAGTCGGGCAGGCCTCGGAGCGGCCTGTACCAGGTGGTTGAATGTGTGTACCGCAGGTTGAGCCCGCGCGGCACGGACTGTCGCAGCAGCTGGAGCGCGAGGTCGTCGTCGCCCAGATACGCGCGCAGTGCCCCTCGCAGGTACAGCGCAACGGGCTCGTCCAACGTCGCCAAGACGGAGTCGCACTCGAGCGCGTCGGCGTGATCGCCGGCTTGCGCGGCGAGGATGCCCGCGAGCGCCGTTCGCGAGGGGGTCGTCGGGTTCGCCAGCAGCCGAGGGCGCAGCAGCTGGGCCGAATCGCCTGTGCCGTCAACGAGATACGAGAGGACGTAGGGAACCAGTACCGTATCGGGCACGCCGGACGACTCCCGGTCGACAGCGCTCCGGAGGCGCCGGGTCAGAGCGGCAGCGAGCTGCGGAGTTCCGTGCGCTTCGAATTCCGAGGCCGCGATGAGGACATCGCCGACGAACGTGGGCTCAGCGGTCCACGTCGCGAGCATCGTGTCGGCCAAGGCGATAGCGCGGGGGCCGTCCCCTCGGCCGGCAAGTGCCATCAACAGGTTGCCCAGCAACGAGCGCTCCGCGGGCCACGTGCGCCGGGCCAGTTCCAGTCGTTGCACCGCCGCCGCGTCGTTGCCGAGCAGGTGTTGCGCCACGGCGATTTCGGTTGCGACGAACGTCCAGCCGTTGCGCGACAATACGTCGTCCACGGCGCGCAATCCCTCCACGGCCTCGCTTGCGCGGAGCGTCCGGAGTTGGAGGGCCGCGCGCTGGAAGATCTCGCCGGGCAGCGAATCGATCGCGATCAACTGCGACAGGAGGCGTTCGACGCGCGCGGCGTCCTGCGACTGGAGCGCCGCCAGGAGGTCGACGCGGAGCCGGTCGCTGCGGGAGAGTGACCCGCGCATCGCATCCAACCGCGCGACCAGCGACCCGATGCGGTCGAAGTCCCGGGCTGCGATATACGACTGCGTGAGGTAGAGGTAGGCCTGCACGAACGTGGAATCCAACTCCACGGCACGGGCGAAGAAGTCCGATGCGCCAGGCAGGCCTCGCACGACGCGCTCGATGCCCTCCATAAAGGCCTGCTGTGACGGAAAGAGGGGCGCGGCGGTGCTGGCCAGCGAGGCGCGCTGGACGCCCGACATCGCGAGGGCGCCGGCCAGGCGATCGCGCAGCTCGATGAGCGCGGGGGTCGGATCGTGCAGTGGGCCGGAGAAGGGACCGAAGGTTCGCAGTACCCGTGCCCGTCGACTGTCGCTGAGCGTGGCCTCGATGCGGACGGAGTCCTCAGCGCGCGTGACGTTCCCGTGTACGACGAGCGTCGCCCCCGTGCGCCGCGCGACGAGCTGCACGAGGTCGTCGGTTGCGGTGGCGGCGGCGAGCGCGGCCATCACGGCGAGCGTGTGCACGGCGCGTCCGGCCTCCACCTGGCTGATGCCCGAGGTGAGCGTGTGCGCGGCGCTCTCGCCGATGCGCGTCAACGCACTGTCTCCGGTGAGGTCGGTGAACGGCAGCACGGCGATGCGCGTCGATCGGTCATTCCCCGCGCTTCGCGCGGCATAGACGGCCGCCAGCCCAAGGATCGCCGCGAGCGTGGCCAGTGACAACGCGGTGCGCAGGGGACGTCGCCGCGACGGCTCCGCGGAGGCGGCACGCGGGACCGCGTGTGCCGTGCGCTCTGCAGCGGCAGTGGCCTCGCGTGCGGAAGACAAGCGCTGGGCGGGATCCTTCTCGAGGCAGCGCATCACGGTCTCGCTGAGCTCAGTTGGAATGCCCGGGTGCGTGTGGCGCAGGTCCGCGGGCTGCTCCGACACGTGGGCGGCAAGCAGGCCCTGCGGGGTGCGCTCCCCAAACGGGTGGTGACCGGTGAGCATCTCGTACGCAACCACGCCGAGTGCATAGAGGTCGATGCGGTGGTCGCTGCCGGGATCTCCGAGCGCCTGCTCAGGCGCCATATACGCCGGCGTGCCGACGGCCAGTCCGACGGTCGTGAGCGGCAATTCTGCGCTGCGGTTCGACGCCGCCAGCGCCTTGGCGACCCCGAAATCCGTCACCAGCGCGCCGCCGTCCGTGAGCAGCACGTTCTCGGGCTTGATATCGCGGTGGACCACGCCTTGGTCGTGCGCGTAGGCCAGGGCGCTGGCGATGTCGCGGATGATTCGCGCGGCCTCGTGGGTCGGAATCGGCGCGCGGGCCAGGCGCTCGCGCAATGTCTCGCCCGTCACGAGGGGCATCGTGTACCACGGCGTGCCGTCGGCATCGCCGGCGGCGAGCAGCGGCACGATGTACGGATGCTGGAGCCGGGCGGCCAGCGCGATCTCACGGCGAAAGCGATCGACCGAGATGTCGCTCGCGAGCTCCGGTGATAGCATCTTGATGACGACACGTCGCCCCAGCGCAACTTCGTCTGCGACGAAGACGTGCGACATCCCGCCGCCGCCGAGCTCGTGCTGGACACGGTACGCGGCGCCAAGAGCGTCGGTGAGTCGGGCGCGTGAATCCACGATACCTCGTCACGAGGGGTACGGTGGTCCGGTTCACGCCAATCTGGACCGCGCTCGGCCCTACGGCAACCGCTGCGGCGCGGCAGCGTCGGCGTGGGCCGTCCAAGGTATTAGCTTTCGCTTCGTGTGGCCGGCATCGGCCCCCTGCGTCTCCAGCCCGCCTCCCGATGCGAGACCGACTCCCCGACTGGTTCATCCAAGGCACCGCGCCCCTCCTGCTCCTCGCGCAGGTGGCGATCATCGTGCTGGTGGCGATCCTGCTGCAGCGCCTCCTCCACCGGCTGATCAGTCGCGTGGGTGAGGGCTACGACCTGCCGCCTGGCGCCCTGCCCGGCGCGCGGCGCGCCGTGAGCTGGCTCATCAAGGGCGGTGCGCTGCTGCTCATCCTCGAGCGGCTCGGCGTCTCCGGCACGGTGCTCTGGACGATTTTCAGCGGCTTCGCCGCGGTCGGTGCGGTCGCGTTCTTCGCCGCGTGGAGCGTGCTCTCCAACATCTTCTGCTCGATGCTCATCTTCTCGACGGAGCCCTTCCGGCTCGGCGACCACGTCGAAATCCTCGAGAACGGCGAGAAGCCGGGGCTCAAGGGCCGCGTCACCGACATCAACTTGATCTACACGACGCTGCAGGAAGTCGGCGCCGGCGTCGGTGAGGACCGGACGCTGCGCGTGCCGAACAATATGTTCTTCCAGCGCATCCTCAGGCGCTGGCGCGGTTCCGAGACGCCGGCGTCCTGGCTGTAGGCGCGCCGCCTACTCCGGCACCCCGCCGCCCGCCATCGCGTCGTGGATGTTGCGCACGTGCGAGCGGATGCGTGAGTAGTCGGTGATGAGGCCCGTGTAGACCAGGCTCAGCCCCGGATCGATCGGCCCGTCGATCATCCGCTGGAGTTGCCGATCGCTGAGCATCCGCACGAGTCGGTCGATTGACTCGGCGTGACTGCGCGCATTGGCGCCGCCGATTGTCGTGCGCTCGCCGTACGCCTCGGACACCTCTTGCAGGAAGGTGGTGACCGCCGCGTGCAGCTGCTGCAAGTCCTCCTGCTGGTCGGAGCGCAGTTCCAGTCGTTGCTGCCGCAATTGTGCGAAGGCGCGCAGGATGCTGGCGGCGCGGTCGGAGACCGACTCATACTCGTGGGCGATGCGCAGTTGCTGGCGGCCTTCCTCGGCGACCATCTGGGGCATCGTGCTGTCGAGCGTGGAGGTCAGGAACGCCACGACCTCGCGCTGCACGTTGTCGAGCACTTCCTCGCGGTGGAAGGTCTTGCGCACCAGCAGCTCGTCCCAGGGCCCGTGGAAGCCGAGCTGGCGGATCCATTCCATCATCTTGAGCGTGCCCTGCGCCATCTGGATCACCTCGCCGCGGCTCTGCTCCAGCCCGAGGACGGGCGAGGCCACGGTGCCGGCGTCGATGCGCGTCAGCCGCGCGACTTCCTTCAGCCGTGGGTCCGGCACCAGCCGCTCGAGCATCCGCGTGTAGGGCTTGATGAAGGGCAGGAAGACGGCGGTGTTGACGATGTTGAATCCGCTGTGCGTCAGCGCGATGGCTGCCGTGACGACGGTAGCGAACTCCACCGGGTTCACGCCGGAAGCCAGCGTGAGCGTCAGCGGGTCGGCGCCGTGCACCGCGGCCACGGTGCCGGCCACGAGCTTGATGTACCAGGGGAACACCAGCGTGATCCAGAACGCGCCGATGAGGTTGAACAGCACGTGCGCCAGCGCGGCGCGCTTGGCGTTGGTGTTGGCCCCGAACGAGGCGAGCACGATGGTGATCGTGGTGCCGATGTTCTCGCCCAGCACGAGGGCGGCCGCCGTCTGGAAGGGGATCACCCCGGTGGCGGCGAGGCCGATGGTGATGCCGAGCGTGGCACTCGAGCTCTGGACGATGAGAGTGAGCACGCAGCCCACGAACACGGCCTTGTAGATGCCGGCGTAGCTGTCGGCCTCGAACCACTGGAAGGCCTCCATAAACACCGGCATATCCTTCACCGGCGCGAAGCCGTTCTTCATCAGCTCGAGGCCGAAGAAGACCATCCCCATTCCCATCAGCGCCATCGCGATGAAGCGCGTGCGGTCGCGGCGGGCGAAGAGGTACACCAGCGCCGCGGCGCCGAGGATCGGCAGGCCGTACTTGCCGATGTTGAGCACCAGGATCCAGCCGGTGATCGTCGTGCCGATGTTGGCGCCGAAGATCACGCCGATGGCCTGCTGCAGCTGCATCAGCCCGGCGTTGACCAGGCCGACGACGATAACCGTCGTGACCGACGACGACTGGACGAGCGTCGTGACACCGGCGCCAGTGGCCGTGGCGAGGAAGCGATTGGTCGTCACGAGGGAGATCATCCGCCGCAGCGAATTGCCCGCGACGGCCTGCATCCCCTCGGACATATGCTTCATCCCGAGCATAAAGATGCCCAGGCCGCCGATGACGGCCATCAGAATCGCCATTGTGACTCCACTCGGGATGGGGGACCTGCGCGACGAGGAAAGATTCGGCCTGCGTGGCCGTGGGGCAAGGCGTGACGGCCACGGAAGCCCTGCTCGCCGCCCATCAGGATCGAGGCGACGACGGGTTCACCCGCCACCGTCGGGAGCCGTGTCGCCGGGCGCGTTGTCCGCTGCTTGCGTCACCGTCGCGGTGATCGTTGCGGTGCCCTCGTTCGTGGCGCGGCACTGACGAGGCCGGCACTGCTGACCGTGGCAATCGTCCCTCGCGTCGGAGGTGCTCCACGAGACCGTCTGCCGTGATCGTCACAGCCGCCGGGTTCGACGATGCCCAGGACACCGGACGGTCCCTTTGTTCAGACGCCACCGAAATCGCAAGTCCTTGCGGGACGCAGAGCAATGCGCTCGGCCTAGTCACGCGTGACCGCCAGCATCGTGAAGTCATCGTGCGGTTCTGCCTGTCGTCCGAAGGCCTTGAGTCCATCCACCACGCCAGCCACGAGTTCCGGCGCCGCGCTGCCGGCGAGTCCGCGCAGCATCTCGCGCAAGCGTGCGTTGCCGAAGGCCTCGCCCGAGGGGCTGCGCGTTTCCACCAAGCCGTCGGTGAACGCGAGCAGCGTGTGCCCGCTCTCCAGCGTGCCGCCGCCGGTCGTGAAGGGGACGTCCGGCATCATCCCGAGCGCGGGGCCTGTGGGCCGCAGCTCCTGCGCCGAGCCGTCCGGCGCGAGAATCAGTGCGGGCTCGTGGCCGGCATTGAGATAGTCGAGCCGGCCGTACTCGGGATCCAGCACGGCCATAAACACGGCGCGAACATATTGGTGCGCCCGTGCAGCCGTGCGATGTAGTTGTTGGTGAAGCCGGCGACACGCGTGAGCAGGTCCGTCAGCGACGCCGCCTCGAGCGACTGCATCACCAAGGTGCGCCGCCCGCCGATCATCTGGATGGCGCCGCCGCCAACGGGATCGGTCGAGGCCCGGATGAGGCTGCGGAACAGCGCCCTAAAGAGCGCTGCGCCTACGCCTTTGTCGCAGACGTCGCCGACGACGAGCACGAGGTTGCCGGAGGGCGCGAGCTGGAAGGCATCGATAGAAGTCGCCCGAGACCTGCCGCGCCGGGTGCAGCGCGGCCTCGATCTGCACGCCGCGCGCGCGCAGCATCGCTCACGCGGGTGCCGGTCCACACGCGTCGGCAGGCCTCCCGTCGCAAGTAGGGCGTCAATCGTGCACTCTTGTGGGTGTTCATAGGGCCTCTGGCGTTGCCGGTTGAGTGTCTCGACAACCCCAGCTTGGTGCCGCTACGCCCTGTGAACAACCTCCTGAGCCTTTACAGCTAGGGCAGTTGACAGACCGCCCCTGCGGGGCTGTCATTGAGCGACCACGGAGGGGGACGATGCCGGACGGCTTCCGATTGACGCTTGCCGCGGATCTGCAGGAGGTGGCGCGCGCCAACACGGCCTTCGCCGACTTCGCGGCGACGCGCGGCCTCTCGGTACACCTGCGGCGCGGCCTTTGACCCCCTCGCCCGGGCGGCGCCGGACACGACGCTCTCGGTAGAGGACCGGCCGATCGGTGGGCTCGGCATTCATAGTATAGTACGGCGGCTGGTGGACGACGTCCGCTACCGCCGCGACGGCGACCACAACGTCGTCGTCCTGACCAAGCGGCTGGACGATGCTGTGCAGGAGCATCCTCAGGGAGGAAGACGGATGGAGATCACGACGCGCACGCAGGGGACGTCAGCATCGTCGCCATTGCGGGGAATCTCGACAGCAACACCTCGCCCCAGGCGCAGCAGGCGCTGGCAGGGTTCTAGCGGCGGCGTGGCGCCACGGCGCGGTCCCGGGGTATAGCAATGACGGCTCGACCTGTCGTACCTGCGGTTCGTCCCCGCTCAGCCCCCGTGGTCCCGCGAGCCCGTGTATAGTGAAAGAGGCCTGACCCGTCCCCGTGCGCATCAATCCGACCCGCCTCTCCTCGACCCCGAGCTTCGACCCGGTCGGCACGGCCGTGAGCGTCCTCGCGCACGCCGCCGTGGTCGTGGCGACCGCGGTGGGGTCGGTCGCGCGCGGCACCGAGCCGTCGGAGATGCCGCCGCTCCCGCAGGGGCTCACGTTCCTCGTGCCGCCCCCGACCTCGCCGGCCCCGGCGCAGGCGCAGCTGCGCTTCGATCCCGCCTCGGGTGACGGCGGCACGGCCGTGGCGACAGACGAGAGCGCCTTCGGCGCTCGGCGCGCGGGATCGCCGACGGAAACCGAGGCGAGCGCGAGCGGCGAGGACCTCGAGGCGACCTCTATGGATTCCGAGGCCGAGATCGCCGCGATGAACGCCTTGCTCGCCAACGCGTACCAGGTGCTCGAGGTGGACTCCGCTGCGGTGCGCGACCCATCCAGTGCGGCGCCCGTGTATCCGAAGGAGCTCGAGGAGCGCGGCATCGAGGGCTACGTCATCGTGCGCTTCGTCGTCGATTCCACCGGGCGCGTGGATCTCGCGACGATCCTGACCATCGAGTCGACCGCCGGCGCCTTCGACCGCGCGGTGCGCGAGGCGCTGCCCCGGATGCGATTCCGGCCCGCGCTGGTCGGCGACCGACCGGTGCGTCAGCTCGCCGAGCAGATGTTCAAGTTTGAGATTCCGCGGGTGATTCAGCCGCCGGTGGCGACGCTCCCGCGCTAGCGCTCCACGGCGTCGGCCGCGAGCACGCCCACGTCGTCGTGGCCGCGTCCCTCGGTGATCAGCGTCTCCATCCGCGCGAGGATGCCCGGCAACGTCGCCAGTGGCCGGTCGCCGGCGGTCTCGATCATCAGCCGGATGTCCTTGTGTGCCATCGTGAGCTCGAAGCTCGCGCTGAAATCTCCGGCGGCCATCTTCTTGCCGCGTCCGTGCACGACGCGCCCCGGGTCGAAGAACTCCAGCAGCTTCAGCGCGTCCTTCGCCGTGATGCCCGCGCCCGCCGCCACCGTGAAGCTGTCGGCGACCACGCCGGCGATGGCGAGGAGCATCGCGTTGCCGATGAGCTTGTAACCGGCGGCGAGGTCGGCGCGCTCGCCGAAGTATTCGACGCGCGCCGCCTGCCGTGCCAGCGCCGGCTTCACGTGCTCGAACAGGGTCGATGGGCCCGAGACCATTATCGTCCCCTGCGACTCGCGCGCCGCCGCCGGACCGATGAACACGGGACAGTGCAGGTAGTGCAGCCCCTCGTCGGCCAAGCGCGCCGCGCGCTCAGCGGTGAGGTCGGGGCGGGTGGTGGTGTGGTCGAGGATGACCGCGTCCGGGGCGAGGCCCGCTCGCAGCGCCGCGATCACCTCGTTCACCGACGCGTCGTCCTGGAGCACGAGGTGCACGCGTTCCGCCCCGCGCACGGCGTCCGCCGGCGTGGCCGCGACCCGCGCGCCGAAGCGCGTGAGCGCCTCGGCCTTGCTGGCGGTGCGGTTCCACACGGTGACGGAATCGCCACGCCCGCACGCGGCCTCGACGAACGCCGCGCCGAGCAAACCGGTGCCGAGGAAGGCAATCCCGGGCCCCGTCGTAGAAGTCGATCGCGGCATCAGGGTGCAGGTCTGCCGCTGGAAATCCGGCGCAGCATCAGGAACTCCATCACATTCTCCGTCGTGAGCAGTCCGATCAAGCGTCCCTGGCGCAACACTGGGATCGCAGTGGCGCGCGATGACGCGAGCCTGAGGAGCGCGTCCTCAGGCGCCGTGCTCGCGTCAAGTGCGGGCCCGTCGCGCCGCATCGCCTGCTCCACCCGCCCGTCCGGGCCGTGCGTGGAGAGTCCGCGTACGAGGTCGCTACGTGAAAGCATCCCCACCAGCACGTCTCCGTCGAGAACGGGGAAGTCGGCTTGGAACCCGTCGATGAGCAGCTGGGCGGCGCGGGACAGCGGTTCGTCGCGGCGCAACGTGCGCAACTCGGTGATCAACATCGCCTCGAGCGACTGCCCTTCGAAGGCTGCGTGGGCCTGTGCGGTCGCGGCCTCGCCCGCGCCGGCAAGCCAGACGAAGACGGCGATGAGCACCAGTACCGGGCTGTTGAGCACGAAGAGCCCGGCGAAGCCGAAGAGCACGGCAAAGCCGCGGCCGAGTGCCGCCGCTGCCACCGTCGCCTTCGCGTGGTCCCGCGTGTACATCGTGAGCAGGGCGCGCAGCACGCGGCCACCGTCCATCGGGAACGCCGGGAGCATATTGAACGCCACCAACCACACGTTGATGGCGAGCAGCCGCATCGCGAACGAATGCCAATCGAGCGACAGGTCGGTTGTCAGCAAGGCCAGCGCGTCAGCCACGGAACCGAGAGTGCCGGACACGGCGAGGACGAGCGCGAGCGCGGCAGCGAGAACGACGTTTACGGCTGGGCCGGCCAGCGCGATGAGCAGTTCCTGGCGCGGCTCGCGTGGAATGCGCTCGAGACGCGCCAGGCCGCCGATTGGCAGCAGCGTGATGTCTCGCGTCCGGATTCCGTACCGCCGGGCGACCAAGGCGTGCCCGAGTTCGTGGAGCACGACAATCGCGAAGACCGTCAGCACCAGCACCACGAGCGATGCAGCGCCGACGACGTGCCCGTCGGCGCGCCACCGGACGAGGGCGATCCACGCCAGCAGCATCGGGAACGTGATATGGACGCGGAGCGGAATACCCGCCAATCGTCCAATCGGCCACGACCATCGCATCAGGGCCCCCGGGGCACGGGAATGCGGCTAGCGGCGCCAGAAGCGCGCCACTTCGGTGCCGCCTCGGGAGAGCACGAGTTCCGCACCGTCGAGTCGGAACCAGCCGCCGGCTCCCAGCACCTCAGTGTAACGCAACTCGCGCCGAGTCGTCGCCTCGTCGGCGCAGGCTCGCTTGGTCACGGCCGGCGCTGCAGGCATCAACGCGGCTCCGCGCAGCACCGCCCGCCCGGTGAAGCGATTGCACCCGGCGTTGCCGAACATCGTCGATTCGCTGAGCACGAAGCGCAGCGTCGGCTGCTGCTCGCGCGGCACGTCGCCCAGCGCCACGCCGTCGAGCGCGCCGAGCTGCCAGTCGCCGATGGCGAGCAGCGCGTGCACGGTGGTGGCATTGCAGGGCGCCTTGCGATCGACGACGCGGAACGAATCCACGACGAAGGTCTCAGCGCGCGTGCCCTCCTCCATTCCGGGGCGGACCTCGAGACGGCCGCTGGCATCCACGAGGATCGCCGAGAGCGTGCCGAGGTTCTCCTGCACGTACGCCCGTTGCAGCCGGATGAACGCCGAGTCCCCGGCGACCGGGTACTGCATCCCGCCGTCGCAGGCGACGATCGTCGCCGCGTCGGCGAAATAGCGAAACTCGCCGCGCATCTGGAGTGAAGCGTTCCAGTCGGCCGGCAGCGACACGCGCGCGAGGTCCAGCGGCAGTTGGCTCTCGATCGCCGAGCCGTCCTGCGCCAGTTCCCGCAAAGTGAGCGCGCCGGTCATCGCGAAGCGCCGCGGCGTACTGTCGCTGCCCAGCAGCGCCACCTGCGGGATGGAGTCGCGCGAGATGGTCCAGCGCCCGACGCGCAGGCGCGCCGCCGCACTGCGATCCAGCCAACGCTCGCGCAGGCGATACGAACCGTCCGGGTTCAGTTGCAACCAGGTCTCGATGCCAGGGCAGTCGGCGCAGGGCAAGGTCCCGGCAAACCCGGCAGGGCGCTCGAGGCGGGGCAGGGAGTCCCCCGCCTCGAGGTTCCGCACACGCTCTCCCGGGAGTTCCGCGCTCTCGGCCTTGGACCCACAGGCGGCGAGCGCCGCGAGCGCGAACGGCAGCAATGACCAGCGACCCACGGACTGCAATGCAGGGGACATAGGATTCGTTAGCGCGCTGCCTGCAGCCCACGCAGCGTCGTCGCCAGCGCCCGCATCCGGCGGGCGTCGATCGGCCGCGCCGTGCCCGCGTCGCGCTCCAGTTGCTCGGCGACGCGCACATACTGCTCCAGCGCCTGCGTGCGCTGCGCGCCGCGGCCCGTCTCGCCGCGGGTCATCAGCTCGCGTAGCGCCGTGACCCGGCCAGCTTCGAGGGCTGCACCGCGCTCGAGCTGATCCACGTAGGCGCGGGCGACCGGGTACGCCATCGGCCACTCGAACTTGGGCTGCAGCTGCGCGTTGAACTCGTCGAAGCGCACGAGCTTGGCCGCTTCGATTTCGTTCACCGAGAGGTTCGGCCCCGGGGCGAGTTCGAAGACGTCGATGCCGCGCTCGATCTCGGCGCCGTAGATGCGTCCGTTGTACCAGTACACGGACCAGTAGCCGCCGGTGATGAGGTCGGTGGCCGAGATTGGGCCGCGGTCGAAGAACGCGACCTCCTTGGCGGCCGTGGGATCGGTGAAGTCGAAGAGCGAGAGCCCGCCTTGGTACCAGGCCTGCACCTTGAGGTCACGGCCGGGGACGGGCACCAGCGAACCGTTGTGCGCCACGCAGTTCTCGGTGTCGGTCTGCGGCACGGGCAGCTTGTAGTAGCCCTGCAGCGTCATCTTGCGATCGCGCACGCCGAAGATGGCGTTCGCGCCCCAGGTGGCGGGGTCGGTGGCGCGGCAGCGCGCACCGCGTCCGCCGCCCCACTCGTCGGTGAAGATCACGGTCGAACCATCGTTGTTGAACGTGGCCGAGTGCCAGTAGGCGAAGTTCGGGTCGATGACTTCGTCGATGCGGCGCGGGTTGGCCGGGTCGCTGATGTCGAGCAGGATGCCGTTGCCGGAGCAGGCGCCGGCGGCCAGGCCGATGGCGGGATAGGCCGTGATGTCGTGGCACTGGTTGGTGATGCGCGAGGTCTGCGTGCCGGGGCCGTGGTTGCCGCCCTGCCAGAGACCGCCGGGGCGCCCGGAGGCGTCGGCGAACACGCGGGGCATATTCACCACGCGCGCGTCCTGCGGCCGCGCCAGCGGGACTTCGATGACCTCGATGCGGAACAGCGACGTGTTGGCATCGTCGGCGGCGCGCACGCAGCCGGCCAACTCTTCGCCCGGACGCACCGAGCTGGTGCCGCTCACGTACACCCAGATGCGCTCCCGATCGCGCGGGTGCGTGACCAGCGTGTGCGTGTGCGAGCCGCGGCAGGTCTGCACCAGCGCCACCTGGCGCGGGTTCTGCATATCGGAGATGTCGAAGATCCGCACGCCGCGGAAGCGTTCCGCGCTGACGGTGTCCTCGACGCCCGTGGTGCCGCAGTCGAGGCGGCCGCGCGTCTGCTCGACGCTCATAAAGACGAGGTTGCCGTACACCGAGACGTCGCCTTGGCCGCCGGGGCAGACCACCGAGAGCCGCAGCTGCGGGTTGCGCGGGTCGCTGACGTCGAAGGCCTGGAAGCCGTGATAGTTGCCCTGGAAGAGCAAGTTGCCGCGGAAGGCGAGGTCGGTGTTGGAGAACCCACCATCACCCACCTGCGCCGGATTGAAGAACCCGGCCGGGCGCGGGACGCTCGCGAGCTTGGTCAGCCCGCTGATGGCTTCGCCGGCGTCCATATATCCGGGCTTCAATCCGATGCGCGGATCGTTGGGGTCGTAGCGCAGCGGCGGGGGCGTGAGTTCACGCCCCCCGGCGGCGGGTTCCTGTGCGCCGACGATGGGCGCGAACACGGCGAAGGCCAGCGCGACGGCGGCGCGGCGGAGTGACGACTGCGGCATTGGGAGAGACCCTCGGGAGAGAGACAGGCTAGGGGCGCGCCGCGAGGAGTCGGAGCATCCGCTCGATCTCCATCTGCTGGTCGGCGTCCACGTCGGCGGCGAAGGCGTAAATCTCGGACTGCTGCCCGCCACCCTGGGAACGGAAGAGCTGGGCCACCATCGCGACGGCCCCCTCGTGATGCTTGATCATATACCGCAGGAAGTGCTTCTCGAACTCCACGCCGCGACTGTTGCGCAGCGTGTCCAGCTCGGCGGCGTTGAGCATCCCGGGCATCAGGTGCCCTGCGTGCATCTCGTGGCCGGCGTGTGCGCCCTCGCCCGGCACCGGTTCGCCGCGCTGGCGCAGCCAGGTCTTCATCAGGGTGATCTCGTCCGACTGCGAGAGCGCGATGCGCTGCGCCACGAGCCGCACGTCACGCGCCTCGGTCCGCTCGGCCACCAGCGCCGTCATCACCAGGGCCTGTTCGTGATGGGGGATCATCCCCGTCATAAACGCCACGTCGGCCGCCGTGTGCTTCGGCTGCGGGAGGGCGTCGGCCTGCTCGGCGCTGAGCACGCGTCCGGCCTGCCCCGGCACGCCGGGTTGGATGGTGACGGCCGCCGGTGCAGCGGGGGATGACGCGACCGTCGCCGCCGGGCGACACCCGGCGGCGACGGTCAGGACGAGCATCAGGGAACGCAGGCGCATACCCAAAGATACCCCAGCGGCTCAGCGCGCGGTGCCGCCGGCCTTCACGTAGACGTCAAACCAGGCGATCCAGCGCGCCCACATATCGAGGTCGCTCTCGTAGGTGGCCACGCTGTGGTCCTCGTACGGGTACATAAAGAGCGCCGAGGTCTTGCCCAGGCCCTGCAGCGCCTGGTGCATCTTGATGGACGACATCGGATGCGTGCCGACGTTCTGGTCCTCGGTGGCGTGGTAGAGCAGCAGGGCGCCCGAGAGCTGGTCGGCGCGCAGCAGGGCCGAGAGGTCGAGGTACATCGACTGCGCCTCCCAGAAGTTGCGGCGCTCGCTCTGGAAGCCGAAGGGCGTCAGCGTGCGGTTGTACATCCCGTCGCCGGCGATGCCGGCCTTGAAGATGTCCATCCGCGTCATTGCGTTCACCGTGCTGAACGCGCCGTAGCTGTGGCCGCCGATGCCCATCTGGTTGCGGTCCACGAAGCCGGAGTCTACCATCGCGTTCACGACCGCGGCGAGGTTCTCGGTGAGGTCGCGCACGTAGTTGTCATTCATCCGGCCGCTATCGCCGAAGATCGGGATGTCCGGCGTGATGAGGGCGTAGCCCCCGGCCACCCACAACTCGGTGGAGCTGGCGGGGCGCAGCGGCGGCACGGCAGGGAAGCTGTTGATGTTGGTGTTCCACTTGGAGCGCTGGTAGGCCTCGACCGTGGCATACTCGCGCGGGTAGAACCAGATCACGCCCGGCATCCGCCGGCCGGGCTGCCAGCCGCGCGGCAGCACGACGTCCACCCAGATGTCGGTCCCGTCGCGGGGACGCGTCACCTGCACGCGCTTGCGCACGGCGCCGGTGATCTCGGGGCCGACGTCCACCGCCGCGGTGAGCTTGCGCTCGGTGTTGGCGCCAAGGTCGCGCAGATAGGCGTCCTCGATCATCGTCGCCGACTGCCGCGTCACGACCACCTGCGTGAAGTCGGCGTCGAGGGCCGTCACGAAGCTCTCGTACACGTCGGCCGGCGAGTCGAGCAGCCGTCGGCGCGACGCGTCCTCGATGTTGATGCGGTCCAGCCACGGACGCGGCGCGCGCCGGTGCCACTCGTTGCCGTAGCGCCGCACGCCGCTCACGTACACGCCGCTGCCGTCACGGCTCATCTGCACGCGCATCCCGCCGTCAGCGGCGCGCGTGGTCTGCAGGGCGCCGCCCGTGCCGACGGTATCCATCTGCGCGCCACCACCGAAGCCACCGCCGCCGAAGCCACCGAAGCCGCCGCCCGGCAGGGTCACGCCGCGGCCCAACGGGTACTTCTTGGTCAGGTCGGCAAGGCGCAGCGCCGCCACCGCGCCGCTGTCATTCACGAAGATCGTGCCCGGCTGGCTCCCCCAGGCCGCCGACGTGAAGCGTGCGCTACCGGCAAAGACCAACGCCGTGTCCCCCTCGCCAAAGGGCGCCTTCCAGTGCATCCAGCGCACGCCGTTGGCGCGATTGTCGCTGCCCAGCGTGGTGCGAAGGTAGGTGAGCCCGCCTTCCGGATGCCACGCGAAGTTGCGTCGGCTCGTGTCCGGCGCCGCCGGCCCGCGCGGTGCGTCGTCGTCAATGGCGCCTTCGCGCAGCGGCTGCGTGGCCAGCGTCGCGATCACGCGGCCGGTGGCGTCCCAGAGCTCCGTCACCGTGCCGAACTGGTTGTGCGGCACGATGTAGGAGAACGGCTCCACCGTGCGCGTCACGCGCAGGTAGCGCCCGTCGGGCGAGGCGTCGGCGCTGCGGATGAGTCCCGGCGCACCGACGCTGCGCGTGTTGCCGGAGCTGACATCCACCAAGGCCAACTGGCCGCGGGTGTAGTAGGTGTAGAGGTTCTTGTCGTGCGGATCCTCGAGCAGGGAGAAGTGCACCCGCTGCGGCTTCTTGATGCTCTCGGTGAAGCGCACCTGCGGTCCGTCGGCCACGCCGGCATTCCCGCGCACCGGCACCGGGCCGCGGTTGGCCGGCGGCAGCACCACGATCAAGTGCCGGCCATCCGGCGTGAAGCGCGGCTCGGTCACCAAGGTCGCGAGCAACGGCGTGCGCGTCAGGCGCGTAAAGCGGCCCGTGCGCACGTCCGCCACGTACAGGTGCGTCGCCGTCGCCGTGTGTCCGAGGAAGGCGATCTTGCTGCCGTCCGGCGACCATACCGCGCCGCTCACGCGCTCGCCCGCGGGCGTCTGCAGCGCACGCACCTGCCCAGTGCGCGGATCCGCCAGCGAGATGCCCGTGTGCTGGGCGGTGGTGAGCGCCCGCGCCCGGTTGGCGAGGTGGTCGACCTGCAGGCCGCCGAGCCAGAGGTGCGGCGCGCCGTATTGGGCGATGGCGCCGCGCCCCGGGCCCGTCAGGCGCATCGCGAAGCGCCCGTCCGGGCTCATCGCGTCAAACGAGATGTCCGTGCGCGGCGTCATCACCATCCGCTCGATGTGCGCGGCGGGCTTCTGCCACGACTCGGCGCGCAAGATGGTCCAGGGATCGCCCGCCTGCGCGAGCAGCAGGGCGGGGGCGGCGGCCACGACAACGGCGGCGCGAACGAGCGTGCGGGTCAGGAGGCGCATCATCGGGTGGTCGGGGTTCGGAGCCAGCAGCAGGCGCAGTGGGCGCCATCCCCTAGCTTACGCGGGATGCCCGAGGACCGCTGTCGGACGCCGCGCCGCGAGGCGTTTCGCGGATCCGCGAGGAATCGCGCTACCGCAGCGCGCGCAGGAACGCCCGCACCGGCGCCGCGTCGCAGCCGCCGACCTTGAGCGGAGGCGCGAGCAGTTGGTAGGCCCCCGCGTGCACGCCGCGGAGGTCGAGGTTCTCGAGCACGTAGCATCGTGCTCCGAACAGCGCGTGGTGAATCTCCAACGCCTTGCTCTCCCGCGCATCGACGCTGGGCGCATCCACGCCGAGCAGGATGAGACCGTCCTGCACCAGCGCCCGTGCGGTGTCGGACGCCAGCACCGGCCACTCCACCGGGAAGGACCCGTCAGCCGTGGACTGCCCGGTGCGCAGCAAGAGGCGCCGCGTGCCCGGCCGCCAGCCGCCGGCCTTCAATTGCGCCAGCGTGATGTCGCCGCGCAGGTCGCGGACATCGGCCACGCCGCAGGGCCCGATGAACGGCTCCAGCGGCAGGCGGTCCGCGCCGTCGCCATCACGCATCACGTGGAGCGGCGCGTCGGCGTGCGTCCCCACGTGCGGGCTGGTCTCCCACTTCGAGACGTTCACGCTGGCACCATCGGCCATCGCCCAGGCCCAGCCACAGGAGAAAGGCGTGTCGCCGGGCCAGGGCGGGGTGGCCGCGTCGAACGCGATGGAGATGTCGCGCAGTGCGCGCGCGTCCAGTGGACCGCTCGGCTCGGTCACGCGCCGATCAGCCGGGGCGCCCGTAGAGCCGCGCGCGCAGCGCCCAAAGCTCCGGGAAGAAGCGCTGGCCCACCGTCTTCATCAGGTACTTGGAGCCGAGCGTGCCGCCTGTGCCGCCGGTGTCCGGGCCGATGATGCGCTCCACCATCTGCACGTGAAGGAAGCGCCAGCGCCCGAAGCCCTGCTCGTACGCGAGGAACGACTCCGCGAGCATATGCAGCATCGCGTGCCTGGGCTCGGCGTACACCTGGTCCAGCGTGACGCCTTCGTGCGCGAGCAGCTTGAGGTAGAGGTCCTGCAGCGTCGGGCGGTCGAGCGCACGCTGCACCACCGCCGGGATCTCACCGTGCTCCTTGAGGGCGGCCATGAAGTGGGCTTCGCGCAGGCCGCTCGTGGCCTCGATGGCGCGGAACTGCGCACTCTGCGAGCCGCTGGAACTGCCGAGGTAGCCGCGGAACTGCGCAAAGCGCTGCGGCGGCAGCGTGTCGAGGGCGCTGAGCTCGTGCGAGACCAGCTCGACGAGCGTGTTGATGCGCTGCATCGACGTCAGCGACCCCGCCACGTCGAAGGCCTCCAGCCGCGCGATGAGCTGGTCGAACTCGTGCAGGATGACCTTGAACCACAGCTCGCTGGCCTGGTGCACGACGATGAAGATCAGTTCGTCCGGATGCTCGGGCTGGCTCTGCGGACGCTGCAGCTTCAGCAGCGAGTCCAGCTCGAGATAGGTCGGGTAGGAGATCTCGGACTTGCTCAAAACGTGGATACCTCGAGCGCGAGGAGGTCGTCCGCGCGGGTGGTTTCGTAGGTGAAGAACGGTTCGCCGTACTGCGTGCGGATCAGCGAGCCGTAATGTGCGGCTTGGTGCCGGACCATATCGTACAGCGGCTCGCCGTTCGGATACACCTCGCCCGCCCAGGTGGCGCCGTCAAACTGCGAGGCGTAGCACTTGATGGCCTCGAGCTTGGTATCGAACTCCTTGCTGATGTCCACGACGAACGTCGGCTTCACGTGGTCCTCGCGGTAGGCGATCGCGTGGAGGACCTTCCTGGGGCGATGCGGCGGCGAGGCGTCGAGCTTGGTCAGGCCGGCCAGGAAGCAAGCGTCGCGGATGAGCTGGGAGGCGACGCGGTGGTCCGGGTGCCGACCGCGCGGGGCGGGGGCGATGACCACCTGCGGGCGCAGCTCGCGAATCCGGCGGGCCAGCGCCAGGCGCGTCTCGGGTGTGTTGGTGATCCCGGCATCGGGGAGCCCGAGGTTCTCGCGCAGGGCCACGCCGAGCACGTCAGCGGCGGCGGCGGCTTCCTTGCCCCGCAGCTCGGCCGAGCCCCTGGTCCCCATCTCGCCTGCCGTGAGGTCGATGATGCCGGTGCGATGGCCGCGCCACGCGTGCTTCACGAGCACGCCGCCGCAGGTGAGTTCGACGTCATCGCGGTGCGCGGCGATGGCCAGGATGTCCACGGGGGCGCTCATCGCTCCTAATCTGGGCCCTCTGGGGCGTGTCGGGTAGCGGCGACGGCCTGCGTATACCATATAGAATGCGCGCCGAAGCCCATCACCCCGTGTCCGCAATGCAGCCCCTGCCTGCCGTACCGACCATCGAGACCGCGCGTCTTGTCCTGCGGCCCTTCCGCGATGACGACGCCCCGGCCCTCGTGCGCGAGCTGGGCGTGAAAGCCGTCGCCGACGGCACGCTGCGCGTACCGCATCCGTATCCACCGGAACGCGCCGCCGAGTTCCTCGCGATGCTGCCCGAACGGCACGCCGCCGGCAAGGCGATGCACTGGGCCGTCACGGAGCGGCACGGCGGCCGGCTGGTCGGGGGCGCCGGCCTTACGATCACCGCGGCCCACCGCCGCGCCGAGCTCGGCTACTGGATCGCGCAGGACCGCTGGGGGAACGGCCTCGCGACCGAGGCCGCGCGCGCATTCGTCTCGTACGCCTTCGACACGCTGGGCCTCTACCGCGTGGATGCGCACCACTACGTGGAAAATCCCTCCTCCGGCGCCGTGATGCGCAAGCTGGGAATGCAGTACGAGGGACGCGTGCGCGCGATGGTCTGGCGCGACGGCGTCCCCCGTGACCTCGACCTCTACGCAATCCTGGCGAGCGACCCGCGCCCGCTCGGGGCGTAGGCTGGCGCGCCGTCCGGCGCTACGCCTCCGGCGCTACGCCTCCGGCGCTACGCCTCCGGCGGTCGCCCAGCGCCCTGCATCGCCGGCATACTCGCCACGTTCTGGTCGAAGGTGGCCTGCTGCGCCGGCGTCAGCACGCCGCGCACGGCCGCCATCATCGCCTGCCGCTGCTCCTGCATCTTGGTCCGCGTCTCCGGGTCGCGCATCCCGCCGCCTTGCATCAGCTCCTGCTGGCGGGCGCGGCTCGCCGTCTGGATCGAGTCGACCTTGGCCTGCTGCTCGGCCGTCAGCGTGATGCCACGGAACAGCATCTCGTTCTGGCGCGCCTGCATCGCTGCCGGGTCGCCACCCATTCCGCGGCCGCCAGGCGGACCCTGCTGCGCGCCGAGGGGTGCCACTACCAGCAATGCTGCCAAGCCGAGTCCTGCGCGCAACGCCCGCATCGTGCCTCCGAGGGTGATTGGGGCGCCCACGCGCCCGCCGTGGGATAAACGTCCGGCAGGCGCTCCGCGTTAGCTTAAGGAAGTCGTGCGGTCCCATCCGACCCCCACCGGAGACCTGATGTCCGCAGTCCGAATTGCCGCGCGCCCTGCGCTCGCGGCGTTGCTGGCCTTGCCTGTGGCCCTCGGGGCCCAGCAACCCCTGCCGATGACGCTGGCCCCCCGTCCGACCTCGGCGCCGATCAGCGCGGCTGACCTGATGACGCGACTCTACCGCGTCGCCGACGACTCGATGGGCGGTCGCCCCACCGGCTCCGAAGGCCACCTCAAGGTCACGCAGTACATCGCCGACGAGATGCGTCGGCTCGGCCTCCAGCCGGCCGGCGAGAACGGCGGCTACTTCCAAGACCTGCCGATGACGAGCCGTGGCTTTGCCGCCGGCTCCCGCGTGCTAGTCGGCGCCCGCAGCTTCACGCTCGGCACCGACTTCGCGCCGATGGTGGCGCGCGGCGGCCAGCCCCGCCTGACCGAGGCGGCCACGGTGGTCGTCGGCGGCGTCCACGGCGACTCCAGCACCTGGATCAGCGCGGATGAAGCGCGAGGCAACATCGTGGTGTTGCGGCCGAATCCGAATCTGCTGCAGCTGGACCAGCGCTTCCTGGCCGTGGGGCCCGGCGCGCGCTTCGCCGGCGCGGCCGCGGTCGTGGTGCCGGCCTGGGAGCAGCTCGCGGCACCGGCACGGGCGCAGCTCAGCCAACCTTCGCTCGTGATGGGTCGTGAACTCAGCGGTCCGGAGCTCCCGCCGACCTTGATCGCCTCGCAGGAGATGGTCGACGCGCTCATCGCCGGAGCAGGGCGTCGCGCCGGCCTCGCGCTGCGCTATGACGTCACGCAGGCGGCAGCGCGCAACGTCGTCGCGGTGCTGCCGGGGAGCGATGCCACGCTGCGCGGGCAGTACGTGGCGCTGGGTTCGCACACCGACCACGATCCGCTGGTCTCTCGCGGCGTGGACCACGATTCGCTGCGCGCGTTCAACTTCGCCCGCGAGCGGGTGGCCCGCGCCACCGGCGCGCGGCGCCCCTCACCGCAGCAGCTCGCCCAGGTGCGCGTGAACGTCGACTCGCTGCGCGCCCTGCGCCCGGCGCGCTCGGATTCCATCAAGAACGGTGCCGACGACGACGGTTCGGGCACGGTGGTGATGCTCGAACTCGCCGAAGCCCTGGCGGCGATGCCGGTGAAGCCGAAGCGCTCGATCCTCTTCGTCTGGCACGCCGCCGAGGAAATTGGCCTGCGCGGCGCGGATCACTACACCGCAAACCCGACGGTGCCGCTGGATTCCATCGTCGCGCAGCTGAATATGGATATGGTCGGCCGCGGCGGCGCCGACGACATCGCCGGCGGTGGCCCCGACTACATCCAGCTCGTCGGCTCGCGCCGTCTCTCGCGAGAGCTCGGCGATCTCGTCGAAGCCGTCAACGCGCGGCAGCCGCAGCCGTTCACGTTCGACTACAGCTTCGACGCCGACGGCCACCCCGAGCGCATCTACTGCCGCTCCGACCACGCGATGTACGCGCGCTACGGCGTGCCGGTGACGTTCTTCCACACCGGCCTGCACCCCGACTACCACCAAGTCACGGACGAGCCGCAGTACATCGATTATCCGAAGATGGCGCGCATCGCGATGCTGGTGCACGACGTGACGCTGGAGCTGGCCAACCGCGCGCAGCGCCCACGCTTGGATGGACCCAAGCCGGATCCGCGGGCGGCGTGTAGGCAATAGAGACGGAAGACGGAAGACTTAAGACGGAAGGGGCGCGAGTCGAATAGACTCGCGCCCCTTTCCTCTTCCCCCGCGGAGCCGCTAGTCGCGGTACGGGTTCCCGCCGGACGACCCGCCACCGGGCCCGCGCCCAGAGCCACCGCGGCCTGAGCCTCCCCGACGTCGCCGCCGCTTGGGTGCTGCGCCACTTCCGTCATCCGTCTTCCGTCCTGTAGCCCCGACCGCCTTTCGCTCCAACTTGGCCTTCGCCCGTTCCCGCTCTTCCTTCTTGCGCGCCCGGATCGCCGCGATGCGCTCGGCGAGCGGCACCTCGAAGCGCTCCACCGGCACGTGGTTGTAGTCAAAGCCCTCGAGCGTGCGCCGCGCCAGCTTTTTGTGGATGGCCTTCTCGATCTGCCGCAGGTCGGCTTCTTCCTCCGGTGAGACCAGGGTGAAGGCCTCGCCCGTCGCTTCGGCGCGCGCGGTGCGGCCCACGCGGTGGATGTAGTCCTCCGGCACGTGCGGCACGTCGAAGTTCACCACGTGCTCCAGCGCCTCGACGTCGATGCCGCGGGCGACGATGTCTGTCGCCACGAGCACGCGGATCTTGCCGTCCTTGAAGTGGGCCAGGGCCTCGGTGCGCTGTGCCTGCGAGCGGTTGCCGTGGATGCGGGCGTTGGGCACGCCGGCCTTCGTGAGGATCTCGGCGAGCCGGTTGGAGCGATGCTTGGTGCGCGTGAAGCAGATCACGTTGCCGATGACGTTGGCTCGCAGCAACGCGAGGAACAGGTCCGGCTTGAGCGCCTCCTTCACCGGCCACACCGCCTGCTCGATCTTCGCCGCCGGCTTGGCCACGCGCTCCACGTTGAGGCGCGCCGGATCCTGCAGCATCTGCTTGGAGAGCTCGACGATCGGCGCCGGCAGCGTGGCGCTGAAGAACAGCGTCTGCCGCTTGGTCGGGATCTGCCGCAGCACCTGCTTGATGGCCGGCAGGAAGCCCATATCGAGCATCCGGTCGGCTTCGTCGAGCACGAGCACCTCGAGCGTCGAGAAATCGACGTACTTGCCGGGCTGTCCGAGATGGTCGAGCAGGCGTCCCGGCGTGGCGATGATGACGTCCACCTTCTGCCGGAAGGCCGTCTCCTGAGGGCCCATCCCGACGCCCCCGAACACAGGCGCGGCGCGCAGGGAGGTGAACTTGGCGAGGTCCACGAGGTCGGCGTGCACCTGCGCCGCCAGCTCGCGTGTCGGTGTCAGCACCAGCGCGCGCGTGGCGCGCGTGGGGTTGGCTAGCAGACGGTGCAGCAACGGCAGCAGGAAGCCCCCCGTCTTGCCGGAGCCCGTCTGGGCGCAGGCGAGCACGTCACGCCCGTCGCGGGCGGGAGGGATGGCGTCGATTTGGATGGGGGTCGGCTTGGTCCAGCCGAGGTCGGCGGCGGCGCGGAGGAGCGGGTCGGCGAGGCCGAGCGTAGCGAATGAAGACAAAATGGCGGAAAGCGGAAGACTGAAGGAGCGCGGTGTTCGCGCTCGGCTGCGCGCCGCAGTCCGCGGCGCTGCTGAAAGCTATCGGGTTGCCGCCCGTTCTGCCTGCCGCTACTCGTAGCGCAGCGCTTCGATTGGATCGAGACGTGCCGCCCGCCGCGCCGGCAGGACGCCGAACACCACGCCAATCCCCACCGAGACCACGACGGCCACGAGCGTGTAGGCCAAGGGCGGTGACGCCTCGATGCCCAGTAGTCGCGTCACCAGTTGGCCCGTGCCGAGTCCCACCGCAATGCCGACCGCGCCCCCGATGCCTGTGAGCGTGGCGGCTTCGATCAAGAACTGCACCGCGATGTCGCCGCGGGTCGCGCCCAGCGCCTTCCGGATGCCGATCTCTCGCGTCCGGTCGGTGACCGAGACCATCATAATGGCCATCACGCCGATGCCGCCCACCAGCAGGGCCACCGACGCTAGCACCAGCATCACCACGAAGAACACGCCCGTCAGCTGGTTGAACACATCGAGGATCTGGTCCTGCGTGACGAGATCGAAGCTGTTGCGCTGCGCCGGCCGCAGGCGCCGGTGCTCGCGTAGCGCGATCGTCACCGCCTCCTGCGCCGCCTCCACGCTGACGCCGCTGCGCGGCCGCACTGGGATCCAGAGCGCATTCGTCCGGTCGATCTCGAACTGCACGTCCAGGAGGCGGAATGGGATGATCGCACCCGTCTCGGAACCCTGCGGCGCGAAGATATTCTCCGGCGGCTGGTACAGCCCGATCACCTCCATCGGTCGGCTCCCGACGCGGACCGTCTTGCCGAGCGGGTTGGCGCGGCCGAAGAGCTGCCGCGCCTTCGCCTCGTCGAGGACGACCACCGCCGCGCCGCCCAGGATCTCGTTGCGTGTGAACCAGCGTCCGGCGCTGAGCTCACCGCCCTGCACCAACGGGTAGCCGGCATCCGCGCCGAAGATGGCCGTCGGTTGCGTGCGCTCGCCGCCGACGGAGAGCCGTTGCACCGTCTGCCCCCAGATCGACGCGTACGCTACCTCAGGCAACCGCGCGATCAGCTCGGCCTCGTCGATGGTCAGGTCCGGCCGGATGCGCACATACGCCGGCGGGTTCTGCGGATTGATCGGCGTGCTGGAGTAGACCTTGAGCACATAGAAGGTCGTCGGGCCGGCAATCTCCACCGTGCGGATGATCTGCGCGCGCAGGCCTTCCACCAGCGAGGCCATCGTCATCACGGTCGCCACGCCGATGACCACTCCGAGAATCGTCAACGCACTGCGCAGCTTGGCCACGCGTAGCGTCTCCATCGCAATGGCGAGATTCTCCTTGTACTGCTCGAGGTACCGCAGGAGGCGCCGCATCATTCCGCCCGCATCGCCGTCACCGGATCCAGTCGCGCCGCGCGCCGCGCCGGGTACACGCCGAAGACCACGCCGATGCCCGCCCCGAGCCCGAGCGCCACCGCCACCGACCACCAGGTGATGCGCGCCGGCAGCGGCGACACCACCGAGATCAGGAACGCGAAGGCCCAGCCCGCCAGCACGCCGATCACGCCGCCCAACGCCGAGAGCATTACCGTCTCCACCAAGAACTGCCGCTCGATGTCCCGCGCGCGCGCGCCGACGGCCTTGCGGATGCCGATCTCGCGCGTCCGCTCGTTCACCGCCATCAGCATAATGTTCATGATCACGATGCCGCCGACGACGATGCCGATGGCGACCACCGCCGGGATCACCGCGAACAGGATCTGCGTCAGGCTCTTCCAGAAGGCCACCAAGGCCTCGGAGGTCTCGATCGAGAAGTCGTTCTCCTGGCCCGGGCGCAGGCCGTGCGCCACGCGCATCGCCTCTTCGGCGCGCGCCATCATCCCGTCCACGTCCGACGTGTCCGACGCCTTCACCGAGATCGTCGTCGTCAGCCGCCGCCCGAAGCGCATCTCGAAGCGCGAAATCGGGATCAGCACGTAGGCGTCGAAGGACTGGCCGAGCACGCGGCCCTTGGGCTCGTTGACGCCCACCACGACGAAGCGCTCGCCGGCGAGGCGCACTTCCTGGCCGATCGGGTCCACCGTCTCGAAGAGCTTCTCCGCGAGCTCGGTGCCGAGCACCACCGAGTTCATCCGCTGCGACACGTCCACCGGCGAGATCGGGCGACCGGCGCGGACCCGATAGTCCTGCACGACTTGGAACTCGGGCGTGATGCCGAAGATCAGGATGCCGCCCACCGAACGGCCGCGCCAGAAGACCTCGGTGATCGGCGTCGGCCAGCCCGATTGCCGTGACACGGCGATCGCCTCCGGCAGCGCCGCGCGCACGGCCTCGGCGTCCTCGGGAGAGATCACCGGGCGCCGGCGGATGCGCGCCATCAACTCGTCGTCGATCAGTCCCACCTGGATCGGCGTGCGGCGTACCTGAAACGCGTTCGTCCCGACCATCGCGTCGGCGATGTTTTCCTTCACGTACGCGTTCATTCCCTGGATGATCGCCACCACCGCAATCAGGAACGCGACGGAGACGATGATCCCGAGCAGCGTGAAGAAGGTCCGCAGGGGATTCCCGCGAATCTGCGCGACGGCGATGCCGACGACGTCCGAAGGGCGCACGCCCGAAATCTAGTGGGGTGTCGCGCGTGCGGATTCGGTGTCGCCACGCAGCAGCTCCTGCACCCGCCGCAGCAGTTCCTGCGTGTTGAAGGGCTTGGCGAGGAAGGCGGCATCCCCGAACTCGCCGTCCTCGATCGGCGCCGTGGCCGCGTAGCCCGACATAAACAGGATCCGGACGTCCGGCCGGATGGCCCGCAGGCCGCGCGCCAGCTCCACGCCGCCGAGGCGGGGCATCACCACGTCCGTGACGAGCAGCTCGATCGGACCCGGCTCGCGCGACGCGACGCCGAGGGCCTCGTCGCCATCGGCGGCGGTCAGCACGCGGAACCCGCGAGCGGCCAGCATCCGCGAGACCAGCGCACGGATGGCGGGTTCGTCCTCCGCCACCAGCACGGTCACGCCGCGCGTCTCGGCCGTCGTCGCCGACCCGGGCCGCGGCGAGTCCCGCTCCGGGGTGCTGGGCAGCAGGATGCGGAAGGTCGTGCCCGCTCCGGGCGTGCTCGTGGCGGAGATCACGCCCCCCGCGTTGCGGACGATGCCGTAGCACACCGCGAGGCCGAGGCCGGTGCCCGCGCCGACCCCCTTGGTGGTGAAGAACGGCTCGAACACCCGCTCCAGGGTGGCCTGGTCCATCCCGACCCCCGTGTCGCGCACCACGAGCTCCACGTGCTCCCCGGCCTGCAGTCCCGGGAACTGCACCAGCTCGGCCTCGCTGAGCGTGCGACGGCGGGCCTCGATGTCGATCGCGCCGCCGGCCGGCGTCGCGTCGCGCGCATTCACGACCAGGTTGACGAGGATCTGCTCCAGCTGCCCGGATCCCAGCCGCACGCTGCCGACGGGCGGTTCCAGTGCGAGGCGCAACGCGCGCTCGGGCCCGACGAGACGCCGGAGCATCGCTTCGGCGTCACTGACGCGTGATTCCACCCGCACGGCGCGCGTTTCTACCACCTGCTGCCGCGCGAAGGTCAGCAGCTGGCGCGTGAGATCGGCGGCGCGCAGGGCCGCGTGTTCCGCCTCCCCCAGCGCGACGTCGAGCTCGGAGCCCCGCTCCAGCCCGGCGCGGCTGGCCTCGAGGTTCCCGAGAATCGCCGTCAGCAGGTTGTTGAAGTCGTGCGCCACGCCGCCGGCCAGTTGGCCGATCGAGTCCATCCGGTGCGCACGGGCCAGCGCCTGCTCGAGCGTGCTGCGCGCCGCGGCCTCGAAGGTGCGCACGGCGAGATCCGCCACCGCGCCCACAAAGCTGCGTTCGTCCATCGAGAAGGCGCGGCTATCGCGGCGGACGGCCAGCATCGCCGTCTCGCGGCCGCCGACGCGGATGGCGCAGCGATAGGTCTCCGGTCCGTCGGAGCCAGCGTCGAGCGGCAGGTCGTCGCGGTGCGCGCCGCTGACGGCGTCGAACACGGCGACGGCCTCGGCGCCGCCTCCGCCGACCCGCCACACGCCGCAGCGGTCCGCGTCCAGCGTGTCGCAGACGAAGGCGGTGAGGAGCCGCATCGTCCCGACCACGTCGCCGCGGCCGATTGCCCGCTCGTGCTCGAGCGCGAACTCTCGCAGGCGCGCGTCGAAGTCGCGCATCTGCTCCCGCGCCGCCGCATCCTCGGCGACCAGCACGATCACGCTGGCATCCTCGTCCCGCGAGGCCTGCAGCGCGACCTCGGCGGCGCGCAGACGGCCGTCGGCGCGCGTCAGCCACGTTGTCAGCAGGACGCGCGGGGCCTCCGGGCCCTGCAATTCGGACAGCAGGGCCTCGAGGCGCTCCGGCGAGAGTCCCCCGAGTAGGTCGGACAGGCGCCGCTGTCGCAGCGCGTCGGCACTGCACCCGAAGATCTCAGACGCGCCGCGGTTGGCCAGTACCACCTGCAGGCTCGTCCCGTCGAACACGCAGATCGCGCTGGCGGAGGAGTCGAGGATGCGCCCGAAGCGCTCAGTCAGGTTCTCCCGGCGTCGGGTCTCGTCCGCGGCCCGCTCCCGCAGCACCGCCGTCATCTCGTTGAGGTGCTGGCCGAGCTGGCCCAGCTCGTCGTCGTGCGTCACCCGGACGTCGGCATCGAGGTCGCCCGACGACACACGCTGGACGGCCCGTGCCATCGCCTGCACCGGGAGGTAGACCCGCGTGCGCGCAATCCACACCCCGATCACGAGCAACACCGTGCCCAGCAGCGCGAACGCCAGCGAGAATCGCTCGAGCTCCGTCAGCTCGGCGGCCAGGCCTTCCTGGCGTTCCAGCGTGTGCGCGATGGCCACGCGCTGCGCGCGCGAGAGGAGGCTGCGGGCGGAGTCCGAGAGGATCCCCGACGCCCGGAACGCCACGACGGCCGCCTGCGGCTGGTTCACCGCGATGGCGCGCTCGGCCTCGAGCAGCGTCACCGCAATCGCCGCCTCCGCACCGACTGCGTCGGCGAGCAGCAGGCGCATCTCGAGCGGGACGTCCGCGCGGTCGATGCTGGCCCGCATGGAGGCGCTGCGGTCGAGCAAGGCCAACAGCGAGTCGCGCAGCCGGTCGCGGTCGGGCAGGGGCTCGGCGCCGGGCACGAGCGGCGGCGCCAGGCGCGCGAGCTGCCGCCGCGCCTCGTGCAGCGCAACCAGGCTGGCCGACACCCGGTCGTGATCGTCGAGCAGGTCCCGCGACCGGCCACGCAGGTCCTGGGCCAGCGGCACGATCGTCCGGATGAGCTGCGCCGCGACGATGGTGACGTACACGACTGTGGTCGCCGCGAACAGCGACAGGAGGACGCGGAGCGGCAGCGCCCGCCGCGGCCGGCTCATCGGCCGGCGAGCAGGACGGAGCCGCGGCCGACGATGCGCGTCATCCACAGCGGGCGCCGCGCGTCCGACGCGAAGCTGATCGTGCCACTGTAGCCCTCAAAGGCCGGACGCCGCGTCCCGGTCTCGCGCAGCGCGCGCAGCAGCGCGGGCCGCGAGCGTGCGCCGCCGCGGATGGCTTGCGCGACCAACAGCGCGCCGTCCACGAACACGGCATCGCCGTGGCGCGGTTCGCGGCCGGTCACCCGCCGGTACTCCACCGCGAACTCCCGGGCCCGCGCCGACGGGATCTCCGGATGCCAGAACGCCACGAGGTACATCCCGTCGACGGCCGTGCCGGCGCTGTTGAACAGCGGCGTGTCGAGATACACCCCGTCACCGGCGATCAAGACGATGCCAGGCCAGCGGGCCCGCAGCGCAGTGGCGAGGCATCCGGCCTCGACCGTGCGCATCGCCAGCACCACGGCGTCCGGACGTCCGCGGCGCGCCAGATCGGTGGCGAGTCGCGCATAGTAGGCATCACCATCCCCGCGATCGCCGCAGGCTCGCACCAAGGCGATCGGCGTGCGCACGAGGATCTGCAGCCCGCGGGCGGCCGCGGTCGATGCCGTCCCGGCCGCCAATCCGATGCCATATTCGTCGGGCACGTGAAAGACGGCCAATGACTTCGCGCCCAGAGCCGTGTCGGCGAAGGCCGCGATGAACTCGCCCTGCACCGAATCGTCTGGGGCCAACCGGAGCACGTGGTCGCCCGCGCCGGCGAGCAGTCGACTGGTCCCCGTCGGGACGATCATCGCCACACCGGCTTCGGCGTAGATGGGGGCCACCTGCAGGGCTTCGCGACTGCCACCCGGCCCGATCACGGCCAGCACCTCCGAGTCGGCCGCGATCAGGCTCGCGCGCCGCACCTCGGCCGCCATCGTGGAACTGCCGTACTGCTGCCAACCGCCCCGCGACTCGAACACCAGGCGCAGGGAGTCGCGCGGCCGCACTCCGTCATTGAGCGCGTGCTCCACGAATCGCTCAAGTGGGGAGTCACCCCAGTTGTAGGTGAAGCCGATGGCCGGGCGTGCCACGCCGTCGGAGCAGGCGGCCGCGAGCACTGCGGCAACAGCGACCGCGCACATCGGACGCGCAGGGCATCGTGAGAGAAGGCGCACCCTCGAAGGATGCTACGCCTACGCCGCCACCGCGAGGGGCGGCGGCACGCGCTACTCGTGCCGCAGTGCCTCGACCGGGTCCAGCCGCGACGCCCGCGACGCCGGAAGCATCCCGAACACGATGCCGGTCATCGCGGCGCCGAGCAGCGACGCGACGATGGCGCCGAGGGGGATCGTCGCGGGGATGGTCGAATTGGCGCGGATCACCCAGGCCAGCCCGCCGCCCAGCACGAGGCCGATTGTCGCGCCCAGCGTCGTCAGCGTCGCCGCCTCGACCAGGAACTGCCAGAGGATGATGCCGCGCGTCGCGCCCAGCGCCTTGCGCACGCCGATCTCCCGCGTGCGTTCCGTGACCGAGATCATCATAATGGCCACCACGCCGACGCCACCCACCAGCAGGCCCACGGCCGAGAGCCCGAGGCCGACCATAAAGATCGCACCGAAGAGCTGGTCGAAGGTCTCCATCATCTTGTCCTGTCCGACCAGGTAGAACGTGTTGGGCTGGCTGGGGCGCAGGCCGCGCATCCCGCGTAGCGTCGCCGTCACCGCGTCCATCGCGTCGTCGCGGCTCACCGTGGCCTGCGGCTTCACCATCACCATCATCGAGTTGCGCCAGACGCCGAGGCGGCGGTACGCCGTCATCATCGGGAGGACCATCCGGGGCGTGTCCGGGCCGCGACCGTCCAGCGACTTCAGGAAGCCCGCCTTGGTATGGTAGACGCCGATCACCGTGAAGCGCGTGCCCGACAGGTCGATCTCCTTGCCGATCGGGTCGGAGTCGCCAAAGAGTTCCTCGGCCAGCTTCGCGTTCACCAGCGTCACCAGCGCCGCCGCGTCGTGCTCCGACTCGGTGAACGTCCGGCCGGGCGCGATGTCCGCCTGGTCCGTGCGGATCCATTCCGTGCTCTGCGCGTCGTATCCCACGTTCTTGACGATGCGGTCGCGATACGTCACCGTGCCGCCGCCGAAGAGCCAGGCCATTGCGCTCTCCACCTCCGGCAGTTGCCGCACGGCGCGCCACTCGGCGAGCGACACGCCCGGATTCCGGCGGTCGGGGCAGTCCGTCGTCGGGTTGCAGTTGCTGAAGCCCGGGTTGCGGCGGCGGATCTGGAAGGTGGCCGTGCCGAACTCGTCCATATCAGACTGGAAGGAGTTGCGGATGCCGTGCACCGTCGCGCCCATCGCGACGACGACGAACACGCCGACGGCAACGCCCGAGATGGTCAGCGCGGCACGCACCTTGTTCGCCTTGAGCGACTCGAGGGCCATCAGCACGCCCTCGAAGGTCATCGCCAAACGGTCCCAGAGACGCATCGGCTACTCCTGGCGCAGGGCGGCGATGGGATCCAGCCGCGCCGCGCGGCTGGCGGGATAGATGCCGGCGACGATGCCCACGCCCGCGCCGACCACCAGCGCCATCACCAGCGACCACGGCGCGACCGAGGCGGGCAGGGGCGTGACCGCCGCGATCAGTTGCGCGATGGCGATGCCCATCAGCGCGCCGATGGCGGCGCCGATCACCGACAGCGTCGCCGCCTCGACGAGGAACTGCGAGATGATGTCGCGCCGCCGCGCGCCGAGCGCCTTGCGCACGCCGATCTCGCGCGTGCGTTCGGCCACCGCCACGAGCATAATGTTCATAATCACCATCGCGCCCACGACGAGGCCGATGGCCGGCAGGGCCGTGCCGAACAGGATCAGCTTGCCCTTGAGCGCATCGAAGAACCCGAGCGCCGCGTCGGAGGTCTCGAGCGCGAAGTTATCTCCATCGGCCGGGCCGAGGCGGCGGAAGCCGCGCAGGGCCTCGCGCACCGACTCCATTCCGTCGTCGAGGATCTCGCGGCTGGTCGCCTGCACGGTGATGCGGCCGAGGTCGCCGCGCGGGCGGATGGCCCGCGACAGCGGCGTCGAGAACGGCGCGATCGCCATCCGGTCCATCGAGAAGCCGAACACCGAGCCCTGGGGCTCGATCACGCCGATGACGCGGTAGGTCTGGCCGGCGATCCGCATCTCGCGGTCGATGGGGTCGAGGCCCGGCCAGTAGTACTTGGCCAGCTCGTCCCCGATCACGACCACCTTGGCGCCCGCGGCCACATCCTGCGCGTTGAACGCGCGGCCGCTCGAAATGCCGAACTTCTTGATCTCGAAGTAGCTCTCGTCGGTGGCGATCGCCTGCACGCTCTGCGGCCGCACGCCGGTCACGAAGGCCTGCAGGAAGGTCTCGTTCACGCGCGCGATGCGGAACGACGGACCCAGCGCCTCGGCCACCACGTCCGCCTCGGGCTGGAACACGCGCGGCCGGCGCAGGTAGGCCCGCCACTCGTCGTCCGACTCGTTGGGCGTGAAGTTCGGCCAGCGTCGCACGTCGAAGGTGTTCACGCCGATGATCTTGGCGGCGAAGTCATTCTCGACGTAGTCGCTCATCCCCTCGACGATGCTCACCACCGCAATCAGGAACATCACGCCGATCATCACGCCGATGAGCGTGAAGAAGCTCTTGAGCTTCTGTACGCGGATGGTCTGCAAGGCCAGCCGGACCGCTTCGAAGAAGGGCATTCGCTACTCGTGGCGGAGCGCTTCGACGGGATCCAGCCGCGCGGCGCGGAAGGCCGGCACCATCCCGAACACGATGCCGGTCACGGCGCTCGCGAGCAGGGCGGCGACGGCCGCGCCCGGCGGGATCGCGGCCTCGATGCTCGTGCCGCTGCGGATCAGGAACGACACCGCCCAGCCGCCGGCGAGCCCGATGCCGGCCCCGATGCCCGTGAGCGTGACCGCTTCGATCAGGAACTGCCAGAGGATCGTCAGCCGCGTCGCGCCCAGCGCTTTGCGCACGCCAATCTCACGGGTGCGCTCGGTGACCGAAATCATCATAATCGCCACCACCCCGACGCCGCCGACGATCAGGCCCACCGCCGAGAGCGCGATCATCACGGCGAAGAACGCTGTGGTGATGCGCCCCCAGGTCTCCATCAGCTTGTCCTGGGTGATGATTGAGAAGTTCGACTCCTCGCTGGGGCGCAGGCCCCGTGCGCCACGCAGTGTCGCGGTCACCTGGTCCACGAGGTCATCGCGCGCCACCGCCCCGCGCGGCTTGACCACCAAGCCCATATCCCCGCGCCGCACGTTCAGCGCCCGCTGCAGCGTGGTCACCGGCATCACGCCCTTGGCGCGATCGGCGCCCGTGAGGAAGCTGGCCTTGTCCTTGTAGACGCCGATGACCTGGAACTGGTTGCCGTTCACCGTCATCATCTTGTCCAGCGGATCAGACTCGCCGAAGAGGCGCTCCGCTGCCGTGGTGTTCAGCACGATCACCCGTGCGGCCGAGCGGAACTCCTGCTCGGTGAACACCCGCCCGCCCGGGAGCATCTCCGGCGCACCGAACTGGCTCCAGTTGGCCGTGTACGCCTCGATCTGCGCCGCGGGCAGCAACTGGTCGCGGTACTTGAACGCGCCCGTCCAGTCCATCCGCACGCCGACGGCGGCGGCATCGTCCAGCGCCGCGAGGCGCGCGACCTCGTCCCAGGTGATGGGGGGGTTGCGCAGCCATTTGCAGGTGTCCTCGGTGCCGTCGCAGGCCTCGAAGGAAATCGGATAGCGCGACACGAAGAACGTCGTCGGCCCGGTCGCCTCGAACTCCTTGGTGACGCTCGTGTTGATGCCGTGGATCGCCGCCGAGATCACCACGACCACGAACACGCCCACCGCCACACCCAGAATCGTCAGGAAGGCGCGCACCTTGTTGCCGACGATGCTCTCGACGGCGATGCGCACCCCTTCGGTGAGGTTGTACACCTTCGAGGAGAGGCTCATCCGCTACTCCTGTCGCAGGGCGACAACCGGGTCCAGCCGCGAGGCGCGGCTGGCCGGATACACGCCCGACACGATGCCCACGCCCATCCCGACGCTCACCCCCACGATGATGCTCCAGGGCGCCACGCTGGCCGGCAGCGGCGTCACCGCCGCGATGGCCTGCGCGAAACCGATGCCCATCGCGATGCCCAGCATCGCGCCGACGGTGCTCAGCGTCGCCGACTCCACGAGGAACTGCGCGAGGATGTCGCGCCGCTTGGCGCCCAGCGCCTTGCGGATCCCGATCTCCCGCGTCCGCTCGGCGACGGCCACGAGCATAATGTTCATAATCACGATCGCGCCCACGACCAGTCCGATGGCCGGCAAGGCCACGCCGGCGACGATCAGGTAGCCCTCGATCTTGTTCCAGAACTCCAGCGCCGAGTCGGAGGTCTGCATCGAGAAGTTGTCCTTCTGGCTGGGCCGCAGCTTGCGGGTGGTGCGCATCACGCTGCGCACCCGCTCCTGCGCCTCCATCATCACGGCCTGGTTCTCCGCCTGGATGATGACCGCGTCGATCATCTGCGGGGCGGGGTTGAGCAGCTTGCGGATGGGCGAGCGCCAGGGGGCGATGACGAAGTTGTCGAACGAGATGCCGAAGGCGCTGCCGCGCGACTCGGTGATGCCGATGACCCGGTAGGGCGTGGTGCCGATGCGCACTTCGCGGCCGATGGGGTCCACGCCGGGGAACACACGGTCCACCACGTCCGGCCCGATGATCAGCACGTTCTCGCCGTTGGTCATCTCCTGCGCCGTGAACTCCCGGCCGTCGCGCAGGGCGAGGTTCTTGATCGCGAACCAGTCACCGTCGATGCCGATGGCCTCGGCGGCGCGCGGCCGCGCGTAGCGGCTGACCAGGCGCACGTTGGCATCCGACTCCTGCGCCCAGCGTGTGCCCTCGGGCAGGGCCTCCACCACCGGCAGCAGGTCCGAGATGTAGAGCCGCGGCCGGCGCCGGTATTCATCCCAGGTGGCCGGCGAACTCTCGCCCATATTGATGTTCGGGAAGCGCCGCAGCTCGAAGGAATTGACCGCGATGAGCTTGCCCACGAGGTCGTCCTTCATATAGCGCCCCATTCCCTCGATGATGCTCACCACCGTGATGAGGAACATCACGCCGATGCACACGCCCGCCAGGGTGAAGAAGCTCTTGAGCTTCTGCACCCGGATGGTCGCGAGGGCGAGGCGCACGGCCTCGAGGAGCGGCACGGGGCGACTCCGGGTCAGCCGAGCGAGATGCCGAGCTTCTCGGTGAACGCCGCCCGACGTTCGTCGCTGGCGATCTGGCCGTCGCGCAGCACCACGACGCGACGCGCGTGCGCGGCGATGTCGGGCTCGTGCGTCACCATAATCACCGTCTGGCCGGTGTCGGCCAGGTGCTCGAAGACGCGCATAATCTCTTCCGACGTCTGCGAGTCGAGGTTGCCGGTGGGCTCGTCAGCCAGCAGGATCGACGGGCGGTTCACCAGCGCGCGCGCGATGGCCACGCGCTGGCGCTGGCCGCCGGAGAGTTCGTTGGGGCGGTGATGCACGCGCTCGCCGAGCTGCACCTTGGTGAGCGCCTCCATCGCGCGCTCCCGGCGCTCCGAGGCCGAGACACCCGCGTAGACCAGCGGCAGCTCCACGTTGTGCAGCGCCGAGGCGCGGGGCAGCAGGTTGAAGGTCTGGAAGACGAAGCCGATCTCCTTGTTGCGCACGCGGGCGAGCTCGTCGTCCTTCATCGTCGAGACGAGCTGGCCGTTGAGCCAGTACTCGCCGGCGTTCGGCGTGTCGAGGCAGCCGACGATGTTCATCAGCGTCGACTTGCCGGAGCCGGACGGTCCCATAATGGCGACGTACTCGTTGCGCTTCACGGCCAAGTCCACGCCGCGCAGCGCGCGCACGATCTCGCCGCCCATATCGTACTCGCGCTTGAGGCCGCGGGTGACGATCACCCACTCCTTGCCCGGGGCATCGCCTGCGGAGGTGACGACGGCCTGGCGTTCGGCGGTCGTACTGAGTGGGATCTCGTCGTGGTCGGTATTCACCGGGGCTCCTTACGGCGTCTTGGTCGGGGTAGTGGCGGCGGGCTGCTCGCGGATGAGCTGCCCGTCCTTCAACTCGCGGATCGCCTGGTACGTGCCCGCGACGATGCGCGTGCCGGGCTCGAGGCCGGACAGCACCTCGAAGTGCTTCTCGCCGGCGATCCCGACCTTTACGGGCCGGAAGCTGACTTTGTTGTCGGCGTCGATCACGAACACGCCCTCGACGTCGCGCCGACCGATCTGCGGCTGCGTCGACTGGGCCGCGTTGGCCGGACCGTCATTGGACTGCAACTGTTCGTTCTCGCGCACGGTCAGCGCGATGATCGGGATGGACAGCACCTGCGTGCGCGTATCCGTCACGATCTTGGCGGTGGAACTGAAGTCCGGGCGGGTCTCGGGCGGCGCGTTGAGGATGCGCACCGTCACCTCATAGTCGATGGCCTGGTCCGTCGTGCCGGTCGCGGCACGGCGCACCGAGCTGTTGGAGATCTCCACGACGCGGCCGATGAAGGTCGTGTCGGGGAAGGCATCGATTTGGACGACGGCCGAGTCCCCGACGTGAATGCGCGAGACGTCCGTCTCGTCCACCTTCACCTTGGTCTCGAGCATCGACATATCCGAGATCGTCATCAGGATTGCGGCGTCGCGGTTCAGCGTACCCATAATCGCGGTCTCGCCGACCTCGACGTTGAGGCGGGTCACCTTGCCGGTCATCGGGGCGTAGATGTTGGTCCGCGAGAGCTGCCAGCGCGCGTCCGTCAGCGACGCCTCGGCCTGCTTCACGTTCTCCTGCGCCGCGACCACGAGCGCCTGATTCACCTCGTACTGCGTCTCGAGCTGCTCGAGCTCGGCCTCGGACACCAACGCGGCGTTGGTCTTCCGGATCTCGGCCTGGCGCTCGAAGTTGCGCCGCGCCTGCAGCTCATTGGCCCGGGCCTGCGCCAAGCCCGCGCGGGCGTTGGCCAGCGACGCCTCGGCACGCTGCACCTGGGCCTCGAACTGCTGCGGGTCGATCTGCAGCAGGAACTGCCCCTCGCGCACGTTGTCGCCTTCCTTGATGGCGATGCGCGTGATGCGGCCGGTGATGTCGGCGGAGAGATCGGCCTTGCGCGTCGGCAGCACCTGCCCGCTCGCGGTGACCGAGGACACGAGGTCGCGGGCCTCCACGGCCTCGACGCGCACCAGCGTGCCCTTGTTCCGGCCCTTCGCGGCGCCGGACGCCACCACGGCGACGACGGCCACGAGGACGCCTACAGCGATTCCGATCTTGGTCTTCTTGGTCATTGCGTCCTCAGGGGATCAGCGAAGCGAGCGGCCGACGGCGCCTTCCAGCGCCGCGAACGCCCGGTGGAATTCGTACACCGCATCAATGCGGTCCGTCTCCGCGCGCTCGTACTCGGCGCGCGCCGTGGTCAGGTCCACGAAGGTGTTGGCGCCGACGCGGTACCGCTCCTGGGCCAGGTCCAGCGCCTCGCGCGCGGTGGCGGCCGTGCGCTGCTGCAGCTCCACCGCCCGGTGGGCCGCGACCAGCGTCACGTAGGCCGACGTCACGTCGGCCGTCAGCTGCAGCTCCTGGCGGCGCACGTTGTAGGCCGCCTCTTCGCGCGCGGCGCCGGCTTCCTGCAGCCGCGACTCACGCCCGAGGCCATCAAAGATCGGAATCGACAGCCCGACCGACAGATTGTACGGGTTGCGCGTGAAGTCAAACGGATAGCGCGCGTTCTCGGCGCGCTGCTCCGGCGTGGCCGTCGCCGGCAGGTCCACCAACTTCTGTGTGAACGCGCTGACGCTGGCGTTGAAGCCCAGGGTCGGCGTGTAGTCGCCGCGCGCCGACCGCAGCGCGGCGGCCGAGGCCACCTCGCGGGCCTTCACGGCCTGCAGGGACGGATTGCCCTGGCGAGCCGCGTCGAGCAGTTCGTCGGCGGTGAAGGTCGGGGCGCTGACCTGCAGGTCGGCCACGAGCGCGGTGGCCATCGGCATCGCCACGCCGAGCTGCTGGAAGAGCTGCAGCTTGGCGACGTCGGCGGCGTTGCGGGCGCGCAGGGCGGCCACTTCCTGCTGACCGAGGCCCACCTCGGCGCGCTTGACGTCGAGCGAGGTGAGGGCACCGACGCCGGCGCGGGCGTTGGCCAGTTCGAGCTGCAGGCGCTGCTGCAGGACAAGCGTGTCCTGGAGCGCGGCGCGGGCCTGGGTCTGGAGGGCGAGCAGGAACTGCTGCGTCACCTGCGCGCCGAGGTTGAACCGCGCCGCATCGACTTCAGCGTCCGCGGCATCGAGCGAGGCATTGGCCTGCTTGATGCGGTTGAACGTGTTCCAGGAGAGGCGCTGGCTGGCGCTGAGGTTCCAGCTGGACGAGAGGATGTCCGAGGTGGCGCCGAGGTTGATGCCGCCGAAGTTCTGGGGACGGCCCTCGCGGAAACCGAGGCCGAAGGACCCGTCGGCGCTGGGGAGGAACTGGCCGTAGGCGGTGCGGACCTGGGCCTGGGCGCGGCGGCGGCCCAGCACGGACTGCTGGTACACCGGGTTGTTCTTGGCCGCGATCTCGAGGGCCTGATCCAGCGTCAGGGTGGTCGGCGGCGCGGACTGCGCCTGCGCGGGCAGCGAGGCCACGGCCAGGCAGAGGAGGGTCAGAAGCAGACGCATCAACGGATTCCTTGTCAGGATTTGGTGACGTGCACTAGCGGGGTGTACGCCCGCTAGCGACCAGTGGTTTCAGCGGGTGGATCGTCCCTGAGCGCCTCGAGTCCCGAGGCAGGATGCCGGGCGCGCAGGATGCGGCCGGATCGGTCGGCCCAGAATTCCCACGCCACGGCGTCGTCGGACGTGCGGAGCAGGGTCCAGCGGGTTGCCGCGAGGGCCCGGCCGGCCACCTGAACGCTGTCCGGACCGGCCGACGCCAAGCGGACGCTCTCCAGCGAGAGGCCGCTTGGCGAGAACAGCTCGATGGCTCGCCCCTGTCCAAACCGCAGCACGAACCACAGCTGGTGTACCACGCCGGGCTCTGCGAGGAAGGACCCATCGGTCAGCCGAACCTCCCGTGCCGACTCTCGGGTGGCCGTGAGAATACGTCCGGACCACACCATCCGTTGACGGTCGCCGGAGACGTTGCTCACCACCTGGTTCGCCTCGCGGAGCTCGAGCTGGAAGCGCACCGGGCCCCCAAGCGAGTCGGCATTCAGCACCACCGTCCGGCGGCGCTCGCCGGCGAGCACGTTGGCCTGGGCCACGAAGGTGGCGCCGGGCGCCGCGCGCGCCGCGCGGATGCTGAAGTCTTCTCGCCCCGCGCGGACGCCGTTGACGAGATGCGAAAAGGTCCCCTCGTCGAGGACCGTGACTTGGGCACCGAGGGGCAGGGCCAGGAGCGCAAGCGAGAGGGCGAGCAGCAACCGCATCGCGCGCAATCTATAATCAGTACCTGCCCGGGGCCTGCGGAGCGGGTATAATCCCCGCGTGAGCGAGAACGCCTGCCACCGCCGCCCGCGATGACGCCGCGCACTGCCGCCCGGCGCGGCGAAGCGTGGCTGTGGGGTGCAGCCGTCCTGACGGTCGCGGCGGCCGTGTGGCTGCGCAGTCCCTCGATGCCGCTGGCGCTGGCACTTCTCGCCGGCGTACTCGGATTGGCGGTGCCGCTCGCACGGGTCGGCCGGCTCGCGGCGCTGCGCCGCATCGCCTTTGCGGTCTCGGCGGCCGTGCTTGTGGTGGCCGCGATGGGCTTCCACCTGCGGACCACGCGCCTGCGCGCCGAGGGGCCTGCTATCCGAGATGCGCTGGCGCGCGCTGCCGCCATCGGGCTCGCCGATGCGGCACGCGCCGAAGGCGAGGAACTCCGCCGCATCGCCCGCGCGGCGCTCGACGCACCGGCAGGCGAGGCGGCCTTTGCCGCGCTTGGCGGCCTCGTGCCAGCCGATGGGCGGCGTGCGGTGATTCTCGCCCGCAACGGGGCACCCGAGGCGTGGAGCGGGCGTTTGGTCCTCGCCTTGGACTCCCTGCCGACGGCCAGCGGGATGATCGGCACGTCGTTCTACCTCGTGGCCTACGCGGTCGAGCAGCGCGGGAACGCGCTCGCGGTGGCTACGAGCGTTATCCACGCCGAAGCGCCGGCGGATGCCCTGACGAACAGCATCGCGGCGGAGGTGGCGGCAGCGCACGGCGTGCTCGGGTTCGAGTTCGGCCCTCCGGAGGCCGCTGCGGCGGTCGGTGACGCCGCGCTGCTGAGCTTGGGCGGGGTACCGATTCTCGCGACGCGCGCGGTGACGCCGTCCATCGAAGCCCTCCACGACCGCGCGTGGGAGCGCGTGCTGCCGTGGGCCGGACTGGCGCTGGCGGCAATGATGCTGGCGTTGGTGGCGATGGCCTGGCGCCGTGACCTCGGACTGCGGCCGCGATTCCTGGCGTTGGCGGCGAACGCGGCGGTGCCGATCGTGCTTCCGCTGAGCGTGTTCTCGAACCTGAGCCGCTGGTTCGACCCCACCTTCTACCACGTGCGCTCGGGTGGGCCGTTCACGGCCAACGCCGCCTCGCTGGCGGTGACATCGGCGCTGCTGCTCCTCGCGCTCCTGACCCTGCGGCGTGCCCGTCCGCGACTGATGACGCGCGCGCAGGGCGCGGTGGCTGTGGTCGTCATCGCGGGCCTGGGGCCCTTCCTGCTGCGCGAGCTCGCAGGCGGAGTGCAGGTGCCGAGCATTGGCGTGCCGACGGAGCTCTGGCTCTCGTGGCAGGTCACGCTGTTCCTCGCGTCGGTGACGGTGCTGCTGCTTGGCGTCACCGCAGGCCAGAGCGCGCTCGGACGCGACCGCGGCCTTCCCGTCTGGGGAGCGCCGACCCTCGCCGTGGCCGCCGCAGCGCTGGCGCCGGTGCTGCTGGAGGCGCCCGGCCGGTTCCCGGGCGCGTACACGGCGCTGTGGGCCTCGGCGATTGCGGCGTTGGCAATCACGCGACGCGCGCGAGGCATCGTCCTGCCGGTGGCGCTGGTGGCCGCCTGCGGTGCGACGACGCTCACGTGGTTCTCGGCGGTGCGCGAGCGCGTGGATCTCGCGGTCCGCGACGTGCAGGGCCTGCAGCGGTCGGACCCGGCGGCGGCGACGCTGCTCGACCGGTTCACCGAGGCGCTGGACCCGGTGCGGGCGGCGCGGTCGCGCGTGGAACTGCTCTCGCAACTGGCACGGACAGATCTCGCTCGCGCCGAGTATCCGACGGAGATTTCGACCTGGGGGCCGGATGGGCGCCTGCTGGCGGAGCTGACCGTCGGGCGGTCGGCGGGTGTGACGCCGGGGCTGAACCTCGTCGCGGCCGAGGCGCGGATTCGCAACGTGCCGCTGTTCTCGGAGGCGGAGGGCAATCCCGGTGTGCACCTGGTGCTAGCCGTGCCGCACGCGGACGGCAGCGTGACGACGGTGGTGGTGGCGCCGCGCTCGCGGCTCGTGGCGCAGGATCCCTTTGGCGCATTTCTCGGCTTCGCGCCGCCACCGGCGCCGGAACCGCCATACGAGTTGCGAATCGGTGACGCCTCGCGCGAGGGACTGGCGGCGGCAATGGGCGGACGCGGCGTGTGGTCGCGCACCGGCAGCGAACTGCACGGCGATTGGCAGACGCCGAGCCTGGGGGGAATGACGCGCCGGCTCCACGCGGTGGTGGACCTGCGGTCGTTCGATGCACTGATCACACGCGGCGTGCTGCTGGTGTTGGTCGATCTCGCGGTACTCGGCGGCATCTGGGTACTGATCGTCGCCGCAGAGGGGGCGTTGCCGCGCTGGTGGCGCCGCCGGCGGCGCGCCCTGTTCGCGAGCTACCGCGCACGGCTCTCGGCGGCGCTGTTCGTCTGCTTCCTCGTACCGTCGCTTCTGTTTGGCCTGTGGTCCTTCGGCCGTCTGAATGCCGATGACCGCCAGGCGCGCGACCTGCTCGTGCGCGAGACGCTGCGCGCGGTCGGTGCTTCGGCGGAGTCGGTGCGGCTCGCGGAATCGGCGCAGCGCTTCGAGACGCCGCTCTTTCTGTACGCTGGCGGGATGCTGGTGGGGACGAGTGACCCGCTGCTCGACGCCCTTGCCCCGATCGGCCGTCTGCTGCCGCCGACGGTGGTGATGGCGATGGCCGAGGTGGACGAGAACACCGCCGGGAGCGGGGCCACGGTCGGCTCCGCGTCGGTGCGGCTGGGGTACCGCGCCGCGCTCGACACGGCCGGCGTGCAGTACGTGCTGGCGGCGCCGGCGCGGCTGGATGACCGTCTGCTCGATCGGCGCCGAAACGACCTCACGGCCTTCTTGCTCTTCGCGTTGGCGCTGGGCGCGCTCGGCGCGCTCTGGGCCAGCGGGGCGGCGTCGCGGCAGCTCTCGCGGCCGATCCGCGAGTTGCAGGGCGCGGCGTTGGCGCTGGCGCGCGGGGGCGCGGTGCCGCCGTTGCGCGAGGATCCGCCGCTGGAGTTTGCGCCGGTGTTCCGGGCGTTCCGTACGATGACGTCTGACCTTGCCGAGAGCCGCGAGGCGCTGGAGACCGCCGAGCGCCGGCTGGCGGCGACGCTCCGCAGCGTCGCCTCGGGCGTGCTTGCCGTGGACGAGGGCGACCGCCTGACATTCTCCAACCCCACGGCGGAACTGCTGCTCGGCGTACCGCTGCCGGTGGGGTCGCGCTTGCCGGAGGCGGTGCGCAGGCTGCTCGGCGCAGCGTTGGCCGACTTCCGCAGCGAGGCGCGCGAGGATGCGGCGTTCGAGGCGGAGTTCGGCGGGCGACGGCTCAGCGTGCGCCTCACGCGGCTCGCGCCCGGATCGACGCGATTGGTGGTGACGCTTGACGACGTGACCGAGGTGGCGCGGGCGGAACGCGTGCTGGCTTGGGGTGAGATGGCGCGGCAGGTGGCGCACGAAATCAAGAACCCGTTGACGCCGATGCGTCTCGGAATGCAGCACCTGCGCCGGGCCCGTCACGACAGCCGGGTGGACTTTGACCAGGTGCTGGAGCTGAACACGGCGCGAATCCTGGCGGAGATCGACCGCCTTGATGAGATCGCGCGGGCCTTCAGTCGCTACGGGACGGCGCCCGAACGGGAACTGCCGCCTGAATCCGTGGACGTTGCCGCAATCGCCCGCGACGTGCTGGAGCTGGAGCGTATGGGGCAGGCGGAGCTGGAGTGGGTGGGAGAGATTCCCGCCGGCACGCTGTGGGCCGCCGCGCGGGGTCGCGAGCTGCGCGAGGTGTTGCTCAACCTGCTCGAGAACGCGCGGCTCGCCGGTGCGCGCCGGGTGACGTTGCAGGTTGCGGCGGGGGTGGGTGGGGGTGCGCTGCTGCGGGTGCTCGACGACGGCAGCGGCATCCCGCCGCACCTGGTCGCGCGCATCTTCGATCCGCACTTCTCCACCCGCACCAGCGGTAGCGGGCTCGGCTTGGCCATCAGCCGACGCCTGATCGATTCGTGGGGCGGGAGCATCGAGGCCGAGAACCGCCCGGGCGGCGGGGCGCAACTGACGGTGCGATTGGCTCCGGCAGAACCGGGCTGAGTATCTTCCGAGCGCGATGCAGACCGCTGAACAGGCCCTTCCCGCCCGGCACACGACCGGCATTCCGCCGCACCTCGCGGACTGGCAGCTTCCGCCCGACTGGCGTTGGGGCATCGGTGGCGTCTATACGCCGCATCGCTACGCCCACGAGGTCATCGATTCGCTGGGCCGCTCGCTAGCCCTGGTGACGGCACCCGACCCCTCGCATCACGCGTGGCTGTTCAGCGAGGCCAAGCATCTCGCGCAGCGGAACCATCCCAGCATCCCGACGACGTATCACTTCTGGCAGATGCATCCCGGGAGCCGTCGCGGGCCGGGCTACCTGCGCCGCTGGATCACGGGCGAGACGATCCTCGAGCGCCTGCGGCGCACGGCGCATCACGAGACGGTGCCCTTCGCGCTGCGAATGCTGCGGGCGATCGGCTCGACGCTGGCCTACCTGCACGACTCCGGCGGCCAGCACGGCGCGATCGCGCCGGGCTCGGTGTACTTCACCCCTACGGGCCGCGTATGGCTCTTGGGCTGGCAGTGGGCCGTACCCGCCGAGGAGCGGCCGCTGGGCATCGTGCCGGACCCTGCGTGGTGCCCCTACGCCCCGGAATGGAAGGGGCGCTGGACGCCGAGTGCGGCGGCCGACCAGTGGCAGTTGGGCGCGCTGGCGTTCTCGTTGCTGACAGGGGAGATCCCCGTGGCCGGCGCGACGCCGCCGGTGCGCTTCGCGCGGCCGGACACGCCGGCCACGGTGGCGGAACTCGTGGACCGGATGCTGGCGGAGGATCCGGCGGAGCGATTCGGCTCCGTGGCGGGAATGCTGCGGCGTATTGAGCGCATCTCCGGCACGGCGTCGCTGGCGTTCCCAGGCACGGAGCAGGCCAGCGGCGAGCACACGGCCGTGAGCGAGGAGGACCGCCTGCGCTGGGCCACCGGCGACGACTACGAGGTGCTCGCGCCACTGGGGCAGGGCACCTACGGCTCGGTCTGGCGCGTGCGCGACCTCTCGCTGGAGCGCGAGGTGGCGCTCAAGATGCTGCACCCCAGCGTGGCGCGGAACGCCAAGGCCGTCGCGCGCTTCCGCCGCGAGGCGCAGCTCGCGGCGCAACTGCAGCATCCGGCGATCGTGCCGATCTTCGCCTGGGACCAGAAGGGCGACGTGAACTGGTACATAATGGAGCTCGAGGACGAGGGCTCGGTCGCCGACCTGGTGAAGCGCTCGGGGCCGCGCCCGTTCGCGGAGATCGCGCCGCAGGTTGACGCGGTGCTCGACGGGCTCGCGGTGGCCCACGGCGCGGGCATCATCCACCGCGACCTCAAGCCCGAGAACATCCTGATCGACCGCTACCGTCGTTGGCGGATCGCCGACTTCGGCATCGCCAACGCGCTGGGCGGCGAGCTCGCCGGCGCCTCCGGCACGCCGAACTTCGCGGCGCCCGAGCAACTGCTCGGTGAGGAGCAGGGCGTGGCCACGGACCTGTTCGCGGTGGCGGGCATCGTCATCTTCGCGCTCTCGGGCAAGGTGCCCTTCGCCGGCGAGGACGGACGCGCGATCCTCGCGGCGCAGCTGGCCGGACGCGTGGACCTGGACGCCTTTCCGGACGACCTCGCGGAGTGGCTGCAGCGCGCGCTCTCGCCGGATCCCGGCGAGCGCTTCCGGGACGCCGAGGCGATGCGCGCGGCGTGGCGCGACGTGGTGCGCCGCGTGACGCGTGAGGAACGGCGGGCCAACTCGCGCTTCGCGCGCCTGCTGCGCCGACTGGGCGCGGTCTTTCGGGACCGGCCGCGCGGTGCGGCGCCGGCCCGCTAGTCTGTGTCGAGCGCGGTCCGCACCGCGAGCAGCACGTCCCGCGCCGTAAAGGGCTTCTGCAGGAAGGCATAGCGCGCGGCACCGAGGTCGGCGCGCAACGCGTCGTCATCTGTGTAGCCTGACATCATCACGATGCGCACCTCGGGACGGACGGCCCCGAGGCGCTGCACGAGTTCCTTGCCGCCGACGCCAGGCATCATCACGTCTGAGAGCAACAGGTGAATCGGGCGGGACTCCGCGTCAGCGAGGCGCAGGGCCTCGCCGCCGTTGGAGGCTTCGAGCACGTCGTAGCCGGCCGCGCGGAGGATGCGCGAGATGGCGGTGCGAATGGCGGGTTCATCCTCGGCCAGCAGGATGCGCTCGCTGCCGCCGGGCACATCGAATCCCCGCACGGGGCTCTTGCGGCGTTCGCGTGCATCCGTCCCCTGCGTCCGTGGCAGCAACACGTCGAAGCGGCTGCCCGAGCCCATCTTGCTGCTGACGCTGATCTTACCGCCCGCCTCAGTGATGATCGCGTAGGTCGTCGCGAGGCCGAGTCCGGTGCCGCGACCGGCGGGCTTGGTCGTGAAGAAGGGTTCGAAGAGCCGTTCGATCACCTCGGGCGTCATTCCCGTGCCGGAATCTTCCACCGCGAGCAGGGCGGTGCGCACGCCGTCGTCGGCCGGCGTGCCGGCTGCGGTGCGGATGCGCAGGGCACCGCCGACGGGCATCGCGTCGACGGCGTTGATGGCGAGGTTCATCAGCACCTGCTCGAGCTGCCCGGCGTCCATCCGCACCACGAGGTCTTCGTCGGCGAGGTCGAGGGTGAGTTCGACTGACGGCGGCACCAGCCGCCGCAAGATGAGTTGCATCCCGAGGATGACCTCGCGCAGGTCCACGTCGCGGGGGATGATGACGTCGCGGCGGCTGAAGGCCAGCAGTTGACGCGCGAGGCCCGCGGCCCGGTCGGCGGCGGCGCGGATGGCGTCCACTTCCTCGCGGCCCTTGCCATCCTCTTCCAGCTCGAAGGCCAGCACTTCGGCGTAGCTCTGGATCACCGTGAGCACATTGTTGAAGTCGTGCGCGATGCCGCCGGCCAAGCGTCCGACGGCCTCCAGCTTTTGCGCCTGCCGCAACTGCTGTTCGAGGCGATGTTGCTCGGTCACGTCCATCACGATGCAGCCGACGCCCACCGCCGGCAGTCCGGGTGCGCGGATGGGGTAGTAGGTGCAGAGCCAGCGCCGCGGCACATCGGGGTGCGCGGCGGTGGTGCCCTCGACCACCACGTCCGTCTCGGCGATGCCGCTGTTCGTCACGCGCTCGAGGTGGGGCCTGATGGTCGGGGCCAGCGCCGGGATGATCTGTTCGATGCTCTTGCCGATGTGCTCCGCGGCGGGGTAGCCGTTAATCGCGGCCAGGGCGCCGTTGATGCGCTGGAAGCGCAGTTGCCGGTCGTAGAACGCGATGCCATAGGGCGAACTCTCGATGGCGGAATCGAGGAAACGCGACGTTTCGTCCAGGAGCGCCAGCGTCGCCTCCTGCTCGGCGACCTTCTCTTCCAGCGCCGCGGCTTGCTCCTCAAGCTGTCCGGCCTGCTCCTCGAGCACGGCAGTCTGTTGCTCGAGTTCGGCGGCTTGTTCTTCGATGGTCTGCTGGTGCTCGGCGGCAAGGCGGGCTTTCTCGGCGAGGCCGGCAGTCAACCGTCGCCCGGCGACGAATGCGACGGCGAGCGCGAGCAGGCAGATCACGAACGCGGTCCACAGCATCTCGCCCTGGCGCCGGAAGCGCTCGACGCGCAGGTCGGCCTCAACCTCGATTAGGTTCTCGAAGGGGTGCGCGAGTTGGTCGAAGGCCAGCGTGCCTTCGAGCGCGAGGGTCCGGCTCAGGATCCCGCCTTCGCGCACGGGCACGACGAAACTCCGGTTCCAGCGGTCGAGCCCGATGAGGATGCTGTCCACGCGGGCGAGCTGGTCGGGCTGGTCGGCCACGGAGTCCCGCAGGGCACGCAGCATCGACTGCGCAATGTCCACTCGCGCCACACGACGCAGGGCCTCGGCGGAGTCCACCTCGGGACGCAACAGCAGCGCGCGCACGGCGGCCTCGGCTACCCAGATCTCGCGCTGCGCCGTCGTTGCGAGCCGCAGCACATTGCCCGAGTGCGTGACCCAGCGCGTCGTGCTGCGCTCGAGGACGAACGCGGCGATGACGAGAACCGCGATGACCGCCACGGCGCCCGACAGCACCCGGCGCCAGCGCTCAAGTGCTTGAACGATCGGGTTCTGCGGCACGTCGTTGCCGAGAGCGGCCATGCGGGACACGGGGCGGGGGTCTTGGACATTGTGCCGCCGGGACCACGTTCCGTCAACACTTGTGCCAGCGGTCCGGACGGTCCGTTCGTTACCCTTCGGTATGCCCCAGATGAAAGCCTGCTGCGTTGCCCTCCTGCTTGCTCCCGCCGTCGCCTCCGGGCAGGGGGCACCGCCGGCCGATTCCCTCGCCGACTCCACCCGCGTCCAGCGGCTGGCCACCGTGCGCGTGGACGTGACTCGTGGTGACGCGACGCTCGATCGGGTCCCGTGGGCCGTGGGGATGCAGAGCACGGAGCAGGTCCGCCGCGGCCAGGCGACGGTGGGCATCGACGAGGCGCTGGCGAACATCCCCGGCGTCGTCGTCGCCAACCGCTATAACTTCGCGTTGGACCAGCGCGTCTCGATTCGCGGGGCCGGCAGCCGCGCCAACTTCGGCCTGCGCGGCGTGAAGGTGCTGCTCGACGGCATTCCGCAGTCCCTCCCCGACGGCCAGAGCCAGCTCACGAACGTGGACCTCGGCGCCGTCGCCAAGGTCGAGGTACTGCGTGGCTCGGCATCGTCGCTCTATGGAAACGGCTCCGGTGGCGTGATCGCGTTTACCACCGACTTGAGCGCGCCAACGCCGCTGGGCCTCACGCTGCGGCAGACCAGCGGCAGCTTCGGCTTGCAGAAGACGCAGGCGCGGGTGGCCGGGCGGGCGGGCAACTCCGTCGGGATGGTGAGCGCATCGCGGACGACGCTGGACGGCTTCAGGCAATACAGCTCGGCCGACACGCGCCAACTGCTCTCGGCACTGGATCACGCCCTCTCGCCCTCGATGACGCTGCAACTGCGCGCTGGCGCAGCGGAGACGCCGCACGCGCTGAATCCCGGTGCGCTGACGGCGGCGGAGTACGCGCTGAATCCCGATACCGCGGCGCTGGCCAACCGGAACCGCGGGGCCAGTCGCGAGGTCTCGCAGCGCTACCTGTCGATGCGGTTGCGCGGGGCAGGCGAGCGCCGCGAGTGGAGCGCGGCGCTGTTCGGGCAGCGGCGCTTCGTGGACAATGCGCTGGCAGTGCCGCCGCCGGGTGCGCCGACCGCGGCCACGTCGCCGCGCGGGACCTTCTCGACGCTCGACCGCCGCGTCACCGGCGCGCGGCTGGATGCCAGCCAGCGTCTTGGCGAGACGGCGCGGTTGGCCGTTGGGCTGGATCTGCAGCGCAGTTTCGACGTGCGTCGCAACCAAGCGGCCACCGGCGGGCGCCCGACTGCGCCCGAGGACACGCTGCTGCTCAACCAGAACGAAATCGTGACCAGTCTCGGCCCCTTTGCGCAGTTGCAGTGGGACCCGCACCCGCGCGTCACGGCGAGCGTGGGCACGCGCTGGGATCGTTTGAACTTTTCGGTGAAGGACAACTTCCTCAGCGACGGCAACGACAACACCGGCAGCCGCTTGATGACCGCCACCACCGGCCACATCGGCGTGGTGTGGCGCGCGTCCGATGCGTTTGCGCCCTACGCGAACGTGTCCACGGCCTTCGAGACGCCGACGACCACCGAGTTGCAGGTGCGTCCGGACGGGCAGGGCGGCTTCAACCCCGAGCTGGGACCGCAGCGGCTGCGCACGATGGAGTTCGGCGCGCGCGGGCACCTCGGGCGTCGCATCGGCTATGAGGCCTCGCTGTTCCAAGTGGATGCCGAGGACGCCATCGTGCAGTACCTCGAGACGACTGGCCGCGCCTTCTTCCGCAATGCCGGGCGTACGCGCAGCCGCGGCGCCGAACTGGGCGTGACGGCGCGCGCCGCGCAGTGGCTCGAGTTGCAGGGAGCGTTCACGGCGGCCGACTACCGCTTCGTGAACTACATCCTCCCGTTGACGCCAACCACCACCGACACGCTGGACGGCAACCGGTTGGCCGGCGTGCCCGACCGCTTCATCCGGCTCGGCGCGCGGATGCAGTTTGGCGCGTGGGCGCTGGATGCGGACCACACGGTGCAGTCGCGGATGTTCGCTGATGACCGCAACACGCTGCGTGTACGTGGCTGGGGCGACGGTCAGCTGAACCTGCGCGCGTCCACGCAGACGCGTTGGCTCGGCTGGCGGGCCGAGCCCTTCGTGAGCGTGCAGAACGCCCTCGGCGCGTCCTACGTCGGCGCGGTGACGCTCAACGGCTCCTTCGGCCGTGTGCTCGAGCCGGCACCGGGACGCAACTGGTACGTGGGCCTCGAGCTTTCGGGTGCCCTGATCCGCTGAATCCGCGGCGGCAGCCGTTTAGATTCCTAGGCTATGTCCAACCAGAATCTTGCATTCGAGATCCGCGATTCCGTGATCGCCGGTCGGGGCGCCTTTGCCCTGCGTTCCATCGCCAAGGGTGAGCGTCTCATCGAATACGTCGGGGAGCGCATCACGCACGAGGAGGCCGACCGTCGCTATGACGACGAGTCGATGGACGAGCACCACACGTTCCTCTTCACGATCTCGTCGCGCACGGTGATCGACGCCACCTACGACGGCAACGAGTCGCGGTACATCAATCACTCCTGCGACCCCAACTGCGAGGCCGAGATCGTGCGCGGCCGCGTGTGGATCTCGGCCATCCGCGACATCGCAGCCGGCGAGGAACTGCACTACGACTATGGCTACGAGCGCAGCGGCGACGAAACCGACGAGGACGAACAGCGCTACAAGTGCCTCTGCGGCACCGACAAGTGCCGCGGCTCGATTATGGAGCCAGTCAGCGCGTTCGAGGCGCGTCAGCGGGAGCAAGCAGCCAAGCGCGGGACGCGTCAACGTCAGCGCGCGTGAGCTGGTGGCCGACGGGGCTCCAGTGGAGCGTCACGTCGGCGCCGGCAGACTGCAGCAACTCGGCCAGCCGCTGGCTGTTGCTCGGCGGGATGATCGGATCCTGCTCGCCGGCGGCGATGAATACGCGCGTGCCGCTGAGGTCTGGCAGCGGCTCGGGCTCCAGCGGCACCATCGCGCGGAGCAGCACCGCCTGACGCACGAGGCCAGGCCGGAGCAGCAGCAACGCGGCCGCGATGTTGGCCCCATTGGAGAAGCCCACCGCCGTGACGCCGTCGGTCGGGAATCCGTACTCGGCGCTGGCCGCCTGCACGAAATCACCGAGGCCCTGCGTGCGCGCCTTGAGGTCGTCCATATCGAAGACGCCCTCGGCGAGCCGACGGAAGAAGCGCGGCATCCCGTGCTCCAGCACTTGCCCGCGGGGGGAGAGCAGGTTGGCCTCGCGGTCGATCAGGTCGCCGAGCGGGACGAGGTCGTTCTCGTCGCCGCCGGTGCCGTGGAGCAGCAACAGCGTGTGCGGGCTGCCGGGACGCGGGTCCCAGCGATGCGTGAAGCCGAGGTCGGTCATCGGTCGGATTGAGAGGCGGCAGCAGCGGGCGGGAACCAGGCCCGCACGACACGTGCCGTCTCAATCCGATCGAGCCGCGGAAAGTTCGCGGCGAGATAGCGCTCGCCCCCGCGCGCGATGCTGTCCTGCTGCGGCCCCTGCGGGCCGTCACCGTAGCCCGTGTAGAAGGCGTCCACGGCCTCGATGCCGCGTACGACTTCGCCGATTGGGGCGAAGCCCATCGCGTCGAGGCGCGCGTTGTCGCGCAGGTTGATGAAGAGCTGTGTGGTGCGCGTGTTGGGGCCGCCCGCGGCGTACACCAGCGTGCCGCGCCGGTTGCTCTGCAGCACGGAGTCGTCCGGGATGCGCTTGCCGCGCCACTCGGCGTTGGTGGCCGAGTCGGCCGCGAGGCCGAACTGCGTCACGAAGCCGCGCAGCGTGCGGAAGAAGCGCGCGCGGTCGTAGAAACCGACGGAGACGAGTTCATAGAAGCGGTCGGCGCCGTGGGGTGCCCAGGCGCGACGGATCATCGCATCGACCTCTCCCTGCGACGTGGCGAGGCGCACGACGAAGGAATCGGGAACCACGCCGGCGGTGAACGGCGGGACGGCGTCGGGCGCCGGGGCGGTGGCGCGCGTGCCCGCGGAACACGCAACGAGCAGCAGCGAGAGGGTCGGGGCGAAGCGCACGGGCGTCAGAGGATGTTGTCGTCGCGGCGCATCACCAGCGTTCGATCACGCTGGCGAGTGCCGTTGCGGTACTGAAAGGGCAGGGAAATCTCGCGCGGGCCGACGACCCTGCCCGCAAGCATTCGCAGCCCGCGCGTCTCTTCGCTGGGGTCTGGATTGAAGAGAATCTCGCTGTCGATCACGGCGTAGGTGCCGGTGACGGTCATCGTCTGCAACGGAATGCGGCGGCTGCGGCCGCGCGGATCGGCGGAGTACAGCGTGCGGCGATACCGTACGGACGCGCGAAAGCGCCGGTCGTCGCGCAGTGAGAGCACCAGCCGGTCGAACTCGATGATGTAGGTGGTGCCCTCATCATCCACGACCTCGTCGGTCTGGGGCAGCGGCTCGCGGTCGATGCGCTCGGCCACGAAGGTGCCAGCGGCCAGCGCCGCCTGTCGCGCCGCCGCCCGTTCGCGCTCCTCGGGGGGAGGTCGCCGCACCTGCGCGAAGAGCGGCGGCGTAGCGGCGAGGATGAGGATCAGGGCGAGGGGGACGGAGAGCGGCCGGGGCATCGTCCAGAAGCTAAGCACGGAAATCGCAGGATGCACGGGGAAATCGCAGGATGGCGAGCGCCGCCGCCTCTGCGCGCATCCTCGGCCAATGCTCGCAGCCATCCGCTCTGCCGCCGTGCTCGGCGTCGATGCCTATCCCGTCACGGTCGAGGTCGACGCCGCGTCCGGCCTGCCCGGGTGGACGATGGTCGGGCTGCCCAGCGGCAGCGTGAAGGAAGCGCGCGAACGCGTCGGTGCGGCGCTGGCCAACGCGGGGCTGCAACTGCCGCCGCGGCGCTGGACCGTGAACCTCTCGCCGGCCGATGTGCGCAAGGACGGTACGGCCTTCGACCTGCCAGTGGCGTTGGGCGCGCTCGTCGCGAGCGGTCAGCTCGAGGCCTCTGCCGTGGACGGGCTGCTCTGCGTCGGCGAACTCGGGCTGGACGGCAGCATCCGTGCCATCCGCGGCGCCTTGCCGCTGGCGCAGGCGGCGCGAGACTCCGGCGCGCGGGCCTTGGTGTTGCCCGCTGCCAACGCGGCCGAGGCGGCCTTGCTGCGAGGCGTGCGCCTCGCGCCCTGCGATTCGCTGGCGACGCTGGTGGCGCAGTTGCGACGCGGCACGCTGCCCCAGGCCGCGCTGCCGCTGGAGGCGGCGCCGCACGCGCCGGAGACCTGCTTCAGCGAGGTGGTCGGGCAGCCCGTGGCCAAGCGGGCGCTGGAGATCGCCGCCGCGGGCGGGCACAACCTGCTGCTGATTGGTCCGCCCGGCGCCGGCAAGACGATGCTCGCGCGCCGCCTCCCGAGCATCCTGCCGCCGCTGGACGACGACGCGTTGCTCGAGGTGGTGGCTGTGCACAGTGTCGGCGGCATCCTGCCGACCGACCGGCCGCCCACGCGCGTGCCGCCGTTCCGCGCGCCGCACCACACCATTTCGCTGCCGGGTCTCATCGGCGGCGGGCCCGGGCCTCGTCCGGGCGAAGTCTCCCTCGCGCACCGCGGCGTGCTCTTCCTCGACGAACTGCTCGAACTCCCGCGCTACGTGCTCGACGCGATGCGCCAGCCGATCGAAGATGCCCGCGTGACCATCGTGCGCGCGGCACAGGGCGTCTCGTTCCCCGCGCGCTTCCTGCTCGTCGGTGCGGCCAATCCCTGTCCCTGCGGGCACGACGGCGAACCGACGGCCCGCTGCCGCTGCGCCGCGGCGGAGATCCAACGCTACCGCGCGCGGCTCTCCGGCCCGCTGGCGGACCGAATCGACCTGCACGTGCGCATCGGCGCGGTGGCCCTGGCCTCGCTGGGCGCGATGGCGGCCGAGGAGACCAGTGCGCGGATTCGGCAGCGGGTGCTGGTGGCGCGCGCGCGTCAGGCGGAGCGCTACGCCGCGCTGCCCGGCGTACGGATGAACGGCGAGGCGCCGGGGCGATGGCTGCAACAGCACGGGCGTCTCGTGGGCGAGGCACGCTCGCTGCTGGCCGAGGCGGCGGAGCGGTTGCGGCTCTCGGCGCGGTCCTTCCACCGCGCGCTGCGGGTGGCACGCACCGTGGCCGACCTCGATGGCGACGCCGACATCACGACCAGCGCGGTGGCCGAGGCGCTGTTGTTCCGGGGTGACTCCCAACAAGGTGGGTGAGGTGCGTAGGTTTCTCGCGTGCAAAACACTGCCGCACGCCTCATTCGGACTCTCCTTGCTGCAGCCCTGCTGGCGCCCTCGCTCGGCGCGCAGGACGCGATCCCACCCTACGACATCCTGATCCTCAACGGCCGCCTCGTCGATGGCTCGGGCGGCCCGTCGTTCTACGGCGACCTCGCCATCCGCGGCGACCGCATCGCGATGGTCGCGCCGGCTGGCCTGCTCTCCGACCGCGTCGCGAAGGACACCATCGACGCGACCGGCTTGGTGATCGCGCCGGGCTTCATCGACATCCTCGGGCAGAGCGGCTGGTACTTCCTCTACGGCGACACGCGGCTCATCGCCAAGGTCTCGCAGGGCGTCACCACCGAGATCATCGGCGAGGGCACGACCTACGCGCCGCTGAACCCACGCAACATCGGCACGCGGCCGGACTCGCTGGCCCGCCGCTTCTCGCAGCCCAACGGCTTCGGGAACTTCCTCGAGGCGATGGAACGCCGCCGCACGTCGGTGAACGTCGGGGCCTTCGTGGGCGGGCATACGATCCGCCAGTACGGAATGAGCACGCGTACCGGCCCCGCGCCCGCCGCGGCGGTGCGCGAGATGCAGGGAGCCTTGCAGCGTGCGATGCTCGACGGAGCCTTCGGAATGGGCACGGCGCTCATCTACGCCCCGGGCACCTTCGCCGGCCCGGACGAGCTGATCGAAGTCTCCAAGGCGATGGCGGAATACGACGGCCTCTACGTCACGCACCTGCGCTCCGAAGGCGATGGACTGCTCGACGGGCTCGACGAAGCCATCCGCATCGGCCGCGAAGCCGGCGTGCGCGTGGAGATCTGGCACCTGAAGGCGGCCGGCCGTCGCAACTGGAACAAGGGGCCGGAGAGCATCGCGCGCATCGAGGACGCCCGCGCCACGGGGCTCGACATCGAAGCGAATATGTATCCGTATGTGGCGGCGGCGACGGGGCTGACCTCGTGCATCCCGCCCTTCGCCCAAGGCGCGCAGCTCTACACGCGCCTCGCCAACCCCACCGAGCGGGCGCGCATCCGCGCCGAGATCGAGCAGCCCACCTCGGCCTGGGAGAATCTCTGTGCGCTGGCCGGCCCGGAGGGCGTGCTCATCCAGCGGCTCGGCACGGACTCGCTGCGGCGCTACTCGGGGCAGCGGCTGTCGCAGATCGCGGCGGCGCGCGGGGAAGATTGGATCGAGACCGCCTTCACGCTCATCCGTTCCGAGCGTGCGCGCGTGGAGACGATCTACTTCCTGATGGACGAGTACAACGTGCAGCTCAACCTGCGCCAGCCGTGGATGAAGATCGGCTCCGATGCCGGCGGTCCGAACCCGCGCGCGGCATCGGGCCTCGTACACCCGCGCTCCTACGGCACCTTCACGCGGGTGCTCGGGCTGTACGTGCGCGACCAGGGCGTGATTCCGCTGGAGGAGGCAGTCCGCAAGATGACTTGGTCCACGGCGCGCCGCCTGGGCATCCAGGAGCGCGGCCTGCTGGCGCCGGGCTTCTTCGCCGACGTCGTCGTGTTCAATCCGGCCACGATCAACGACCGCGCCACCTTCGAGCGCCCGCACCAGGTGAGCACGGGCGTGCTCTACACCATCGTGAACGGCGTGCCGGTGTGGAGGAACGGGAACCACACGGGCGCCAAGCCCGGGCGCGCCGTCCGCGGGCCGGCGTATCGGCCGGGAGCGTCGCTGCAACCCGTGCCCGCGCTCTCGACGGCCCCGGAGCGCGAGGAGTCGGGTAGTATTCCTCGGTGATGCCCGAGATCGATTCGCCCATCGATGCTGGGTCGCCCGACGCGGCGGCCCCGACCGCCGCCCAGCGCGCGAAGGAAGACGCCCTGCTGGCGTGGCTGCGCGCGCAGGGCTCGGTGTTGGTGGGCTTCTCGGGCGGCGTGGACTCCGCATACCTCGCCTGCGTGGCCGTGGATGCGCTCGGCGCCGAGCGCACGCTGGCGGTGATCGGGCGCAGCGCCTCGTATCCGGCGGCGCAGTGGGCCACGGCGCGCGCCGTGGCAGATCGTTTCGGCGTGCCGGTGCTCGAGGTGGACACCGACGAGATGAACGACCCGCAGTACGCCGCCAATCCCACCAACCGCTGCTACTTCTGCAAGCGCGAGCTGTGGTCACGGCTGCTGCCGATTGCCGCTGAGCGCGGGCTCGCCGCCGTCGTCGACGGCAGCAACGCCGACGACCTGCACGACCATCGCCCGGGCGCGCAGGCGGCCCGTGAGCGCGAGGTACACTCGCCGCTGGCCGCGCTCGGTTTCAGCAAGGACGACATTCGTGCCCTGAGCCGCGCCCGCGGCATCCCGACCTGGGCGCAGCCGAGTTCGCCCTGCCTCTCGTCGCGACTGCCGTACGGCACGGCGGTGACGCCCGAGCGGCTGCGAATGGTGGAACGCGCCGAGTCCGCGCTGCGCGCCCTCGGTGTGGAGGGTGACCTGCGGGTGCGCCATTTCGGCGAGACCGCGAAGGTGGAATTCGCGCGCGAGGTCCTGGCGGAGTGGAACGCGGAGCCCAAGCGCGCGGCGGTGGAGGCGGCGCTGCGCGAGGCCGGGTTCACGGCAGTGGAGATCGATCCTCGAGGGTTCCGCTCGGGCGCCCTCAACGTGTTGGCCGGCGTGCAAGGAGCGGCGTGATGTTCTTCGGGCTCATCGGGCGCATCGGCTGCGCCATCATCCTCATCCTCGCGGGCGCCGTGGGCTACGCCACCAAGGACCTCTGGATTCCCAAGGTGAAGCCGCACCTGCCGCCGATGGTGCAACAGTGGCTGTGAGCCGCCGCGTCCTCATCGTGGACGACGAGCCCGGCATCCGCGGCGCGCTGGCGCAACTGCTGGAGTTCGAGGGCTACGAGGTGAAGGCGGTGGCCAGCGGCTACGACGGCATCGCCGCCTACGAGCAGTGGAAGCCGCAGCTCACCTTCCTCGACGTGAAGATGGAGGGCATCGACGGCCTCGAGACGCTCAAGCGCATCCGCGCCGCCGATCCCAGCGCCGTCGTCGTGATGATCTCGGGTCACGCGACCATCCAGGACGCCGTCGGCGCCACGCACCTCGGCGCGTATGACATCCTCGAGAAGCCGCTCGACACCGACCGCATCCTCGTCACGCTGCGCAACGCCATCGGGCACCTCGACCTGCGCGAGGAGAACGACCGGCTGCGGCAGTCGGTGGAGAAGCACGGCGAGATCGTGGGCGCGAGCCCGAGCATCCGCGCCCTGGTGGCGCAGATCGCGCGCGTGGCGCCGACGCCGGCGCGCGTGCTCATCACCGGCGAGAACGGCACCGGCAAGGAACTGGTGGCGCGGGCCCTGCACGTGCAGTCGCCGCGGGCCAAGAAGCCGTTCATCGAGGTGAACTGCGCCGCCATTCCCTCGGAACTCATCGAGAGCGAACTCTTCGGCCATATGAAGGGCTCGTTCACCGGGGCGGTGCAGGACCGCGCCGGCAAGTTCGAGCAGGCCGACGGCGGCACGCTGTTCCTCGACGAGATCGGCGATATGTCGATGGCGGCGCAGGCCAAGGTGCTGCGCGTGCTGCAGGAGGGCGAGGTCACGCGCATCGGCGGCAGCAAGGTGAGCAAGGTGGACGTGCGCGTGCTCGCGGCCACCAACAAGCAGTTGGAGGAGGAGATCGCGGCCGGCCGCTTCCGTGAGGACCTGTTCTACCGGCTCAACGTGGTGCCGATGCAGGTGCCGGCGCTGCGCGAGCGCCGCGAGGACATCCCGATGCTGGTCCAGCACTTTCTCGATCGCCTCTCGGTGGAGAGCGGCCTGCCGCCGCGCCCCGTGGACCCCGCCGCGATGGAGCGGCTGGCTGCGCTGGACTGGCCCGGCAACGTGCGCGAGCTGCGCAACACCGTGGAGCGGCTGTTGATCCTCGCCGTCGGCCCGCGCATCACCCGCGGCGACGCGGACCGCCTCGTCGGCGCCCGGGCCAGCGAGGGCCCCGACGCCGCCCTCGGCACCTTCGAGCAGTACGCCACGTACGAGGAGTTCAAGCTGGCCGCCGAGCGTGCGTATCTCGAGGCCAAGCTCCGCGCGCACGAGTGGAACGTGGCCGAGACGGCCCGGGCGATCGATATGCCGCGGTCCAACCTCTACAAGAAGCTGGAGCGCCACGGGCTGGCGCGGGAGCCGGGATGAGCGAGCGCGATTGGGACGCCGAGCTGCGCAAGATCGACGCCGAGATGGCGAAGGCCGCGAACCAGCCGCCGCCGGCACGTCCGGCCGCGGCTCCTGCGGCCGCACCCGCGCCGGGTGCCGGGGCGCCGAGTGCGTCCGCGCCGCTGGCGGGCGGTCTCGGACTGCCGCCCGCGACCACGGGCTTCGGCGTGTACGCCCGCCTCACGCTCGCCGTCGCCGTCGCCGTGGGCATCGTCTTCTGGCCTTACGCCAATCGTTGCGGCTGGGGACTGGGTGGCTATCTGGCCGCGGTGGGCGGCGTCATCGTCGCCGGCGGCTGGAGCGCCATCTGGACCTTCCGCCACCGCGCCGGCCGCGCACACGTGCTGTCGCTGCTGCTCGTGCTCTGGGGCCTCATCCTCGCCGCACTCGACGTGCTCCCGCGCGTGGGCTATGCGAAGCCGACGGTGGAGCATCCGGCAACCTGGACCTGCGAGTGAGGGGCTGAGACGGAAGACTGAAGACGGAAGGGAACTACCGGGTGCGTCGCATCCGTCCCTTCACTCTTCCGTCTTCAGTCTTCCGTCTTCAAGCCGCATCACAAAGCAATCATCCTCCCCGAACAGCCGGCGCTCCACGAACCTGAAGCCGAGCCGTTCGTAGAAGCGGATCGCGGCGGTGTTCGTCGCGAGCGGGTCAATGACGATCGCGGTCACGTCCTCGGCGGCGAAGCAGCGTGCGATCGCGAGTCGCATCGCCTGCGTGCCCACGCCGCCGCCGCGATGCGCGGGCTCGCCGATCCAGATGTCCACCGCGCGCAGGTTCGGCCCGCAGTCGCCCCAGTAGTGGCTGTCCTCCTCGGCGGGGTCGATGATCTGGACGAAGCCCACCGGGACGCCGTCGTGCTCGATGATGAGCTGCTCGCGCCAGGGCGGTGACTTCGCGAGCTCGTCTGCCCAGTGCCAATCGTCGTTGGGGTCGGACTCCAGCACGGCCGGATCCTCGTCCCAGCGCTTGAGCAGCGGGAGGTCGGCGGGCAGGGCAGGGCGGAGAGTGACGGTCATTGCGGGGTTAGATTGCGAGCTATGAAGACCTTTCTCAATTACATCGCCGGGGCGTGGGTCGAGCCGTCCACCGGCAAGTATCGCGACAACGTCAATCCTGCCGATACCACGGACGTCATCGGCAAGTTCCCGCTCTCGGCGGCCAACGATGTCGCGGCCGCGGTCGCCTCGGCGCAGCGCGGGTTCGAGCTTTGGAAGCGCACGCCGGCCCCCGCACGCGGCGATGTGCTGCGCCGCGTCGGCGACATCCTCACGGCGCGCAAGGAAGAGCTTGCAGATCTGATGACCCGCGAGATGGGCAAGCCGCTGGCCGAGACCCGCGGCGACGTGCAGGAAGGCATCGACACCGCCTTCTACGCCGCTACCGAGGGGCGCCGGCTCTTCGGCCACACCGTGCCCAGCGAGCTCAAGGACAAGTGGGCGATGAGCTATCGTCGCCCGATCGGCGTCGCGGGCATCATCACGCCGTTCAACTTCCCGCTCGCCATTCCCACCTGGAAGATCTTCCCGGCGCTGGTCTGCGGGAACGCCGTCGTCTTCAAGCCCGGCGAGGACGTGCCGCACACCGGGCACGTGTTCGTCGAGATCCTGCTGGAAGCGGGCCTGCCGCCCGAGGTGATCCAGCTCGTGCACGGCGACGGAGTGGCCGGCGCGGCGATCGTCGAGCATCCGGACGTGGCGCTGGTGTCGTTCACCGGCTCCACCGACACCGGCAGCAAGGTCGGCGAGACCTGCGGGCGCCTGCACAAGCGGCTCTCGCTGGAGATGGGCGGCAAGAACGCGCAGATCGTCCTCGACGACGCCAAGCTCGACCTCGCGCTCGACGGCGTGCTCTGGGGCGCCTTCGGCACCACCGGCCAGCGTTGCACCGCCACCAGCCGCCTCATCCTGCAGGACGGCATTCACGACAGGTTCGTCGCGATGCTGGTCGAGCGCGCCAAGGCCCTGAAGCTCGGCGACGGCCGCAAGCCCGGCACCGACGTGGGCCCGCTCATCCACGCCGAGAGCGTGTCCAAGGTGGAGCGCTACGTGGAGATCGGTCTCAGCGAGGGCGCGACGCTCGCGCTCGGCGGCCGCCGCGCCACCGGCGCGGGGCTGGGCAACGGCTTTTTCTTCGAGCCCACCATCTTCACTGGCGTGAAGCCCGGCAGCCGGCTGGAGCAGGAGGAGATCTTCGGCCCCGTGCTCAGCGTGATCCGGGTGAAGGATGCCGCCGAGGCCTTCAAGGTGAACAATGGCGTGAAGTACGGCCTCTCGAGCTCGCTCTACACGCAGGACGTGAACCTGGCCTTCCAGGCCCTGCAGCACCTGGATAACGGCATCACCTACGTGAACGCCCCGACCATCGGCGCCGAGGCGCATTTGCCCTTCGGCGGGGTAAAGGCAACGGGCAACGGCCACCGCGAAGGCGGCTGGGAGGTGTATGAGTTCTATTCGGAGACGAAGGTCGGCTACGTGGACTACTCGGGCTCCCTGCAGCGCGCCCAGATCGACAATTACTGAGGGGCGGGGAGAAGGGCGGGGAGAAGGGCGTGGAGAAGGGTGGGGAAAAGGGTTGGGAGAGGGGTGGGAAGAAGGGCGGTGAGAAGTAAGGCCGTCTTGCGTCTCCCCCGTCCTGCCTCCTCTCCCGTCTCCCCGCCGTCACCCCCCTCCCCCTCTCCCATCTCGCGATTTGCCCGACTTGCCCGCCAGCCCCACCCCCGGGTAACCTGAGATTGACCCCGCAAGAGGGACCGAATGGCCGACCCAACCAGACCGCTAGGGGAACCCGACGCCGCGCCGCCGCCAGCAGGCGCGTCCGAGTCGCACCCCTTGGCTGTCCCCGACCAGGCTCCCGCCGCCCCCCCGCGCCGCTTCAGCGTGCTGCGGGCGGGCTGGGAATGGGCGAAGTCGCTGCAGTTGGCCATCATCCTCTTCCTGCTGGTGCGCGCCTTCTTCGTCGAGGCGTTCAAGATCCCCAGCGGCTCGATGGAAGGCACGCTGCTCGTCGGCGACTTCCTGCTCGTCAACAAGCTCGTGTACGGCGCCGAGGTGCCGTTCATCCGCAAGCATCTGCCGGCGGTGCGCGAGCCGGCGCTGGGCGACGTGGTCGTGTTCCAGTGGCCCGAGGATCGCAACAAGCACTTCGTGAAGCGCCTCGTCGGCCTGCCGCAGGACACGCTCGAGATGCGGGCCGGCGTCCTCTGGCGCAACGGCGAGGAGCTGCCGGAGCCCTACGCGCAGCGCTCGCCGGTGACGCGCGAAATTTCCAGCGACGACTTCCGCTGGCAGCGCGACTATCTCGCGCCCGCCGCCGACCTGCGCGGATATCACCCGACGCGCAATGATTGGGGACCGCTGGTCGTCCCCGGGCGGCACTACTTCGTGCTCGGCGACAATCGTGACAACTCGCTCGACAGCCGCTATTGGGGCTTCGTGCCGGATTCGCTGATGCGCGGCAGTCCGATCTTCGTGTACTACAGCTACGAACCCGACAGCGGCAAGGCGCTCGACTGGCTCACCCGCGTGCGCTGGCAGCGCCTCGGCGACTTGATTCACTGACCGCGGTCGCGGCGGGGCGCTTCCCTCCGCCGCGCACCGTCTGCACATTCTGCCCGACCCCGAAGCAGCGCATCACCCCGGGAGACTCGATGGCTGGCGCGTCGCACAAGAAGCCTCGCTTCGACGAAGGTTCGCTCGACCAATACCTGCGGGACATCAGCATCTATCCGCTGATTTCGCGCGAGGAGGAGGTCAGCCTCGCCCAGCGCATCCGCAAGAACGACCAAGAGGCCCTCGACACGCTCGTGCGCAGCAACCTGCGCTTCGTCGTCAGCGTCGCCAAGAAGTACCAGAACCAAGGCGTGGCCCTCTCGGACCTCATCAACGAGGGCAACCTCGGCCTCATCCGCGCCGCGCATAAGTTCGACGAAACCAAGGGCATCAAGTTCATCTCGTACGCGGTGTGGTGGATCCGCCAGGCCATCCTGCAGGCGCTGGCCGAGCAGGGCCGCATCGTCCGCGTGCCGCTGAACCGCGCCGGGACGCTGCACAAGATCGGCAAGCGCGCCTCGGCGCTGCTGCAGGAGCTCGGCCGCGAGGCCACGCACGCCGAGATCGCCGAGGGAATGGAGATCACCGAGGAGGAGGTCGCCAAGACGATGGCGATCTCGCAGACCCATCTCTCGCTCGACGCGCCGATGTCGCCGGGCGAGGACAGCCGCCTGCTCGACTACATTCCCGACATCGAGAGCGCCTCGCCCGACGAGGAGACCTTCGAGAAGGCCCTCGCCGACTCGGTGCACGAAGCCCTCGCCGGCCTCAAGGAGCGCGAGGCCAAGATCCTGCGCCTGTACTTCGGGCTCGACGGCTCCGAGCCGATGACGCTGGAGCAGATCGGTGCGGTGCTGAACATCACGCGGGAGCGGGTGAGGCAGATCAAGGAGAAGGCACTCAGTCGGCTCCGTCACGTCTCACGGGCCCGCGCGCTCGAGTCGTATCTAGGAGAGTGAACACGGGACGGATGACGGAGGACGGATGCACAGGGTGGCGCGCTCGGGCTTGGCTCCGGCGCGCCATTCGCGTATGGCGGTAGCCCGCCCAGCCGAAATCGGCGAGATTTCGGGTCGGACCGATGCCCTCAGCATCCGTCATCCGTCATCCGTCCAGCGATATGGCCAAAGACGCATCATTCGACATCACCACCTCCGTCGACCTCCAGGAAGTCGACAACGCCGTCAACCAGGCGTCCAAGGAGATCGCGCAGCGCTACGACTTCAAGGACGCCAAGCTGGCGACCGTGGAGTTCAAGCGCGCCGAAGGCCTCGTGAAGCTCTCCTCCGACACCGATATGCGGCTGCGCGCGATGTGGGACATCGTGCAGTCCAAGCTCATCAAGCGCGGCGTGCCGGTGGCGAATCTCGATGCCGGTGAGCCCACGCCGGGCGGCGGCGACACCTGGCACCGCGACATCAAGCTCAAGCAGGCCCTCGACGGCGACACCTGCAAGAAGGTCGTCGCCGCCATCAAGGAGCAGAAGTTCAAGAAGGTGCAGGCCAGCATCCAGGGCGACACGGTGCGCGTGTCCGCGCCGGACCGCGATGAGCTGCAGGCGGTGATCGCCTTCCTCCGCACCCAGGACTTCAAGGTCTCGCTCTCCTTCGGCAACTACCGGTGAGAGTCAAGCTCGTCACGCTCGGCTGCGACAAGAACACCGTCGATTCCGAACGCTATCTCGCGCAGCTGCTCGACCACGGGGCGGAGCAGGTGCACGACGCCGAGCAGGCGGAGCTGGTCATCGTCAACACCTGCGGCTTCATCGACGCCGCCAAGGCCGAGAGCATCGACGCCATCGTTGCCGCCGGACGCCTGAAGGGCGCGGGTGCGGCGCAGGCGGTGGTCGCCGTGGGCTGTATGGTGGAGCGGCACAAGGACGAGCTCGTGGACGCCTTGCCGGAAGTCGACCTCTTCCTCGGCGCCTCGGAGATGGAGCAGCTCGTGCCCAGGCTGCGCGAGCGCGGCCTGCTCGGCGATCCGGTCGTCGCGCATCCGGGGCTTCGCGTGCACGCCGGCGGCACGCCCTTCGTGCGCTACCTCAAGGTCAGCGAAGGCTGCGACCACGGCTGTGCCTTCTGCGCCATCCCGTTGATGCGCGGCAAGCACCGCAGCTTCGCGCCGGACGACGTGGTCAAGGAAGCGCAGTTGCTCGAGCTGCAGGGCGCCCGCGAGGTGAACCTCGTGGCGCAGGACCTCGCGCACTATGGCCGCGACCTGCGCGAGCAGTCGGTGCGCCTGCCCGAGCTGCTCGAGGCGCTGCTGCGCGAGACGTCCATCCCGTGGATCCGCAATATGTACCTCTACTCGGCCGGCATCACGCCGCGCCTGCTCGAGGTCATCGCGAACAACCCGCGCATCCTGCCGTACCTCGATATGCCCATCCAGCACGCCAGCGATGCCGTGCTGGAACGGATGCGGCGTCCCGAGCGCCAGCGCACGATTCGCGACAAGGTCGCTCGCTTCCGCGAGGCGGTGCCGGGCGTGGCCATCCGCACGACCTGCATCGTCGGCTTCCCGGGCGAGACGGAAGCGGACTTCCGACAGCTGGTGGAGTTCCTGCAGGAGATCCAGTTCGAGCGCGTGGGCGTGTTCACCTACTCACCGCAGGAGGGCACCCGCGGCGCGGAGCTGCACGACGACGTCCCCGAGGGCGAGAAGCTGCGGCGCCTGGAGATCGTGCAGGAACTGCAGCGCCACATCACGGCCGAACGCTACGAGTCCCGCATCGGCAGCGTGGTGCCGGCGTTGGTCGAGGCGGCCGCCACGGCCGACGAACCGGCGCGCGCCCGTCTCCCCTGGCAGGCCGATGACATCGACGGCGTCACCTGGGTCGCGACGGACGCCGCGGCCGGCAGCATCATCGAGGTGGAAGTGCAGGCGGTCGTGGACGACTATGACTTCGAGGCGACGTTCCGCCGAGTGCTGCTTGCGCCGCCGTCATCGCAACCTGCTGCACGCAGCCGCGCGCTGCCGATGATGGGTCTCGCGGCATCGAGCCCCACGACGGGGAGCTTCGGACGGTGATGCGGCGCGCCGGCGCGACGCTGCTGCTCGCGCTCGCCGCCACCCTCGCCTGCGTGCCGAGCGGGCCCCGCGCCGGTGGCCGCCAACCGATGGTCCGTGTCGCGCTGGCGGTCGTGCCGCGCGCGCAGGCGCCCACCCAGCTCACGCCGCGAGGCGGCGACCTCGTGCAGTTCGCCGGCAAGCGCTACCGCGGCACGTTGCGCACGGTGCCCACCGACTCGGGTGTGCTCGTGGTCAACTACGTGGGCCTCGAGGACTACCTGCTCGGCGTGGTACCGCTGGAGCTGGGGGAGCGTCCAGCCGCTGAGCGCGCGGCGCTCGAGGCGCAGGCCATCGCCGCGCGCTCATACACGGTGGCGAGACTCGTGAATTCGCGCGCCGGCCGCGGCCGCAGCGAGCACTTCGATATGGTCCCGACGACCTCCGACCAAGTCTACGGCGGTGCCGACGTCGAGCGCCCCAACGCCTCGGCCGCCGTGCGCGCCACCCGCGGCCTCGTGCTGCGCTATGGCTCGCGGGTGATCACCGCGCCCTACTCCTCGGTCTGCGGTGGCGAGACGGCCAACGCGCAGGAGGCCTGGCAGGGCACAGGCGAGCCCTACCTCGTGCGGGTGAGCGACCGCGTGCCCGGACGCGGGGAGCGCTACTACTGCGACATCGCGCCGCGCTTCTATTGGGAGCGGAGCATCGCCAAGACCGAGCTGGACCAGGCCGTGGCCCGCTACCTCGCGGCCTACACTCCGGTGCCCCCGGGTGGGCCCGGCGCCGTCGAGCGCCTGCGCGTGGCCGAGCGCTTTCCCAGCGGCCGCGTGCGCATCGTGGAGCTGCGCACCGCCCGCGGGACCTTCGACGTGCGGGGCAACGACGCCCGCGGCGTGCTGCGCGCCGGTGGCGAGCCGTTGCCCAGTTCCTATTTTTCAGTAGCACCGGAGGACGGACCCGCTGGCCTGGTCCGCGTCGTGATCCAGGGGAACGGATTCGGACACGGCGTCGGGATGTGCCAGTGGGGGGCGATTGGCCGCGCACGCGCCGGCCAGAGTGCCCGCAGCATCCTCCGCACGTATTTTCCCGGCACGACCATCGGTCCGACTCCCGCCCTGTAGCCCACGTCTCCCGTGCCTCCGATCAGCACGAAGTCCGGCCCCATCCGCTTCGGCGTCCTCGGCCTCGGTGCCATCGCCCAGACAGCGCACCTGCCGGTGCTCGGCAAGATGCGCGGCGCCGAGATCGCCGCCCTCTGCGACAACGATGCCGCCAAGGCCCGCGGCATCGCCCAGCGCTTCGGCGTCAAGAACTGGTGTACGGACATCGAGGAGCTGCTTGAGGTCGAGGGTTTGGACGCCCTCGTGATCTGCTCGCCGAACCACCTGCACGAGGTGCACGTGCTCTCGGCGCTGAAGGCGGGGCTGCACGTGCTCGTGGAGCGACCCTTCGCGCTCAACGCGCGCGGCGTCGAGCGGCTGTTGACGGCCGCGGAGAAGGCGGGTCGCACCGTGGCCGTGGCCAACAACCATCGCTTTCGGCACGATGCGCAGACGCTCGATGCGTTCCTGCGTGGCGGCGAGCTCGGCAAGCTGATGGCCGTGCGCGCCGGCGCGTATCGTCGCCGCGGCCCGACGGCCCCGTGGCGTCAGCGCCGCGCGGAAGCGGGCGGCGGAGCCTTCCTCGAACTCGGCCTCCCGCTGCTCGACCTCGCCGGCTGGCTCACGGACTTCCCGCGCGTCACCCGCGTGAGCGCGGCGATGGAGCGGGCCCGCGGCGCCAATGCCGTCGAGGACGCCGCCGTCGTGATGATCGAGTGCCAGGGCGGTTTCAGCGTGACGGTAGATACGCGCTGGAACTATGTGAGCGACGAAGACCGCTGGTGGTTCGAGGTCATCGGCACGCAGGGCTCGGCTCGTCTCTCGCCGCTGCGCATCACGAAGGAGCTGCACGGCAACGCCGTCGACGTCTCCCCCAGCGGCGCCTCGCAGCGCGACTCGGTGACCATCCAGAGCTATCGGTCCGAGCTGGCGCACTTTATGTCCGTCGTGCGCGGCGAGAGCAAGTATGAGCCGCCCAAGGACCAACTGCGCGTGTACAAGCTGCTCGACGTGATTTACAAGGCGGCGGACGAGGCGAAGGAAATTCGATTGTGATTTCGGAGCGTCATTGGGGGCCGGAGCGGGGACGGATGACGGATGACGGATGCCTCGCGGCACTTACGCGTGCCGCCGCACGTTGCCGATTCCGTCGGGGAGTCGCCTTCGCGCTGGTGGCTATGCTCGCCCTGCATCCGTCATCCGTCATCCGTCCGCTATCCGCCCAGTCCGCTCAAGCCTCGAACCTCCGCATTACCGTCCTCACTTTTGGCCCCGGCGACCTCGTCTTCGAACGCTTCGGCCACAACGCGCTTCGCATCGTCGACCCCGCGCGCGGACTCGACATCGCCTACAACTGGGGGATGTTCGACTTCGACCAGCCGAACTTCCTCGGGCGCTTCCTCTCCGGCGACACCAAGTATTGGGTCGAAGCGTTCCACACGCAGCCGTTGATCGACTTCTACATCGCGCACGACCGCAGCGCGGTGGAGCAGGAGCTCAACCTCACGCCGGTGCAGCGCGAACGGCTGGCGGCGGCGGTGGCGGAGCAGGCGCTCGAAGCCAATCGCTACTACCGCTACGACTACTTCCGCGACAACTGCTCCACGCGCCTGCGCGATGCCGTCGACGACGTGCTCGGCGGGGCGCTGCGGCGCCGCTTCGAGCCCATCCGCACGGAATGGACCTACCGCAACGAGTCCATCCGCCTCACCGGACCCACGTACTACTCGCAGCTCGGCATTGAGCTCGCGCTCGGGCCGCGCGCCGACGCGCCGCTTAGTGCCTGGGATGCGATGTTCATCCCGATGCGCCTTCGCGATTTCCTGCGCGAGGTCACGATTCCCGCGCCGGACGGTGGCACGATGCCGCTGGTTATCAACGAGCGCGTGCTGCACACGCCGGTGCAGCGTCCGGCCGAGCCGGAAGTGCGCCGCGGACTCACGCTCGGCGCGCTGGGGCCGGTGCTCGGCATCTGGACGCTGATGCTCATCCCGCTGAATGCCGCCGCGCGACGCAAGCGCCGAATCCCCGCGGCCGTGATGACCGCGCTGTTCTACGGGCTCACCGGACTCATCGGCAGCGTCATTGCGCTGATGTGGGTCGGCTCGGCGCACGTGTTCTGGTACGGCAACTACACGCTGCTGCTCTGCTCGCCGCTCGCGCTGGTCGCGGCGGTGACGGGCACGCGCGCGGTGTGGCGCGGCGAGATGTCGCGCGTGGCATTGATCACGGTGGGCGTGGTGACGGGCTCGGCGTTGCTGGCCCTGCTCGTGGCGCCCTTCGTCGCGCAGCGGATGTCGGGCCCGCTGATGTTCCTCCTGCCCGCGCACCTGGGCCTCGCCGTGGCCATCTGGCGGCACACGCGCCCGATGCCGGAGCCGGCCCCCTGAGCCAGCCGCGCTGGCGCGCCGGCGTGGACGTGGGCGGCACGTTCACCGACCGCGCCGCCCTCAGCGCAGACGGGCGCATCGTCGCCCACAAAGTGCTCTCCACGCCCAACGACCAAGGCGAAGGCGTCGTCAACTCGCTCACGGGACTGCGCGGCGTCGAAGCCATCGTGCACGGCACGACGGTTGTCACGAACCTCCTGCTCGAGCGGCGCGGCGCGCGCGTGGTGCTCTGCGCCACGGCCGGCGCCGAGGATGTGCTGGAGTTGCGGCGGCAGGATCGCGCGGCGCTCTACGACTTGTCGCGCCACCACCCAGCGCCTCTCGTGAGTCGCGCGGATATCGTCGGCGTCGGAGAGCGACTCGTGCCGGAGGCAGCGTCGCCGGTGCGCGCGAGGTCTGCAAGCGGGAAGGTTGCGACCACGAAGCCCGCTGCCGCGACGCCAGGCCTGCGCGTCGAGCGCAGCCTCACCTCCGACGAGATCGCCCGCGTCGTCGCCGACGTGCTCGCGCGCGAGCCGCAGGTGGTGCTCGTCGCGCTGCTGCACAGCTACGCCGATGCCTCGCACGAGCAGGCGATTGCGTCGGCGCTGCGCGCGGCGCGGCCCTCGCTCGAAGTCGTCACAAGCGCCGAGGTGCTGCCGGAGATCCGCGAGTTCGAGCGCATCTCCACTGCGTCGGCCGAGGCCTACGCGCGTCCGGCGGTGCGCAGCTATCTCGAGCGGCTCTCGGCGCGGCTCGCCGAGGCCGGCCACCCCGCCGCGTCGGTGATGACCAGCGGTGGGGGAATGCAGCCCGCACAGACGGCAGCGCAGCACGCCGCCGCGCTGGCACTCTCCGGCCCCGCCGGTGGCGTGGTCGGCGCGGCAGCGGTGCTTGGCGCGCTGGGCCTGCAGAACGCGCTGACCATCGACATCGGCGGCACCAGCGCCGACGCCGGCCTCATCCTCGGCGGCGAACCCTTGGTCGAAGCCGGTGGCGACGTCGCGGGTGTGCCCATCGCGCTGCCGCGCGTGCTCGTGGAGACCGTCTCCGCCGGCGGCGGCAGCATCGCCTGGCGTGACGACGGCGGTGCGCTGCGCGTGGGGCCGCACAGCGCCGGCGCGCGGCCCGGGCCCGTGGCCTTCGGACTCGGCGGCACGGAACCCACCGTCACCGATGCACAGCTCGTGCTCGGCCGCATCACTGCGCGCGCGATGAGCGGCGGCATCACGCTCAACGTCGAGGCGGCGCAAAAGGCCATCGCCGCACTGGCCGAGTCTCTCGGCAGCGATGCGCAGCGCACCGCCGAGGCCATCGTCGCGATTGCCGACGCCGAGATGGCGCGCGCGCTGCGGCGCGTGAGCGTGGAGCGCGGCGTGGACCCGCGTGATTGCGCGCTGGTGGCCTTCGGCGGCGGTGGGCCGCTGCACGCCTGCGCGCTGGCCGATGCGTTGCAGATGCGTGAGGTCATCGTGCCGCCCTTCGCCGGTGTGCTGAGTGCGGTGGGCCTCGCACTCGCGCCCGAGCGCCACGAGCGCGCGGCCAGTGTGTTGCGCATCTGCGAGGCGATCGACGCCGACTGGCTGCGGTCGCAGTTGGAAGCGTTGGCGCGCGGCCTGCTCGGCCCGCGTCCGCGCGATGCCCGCCGCACGCCCGGCGCGGCGCAGCATCGCAGCTTCGCGCGAGTGCGCTACCGCGGGCAGGGGCACGAGCTGGAGGTGCCGGTCCTCACTGGCGACGATGGCGTTGCGGTCGCGCAGCGCTTTGCCCAGGTCCACCAGTCCCGCTACGGCTTCACGCTCGACGTGCCGGTGGAGATGGTCGCGCTGCGCCACGAGCTCGGCGAACCCGCGCGGCAGGCCACGCTCGCGCGCGATCCGGATCGCGCGGGCTACAACGCGGAGGAGCGTGTCGATGATGGCGGGCCGGCGGTGGGGGCGGTACTCGAAGGCCCTGCGACCATCGCGCTTCCCGACGCGACCCTATTTGTTGCCGCGGGTTGGAAAGCAGAGGCGATGGAAATCGGCGGCTGGCGGCTACGGCCCGTGGCAACGGTCAGCGACAATTCGCACCAAAGCCCCAAGGCCGCCCGATGACCGACGCCCTCACCCTCGCCGTCTGGTCCTCCGCCTTCGCGACCGTCGCCGAAGAGATGGGCTCTGTCCTCATCCGCGGCGCGCTCTCGCCCAATATCCGCGAGCGCCGCGACGCGAGCTGCGCCTTGTTCGACGCCGAGGGCCGGATGGTCGCGCAGGCCGCGCACATCCCCGTGCACCTCGGCGCGCTACCCGAGGCCGTGCGCGCCGTGCGCGCCGCCGGTCCGCGCCCGGGCGACGTGTTCCTGCTCAACTCGCCCTGGCAGGGCGGCTCGCACCTGCCGGACCTCACGATGGTCGAGGCCATCGCGCACGAGGGCCGCGTGGCCGGCTACGCCGTGGTGCGCGCGCACCACGCTGACGTCGGTGGGATGAGTCCCGGTTCGATGCCCCAAGGCGCGACGGAGCTCGTGCAGGAGGGCCTCGTGCTGCCGCCGGTGCGGCTCGTGCGCGAGGGCGTCACCGACGACGAACTGCTCGCGCTGGTGCTGGCCAACGTGCGCACGCCGGAGGAGCGCCGCGGCGACCTCGCCGCGCAGCGCGCCGCCTGCGCCGCCGGGGCCAACGGCTGGCGCGCGCTCATCTCGCGGCACGGACTCAGCGCGGTGGAGGATGCCGGAGCCGCGCTGCTCGATTACGCTGAGCGTCGCGCCGTGGCAAGGCTGCGCCTGCTCGAGGGTGCGCGAGCCAGCGCCGAGGATGTGCTCGAAGGCGATGGCGTGAGTGATGCGGAGGTGCCGCTGCGCGTCGCGCTCGCGGTGCGCGATGGGGCGCTGCACCTGGACTTCGCCGGCACCTCGCCGATGGTCGCGGGCAACGTGAACTGCCCCATCCAGGTGACGCGGGCGGCGGCGCTGTTCGTGCTGCGCTCGCTGCTCGATGACGACGTGCCGACCAACGAGGGCATCGCTCGCCCGATCCATATCGTGACGCCCGACGATTGCTGCCTCGCCGCGCGCAGCCCCGCCGCCGTGGCCGCCGGCAACGTCGAGATGAGCCAGCGCATCACCGACCTGCTCTTCGCGGCCCTCGCCGCCGCCGGCGTGGAGGTGCCCGCGCAGGGACAGGGCACGATGAACAACATCACCTTCGGCGGCGCCGGCTGGACCTTCTACGAAACGCTCGGCGGCGGCCAAGGCGCCAGCGCGCTCGGCCACGGCCCCAGCGGCGTGCACGTCGGGATGAGCAACACGCGCAACACCCCCATCGAGAGCCTCGAGCGCGCGTACCCGATCGTGATCGAGCGCTACGCGCTGCGCGCCGGTAGCGGGGGAGAGGGGAAGCACCGGGGTGGAAAGGGGGTGCTGCGGCGCTACCGGGTGCTCGAGGCCTGCACCGTCACCCTCCTCACCGAACGCCGCACCCGTGCGCCCCAGGGCGCCGGAGGTGGGGGAGAGGGAGCGCGCGGGCAGAATCTCCTTAACGGCCAACCCCTTCCCGCCAAGTGCAGGAGAGAGCTGAGGCCCGGGGATTGCCTTGAGATCCGTACGCCGGGTGGTGGTGGGTGGGGGTAACTGCTTATTCACCACAGAGGGCACAGAGGGCACAGAGAACTGCACTTAGAACTAGAATTACAACTGCAACAAGAACAACAAAGACTAGGGGGCCCGCACCGATAATTCGGCGCGGACCCCCCAAGCATTTGTGGTTGCAGTTCTCTGCGCCCTCTGCGCCTCTGCGTTGAAAGGCAGTTGGCAGTGTGCAGTTCTCTGTGCCCTCTGTGGTGAACCGCCGTTCAGGGAACCTGGAACTGCCCCGTCAACCCGCTCCTCCGCCGCGTCCCCTCCGACGGCGTCACCCGCGTCCACACCTGCGCCGCCGTGAACGTCGCGAGCAGATGCGCATCCACCAACCCCCCCTTCGCCTCCGCGTGCAGGATGTCCAGCGCCCGCTCGACCGGCACCGCGCGCTTGTACGGACGGTCCGTCGCCGTCAGCGCGTCGTAGATGTCCGCGATCGTCATCATCCGCGTCTGCACCGGGATCTGCGGCTCCGCCACGCCGCGCGGGTAGCCCATCCCGTTGAGCTTCTCGTGGTGCCCGTAGGCGATCTCCGGGATGCCCTTCAGTTCGCGCGTCCACGGGATCTGCTGCAGGAAGCGATACGTGTGCGTCACGTGCGACTCGATCTCCTGGCGCTCGCGCGGATCGAGGTTGCCCTTGTTGATCGTCAGGAAGCGCAGCTCGTCGTCGGTGAGCAGCGGCCGCACCACGCCGTCGAAGTCCACGTAGGTCTGCCGGTGGATCTCCTCCAGCTCGTGGAAGGTGCCCTCGGGCAGGATCGTCGGCTCGTTGGCCCGGCCGATGGCGTCCAGCCAGCGCGCCAGACGGTCGCGCTGCCCGCGCCGGTAATCCTCCAGCCGCGCCGTCGCCTCGAGGTAGTCGGCCTGCCCGTGCTCGGCCAGGTACTCGGCGCGCTCGCGTTCGTACTCGAGGTCCGCCTGCTGCATCAGGTACTGGAAGCGCGAGCGGAGCAGGGCCAGGTCGTGGCCGTAGAGCTTCTTCTGCTTCACCAGCACCTGCTCGCGCACGCCCACCTTGCCGAAGTCGTGCAAGAGGCCGGCGTAGCGCAGCTCGCGCAGTTGGTCCTTGGTGAACGTGAGGCCGCGGTAGGGGCCCTCGCCGGCGCGGTCCACGGATTCGGCGAGCCCCGTCGTCAGCGTCGCCACGCGGAAGGAGTGACCCGAGGTCGTCGGGTCGCGGGACTCGATCGCCGTCACCGCCGCGGTCACGAAGCCTTCGAACAAGCGCTCGATGTCCTCGTACAAATGTGAGTTCTCGATCGCCACCGCCGCCTGCGCCGCCAACGCCGAGACCACCTCGGTCACGTATTCGTCGAAGGCGATCACCTCGCGGTCCACCACCGCGGCCGACGAGAGCACCGTCGCGAAGTCGCGCTTGCGGTTGATCAACTGCAGCACGCCGATGATCTCATCCTTGAGCGTGAACATCGGCAGCACCAGCATCGACTTGGTGCGGTAGCCGAACTTGTCGTCGAAAGAGCGGTTCTGCCGGTAGCTCACGTGCTCCGGCAGCAGGTACACGTCGCCGATCATCAGGCGCTCGCCGGTGGCCGCCACGTAGCCGGAGAGCGAGCTGTGGTCGATCGGGATGCTGAACTCGCTGAACGGCAGCTCCGGCAGCGTGGTGTTCTGCGAGAGCTTGAAGCGCAGCGTGGCCGGGTTGCCGGCCTCGTCCTTCTCCACGAGGTACAGCGAACCGGCGTCGGCGTCCGAGAGGCGCCGCGCCTGCGTCAGGATCATCCCCAGCAGCGTGTCGAGGTCGCGCTCGGTGGCCAGCGCCGCGCCGACGCGTGAGAGCTCGCGCAGGTCGGAGGCCGACGACTGCTGCGCCTCGGAGGCGCGGGCGGCCGCCACCAGCGCCGCGGCGTGCCGCAGGGCGCCTTGCAGCACCGCGCGCCCGAGCGACGTGTCGGCATCGGCGGGCAGCCAGCCAATCAGCCCGGCTTCAGCCAACGTACCTGACGGGCCACGCTCACCGGCCTCCCCGATGCCCACCAGCGCGCTGCGTTCAGCCAGCGCAGACAGCAGCGCCGAGCGGCCTGCGGCCAGCGCGGCGTCCACGAAGGCCACCACCGGGCGGTCGGCCGGCAGATCGTGCACTTGCGGCAACACGGCGACGCGGCGCAGCTCGAGACCGGCGTCGGCGCCGAGCGTGGGCAGCGAGGGCAGGGCGCGCCCTTCGGGGAGCAGGACGAGTGGGTTCACGTGCGGGGGAGGGGAGGAACCAGAGCCGCCGGTGCCCCGAGGGGGCGCCGGCGGCTCAAGGTTACCCTGCGAGCGGTGACGCTCGCCAGTGAGGACTCAACCGCCGGCGCCCTGGAGGCGGCCCAGCGCGGTCTTGGCGTCCTCGAAGTCCGGGAACTCGCGGACCACCTGGTTGAACAGCGTCAGCGCTTCCTGGCGATTGCCCGAGTCCTGCGCGCTGATCGCACGCGAGTACATCATCACCGCGCGGAAGGGCACGCGGGCCTGCGCCTGGTTGCGGGCCTCGCTGGACTGACGCGCCGCCGGCGTGAGGGCCGGCAGGTTGAGGCCGCGGTTGGTCGCCTGGCCCACCTTGCTCACCAGCGCGAGGAAGTTGTCGGTGCGGTCGCGGTCCATATGCGTCCACGCGATGCGCGTGGTCTCGACGTCGATGGACTTGATCGTCACGACCATCGTGCCCGAGCGGTCGGTCACGAAGGATCCCGTGATGATGTGCTTGGCACCGAGGATGCGGCCGATGCGGGCGGCCGTCGCGTCGTCCACGCGGCCGTCGCGGGCCAGGTTCTGCTCGCGCAGGATGGCCTCGATGTTCTCGCGCTCCACGAGGCGGATGCCCGTGTTCTGCGCCAGCTCGATGATGAGCAGGTCGGCGATGCCCTTGGACAGCGGGGCCAGCTCGTTCTGCGCGTCGCCGATGGCGCTATTGACGAAGGGCAGCACCGCGACGGTCGGGCGCGTGTCCTCCTGGGCGAAGAGCGGCATCGCCGCGAGGGCGAGCACCGCCGTGGTACGCACGATCTGCTTCAACATCACAGCCTCCGGGGAGGTTAGAGAGTCAGGGTCAAGCCCTCCGCGGCCGCCACCACCTGCAGCGTGGCCCCGCGGTCCTGCACCAGCTTCCGGCACACGGCCAGTTGCTGGTCGAGCTGGTCATCCGTCCGCCGGGGCTCGTGGTGAAAGAGCACCAAGGTCTGCACCCCGGCATCCAGCGCCAACTGCACCGCCTCCGCGTAGGTCGAGTGCCCCCAACCGCGGTGGTGGTCGTACTCCTCGGTGGTGTAGGTCGTGTCGTGGATCAGGACTGCCGCCCCGCGCACGAACGCCACCATCCGATCCCGCCAATCGGCCGGCGAGTCGTACCGCGGGTGCGGTGCAAGCTCACTGTCCGACACATACACCAGCGCGGCCCCCGAGCCTCCGGTTTCAGTGAACCGGTAACCCAACGCCCCGCCCGGGTGCTGCACCGCAAAGGCCGTCACCTCATACCCCCGCCCAGCCGTGGGGGAGCCTTCCGGCAGTCCCTTGAAATCGATCGTCGCGTCCAGCTCCTCGAAGCTCACCGGAAAGACGACGGGCGACATCTGGTCCCGCAACACTTTGTCGAAGCTGCGCTCCAGCGATTCCGAACCCCAGATCGTGAAGTGGTTGCCTCGACCGAAAATCGGCGCGAAGAAGGGAATCCCCTGGATGTGGTCCCAGTGCGCGTGCGTCAGGAAGATGTCCCCCTTGATCGGCGCGCCGTTCGACCGCCCCAGCAGGTCCCGCCCCAGCTCCCGGATGCCCGTCCCGGCGTCCAGGATGATCAACCAGCCTTCATCGGTCCGGACCTCTACGCAGGGGGTGTTGCCCCCGTAGCGCACGGTCTGGGCCCCAGGGGTCGGAATCGACCCGCGAGTGCCCCAGAATCGCACCCGCAAGCTCATCGCGTCCCCCGAGTCACGCTCAAATCTGCCTCTTCGCTAGGCCCAAGGTGAAGGAAAGGCGTCACGCCCCCCCCGTGACCAATGTCACAGGGCCTCACAGGCGCTGCTGCGAGCGCTTCTCCAGCGCCCCTCGGTCGGTGATCCGGATGCGGCGCTTCTCGGTGCTGATCCAGCCGCTCTCCACGAACTCACGCATCGCGCGCGACACCGTCTCGCGGCTGGCCCCGATTACGTGCGCGATGGTCTGGTGCGTGAGCGGCTTCTCGATCACCTCTCCGCCCGCCTCGTCGGCGGCGTCCAGGATCACCCGGGCGATGCGGCCCGGCACGTCCAGCAGCACCAGCGAGCCGATTTTTTCGTCGGCGCGGCGCAGGCGGCGCGAGAGCTCGAGCAGCAGCGCCCAGGCCACCTGCGGGCTCTGCTCCACCCGGCGGCGGAAGTCGTCGCGGCGCAGCACCAGCAGCGTCGAGTCTTCCATCGCCACCACGTGGGCCGAGCGGGGCTGGTCGTCGATCAAGGCCAGTTCGCCGAAGTGCTCCCCCACGCCCAGGATGCCCAGGATCACCTCGCGGCCGTCCTCGGCCACGAGCACGACCTTCACTCGGCCGTCGCGCACCACGAACAGCGAGTCGCCCGGGTCGTCCTCGAAGAGGATCACCGAGCCCTTGGGATAGCTCTTTTCGCGGGCCAGTTGGGCGAATGCGGCGACCTCGGGCCCGAGGGACCTGAAGAGCGGAACCGAAGCGAGAAAATCGGCCGTGTTCATAGAGCGGGTGGGAGTGTTGCTGTAATAAGAATGCTGTCCGTCGCGAAGCTACCCCCCGCGGGGGGCGCTGTCAAACGTTCAAACCCTTGTCACCTTGCATTTTACCCCCTAGGGCCGCTATTCTTCTTGGCTCGCTCCAAACCGTACCTGAGGCAACGATGAAGCCCGAAATCCACCCGACCTACGCCACCGCCAAGGTGAGCTGCGCCTGCGGCAACACGTTCCAGACGCGCTCCACCATCGCGGAGATCCATACCGACATCTGCGCGGCCTGCCACCCGTTCTTCACCGGCAAGCAGAAGCTCATCGACACGGCTGGCCGTGTTGAGCGCTTCCGTCAGAAGTACGGGAAGGCGACCGCCTGAGTATCCGCGACCGGCTCGCCGACGCGCTCCTGCGCGCCGAAGCAGTCGAGCGCGACCTTCTCGATCCCAAGACCGTCCGCGACGCCAAGTTGATGGCGTCGCTCGGGCGGGAGCACCAGCGGCTCGGCCAAGTGGTCGAGCGCGCCAGGGCCCTCGAGAAGCTGGACGACGAGCTCGCGCAGGCGCGCGAGCTCTTGTCGTTTGACGACCCCGAGATGGCCGCCGAGGCGCGGCACGAGGTCGAGCGGCTCACCGCCGCCATCGAGCGCGCCGAGCTGGACCTGCGCCCGCTCCTCGTGCCGCCCGATCCGCTGCACGACCGCAACGCCATCGTCGAGATCCGCGCCGGCACCGGCGGCGACGAGGCCGCGCTCTTCGCCGCCGACCTCTACCGGATGTACACCCGGTACATCGAGCGCCGCGGCGGCTGGCGCATCGAGATCATCTCGATGGGCGACGGCACGCTCGGCGGCATCAAGGAAGCCATCTTCAAGGTCAGCGGTCCGCAGGCCTTCGGTGGCCTGCGCTTCGAGAGCGGCGTGCACCGCGTGCAGCGCGTGCCCGCCACCGAGGCCCAGGGGCGCATCCACACCAGCGCCGCCACCGTCGCCGTGCTGCCCGAGGCCGAGGAGATTGACCTCAAGATCGAGGACAAAGACCTCCGCATCGACGTGTTCCGCTCCTCCGGGCCCGGCGGGCAGAGCGTGAACACCACCGACTCCGCCGTGCGCATCACGCACATCCCCTCCGGCCTCGTCGTCTCGCAGCAGGATCAGAAGAGCCAGTTGCAGAACAAGCTCAAGGCGATGGAAGTGCTGCGCTCGCGGCTGCTGGATATGAAGGTCGCCGAGGCCGAGGCGGAGCGCTCGCGGATGCGGAAGTCGCAGGTCTCGACTGGTGACCGCTCGGCGAAGATTCGCACGTACAACTATCCGCAGTCACGCGTGACGGATCACCGCATCGGGTACACGACGCACGATCTGGCCGGCGTGATGGACGGGAAGCTCGATGAGTTGATGGACGCGCTGCACCTGGCGGATATCGAGGAGCGGCTGGCGGGGGACGGCGGCTGATTGAAGAGCGCGGCGGCGGCTGAAGGAATGCTGGGACCGCTACTTCGACTTTGCCCGTGCTACGGCCGGCCGCTTTCGCGGCCGGCCGCCTTTCTTTCCGTTCTTGCGCGCGGCCGCGGCTTTTGCGGCGCTGCGTGTGCTCCCTGCCATCCTCGCGAGCTCGGAGCGCTTGTCCCTCTGGTCGACCGCGTCGAGGAGGAGCCCCGCGACGGAGAGGTCGACGTCGTCATTCCAGAACAGTCCAGTGCCACCGGGACTGACGGTGACGTTCGCAAGTTCCTCGGTCGAGAGCGCCGCGAGCGTCGGGAACCGCGAGGCAACGAAGCCGAACACCGAGCCGTTGCTCAGTTCGAGCATAATGCGGCCAGTCTCGTGATCGTATGACGCGCTGACCGCGCGGCGGCCAGCGGCACGCTCGGCGGCATCGAAACGGCGCGCTGCTCGTAGCTGCGCACGAAACTCGGGGGTGATCTTGTAGGAGTCACGCATCGTGCAACTCTCTCCACTTGGCAAGCAGAAACTCGTCGTGACGCGCGATCAACCGACAGGCCTCCCACGCCAGATCTTCGCGCATCCCTCTCACGTACCGCACCAACGGGTCCTCACCCATCAATGGAATGAGGATCTTGGCCTCGCCGCCTCCTACAAACACGTGCACGTGCGGCGGCCCGTGCTCGCGCCCAGGTGGAAAGATGGCGACACGAAATCCGTTCGCACGAAGCACGGTCGGCACGATATTGTAACCTATCAGTTAGGTTTACGCAAGCACGGTCGATTTCATCGATTTCGTGCCGGGGAACCTCGGGAGCTGCGTCCGCATCGGTGCCATCGGCATCACGCGGCCAGCATCATCCGTTGCTACAGGCTCTCTCTCGCTACGGGCGTCGCGACGCTCAGCCGCGCCCCTCAAGGAAGCGCTTGAGGGCCCCGGGCCGCCTGACACCCAAGGGGAATCGCGTCCCGCTCGGGGTGGCCTCAACCGGGTGGACGTGTCCTGCACGCTCCATCTCAGCGTGCCGCTCAGCGGTGGACTGCTGGCGTGTCCCCCCGCGCGCTTGGCGCCGCGGCTCGGCCAGATTCGACGATGCGTCGGGGAGGGCGTGCTTCTTGGGCATTGCAAGAACCTAGCGAGTTCTGACCACCCCGCCAAACCTGACACCCCCCGCTGCACCCGACGTAGAATACAGGCAGCCGTAAACCGTCCCCCTCCGGAGTCACCCGCCGTGATGACCCTCTACGTCTTCTCCCTGATCCTCGGCGTGGGCCTGCTCGCCTTCTCCCTGCTCGGTGGGGACGCCGACGCCGACGCCACCAGCGTCGCCGACGTCGAGGCCCTGCGCTGGCTCTCGCTGCGCGGCGTCAGCTACTTCGCCTTCGTCTTCGGCGGTGTCGGGGCGGCGCTCACGCTCACCTGGCACGGCATCACCGCACCGCTCGTGGCCCTCGTCGCCGCGGGCGCCGGTGTCGTCGTCTCGGCGATCGTGCACGCCACCTTCCGCTACCTCAAGCGCACCGAGTCCGGCGACCGCGGCAGCGACGATACGTTCATCGGGCTCACCGGGCGCGTGGTGCTGCCCTTCGGCGAGAGCGGCGTGGGCAAGGTGCTGGTGAGCCGCGCCGACCGTAGCTTCGAACTCCTCGCGCGGCCCTTCGACCCCGCCCAGGGCGAGCCGCGCAGTTGGCAGCAGGTCATCGTCGTCGAGATGCAGCGCGGCACCGCACTCGTGACGCCGTACGACAATGGATCGCAGGACTCTCTCCCCGCTTCCCCCGAATAGGAGTCCGCACGTGGAACAGATTATTGGTCCGTTCATCGGTCCGCTCATCGCTGCCGGCGTCGTCATCGGTGCGCTGCTCGCCCTCGTCCTCACCATCAAGGCGCTCATCGTCCTCGTGCCGCCCAACTCGGCCGCCGTCATCACCGGCCGTAACCGGCAGCTCGGCGACGGGCGCAGCGTCGGCTACCGCGCCGTCATCGGCGGGCGCACGGTGCGCATCCCCATCATCGAGCACGTCTCGTGGATGCCGCTGTCCACGATCCCCATCGAGCTCAACGTGCAGAACGCCTTCTCCAAGGGCGGCATTCCGCTCTCGGTGCAGGCCGTCGGCAACATCAAGGTCGCGTCCGAGCCCGAGGCCACGTTCAACAACGGCGTCGAGCGCCTGCTCGGCAAGAACGTGATGGAGATCGAGGAGCTGGCCAAGGAAACCCTCTCCGCCAACCTCCGCGGCGTGCTCGCCACGATGACGCCCGAGGAAGTGAACGAGGACCGGATGAAGTTCGCCGCGCAGTTGCTCGACGAAGCCGACCAGGACCTCCAGAAGCTCGGCTTGCAGCTCGACACGCTCAAGATCCAGAACGTGACGGACGAAGTCGGCTACCTCGCCGCCGTCGGCCGTTCCAAGACGGCGCAGGTGCTCAAGAGCGCGCAGATCGCCGAAGCCGAGAACGAAGCCGAGACCAAGCAGCGCCAGGCCGAGGCGATGCGCGTGGCCGAAGTCGCCAAGGCCGAAGCCGAGATCGCCGTCGCCAGCGCGCGCAACGAGCTGCGCGTGAAGCAGGCCCAGCTCAACCAGCAGGCCGAGACCACCGAGCGCGTCGCGCAGGTGGAGGCGCAACGCGCCGAGGTCGAGGCGCAGCAGAACCTCGAGAGCCAGCGCGTCGAACTGCAGAAGCGCCGGCTGCTCGCCGACGTCGTCGAGCCCGCCGAGGCGCAGCGCAAGGCGGCCGAGCTCATCGCCCGCGCCGACGCCGCGCCAATCCTCGAGAACGGCAAGGCGCAGGTCGAAGTGCTGCGGATGCTCTACGGCGAGATCACAAAGGCCGGCGACCAGGGCTTCGCCGTGTTTATGGCGGAGAAGCTGCCCGCGTTGCTCGAGACCGCCGTGGGTGCGGTGAAGGGCATCGAGATCGACCGCCTCGTGGTGATGGACGGCGGCGCCGGCGAGGGCGTCAGCAACGCCGCCAACCAGCGCGTGAACGCGGCGTACAAGACGCTCGAAGGGCTCGGCTCCGCGTTTGGCATCGACGTGCAGTCCGTGCTGCAGGCCGCGGCTAAGCGCGCCGAGGGTGGCAAGGAGATTGCGCCCGCCAAGGCCGAGGACGCGTGAGGGCTGCGCTGGTCGCAGTCGCAGGGTTGGTGATGGCTTGCGGGGAGCCCGGCTCCTCGCGCGCGGGGGCGGTCGCTGAGGCGGCCGCCCCCGTGGCGTCTGCGGCGTCTTCGACGGGGCCTGAGGCCATCCGCGCCGCGCGTTTGCTCGAAGGCTTCGCTGAGCTCACGCTCGGCGAGCCTGCGTATCAGTTCCGCGCTGTGGTGCAGCGGAACAATCTCCGGGTGGACACCATCGCCGTGGTTGCCGTCTCAGTGGAGGACACCAGCGTCGCGCGCGTGGTGGGCGGGGCGGTGCAGGCGCGTGAAGTCGGACTCACGACGGTGCGCTTCGATGCCGCGCCGGGGCAGCGGCTGCGCGGCACCGTGTCAGTGAGCGAGCGCGTGTTCAGCGATTCGGTGTGGCTCTCGCGCGGGCAGGTGCGCGCCTGGGAGCTGCGGCCGGGTTGGTATCACATCACCGTGGACGCGAAGGCGGCGCCTAGTGAGCCGCAGCCGCTGGAGCTCGCGGCGGATTTGATCTGCGTGCCGGACCGTCGGGGGCCGAGCGAGACGATCGTGTGTAGGGTGCGGCAGAATACGCGGATTCTGCTTAGGCACACCGGGGTGGGGAAGGGTCCGGGGCCGGCGCTGGCGGTGGTCACGATACTGCGGACGCCGCGGTAGGCCGCGGCTCGTTCCGGGCGTTGCTCTTCGGGCAGCCCGACGAGCGCTTTCGCACCTCCCAGATTATCCGCCGCGTCGGCCGTGGATCCGGAGCGGAAACCAGAAGCACTACCAGTCGAATCCCCGATCGCCGGTGTTCTCGGACCTGCATCAGCTCGTGCTGAAGACCGTGGCATTCGTCGAGCCGCTGCGTGACGCGCTGGTGACGCTCCGGGACGATGTTGTCACGGCCTTCGTGCTCGGCTCCGTCGCCCGCAAGCGTCGTTACGCGGCTATGTCGATATTGACATATGCCAATCCTGACATTAACCTTCCGCCAGTGTCCCCTCACGACAAGCCGTTGGTCTGGCTGCACGGCGAGGTCAGGACGCCGCCTTTCTCGGGCGCGGTGCCACGAGCTCCGCATCGTCGACGAGACGGTGACGTGGCGCATCGTGTATCGGTTGGACGAGGATGCTGTGGTGATCCTCGACGTGTTCGCGAAGAAGACGGGGCAGACGCCCAAGCACGTGATTGACACCTGCAAGGCTCGGCTGAAGCGCTACGACAGCGCGTGAGGCCACGGGAGGAGCCAATGCGCAAGGAGAAGCGCCAGCGCCTGGAGGCGGCTGGCTGGAAGGTCGGAACCGCCCAGGACTTTCTCGGGCTGACGGACGAGGAGGCGGCGCTGGTCGCGGTGCGCGCCGAACTGGCCCGCGTCCTGAAGGAGACGCGTGTCGAGCGCCACTGGACCCAGACGCAGCTTGCCGAGGCGCTGGGGTCGAGCCAGTCTCGCGTGGCGAAGATGGAAGCGGCGGACAGGTCGGTATCGCTCGACCTCTTGGTGCGCTCCCTAATCGTATCAGGGGCCTCGGGCGCGAAGATCGGCGAAGCGTTCGCGACAGTCGGCCGTAAGCGTCCCGCGCGGAAGTCCGCCTAACGCGGACATTCACGACGGGTTCGCGGCGGCCAGCGTTGGCTCCTCGACTGCGACGGTCGGCGGCGACAATATTCCTCGAATGCGATCACTCGTGCTTGTCGCGGCGCTGCTCGCCGCCGTTCCCGATACTGCGAGCGCGCAGCGTAGCCAGCGCTACGAACTCCGTGTCGGCGCGCGCACCCGGAGCGCCGAGGTGCGCGTCCCGCGCGCGCCGGCGGCCGCGGGCGCGATGCGCCCGCGGGTCATCGTCCTGCACGGCGGTGGCGGGAACGCCGAGAACGCGGAGCGGATGACCGGCTTCACCGCCCTGGTGGAGCGCGAGGGGATCGTGGTGGCGTATCCCAACGGCAGCGCGCGCCGCGAGCGCCGCGAACTGCTGCTTACGTGGAACGCGCGGCACTGCTGCGGCCCGGCGATGGAGCGCGAGGTGGACGACGTCGGCTTCCTCAGGGCGCTGATTGACACGCTCGTCGCCACTCAGGCCGTGGACCCTCGGCGCGTGTTCGTCACGGGGATGTCGAACGGCGGGATGATGAGCCACGTGGCCGCGCTCCGTCTCGGGGACAAGGTGGCGGCGATCGCCCCCGTGGTGGGCACACTGTTTGGCGACGAGCCGCCGCCGGCGGCGCCGGTGCGCGCCATCATCTTCAACGGGATGCGGGACGAGAGCGTCCCCTTCGATGGCGGTACGCCGGGCGGCGTGGGGCGTGGCGCTTGGCGGCGCGACGCCCGGCCGTCGTTGGAGCAGGGGGTGTACTGGGCGCGGGCCAACGGCTGCGGCCTCGAACCGCAGCGCGATTCGGTGGCGAATGTCGTCACCTACCGCTGGCCCTGTCCGCGCGGGCGCGAGGTGGAACTGCACGCTGTCGTGGACGGCGGCCACGCCTGGCCAGGTGGGCGCAGCGGCCGACGGGTGGGGGCGGACCGGGTGTCGTCCACCCCCGATGCCACGGCGATGATGTGGGCGTTCTTCGCGCGGCAGTAGCCCCCAGCAGCGCAGTCGGACTCGTCAGCTACGCAAACGGATTCTCATCCGCACTCGGCCCATAGATCGCCGGCACCGTCTCACCCAGCAGCCGCAGGTACGTCGTGAGTTGCCCGCGGTGATGGTACCAGTGGTTCAGGAACACCGCGCGCAGGAACGCGTTGCGCGGCATCGCGAGGACCTCCTTGCCCCCAGCCAGCACCGTCCAGCGCTCCGTGACCTGCGCGTCCGTCATCGGGGCGAGGAGGGTCTTGGCGGCGAGGACGCTTTCGTCGAGCGCGGCCAGCAACTGGGCGCGTGAGTGTGGCGTGGCGTCCGTCATCTCCGGCATATGCGACGGGTTCGCGGCGGCCAGGGCCATCGTGCTGCCCGGGTTGGTGGCGATGTGCATCGCGAGTTGGCCGAGCGTGCGCGTCTTGGGGGCGGGCGCCCAGTCGAACTTGTCTTTGGGGACGCGCTCGAGGACGCGGCGGGTGACGGCGGCTTCCTGCTCGAGCTCCTGGACCAGCTGTGCGGCGAGGGACATTGATCGGGAATCGGTGTGAGGTGAGTCAGCTGCGGGCGGCGAAGCGGCGCTGCACGCGTTCGGAGATGGCCGTCCAGCCGGTGGTGATGTTCTCGCGGTAGCCTTCCGGGAACAGGCCCAGCGCCGTGTGGCGCAGGGTGAGGACCGTCTCGTCGCCCTCGCTGCGCAGGCGGTACTGGAGGTTCGAGGCCACCGCGAAGGACATCATCATCGGGCCGGCGATCTCGAGCAGCGTGGGCCGGCGGATGGCCTGGACGTTGCCCCAGCAGTGTCCGTTGCCGTCGCCGAGGTCGCGCATCCAGCGGCCGCCGGGGAAGGCCTCGAGGACCATCGGCATCGGCGCATCGGCCATTCCGAGCATCTCCGGGCCGAGTTCCTCGAGGAGCGCGGCGAAGGTGTCGTCGAGTGAGGCGCGGACGCGGGTCTCCTTTGCGAAGTCCAGCGTCATTTCATCCAGTGCGGTGGGCAGCGGTGACATCGGGAGCGTTCCTCGTGGTCAGGGCGTGGCGGCGCGCCGTTCGGCGCGGTCCTTGATGCGGTCGAGCTGTGTGGTCCAGAAGCGTTCGAAGCGGCGGGTCCAGTCGTGGATCGCCTTGAGCTGCGCGGGATTCGTGCGGTAGAGGATCTGCCGTCCGTGGCGGCGCTGCGAGACCAGGCCGACGCGGCGCAGGACGCCGAGGTGCTTGGAGACCGAGGGCTGGGCGAGGCGCAGGCGCTTGATGATGTCCGTGACCGGGCGCTCATCCTCGGCGAGGAAGTCGAGGATCGCGCGCCGCCGAGGCTCGGCGATGGCGTTGAAGGCGTCGGAGGTGGTGGCGGCGCGTGGCACGGGCGGAAAACTATTCCCATATGGGAATATGTCAAGGTCGGCCAGTCCGGCGCCTGGAGCGGGAGATGCTGGGCCCAGCCCGACGTTGCTAGCGGGCTCGGCGCATCAGGTGCCGGTCATCCGCAGGCCGGGTCCGGCGATGTGCCTGAAGCAGCGCCCGGTGAGCAGGATCGTGGCGGGCGTGACGTCGATGCGATCGACGCTGTTGAGCACGAACTTCCAGCCCTTCCGTGGGGGCAGGATGTGTTCGAAGAGCGCTTCGAGGAGATACACTCGGATGATCTCGGCCAGCGCATCGGGGTGTTTGGCGATCGCGTCGGGTAGCCCGCAGTATCCGATCGCCGTGAAGTCCGACGTGTCGCCGTAGGCTCGCTCGTCTTCCTTCAGTTCCCGACAGGCTTGGTCGTAGGGCAGCGCGAGCGCCTCGATGATCTCCTGCGCGCTGAACGCAATCGAATAGGGCGACACTTCGATCGTGTCGGAATCATAGCGGCCGAACCCCGGCGACCCGGCGTTGTGGGTTACCGCGTCGGTGCCGACAAGCGTTCCGGCGATTCTGATCTCCATTCCACCTCCGACTTGCTTGCGTGACGGACTACTTCTTCTTGGCGGCCGGCTTGGCTTGCGGCGTGATCGTCTCGCCGCGGGCGAGCATTGCGACCAGGGCGGCGATCTTGCGCTCGCGGCCGGCGGGCGTGCGCATCGCGTTGGTGCGGTAGGCGAGGGCGAAGATGTTCATCTTGGTGAGCGTCTTGAAGCTGCGCTCGGCCTTGGCGTTGGCCTTGATGGCGGCGCGCAGGTCCTTGGGGAGGCTGCCCGGCGTGGCCGCGCGGATGGGCGCGTAGGCGGCGTCCCAACGGCCGTCCTGCTTGGCGGCCTCGACCTGCTTCAGGCCGTGCGGGGTCATCCGCTTCTCCTTGATAAGGCGCGCGATGTGATCGCGGTTGACCTGGCTCCAGACGCTCTTGGGGCGGCGCGGGGTGAAGCGTTGGAGGAAGGAGGTGGCGTCGTAGGACTTGCGGATGCCGTCGATCCAGCCGTAGCAGAGGGCGATGTCGAGGGCTTCGGCGTAGGTGATGGTTTGGACGCCGGAGTCCTTTTTATAGATGCGGAGCCAGAGTTCTGGGGCGGAGGCGTGGTGGGTGGAGAGCCAGGTTTGGAAGGCTTGGGGGGTGGGGAAGGGGCGGATGCGAGAGGTCTCTACTTGAACTGGGGGCATAGTTGTTGGCGCGGCGGATTCCGGCAGCGAGCCTCAGCGGTTCAGGCGCTTGACGGGGGTCCAGTCGTTGAGCCACGGCGTTAGGTCGCGTGCCTTTGGAATGGGCGAAACCTTCGAAGCGATACCGAGCCTCTCGCGCTTGGATAGACCTCTGCTCTCGTAGCAGCGCCCGTCTGCAGTGACCGTGATGTAGGTCTGAATGATGTTCCCCGTCTTCCCGTGGAGCCGCGTCAGGAATCGGAGCAGCGCCGCTCTCGGGATGACAACGCAGTCAGTGGACTGGTGAGCGAAGCCTTGGAGGACCAGCACCCAGAACTCGGCCTTTGAGGCAGCGAGCTTCTCTCGGTTGAGACTCCACCAGCCCACCGCTTGCAGGTGGCCCTGAAGCTCCGGCTCGGCGTGCGTGACGAGGAAGTCCTTGGAGAATTTCACCTGAAGCGAGAGCGTCTTCTGGTTGTGGCGATCGGTGACCAGCAGGTCGACGCCGGTGTCCCGGGCGGGGATCCAGAGGTTGACGCGGCGAAATGTGGACTCGATGTGTGAGCCCACGAGGTACTCGCCGGCGTGAAGGGTGAAGAGTGGTTTCATGTCGATGCCAAGGAGTCAAAGAAGCGTCAGCTTCTGCTACGGGCGCTGCAACGAGAAGCGCGCCCAGCGCACCTCCGTGGACGCCAGTCTGCAGCAAGCCTCGTTACGCCGGTGCCTCGTCGCGAACGTTGCGCCCAGCGGGCTCGCCGCGCAACGGAACGGTGGCGGGCCGCGCCCGAGCCGGACGTATGCTCGTTGCTCACCGGTCCCGGAGCGCGCATGCCCGACGCGGCCCGTTGTGGGGCAGGTGGCCCACAAGCTCCTCGCCCATCCTTCTCGTTCATGCGAGCTAGGTCTCGCAGCAAGTACTCATCGATGACCTTCGTGAGATGGCGCTCTGCTTCTATGCGGCTGATCTTCATTTTCCGTGTCCGAGCGGCGGTCTCGACGGTCCTCGCTCAGTCATTGTCGTACCCGGGCAGCCGTCGCGGGCCTTGGTAGTTCGACACCTCTGCGCGAAGGCTGATTGGCCGCTTGTAGAACGGGACCTGCCACGCATCCCACTGCTCGGTGCACGTCTTCTCGGCGAGTCGGATCGCGGCCACGGCGTGCTCTCCGAGCCGCACCACCCGCTGGATGCCGGCTTCGTTCTCGGCGATGTGCGCGAGCGGATTCTCTGTCGTTAGGCGCCGCTCAAACTCCTCGGTGCACGCCGCGCAGAAGATTGTCAGCTTGAGCTCAACGGCTTCGATCTGCCGGCCCACCGCAGTCGGCAGTTCCGAGACTTCGACCGGCAGCCGTTCGGCGACTTGCAGGTACGGACGGACGCCGGCGGGGCAGCCCTCCTTCCAGCTCACGCCCCCCTGTCGCTTCTCGATCCAGCGCTCCAGCGATCGCCGCACTATCCCGATCTCCCGCAGAATGCTGTTGAGCGTACGCTTCTGTTCTGACCGCGCGCGCAACTTGTGGTCGAGGAGTACCGCGCAGAACGAAGCGAGGGATCCAAGCACAGCGCCGAGAATGCCGGATAGCAGGTTGCTCAGGCTCATTCGGTAGCACTCGATGGCAGCGAGGGGATACCGATGAGCGCGCGCCCCTCGCCGCATACGTGGTCGATTGCGCGCTGAGTGACATTGAGTGCCGCTTCAAGCTCAGTTGCCGGCTCGATGAGCTGCTTCAGTCCCTCGATCTCTTCCAAGGCGAAGCGCAGGTCCCAGACCGCTGCATGGGTCGGCGGTCCCGCATACAGCGCCGAGAGTCCGGAGTAGTGGATGAGGCGATGCACTGCGCGGGAATAGTGCTCCTGCTCGTGGTCGCTTGGTGCTCGACGTGTTGGGTACTTCGCCACCGCACTCTTGAACTCAACGAGGTGGTGAAGCATGCGTCGGTACCAGCACGTACGGTGCTGCAGCGCCTTTTGCCATCGATACGTGGTTCGGCGCGTCTCGTGCCGAACCACGCTGCCCAGGCTGCGAGGACAGGGGTGTATGAAGGTCGCGGCGGCTCCGAGCATTTCCGCGAGGGGGTTGTGATTCACTGTGGCCGTCGCCAAGGCATTGAGTTCCGTGTCACCGTACCTTCCGGCTGTAGGTCTTCTTCACGTGTAAGTTGATGAACCGATTCAGCCCGTCGCCTGCGACAGCGAGCCGATGCATCATCGCGATGTTGCTGTGCCCGCAGCTTCGGTCGGTCCACTCATACACGCTTCCATCCTTGAATTGCACGTGGATCCAGCCAGGCCCTAGCTGATATGCACGGATGCCAGAGTCGCGGTCGCGGTCGATGTAGGTTTGCATACCCATCAGCAACCTCGCTGTGTTGAGCGCCGATAGCCGGCCGCACGGGCCTCTTCCTCGGTCCGGAAGTAGATCCGGTTCTGCGCCGCAAGCTGATTGCCGCCGGTGCATCCGCTTCGGTAATACGTCGATCCGCGGCGCGATGCGACCCACGGGCCGGTCGTCGCGGGCGCTTGACTATCGGTACGAGCGGGCGGCGCTGCAGGCGCTGTGCGAGGAGCCGGTGACGGAGACGGGGTCGCCGACGGTGTGCTCACGTGGCAGGTCCTGTTCTGCGCGATGCAGGTGTTCCCGCACGGCTTGCCCTTGACACAGCGGCGCTGCGCTTCGAGGTCTCGGCTGACTCCGAGCGAGAGGCCGAGGATAACGGCGACGGTGAGGCGAGAAAGAATGGGCATCAGGTTCTCCTAGTGGCGAGGGCATCCCACAACTGTGTCGCCGGCGGGCAGGCTCGTAGCAGCACAGCGACGATGAGCGCGCCCTACCGTAGGTTAGGTCAAGTCTCTAGCTGACAGTCGGGTGAGCTCGGCCGGAGCCGACAGGGTGAATCGAGCCACGTACTCGGCCGACGTCAAGCCGCCCAGGCTGCTGTGAACGTGCTCCGCATGGTACTCGAGCCGGAATCGCTCGACCTTGACCTGCGCATTGAAGCACTCCCATGCAGGCACTCGGTCACGTCAACTCCAACGCGCGTTCGACCGAGGCCACGCTCGGATGACGGCCTTACCGACCTTCAGAAGACGTGGCTCTCCGGGGTATCAGTGGCGCACGGAGCGTTCGGACGAGAGACGTGAGAACCGAAGGGCCGGAGCACACCGGCTGGGATGCTAACCGCATCGAAGAGGGGGCTCCTCCCTCCCGTCTTGCTTGCCGATCAATCCGAACGCGCGCTGGATTGAGGCGTCGGTGCTGCGACGTCCGTGGCGGTGGGGCTGACTGCTCTGGTGGACGGGCGTCACCGTGGCGATTGCGCTCCAGCCGGGAGCGGTGGCGATCGGCGTGTCGTGGACGCGCTAAGGGCCATCAGGTGCCGCGAAGGGCCTCCGGTCGTGCGATTTCGCTTGGCCCCTCAGGTTCCGAGGTACTCCTGCATTAGCACGAGAGCGTAGCGATGCCCCAGCCGGCGCATCAGCGGCCGGGCAGAAGCCATAACGATGACGTAGGACACCGCAAGCGCCAACGAGAGCGAATAGGCGAGCGTGTTGGGCCACACAGAGCCGAAGAGAGCAAGGTCGACCAGACTAATCACGGAGGCGAGGAGCGCGCCACCTGCCAGATTGCGAATGAACCCGTACTCACTGTTGTGCTTCAGGAGGAGACGCCCGTTGCCGACTTTTCTTCGCATCTGGCGGACGCAGTCGACCAATATCCTCCGAGCGCCGAGTTCGTCCAATCGCTCGCGATCAGGCCCGAAAGGGTGTAGGTCGAAGTCGTGCGCGAGGCGTACATGAATCTGCGCGCGGTGTTCGGCTGACAGGCCTGAATTGCCGTGCAGGAGAAGCTCAGTGGTTGGCATCCGAGTCTCGTTCTCGAAAACCGTATCCTCGAACAACTCCTTGCCAACGATCCGAGCGGCCTGCGCGAGGAGATACATCGCGACCACTGTGATTGCGATACCACCTGGCCACTTCGCCTTTGCGAAATCGTCGAGGAGCGGGCCGAGGTGGAGCCGCAAAAGGAAGTAGTTGAGCAGGAGCAGCGGCAGCGAGCTCAGAATTGCCGGATAAACGCGTGCGACGCGGTCGTAGCGGTCGATCATGCTGAAAGGGGGGGGGCCAGGTCGAGAGGTGTTGCGGACGGACTGCCACATCACATTGTTGTCCAGCTCGGAGGCCGATATGGGAAACTTGTTTCCAAGCACGCGCCGGGCAACTCCCTCGGCAGAATAGGGCTTGCCTAGACTCGCGAATGAATTATATTTACTCCCCCGCCACCGTCGAGGCGTGGAGGGAAACACAACCGAGGCAGCAGCTCCTCGGACCGGACCGACCGAAGCACTTACCGGCGTGTACTCAGCGCCGATCAGCGACTGAAGGACCCTCCCGATCCGGACTGCGCTTCTCTAACGCAGGAGGGAGGGTTATGGCCAAGAAGGACGTTCACACGACGCCGAATCCGGCTGGGAACGGGTGGGTGAACCGCGTCGGCGGTAAGCCGACAGGAGTGACCCACCGGACCCAGGACGCCGCCGCTCGCTCCGGCCGCTCGATTGCGCGAGACCAGAAGTCGGAGCACTTCATCCACGGGCGCAACGGGCAGATCCGGGAGAAGAACAGCTACGGGCCCGACAAATTCCCGCCCAAGGGGTGAGAACTGTGTCGTACGCACCACGACCCGCCGCGTCTCTTGGGCTCTTCGTCGTCCGTCAGTTTCGACGTGACAAGGGCGTCTTCCACTTCGGTATCCTCGACGTGGGCAACATGCTCGGTCTTCAGTTGCCGCCCGGCGCGGAGCCGATGATCATCCATCAGCCTCCGAGCGGTTTACAGGCACAGCCCCTTTCGCAAACAGGTCCTTGGGAGTCGGTCGGTCGAATTCACGACTTGGTGAGCGCGCGACGGCGGCTCGTCGAGGCTCTGCGGACCCCGCGCTACAACCTGTTCGGAAACAACTGCGAGCACTTCGTGGCTCATGTTGCCACGGGTGTCCGACGAAGTCCGCAACTGGCGAAGGCCTCCGGTGTCGCCGCGGCGGTTGTAGGCCTCGCATGGCTGCTTGCCGGTGACTGACCGCCGATTTCTCCCAACCTCAACCCCCAAATTCGTAGGGGAGGTTCGCATGAGCGCCAAGAAAGAGATCAAGTTCAAGTTCCTCAACGTCGGCCAGGGTGATTGCACGCACATCGTGCTGCCGAATGGCAAGCATATGGTCGTCGACATCAACCTCGATCGGAAGAACAAAGGCATCAACGTCATCGACTACCTCTCCGACACGCTTCCCGCGAAGAGCGGAAAGAAAGGCAGGCTGGCCTATTTCGTGAACACCCACCCGCACGACGACCACATCTGCGGCGTGGCCGATCTCCGGAAGGATTTCGAGATCGACGAAATGTGGCACTCGGGACACGAGCTCGACTGCGAGAAGGGTGAAAACCCGAACTATGATGAGCTCCAGGGGCTGATCAAGGATCTCGGAGACAAGGCGAAGAAGGTGTGCGCATGCGCCGATGCGTTCGCCGAGATCGACGGGGCAAGCTTTCACATCTTCCGACCCAGCTCCTACGTCAAGCTCGACAAGGACAAGGCGTCAGAGGAAAAACGCGAGGCGATCCACAACGAGTGCATCGCGATGAAGGTCTCCTTCGGCGGCAAGAGCGTCATGATCACCGGCGATACAAACAAGGGTGCTTGGGAGAGCATCACAAAGCACTACGATCGCGATGGCCTCTTGGGCGTGGACGTCCTCCAGGTCAGCCACCACGGGTCGCGAACGTTCTTCAAGAAGAAGAAGGAAGAGGATGAGTCGTGGGAGGAGCACATGGAGGCAATGTCGCCCTCTCACCTCGTGATTTCCGTTGGCGCCGACAACAGCCACGGTCACCCCCACGCCGACGCACTCAGGCTGTACAAGAAGCACGTGACCGAGGCCAACACGTTTAGGACCGATAAGCACCTGACCGTCGTTCTTACGATCGACGAAGCCGGCAAGATGACGTGGTCCATGGACGATGCGGTCTTTCAGTCGAAGTACGAACTGCCTGGCCCGGACAAGGAGAAGGGTTCGGGAGGTAAGGGTGGGCAGGCGAAGGCGGCTGCGGCTTCAATCGTGTCTCGTACGCGATTGGGCGACAAGAGCCCAACCGCGTAGGCCGACTACTCACGCGCGGTGACTGCACCAGGCACCAACGGTGCCGCCCCGGCCACGGAACCGACTCCGGCGCCGTGGTGGACCCGCTTGCCCGGCGTGTTCTTGCGAGAGCATAGGTTGGCGGTCAGGAGGGGATTCCAGCCGCGGTTTCGCCGATGGGAGGACCACGGGCCAGTCCAGCTTGTCGTGTCCGGACGTATTCGCGTGGAGGCGGCTGCACCCGGGGGGCCAGTTGCCTGGCACGGATTTGACGTCGAGATCGCGTATCCGCCCTCATATCCGTTTGACAAGCTGGCGGTTCGCCCATCTGACGTCGCGATTCGCCGCCAACGGCACCAGGCGGGTCCTTCGGGAGAACTTTGCTATATGCAGGAGGAGCTCGAACCCTGGGTTGTTGGTCACGGCATCGAGCGGGCGATCGAGGGTGCTGAGGACTGGTTTCGCGGCTACGTCAGTGGGGTCTTCGCCAACGAGGTGCCCGCTGGTGAACTTCTGGCGTATCTGGAACCGGAAGCGGCATTTGTTCGGACGGTCCTGATCCCCGGTCATGCTCTTGAGCACGGGGGGCCTTCGCACGGCACGCTCGTGCTGGAATGGGACAAGCATTCAGATGAGAAGCCGAGTCTGGCAATCGCGGGGCAACGGCGGTGGAAGGGGGGCAAGACCTCTGAAACAGTGGTTCGCGACGAGAATACGAAGTTCTGGCGATCACTCCGGCTCGATCAGAACACCGTCAATGCGAACAGGTTTGGTAACGTCGAGGCACTTTGGTTTCGCATCGAGGCGGAACCGACGCCCTTCCACGATTTGGCTGGCTTCGAGGAGGTTTTGGATACACACCTCGACATCAAGCGAGAGCAGTGGAGAGCCATGGCCGGCCAGGTGCTCGACAAGCATGCTCGCCAGCGAGGTTTTCTTCCGATCGTCCTCGAGTTCAAACGTTGCCGCCGCGGTGCGAGCGATCACGGTCCGGATTACGAATGGTTGGTCGTGAGCCTTGAGTGGCCAAGGTTGGGGAAGGACGTTCGCAGAAACCCGAAGCTCCTTGGCCACGAGTTCTGGTCGAAGGTGGAGCTTCGGGGCGTGCCGTCCTATTTCGTTCGCCCCGAGGATCTACGGCGGCGAGTTGGCAATCGATACGCATCGAACGAGCAGGCGAGAGCGCTAGCGGAAGCCAGAATCGTGATCGTTGGCGTCGGGGCACTCGGGTCGACGGTGGCTCGTAGCCTCGCGGCCATGGGGGCCGGAAACGTTGTTCTGGTTGATCCCGATTCGGTGTCACCCGGCAACGTGATCAGGCATGAGGCCCGGTTCCCCGATATCGGGAAGGCCAAGGTGCGGGCGATTCGTCAGGTCCTGATGGAGACGAACCCCCACGTTGCAGTGTCACCGCAGTTGGGTACTAGGCAGGCTGATGGCTCTTTCGATCGAATGATTCTTGATCCATCAACCGTGCCGGCGCTCGTGATCGCGACCGTGGCGATCAAAGCGGCGGACTCGCACATCGATGACCTGGCGCGTCGTGCGCCACGTGCGATCCCTGTTCTGCACGCCTGGCTGATGGGCGAAGCACAGGTGCTTCGCGCATTTGTCTACCGCGCAGGTCGTACGGCATGCTTGTACTGCAACGGTCTGTTCGAGAAGGAGCAGCTCGATGGAAGGCGCGAGTGGGGATATGTCGGACAGCCTGCTGGCACCAGCGAGCCATTCTACGAGGCGAGCTGCACAACCCCCGCCTTTCCAGGTGCGGGCAATTCCAACGCGCTGGCGGCGCACATCGTGGTGGAGATGGCTCTCGACGTCGTGCATGATCGGCTGGAGGATGATCAGAGTCACTGGGTCTTCGCTGGCAACCGGATCTGCGACGTTGATCCGAAGTATCCGGTTCCACCGTTGACGATCGATCGACGAGGGTTCCGGCCGCATCCGGAGTGCCCAGTGTGTTCTGGCGAAGCGATGGGTGGCGGGCTCTCGGAGGAAGACCAGGCGGAGTATGACAGTGCATTGGCTGCCATTCCGTCGAAGTAGCCGGCGTAGCGCGCCGACCCCTTTCGCTGCGCGCCTCTACGTACTTGAATCCGTGAGGCATACGTTCGAGACTGAGGTCGCGCGCAAGGCGGGAGTAGAGACCGGCGGGGTTCTCGTCGGCTTCTCGGACTCTCGGCTCGATGCGTTTGTGGTTACAGCGGCAAGCGGTCCCGGGCCGAAATCTCGTCACACGCGACATTCGTTCAACCGTGATCGGGAGTTCTGCCAGGCGTTTCTAGACCGTCACGCTTCGGCGAGCGAGGGTTGCGTCGACTTCCTGGGGGAGTGGCACAGCCACCCAGAACCTGACCCCCATCCGAGCCCAACGGATGCGTCGACATACAGAGCGCTGGCTGCAAGCGGCGAGGCGAATACCCCACAGCCAGTCGTACTCATCGTCGGAACCGAGCCGGTCCAACGGCGAGGCCGGCGGCCAACCGAGATGTACCTAGGAGTGAATGGCTTTCTGTTCCAGGATCACGGGCTCACACAGCGTCCCATCAGGTGGCTCGTGGACGGGCCGTATCTCGATCTTCTGCTTGGTGACGTGTAGGTTGCGGCCTACTATTGGGCCACGACTGTGTCGTTGAGCCCGGAGTGCGTGAGTCTTTCGATTCCGATGTAACGCAGCGACCCCACCGCCAGCCTCGATGGATCGGCGCGGCGAGCTTTCCGCAGTGTGCATCACACTCCTTCCGGAGCGACGCGCCAACGAAGAGGAACCAACACATGGGTGAAGCCGAGGGCGGCACGCCTGTGTGATCGAGATATCGCGGATGCCGTGCAGTCAGGGACATTAGGAAGCTATAGCGTCTGTAACGTGGGTAATACTCCTCCTAAACCGCATCGACACCCCTTGTTCTGCGAGGCGGGCCGATGCCCTGGCCGGAGACGAACCCTATGGACGCCGTGTGCGTACCTAGCGTGCACCTCCGAACGCAACGCAGCGCCCGGCACGGTAGACGAAAGTCAGCGCCATCCGGATGCCATACTCCGCGAGGCAAGCACCAACGCTCCTTACGTGTGACCTTGCCGAGACGGGCGCGCGCGGCTTCGTTCGGTGCCAGCATCGAATCGTCTGTCCAATCGTGGTACTGACGGCGCCCTTCACAAGGCAGCCGACAATGGGATCGGTCGGAATGTGCCCGATGAACTCCTCAACTGCGGACACGTCCAGGTGCTCGTCCACGGCGCCGTCTGCATGCGCGAGATCAACGTCGTTGCCGTGAAAGTCCTGACTGTCGGGAAGAGGTAGGGCGAGTGGTACACGAGCGATCAATCTCCCATCAAGGCTAACGTCGATGGCCTCGAGGTCTGCGTTCAGGGTGCCTTGCACGGCGCGCTCAATCCAGTCTCCGTTTGGGCGCGAGCGGAACGCGCATGCCACTGCAAACGTGAGCTCATCATCGACGAGGGCAGCATCGTCGAGCTCGACGACGCTTCGGTAGTCGGTGCTGTCGCGGACAAATCTGCGAGCAATGAGCGTCGTCATCGACCACGTCCCTCGGTGTGAAGTCGGATGGCTCTGCGTAACGTGCGCTTCTGCTGCGAGCGCTCCCATAGTTGGTATGAAGCGGCGGCTGGACCTCCGCCCATCCACGGGTGCAAGGTTCTGCCCCATACCATCTACCGTGCTCGCCGTCTCGCGACGGGGCACACTGCGGAGGCCAGCCGCCATGGATATGATAGGCATCGATCTCCACAAGCGCGAGAGCCAGCTCTGCATCCTCGACGGGCAGGGCGGCGTCACCGAACGACGCATCGTCACGAGCCGCGACCGCTTCACCGCGGTGCTGGGCGCGCGTCCGCCCGCACGCATCCTCGTCGAGGCGTCGACCGAGAGCGAGTGGGTCGCGTGCCACCTCGAGTCCCTCGGGCATGCGGTCGTCGTCGCCGACCCGAACTTCGCGCCGATGTACGCCACGCGCAGCCGCCGGGTGAAGACGGACAAGCGCGATGCGCGGACCCTGGCTGACGCGCTCCGGCTCGGCGCCTATCGTCCGGCGCACCGCGTCTCGGCGGCGCGGCGGCACGTGCGGGCCGAGCTTGCCGTGCGCGAGGCGCTCGTCCGGACGCGCACGCGGTGCATCGCGCTCGCCAAGGCCCTCGTGCGCCGCGACGGCCTGCGCGTGCCGAACAGCACGGCCGCGTGGTTTGTCGAACGACTCACCGCGCTCCCGCTCTCGCCGGAGCTGGCGGCCGAGCTCGCGCCGCTGGTCGCGATCCTCGCGCCGCTGAACGTGCAGATCGCGGCCGCCGACGCGCGCATCGCGGCGCTCGGGCGGACGGACCCGATCGTCGCGCTGCTGCAGACGGCCCCCGCCGTCGGGCCGGTGACGTCCAGCGGCATCGTCGCGATCGCGGATGACATCGGCCGGTTCCCGTCGGCGCACCAGTTCGAGGCCTTCCTCGGGTTGGTGCCCGGGGAGCGGAGCTCGGGCGAGAAGCGGCGACTCGGCCACATCACGAAGGCGGGCAACCGGCGCGCGCGCTATCTCCTGGTCGAGGCGGCGTGGCGCATCCTCCGCTCCAAGTCAAGCGACACCGCGGTGTTGCGGGCGTGGGCGCAGCGCATCCTGCATCGCCGCGGCACGAAGATCGCGGCGGTCGCGCTGGCGCGGCGGCTCGCGGGCATCCTCTATGCGATGTGGCGGGACCAGCGGGCGTACGACGCGGGCCACCTGCGGACGCCGCAGCCCGTGCCGGCGTCCGCCGCATGATCGCTGGGTAAGGGCAGGACCTGCGTGGGATCGAGATGACTGAATCGGGAGTGGTGAGCGCGACGCATTTTATGGCCGCAGGTGAGAGCCGCCCCATAGTTGGCGCCACCATTCCTTCGCAGACCCCAATGCGCCGAGGCCTCGGGCCTCACGAGCGAGCGCGAACAGAAGGATGAGCAGCACCTCGAGCAGCGCAGGCACAACTGAGTCGTGCAACAGCGTCAACGCACCTGGGGCTTGACGCGGGCCGCCGCTTCACAGAAAGATGCGGTTGTGGGGCCTCGCCAAACCTTACAGAAGATGAAGGCGAGGCCCCACAACCGCTACCGCACCTGCGCTCGTCGGCAGCAAGCTTCGTTAAGCGGCGGCGCGCAAAACCGGCCAGCTATCTATCCGAAATACTGCCGATGAAATAGTGCCCGAGAGCGTCTTTTGGAGTCGAGTCTACGTCAACGTACTTGGCGGCAAACTTGCGATTCTCGATGAAGACGTTGAGGCGTCCGTTGTCCGTGTGCAGAACGACGTTGCCAGCCTGATTAGACGTGATGAAGTCAAGGCCGCGATCGTACCAAGCGTGGTAGTTAATGTGCTCTGATGGGGCGCAGCCGATAAGTGTGAGAGCGGGGCGAAGGACGTCCAAATACTCGTATGAGCGTGCGGAGTCTCGACCATGATGTGGTGCGAGAAGAAAGGCACACCCTGCCACGTCGGTTCGGTAAGTGTCGATGACGTGACGCCACGTGTCATCGTACGCATCTCCTGGCAGCACGATGCGTCCACCGTTGCTCCGATAGAGCAAAGCGTAGGAGCCATCATTCACGTCTTCGGACGCGCTCGCCTGATCCCGCAGGCTCTTGTCGGGTGCAAGAATGTAAATGCCATCGTGCGAGTCTGGGGGCTCGTTCGCGAAAGAAAAGCGGTTCCCAGCAAGTACCTCCAATGTTTGTACCGGCGCGCCCATGCTACTGCCCGAACCAGAAATCAGCGCCTCGTAAGCGTCCCAGTCGGCCTGGAGGTAAGGAGAGCCAGGAGCGAAATCTGGCGCGGCCCGCCTGACACCAGAATCCCAGAAATGCTGCACGCTAATGTTGTCAAGCAAAGCCGCTAAACCATCCATGTGATCCATGTCGGGATGAGACAGGATGAAGCGCCAGATCCGTGACACCCCCAATCGTTGCAGGTAGTCGAGCGGCTGCTCCTTCGAGTCGCACATGCGAAAGTTGCCGCCAGCCGCAACTGATTCGAAGATCTTGGCCATGCTGACGCGCGCGTGGGTGCGCTGAGCGTTGGCACAGCAAATATCTAGCAATGACACGCGTCCACTGGCATGCTGAATAACGGTGCAGTCGCCAGGGCCGACGTTGAGAAGATGCACGGCACTCATTGCGACTCGCGGGAGCTCGTGCTGTCCGATGAGGAGCGCGACTTTTTGATGCCCCAAGCGGCTTGAGCGAGATCTTCAACCTTCTCAATGAATCGATCAACATTGAGTCCGGCGATGAACGCGAGCGCGGTGAAGCCAAGTGAACCGCCTTCACTTCGCGCTTCGGCACCGAGTACCAAGAGTCCCGCGGAAAGGAAGAGATAGGCGACGCCCCCGGACATCAGTGAAGCGGCGGGGCGGAGATAGTACCAGACGTGCCACGAGGAGTCCCACTGCTTCTTGACGGCGCGATTGATGTATATGGCTCGCGTCAAATACAGTAGGCCGCCGAAACCACCGGCAATCACGCACCGGAAGGCGCTCGCCTGCGAGCTCAGCCAAGCGGGAAGGAGCTCGGCCAGATCGGCGTACACCGCATACAACAGGGCGGCGAGGAATACGGTGAGATACGCGATAATGAGTCGCATTGGCCTAGGAGATTGTGTGAGGAGTGCAACGGTGTCCGGGCTCGGCTGCCTACGCGAAGAACCACTTCGTCCGCTTAACGTGGATTAGGCTGCAGAGAAGCGCGCGCGGCCCGCGCAACACTCACCCTCCGCAGAGCGCCTCGCAAGACCAATCAGCCTCGGCTAGGCCCCCAAGACTGCCTAGACCGGCGAGTCGCTTGTCCTCGCGGCACTCGCGTATCTTCCCCCCAATGCCCACCTTAGCCCCCCTCCTCACCTCCCTCGCCACCGCCCTAGTCCCCCCCGGCATCCCCCCCGCCCGGGCCACCGCCCGCGACCTCATCGCCTGGGTCCTCGACAAGCCGAAATTCTGGCCCTCCGCCAACCCCGACTTCGAGCTCTCCGAGTCCCAAGTCGAAGCCATCCAACAGGCGGCAGCGAAGCTGAAACAGGGGATGCCCCTCCAATACGCCGTCGGCAAAGCCCCCTTTCGCCAACTGACCCTGAGGGTCACCCAAGACACCCTCATCCCGCGCCCAGAAACCGAGCTCCTCGTCGATCTGGTCATCGCCGCCCAGCGAGGCGGCAAGGGCACCGTCGTCGACGTCGGAACGGGATCAGGCGCCATCGCCCTGGCCCTCGCCGCCGAGTCCACCTTCGAGCGGGTATTAGCCACCGACATCTCAGAAAAGGCCCTGGCAATAGCCCAAGAGAACCTCAGCGCCATCCCCGAGGACCACCGCCCCAAACTGGACTTCCGACTCGGCAACCTGCTGGACCCAGTCCAGGGTCAAACGGTTGAAGCCGTGGTCTCCAACCCCCCCTATATTTCACGGGCTGAAGCGGCCGACCTGCCCGCCAACGTCCGCGACTGGGAGCCGCACCTGGCCCTCTTCGCCGACGACGACGGGATGGCGGTCATCAACGAGCTCATCCGCCAGGCGGGAGACATCCTGCTCCCGGGCGGATTGCTCGCAATGGAAGTGGACAGCCGACGCTGCGACCTGGCAGTGGAGGCGGTCCGAGCGGACGCCCGATTCACGGACGTCGAACACAGACTCGACCTGACCGGACGCCCGCGCTTCGTGCTGGCCCGGCGCAAGGAGCGATAGACCTGATGCTGAGCGACAAAGCCGTAGAACTGGGCCGGCTGATCGGCCAGAGCAATGAGTACCAGGCGGTCAAGCGCGCCAACGAAGCCCTCAATGAGGACAAAGACGTGGTCGCGGCCCTCCAACGGATGGAGACGCTGCGCCGCGACGCGGAAGCGCTGATCCAGGCGGGCTCCTCCCCGACGCCGGCGATGGAGCAGGAGCTGGACCAGCTGCTCTCCACGGTCCAGTCGAATATGCTCTACCAGCGCTTCATCGCGGCCAACGAGAACTTCGACAAAGTGATGCAGCAAGTGAACCAGTGGATGCTCGAGGGCATCAAGAAGGGCGCCGCGAGTCCGATCATCACGCTGGGCTGAGCTCCACACACGTGCGCGGCCGGCTGGTCGTCTTCGAAGGCGGCGAGGGGGCGGGGAAGTCGACCCAGCTCCAGCGTCTCTCGGCGCGCCTCACGGCGGACGGCGTGAACCACGCGGTCCACCGCGAGCCGGGCGGCACGCCGGTGGGCGACCGCATCCGCGACATCCTGCTGCACTCGGACCTGCCGCTGGCACCGGCCGCGGAGGCGACGCTGTTCGTGGCCTCGCGCGCCCAACTGGTGCACACGGTGGTGAAGCCGGCCCTGGACGCCGGACAGCACATCCTGCTGGACCGCTTCCTGCTCTCGACCTACGCCTACCAGATCCACGGCCGCGGCCTGCCCTCGCGGGAGCTGCGCGCGGCGAACGAGCTGGCCACGCAGGGCCTGGTGCCGGACCTCACGGTGCTGCTGCGGCTGCCAGTCTCGGAAGGCCTCGCCCGCGCGGACAAGCGGGGCGAGGCGGACCGCTTCGAACGCGCGGAGCGGGGATTCCACGACCGCGTCGCGGCGGCCTTCGACCAGTTCGCCGAGCCGACGTGGCAGCGGGCGCATCCGGAGTGCGGCAAGATTGTCGCGGTAGACGCAGCCGGCACGCCAGAAATCGTGGAGCAACGGGTGCGCGATGCAATCGCCGAGCACTGCCCGGCAGTGCTGCAACGCGCGGGGGCGCGCGCGTGAAGCCAGTCAACAACCGCTCCGGCGGAATCGCGCATGTGAAGCCAGTCCGCACCAGCCGCCGTAGGGGCCGCTCGTGAACCGCTTCCGCGTCCTCCCGCCGATGGCCCTCATCGCCGCCGCACTGGTGGCGGGCGCCTGGCTGCTCGGCCGCGCATTGGACCGCGAGGCCCGCCGCTCGCAGGAAGGCGCGGCGCTGCTGGACGTCGTGATGCAGCGGGTGCGCGACTCGTACGTGGAGCCGGTGGACGACGAGAAGCTCTGGCAGGGCGCGATCGCCGGGATGCTGGACCAACTGGGCGACCCGAACTCGGCCTACCTCACGCCGGAACGCTACGAGCGCCTGCGCCTCTCGGCGTCGAATGCCTACCGCGGCGTGGGCCTGCAGGTGGACGTGCTCGATGGCTGGATCACGGTGGCGCAGCCGCGGCCGGGCTCGCCGGGCGAACGCGCCGGCCTGCAGACGGGCGACCGGCTCGTAGAGCTGGATGGCAAGTCGATGCGCGGCTGGACGGTGACGGAAGCGCGCAACGCGCTGCGCGGTCCGCTGGGCAGCACGGTGGCGCTGGTGGTGGAGCGCGGGCAGGGCACGCGCATCCCGGTGACGCTGGAGCGCGCGGACATCCGTGTGCGTGCGGTCACGCGCTCGGTGCTGCTCGACGGCGGCGTGGGCTACGTGGCGGTGACGACCTTCAGCGACTCCACCGAGGCGGAGCTGATCTCGACGGTGGATTCGCTGCGTGCCGCGGGCGCGCGCTCGCTGGTGATCGATATGCGCGGCAACCCGGGCGGGCTGCTGGAGCAGGGCATCGGCGTGGCGGATCTCTTCCTGCCGCCGGGCCGGCAGATCGTGACCACGCGCGGCCGCATCGCCGACGCCAACCGTGTGTATGTGGACTCGACCGCCGAGCGCTGGGCGGGGATGCCGATCGCGGTGCTGGTGAATGGCTTCACGGCCAGCGCGGCGGAGATCGTCGCTGGTGCGCTGCAGGACCACGACCGCGCCGTCCTCCTCGGCCGCGTGACCTACGGCAAGGGCAGCGCGCAGGCGGTGTACGAGCTGAGCAACGGCGCGGCGATCTCGCTGACGCAGTCGCGCTGGTTCACGCCGCTGGGCCGCAACCTGGAGATGGCGCCTGAGGACGAAGTGCGCCTGGCCGACGCGGACACGGCGCGCCCGGTGTTCCGCACGGCCTCGGGGCGGAGGGTGTACGGCGGCGGTGGCATCGTGCCGGACATCATCGCCGGCGACAGCCTGCCGGACCTGGGCGAGCGCCGCCTGCTGGCCGAGCTCGGGGCCGACGTGCCGCGCTGGCGCGAGGCGCTGACGATGGAGGCGCGGGCGCTGGTGCAGGCGGGCCTGGTGCGCGACTCGACGTTCACGGTGCGCCCGGAGTGGCGCGCCCGGGTGCTCGCGCGGGCACGGGCGATGGGCCTGCGCGTCAGCGCCGGCGCCTTCGAGGGCGCGACGGCCTTCGTGAACCGCAACTTCGGGAACGAGATCGCGCGCCAGGGCTGGGGCGTGCCCTACGCACAGCGGCGGCAGGTGCGTGAGGACGCAGTCGTCGTGCGGGCGGCGGAGCTGCTCAGGAAGTCGCGCGCGCCGATGGACGTGTTCGCGACGGAGTAGCGCGAGCCGCGGCGGCGTCGCTCAGTCTTCGAGCGGCGGGCCGAGCATATCCAGATCGCCGCGGTCCTTGTTCCGTCCGGTGGACGACTTGTTCTTGATGAGGTGCTCGCGGGAGAGGAAGCCGACTTCGCGGCCTTCGAAGTTGCCGACGACGCGCTGCGCCCAGGCTTCGTCGAACTCCACGCCGCTGATGCCGGTCATCACATCAATGCGGTTTGGTGGCTGGCCGATCTGGAACACGGCGTGCGACTTGAGCAGGTCACCCCGCTCGATCTTGAGCGCCTCCAGCGGTGCGCCGAACTTGACGAGTGCACGCCAGACGCGTGTGGCGTTCTCGTCGGTGCGCGCCACGAAGAGGTCGAGGTCCCCGGTGGCGCGCGGCACGCCGTGAATGGCGAGTGCGTGCGCGCCGACGAGCAAGAACTGCACGTCCTCGTCCAGGAACGCGGCGACGATATCGCGAAAGTCGGGGCTCAGCTCGCAGCGGTAGCCCATCGCGCTGAGCTCGCGGACCATCCGCAGGCGCTCGTCGTGATTGCGGCCACGCGGCGGCATATCCGCCTCGGGGTCGCCGAGCTTGAACACCTTCACCCAAATGTCCTTACGCTCGGTCATCCCGTAATTTACGGCTTGGGGTGGGCCGAGTCCATCAATTTTGTGCGCGCGTAAGCCGAACTGCGGTTCACCACAGAGGACACAGAGGACACAGAGAACTGCAACTGCTTTTTGGGGGTCCGCACCGATAGTTCGGTGCGGACCCCCAAGTACTTGCAGTGGTTGTTCTCTGTGCCCTCTGTGCTCTCTGTGGTGAAAGCCGTTACCCGGCTATCCTCCGCCCCACCGCCTCCGCCACGCGCCTGAGCTGCCCCACAGTCTCCCCGAATTGCTCCGGCGTCTGCGACTGCGCCCCGTCGCTCATCGCCTTCTCGGGCTGCGGATGCACTTCGATCAGGATACCGTCGGCGCCAGCGGCCACCGCGGCGCGCGACATCGCGAGGACCTTATCTCGCCGTCCGGTACCGTGCGACGGATCCGCGACGATCGGCAGGTGCGAGAGCTGCTGCACGACCGGAATCGCCGTGAGGTCGAACAGGTTGCGCGATGTCGTATCGAACGAACGCAACCCGCGCTCGCAGAGCACCACATTCGTGTTGCCCTCAGCCAACAGGTACTCGGCGCTGAGCAGCAGGTCCTGGATCGTCGCCGCCATCCCGCGCTTGAGCAGCACGGGCTTCTTGAGCTTGCCGGCGACCTTGAGCAGGGAGTAGTTCTGCATATTGCGCGCGCCGATCTGGATCATATCGGCGTACTCGGCGACCAGCTCGGCGCCTTCTTCGTCCATCGCTTCGGTCACGATGGGCAGGCCGGTCTCCTGCTTGGCCTTGGCGAGCAGCTTGAGGCCCTCGAGGCCGAGTCCCTGGAAGGAGTACGGCGACGAACGCGGCTTGAAGGCGCCGCCGCGCAGGGCCACGGCACCGGCGGCCTTCACCTGCCGAGCGGCGGTGAGGATCTGCTGCTCGTTCTCCACCGAGCAGGGCCCGGCGATAATCGGCACCTCGTTGGCGCCGAAGCGCACGCCCGGCGCGATCTCGACGATCGTCGTCTCGGCCTTCCACTCGCGCGAGACCTGCTTGTACGGATTGGAGACGTAGATGATCTCGGCGACGCCGGGGAAGTCCTCCAGCGGCGAACCGTCCACGCGTCCGTCGTTGCCCACGAGGCCGACGGCGGTGCGCTGGGCGCCCGGCATCGGCTGCGGCGTGTAGCCGCGCTCGCGGATCCACTGGCACACCGCCTCGATCTGTTCGGGCGTCGCGCCCTGCTTCATCACCACCAGCATCTGCTCGTTTCCTTTACGCGGGGCTCGCGGCGCCCGCCGGTTCCGCCTCGGTCGCGTCCACCGCCGGCCCGCCGCGCATCCGCACGGAGACCAGCGACGACACACCGGGCTCCTGCATCGTCACGCCGTAGACGGCATCGGCCGCCTCGGTCGTCGTGCGCGGATTGTGCGTGATCACGATGAACTGCGTCTTCTTCTTGAACTCGTTCAGCATCCGCACGAAGCGCCCGATGTTCTGGTCGTCCAGCGGCGCGTCCACTTCGTCCAGCAAGCAGAAGGGGCTGGGCTTCGTCAGGAAGATGCCGAACAACAAAGACAGCGCCACCAACGCGCGTTCCCCGCTCGAGAGCAGGTGGATGCGCTGGGTGCGCTTGCCGCGCGGGCTGGCGTGGATCTCGATGTCGCAGTCCAGCGGCCGCTCCGGATCTTCCAAGCGCAGGTCGCACTCGCCGCCGCCGAAGAGCGTCATAAAGATTTCGCGGAAGTGCGCCCGCACCTGCGCGAAGGTCGCGAGGAACAAGTCCCGCGCCGTGACGTCGATCTCCTTGATCGCCTGCGTCAGCTTCTGCTGGGCCTCCACGAGGTCGGCGCGCTGCGTGGTGAGGAACTCGAGGCGCTTGGTCTCCTCCTCGTGCTCCTCGATAGCCAGCGGGTTCACCGGGCCGAGGGTCTCGAGCTGCTTGCGCAGGTCCTCGGCCTCGATGCGCAGGGCGTCGTCGTCGGCTTCGACGGGCTCGTAGGTGGCGAAGAGCTCGTCGAGCGGGCGACGCCACTCGGCTTCGAGGCGCTCGCGGATGGCGGTGCGCTTGCCGGCGAGCTCGGTGTGGCGCAGCTCGGCGGCGTGCAGCGTGTCGTTGGCGCCGGCGGCGTCCACGCGCGCGGCGTCGAGCGCGGCGACGGCGGCCTGCAACTCCGATTCCGTCTCGCGCACGGCCTGCTCGGCGCCGGCGAGGGCCTGGTCGGCCTCCACCTGCGACGCACGACGCGCCTCGAGCTCCTGCTGCCACACGCCCATCTGCTGCTCGAGCTGCCCGTCCTGCTCGGCCAGCGCCTGCATCTCACGCTCCAGCGCCACGAGGCGGTCAGCCGCGGCGGCACGCTCGCGCTCAAGGCGCTCGCGGCGTTCGGTGGCCACCTGACGGCGCGCCTCGGCCTGCGCGTGCGCCACCTGCTGCGCGGCGCGGGCTTCGCGGGCTTCGTCCTGCGCACGCTCGGCGGTGCCGAGCAGGCCACGAGCTGAGCTAGCGGCCTCGTCGGCGTCCACGAGCTTCTGGACGATCTCGTCCTGGCTGGCCAACGACGCGTTGACGCGGTCGCCGAGTTCGGTGTGGCGGCCGGCGAGGCGCTCCTGCAGCGCGACGGCATCGGCGAGTTCGCGGGCGGCGCGCTCACGCACGCGGTCGCGCTCGGAGCGCAGCTGTGAGGCCTGCGCCAGCGACTGCTGCGCGGCGGCTGCGGCATCGGCGGCGTGCGCGGCGGCGGCTTCGGCCTGGACCACGTCGTCGTGCACGGCCTGTGCGCGCTGCTGCACCTCGGCGCGGCGGGCGTCCACCGTGGCCAGGGAGGCACGGAGTTCTTCGAGTTCGGCGCGGCGCGTGAGCGGCCCGGCGCTGCCGGCGTCTCGCGCGGGCAGCCAGACGGCGCCACGCGAGTCAATGAAGCCATTGCCGTCGGCGGTGGCGCGCACCTTGCCGAGCAGGGCGCGCACCCAGTTGCCACCGGCGCCTTCGGCGCGCACGCGCGCGGCGAGTTCGCTGGGGTCGCTGCCCTCGCCGCCGGACTGCAGGGCGTCGAGCGGCAGGAGCAGCAGCGCGCCGGGGTTCTGCTCGGCGTGCCAGGCGCGCACGGCGTCGGCGGCCGCGCGGTCGCGCACGACGACGGCGTGTACGGTGGGGCCCAGATAGCGCTCGATCTGCGCGGCCACGGCCGCATCGGCGCCGATGAAGTCCGAGAGCGGACCGAGCACGGCATCGTTGCCGAAGCGCTCGCGCTCGCGCAGCAGCTTGGCGGCGGCCGGTGCGAGGCCCACGCGCTCGCGCTCGAGGCCTTCGAGCGCGGCGAGGCGGCCCTGCAGGGCGGTGTGTTCTTCTTCGACGCGACGCACGTCGGCGCGGGCGGCGGCTTCGCGGTCGCGGGCCTCACGGGCGGCGGCGCGCGACTGCTCCAGCGCGGCCTCGGCCTGCGCGGCGGCCTCGCGGGCCATCGTCAGTTGTTCGTCGGCGCCGGCGAGTTCGCGTTCGGCCAAGCTCAACCGCGACGACAGCGCCTCGTGCTCGGCCACCAGCGCGGCGGAGCGCTGGGCCACGTCGGCAAGTTCGCGCTCGGCGTTCTCGCGTTCGAGTTCCAGGCGGCGGGCGGCATCGCGCAGCTCGCGCGTGACCTTGTCGGCCGCGTCGGTGTGCTGCCGCGCGGTGGCGACGGCACCGCGGGCTTCTTCTTCGGCGGTGACCTTGGTGCGGAGCAGTTCGAGCGCATCGTGCAGCGACTGCGCGCACTGCGCTTCCTCGGCCTGCGCGGCCTCGGACTCGGCCTGCAGGCGATCGCCGAAGGCTGCGCCCTCGGAGCGTTCCTGCAACGCGCGTTCGCGGCGCGTGAGCGCGTTGCGGTGGCGTTCTTCGGCGACGGCGAGTTCCTGCTGCAGCTCGAGCACCGACTGCCGCGCCTGCGCGGCGACGGCGGCGCGCTCGTGGCGCGCGGTCTCGGCGGCGGCGCGGGCCGCCTGGGCGAGGTCGCGGGCGACTTCGGCGTCGCGCACGGCCTGCTGGCGTGCAGGCAGGGCCTCGCGCAGACCGCCGAGGCGGGCGTCGAGGTCGGTGAGTTCCTGCTGCCACGAGGCCATCTCGCGCGAGGCCAGCGTGAGCTCCACCGCAAAGCGGCGCGTGCTGATGCCGGCGTGCTTCTCCGCCTTGTTGCGCTGGCGCAGCAGCGAGCGCACCTGCGTCTGCACCTCGGACGTGAGGTCGTCGATGCGGATGAGGTCGGCGCTGGTGGCCTCGAGCTGGCGTTCGGTGGTGCGGCGGCGGTCGCGGTACAGGCCGACGCCGGCGGCTTCCTCGAAGAGCTCGCGACGGTCGTCGGGGCGGTCGGAGAGCAGGGCGTCGATCATCTTGCTCTCGATCACCACGCCGGAATCGGCGCCGAGTCCGGTGCCGCGCACGAGGTCGTGGATGTCGCGCAGGCGGCAGGGCGCGCGGTTCAAGAAGTACTCGCTCTCGCCGCTGCGCGAGAGGCGCCGCGTGATGACGACTTCCTGGAACGGCACCGGCAGCATCCCGTCGGAGTTCTCGAAGTGCAACGAGACCTCGGCGACGTTGGTGGCGCGGCGGGCGGAGGAGCCCTGGAAGATCACGTCTTCCATCTTGCCGCCGCGGAGCAGGCGGGCGCGCTGCTCGCCGAGCACCCAGCGCACGGCATCGGACACGTTGGACTTGCCGCAGCCATTGGGGCCGACGATGGCCGTGGCACCTGCCTCGAAGGTCAGGTACACCGGATCCGCAAACGACTTGAAGCCGTGCAACTCGAGCTTGGTCAACCGCACTTAGAACGTTCTCCCGGTTCGATACGCGAGCTGCGGCTCGAGGCCGCGTTCCCGCAACGTCGCGGCAAACCAGAGCGCCTGGCTCGCCGTCTCAAAGGCGCCCACCAACACGCGGGCGTGTCCGTCGTCCTGCCGGAGGAGGTACGGCTGTACCTCCCCACCTGTCCATTCGGCCCTGCGTGTCTCGACCTCGTCCAGCGGCCCTGCTGCCAGCTGCAACGCGAACGGCGTCTCCAGCACGCGGCCCATCGCGGGGCGAATCAGTCCGAGCGCGCGCTGCGTCTGCAGCCAGCGCTCGGCGTCGGCGCGGGATTCCCACGCTCCCACCACCACCCGGTACCACGGTGCCGACCCCGCGCGCAGGACCACCGGCGCGATGGTCGGCACGGGCAGCGGATCGCCCTCCCAGACCAGTCGGGAATTTGCACCCTCAGGGGTATTCGCCGCTACGAGTTCGACGCTCCATCTTCGAGCGGAAACTGAGTCGCCGGGGTTGACGGGCGGGCCGAGGCGCACTTCGCGGGCGGCGGGGGCGGAGGGCGGGGTTGCGGGGGCGGCGGCTCCCGCGAGCGAGTCTTCGGCCACCGCCGCGTCGCCGGACGCGTCGCCGGCGGTGCCAGACGCGCCCGGCCCCCGCATCCACGCGACAGTCGCCGCGATCACGAGGGCCAGCCCACCCACGACCCAGCGCCCAATGCGGCGTCCGCCTCGGCGTCCGCCGTTCCGCGCGCCCGGCACGGCCGCCTGCGCACCGGGCCGCGGCGTCACCGCGATCGGCGGCAGCTCCGGCTCGGGGTGGTCCACCGTCGCAATAATCGGCCAGGCCCGGACCTCGGCTGGCGGCAGGTCCACGGCGATGACGCCGTCCACCCGCTCCACCAGCTCGGAGAGCCCCGGCGCGGCCGCGGGCGCCACGAGCAGGAGCAGCGCGTCCACCTCGCGGAAGCCGGCCACGAGTCGCTCCCAGCGGGCGCTCTCGAACACCCAGCGCTCGGCGATGGGGCCGCGGCCGGAAGGGAGCAGGTACACGCCCTCCACCTCGCCCCAGGGCTGCCCGATGCCCGAGACGGGTTCACCGTCGCGGAGGCACTCGAGGAGGCCGGGCTGGTCGTCGAGTGGCGTCAGGGCGGGGAGGCCACCCACGAGGTCGGCGACGGCCACACGGCGTTCGTGGGCGCAGCCAGCGGCAATGCCCAGCGCGACGGCGGCTGCCGCCTCGGGGTCCCTGCCGATGACCAGCGCTGCGGCGATGTCGGCCAGTGCGGGAGCCGTGCGCCGCCCCTCCTCCGTCCAGACCGCGGACGGAACGGGGCTTGGCGTCACGGCGCGCCCTCGAAGACCCAGTACGAGAGGCGCGAGGCCATCCCCGCGCGCTCGGCGGCCTGGCGTGTGTCGAAGGGGCCGAGGAGCACGCGCCAGACGGGCACGCCGTCGCGCTGGCCGGGCACCACGCGGGCGCGGCGGCCGTCCACGATGATGCTGTCGGCGAGGGCCTGGGCGCGCTCGGCGGTGAGCAGCGTGGCGAAGGACACGTTCCAGGTGCCGCGGCCGGTGGCGCCCGCCGCAGCGGGGCGCTGGGGCTGTGCTGGCGTCGGTGCCGACTGCGCGGGCAGCGGTGCCGCGCGCGCGATGTCGGTGATGTCGCCGTAGCGCCCGCGGATCATCGCCGCCAAGGCGCTGTCGGCGCGGGCGGAGTCCTGCGCGTACTCCTCGAACTCCACCGGCCGGTCGAGGCCCACGGCGCGCGGCCGGAAGCCGTTCCAGCGCACCAGCGTCCACTGGTCGGCTGCGCCGCCAGCGTAGCGTTGACGATCGCGCGAGGACTCGGCGTCCACCAGCACCACGTCGCGATCGCGGGCCACGAGGATGCGGCCGGCGGGCGTGACGAAGGGCAGGTCGTCGCGCCAGGCGCTGGCGATGGTGCTGACCACGCGCGAGGTACCGATCGAGATGACGAAGACTGAATCCGACTTCGCCGCCTTGGCGAGCAGGTAGTGGCCGTCGGGATCCATCCGCAGGGCGCTGACGGGTGCGGGCAGGTCGATGGCGCTGCGCTCGGACTCGGCGTAGCGGTCCACGACGCGCAGCCGGCGCTGGTCGGTAGCGAGGAACACGCGGTCGCCGCTGGGCGTGAGCGCCAGTGCCACGACCGAGTCGCGCAGGGACATCTCAAAGGCCTGGCCGAGATCGCGGGTGCGCAGCGAGATGAGCGTGCCGTTGGTGACGGCCCAGACGCGGTCGCCGGCCTGTGTGCGCTCGACGAGCCGCACCGGGGCGGTGCGGGCGGAGTCGAGCACGCGCGTCTCCGGCGGGATGACGCGGCGCCACTCGGTACCATCCCCATCGGTGCGCAGCACGATCAGCGAGCCGTCGGGCGTGGGGACCAGCGACGTCGCGCCGCCGGGCACCGGCCAGGTCCAGGTGACCGACGGCGTCACGCGGATGATGCGGCCCTGCGCGTCGAGTCCGTAGGCGGCGGCGCCCTCGGCCACGACGGTGCCGCGCAGGCGCTCCTCGCCGGGGATCGTGACCGTGCCGAGGCGCAGGTCGAGGTTCAGGATGCGGCTGTTGGCGTCGCGCAGCAGCACGACGCCGAGGAAGTCGTCGAAGTCGAGGATGCCGTCGAGCGCCGGCGCGCGGTCGCGTGCGGAGAAGAGCACGCTGTCGCTGCCGACGCGATGTGCGCGGGCGATGCCGCCGCTGCGGGGGACGCGGAGCAGCACGGCGTCGAGGCCGGTGGACGAAAACGAGCCGCCGGACGACACACGGCCGTCACCACAGGCGATCGTGGCGGCGGCCGTGCAGAGCAGCAGGAATCGGGAGCGCGTGGTCACACGCGAAAGCTAGTCGGCGGCGGCGCTCAGAACGACTGCCCCAGCGTCCAGAACCAGTAGCCGTTGCCGCGGTTGGGGCCGTCGAGGGGCACCGAGTAGTCCCAGCGGATGAGTGCGATGTTGAAGAGGTTCAGCCGGATGCCGAAGCCGTAGCTCTTGAGCGGGTAGCGCTGCCGCGTGAAGTCGTAGTCGTCCGGGCGCCTGGGGTGCAGGCGCTGGTCGGCCGACCAGGAGGCGCCCATATCGAAGAAGAACAAGCCGTCCACCGGCGGCAGGGACACCGGCAGCAGCCCGAGCGTGAACTGGCGCACCAGCGGGAAGCGCAGCTCGGCGTTGGTGTAGAACACGCGGCTGCCGAGCAACTGCACGGCGCCGCACTCGCTGGGGTCTGAGGCCGAGGTCTCGCAGACGTTGCCCGCGAACTGCTCGCGGTCGTAGCCGCGCAGGAAGTCCGGCCGGCCGATGAACTTGGGGAACTCTTCTTCGTCCGGGCCCACGCTCACGTTGGCGGCGAAGCGCGTCGCGAAGGTGAGGTAGTTGAAGAGCAGGGCGTCGTAGCGGCGATAGTCGGCCGAGTAGGTGGTCCACTTCACCGTGCCCTGCGTCTGTTCCACCTGGAAGCGCCAGCGCCGGCCGTAGATGCCGCCGGTGGCACCCATCAGCGCGTTGTCGGAGACGAAGGCCACGTAGGGCGCGACGTAGTTGAGCGACGGCGCGTTCTCGATGCGGTCGATGACGAAGCCGCTGGAGAAGCCCGAGAAGGGGTCGAAGAACGACCGCACGTACATCAGGGAGCGGTCGATGTTGTTGAACTGCGCGCCGTACTCGAAGCGCGTGAAGCGGTTGAGCGGGTACGAGGCGTTGGCCATCACCGAGCGGGCGATGAAGCGCGCGATGACCTGTTCCTGCACCACGCCACCCGGCGTCTGCTCCTGGTTGAAGCCGGTGAGGAAGAAGAACGGCGTCTGCTGCGCGGCGGCCGACCACTGCGTGCGCGCGCTGTAGTCGCTGTACATCGCGAAGATCTGCGCCTCGGACACGCGGCCGTTCACGCCGCCGGCGAGCATCAGCCGTCGGTTGCCGACGAGGTCCGCGAGCACGATGGCGGTGCCGCCGAACACGCCGCGGCCGAAGTTGTCCTGCGCGTAGCCCACCTGCGGCCGCGCCACGTACTCGGGGCTCAGCTTGCTGGTGTAGCGCGCCTTCCGGAAGCCTTCAGGGTCGGGCAGGGCCAGCGCGGCCGAGTCGTTGAGCGCGGCGATCGACACGCCGCCGGTGACGCCGCTGACCATCGCGTTGCCGGGCCGCCAGCCGCCGGCGCTGAGGTACACCGACTGCCGGCGCGTCGGCGCCGTGGAGCGGGCGGCGCGCGCCGCGATGCTGTCGGCTTCGGCCTGCGCCGCCGCGACCGCCACCGCCTGCGCCTGCCGCGCCCGCGTCGCCGAATCGGCGTCCGCGGCGATGATTGTCGTCGCCGTCACGAAGGGGTCGCGCTTGAGCGCCCGCGGGTCCGTCACGCTCCAGATCGCGAACTGCCCGTTGTCCTGGTACACGAAGGCCAGCTTGTCCGCCTGCTGGGCCCAGGTGATCGCCGGGCTGTGCTCCGTCAGCGACGAGACGCCGCCGACGAAGTTCGTGAGCTGGTAGTGCTGCTGCGACTCGATCTCATACAGGAACAGCTGCGCGATGCCGGTGCGGTCCGAGATGAACGCCACCGCCTTGCCGTCCGGCGACCACTGCGGGTTGAGGTTCTTCCCGTCCTGGTTCGGCAGCACCTGCACCTGGTTGTTCTCGAGGTCCAGCAGGTTGATCTGCCATTCGCCGAAGCGCAGCGAGCCGAGGTCGGACTGCGGGCCGCGCTCGCTGGCGAAGGCGATGTAGCGCCCGTCCGGCGACCAGTGCGGCTGGAGGTCGCCGTAGACGTCCTCGGTCAGCCGGCGCAGGTTGCGGCCGTCCACGTCGACCATATACAGGTCGGTGGTGCCGCTGGCGAGGCCGCTGAAGACCAGCCGCCGACCGTCCGGCGACCAGGTCGGGCTGAACATCGCCACCAGCGACGCCGCCTCGATGCGCCGGTGCGTGCGGTTGCGCCGCACGTCGTGGATGTACAGCACGTCCTTGCCCTTGCGCTGGGCGGTGAACGCGAAGTAGCGCCCGTCCGGCGAGAACGCGCCCTGCGAGTAGAGGAAGCGCAGCTCCTCCATCTCCGGGTTCAGCGTGCTCTTGGTGAGCCGCGCCTTGCGCTCGCCGGTGTTGGCGTCGGCGATGTAAAGGTCGAGGAAGACCTCGGCGCGCAGCAGCGAGCCCAGCGAGATGAAGGCGATCTGCCGGCCGTCCGGCGAAAGTGAGGGCGCGACGTACACCGGCACGAGGCCGCCGGTGCGGCGCTGGTTGAGCATCGGCTGGGCGAAGCGCCGCGGGCGCGTCAGCTCGGCCACCTGCGGCAGGTACTTCCGCTGGATCTCTTCCTTCCACTCCTCGCCGAGGTCCTCGAGGTCGGTGCCGGTGTAGCGGCGGAAGGCGCGGTCGATGCCCAGCGAGACGGCGGCGTTCATAATCTCGCCGACGATCTCGTCGCCCCAGCGGCCGGCCACGTACTCCCAGAACGACTCGCCGAAGCGATAGGGGAAGAACAGGTCCGGCCGCCGCGTCATCTGCTCGACGCTGGGGATGTTGCCGTTGAGCGCGGCGTCGCGCATCACCGCGGCGGTGGCCTTGTGGCCGGGGCCGTTGGTGAGGTACTCGGCCATCCCCTCCATGAACCACAGCGGGGGCTGCACCTGCGCCAGCGCCTGCAGGCCCGAGCCGGCGCGGCCGCGGGCGAAGATGTCGAACTGGAACACGTGCACCATCTCGTGCGTCAGCGTGTGCTCCGACTGCCCCATATCGCCGACGAAGAAGAACATATTCCGCTGGCGCAGCGCATCGGTGACGCCGAGCGTGCCTTCGCCCGGATCGCCGATGACGTTGTTCTGCGCGAACTCGTTGCGCGAGCCGTAGATGATGATCGGCTTGCGCTCGCGGAACTGGTGGTTGAACACGCGGCGCAGGCGCTCGTAGGAGCGCTCGGCCATCTGGCCCGTGTACTCGGCGACGTCGGCGAGCTCCGGGTAGTAGTGCACGTCGAAGTGCGCCGTGCGCAGCACCTGCCAGCGCAGCTTGCGGTACTGCACCTGGTTCTGGCCGAAGTACATCCCCTGCGAGTCGAGCGCCGGCGTCACCAGGGGAGCGGCGAGGAGCAGCAGGGCGGCGGAGAGGAGCCAGCGACGCATCGTCGGCCTCAGGCGGAGACGGGCACGGCCGGGGCATCCCCCCAGAGCCGTTCGAGCTGGTAGAAGGCGCGCAGCGTCGGATGGAAGACGTGCACGACGAAGTCCACATAGTCCAGGAGCACCCAGCGGCCTTGTTCGAGGCCCTCGACCGAGTGCACGCGCAGGCCTTCCTTCTTGAGCGTGTCCACGACGTGGCCGGCGGTGGCGCGCACGTGGGTGTCCGAGGTGCCGCTGGCGACGATGAAGAAGTCGGTCATATCCGAGACCGGACGCAGGTCCAGCAGGACCACGTCCTGGGCCTTGTTGTCGAGCAGGATCTCGGCGGCGCGGCGGGCGGCGGTCATCGTGTCGGGTGCGGCTGGGGGCATTCCGAAAGGTAGCACCGGCATTGTGTCTGCGAACCCGCGGGCGGAGGAAAGGTTCCCGCTGTCCGGCGAGCGGGCCGGCCGGCCGCCCAGCGGCACGCGAAAGGGGCGGACCGCGAACGGTCCGCCCCCCGTGTGACGCCGTGTGGCGCGGGCGCTCAGCCCTTGATGACCCAGACCTTGATCTCGGGCTTCACGTCGGCGTGCAGGCGGATGGCCACCTTGTAGACGCCGAGCGCCTTGATCGGCTCGTGCAGGTCGATCATCCGCTTCTCGACTTCCTTGAAGCCCTGGGCCTCCAGCTGGTGCTGGATGTCGGCCGAGGTGACGGAGCCGAAGAGCGTGCCTTCCTCGCCGACCTTGGCAGAGAAGGTGAGCGAGACTTCCTCGAGGCGCTTGGCGATGGCCGAGGCCGCGTCGCGGCGGGCGTTCTCGGCCGCCTCCAGGCGCTCCTTCTCCTGGGCGATGCGCTTCTTGTTGCCGGCGGTCGCCTCGTAGGCGATGCCACGCGGCAACAGGAAGTTGCGGGCGTAGCCGGACGAGACTTCGACGATGTCCCCGGGATGCCCGAGGTTGTCCACCGCCTGACGAAGAATGACTTCCATATCTACTCCGAACGTTGGGATTGCGGCCGCGGCCGGCGTCGCCAGTCGAGCCAGATGTCTCCCACGCCGATGACGAGGGCGACCGCTGCGATGACACTCCAGAACATCACCAACACGAGGGACCAGACGATGGCCATCCATCGGCCTGGAGCCAAGAACCACACCATCACGCCGAGCCCGCGAAGCGCGAACAAGGCACTGAAGAACACGAGCGCGTTGAGGCCGAGCGCCGTGACGGCCGCCGGCATCGGGACCACCAGCACCAGCAGCCCCCCAATCAGCCCCCAGACGAAGGCGTCGTGAAACCGCAGGTCCCGCAGGGCGGCGAGCGGCGGTCCCAGCCGCACCCGTCCAAAGCGATGGTACAGCGCCCATCCCAGCGCGAGGACCATCAACGACTCCAGCGCCAGCAGCGCCGGGGCCAACCGCACTGCCACCGGGGGAAGCGCGGTGAACTGCCGCTCCACCTGCAGCGCGAGTTGGTCGGCACTGGCGTTTTCCTTCACCAGCTCCTGCCACTGCGGCTGCGAGGTGAACTCGCGCCAGGCGGCGAGCATCTCCTCGCCACGTCGCGCGAACTCCTCCGTCAGCACCTCACTCGCCGCCGCCAGGCCGCCATCGGTCATCACGACCGCCATCGTGCCCAGCACCAGCGCCGCGAGGATCGCCGTCAGCGCCCGCGGGAGGAAGGTCCAGTCCACCTCCAACGTCTGCACCGCCGCGAAACTCGCCGCCAGGATCACGCCCCACCCCCGCGCCATCAGCGCGAACGGCGTCTGTGCTCCCGGCGCCCACAGCACCCAGGCGGCAAACACCGTCCAGGCGAGTGCGAGGGACAACCGTCCCCCGCGTCTCCATCCGACCACCGCGCCCAAGGCGAGCGTGGGGGCCAGCAGAAGCAGGATCTGGTCCACCGGCAACAGCAGCGCGAACGGCGGCGCTCCCGGTAGGAACAGCAGGGCGAGGAAGGCGAGGAGTGGGCCCCGCCAGCCTTGCTCGCGCGGCGGTGCCGCGCCCTCCTCCTGCGTCACGGCCGGTCGGCTTACTGCTGCGCCGACTGGCTGCGCGAGTACGGCAACAGGGCCAGGTAGCGGGCCTTCTTGATGGCCTTGGCCAGCTGGCGCTGGTGACGGGCGTCCACTCCGCTGAGGCGGCTCGGGAGGATCTTCCCGGTGTCCGTCACGAAGCGGGAGAGGAAGCGCTCGTCCTTGTAGTCGATGAAGCGAATGCCGGCCTCGGTGACCGGGCAGACCTTACGATTGCGGCGCATTGGCTATTCCTCGTCGTCGTCATCGTCGCCATCGCGCTCCCGGCGCGCGGCGAGCTGTTCTTCGGTCATCGGCGGGGCGCCGAGCTCGTGCTCGTGCACCGAAATGAGATAGCGGATCACGCCTTCGTCGAGCTTGAGCGCGCGCTCGAACTCGGGCAGGACCTTGCCCTCGGCGGAGAAGCGGGCGACGACGTAGTAGCCGGCTTCCTTGTTCTTGATCTTGTAGGCGAGTTGGCGGCGGCCCCAGTGATCGAGGGTCGCAGGCGCAGCGAGGCCGAGCAGACCGTGATGCTTCTCGATCTTTTCGGCAATGGCGGTGTCTTCGAGTGCAGAATCGAAGATGTACACCGCCTCGTATTCACGAGACAATGTGGCAATCCTCCCTTTGGTCGTTTCCGCCACCCGTGGGTTGCCGACACAGGCGGAGGGGCGGGCGAAGGGCCCGCGATGTGATTGGACAGCCTCGAAACCTAAGTGGGGACACAGCTTAGGGTCAAGGGTGAGGTTCGGCGAAAGGGTTCCTATCAGGCGCGTCAGGGGTTACCCTCTGCCTACCCCCTCACCCCGGACACTGAGATGCACTGGGACCTCGTGCTCCCCGTCCTCTATCTCGTGGTGGTGGCGTGGATTGGCTTGCGAGTCGGTCGCGGCACCCAGGACGCGGAATCGCTCTTTCTTGCTGGACGCGGGCTCGGCTTCGGGGTCGTCGGGACCTCGCTGTTCGCGTCCAACATCTCCAGCACCACGCTGATCGGCCTCGCCGGCGCCGCCTACGCCTCCGGCATCGCGGTGGCGAGCTACGAATGGATGGCGGCGCTGGTGCTGCTCTTCGCCGCCGTGGTGCTGGTGCCGGTGTACCTGCGCGCCCGCATCCTGACGCTGCCGGACTACGTGGAGCAGCGCTTCGGACGCCGCGCCCGCCTCTACGTGGCCGGCGTGATGGTCTTTCTCTCGGTGGTGGTGGACACCGCCGGCAGCCTCTACGCCGGCGCGCTGGTGCTGACGGTGTTCCTGCCGCAGCTGCCGCTGTGGCCGACGCTCATCGCGCTGGGACTCTTCGCCGGGCTGTACACGGCCGCCGGCGGCCTCAAGGCGGTGATGCTCACCGATGCGCTGCAGGCGGGCGTGCTCTTGGTCGGCTCGCTGATGATTACCTGGGCCGCCTTCGGGCACTATGACTTCTCGTGGTCGGCGGTGCGGGCCGCGGTGCCGGACGACCACCTGCACTTGGTGCTCCCCGCCAACGACCCCAACCTGCCGTGGCCCGGCCTGTTGCTCGGCCTGCCGGTGCTCGGGCTCTACTACTGGACCACCAACCAGTACATCACGCAGCGCTTCCTCGCGGCGCGCTCGGTGGACCACGCGCGCTGGGGTGCGGTGTTGGCGGCGGGACTCAAGGTGCTGCCGCTGTTCATTATGGTCCTGCCGGGTGCGATGGCGCTGGGCATCGTGCCCGGCCTCGAGCGCGCCGATGCTGTGTTCCCGACGCTGGCGCGGGACCTCCTGCCGGTGGGCCTGCGCGGCCTGGTGATCGCCGCGGTGATGGCGGCGATTATGTCGACGATCGACTCGGCGCTCAACGCGGCTTCGGCCATCGTCGTGTACGACCTCGCGGCCCTGCACGAGCGGGGGCTTCCGCCGGCGCGACTGCTGCGCGTCGCGCGGTTGACGACGCTGGGCTTTATGGTGTTCGCGATCGCCTGGGCGCCGATGATCGCGCGCTTCCCGGGCATCTTCGCGTACCTGCAGGAGGTGTTCTCCTACGTGGTGCCGCCGGTGGCGGTGGTGTTCATCGGCGGGGTGCTCTGGCGCGGCGCGACGCGCCAGGCGGCGATGCCGGCGTTGCTCGCCGGCCACGCGGTGGGCCTCGCCCTCTTCGTGGCCACGCGCGTCGGCGCCTGGCCGCTGCACTTCACGGTGAACGCCTTCCTCTTGGCCGTCGTGAGCAGCGTCGCCCTCGTGGCCGCCTCCCGGCGCGGCGGTGAGACGCCGGAGGCCGGCCACGTGACGCTGTGGTCGCCGGCCCTCGCGCGGGTGGCGCCCGGTACGCCGTGGCGGCGCGACTACCGCGTGTGGGCGTCGGTCGTGGCGGCGGCCGTCGTCGCGACGGTCCTCGTGTTCTTCTAGGCCGCGGGCGCCTTGGTCGCCGCGGCATCGTCGGCGATGCCGAGGCGGCCGAGCATCTCGCGCGTCCACCACGCGAGGTCGTGCGTGCGGGTGACGTCCCAGAGCCGTGCGGCGCGGGCCCGCTCGTCTTCCGGCGAGAGGTCCAGCGCCTCGTCCAGCGCGCGGTCCATCGAACGCGCCGAGTAGGGGTGCGTGAGCACCGCCGCGTCGAGCTCGACGGCCGCGCCGGCGAACTCCGACAGCACGAGCCGGCCGTCCTGGCCCTGCTTGGTGGCGATGAATTCCTTGGCGACGAGGTTGAGTCCGTCGCGCAGGGCCGTCACGAGGCAGATGTCGCTGGCGAGGTACCAGGCCATCAGTTCGTCGAAGGGCAGGGGCTGCGCGAAGAGCACCACCGGCGCCCAGTCGAGCGTGGCGAAGCGGCCGTTGATGTTGCCGACGCGCTGCTCGATGGCCGATTGGATCTCGTCGTACACGCGGATGCCCGGGGCCGGCGGCACGCAGACGACGTGGAGCTTGATGTGGCCGATGAGCGCGGGGCGGCGCTCCAGCAACCGCGCGAAGGCGTCGAGCAGCTCGACGGTGCCCTTGGTGTAATCCGCACGGCTGACGGCGAAGCACAGCGTCTCGACGCCCGAGCCGGCGCGGATCTCCCGGGCGCGCCGCTGCGTGACGTCCTGCGCGACGGTCTCGGTGATGCGGTCCACGTTCACGCCCAGCGGCACCGTGTCCACGTGGATGCGGCGACCGTTCCACTCCAGCTCGGTGACCACGGAGGTCTCCTGCAGCGCCCAGCCGTCCGGCTGCAGCCGGTCGGCGACGGGTTGGCGCTTGGTCACGCGCGCGCCGGCGAAGGCCCGCGCGACGGTCGCGAAGTTCTCGGTGTAGCGCGGCACGTGGAAGCCCACCCGGTCGCAGCTGAGCAGGCTCTCGGTGATCTCGGTGCGCCAGGGGAGCACGCCGAAGACGTCGCTGCCCGGGAAGGGCGTGTGGTGGAAGAACGCGAGGCGCAGGTCCGGGCGCCGCGCGCGGATGAGCTTGGGCGCGAGCCACAGGTTGTAGTCGTGCAGCCAGACGACGGCGCCTGGCTCCGCCACCTCGCAGGTGGCCTCGGCGAAGCGCTCGTTCACCTCGCGGAAGGTCGCCCAGTCGGCGGCGTCGTAGTCAAAGCGATCCACGAAGCTGTGCAGGATCGGCCACAGGGCCGCCTTGGACGTGACCTTGTAGAACGAAGTGACCTGCTCGCGCGTGAGGCCGAGTTGCGCCACATCGTAGGCCTCGCCGCTGAAGGCGATGGCTTCGCGCGAGACGATGCGTCCCGCCTTGGCCGCTTCGACCTCCGTCCACGCCAGCCAGGTGCCGCGGTCGAAGTGCTGGAAGAAGCCGCGCAGCGTCGGCACGATGCCGTTGGGACTGCGGTGACTGCGCAGCGTCTCCACGCCGTCGACGATGGCGCGTTCGAAGGGCTGGCGATGGTAGACGACGACAAGTTCAGACACGGGGGAGCTCCACGCCAAAGGCGTCCAGGGCCTCGAGGATTCCGTCGCAGCCGGGCCCATCGGCGCGCAGCAGGTGATCGCCAGCCGGCATCTGGGCTAGCAAGTCGGCGTCGGAGTTGCCGACCGCGACGGCGCAGACGCCGGCGTGGAACATCGAGAGGTCGTTGGCGCTGTCGCCGGCGGCGAGTACGGCCTCACCCGGCGCGCCCCACTCGGCCACGAGGCGGCGGAGCGTCGTGCCCTTGTTGATGCCGCGCGGGAGCACGTCGAGGTAGCAGCCGCCGGAGGCGAGCACGTCGCAGTCGAGGTCGGCCAGGCGCGCGGCGGCCTCGGCCGCGATGCGTGGATCGTTGCAGTAGTACGAGACGCGGTACGGCCCGAAGTCCTCCTGCAGCCTGAGGCCCGCGAGTCCGGCCAATGCGGCGCGCGCCTGTGCCCCCGAGTCGCCCCAGGCGGCGTGGATCTCGGCCAGCAGCTCGGCGGCCACGTCAGGCGCGTCGTCGGTGACGACGAAGGCGCCGACGTCGCAGATCATCGCGTCCGGCTGCGGCAGCAGGCCGTCGGCGATGAGCGCGCGCACGCTCGCCGCCGAACGGCCCGTCACGTAGAGCAGGCGCCGTTCGGGGTGGTCGCGGAAATGCGCGATCAGGGCGTTGCGGGCGCGGTCGCTTCCGGCGAGAAAGGTCCCGTCGAGGTCCGTGCCGAGGACGCGGATGTCGCGCCGGCGTGGGGCCGGTGCGACGTGGTGGGATGCCAGCGTCGGTTCCAGACGTGCAATCTCCCGTGGCGGCGACTTCCGCGCCGAGGCGCGAGAGCCAGGTGGAGAGGCGATCTTGGCCGCGCGCCGCAATGGGGGCACACGACAGGATGGGCCGTCACACGGCGCGAGGCGCCATCAGGCCGACGAACGGGCGCGCGAGGCACGTCAACCCAAGCAACTTAACACGTTTGGGCCTCGGATGCACGTGTTTGATGACGGATGACGGAGGACGGATGACGGATGACGGAGGACGGATGCTACACGGATGGTCCAGCATCCGTCCTCCGTCATCCGTCCCCTATCTAATGCCCAGCTCGCGCCCCAGCGCTTCGGCGCCGAGATAGCCGAAGCTCGCCGAGGGGCCCGTCGCCAGCACTTCACGCACCAGGTCCTCCGCCGACTGCCGCCGCCCCCGCGCCTGGTTCCACTGCGCCATCCCGTTGCCGATGGTCTGCCGCTCCAGCGGCGTCGTCATCGTCGCGCGCAGCTCCGCGTCCGTCATCTCGCCCTTCATCCACAGCAGCAGGCGGTGATAGCTGCCGTTCTCGATGATCTCCCAATCCGCGCGGATGGGCGCGAGCGCCGCCTGCACGGCCTCCGAATCACGCTGGCGCGCGAGTGAGAGCACCCACCAATACGTCGCGGCCACGCGGTGGTCGAGGTTGCGCGCGACGCGGGCGTCCTCCTCCCAATACCGCGCCGCCTCGGCGAACTCGTAGCGCAGGAAGTGCGCGAGGGCGAGGTGGTAGCGGATGTTGGACTGCAGCGAACTCGTCGGGATGCCGCGCGGGTTCGGCTGCCCGTCCGGTTCCACCACGTCCGCCTTGCCGACGGTCAGGTCGTAGGCGCGCCTGAGGTCGCCGATCGCCGCGTCGAACTGCCGCATCGAGATGTAGCGATGCCCGCGGTGCCGCAGCAGCCAGGGCTCGTCGGGCCGCGTCGCCAGCGCCTCGGTGTAGATGCGCACCGCCTGCTCGAAGTCGCCGGTGTAGCCGATGAAGCGCCCGAGCCAGATGGTGGCATCCAGGTCGCCGGGCGTCCGCTGGGCCGCGGCGCGCGCGGCGTCGAGCGAGCCGGGGGAGGGAGTGCGCTGGGCGAGGGCGAGGGTGCTCGAGGCGGCGAGTGCGGTCGCTACGAGGATGGGACGGAGGGCGGATGACGGATGCATAGGGTGCAGTTTGCATCCGTCATCCGTCATCCGTCCAGTACTCACACGTTGAAGCGGAAGAGTACGACATCGCCGTCCTGCATCACGTATTCCTTTCCTTCCGCACGGGCCACGCCCTTCTCGCGCGCGCCCTTCCAGCCGCCGTGCGCCACGAAGTCCGCGAAGCTCACCGTCTCGGCGCGGATGAAGCCCTTCTCGAAGTCCGTGTGGATCACACCCGCCGCCTTCGGCGCCGTGTCGCCCTGCTTGATCGTCCAGGCACGCACTTCCTTCTCGCCCGCCGTGAAGTAGGTCTGCAGGCCGAGCAGGGAGTAGCCGCCGCGGATCAACCGGTCGAGGCCGGCGCTCTCGATGCCGAGTGAGGCGAGGAACTCCTGCTTGTCGGCCGGTGGCAGCTCGGCGAGTTCCATCTCGATCTTGGCCGAGAAGGTCACCACCTGCGCCGGCTCGTGGTCGGCGGCGATCGCGGCGCGCAGCGCCGTCACGTGCGCGCCCTCGGCGCCGGTGAGCTCGCCGTCGGTGACGTTGGCGGCGTAGAGGATCGGCTTGAGCGTGAGCAGCTGCAGGCCCTTCAGGCGCTCGCGGTCTTCCGGCGTGAGCGAGACGTGCCAGAGCGCCTGCCCGTCGGCCAGCGGCTTGTGCGCCTTCTCCAGCGACGAAACTTCGGCGGCCGCGTCCTTGTCGCCCGTCTTGGCGGCGCGCTTGGCTTTGTCGAGCCGCTTCTCCACCACCGCGAGGTCCGCCAGTGCGAGTTCGAACTCGATCGTCGCGCGGTCGCGCACCGGGTCCACCGAGCCGTCCACGTGGATCACGTCCTCGTCGTCGAAGCAGCGCACGACGTGCACGATCGCGTCCGTCTCGCGGATGTTCGAGAGGAAGGCATTGCCGCGGCCTTCGCCCGTGCTCGCGCCCTTCACGAGGCCGGCGATGTCCACGAACTGCACCGCGGCCGGCACCGTACGCTCCGGCTTCACGATCTCCGCCAGCCGCTCCAGGCGCGGGTCGGGGACGTTCACGACGCCGACGTTGGGGTCGATGGTGCAGAAGGGATAGTTTGCGGCTTCGGCCTTGGCGGCGGTGAGGGCGTTGAAGAGGCTGCTTTTGCCGACGTTGGGGAGGCCGACGATTCCGAGAGAGAGCATTAGGACTTGAGACGTGAGACTTGAGACCTGAGAGGCGCCACGAAAGGTAATCGCCTGCGAGGGAATGACGCTCCGGTGACGCCCTCGGAGCACAGTGTTCTCCTATGCATCCCTTCCGCAGACTCGCTGTGTGGGAGAAGGCGCACGCTCTCACGCTCCTCGTGTACCCGATTACCGAGGGTCAGATGGTGCGCCGGTTTCCAGGACTCGCGCATCAACTGAGGCGGGCGATTTCCTCCATCCCAGCCAACATCGTCGAGGGCGCAGGCCTCGGTTCGCAGGCGCAGTTCAACAGACACCTCACCATCGCGCTCGCCTCCGCCAGAGAGGCCGAATACCACCTTCTGCTGGCCAAAGACTTGGGGGCGATCGACCTCAAGACCTTCGCGGTGCTTGAAGCGCGGCTCGGTGAGATCCAAGCCATGCTGAACGCCCTCGGTCGCAGGGTGCGCGAGCGAATCTCCTCAACATCGCCCTCCAAGCGCAGGACCGCAGCACGCAGCTGAGCGAATCGAAGCAGAGAGAAGATGAGCGAGAACGAGAGAGGGGGCAGCCGCACTGGCCGCCCCCTCTCAAGTCTCACGTCTCAAGTCTCACGTCTCACGTCTCAAGTCTCACGTCTTACCCGATAAACCACGGCGCCAGCACGAGGCTCACCACCGACATCAGCTTGATCAGGATGTTCATCGCCGGTCCCGACGTATCCTTGAACGGATCGCCCACGGTGTCACCCACCACCGCGGCCTTATGCGTGTCCGAGCCCTTGCCGCCGTGCAGGCCGCCTTCGATGGCCTTCTTGGCGTTGTCCCAGGCGCCGCCGGCATTGGCCATAAACAGCGCCATCATCACGCCGGTCACGGTCGCGCCGGCGAGCAGGCCGCCGAGGGCCTTCACGCCGAAGAACTTGCCGACGATCACCGGCAGCAGCACGGAGGCGACGCCGGGGATGATCATCTCCTTGAGTGCGGCCGTCGTGGAGATGTCCACGCAGCGGGCGGAGTCGGGCTTCACGCCTTCCTTGCCCTCGAGCAGGCCGGGGATCTCGCGGAACTGGCGGCGGACTTCCTCCACCATTCCCTGCGCCGCGCGACCGACGGCGGTCATCGTCTGCGCGCCGACGAAGAACGGCATCACGCCGCCGATGAAGAGGCCGATGACGACCATCGGGTCGACGAGGTTCAGGCCGACCTGATTGAGGCCGACAGCCGAGGCGTAGGCCGAGAACATCGCCAGCGCGGTGAGCGCGGCGGAGCCGATGGCGAAGCCCTTGCCGATGGCGGCGGTGGTGTTGCCGAGGGCGTCGAGGCCGTCGGTGATCTTGCGGACGTCGGGGCCGAGGTGGCTCATCTCGCTGATGCCACCGGCGTTGTCGGCGATCGGGCCGTAGGCGTCGACGGACATCGTGACGCCGACGGTGGCGAGCATCCCGACGGCCGCCACGGCGACGCCGTAGAGGCCGGCCGACTGCACGGCGACGTACATCGCGCCGCAGATGAGCAGCACGGGGATGATGGTGGACTCCATCCCGACGGCGAGGCCGGCGATGATGTTGGTGGCCGGGCCGGTCTTGGAGGACTCGGCGATGCGGCGCACCGGGCCGGCGGCCGTGTAGTACTCGGTCACGAGGCCGATGGCGATGCCGGAGACGGTGCCGGCGAGCACGGCGAAGAACGGTCCGAGCGCCGGCAGGACGCGCCCGGTCTCGTTGTCCATCATCCCCAGCGGCATCGCCTTGGTGAGCAGGTAGGCGAAGACGAGGAACAGGCCGGCGGAGATGAAGGTGACCATCCGCAGCGCGTTGGCGGGGTCGCCCTTGGCCAGCACGCGCATCACGAGGATGCCGACGAGCGAGGCGACGAGGCCGGCGCCGATGAACGACACCGGCAGCAGCACCGCGGCGAGGCGGTTCTCGTCGGGGATGAGCAGCGAGGTCGCGGCGAGCGCGACGGTGGCGATCACCGAGCCGACATACGACTCGAAGATATCGGCGCCGAGGCCGGCGACGTCGCCGACGTTGTCGCCGACGTTGTCGGCGATGGTGGCCGGGTTGCGCGGGTCGTCCTCGGGGATGCCGGCCTCGACCTTGCCGACGAGGTCGGCGCCGACGTCGGCGGCCTTGGTGTAGATGCCGCCGCCCACGCGGGCGAAGAGGGCGATCGAGCTGGCGCCCATCGCGAAGCCGGAGATGATCTCGCCGAACTCCTTGAAGCCGGAATCCCCGAAGAGCAGGCCCTTGTGGATCATGAAGAGGGCGGTGATGCCGAGGAGGCCGAGGGCGGCGACGGCGAGGCCCATCACGGCGCCGCCGGAGAAGGCGACGCGCAGCGCCGCGGCCTGGCCGTTGGCGCGTGCCGCTTCCGACGTGCGGACGTTGGCGCGCGTGGCCGAGGTCATCCCGGCCCAGCCGGCGGCGACGGAGCAGAGGCCGCCGATCACGTAGGCGATGGCGGTGTTCCAGCCCACCGCGAGGCCGAGCAGCACGGCGACGAGGGCGAGGAAGGGCAGGAGGACCGTGTACTCGCGCTTGAGGAAGGCCATCGCGCCGAGCTGGATCTGCTCGGCGAGGTCGCGCATCGTCTGCGAGCCGGCGGACTGGCGCACGATGCCCTGGTACGTCAGGACGCAGGCGATGAGCCCGACAATCCCGATGCCCAGCGCGTACGTCGTCAGATTCTCGATCATTGGGGGAGTGGTGTGAAGGTGGGTGACGCCTAACGGTTGAACGCGTTCATCGTGCGTTCGATGCCATCGGTGGTCCAGAGGCGCAGGGCCTCCTCGAAGGTCGGCAGCAGCGTGCGGACCTGCTCCGCGTCTGCCTTCCCGAACTGATCCAACACATACTCGGCGAGGTCGCCGATGCGCCGTTGCGGGTCGGTGGGGCCCACGCCCACCCGCAGCCGCGCGTACTCCTGGCTCTTGAGCTGCTGCTCGATGCTCTTGAGCCCGTTATGCCCGCCACTGGAGCCGCGGGCCCGGAACCGATAGGTGCCGGTCTCCAACTGCACTTCGTCCACGACGACCATCAGGTCGGTGGCCGCGGCCCAGAAGGGGCGCCGCTGCCAGGGCCTGAGGACCTGGCCGGAGAGGTTCATAAAGGTCTGCGGCTTCACGAGCCGGACCTTCACGCGCCCCACCGTGCCCGAGGCGGTCATCGCCTCGCCGTCCTTGCGCCAGGGATCCAACTGCCACACGTCGGCGAGGTGGTCGACGACCCACCAGCCGACGTTGTGGCGTGTACCGGCGTACTCCCGCCCGGGATTCCCGAGCCCGAGGATGACCTTCATCGCCGGGACGCGATCGCGGGCGGGTTCGGCTTACTTGGCCTCTTCGGCCTCGTCGGCCTTGGCCTTGCGGATGAGCTCCGGCTCGGCCGGCGCATCAGCCGCGGCCGGGGCCGCCACTTCCTCGGCAACCTTCGGCGCGGCGCAGACGCAGATCGTGGCGTCCTCGTCCGTGAGCAGCTCGATGCCGGCCGGCAGCACGATCTCGCCGGCGTGGATCGAGTGGCCGATGGTCAGCGACGTGATGTCGACATCGAGATGGCCCGGGATGTCGGAGGGGTCGACCATAATCTCCACCTCGTGGAGGATGTGGTCGATCAGGCCGCCGCCGTTGCGCACGCCGTCGGCGGTGCCGACGAGGTGGACCGGAACCTTCACGTGGACCTTCTCGCCGGCGACCAGTTCCTGGAAGTCGACGTGGAGGATCTGCTTCTTGAACGGATGGCGCTGGATCTCGCGGATCAGCGTGCGGGCATTGCCGCCGTCGAGGGTGAGCTCGATGACGGTGCTCTGGTAGGGCACCTTCTCGAGGAGCAGCGCGAGCTCGTGGGCGTTGAGCGCCAGCGGCTGCGGCGCACGGGCGTGCCCGTAGATGACGGCGGGGACTTCACCGGCGGCGCGCAGCTTGCGGGCGACACCCTTGCCGGTGGTGGAGCGGGACTTGGCGGAGAGATTGGCGGTAGCCATTGGGACGATTCCTGCGAAAGTTTCGGTCGCTACGTGGTTTCCCGGCGAATCCGGACCAGCGTCGACCTGGGTTCCCGGACGTGAGACTTGAGACGTGGGACGTGAGAGGTCTCGAGCCTAACGAATGGGTCCTGCACCAACAGACGGCGGCGGGACGCTCCCACGTCCCAAGTCCCCGTCTCACATCTCAAGTCTCACGTCTCAAGTCTCACGTCTCAAGTCTTCATTCAAAGAGTGACGACACACTCTGATCGCTGTGCGTGAACCGAATCGCCTTCGCCATCAGCTCACCCACCGACAGGATCGTCAGCGTGGGGAAGCGCTTGGACTCGGGCAGCAAGATGGAGTCCGTGATGGCGACCTCGGTGATCGGCGCGTTGCTGAGCCGCTCGACGGCGGGGCCGGAGAGCAGCGCGTGCGTCGCGCACACGTAAATGTTGCGGGCGCCGAGGTCCTTGAGGGCCTTGGCGGCCTCGGACACGGTGCCGGCGGTGTCAATCATATCGTCGGCCAGCAAGCAGTCCTTGCCCTCGACTTCACCGACGACGTTCACGACCTCGGCCACGTTGGCCACGGGGCGACGCTTGTCGATGATGGCCAGCGAGGCGTTGAGGCGCTTGGCGAAGCCGCGGGCCATCTTGGCCGAGCCGACGTCAGGCGCCACGACCACCGGATCGACGAGGCCCTTCTTCCGGTAGTGTGCGGTGAAGACGGGCGCGGCGTAGAGGTGGTCGACGGGGATGTCGAAGAAGCCCTGGAGCTGATGGAAGTGGAAATCCAGCCCGAGGATGCGGTCGGCGCCGGCGCGGGCGATCATATTCGCCATCAGCTTGGCGCCGATGGCCACGCGGGGCTGGTCCTTGCGGTCCTGCCGGGCGTAGCCGTAGTAGGGCATCACGCAGGTGATGCGGGCGGCGGAGGCGCGCTTGGCGGCGTCCACCAGGAGCAGGAGCTCCATAATACTCTCGGCCGGCGTGCTGGTCGGCTGGACGATGAACACGTCCGCGCCGCGCACGTTCTCGTCCAACCGCACGAAGACCTCACCGTCCGCAAAGCGCGACACCGTGGCCTTGCACAGGTCCACGTCGAGCGTCTTCGCGATGCTTTCGGCCAGCGGGCGATTGGCGTTGCCCGTCAGGATGCGAAAGCCGTGTACGGGGACTGCGAGTCCGTCCATCGGCGGAGAGGTGTAAGAGGCGGAAGGGACTGGAGATAGCGAGCCTGAGCAGGGGCTCCCGAACAGCCTCGAAAGCTACCGCCGACCGGCCTTGAATGGCAGGGGGTCGGGGTGGGGAGTTACACTTCCCGCCACGATGAAAGGCATCCTCCTCGCCGGGGGCTCCGGGACCCGCCTCGCGCCGATGACGCGGGTGGTCTCCAAGCAGCTCCTGCCGCTCTACGACAAGCCCCTCGTCTACTATCCCCTCACGGTGCTGATGCTGGCGGGGATCCGCGAGGTGCTGGTGATCTCCACTCCCCGCGACCTCCCGATGTTCGAGGCCCTGCTGGGCGATGGGTCGGGCTGGGGGATGCAGCTCTCGTACGCGCTGCAGCCGGAGCCCGAGGGCCTGGCTCAAGCCTTCGTCATCGGCCGCGACTTCGTCGGCCGCGACCCGGTCTCGCTGGTGCTGGGCGACAATCTGTTCTTCGGCGCCGGGCTGGGGCACCAGCTGCGCGCGGTGACGGCGCGGGTGGCGGCCGAGGGCGGAGCGACGGTGTTCGGCTACAAGGTGCGCGACCCGGAGCGTTACGGGGTGGCCGAGGTCGGCGCCGACGGACGCATCGTCTCGCTGGAAGAGAAGCCCGCCAAGCCGAAGTCCTCGATCGCGGTGACCGGGCTGTACTGCTACGACAATCGCGTGCTCGACATCGCGCGCGCGCTCAAGAAGTCGCCGCGCGCTGAGTATGAGATCACGGACGTGAACGCCGCGTACCTGGCGCAGGGCGCGCTGCGCCTCGAGCTGCTCAACCGCGGGATGGCTTGGCTCGACACCGGCACGGTGGCGGCGATGCAGGAGGCGGCGCGCTTCGTGGAGGCGATCGAGACGCGGCAGGGGATGAAGATCGGCTGCCCCGAGGAAGTCGCGTACCGAATGGGCTTCATCTCGTCGGAGCAACTGCGCGCGCTGGCCGAGCCGCTGGGCAGCAGCGAGTACGGCGACTACCTGCGACGCGTGGCGACGGAGGCTCCGTGAGTGCGTCGCCGGCGCCGCAGACGATCCTCGTCACCGGAGCGGCGGGATTCATCGGCACCAACACGGTGGCCTGGTTGCTGCGCGAGCGCCCCGAGGTCACGGTCGTGGCCTACGACGCGATGACCTACGCCGCGCACCCGCAGAGCTTGGCGCTGGCGGGGAAGGGGCACGAGCGGCGGCTGTTCTTCGTGCACGCGGACATCCGCGACGGTGATGTGTTCTCGTCGGTGCTGGGCGGCCGCGCGCAGGACGCGCAGGGGCGCAGCCTCCCTCCCGCCGATGCGGTGTGGCACCTGGCCGCCGAGACGCACGTGGACCGGTCGATTCTCGGGCCGTCGGTGTTCGTGGACACCAACGTGACGGGCACGCAGCGCATCCTCGAGGCGCTGCGCGCGGCGCAGGACGCCGGGCGGCCGCGGCGATTCGTGCACGTGTCCACCGACGAAGTGTACGGCTCACTGGCCGCGGGCGATCCGGCGTTCACCGAAGTGCATCCGTTGCTGCCGAGTTCGCCATATGCGGCGAGCAAGGCGGCGTCGGATCTGTTGGTGCAGGCCTGGGCGCGCACCTACGGACTCGACGCTGTCATCACGCGCTGCAGCAACAACTACGGGCCGTTCCAGTTTCCCGAGAAGCTCATCCCGCTGATGATCGTGCGCGCGATGGCCGACCAACCGTTGCCCGTATACGGCGACGGCCAGCAGGTGCGCGACTGGCTGCACGTGGACGATCACGCGTCGGCGCTGTGGGCGGTGTCGAGCTCGGGCATCGGTGAGGGACGGGTGTTCAACATCGGCGCGCAGGGCGAGCGGCCGAATCTCGAGGTCGTGCAGGCGGTGTTGGCGGCGCTGGGGAAGCCTGCGAGTCTGATCCAACACGTGCGCGACCGGCCCGCGCACGACCGACGCTACGCGATGGACGCCAGCGCCCTGCGCGCGGCGACGGGCTGGCGCCCGCGCGTGGCCTTCGCGGACGGACTGGCGGAGACGCTGCGCTGGTATCGCGATCACGAGCCGTGGTGGCGCGGCGTGCTGGATGAGTCGCAGCGCGCGGCGCAGGCGCTGTACCTGCCGCCGGCGTGAAGGTCCTGCTCCTCGGCGGCAGCGGGCTGGTCGGCAGCGCGCTACGCCGCGCGGCGCCGGCTGCGGCGCAGGTGGAGGCGCCGTCGCACGCGGCGCTCGACGTGACTGACGCCGCGGCGCTGGCACAGGCAGTGGCCGCCGCGAAGCCGGCGTGGATCCTGAACGCCGTTGGCTACACGGCGACCGATGCGGCCGAACGCGAGCCGGTTCGCGCGCGGGCGCTGAACACCGAGTTGCCGCAGGCGCTCGCCCGCTTGGCGCGCGAGCACGGCGCGCGCGTGGTTCACTTCAGCAGCGACTACGTCTTTGGCGGCGCGCGCAGCACAGCTTGGCGCGAGGACGACCAGCCGGCGCCGCTCTCGGTGTATGGCGCGAGCAAGGCCGACGGCGACGCGGCGCTGCTGGGGGCCGACATCGGGGCCTTGGTGCTGCGACCGAGTTGGATCTTCGGCGACGGTCCGCGCTGCTTTCCGCGGCGGATGTGGGAACGCGCGCGGGCGGGGCAGGCGTCGCGCGTGGTGGCCGACCAACGCGGTGCGCCAACGCACGCGGACGATCTCGCGAGCTGGACTTGGGCGCTGATGGGCCGTGGCGCGACGGGGCTGTTCCACGCGACGAACGCCGGCGAGACGAGCTGGGCCGAGGTCGCGCAGCGCGTGTACGCGCGTGCCGGAATGCCCGACGGCGTGACGCCCGTGAGCAGCGCGGAGTGGGCCGCGGCGGCGCAGCGGCCTTCGTACTCCGTGCTCGATTGCTCCAAGCTCGAGCAGGCGTTGGGCCTTACTCGCCGCCGCTGGGACGTGGCATTGGACGCCTACCTCGATACGTTGATGGCATCCGCCCGATGAATCGACTCGAGATCGAACCCACGCCGCTGTCCGGCCTTGTGCTGGCGCGCCCGCGCGTGCACCGCGATGCGCGCGGCTCGGTGCGCGAGCTCTTCCGCGCCGCGGACTTCGCCGCGGCCGGCTTGATGGCCGACGTGGCGCAGGTGAACCTGCTGCGCTCGGCGGCCGGCGTGGTGCGAGGCCTGCACTTCCAGTGGGAGCCGCCGATGGCCAAGTGTATGCGCGTCGCCCGCGGACGCGCGCTGCTGGTGGCGGTGGACATCCGCCGCGACTCGGCGACCTGCGGGCAGGCCTGGTGGCGCGAGTCCGTGCCGGGCGACGACCTCTGGGTCTGCGCGCCGGCGGGATTCGCGCGCGGGATGCAGGCGCTCGAGGACGAGACGGATGTGGAGTACCTCTGCTCCGCGCCCTACACGCCGGCCGGAGAAGGCGGCATCCGTTGGGACGATCCGGCGCTGGCGATTCCGTGGCCGCTGCCGGCGCGTGATCTCTCGCAAAAAGACGCGGCGGCCCCGACGCTGGCCGAATGGCTCGCGGGGCCGCAGGGTGGGGTCTTCGCAGGGTAGCATTGCCCCTGGTGGATTCGAACCACCATTCTCGGATCCAAAGACCGATGTCCTGCCATTGGACGAAGGGGCAGCAGGCGTAGAGGCAAACTAACGGCCGTGGCGTGGGGCGAGCAACGCCCCGCGCGCTGCGCTCAGTCCAGCAGCTTCACCGCAGCGACGCTGGTGGAACTGCGCGTGTGCACGAGGCGCGTGCCGGCGGGCATCTGCGGGGACTGGCTGTGGCGGCGGTCGAACATCCCGAAGGCCGTGGAGCCGCTGCCTGTCATCCGTGCGATGCGCGCGCCGGCCTCGCGCAGCCGCGCCACGCAGTCGCCGACGACGGGATGTCGCGCCGTGACCACCGGCTCGAGGTCGTTGACGGCCAGCTCGGCGATGCGGTCCCAGCGGTCGAGGTCATCCAGCGAGAGCGGCGCCGGCGCGGTCAGCGGCCGCTCGGCGTTGTCAGCGGCGTACCAGGCGAAGGCCTGCTTGGTCTCGACACCGAAGTCGGGGAGCGCGAGCAGGATCTCGCGTCCGGGCAGCGGATTGAGCGCGAGCAGGCGCTCGCCGCGTCCCCAGGCGACGGCGAATGGCGCATCGAGGGTGAGGAAGGGCACGTCGGCACCGAGCTGCAGGGCCAGCGTCTGCAGCGTGGCGGCCCCGAGCGGCTTGGGCGCCAGCGTGTTGAGTGCGCGAAGCACCGCGCCGGCATCGGCGCTGCCGCCGCCGAGTCCGCCGCCGGCGGGAATGCGCTTCTCGATGGCGATGTCGAATCCAGTGGGCCAGCCGGCGGCGTCGGTGAAGGCCATCGCCGCGCGATACGCGAGATTCTGTTCCGGGGCGAGATCCACGCCGGGGCAGGAGAGCGTGCGCGCCTTGGTGTCGGTGGCGACGCGGACTGTGTCCGCCAGCTCGATGCGCAGGAACAGCGACTCCAGCTGATGGTAGCCGCTGGCTTCGCGGGCCAGCACGCAGAGCCGGAGGTTGAGCTTGGCCTGCGCCTCGACGCTCGCGGCGGTGGCGCTCACGGCCTGGGCTCCTTCTCCGCGGCGGTGATGTCGCGCAGATGCAGGTTGAGCCGTGTGAAGTACCAGGCGCCGAGCACGGTGATGGGCACGAAGCTCAGGAGGTGGAAGCCAATGGCCCAGCTCACGGCGGAGGCGGCGGGGATGCCGTAGAGCCCGAGCCCGGCGGTGCCCGCGGCCTCGAAGGGGCCGAAGAATCCCGGCGACGACGGCAGGGCGACCCCGATGGCGATGAGGCCCTGCACGAAGAGCGCGGCCGACATCGGGGCGGCGAGGCCGAGCGCGAGGAAGCCCAGGTAGAACGCCGCCGCGTTGCAGAGCCAGTGCAGCAGCGTCCACCAGAGCACCTCGAGCGCGAGCATTGGTTCGCGGAACACGCCGAGTCCGCCCGCGAAGCCCTCGAGCAGGCTGCGCAGCTTGGGTGCAAGCCGTGGCACGATGGCACCGGCGATGCGGTCGACGAGGCGCAGCATCTGCTCAGGTGCGTAGGCCAGCGCGGCGAGTGCGACGAAGACAGCCGAGAGGAAGAGGCCGGCGGTGGCGGCGATGCTCCAGGCCGTGGCCCCGAGGATCGTGGCGTCGGCGGGGAAGCGCGAATCGAGCGTCGCGAGCAGCATCAGCGCGAGCACGACGACGCCGTCGAAGAGCCGATCGACGGCCAGCGACGCGAACGCCGTCGTGAAGCGCACCTCGCGCCGTTCGCGCGAGAGGGCGAAGGCGCGAGCCAACTCACCGGCGCGCGCGGGAAACACGTTGTTCACCATCATCCCCACGGCGGTGGAGTGCCACAGCGGGGCGAAGGGGATGCGGCCGGCCACCGGCGCGAGAATCGCCTGCCAGCGCCGAGCGCGCAGCGGAAAGATCGCGGTGGCCGTGACGGTGCAGGCAATCCAGAGCGCGAGGTTGGAACTCGCGAGTATCTCCCAGACTTCGCGCAGGTGCACGCCGCGCAGCGTGAACCAGAGCAGGGCGATGCTGAGCGCGATCCCGAGGACGGCGCGCCAGTCGAGGCGCACCGTGGCTACTCCGCCGCCGCGAGCTGCAGCAGGTCGTAGAGCTCGGCGAGAGTGGCGGCGTCGGGGGTGTTGCCGCTGGAGCGTAGCGCGTCCCCGAGTTCGATGGCCCGCGCCAGCGCGTCCTTGCCGCGGAAGAGCAGGTCCTCGATCGGGATTACATCGTCCTCCTCGCCGACCACCGGCTCGGCGAAGGTCGCGGTGCCCAGGGGCGAGAGCCCGCTGAGGCCCTGGGACAGCAGCGACTTGAGCGCCGCGCCGGAGGGGGCGCCGCCGGTGCTCGGGCCGAGCGACGCGAAGGTCGCCGCCGAGGACGGCGGGGTGGCGGAGCGCAGCGGCGTGACGCCGCGGCTCAGCATCTCGGAGAGATCCACGAACTGCGCCGCCATTGTCTCGGGCGCGGCGTTGGCGGCGCTCAGCAGCATCGCGGCACGCTCGAGCACGTCGAGGGCCGGCTGTTCCAGCGCAGCGGCACCGCGCTCGGCGGCGAGGAAGCAGTTGGCGATCTCGACCGCGGCGAAGCTCTGCGCGGCGCGGGCCAGGTTGCGCACCGCGTTGCGCATCTCGCGGCCGAGTCGTTCGCGCGTGGCGGCGTCCGCGGCGCGGCGGCCTTCGTGCACGAGGCGCCGCAGGTGTTCGGCCTGGCTCACGACCTCAAGGCGGAAGCGCTGCGCCGCAGTCGTCGGCGGGTTGCCCGCCGCCTGCACCGCGTCGGGTGAATCCATCAGGAGCGCCGCGATGGGCACGACGTCGTCGCCGTCCGCCGAACCGCCGCTGAGCGCGGCGGCGGCGAGCGTGAACTCCTGCAGGGCGGGCGAGTCGGTCGGCGGCGCGTGGCCCTGCCGCACGGCATCGCCGCCCTCGAGCAGCACGCGGGCGGCGGTGCGGAAGAGGCGACGGCGCTCGGCGGTGGCATCCTCGCGTCCGAGTTCGATCGGCTTGGCGGCGGCGTCTACGGCGTCGACGACTTCGCCGAGCGGTGGCAGGTCGTTGAGGGCGGCGACGCCGCGGAGGGCGCGCACCTTGTCCATCACGCGGTCAAAGTGCTCGCGCGCGCCGGGCGTCTCGGCGTACTCGAGCAGCGCGGCGGCGGCATCGGCGGTGGCGCCGGCGAGGAAGTCCGGGGCCACTGCGGCGGGTGCAGCCGCGGCGGTCGGTGGGGCGATCTGGTCCAGCTCGGCGACACGTTGCGCGACGCGCGCGTCCTCGGCGGCGCTCCAGTTGCGCACGCCGCGGATGAGGATCTTGGTGTCGTCGATGGCGCTGATGGCCACGCCCCGCGAGGCAGCGTCCCAGGCGAGCTGGCCGGCGCCGACCTGCCGGGCGAGGCGTTCGAGTGCCTGCGCCAGGTTGGCGATGCCGGTGACCTTGGCCATCGTCGCGCTGCCGCGCAGCGCCCGTACGGCGCGCACGAAGCTCTCGCCGTCCGGCGGAGCTGCCGTCGCGCGCGAGACGAGCCCGTCGAGCTGTTCGACGTACTCGCTGGCCTCGAGGGTGAAGAAGTCGAGCAACCCGCCGGTCATCGCGTCTCCATATAGTGGCGGGTAAGGTGCGCCGAGGGGTGGGTGCGGGTCAACGGGGGCGCGCCGCGTCCATCGCGCGACGCATCGCGCGCACGGCCTCGGCCAGCCCGACGAACACGGCGTGGCTGACGATGGCGTGGCCGATGTTGAGTTCCTCGCATTCGGGGATCGCGGCCACCGGCCCGACGTTGTCGAGCGTGAGGCCGTGGCCGGCGTGCACGGCGAGCCTGAGACCCGCGGCCTGCGTTGCTGCCGCACGCAGGGCCGCGAGGTGCTGCGGGTCCTCCGGATGGTGGCAGTAGCGGCCGGTGTGCAGCTCGATGGCGGGCACCTTGAGCTCGGCGGCGCGAGCGATCTGCCGCGGATCGGGGTCAATGAAGAGCGAAGCGCGGATGCCGGCGGTGCTGAGTGCGGCGAGCGTGGCCTCGAGGCGCGCGGGGTCGGCGAAGAGGTCCAGCCCGCCTTCGGTGGTGATCTCCTCGCGCTTCTCGGGGACGAGGGTGACCTGATGCGGGTTCAGGCGCAGGGCGATGGCGGTCATCTCGGTGGTGGCGGCCATCTCCAGGTTGACGGGGCTGCGGGCCGCCGTTGCGAGCGCCTCGACATCTGCGTCTTGGATATGTCGACGGTCCTCACGCAGGTGCACGGTGATGCCATCGGCGCCGGCGTCCTCGCAGACGCGGGCCGCGGCGACCGGATCGGGGTATGCCGCCCGTCGGGCCTGCCGCAGCGTCGCGACGTGATCGATGTTGATGTAGAGCCGTTGTCGGACCATTAGGACCGGAACCTTACTCGAGATCGGGAGCTGAAGCCGTGAGACGTCTGGGAATCGCGTTGGTACTCGTGCTGGGCAGCCTGGGGTGCCGTCCCCGTGCGGTGGCGTCCAATACTGCCGGGGGCGCGACGTCGACCGAGGCCGTGATGCTGTTTGTGGAAGCGTCGCGCCGACAGGACCTGCAGGCGATGTCGATGGTGTGGGGGAACGAGGAGTCGCTGACGCGGGACCGCGTGGATCGGGCCGAGCTGGAGCGCCGCTTGCTGATCATCGTCTGCCACGTGCGCCACGATGAATCTCGCATCGGCGCGGCCCAGTTGGGAGAGGCGGGCCGCGTGATCCACCGGGTGGAGACGGTGCGTGGTAGCCGCAGCGCGACGATTCCCTTTACGACGGTGAAGAACTCCCGCAGCGGTCGCTGGTTCGTGGAGGACATCGACCTGCGTCCGGCCCGCGAGATCTGCAATGCCGAGCCGGTGACGCGTCCGGTGCCCTGAGGCGTCGGAACGCGCTGTCCAGACGGGGGTGCCGCCGACGGGCGGCACCCCCGTCTCAGTATTCGGAGAGCTCGACCAGCACGCCGGCGGTGGACTTGGGGTGCAGGAAGGCGATGCGCTTGCCTTCGGCCCCGATGCGCGGCGTCTCGTCGATGAGCTGGATGCCGTGAGCCTTGCAGCGCGCGAGCATTCCGTCGAGATCGTCCACCGCGAAACAAATGTGATGGATGCCGGGCCCACGCTTGGCGAGGAACTTCCCGATGGGGGAGTCGGATTTCTCCGGCTCCAGCAGTTCCACGAGTGCGTCACCGGCGGCAACGGCAGCGATGCGTGCGCCGTCGGCGTCGTCCAGCGGGACCTCGGGCATCCCAAGGATGTCGCGGTAGAACGGCAGGATGCCTTCGAGTGACTCGACGGCGATGCCGAGGTGGGAGATGCGGGTGCCGCGCGGGAACGGGCTGGACATAATCGGCAATTCCGGAGGGGGCGCACTTCGGACCCAATGCCGCTAACATTACTATGGCGTCCGGGCACTTGGCACCGGCGCCTCGACCCCTGGAGAGAGAGCCGATGTCGAAGACGGTGACGGTGACGGACGAGTCGTTCGCGAGCGAAGTGGAGCAGCACCAGGGCTTGGCCGTGGTGGATTTCTGGGCCACGTGGTGCGGTCCCTGCCGGATGATCGCCCCGATTCTCGAACAACTGAGCGAGGAGTTCGCCGGTCGCGTGAAGGTGACCAAGCTGGACGTGGACGCGAACCAGAAGACGGCGATGCGCTTCCAGGTGCGCTCGATCCCCACGCTGCTGTTCTTCAAGGACGGCAAGCTGGTGGACCAGGTGATCGGTGCCGTGCCGAAGCCGGCGTTGGCGGCGAAGTTCGAGCAGCACGCGGCCTGAGTCCCGACTCGTCCGGATGCCCCCGCTCCGCGACGCCATTCGATACCCCGCCAAGCGGGTCCTGCTGCAACGGACCCGCTTGGCGTACGTGCATCTACGCAACCTGCTGACGGACGCCAAGCGCGACCGGTCGGCGCGGGTGTCCGGCTACGTGGCCGTGTGGATGCCGGAAGAACTGATCGTCCTCTATATGGAGGGCGGCGAAGTGGTGAACGCCACCTCGAGCACCGACGGCCGGCGCTTTGTGCCGGTGGCGATCAGTGATGCGATCGGTCGCGTGCCCACGGCCGCCGAGTACGGCAGCATCTGCTTCCACGAAGCCACCGACGAGCAACTCGACCTGATGTTCGCGACGCAGGTGGGCGAGCCGGAACACTTGCCGCGGGAACTGGTGCCCACCGATGCGACGGCGTTGCTTGGCTATCTCGACGGCACGATGCACGACGGCGCGCTGGAAGTCATCGCCGACGGCGCGGTGAACTACGTGGCGCTGGCCGGTGGCCGGCCCGCGCGCGGGTACTTCGTGGATCCGCGCCCCGGCGACGTGACGATGCTGTTGCGCACGCTGCTCGAGGGCCGCGTGCTCGCTTCGCCGCCGACGGTGCGCCTGTGGACGCCTCCGCCACCGCTGCCGGCGCAGGCCTCGCCGGCACTCATCCAGGCGTACCGCGAGTTGATCGGTGCGCTGATTGCGCGGCTGCAGCAGGGCGGCAAGGCGTCGGCGGCGGAGGTGACGGAAGGTGCGCGCCGCGCGCTGGTGGCGCAGCACGGCACGCTCGAGCGCTTCTCGCCCAACCTGCCCACGCTCAAGGATCCGGTGACCGATGCGGCGACGCTGACCAAGGCGATTGCGGCGTGGATCGCCGACATTCTCTGGGCCGCCGCGCCCGACGACACCACGCCCGAGGATGTGCTGCACGACCTCACCGCCTCGCGGCGGCACGTGTTCCAGGCGGCCGGGCTGTTCGACGCCCTGCCGTGGAAGGTGAAGTGGTGAGCGCCGACGGCGCCTCCACTCCCGGGACCCTGTACATCGTCAGCACGCCGATCGGCAACCTCGGGGATATGACCCCGCGGGCGGTGGAGGTCCTGCAGCAGGTGGCGGCCGTGCTGGCCGAGGACACGCGGCACACGCGCGTGCTCTGCGAGCGCTTCGCGATCCGCACGCCGTTGCTCGCCTACCACGAGCACAACGAGGCGCAGGCGACGCCCGGCCTCGTGGCGCGCCTGGTGGCGGGCGAGTCGCTGGCCCTCGTGAGCGACGCGGGCACGCCGCTGCTCAGCGACCCGGGCCTTCGCCTTGTGCAGGCCGCCATCGCGGCGGGCGTGCAGGTCTCGGCGGTGCCGGGTGCCTCGGCGCTGCTGGCGGCGCTGGCTGGCGCGGGACTGGCGACCGGTCGATTCACGTTCTTCGGCTTCCTGCCGCGCAAGGGCGGTGAGCGCACGCGGGTGCTGGGCGAGGTGGTGGCGCTGGCGCACACGGCGGTGCTGTACGAGGCGCCCTCGCGGCTGGCGGCGACGTTGGCGGATCTGGCGGCGGCCGGGGCGGGCGAGCGGGCAACGGTGGTCGCCCGCGAGCTGACCAAGCAGTACGAGGAGTTCCGGCGGGGAACGGTGGCCGAGCTCGCTGCGTACTACGCAGACCACGAACCGCGAGGCGAGATCGTGATTGTGCTGGACGGGGCGCCGGACGGCGCCCCAGACGAAGGCGCCCTGCGCGCGCGCGCCGCCGAGCTGCGGGCGGCGGGCAAGGGCGCGCGCGAGATCCAGCAGGCGCTGCTCGCGGCGGGGGCGTCGCGGAACGTCGCGTACCGTCTGGCGCACGAGGCGTGATGCGACGGACGCGGGGGCTCCGCTTCGCGGCGCTCGGGGCGCTGGCGCTCGGGACGCTGGCGGCGCTGGCGGCGGCGCCTGCTCCTGCGCCGATGGCCGCGGCCGATGCTTCAGCTGCGCCAGCGAAATCCGTGCGCCTCAGCGTCGCGCGCCTGCAGTACGACGGCGACGACTGGTACGCGAATCCCTCGAGCCTGCCGAACCTGATCCGCGCCATCCGCGCGCGCACCACGCTGGATGTGGAGCCGCAGGAGCAGCGCGTCCGTCTCACCGACGAGAAGCTCTGGGACCATCCCTTCCTGCACCTGACCGGGCACGGCCAGATCCGCTTCAGCGACCGTGAAGTCGAGCGGCTGCGCGCCTACCTGCTGCAGGGCGGCTTCCTGCACGCGGACGACAACTACGGCCTCGACGCCGCGTTCCGCCGCGAGATCGCCCGCGTGTTCCCGGACCGCGAGCTCGTGGACGTGCCGCTGGATCATCCGATCTACCGCATCGTGTACGCGTTCCCGCAGGGCGTCCCGAAGATCCACGAGCACGACGGCGCGGCGCCGCGCGGCTTCGGGATCTTCATCGGCGACCGCCTCGCTGTGTACTACACGCACGAAGCCGACCTCGGGAACGGCTGGGAGGACGTCGGCACGTATCCGGACGATCCGCCCGAACTGCACGAGCAGGCGCTGCGAATGGGCGTGAACCTGTTCGTCTACGCCGTGACCAGCGGAGTGGGGCGATGAGTTCGCTGCACGTGGTGCACGCCGAGGTACAGCGCCTGCGCCGGCGCGCGTGGTTGGCGGGCACGCTGCTGCCGCTTACGGTGCTGGTGGGCGCGCTGACATCGGCGGCGGCGTGGCTCGCCGACGGCGGCTGGCTCATCGCGCCGCGCATTCTGCCGCTGCTGGCGTGGGTGCTTGCGCTCGCTGCGGCGGTGGCATTGGGTGGCTTCTTGCGGCGTCGGCTGGCGGCGCGCGCGGAGCCGCGCGCGGTGGCGGCGGCCATCGAGCGCGAGCAAGGCCTGCGGCGCGGCGCGCTGGTGGGCGTGCTCGAGGTCGAAGGCAGCGGTGTGTTCGCGGACCTCGCGGTGGCACAGGCGTCGGCGGCGCTGGCGGCGGCTGAGTCGCGGCCGGCGCCGCGCCTGCGGCGTCGTTTGCAGCGCGCGGCGGTGCTGTCGGTCGTCGCGCTGGGGCAGGTGCTGCTGCTGGCGTCCACGTCGTACGCGCGCCGTGCCGATGGCTGGCACGCGCTGCTGAATCCGCTGGGCGCCTGGCGCGGCAACCTCGTGGGGCCGCTCGCGATCGTTGACGCGCCGACGCGTATCACGCGCGGCGCGGACCTGCGCCTCACGGTGGACGCGCCGGGCCGCCGCGCGGTCGAAGTCCGCTGGCGCACGCTCGGTGCTGACTGGCGGGAGACCTGGCTCGAAGTCGATGCCGCGGGCTCGGCGACGATCGAGATCACGTCGGTCTCGGCGGATCTCGTCGTCGTCGCGCTGGACGGTCGCGCCGGTCGGGATTCGGTCGACATCGCGGTGGTCGATCGCCCCTTCGTCGGTGACGTCGCCATCCGCGCCCGCTACCCGGCGTACCTCGGCCGCGGCGACGAATCGCTGCCGGCGGACGAACCGTTGCGTGTGCCCGCGGGCACGCGGCTCGAGATTACGGGCCGCTCGTCGCAGGCCCTGGAATCGGCGGTGCTCGTCAGCGACGGCGCGCGCGTGGTACTGCCGGCGGTGAACGGCGTGCGCTTTGCCGGCGCGCTGATTCCGCGACAGCGCGCGCAGTGGCGCTGGGAGGTGCTGGGCACGGCGCAGGTGGTGGAGGACCTGCCGCTGCCGCTGGAGATCGACGTCGTGGAGGACTCGCTGCCGCGCGTGGAGATCCTTGCGCCGGTAGGCGAGCGCTTCGTGGCGGCTGATGCGAGCATCGCGTTGGAGCTGCTTGCGCAGGATGACTACGGACTGGCCGAGGTCGCGCTGCGGCTGCGCCGCGTGGATTCCGATGCGCCGCCGCAGCTGCGGGAACTCGCCACGCCGCGCGAGACTCTGTGGAGCGGCAGTGCGGTGCTGGCGCTGGCTGACTTTGCGCTGCAGCCAGGCGATGGACTCGAGGTGACGCTGGTAGCGCGCGATGCGGCCCCGGGCGAACGCCGCGCGGTGAGCGCGCCGGTGCTGCTGCGCGTGCCGACGGCGGAGCAGGCGCGTACGGCCGCCGATGAAGCGGCCGCCGAGGCAGTCGCCGCCGCCGATGCGGCCGCGAAGGCCCAGGCCGCGCTGGCCGAGCGCACGGCCAACGAGGCGCGTTCGCGCGGCGAGCGCGGCGCCGAGGCGGCGCGTGAGCAGCCGCCGATCGGACAGGCGCAGCAGCAGGCGCAGCAGCAAGGCCAGCAGCAGGGCGTGCCGGCGGGGCAACCGCGCGCGGGTGAATCGAACTCCGGCCAGCCGCGCGAGCCGCTGGGCTACGAAGGCGCCGAGCGTGCGCGAGAGATCGGCGAGCAGCAGCATGAGCTGCAGCAGCAGGTGCAGAACCTTGAGGAAGCGGCGCGGCAGTTGGAGGAGCGGCTGCGGCAGGCAGGTGCGCTGGATCCCGCGTTGCAGCAGCAGTTGCAGGAAGCCCAGCGCCTGATGCGCGAAGCGATGACGCCGGAGATGCTGGCGGCGATGCAACGCCTGGAGTCGGCCACGCAGCAACTGGATGGCGCGCGCACGCGGCAGTCGTTGCAGGAGCTGGCGCAGGCCCAGCAGCGGATGCGCGAGCAACTCGAACGCAGCGCCGAGATGCTGCGCCGTGCGGCGCTCGAAGGCCAGATGCAGACGCTCGCCGACCGCGGCCAGGAACTCGCCGAAGAGCAGCGGGCGCTCGCGGACTCGGCGCAGCGGCGTCCGCCGACGCCGGAGGAAGCGGCGGCGATGCAGCAGCGCTCCAAGGCGCTGGCCGAGCAGGCCGAGCAGTTGGCGCAGCGGCTGGAGCAGGCCAACGCGCAGACCGGTGCCGAGCGGACCAACGAAGGCGCACGGCAGGCGCAGGCCGCCGCGCAGGCGATGCAGCAGGCGGGGCAGGACCCGCGCAACGCCGCCGCCAACGCGCAGCAGGCCTCGGACGCGATGCAGCGCGCGGCCGAGGCGCTGGGCGAGGCCCGCGAGCGCCAAGTCGGCGAGTGGAAAGCCGAGCTGACCTCGGCGCTGGACCAGTCGGTGCAGGAGATGATGCAGCTCGCCCGCGAGCAGGACCAGCTCGCGCAGCAGGCGCGCGCCGACAACACCGAGGCCAGCCTGCGTGCGCAACAGTCGGCGCTGCAGCAGGGCGTGCAGGCCGCGCAGCAGCGCCTCGAGGACGAGTCACGGCGTTCGGCCCTGGTCTCCCCGCGCTCGCGGGAGTTGATGGAGCGCGCGCGGCAGCGCTCGGCGCAGGCCTCGCGCGAGGCGGCCGAAGGGCGGCGCGGCCAGACCGAGCAGGCGATGCGGGAGTCGGCGGATGCATTGCGGCAGGCGGCGGCGCAGTTGACGCGTGATCGCGAGCGCGCGGCCGACAGCCGCAGCGCCACCGGGATGGCCGAGATGCTGAAGCAGATGCAGGAGCTGGCGCAGCAGCAGGGCGGACTCAACGCGCAGATGCAGAGCTTGCTGCCCACTGGACAACCGCAGGACGGGCGTGACGGGCAGGGCGAAGCCGCGCGCGCGCAGGCCCGCGAGCTGGCGCGATCGCAGCGCGAAGTGGCGCGGCAGCTCGACGACCTCAGCGACGCCGACCCCACCGGACGTGCGCAGGAGATGGCGCGTGAAGCGCGCGCGCTGGCCGCGGCGCTGGACCAAGGCGCCGTGGACCCGACGACCAAGGCGCGCCAGGAGCAGTTGCTGCGCCGGATGCTCGACGCCGGCCGTTCGCTGGAGCAGGATCAGCGCGACGAAAGCCAACGGCGCGAGGCGCGGGCTGCGCGCGAGTCTACGCGCGTCACGCCGGACGGCCGTGCGAGTGGCGCCGCGGCGGATCGCTATCGCGTGCCGACCTGGGAAGAGTTGCGCGGGCTGAGCCCGGAGGACCGTCGCGTGGTGATCGAGTACTTCCGCCGCCTGAACGCTGGGGGGACTCCGTGAGGTGGGGTGTCATCGGTCTTGCGCTGGTGCTGAGCGCTGCGGTGTCGCTGCCGGCGCAGCAGCGCCCGCTGGGCAATCCCACCGCGCCGCTAATCGCGCGCGCCATCGATCACGAGAACGGCGGGCGCTACGAACAGGCGCGTGCCGCGTGGATCGAGGTCATCGACGCCGGCGCCGTGGTGCCGGGCGTGCTCGGGTTGGAGCGCGTGTACACGATGACGGGTGAAGAAGCGCGCCTCGTGCCGCTGCTGGATTCGCTGATCCCGCTGACGCCCGCCGACGCGCAGCTCCGTGGCGCCCAACTCCGCACCTTGGTGGTACTCGGTCGCGATGAGCGGGCCGACTCGGCGTTCCGCGAGTGGCGTGCCCTGCGCCCGCGCGACGTCGCGCCGTTCCGCGACTACGCCCGCATCCTCATCTACAACAGTCGCGCGGCCGCCGCGGATTCGGTGTTGCAGGAAGCGACCGCCACGCTGGGCGGCACGCGCGAACTGCTGCTCGAGGCGGCGCAGATGCGCGCCGCATTGGGGCGCTGGAGCGCCGCCGCCGAAGCGTGGCGCGAGACGATGCGTGACCAGCCGTACTTCGAATCGGCGGCGGTGTTCTCGCTTTCGCCGGCGCCGGTGGAGCAGCGCGATTCGCTGCGCGCAGCGTTGGTGACGTCCGATGCCCCGATTGGGGCTCGCCTGGCGATGGCGCTGCTGGAACTCGGCTGGGGTGCACCGCTCACGGGCTGGCAGGTGCTGCAGGCGCTGCCGCCGAGCGACACGACAGTGTTCGTGTGGGGAGAGTTCGCCGAGGAGGCCGAGCGCGTGCAGGCCTGGGCTGCGGCGCGCGACGCGCTCGTGGCGATGCATCGGGCGAAGCCGCTGGTGGGCACGGCGCAACGCGGTGCCGTCGCCGCGATGCGCTCCAACGAACCCGAGGTCGCGCTGCGCCTGGTGCGCGCGGCACGTGGCCCGGGCGGGCCAATGCGTCCGGAGCTGGTCGGGGTGGAGCTCGAGGCGCTCGCGCGGCTCGGACGCGGCGAGGAAGCCGAACGCGTGCTCGCCGAGGCCGCGCCGCAACTGGGTGCGCAGGCGCGCGCATTCCAGCGGACGATCGCCTGGGCCTGGGTGCGCTCGGGCAACGTGGCGCGCGCGCGGGCCGCGCTCGCCGAGGCGCCACTGGATGCGGACGATGCCGTGGGCGGCTGGCTGGCACTGTTCGACGGCGACCTCGTGACGGCGCGGCGCAGCCTGCGTTTCGGCGATGTCACCGCGCCGGAAGCGGTGGCCGCGCTGGCCCTGCTCTCGCGCACGCGCGCGGAGCGGTCGACGCAGGCCGGCGATGCCTTCCTGGCGTTGGCCCGCGGTGACACCGCCGCGGCCGTCCGCTACTTCACGCAGGCGGCGGAGTCGTTGGCGGATGCTTCGTCGCTGTTGGTCACGATGGCCGCGCGCCTGGAAACCGCACGCGGCGCCGATGCGCGGGCGCTGCCGCTGTGGACGCGCGTGGCCGAGAGCTATGCCGCCGCGCCCGAGGCGCCTGAGGCGCGGCTGGAGTGGGGACGGCTCCTGCGGCGCCGCGGCGACGTGCGCGGCGCGCGGTTGCAGTTTGAACACGTGATCCTGGAGTATCCGGGCAGCGCGCTGGTGCCGCAGGCGCGGCGCGAGCTCGACGCCCTTCCTTCCGACCGAGCCGGCCGATGAGGCGCGCTCTGCTTCTCGCGTTCGTGGCGATCTGCGCCGCGCTGCCGCTGCGTGCGCAGCATCTGCTCGTGCCGATGGACGACGCGCAGGCGAATCACCTCAAGGCATATGGGCTGACCTTCGGTGCGCTGACGGATGGCGTGCGCAGCGAGTGGTTGCTCAACTATCGCGGCGGCAGCTTCCTGATTCCGGACCTGCCGGGCCTGCGGCGCTCGGCCTTGCTGGCGGGCGTGAGCTTCGAGCCGCTCGACGAAGGGCGTGTGGCCGCGATCCGGCGCGAGATCGCCGACGGGAATATGGACGCCGTGCCGCTGGACAAGGCGCCGCGCATCGCCGTGTACTCGCCGCCGCAGGCGATGCCCTGGGACGACGCCGTGACGCTCGCGCTCACCTACGCCGGCATCCCGTACACGAACATCTGGGACGACGACGTCCTCTCCACGGACCTGTCGCAGTTTGACTGGATTCATCTGCATCACGAGGACTTCACGGGACAGCAGCACAAGCTGTACCTCGGCTTCCGCGACGCGCCGTGGTTCCAGCAGGCGCGCGAGCGCGACCTGCAGATGGCGCGGCGCTTCAACCTTGCCGACATCCCCACGCTCAAGAAGACCGTGGCCGACCGGCTGCGCGCCTTCGTGGAGCGGGGCGGGTTCCTCTTCGCGATGTGCGGCGCCACCGAGACCATCGAACTCGCGATCGCCGCCTTCCAAGTGGACATCGCCGGCGCGAGCACCGACGGCACGCCGATGGATCCCGATGCGGAGACGAAGCTGCGCTGGGACCGCACCTTCGCCACCGAGGGCGCGCGGCTGGAGTTCGGCGGCGGCGTGAACGCGATGAGCGACATCGACGGCCACCAGGTGAACGTGCCGTCGCGCCGTCAGCCGCTGGGGACGTTCACGCTCTTCGGCTTCTCGGCCAAGTTCGACCCCGTCGCCACGATGCTGGTGCAGAACCACCGCAACGTGCTGCGCGACTACTACGGCGTGACGACGTCGTTCACGCGCCGCACGCTCAAGCCCGGCATCACCGTCCTGGCGCACGAGGAAGGCGCGCCCTGGGTGAAGTACATCCACGGCAGCTACGGGCGCGGCACGTTCACGTACCTAGGGGGGCACGACCCCGAGGATCCGCAGCACGCCATCGGCGCGCCGCCGACTGACCTGGCGCTGCATCCCAACTCGCCGGGCTACCGGCTGATCCTCAACAACGTGCTGTTCCCCGCCGCACGGAAGCGGCCGCTGAAGACGTGAGCGGCGAGACCGGGCGCCTCGCCCCGGGCGCCGCCGCCGCCGTTCGCTCGGCCATCCGCCTCGCCGGCGGCCGCGAGGTCTGCTTCGTCTGCACCGTCAATGACGCCGGCGTGATACAGACGGCCCGCGTCGCGGCTCGCGGTGACGTGGCCAGCGTGCTCGCGCTGCCGGGCTTCGCCAATCGCGGCGAACTGCTCCTGCACAACCATCCGAGTGGCCTGCTGGAGCCGAGCGATGCCGACCTCGCCGTCGCCGCGCGGATGCACGATGACGGCATCGGCTTCGCCATCACCGACAACGACGCCTCGCGGCTGTACGTGGTCGTCGAGGTGCCGCGGCAGGCCGAGCCGGCTCACCTGGAGCCCGGCGACGTCGCCGGCGCGCTCGGGCCCGGCGGACCGATTGCCGCCACGCTGGGCCGCTACGAGGATCGCCCCAGCCAGCGCGAGATGGCGCGCTTGATCGCGCAGCTCTACACGCGCGGGGGCGTCGGTCTGCTCGAGGCCGGCACGGGCGTGGGTAAGTCGCTGGGGTACCTGGTGCCGGCGCTGCGCTGGGCCGCCGAGAGCGGCGAGCGCACGGTGGTCTCGACCAACACCATCACCCTGCAGGAACAGCTTACCGCCAAGGACCTGCCGTTCCTCAAGCAGGCGCTGAAGGACCAGCCGGTGCGCTTCGCGCTGCTCAAGGGGTGGAAGAACTACCTCTGCCTGCAGCGCCTCGAGCAGGCGCGCCTCCAGGCGCCGGTACTCTTCGAAGACGACGCCTCGGCGGACCTCGGGATGCTGGAGGACTGGGCGGAGAAGACGCAGGATGGTTCGCTGGCGGACTTGCCGGTGCCGCCGCGCAGCGAGGTGTGGGACGAAGTCGCGGCCGAGGGCGACCTCTGCACGCGACTCAAGTGCCCGCACTTCGATCCCTGCTTCGTGTTCAAGGCGCGGCGCGCCGCGGCGCAGGCGGATGTGGTCGTCGTGAACCATCACCTGCTGATGGCGGACATCGCGGTGCGGCGCGCCTCCGGACGCTGGGACGAGGCGGCGGTGTTGCCGGCCTACAAGCGACTGGTGATCGACGAAGGCCATCACCTCGAGGATGCGGCGGCCGCGCACTTGGGGCAGCAGGTCTCACGGCGCGGGCTCGAACGCCTGTTCTCGCGCCTCGAACGGCGGGGCAAGGGATTGCTGCCGGCACTGGAGCGGAAGCTCTCCTCGAGCAAGGACCTGTACTCGGTGGCGAGCCTCGACCTCGTCCGCGCCCGGCTCGTCCCGTCGCTGCAGACGGCGCGCACGAAGAGTGCCGAACTCTGCGACTTGCTCGGCGAGTGGATGCGCGGGCGCAGCGAATCGGTGGTGCGACTCACCGACAGCTTTGACGACGAACCGGTGTGGCAGGCGGGACTCGGCGTGGCGCTGGACGACCTGCTCGCTGAGGTGGATCTGCTGGGCGACGGCCTGCGGATGGTGCGCGACCGCTTGGAGAGCGACGAGGCCAAGGCCGAGGAACTGGCCCCGCTGCTCAACGAAGTGCGCGGCGTGACGCGGCGGCTGCAGACGGCCAGCGACGCGCTGCGCGCGGCGCTGCGGCCGGGCCGCGACGGCGCGCCGCGCGTGCGCTGGCTCGAACTGCGTGGTAGCGAACGCAACGTCGGCGCGACGGCCGTGCCGTTGGACCTCGCACCGATCCTGCGCGAGGACCTCTTCCGCCGCGTCGAGACGGCCATCGTGACCAGCGCCACGCTCTCGGTGGGCGACGGCTTCGACTTCATCACGCGGCGGCTCGGGCTCGACGACGAAGAACTCGAGCCGGTGACGGCCTCGTTGGCGTCGCCGTTCGACTACCCGCGCCAGGCGATGCTGCTGATCCCTAGCGACTTCCCGGCGCCAAACGCCGACGGACCGGGGCACCTGAAGCGCACGCTCGAGGCGACGCAGGACGTGATTGCGGCGGCGGGGGGTGGCGTCTTCGTCCTGTTCACGAGCCATCGTGACGTGCGCGAGGCGGCGGCGGTGCTCCGCGCGGCCGGCGCCGAGGCGGCGCATCCGCTGCTCGTGCACGGCGAGGCGCCGCGCGACGAACTGCTGCGACGCTTCCGTGAGCACGGCGATGCCGTGCTCATCGGCACCGCGAGCTTCTGGGAAGGCGTCGACGTGCCCGGTCGCGCGCTGCGCGGGATGGTCATTGCGAAGATTCCCTTCCGCGTGCCCACCGAGCCGATGACGGCGGCGCAGTGCGAGGCCATCGAGGCTGCCGGCGGCGACGCCTTCGCCGAGTATATGATCCCGCACGCGGCGCTGCGGCTCAAGCAGGGCTTCGGGCGGCTCATCCGCACCGCCACCGATCGCGGTGCCGTCGTGATCTGCGATCCGCGCGTGGTGACCAAGGGCTACGGGCGCCGGCTCACCGAGGGACTGCCGCCCGCCACGCGCCTGCAGGGCCCCTGGGCGATGCTCCGGGACGAACTCCGCGCCTTCTATGAGGGTACATTGCCTAGATGAGCCGCCCATCCAAGATCGTCTGCGCGGGGCGCACGTATCGCGAGCACGCCAAGGAGCTTGGCAACGCGGTCTCCACGGTCCCGCTCATCTTCCTGAAGCCACCGTCCACGGTGATCGCCAGCGGGGACGCGATCGTGCTGCCCCGCGATGCCGGCCGCGTGGACTTCGAGGGCGAGATCGGCGTGGTCATTGGCACGACGCTCCGGAAGGCGAGTGCGGCGGAGGCCGCGCGCGCGGTGCGCGGCATCGTCGCGGTAAACGACGTCTCAGCGCGCGATTGGCAGAAGGCCGACGCGCAGTGGTGGCGCGCGAAGGGCTCCGACACCTTCTGCCCGATCGGCGAGGAGCGCCGCGGCGCGGTGGACCTCAATGCGCTGACGGTGGTGACGCGCGTGAACGGCGAGGAGTGCCAGCGCGGCCAGGCCAGCGAGATGGTGTTTCCGATCGCTGAGCTGCTGTCGTACATCTCGCAGTCGATGACGCTCGAACCCGGCGACGTAGTCGCGACGGGGACGCCGGCCGGCGTGAAGCCGCTGCAGCCCGGCGACGAAGTGGAGGTCGAGGTGGTCGGCTGGAGCCGCGTGCGCAATCCGGTGGTGGCCGAGGCGTGAAGCCGAGGAAGGGTGTCTCCCTGCTGCCGAAGCGGCGCTCGGCCGACCCCCGTGCGTCGGCGACCGCCTTCGTGCTGCAGTTGCTGCTCCTCGGCATCGTGGTGCCGGCCTTCCTCGTGCCCGTGGCCTACGACTGGCTGCGCGACGACAGCGGTCGAGCGATCGTGCCCGAGGTGATTCGCTTCGAGGTGCAGTTGCCGACGGATGGCGAAGCCAATCGTGAGGCCCCGCGCTCGGGCGGTGACAATCGGCCGATCACCGAGGAGCCGCCCGCCGAGGCGCCGCCGCCGATCATCGCGCCGACCGAGGCGCCCACGGGTGTGCCGGCCGCACCGTCGCGCGATGCTGGCGCAGGCGGCGGCTACGGCGACCTCATCGGCGACGGTGGGCCGATCCGCGGCCTGCGGCCCACGTTCACCGACCAGCGCCTCTGGGTGAAGCCCGGCGACGTGGTCGTCGCGCCGATCGTCCCGCTGACCCGCGCCGACACGCTGCGGCTGATGCTCGAGCGCAGCATCCTCGCCTACGCCGACTCCCTGGCGCGCTACCACCCGGAGGACGCGCGGCGGCCGGGCGACTGGACCTTCGACCTCGGCGGCAAGAAGTGGGGAATGGACCAGCAGGCGATCCGCCTGGGCAACTTCTCCATCCCGACGCCGCTGCTCTCGATGTTCGCGCTGAACAACGTGCAGGCGAATCCGATTGCGATGGAGCGGGCGCGCCGGCTGGATGCGATGCGAGCCGAGATCCAGACGCAGTCGGCACGGCAGATGCGCGACGATGAGTTCGACCGCGCGGTGAAGGCCTTGCGCGAACGTCGCGAGCGGGAGCGCCAGGCCCAGCGCGAGGCGCAGCAGCGGCCGACCCCGCAAGCCGGCGACCCGCAGCCGGACTGAGGCGGCGCAGCCCGCTCAGTCCGCGGCGGTGTCGCCGGAGCCGGCGGCGGTGCTCCGCAGCACCAGCGCGAGCGGACCGAGAATCCTGAAGTCGTCCTCGTCGCGCAGCTCGATGTCGCGCATCCCGGGCGCCGGTGCGAGCAGCAACAGTGTGGTGCCGCGGCGGACCAAGGTGCGCACGAGGACGCGCGATCCGATCCGCGCCACCACCGGGTTCTCCTCTGGCACGCGCGCTTCCGGCAGGACCAAGAGCAAGTCGCCCTCGCGCACCGCGTGGCGCGGTGCCTCCTCGGCGTTGGCTCGCACGAGGTACGCATCCGCCGAAGGCACCAGCGCGCGGTCCAGCGTGAGATGCCGCTCGGTCTCCGGCGCGCCGCTGAGCGTGAAGTGCACCACGGGCACCGGTTGCGTGCCGCCAGCCCCGACGAAGCCCGCGAGCACCACGCCGCGCGACCGCCCGGGCCTGCGGTGCAGGTAACCTTTGCGCTCCAGCGACTCGATCAAGTCCGAGACCGTCCGCGTGGACGGGATGCGGAAGTGCCGCGCGATCTCGCGGACGCTGGGCTGGAACGAGTGTTGGGCCAGGTGGTCCAGCAGGAACTGCCAGACGTCCTGCTCGACCGCCGTCAGCGGCGCACGCGGGGCGTCCATCGGCCTAGCCGGCGGACCTACCCAGATGCGCGACCGCGCGGGCGATGCGCGCCAGCGTGCGCTCGCGGCCGAGCAGGGCCATCACCTCGAAGATGCCCGGCGAAGCCGCCGACCCGACCAACGCCACGCGCAGCGGCTGCAGGAGTTTCCCCGCGCCGACGCCCTTGGACTCGGCGAGCGCGCGCATCGCCGGCTCCATCGTCGCTTCGTCGAAGGGCTCCAGCGCGCGCAGGGCGTCGCCGCAGGCCTCGAGCAGCGACTGCGCGAGGACAGGGTCCTTCCACTGCTTGGCGACGGCGTCGGCCTCGTAGGCGAAATCGTCGCTGAAGTAGGGCTTGGCCTGCGCCACGAGTTCATCGGTGAGCCGCGCACGCACGCGCAGCAGCTCGAGCAGCTTGTGGTACCACGCCGCGTTGGCGTCGAGCCAGTCCTCGCTGGTGAGGCCGGCCGCCACCAGCGGACCGCGCAGCAAGGCCGCGGCTTCGGCGATCGGCATCCGCGCGAGGTGCTGCCCGTTCATCCACTCCAGCTTGGCCGGATCGAACACCGCGGCCTTCTTGAGCAGGCCGTCGGCGCTGAAGGCCTCGACCAGCCGCTCGCGGGTCATCACTTCGTCGAAGTCCCCGCCCGGCGACCAACCGAGCAGGGCGAGGAAGTTCACCATCGCCTGCGGCAGGATGCCCTTGTGCTGGTAGTCGCCGACGGCCGTGGCGCCGTGGCGCTTGGAGAGCTTCTTGCCGTCGGTGCCGTGGATCATCGGCAGGTGCGCGAACTGCGGCAGCGCCGCGCCGAGGGCCTCGTACAGCAGGATCTGCTTGGGCGTGTTGGAGATGTGGTCGTCGCCGCGCATCACCAGCGTGATGCGCATCGCGATGTCGTCGGAGACCACGGCGTGGTTGTAGATCGGCGTGGCGTCCGAGCGCAGGATGACGAAGTCGTCGATGTCCTTGTTCGGGAAGCTGATGCGGCCGTGGACCAGGTCCTCCCAAGCCGTCTCGCCGTCGGGCACACGGAAGCGCAGCACGAAGGGCGTTCCGGCGGCGACGCGGCGCGCGATCTCGTCCTGCGGCAGCTTGTCGCAGCGACGGTCGTAGCTGAAGGCGCCGCCGGCGGCCTCCGCGGCCGCCCGGCGCTCGGCCAGCTCCTCGGTGGTGCAGAAGCAGCGGTAGGCCTTGCCGGCGTCGAGCAGGCGCTGCGCATCGGCGCGGTGCCGCTCGAGGTTCGCCCCCTGAAACACCACCTCTTCGTCCCAGTCGAGCCCCAGCCAGCGCAGGCCCTCGAAGATGGCGCGCGTGGACTCGTCGGTGGAGCGCGCCTTGTCCGTGTCCTCGACTCGCAGCAGGAACTGGCCGCCGAGCTTGCGGGCGAGGAGCCAGTTGAAGAGCGCGGTGCGGGCACCGCCGACGTGGAGGTAGCCGGTGGGGCTGGGGGCGAATCTGAGGCGCGGAGTGGACACGTGGTGCCGGTTCGAGGACGGATGAACTCTCGACGGATGACGGATGACGGATGCTACATACGAAGCGCGCGGAGTCGGCATCCGTCCTCCGTCATCCGTCCAGTCGCAGAAACGAAACCAGCCCGCCCGGACCAAGATCCGATGCGGGCCGATTTCCACGGAGACGGAGGGATTCGAACCCTCGATACGGGTTTAACCCCGTATAACGGTTTAGCAAACCGCCGCCTTCAGCCTCTCGGCCACGTCTCCTCTCGGGTCGCCCCGAAGTCTCGTAATCTCGCCGCTTGCTGTGGGTGAATCAAGGCAACGGAGGGTACAGGATTCGAACCTGTAAGTCCTTGCGGACGGCGGTTTTCAAGACCGCTGCAATAGCCATTCTGCCAACCCTCCGATGGGTGCATCCTAACACGCCCGTGAGGGGCTGGGCTAGCCTCGGGCCGAGCTGGCTCTTGCCTGCCGCGCGGTTCATCGCAATCGTGTCGCGGCGCGTATCAGACAGGCACGCCCCGCCGTTCCGCCACCGCGAGCCCCTCCGTGTCCGACCTTCCCCAGCCCCCGCGCAACTCCCAACCCGCCCTCGGCGCCATCCGTTCCGCGGGTGGCGACGAACTGCTACGCGGGATGATGGGCGCCTTCAGCGACTTCGCTGCCGCGCAGGCGGCCTGGCTGGACCGCCTTGCCGATTCGCGGGCGTACGACAGCGTCGTCGAAGGCGCGCGCGTGCTGCGCATCAGCGCGGAGCAGGTGGGGGTGCTGGATGTGGTCGCCGCCTGCGAGCACGCGGAGGCCGCGGCGGCGGCGCAGGATGCCGCCGCCGTGCGCATCGCCCTCGAGGAAGTGCACGAGACGCTCGCGACGGCGCGTCCGTGGGTGGACGCGCTCGCCGCGGGCGTCAGCGAGCCAACTTAGGGGCGCCGCCCGGCCGGGCTGTCCGCCCCCGGCACAGGGAACGACTGGAGCATATCCGAGCCCGGCGCGATGCGCGGCTGCCGCGTCGCCTGCATCTGCGCCACCAGGTCCGCGAAGCCCATCGCCGTCGCGATCGCACGCACTTGGTCGTTCACCGAGTCTGCCGCCGCCTCGTGACCGGCGCGCTCCATCGCCGCGGCCGTGATGATGCCGGTGTTCACGACCAGGCCCGGCAGGCCGATGCTGGGCTGGTCGACCCACATACTGCGGTTGGCCAGCGAGGCCGGCGCGCGGAACTCGTTCCACAGCGCGGCGGAACGCGTGACGTCCACCAAGCCGGTTCCCGGCACGCGGACGATGCTCTCGGTTTCGGTCGCGCGCCGCGGCAACAGCTTCCGCGTGTGCCCCTGAATCACGACGTACTCGCGAAGGCCGAGCTGTTCGGCCAGCCCGCCGGAGGTGCGGCTGAAGTGCACCGCCCGGTGGTCGTTGTCGAGAATCATCCGCAGCACGAGGATGTCGGCGCGCGACAGCACCTGCGGCTCCAGCGTGGCGACGAGCTCGCCCTTGGTGAAGCGCTGCGGCGTGCGCAGCTCCTGGTACACCGGGACGAGGTCGGCGTCCTCCAGCGTCATCTTGAGGATCGGGCCTGCGGGCTTGGTCCACTCTCCGTCGCGGAACGCGGCCGGGCCGTTGGCCTGGTCATACTCGAAGACCTCGCGACGGATGAGTTGGCGCGTGTACCAGTCGGTGTTCAGCAGCGAGGTGTTGGCGACGGTGACATCCTTGCGGATGCCGAGCACTTCCTGCGCGTACCAGAGCGGGAAGGTGTCGTTGTCGCCGACGGTCACGAGGATGCCGTAGGGCTCCACCGAGTTGAGCATATCGATGGCGACGTCGGCGGTGTCGGTCTGGCCGGCACGCGAGGCGGCCGTCCAGTTGGCGACCAGCGGGATGAACGCGATGAGCAGGATCGGAGCGCCCAGCGCCCAGCCCCTGTTGGTCGGCAGGTCGTAGCTCTCCTTGCCGACGGTCACGCGCTCGCGGCCGATGACCACCGCGATCGACTCCCACACGTACACCAGCCCCAGCGCGGCCCATACGGACCAGGCCGAGAAGGACCAGAGATAGAAGTAGTCACGGTCGCGGACCTCGCGGTCCACGTTCATCCCGAGTTCCGGCGACTGGGAGGCACCGTACCGGAAGTTCAGGTAGTAGATGAGTCCGAGCGTGAGCGTGAGCATCAGCGGCCCGAAGAACGCGAAACTTCGGGGGTCGCGTCGGTAGTGCACCCAGCCGCCGATGATGCCGAGCAGGAGGAAAATGGCCGCCAATCCGCCCTGCAGGCCCGGACGCTCGCCAGCGGCGTCGCGCACCCACTGCCACTTGAAGTACAGCCACCACATTCCGACCTGCGCCGTGAACGGCGCCATCCGCTCCGTCACCGAGGGCTTGCCGTACTGCCCGCGGTTGAAGTTGTACATAAAGGCGGTGTACGTGCCCTTCGAGAGCGTGCACGAGAGCTTCAGGCCCTCACGGCAGGCCGTGGGCTCGCCTTCGTTGATCGGCGGGTTGTGTGCCGCACGAATTGGCTGCGTCGCGAACGGCGTCGCGCCGAGGATCAGCGCGCCGACGCAGGCCGCGATCAGCCGCCATTGCATCAGCACCGCCGGCTTGCGGTACAGCACGGCGATCAGCGCCGCCGGGGCCACGAGCATCCCGGCCATATGGTTGGCATAGCCCAGGCCGCAGAGGTAGGCCACGAGGATCAGCAACTTGTTGGCGCCCGGGGCGTCGGGTTCGTCGCACCAGCGCACGATCAGCCACGCGCAGACGGCCAGGCCCACCAGCGAGAAGGTGTAGACCTTCTCGTTGACCACCGAGTTGCTCCACACCGTGAACGCCGTCGCGCCGATCAGCACCGCCAGCGCACCGCCCATCACGCGCTGCCAGCGCTTCTCGAACCAACCCACGAGCACACGCTCGGTGATGAGGAACCACATCCCGGCCGAGACCGCCGAGGACAGCGCCGCCAGCAGGTTCACGCGCATCGCGACGTTGGGCGCGATCGGCAGGATGGTGAAGACGCGCCCGACCAGCACGAAGAACGGGTTCCCCGGCGGGTGCGGCAGGCCCAGCGTATACGCCGCCGCGATGTATTCGCTCGTGTCCCACATCGCCGTCTCGGGCGAGAGCGTGATGAGGTACAGGAGGAAGGTCAGCACGGCCGCGACGGCTGCGGCGAAGTAGGACGGGCGGTAGTCGAGGGTCTCGCTCATTGGTCGGGCTTTGGGGAATCTTCAAAGGTAGGGTGCGGAGGCTGGAGACGGGAGACTTGAGACGTGAGACTTGAGAATTGAGATGCGGTCTCACGTCTCAAGTCCCCCGTCTCCAGTCCTGCTAGTGCCTAAACGTCCTTTGCCCCGTAAACACCATCGCGATGCCGTGCTCGTCGGCGGCGGCCACGACCTCGTCGTCGCGCACCGAGCCGCCCGGTTGGACGATGGCGCGTACCCCGGCCGCGGCCGCTTGGTCCACGCCGTCGCGGAAGGGGAAGAAGGCGTCGCTGCCCAGGGCCGCGCCCTTGGGGTCGTGCTGGGCGGCGCGCGCCTTGTGCACCGCGAGGAAGGCGGCGTCCACGCGGCTCATCTGGCCGGCGCCGATGCCGATCGTCGCGCCGTCGCGGGCCAGCACGATGGCGTTGGACTTCACGCTGGCCACGGCCCGCCAGGCGAAGAGCAGGTCGCGCATCTCGTCGCTGCTGGGCTGCCGCTTGGTCATCACGCGCCAGCCCCGGTCGTCGAGCGCGCCGGTCATCCGCTCCTGCACCAGCACGCCGCCGCGCACGCCCTTCACGTCGAGGGAGCTGGCGCTCATCTTGGCGCTGCCCTCGAGCACGCGGAGGTTCTTCTTGGCGCCGAGGATGGTCAGCGCCTCGGGTGTGAACGCCGGCGCGATCAGGCACTCCACGAACAACGACGCCACCGCCTGTGCCGCCGCTTCGTCCACCGGCACACTGAAGGCGATGACGCTGCCGAACGCCGAGACGGGGTCGCAAGCCAAGGCCTTCTGGTAGGCCTCGAGCGCCGTGGTACCGGTCGCGAGCCCGCAGGGCGTTGTGTGCTTGATGATGGCGCAGGCGGTCTCGCCGCCGAAGGGATCGATGGCGAGCATCGCCCCCTCGAGGTCCAGCAGGTTGTTGAAGCTCAGCTCCTTGCCGCCGTGCTGGCGCAGCGCGCCCAGGCCTTCGTCGCGCTGCGTCACGTAGAAGGCGGCCGCCTGCCCGGGATTCTCGCCATAGCGCAGCGTCTGCGCGCGCTCGAAGCCCATTGCCAGCCGTTCGGGGAAGCGCTCGCCCCGCTGCGCCGCGAACCACGACGCAATCGCCGCATCGTAGGTCGCGGTGTGGGCATACACCTTCTCAGCCAGCTCGCGGCGCATCGCCAGCGCGTCGCCGCCGTTGGTCAGTGCCTCGAGCACCCGGGTGTAGTCGGCGGGGTCCACCACCACCGTCACGGCGGCGAAGTTCTTGGCCGCCGAGCGCAGCATCGATGGACCGCCGATGTCGATCTGCTCGATTACGTCTTCGGGCGCGAGGCCCTTCTTCGCCGCCGTCTCGCGGAACGGGTAGAGGTTCACGCAGACGAGGTCAATCGGCGCGATGCCGTGCTCGGCGATGGCGGCCATATGCGCCGGAAGGTCGCGGCGCGCGAGCAGACCGCCGTGCACGGCCGGATGCAGCGTCTTCACGCGTCCATCGAGCATCTCGGGGAACTGTGTCACGTCGCTGACGTCGGTGACGGCGAGGCCGACGCTGCGCAGCGCCTTTGCGGTGCCACCGGTGGAGAGCAGCGTGAAGCCGAGGGCCTGGAGGCCGCTGGCGAATTCCACCAGGCCAGTCTTGTCGGAAACGGAAAGCAGGGCAGCGGGCATCGAGACGTCCGGGAAATCAGGCGGTGGTGTTGAACGGGTGACGCTCGCCCGGGACGGCGGCGAAGCGTGCGAAGTCGAATGGGATGCTGCCGTGCACGCGGCCATCGGCGCCGAGCGAGATCTCGCCCGCGGCGACCGCGTGGACGCACCAGGGGTAGAGCCGATGCTCGGCGGCGAGCACGCGCGCGGCGAGCGTATCGGCGCTGTCGTCCGGCTGCACCGGCACCGGCCACTGCGCGATGATTGCGCCCTCGTCGTACTGGGCGCTCACGAAGTGCACGGTCGGGCCAGAGATGCGGGCGCCCGCCGCGATCACCGCCTCGTGCACGTGGCGGCCGTACATCCCCGGTCCACCGAAGGCCGGCAGCAGGGCGGGATGCACGTTCAGCATCCGGCCGTGGAAGCGCTGCACTACGCCAGCGGGCACGAGGCGCAGGTATCCAGCTAACGCGACCAGCGTGATGCCGTGCTCGGCGAGCCGCCCGTCAAGCGTTGCGTCCTGCTCGCGGGGCAGATGCAACGCTGGGACGTTCCAGCCTCGGGCCCGGTCGAGCGCACCGGCAGCGCGTCGGTCCGAGACCACCAGCGCCAGCTCCACGCGCGCGGCGTCTCCACGGGCGACGAGATCGTCGCGGATCGCCTGGAGGTTGCTGCCGCTGCCGGAGGCGAGTACGGCGAGTCGGGCACGGGGCGTCGTCACGGGGAGAACTTACCGCGCCGCGGGGGGGAGAACGAGCGCGACGGCGTCGCGAAGCGAGGGCGCCACCTGCGCCTCGGTGCGCGCACGCTCGATTTCGTCCGGCGGCGTGTCCGGGCTCGGCACCAAGATGCCGACGCCGCCGAGTTCGCGCGCGGGGGCGATATCGCGCCAGCGGTCACCGATGTAGATGGCGCGGGCGAGGTCGAGCCCGTGTTCCGCCGCCGCGAGGCGATGCAGGCGCGTGCCCGGCTTCCGGCAGTCACAGGAGCCGCTGAGTTCCGGGTGGTGCGGGCAGTGATAGCTGGCCGTGAGCCTCACGCCCTCGCCGGCGAGCAGTGCGTCGAGCCGGTCGCGGACGGTGACGTAGTCTTGCTCCGAGAGCAAGCCGCGCGCGATACCCGATTGGTTCGTAACGACAACGCTGGCGTAGCCGGCGTCGGCGAGCGCGCGCAGGGCAGCGGGCACGCCGTCGAGCAGCTCCACCAACGCAGGGTCGCGGAGGTAGTGCGCGTCGCGGATGAGCGTACCGTCGCGGTCGAGGAAGGCCACCGGCCGCGTGGCGACGCTCACGGCGTGGGCCGAGCGGGCCGCGCCGCAGCCGGTGCGCGTGGCGTGGTGTCGCGGCGGGCGGCCGAAGTGTCTGCGGCTGTGCTGTCGGCGGCGGGACGGGGCGGCGGTGGGCGTACGCGGATCTCGCGGTCGGTGTCGGCGCTGCGGCCGTTGAGGCCCGTGGCGCCCGTGACGCGCAGACGATACGCGCCCGGCGAGAGCGGCGTGTCGAGCGGGAGCACCCAGCTCATCTCGGGCACGCTGCGGCCGAACACGGGGCGGGGAACGGTATCGGTCGCGGCGGTGTCCGCGGCGGTCGTGTCCGCGGCGGCGGTGTCGGTCGCGGCAGCCGCCGGGGCCAGCGCGGCGGGACGCCCTGCGGGTTGCGAATCACCCGCGGCCAGCACCGTCGTGTCGCCCGCCGCCTGCTCGGCAGAGTCGGCCGCGGCCCGTGCCTCGCGGCGCAGCGAGTCGAAGCGCGCCGCCGGCACGAAGGCCTGCGTGACCTCGATGTGCGACGAGTCTTCGCGCTGCAGCGTGACGCCGCGCCCGTCCCAGTCGAGCAGGATCCCGCGATCGAAGCGCACGCGGATGGCCGTGGAATCCACCATCTCGACGGTCTCGAAGCGTGGCGGCAGCGTGTCGCGCACGAAGGCGTAGAGATCGAGCTCCGCGCGCTCCGCGAGCTGGACGTGCGCGGTGTCTGAGATCTCGCGGAACGAGATTTGCCGGTCGTTGTTGGCGTCCACCCAGGCCCGCAGCCGATACTCCCCGGGCGTCAGGTCGCGCACGCGGAACCGGCCCAGCGAATCGGTGCGCGCAGTCCAGCGGAACAGCGAGTCGCTCGGACGCGAGGCCTCGACCAGCGCGCCGATCGCCGCCTTGCCGGTGGTCCAATCCCAGAGCACGCCGTGGATCTCGCTCGTGGCGAGCGTCGGCCCGGTGGAGAAGACGAACTCAATCGGCTCCTCGCGGCGGTTGCCGCGGATGTCGGCGAGTCCGGGTAGGATCGAGACACGGTACGCGGTGTTGGGGCGGAAGCCGCCGCGCGGGCGGATCTCCAGCGCCGTGCGGCGCCAGGTAACTTGATCGCGGCCGTCGCTCGGCGAGAGCGTGACCACCGTCGTGAGCGAGTTGGTGCTGCCGGGCGTGGCCGGCCCCGTGCCCGTGGAGCGTTCGTTGACGACTTCGTCGAACTGCAGCAGCACCGCCGGCGCGCGCACGTTCACCGCATTCGAGTCCGGGACGATGCGCACCAGCTCCGGCACCTCGGTGTCGGGCGGGCCGCCGGGCGGCATTCCCGGCGAGGCGCAGGCGATGCCCACCGCCGTCGCCGCAATGGCGCAGGGCAGGAACAGGCGTCGCGCCACGGAGGCCTGCATCAGCTGGCGAGCTCCGCGATCTTCTGGTCGAGTTGTGCGGCGCGTGCCGCCCACTCGCGTTCCTTGGCCCGCTCGGCCTCGACGACGGCCGCCGGCGCCTTGGCGGTGAACTTCTCGTTGCCGAGCCGTCCACGCAGCGCGTCGAGCTGCTTGACCAGACCCGCGCGCTCAGTTTCGAGGCGCGCGCGCTCCTTGGCGAGGTCCACCATTCCGGCGAGTGGCAACGTGAGCTCGAGCTTGCTGCCGAGCACGGCGTGCGCGGCGGCGGCGGCCGGCGCGGCGTCGCGCTGGAGTTCGCAGCGCGCGAGTCGGCTGACCAGCGCCTGGCTGGCCAGCAGCGCGTCGAGGGCCGCAGCGTCGCCGCTGCCCTGCGCCACGTGCGCCACGATCGGCGTGCCCGGTTGCACGCCGTACTCGGCGCGCAAGCCGCGGATGGCGTCGATGGCTTCGCGTACGGCGTCGAAGGTGAGGCCCGCATCGGCGCCCGCGGCGCGGGCGCGCGGCCACGCGGCGACGGCGAGGAAGGCGCCGGGGGTCTGGGACGGCAGCCGCTGCCACAGCGACTCCGTCACGAAGGGCATAATCGGGTGCAGCAAGCGCAGGCCGTGGTCGAACACGTGCACCAATACCCGGCGCGCGACCTCGCGGTCCGCGCCCGGCTGGGCGAGTCGCGGCTTTACGGCCTCCACATACCAGTCCGCGAGCTCGTTCCACACGAAGCGGCGCGCGGCCTCGGCGTAGGCGTCGAGGCGCATTCCCTGCTGGCGCTGCTGCTCCGGCCACTGCGCACCGCTGGGGCGCGCGGGGCCCAGCGCCGCATCGCACTCGGCGATGGCGGCGTCGAGCCGCCCGAGAATCCAACGATCCTCCAGTCGCAGCGCGGCGGCCTCGACGTCGGCAAGCGCGCCCACGGGTTCGTCGCCGACCTGCAGCAGCAGGAAGCGCCCGATGTTCCAGAGCTTCGTCGCGAAGTTGCGACCCGGCGCGAACGACTTGTCGAGGTCGGTGTGGTCGAGCATCACGTCCACGCCGAGGCCCATTCCCTGGATGAGCGTCCAGCGCAACGCGTCGGCCCCGTAGCGTTCCACCACGTCGAGCGGGTCGATGCCGTTACCCAGCGACTTGGACATCTTGCGGTGCTGCATATCGCGCACCGTGCCGTGCAGGTACACCGTGTGGAAGGGCGCGCGCCCCTCGAACTCGTAGCCCGACATAATCATCCGCGCGACCCAGAAGAACAGGATCTCGGGCGCGGTGACGAGCACGTCGCTGGGGAAGAAGGCCTTCAGGTCCTTGGGGTTCTCGTTCGGCCAGCCCATCGTGCTGATCGGCCAGAGCCAGGACGAGAACCAGGTGTCGAGCACGTCGGGGTCCTGCTCGAGCGTGGTGTCGCCGCAACTGGCGCAGGCGCGCGGGTCCTCGCGGTAGGCCTGGCTGTGTCCGTTGGCGCAGGTCCACACGGGGACGCGATGGCCCCACCAGAGCTGCCGCGAGATGTTCCAGTCGCGGATGCCCTCGAGCCAGTTGATGTAGACCTTCTCCCACTTCTCGGGGAGCAGGCGCACGGTGCCGTCCTTCACCGCCTGCAGGGCGGGGGCGGCCAGCGGCGCCATCTTCACGAACCACTGGTCCGAGAGCCGCGGCTCCACGACGGTGTCGCAGCGGTAGCAGCGGCGGATGGCGTTGGCGTGCCGCTCCACCTTGACGAGCGCGCCAGCGGCCTCGAGCTGCTTCACGATCGCCTTGCGCGCCTCGAAGCGGTCGAGCCCGTCCAGCGACGACGGGATGCGGTGCGCATCGTCCGAGTTCAGCGCGCCGATCTTCCCGGTGGGCGTGATGACCACCGGCATCGCGAGCCCGTGGCGCTTGCCGACCTCGAAGTCATTGGCGTCGTGCGCCGGCGTGATTTTGAGCGCGCCGGTGCCGAAGTCCTTCTCCACGTAGCTGTCGGCGATGACGGGGATGCGGATGCCCGTGAGCGGGATGCACGCTTCCTTGCCCACCAGCGCCGCGTAGCGCTCGTCGTCGGGATGCACGGCGATGGCGACGTCGGCGAGGATGGTCTCGGGCCGCGTCGTCGCGATGGTGATGCCCTGCGCGGCGTTGTCCGCCAGCGCGTAGCGGATGTGGTGCAGCGCGCCTTCGCTGTCGTGGAACTCGGCTTCTTCGTCCGAGAGCGAGGTGAGGCAACGCGGGCACCAGTGGATGACGCGGTGACCGCGGTAGACCAAACCCTTTTCGTACAGTCGGACGAAGGTCTCGCGCACGGCGTGCGAGAGTCCCGGCGAGAGCGTGTAGGCCGTGCGCGAGAAGTCCGCCGACGCGCCGATGGCCTTGAGCTGCTGCAGGATGATGCCGCCCGTCTCCTCGACGAACTGCTCGGTGCGCTTCACGAAGGCCTCCCGGCCGAGGTCGAAGCGCGTCTTGCCTTCCTTGGCGAGGAGCTTCTCGACGACGTTCTGCGTGGCGATGCCGGCGTGGTCGGTGCCGGGGAGCCAGAGTGCCTCGTCACCGGCCATCCGGCGCCAGCGGATGAGCACGTCCTGCACCGTGTTGTTGAGACCGTGGCCGACGTGCAGCACCGCCGTCACGTTCGGCGGCGGGATGAGGACGGTGAACGGATCGCGATCGCCGCCGAGGCGCGTCGTGCGGTCGGCGTCTGCCTTGAACAGGCCGGCCGCTTCCCAGGCGCTGGTCAGCGCGGGTTCGGCGGCGGCGAAATCGAAGTGGGTGGGGAAGTCAGGCGCGGGGGCGGGCGTCTCGGGCATCTATGAAAGATAGCCCACGCCCACCCTCGGCTTCTACCGCCGTCCGCGGACGCTGAGCCGCTGGCGGACGCGCCGGACGCCCGGCACGCCGCGCGCGATGGTCACCGCGTGCGAGACCTCGCGTGGGCTGCGCACCTGTCCGAAGAGCAGGATCTCCCCCGCGTCGTCATCGGCCTCGATCTCTACCGGTCGCTCCGCGAGCACGGGGTCGTTCACGAAGGCCTCGAGGACGCGGGCGCCGAGTTCGGAGTCGTCGTCCTCTTCCTCGTCGTCTGCGCCATCGTCGTTGTCGTCGTCTTCTTCTTCGTCTTCTTCGTCTTCGGCGTCGTCTTCGAGATCGGCGAACGGCGGGCTAGCCTCCTCGTACTCGTCCTCGTCCTCGAGGTCGAGCGCATCCACGTCGTCCTCGAAGTCGTCGTGCTCCTCGCTGGCCGCGTGCCCGGCGCTGGGGCGGCCGGCTCGACGCTCTTCCCACATCTCCTTGAGTTCGAGCGCGACGTCCACCATCGGTGCCCACTGCGCACCGGCCAGCTTGGCCAGGCTGCGGAGGCGGCGCAGGAGGCCCTTGGTGCTCGGGCGGCGGCCGCTGTAGCGCTCGGCGACTAGGACGCCGGCCGTCACGCCGATGGCCGTCCCGGCCAGCAGCCAGAGCAGCCAGCGATCGCTGCGTTCCTCGGCGTCGACTTCGATCACGCGCATTGTCGGCGATGGTGAGAGGGGAATCCGTGGCGGGTGCGGGGGCCCACCGCTAGCTTGAACGTGACCGATTGACCGCGATGCGGCAAGCATCGCGGTGTATCTCTCGTCCTCCCGCCGTTTCATTAGATGCGTACCCCCAAGTCCTCTGCTGCCGTGCCCGACGCGCCGCGCCTGTCCTGGCGCGCCGTCCTCCTCTGGCTCGCGTTCTCCGCGACCTTGGGGACGGGGCTGGTGTTGGCCCTGCGCTTCGGCCACAGCGTGCCGACCCTGCTGGACGGGAGTCCGCGATGAGCGCGGTGGCGGAGCAGATCGTCCTCACGCTGCCGGACGGAAAGACGCGTGAAGTGACACCGGGCACGCTGGCCCGCGAGGTGGTGGCGAGCATCGGCCCCGGCCTGCTGAAGGCGGCCATCGCCGTAGCCGTGGACGGCGAGATCCAGGACCTGATGACGCCCCTGCGGCGCGGCGGCGCCTTCCAGGTGCTCACCGACAAGGACCCGCGCGCGCTGGCGGTGCTGCGGCACTCGGGTGCGCACATCCTTGCGACGGCGGTGCGGCGCCTGCGTCCGGAGGCCAAGATCGGCTTCGGCCCCGCCATCGACGACGGCTTCTACTATGACTTCGAGGTCGCCAAGCCGTTCACACCTGAAGACCTCGCGGCCTTCGAAGCCGAGATGCACAAGGTGATCGCCGAGAAGTATCCGTTCGTGCGCGCCGAGGTCACGCAGGAGGAGGCGCGGAAGGTGTTCGCCGACGATCCGCTCAAGCTCGAGCGTCTCGACGACTTCACCGACCCCAGCGAGGTCATCTCGACCTACACCGACGGCCCCTTCACGGACCTGTGCCGCGGGCCGCACGTGCCGGACACCTCGTACCTCAAGCACTTCAAGCTGCTGAGCGCGGCCGGTGCCTATTGGCGCGGCGACGAGAAGCGGCAGATGCTGCAGCGCATCTACGCCACGGCCTTCTTCAAGAAGGACGAGCTCGAGTCGCACCTGCACAACCTCGAGGAGGCCAAGAAGCGCGACCACCGCGTGCTCGGCCGCCAACTGGATCTGTTCCAGTTCTTCCCGCACGCCCCCGGTGCGGCGTTCTGGACCCCGCGCGGCACGACGATGTGGAACGCGCTCGAGGGCTTCGTCCGCGAGCGGCAGCAGGAAGCCTTCCTCGAGATCAAGACGCCGCTGCTCTACACCAAGAAGCTGTGGGAGCAGTCGGGGCACTGGGGCAAGTACCGCGAGAATATGTTCCTCGTCTGGGACAAGGAGCAGGCGGAGGCGGGCGCCAGCGCCGACGAAGCGCTGAGTATGTCGCTCAAGCCGATGAACTGCCCCTCGCACCATCTGTACTACGCCGCGAGTAAGCACTCGTACCGCGAGCTGCCGAAGCGCTTCGTGACCTTCGACGTGCTGCACCGCAACGAGCTCTCGGGCGCGCTCTCGGGCCTCACGCGCGTGCGGCAGTTCGCGCAGGACGACTGCCACGTGTACCTGCGCGAGGACCAGATCGCCGACGAGGTGAAGTTCCTGATGGACTTCATCCTCTCGTACTACGACACCTTCGGCCTGACGGCCAAGCTCAAGTTCGCGACGCGGCCGGAGCAGCGCATCGGCTCCGACGAACTCTGGGACCGTGCCGAGGCGGCGCTGCGCGCGGCGCTGGAGAGCACCGGCCGGGCGTACGAGCTCAAGGAAGGCGATGGCGCCTTCTACGGCCCGAAGATCGACTTCGACGTGACCGACTCCATCGGCCGGGCGTGGCAGCTGGGCACCATCCAGCTCGACTACAATGCGCCCGAGCGCTTCGACCTCAGCTACACCGGCGAGGACAACGCCGCCCATCGGCCGGTGGTGATCCACCGCGCGGTCAGCGGCAGCTTCGAGCGCTTCATCGCCATCCTCATCGAGCACTTCGCCGGCGCCTTCCCGGTCTGGCTGGCCCCGGAACAGGTCCGGGTGCTGCCGATCTCCGACGACGTGGCGGGGTATGCCACGGACGTGGCCGCGAAACTTCGTGCGGCGGGCGTCCGTGCGGTCTGCGACGACCGCAGCGATACCCTCAACTATCGGATCCGGGACGGCGAGATGATGAAGGTCCCCTATATGGCGGTGTGCGGAAAGCGCGAGGCCGAAGCCGGACAGGTGGCCGTGCGCGTCCGCGGCGCCGGCAAGAAGCAAGAGGTCGTCTCGGTGGACGCCTTCCTCTCGCGCATCACCGACGAGATCCGCACGCGCGCACTGGCGCCGGCCGCGGCCGGCCCCGCATGATGCGCCGCCTCGCGCTCGTCCTCGGCCTCGTGCTGCCCGGCGCTGCGGCCGCGCAGCAGGCGCGGCCCCCGCTCAACCCCGGCCGCGTCACCGGTGAGCTCGTGGCCGGGACCTATGCCGGCATCGGCGGTTTCCTCGTTGGTCGCTTCGTCGGCGAGCGGCTCAGCGACTTGGCGGGCGCCGAGAACGACGTCACCATCCGGCGCATCGGGCTCGTCAGCGGCGTCGCGGCTGCCGGACTGGCCACTGCGGGCACGGTCTACGGCATCGGCAATATCGGCGACCAGACCGGCGACTTCTCGGCCACCTACCTCGGGACGGGCGTGGGCTTCGTCGCCGCGTGGGGCCTCTCGCGTGCGCTGCTCGGGCCCGCCGAGCGCCCCCGCGAGGGAATGAGCACCGGGATGCGCTGGGCGGCGGCGAATGTGATCGCGCTGCTGCCGAGCATCGGTGCGACGGTGGGGTTTAACTCGTCGAGGCGGTACAGGTAAGCGCAGTTTGAGCGAGTGGTTAGTTTGGTAGGGGACGGATGACGGATGACGGATGCCTCGGCATCTGCGCCGCAACCGTCCCCTCTGCCGTTCCAGCGTCCGTCATTCGTCATCCGTCAGGATTCCTGTCTATGTCGCTCGATAGAACTCCAGTCCTCGTCAGCGCCACCCGCACGCCCATCGGCCGCTTCCTCGGTGGCCTCTCCGCGCTGAGCGCGCCCGAACTCGGCGCCATCGCCATCCGCGAAGCCGTGAAGCGTGCCGGCATCGACGCCGCGCAGATCGGCGAGGTGATTATGGGCAACGTGCTGCAGGGCGGGGTGGGGCAGGCGCCGGCGCGGCAGGCGATGATCAAGGCGGGCATCCCCGGCAGCGTACCGGCGGTCACCATCAATAAGGTGTGCGGCTCTGGCCTGCAGGCGGTGATGCAGGCGGCGCAGGCGATCCGTGCTGGCGACGAGCAACTGCTGGTGGCGGGCGGGATGGAGTCGATGAGCAACGCGCCGCACCTCGTGCGCGGGATGCGCAGCGGCGTGAAGTTCGGCGCGCAGACGATGGCCGACTTGCTCATCAACGACGGGCTGTGGTGCTCGTTCTACGACCGCCATATGGGCGGCCACGCCGAGTACACGGCCAAGAAGGCCGGCATCACGCGGGCGCGGCAGGACGAGTTCGCGCTGCAGTCGCACCAGAAGGCGGTGGCGGCGATCGAATCCGGCGCCTTCAAGGGCGAGATCGTGCCGGTGGAGATCGCGGGCAAGAAGCCGGTGGTCGTGGACACCGATGAGGGGCCGCGCAAGGACACCTCGCTCGACGTGCTGGCCAAGCTGAAGCCGGCCTTCGGCAAGGATGCGCCCAAGGATATGAAGCCCGAGGAGCTCACGGTGACGGCGGGCAACGCGCCGGGACTCAACGACGGCGCGGCTGCCGTCGTCGTCGCGAGCGAAGCCTACGCGAAGGCGCACGGCCTGCCGATCCTCGCCCGCATCACCGGCTACGCGTCGGGCGGCGGCGATCCGCAGGACCTGTTCTTCGCGCCCATCGTGGCGGTGAACAACCTGATGGCGAAGACGGGCGCGAAAATCGGCGACTACGACCTCATCGAGGCCAACGAGGCCTTCGCCTCGCAGTCGCTGGCCGACGGCGACGGGCTCGGCTGGGCCTGGGACCGCGTCAACGTGCACGGCGGCGCGATTGCGCTGGGGCACCCCATCGGGGCGTCGGGCGCGCGCATTCTCGTGACGCTGCTGCACGCGCTCACGGCGCAGGGCAAGCGGACCGGGATGGCGACGCTGTGTTTGGGAGGCGGCAATGCGGTGGCGCTCTCGGTGGAGCGTGTGTAGCTGGACGGATGACGGATGACGGGCGAATCCGCTATTTTTCACGGATGGCTACGACCTCCGCCGAAACCTTCGCCGTCATCGGCGCCGGACAGATGGGCAACGGGATTGCCCACGTCTGCGCGACCAGCGGCTTTGCTGTCATCCTGATCGACGTCTCAGCCGAGGCCCTGGCCAAGGGCAAGGCGACCATCGAGAAGAACCTCGAGCGCCAGGTGAAGAAGGGCGCGTTGGACGCCGAGGCCGCGAAGGCGGCGTTGGCGCGCATCCAGACGTCGACTTCGCTGGACGCCGTGAAGGACGCGACGGTCTGCGTCGAGGCGGCGACCGAGCGCAAGGACCTCAAGTTCCAGCTCTTCCGCGAGCTCGACCGCCTCGCGCCGGCCGGCGCGATCCTCACGACGAACACGAGCTCGATCTCCATCACCGAGATTGCGGCCGTGACGAAGCGCCCGGAACTCGTGATCGGAATGCACTTTATGAATCCCGTGCCGGTGATGCAGTTGGTGGAGGTCATTCGTGGCCTCGCCACCTCCGACGCGACGAACACGAAGACAATCGAACTCTCGAAGGCCCTGGGCAAGACGCCGGTCGAAGCGAATGACTTCCCGGGCTTCATCGCGAATCGCATCCTGATGCCGATGATCAACGAGGCCGCGTACGCGGTGATGGAAGGCGTCGGCACGCCGGAGGCGGTGGACCAGGTGATGAAGCTGGGGATGAACCACCCGATGGGCCCGCTGACGCTGGCCGACTTCATCGGCCTCGACACCTGTGTGGCCATCCTTGAGGTGCTGCACGAGGGCCTCGGCGACCCGAAGTACCGGCCCTGCCCGCTGCTCAAGAAGTACGTGGCGGCCGGCTGGTACGGGAAGAAGAGCGGGCGCGGATTCTACTCCTACGCGAGCTGAGTCGGTGACCGGCGTGGCTACCGAGGCAACGATGTATCGCGGACTGGTCGCGATGACGGAGGAGCAGGCTGCGATCGTCGACACCGCCCGCGCCTTCGCCGACGAGCACCTGCGGCCGTACGCGGCGAAGTGGGACCGCGACGCGCACTTCGAACCCTCGCTGGTGGGCAAACTGGGCGAGCTCGGCTTCCTCGGAATGCTGCTGCCCGAGCAGTACGGCGGACTTGGCCTCGATGCCAAGAGCTACCTGATGGCGCTCGAGGAAATCGCCGCCGCGGATGCCAGCGTGGGCGTGATGATGTCGGTGCACAACTCGCTGCCGACGCAGATGCTCAACACGCACGGCACCGAGGCGCAGAAACGCCGCTTCCTCGCGCCGCTGGCGCGCGGCGAGATGCTCGGTGCGTTCGCGCTCTCCGAGGCCGATGCCGGCTCGGACGCCTCGGCCATCCGCTGCCAGGCCGTGCGCGACGGCGACGATTGGATCGTCAACGGCTCCAAGGCCTGGATCACCAGCGGGACGCACGCGGGCGTGGTCATCGCGATGATCCGCACCGATACGCCGGAGCAGCATCGCCGCTCCAAGGGCATCTCGGCCTTCATCCTGACGCCGGACCTCGAGGGCTTCCACGTCGGCAAGAAGGAAGACAAGCTTGGGATGCGCGCCTCGCCGACGGTCACGCTGACCTTCGACAATATGCGCGTGTCCGGCGACCGGATGCTCGGCGCGGAAGGGATGGGCTTCATCTACGCGATGCAGTCGCTGGTGCACGGCCGGCTCGGCATCGCGGCGCAGGCCATCGGCATCGCCCGTGCGGCCTTCGAGGCGGCGGCGGCCTATGCCAACGAGCGCAAGCAGTTCGGCAAGCCGATCGCCGAGTTCCAGGGCGTACAGTTCAAGCTGGCCGATATGGCCACGCGCATCACGGCGGCGCGGACGATGCTGCACGCCACCGCCGCCGCCAAGGACTCCGGCGCCGCCGTGGACGCCGAGGCCTCGATGTGCAAGCTCTTCGCGTCGGAGACGGCGATGTGGGTCACGACGCAGGCGATCCAGGTCTTCGGCGGCTACGGCTACGTGAAGGAGTATCCGGTGGAGAGGTATTTCCGGGATGCGAAGGTCACGGAGATCTATGAAGGGACTTCTGAGGTGCAGCGCATTGTGATCGGGCGTGCGGTCAGCGCCGGTGTGTGAGACTGGACGGATGACGGATGACGGATGCGTCAGCATCCGTGCGTCCGCAGCGTCCTTTGTGTTCCCGTAGTTGGCATCCGTCATCCGTCATCCGTCAAATACCATGAAGCTCTTCGATACGATTGCAAAGCTCGGCCACGAGCAACTCGTCCTGTGCGCCGACGAGAGTGCCGGCTACCGCGGCATCATCGCCATCCACGACACCACGCTCGGGCCGGCGCTCGGCGGGACGCGTTTCTGGCAGTACGCCTCCGACGAGGAAGCCATCGTCGACGCGCTACGCCTCGCGCGCGGGATGACCTACAAGAACGCCGTCGCCGGCCTGAACCTCGGCGGCGGCAAGTCGGTCATCATCGGTGACAACCGCACGACGAATCGCGAGATGATCTTCCGGGCGCACGGGCGCTTCGTGGAGTCGCTGGGCGGACGCTACGTGACGGCCGAGGACGTCGGGACGAGCACCAGCGATATGGACTTCGTGCATATGGAGACGGAGTACGTCGCGGGACTCGCCAACAAGTCGGGCGACCCGTCGCCGGTGACGGCGCGCGGCGTGTTCCGCGCCATCGAGGCCTCGGCCAAGCAGCGCTGGGGCTCGGCGTCGCTCGAGGGCAAGACGGTGCTGGTGCAGGGCCTCGGCAACGTCGGCACGTATCTCTGCCGCGAGCTGAAGGCGGTGGGCGCCAAGTTGATCGTCACCGACATCCGCCCCGAGCGGGTCAAGAAGATCGTCGACGAGTTCAGTGCCAAGGCGGTGGAGGGCGATGCCATCTACGCCGAGAAGGCCGACATCTTCGCGCCCTGCGCACTCGGCGCGATCATCAACGACGACACCATCCCCAAGCTCAAGGTGGAGATCGTCTGCGGTGGTGCCAACAACCAGCTGCTCGAGCCGGAGAAGCACGGCGAGGCGCTGGAGAAGCGCGGCATCTTCTACACGCCGGACTTCGTCGCCAACGCCGGTGGCGTGATCAACGTGTACAGCGAGGTGGCCGGGTGGTCGCGCGAGCGCGCGTTGCGCAAGGCTGACGAGATCTACGACACGGTGCTCGGCGTCTATCAGATCGCCAAGGACCACGGGATGCTCACCTACCTGGCGGCCGACAAGCTCGCCGAACAGCGCATCGCCGCCGTGCACGGGATGATGCGCACCTGGCCGCAGTGGCCGCGGAAGAGCTGAAGTGGCCGAGCGCATCCCGATCGCTTCGGACCACGCCGGGTACGAGCTCAAGCAGCACCTGAGCCGCGCCCTTCGCGAAATGGGTTATGAGGTGGAAGACCTCGGCACGGATTCGCCGGCATCCACCGACTATCCGGACTACGCGCATCCGCTCGCCGAGCAGGTGGAGACGGGCAGGGCGACGCGCGGCGTGCTGCTCTGCGGCACGGGGCTCGGGATGAGCTATGCGGCCAACCGGCACCACGGCGTGCGCGCGGCGGTGGCCTGGGCGCCGGAGATCGCGGCGCTGGCGCGGCAGCACAACGACGCCAACGTCCTCGTCCTGCCGGCGCGCTTCGTGAGCGAGGAGGACGGCGTGCAGATCCTCAAGACCTGGCTGGAGACGCCCTTCGAGGGCGGGCGACACCAGAAGCGGGTGGACAAGATCGAGGCCACGGGCCACGAACCGTCGGGGGACAAGTGAAGCCAGGCTGGAACGCGTGGGACCGGCGCTTGCCGGGGCAGATGCTGCTCGGCACCGACCCCGAGATCGCGGCGCTGATCGCCGAGGAGACCAAGCGGCAGAGCGAAGGGCTGGAGCTGATTGCCAGCGAGAACTTCGTCTCGCCGGCGGTGCTCGAGGCGATGGGCTCGGCGCTGACGAACAAGTATGCCGAAGGCCTGCCCGGCAAGCGCTACTATGGCGGATGCGAGGTCGTGGATAAGGTCGAGCAGCTGGCGATCGACCGCGCCAAGCAGCTCTTCGGCGCCGACCACGCGAACGTGCAGCCGCACTCCGGCGCGACGGCCAACGCCGCGGTATATCTGGCCTTCCTCAAGCCCGGCGACACGGTGCTGGGGCTCGACCTCTCGCAGGGCGGCCACCTCACGCACGGCTCGCCGGTGAACTTCTCCGGCCTCAACTACCGCGCCGTGCACTACGGCGTGGACGACAACGGCATCATCGACTACGCGCGGATGCGCGAGATCGCGCGGGCCGAGAAGCCCAAGCTGATCATCGCTGGGTACTCGGCGTACTCGCGCGTGCTCGACTACGAGCAGTTCGCCGCGGCGGCGAAGGAAGTCGGCGCGATCTTTATGGTGGATATGGCGCACTTCGCCGGTCTCGCGGCTGCCGGCGTGTATCCGAGCCCGATTCCGTACGCCGACGTGGTGACGACGACCACGCACAAGACGCTGCGCGGGCCGCGCGGCGGGTTGATCCTCTGCAAGGCCGAACACGCGAAGACCATCGATAAGGCGATGTTTCCGGGGACGCAGGGCGGTCCGCTGGAGCACGTCATCGCGGCCAAGGCCGTCGCCTTCTACGAGGCGCTGCGCCCCGAGTTCAAGACGTACTGCACGCAGGTGGTGCGCAACGCGCAGGCGCTGGCCGAGGCACTGATGGCCCGGAAGGTGCACGTGGTCTCCGGCGGCACCGACAACCACTTGATGCTCTGCGACCTCCGGCCGCGTGGCGCGACGCTCACCGGCAAGCTGGCCGAGCAGGCGCTGGACAAGGCAGGCATCACCGTCAACAAGAACACCGTGCCCAAGGAGACGCAGTCGCCGTTCGTGACCAGCGGCATCCGCATCGGCACGCCGGCGGTGACCACGCGCGGAATGCGCGAGACGGAGATGGTGCACATCGCGGCGCTGATCGACCGCGTGCTCGCGGCGCCGGACGACGCGTCGGTGCTCGCGGCGGTGAAGGAAGAAGTGCACGCGATGACCGCCGACTTTCCGCTGTATCTTTAGCGGCGATGCCTGAACTCGCCTTCCGCGACGGAGTCTTCGACCGCATTCGCCTGCGCGAATCGCGGTATGACGAGCGCGCGTACCTGTTCGTGCTGGCGGCGCTGGAGTACGTGCAGCAGCAGTTGCCGGAGCGCCGCCACCTCACGGGCCGCGAACTGGCGCACGGTTGCCGCGACCTCGCGCTGGCGCGCTACGGCGTGCTGGCGCGCACGGTACTCGAGCACTGGGGCGTGCACAGCGCCACCGACATCGGCGAGATCGTCTTTGCCCTAGTCGATACCGGCCTGCTGATGAGCCAGCCGCAGGACAGCAAGGACGAGTTCATCGGGGCGTTCGACTTCCACGAGGCGTTCGACCACGCCTACCCGTGGACGACGCCCGTCGACGCCTGAGGCGTCGGCCCGCCGCGCAGCGATGATGCCCGTGCGCGTCACCACGGCGGCCGAGGCGGCGGCGCGCGACGCGGCGGCGATCGCCGCCGGCACGCCCTCGTACGCGTTGATGCAGGCCGCGGGTGGCGCGGCCGCGCGCTGGATTCTCTCGCACTATCCGGCCGTCCGCACCGACGGGGCGCTGTGCGTCGCCGGCGCGGGCAACAACGGTGGCGATGCCTGGGTCGTGGCGGGCGTATTGGCGGCGGCGGGCTGTCCCGTCGGCGTCGTCGAAGCGGCTCCGCCGTCCACGAACGACGCCACGCGCGCGAGGGGCGACGTGCGGCCACGGCTGGCCGAGGCGCACGACCCTGCGCGGCCGGCGGTCGTCGTGGATGGCTTGCTCGGCACCGGCGCATCGGGCGAGCTGCGCGAATCGTTCTGGCCGCATCTTGAACTGATCGCGCAGCACCGCGCGAATGGCGCCGTAGTCGTCGCGCTGGATGCGCCGAGCGGCATTGATGCCACCACTGGGGCGGGTGGCCGCTGCGTGCGCGCCGACGCCACGCTCACGTTCGGGACGGTGAAACGCGGCCTTCTGCTGCGCCGCGACGAAGCCGGCGCGATCGCGTGCCTGGACATCGGGCTCGGCGAACACGCGGCGATTGGCGATGGCGCACCGACGCTGGTGGACGAAGCCTTCGTGCGTGCGGCGATTCCGCCGATTCCCGCGGACGCGCACAAGGGTGTACGACGCCGACTCGCGGTCGTCGGCGGCGGCGAGGGAATGGCCGGCGCGCCGATGCTCGCCGCACGTGGCGCGATGCGCAGCGGGATCGGGATGGTGCAGTTGTTGGTGGCGCCCACGAATGTGCCGGTGGTGCAGGCGGCGCTGCCGGAGACGATGGCCGCGCGCTGGCCGGTGACTGCCGAGGACCAAGGCCGCGTGCTCGGCTGGACGCACTGCCTGCTACTCGGTCCTGGACTCGGTCGGACGGCGATGACGCGAGCGCTCATTGAGCGCCTGCTGGTGGAGTGGCAGGGGCCGGTGGTGCTCGACGCGGACGCGTTGAATGTGTTCGAAGGCGAGCCGCGCACCTTGGGCTCATTGCTCGGTGCGCGTCCCGCGATCGTCACGCCGCATCCCGTGGAAGCGGGCCGGCTGTTGCGTCGCGACGTGGCCACTGTCAGCGCGGCGCGCTTCGAGGTTGGGACTGAACTGGCCAAGCAGCTTGGCGCGACGGTGATCCTCAAGGGCGTGCCGAGCGTCATCTCTTCGCCGGACGGCCGTGTGGCGGTGAGCGCGAGCGGCAGTCCAACACTGGGCACAGCGGGCAGCGGGGACGTGCTCGCGGGCATCGTCGCGACCCTGCTCGCGCAGACGGGCGACGCGTTTGCCGCGGCGGCAAGCGGCGCCTGGATCCACGGGCGTGCCGGTGAGTTCGCGGCGTCACAGGGTTCGGTGCGCGGGACGTCGCTGGAGGATGTGGTCGTCGCGTTGCGCGAGGCCTGGCGGCTCGACTCGCCGCCGCTGGCCGCAGACGTGCTCGCGGAATTGCCGGCGGCCGGACACGCCCGATGAATCGCCACCTGACGATGGGCCCCGGCAAGGAGTTCGACGCCGTGCGCGCCTTGCTTGCACAGTGGGGCTCGGCCGCCGAGGGCGTCGGCGACGACGGCGCCGTCCTCGACCTGCCGCCCGGTTCGCGCCTCGTCGTGAGCACCGACGCGACCGTCGAGGACGTGCACTTCCGCCGCGCCTGGCTGACGCCCGAGGAGATCGGCTGGCGCGCGACGCAGGCGGCGCTGAGCGATCTGGCGGCGATGGGTGCCGCACCGCTCGGTGTGTTGCTGGCCCTGACCGTGCCGCGCGATTGGCGCGACCAGCTCTCGGGTCTCGCGGGAGGAATCGCCGCGGCCACGCAGGGTGCGGGGGCGCCGATCGTCGGCGGGGACGTGACGGACGGGGACCGCTTGGCGCTGGCCATCACCGTGCTCGGGCACTCAGCACGGCCGCTCTCGCGCGCCGGAGCGCGCCCCGGTGACCGGCTCTATGTGACGGGCACGCTCGGCGGACCCGGGCGCGCGCTGGCGGCGTGGGAGCGCGGTGACTCTCCCGACGCCGATGCCCGCGCGCGCTTTGCGCGCCCCGCCGCGCGCCTCGACGCGGGGCTCTGGCTGTCGGCACAGGGCGCGTCGGCGGCGATCGATCTCTCAGACGGCCTCGCTGGCGACGTCGCGCATCTCGCGGCCGCCAGCGGTGTCGACTGCGTGCTCGACCTCGACGCGATCCCGTGCATCGCCGGTGCGAGCGCTGACGACGCGCTGCGCAGCGGCGAGGAGTACGAGCTGCTGATCGCGGCCGCGGCGATGGATGTCGCGCGATTCTCCGCAGAGCACCTCGGACTGCCGCTGACCGCCATCGGACGCGTCGAAGCGCCTCGTGGCGCCGGCGAAGTGCGCGCCGAGCGTGGTGGTCGCCCCGCGGCACTGCCGAGCGCGCACGACCATTTCACGCGATGATGCGGGCGGCACTGGTGCTGGTTTCGCTGCTGGTGTCCACGGCCATCTTCGGTTCGTGGGTGCTCCTGGCGGCGCTGTTCCGCGTCAAGGACGGCATCGGCTCGCCGTACGACATCGCGCCCCGCCTCTGGGCGCGCATCACTCTCCGGGTGAGCGGTGTGCGGATCGTGCAGCACAACCCGGAGCGGAAGCTCGGGGCACGGCACATCTTCGCCGTCAACCACGTCGCGAACTACGATGTGCTGGTAATCGCCGCGACGCTGCGTTGGGTGAAGTTCGTGGCCAAGGCCGAGCTCTTCCGCATCCCGCTCTTCGGCAAGGCGATGTTGGCCGCCGGGATGGTCCCGATCGAGCGGAGCAACCGCAAGGCGGCCTTCGGCTCGTACACCCTCGCCACCAAGCGCGTGGATATGGGCGCCTCGGTCGCGGTGTACCCCGAGGGCACGCGTGGCAACGCGTACCCCCTTCGCCCGTTCAAGAAGGGCCCCTTTGTGCTCGCCATCCAAGCGCAGGCGCCGATCGTCCCGGTGGTGGTGTACGGCCAGCTCGAGGTGCAGCCCAAGGGCCGGTTTCGCGTAACTCCAGGCACCATCCACGTACACTTCCTCGAGCCCATCGAGACCGCCGGGATGAACTACGACGACCGCGACGCCCTCGCCGAGCGCACCCACGAGGCGATGCGGCGCTGCCTCGCCGAGCAGTACGGCGTCGGGGTCTCCCCAGGTGCGACCTGATGGAGTTCCCAGCGTCCCGCGAGAGGTTTGACGCTAGATTCCGTCCGTAGCACGCCATACCGCAGCAGCCTCCCGCCTTCCGTCTTCCGTCTTCCGTCTTCCGTCTCGAACCATATGTCCACGATCATTGCCGTCCTCGCCCGCGAGATCCTCGACTCCCGTGGCAATCCCACCGTCGAAGCCGAAGTCGTCCTCGAGGACGGCACCTACGGCCGCGCCGCGTCGCCCAGCGGCGCCTCTACCGGCGAGCACGAAGCCAATGAGCTGCGCGACGGCGATGCGAAGCGGTACCTCGGCAAGGGCGTGCGAAAAGCGGTGATGAACGTCAGCCGGTTCATCGAACCGGAACTCATCGGGATGGACGTGGTGGACCAGCTCTCGATCGACCGCGCGATGCTCGCGCTCGACGGTACCCCGAACAAGTCCAAGCTCGGCGCCAACGCGATGCTGGCGGTCTCGATGGCGGCGGCCCGTGCCGGCGCGGCGTCGGTGGACCTGCCGCTGCACCGCTATCTGGGTGGCCCGCTGGCCCGCACGCTGCCGGTGCCGTTGATGAACATCCTGAACGGCGGGGCCCACGCGACGAATACGGTGGACTTCCAGGAGTATATGATCGTGCCCGTGGGCGCCGAGTCGTTCAGCGAGGCGCTGCGGATGGGCACGGAAGTCTTCCACGCGCTCAAGAAGGTGCTGGTGAAGCGCAAGCTCTCCACTGGCGTCGGCGACGAAGGCGGCTTCGCGCCGGACCTCAAGAGCGACGAGGCAGCACTCGACGTGGTGATGGAGGCCATCGAGGCCGCCGGGTACCAGCCGGGTGCCGAGATCGCGTTGGCGCTCGACTGCGCGGCCAGCGAGCTCTACGCCAAGGGCAAGTACACGTTCAAGAAGAGCGGCGCCGGCACCAAGACGGCTGACGAGATCATCGAGATGTATGCCAAGTGGCTGCGCAAGTATCCGATCGTGTCGATCGAGGACGGCCTGGCCGAAGGCGACTGGGAGGGTTGGGGCCGCCTCACCGAAGCGCTCGGCGACCGCGTGCAGCTCGTCGGTGACGACCTCTTCGTCACCAACACCGAGTTCCTCGCCCGCGGCATCGAAGAGGACGTGGCCAACGCCATCCTCGTGAAGGTGAACCAGATCGGGACGCTGACTGAGACGCTCGAGACCATCGAAATGGCGGACCGCAACGGCTACCGCTCGATCATCTCGCACCGCTCCGGCGAGACCGAGGACACCTTCATCGCCGACCTCGCCGTGGCGACGAACGCCGGTCAGATCAAGACGGGCTCGGCCTCGCGCACGGATCGCGTCGCGAAGTACAACCAGTTGCTGCGCATCGAGCAGGAGCTGGGCCAGCACGCCGAGTATCCGGGCGGCGGCATCTACGGCATCGACGGCTGATCGCCGCACGCTGACATTCGATGGCGACGCCTCGCCGCCGCAGCGCTCCTAGCGGTCCGTCCGCGCCACGCACCCCCGGGTGGATCGCCACCCGGGTCGTGCTGGCGGCGATGGCGCTCGCCGCGCTGAGCTTTGCGGTGCAGGGCGGGGAGTACGGCACCACCGACCTCTTCACGCAGAAGCGCAAGCTCGCGGAGTCACAGGCCATCGTCGACTCGCTGCAACGACGCGTGGACTCGCTGGTCGTCTACAAGCGATTGGTCGAGACCGACCCCGCCACCCAGGAACGCATCGCCCGCGAGGAGTTCGGGATGGTGAAGCCCGGCGAAGTCCTCTATCGGTTCGCGGATCCGGAGTAGGGCCGGCCTCAGACCGAGGCGAAGATGCGATGCGCCTGCGTCAGCTTGGCGAGCGGGTCACTGGTCGGAATGAACTCGTGCGCGACGAAGCCCGTGAATCCGGTGGCGGCGATGGCCTGCGCGATGCGCGGGTAGAACAACTCCTGCGTCCCGTCGATCTCGTGCCGGCCCGGGTTTCCCGCGGTGTGGTAGTGCCCGATTATCGCTTTGTGCTTCTCGATCGTCCGGATGACATCGCCTTCCATAATCTGCATATGGTAGATGTCGTAGAGGAGCTTGAAGCGCTCTGAGCCGAGGCCCTTCGCGACCTCGGCCGCCCATTCGGTGCGGTCGGCGTGGTAGTCCCGGTGGTCCACCTTGCTGTTGAGCATTTCCATCACGAGCGTGACGCCGAGGCGTTCGGCCGTGGGGAGGATGCGCCGCAGACCGGCGACGCAGTTGGCGATGCCCTCGCCGTCGGACATCCCGCGTCGGTTTCCGGAGAAGACGATCATCTGTGCAATCCCAGCGCGCGCCACCAAGGGCAGCAGTCGCTCGCTCTCGGCAACGAGCCGGTCGTGCAGATCGGGGCGGTTCCATCCGTCGGCGATGGGGCCGGGGCCGTTGGCCACGGTGCATACCAGACCGTGCTGCCGCGGGACGTCCCACTCGTTCTCGCTGAGCAGGTCGATGCCATCGAGGCCGATGCGCTTGGCTTCGGAGCAGAGATCGGGCAGGGGCATATTCCCAAAGCACCAGCGCGCGACGCTCTGCTTGTACGGCGGCGTGCGACGCGCGGTTTGCTGCGACAGCGCCTCGCCGTCGGTGGCGGCCAGTGACGCCACCGGTGCGGCGGCCAGCGCCGCCACCGCGCCCAGGCCCTTGGTGATGGCGCTGCGGCGGGACTCGCTCATAGCTCTCCTCGGCGGATCTTGTCGACGGCGCCGGCGGCGGCCCGCGCCGTCAACGCCATATAGGTGATGCTGGGATTCTGGCAGGCGCTGCTGGCCATACAGGCGCCATCGGTCACGAACACGTTCGGCACTTCCCAGAGCTGGTTGTCGCGGTTGAGTACGCCGTCACCGGGCGTGCGCGACATCCGTGCGCCGCCCATCTCGTGGATGCAGAGCCCCGGTGGCACGTCCGGCCGGTTCTGCCAGATGTCGCGGGCGCCGGCGGCTTCGAGCATCTCGACGGCGCTGGTGGTCATATCGCGCATCATCGCGCGCTCGTTGTCGCCCCACTTGCAGGTGATGCGCAGGGCAGGGATGCCCCACTTGTCCTTGACGGTCGGGTCCAGCGCGAGGTGATTGGCCGCGTTCGGCAACTGCTCGCCCCATCCGTTGATGGAGAGCGTCCACGGGCCGAGCTCGTTGAGCAGGCGCTGCTTGTACTCCGGTCCGCTGCCGGCGCCGCGGAATGCCGAACGGCCCGAGCCGCCCTGCATCCCGTAACCGCGCAGGAAGTCTGCGCTGGGCCGCGACGCCTTCGTGTTGCGGAAGCGTGCGACGTAGATGCCGTTGGGTCGACGCCCGGCGGTGACGCGGTCCTCGAAGCCCGGCATCACGCCGCCGGCACCCCAGAGCATATGGTGGTCCATTATGTACTTGCCGAGCGTACCGCTGGCGTTGCCCATCCCCTGCGGATGCGTGCCGCTCGTCGAGTGCATCAGGATGCGCACGGACTCGAAGGCCGAGGCGCAGAGGAAGATGACGCGTGCCTCGTAGACGGTCTCCTGCATCGTGCGGGCGTCGATCACCCGCACGCCGCGCGCCTTGCCGCTGCGCGCATCGAGCAGCACCTCGGCGACGACGCTATGCGGACGCAGCGTCAGGCGCCCGGTCGCGGCGGCGGCGGGCAGCGTGGAGCCGTTGGAGGAGAAGTACGAGTGCGTGATGCAGCCGCGCTCGCAGGGCCCGCAGTAGTGGCAGGCGGCGCGTCCGTTGTGGTTGCGCGTGAGCACGGCGGCGCGGCCGATGGTCATCACGCGCTGGCCGCCGAAGGCGCCGAGGATCTTCTCGCGGGCGTCGCGCTCGACGCAGGTCATCTGCATCGGCGGGAGGAACTCGCCATCGGGCAGCTGGTCGAGGCCTTCGGCGGCGCCGGAGACGCCGATGAATCGTTCGACGTGCGAGTACCACGGGGCGAGGTCGGCGTAGCGGATCGGCCAGTCGTTGCCGTGGCCGTCGCGGGCGTTGGCCTCGAAGTCGAGGTCGCTCCAGCGGTAGACCTGGCGCCCCCACATAATCGACCGGCCGCCCACGTGCCGGCCGCGGATCCAGCGGAACGGCGCGTCGTCCGGCGTGGTGTACGGGTTCTCGTGGTCGTTCACGAAGAACTTGGAGCCCGCTTCGTCGCAGGCGTAGCACTCGCGCTGGATCGGCTGGTGGCGCTCCAGCGCCTTGCGGTCGCCGAAGCCACGGTAGCGGAGTTGGTACGACTGCACGTGCTCCGTGTAGTCCGTCGCGGGGTCGATCGGGCCGCCGGCCTCGAGCACGAGCGTCTGCATCCCGCGCTCGGTCAGCTCCTTGGCCGCCCAGCCGCCGGAGATCCCCGATCCGACGACGATGGCATCGTAGCGTCGCTGTTGGCGTGGCATCAGCGGCGCCCTCCAACGGCGGGACGGGGCACGCAGCCTTCGTAGCGCCCCGGCGTGATGTTCGTGCGGATCACCGTCTTCTGCACGACCTCGCTGGTGATCCAGGCGTGGACGGTCCAACTCTTCACGCGGCGCAGCGCGCGCTGGCCGGCGCTCGGTTGCTCGACGGTCGCTTCGGCCCACGCGATCTCTGCGGTCGCGGCCTCGGTGCTGAGTCCGGGCCAGGCCGACCCGTGCAGCTCGCGGGCACGCTCGTCGAGTTCAGCGAGGCCGTTCGCGAACGCCTCGCGCTCCGCTTCCGGAACCCACTCGGCGAGCAGCAGTTCGATGAACTCCGGCGCGCCGACGTCGAGTGCGCCCGGCGTCTCCGTGCGCGGGATGATCGCGTCGGCGATCGCGGCGACTGTCGCGCGGTCGGCGTCGGGCAGCGGGCGGGGCCGGCTGCCGGCGAGCCGAGCCTGGGCGGCGCGGATCCAGTCGGCATCGGGCAGCTCGGCGTCTGCGGCGCTCGGCACGGCCGCGAGTGCGGCCAACTGCAGGAGGGTGCGACGGGTGAGCGTCATCGGATCCGGGGTGACGGGACCGCGAAAAGGTCGCGCTGGAGCGAGGGCGAGGGAAGTCCGCGCCTGCCAATCGGCGCGGGGGCAGCTGCGCATTGGCGCTGCCGCTTGAACTTCGGCCGCGGTCCCCGTATCTTCCTTCCACTACCGCGGGGTGGAGCAGCCTGGTAGCTCGTCGGGCTCATAACCCGAAGGTCGCGGGTTCAAATCCCGCCCCCGCTATTGCAGGACCCGAGGCGCCTCCACGTGGGGCGCCTCGTCGTTTCCCAGGGGTTTGAGCGGAGGGGAATCCCCTTGTAGATTGCAGGGCTTTCGTACCAAGGCTGGGTAGCTCAGCTGGTTAGAGCACGGCACTCATAATGCCGGGGTCGCGGGTTCGAGTCCCGCCCCAGCTATGTCGGACACACAGACGCGGCGTCGGCCCCCCGGGGCGGATGCCGCGTTGTCGTTTCGGTGGGCCTGTCGGGTGACGGGGCGGTATCGCGCATCTAGTGCGAACCCCCAACCCGGAAGGGAACCTGATGCAAACCGATCGCAGGCAGTTTCTCGGCAAGGTGGCAAGCGGTGCGATGGCCGTCGGTGGCGTGGGCCTCGGGCTGGCCGCGATGCCGGACACACTGGGCGCTGCGATGCCGCTCGCGGCCGACGCATCGCGCGACGCGACCTGGGATATGCAGTGGGCTGCTCGACTCAGCGGTCGCGTGCGCACGGTGTTCGATGTTCCCGAGGTCGAGAGCGGCTATGGCGTGTGGCGTGCGTCGATCTGGGAAGGGCAGTACTCGCAGTTGATGGGCATCCCGGCGGCGGAGTTCTCTACGGCACTCGTGCTGCGCCACAATGCGATCGTCCTCGCGATGCGGCAGTCGGCGTGGGATCGCTATGGGCTTGCCGAACTGTCGAAGGCCACGCATCCGGTGGATGACAAGCCGACCACGCGGAACCCGGCGCTGCTCGGGGTGCAGGACGGCCTCGGCGAGCCGCACGTGAGCTTCGCGCTGCCCGAGTTTATGCGGCGCGGTGGCGTGGTCCTGGCCTGCGACCTGGCGCTGTCAGTGATTGCCGGACATATGGCAGGCGTTGATGGTGTGCCGCCGGCGGAAGCCAAGGATCGCGCCATCGCCGCGCTGGTGCCGGGCGTGGTGCTGCAACCGTCGGGCGTGCTCGCGGTGCTCCACGCGCAGCGGGCGGCTGGCGCGCTGTACATCCGCGCCAGCTGAGGCCGTAGGAATCGTTTCGGGCGGCGCGGAAGCGTTGAATCGCGTCGTCCGAGCGGGCAGATTGCGGACAGGTGCAAACCATTCGCCGCCGCCTCTCTGCCGCGCTGCAGTCGCCCGAGGGCATCCTCCTCGCGCGGCTGGCGCTCGTGGCCGCCGTCTACACGGCGGTGCGGCTGGTGTTCTACATCGAGCACCGCGCGAGCTTCGCGAAGGCTGCCGGCAGCGATGTGGCGATGGCCTTCGTGCACGGCCTGCGATTTGACGCTTCGGCGATCGCATACAGCAACATCCCGTTCATCCTGCTCTCGCTGGTTCCGGCGTCGCTGCTGGCGCGGCAGTGGTACCAGCGCTCGTTGAAGGCTCTGTTCGTGGCCGTGAACGGCGCGGCGACGGTGATCAATATGGGCGACGTCGGCTACTACCCGTTCACCGGCACGCGGGTGACGATGGACGTGTGGGCGCTGTCGGGCGAAGCCACGGCGCAGGCGGACCAGCTGTTCCTGAACTTCGCGGGGCTCACCGCGCTCGGTCTCGGCTTGCTCGTGGCGCTGGTGCTGTTCTATCCGCAGCAGCGATCGGAGATGGCGGCGCCGATGCCGCGCCGCCTGCTGCGGAGCGCCGCGGCCGTCGTCGCCGTGCTGGCGCTGACCGTGCTCGCGGCGCGTGGCGGCGCGCAGAAGAAGCCGCTCAATCCGATCCACGCCTTCCAGAGCGGCTCGCACGAGGTCGGCATCCTCACGCTGAACTCGGCGTTCACGATGCTGCAGTCGCCGCGGCAGCGGCAACTGGCGCCGGTGCAGCATTTTGCCAGCGATGCTGCCGTCGATTCGCTGTTGGCGACCTCCTACGGCTTCGCCGAGCGGATGCAGGCGTCGCCGCTGCCGCAGGCCCAGAACGTCGTGTTGTTGATCCTCGAGAGCTTCGGTACCGAGTTCTGGGGCGGGGACGACCGCGAGGCGCCGGAGCTGACTCCCTTTCTCGATTCGCTGAGCCGCCACGGCGCCTTCTACACGCAGTCCTTCGCCAACGGGCGCCGTTCGATGGACGCGCTGCCCAGCATCCTGCTCGGCGTGCCGCTCTATATGGGGCGCAGCATCGCCGTGAGCGAGTACCAAGGCAACCAGTGGCTCGGGCTGGGCCACTTCTTGGAGGAGGCCGGTTACCACACCAGCTTCTTCCACGGCGCGCCGAAGGGCACGATGTACTTCGACGCAATCGCGGCGATGTCGGGCGTGCGCGACTTCTATCCGCTGGAGCGCTTCCCCGAAGACGTGCGTGACGATGCCTTCGACGGCCACTGGGGCCTCTACGACGAGGAGGCCCTGCAGTTCGCGGTGCGGCAGGTCGGCACGTTCCAGGAGCCGTGGTTCGCGACGATGTTCACGATCAGCACGCACCACCCGTACCGCGTGCCGCCGCAGTACGCCGCTAGCCTCCCGGCGGGTTCGCGTGAGATCCACCAGAGCGTCGCCTACGTGGACCTCGCGGTGCGGCGATTCTTCGAGGCCGCGCGTACGCAGCCGTGGTTCGAGAACACGCTCTTCGTGATCACCGGAGACCACACGCCGCCGCTGCGCTCGGCGCGCTACGACACGCCGCTGGGACGCTATATGGTCCCGACGCTGCTGTACCACCCGGCGGGGCGCCTGCCGGCACTGGAAACGGATCGGGTGACGCAGCACGTGGACCTCTTCCCGACCATCCTCGACTATGCGGGGGTGCGGCCGGAGCGCGTGCCGCGCTTCGGCCGCTCGCTGTTCTCCTCGCAGCCCGGAGAGGCCGTGTTGACCACGGACCAGACCTACTGGATCGTGCGGCCCGAGGGCGTGCTCGAGCGGATGCCGAGCGGGTCGCAGCGCGTGCTGGCGTACCGCGGCGAGCACACGGGGGATGAAGCAGCGGATCTGCCCGACGCCCTCGAGGAGGAGTTGGGGCTGCGCTTGCTGGCGTATGTGCAGCACTACGCCAACTCGCTGATCAACAACTCGTTCTACCGTGCACCCCGATGAACGCGGCCTGACGGAGGCGGAGGTCGCCGAGCGGCGTGCGCGCTACGGCGCAAACACCCTGCCGGCGCCACCGAAGGTCACGCTCGTCCAGGTGGTGCTGCACCAGTTCCTGAGCCCGCTCATCTACATCCTGCTGGCCGCCGCGGCCGTGGCGCTGGTGCTGCAGGACTTCGTGGATGCCGGCTTCATCCTCGTGGTGGTCGCGCTGAACGCCGGGCTCGGCGCGTTCCAGGAGTGGCGGGCCGAGCAGAGCGCGGCGGCACTGCAGGGTTTGCTGCAGGTGAAGGCCCGGGTGCGGCGCGACGGCCGCGAGCGGCAGATCCCCGCCGAGGACCTGGTGCCGGGCGACATCGTGCTCCTCGAGTCCGGCAATCGGGTCCCTGCCGACCTGCGGCTCCTTCGGGTGAGCGGACTCGACGTGGACGAAGCCTTTCTCACCGGCGAGTCGGTCCCCATCCGCAAACGCACCGATGCGGTGGCGGCCGACGCGCCGCTCGGGGATCGCAGGAACCACGCCTTCGCCGGTGCGACCGTGCTGACGGGTCGCGCCACGGGCGTGGTGATCGCCACGGGCACGGCCACTGAGGTGGGGAAGATCGCGCGCAGCGTGGCCGAAGAGTCCGCGTCCAAGTCGCCGTTGGTGCAGCGGATGGAGGTCTTCGCCCGGCAGATCAGCATCGTCGTGGTCGCGGCCTGCGCGGGGATGGCGGCGGTAGCGCTCTCGCGCGGCGTGGCGCCGTCGGAGGTGTTCTTCCTCGCGGTGGCGTTGGCGGTCTCGGCGATTCCGGAGGGGTTGCCGGTGGCGGTGACGGTGGCGCTCAGCATCGCGACCAACCGGATGGCCCGGCGACGCGTGATCGTGCGCAAGCTCACGGCGGTGGAAGGCTTGGGCAGCTGCACGATGATCGCCAGCGACAAGACGGGCACGCTGACGGTGAACCGCCAGACGGTGCGCTCGCTGGCCTTGCCGGGTGGCGCCACGCTGCACGTGAGCGGCGAGGGGTACAACGCCAGCGGTGAGGTCGAGCATCGGGATGCCGCAGCGGTCTCAGCGTCCGAGCGCGCGGCCGTGGAGCGCCTGGCGCAGGCGGTGGTGCGCTGCAATGAGGGGCGCCTCGAGCCGGACGGCGACGCGTGGATGTACGAGGGGGACGCAGTCGATGTGGCCCTGCTGGCGTTGGGCCGCAAGCTGGCGGTGACGCCGGAGGCGGCGACGCTGGGCCTGCGCGCCGTTGGCGAGATTCCCTTCGAGTCCGAGCGCGCCTACGCGGCGGCGTTCCACCAGGACGCCACCGGCATCGAGGTGTCGGTGAAGGGTGCGATGGAGCGCTTGCTGTCGCGCTGCACACATATGCAGACGGTGGACGGGCTGGTGCCGCTCGACGCGGCAGCTGTAGAGGCGCAGGCCGACGCGATGTCGGGTGCGGGCGAGCGATTCATTGCGGTGGCGCGCGGCCGCCTCGCGTCCGATGCCGGCGCACCCTTCGATGACGGCACGTTGCCGCCGCTGGTCCTGTTGGGGCTCGTCGGCTTGATCGACCCGCCTCGTCCCGAGGCGCGCGTGGCCGTGGCGCAGTGCCGCGCGGCCGGCGTCAGCGTGGCGATGGTGACGGGGGACCATCCGCGCACCGCGTTCGCGATTGCGCAGGACCTCGGCATCGCCGACCACGAGGGGCAGGTGGTGACCGGCACGATGCTGCAGGAGGCGCAGCAGGATCAGGCCCGGGTGGCCGCGCTGGTGGCCGGCGGCCGCGTGTTCGCCCGCGTCGCGCCCCTCCAGAAGCTGCACATCGTGGAGGCGATGCAGGCGGCAGGCCATTTCGTGGCGGTGACGGGCGACGGCGTCAACGACGCGCCGGCGCTCAAGCGGGCCAACATCGGCATCGCGATGGGGTCCGGCTCCGACGTGACCAAGGACACGGCGGCCCTGATCGTCACCGACGACAATTTCGCGTCCATCGAGGCGGGCGTGGAGGAAGGACGGTTCGCGTACGGCAACATCCGGAAGGTGACGTACCTGCTGATCTCGATGGGGGCGGCCGAGGTGTTGCTGTTCGTCGTCGCGCTGCTGCTGGGGCTGCCGCTGCCGCTGCTCGCGGTGCAGTTGCTGTGGCTCAACCTCGTGACCAATGGCATCCAGGACGTGGCGCTGGCGTTCGAGGGCGGGGAACCGGGCGCGATGGCGCGTCCGCCACGGCCGCCGTCGGAGGGGATCTTCAACTTCCAGATGATCCGCCAAGTGGTGCTCTCGGGCGTCACGATGGGGGCGGTCACGGCCGCCTACTGGTACGCGTTGCTGGCGATGGGGATGCCGGAAGCCAGCGCCCGCAACCAGCTCCTGATGATGTTCGTGCTGATGCAGAACGTGCACGTGTTCAACTGCCGCTCGGAGCAGGTCTCGGCGTTCCGCGTGCCGCTGTCGCGGAACTGGGTGCTGGTGGGCGGGGTAGCGGCAGCATTGTCGCTGCACGTGGCGGCCACGTACCTGCCGTTCACGCAGCGGCTGCTGCGCCTCGAGCCGCTGCAGCCGGTGCAGTGGATGTACCCGCTGGCGTTGGCCTTCAGCGTGCTGGCGGTGATGGAGCTGTACAAGGCCGTGAAGCGGCGCCGGGAGCTGGCGGCCGCCTAGGCCCTTGCCCCCGTTCGGCCCGCGCCCAACTTTCCGCCTATGGCCCTCCTCCGCAATCCGCTTCACGACGAACAGGCGACGCTGATGACCGTCTCGCTGGTGGTGCTGGCGGGCATCGCGATCGCCGTGGGCCTCGCCTTCACCCGGCCGGTGCTGGTGCCGTTGGTGCTGGCGGTGATCGTGTACTACCTGGTGTCGCCGGTGGCGGACTTCCTCGAGATCCGCGCCCACATCCCGCGCTGGCTGTCGACGATCCTCGTGATGTTGCTCGTCGCTGCGGCCATCGCCCTCGTCGGGCTGCTCTTCCTGACCTCGGTGCGCGGGCTGATCGAGTCGGCCGACGTGTACCAGACGCGCTTGCTGGCGATCACGCAGCAAGTCACCGCCTGGCTCGACCGCCTCGGCTTGGCGATGACTCGCGACGCGCTCGTTGCGGGCGTCAACGACCTGCGGCTCGAGCGCGCGCTGACGATCGCGCCGCGCCTGGCCGTCTCGCTGGTGCAGAACGGGATGCTGGTGATGCTCTTCGTGATCTTCCTGCTCCTCGGGCGCACGCGGCAACTCATCAAGCACCCGGTGTTCCGGCAGATCGATCGGGACATCCGTCGCTATCTCGTCATCAAGTTCCTCATCTCGGCGACGACCGGCGCGATCATCTGGATCATCCTCACGGCCTTCGGACTCGAGCTCGCGCTGGTCTTCGCGGTGTTGACCTTCGTGCTGAACTTCATCCCGAGCCTCGGCAGCATCGTGGCCACGCTGCTGCCGGTTCCGGTGGCGCTGGTGCAGTTCCCGACGCTCGGGCCGGTGATCGCGATTTTCGTGCTCTCGATGGCGGTGCAGCTGATCATCGGCAACGGCATCGACCCGCTGCTGATGGGCCAGAACCTGAACCTGAGTCCGGTGACGATCCTCGCCGCACTGGTGTTCTGGGGCCTGCTCTGGGGCGTCGTGGGGATGCTGCTCGCCGCGCCGCTCACGGCCATCCTGCGCATCGTGCTCGCGCAGTTCGAGACCACGCGACCCGTCAGCGAGCTCTTGGCCGGACGATTGCCGGAAGGCGACGAAGGCCACACCGTCGAGCGTCCGACGCCCCCGCAGGCGCCGCTGAACGCGGCGTAGTCGCGCCGCGTGCGCCGAACGCACGGGCCACGCCCCGCCGCACGCGCGGGCGCACGCACTGGCGCGCCGCGTCCGGTTGCGCTATTCCTTCTCGGACAGCCGCCAGGGGTATCCCGCGACCGCGGGATTGAGAAAGTCTCTTGGAACCTGACCCGGTTTAGACCGGCGTAGGGAGTGCGGCGAGTGTCGTGCGCCGCTGCATTGGGCCACGCCACCCGCTCGCCGGGTGCGCGTGGCCTTCGTCGTTTCGCGACGAGTGCCGGCGTCCCGGCGAGGTCCGTCACTGCGGCGCCCTCTTTCCCTCGAGGACACCGAGTATGTCGTTTGACCGTCGTTGCATCACCGCCGCCGTTGCGGCACTTGGCCTCGTGGCCGCCCTGCCCGCCGCATCGCTCGGCGCACAGGGGGGCCGTCCCGCCACCGATTCGGTTCCACGCGATACGCTGGAATCCGTCGTCATCCGCGCCGTGCGCGCGGGCGGCGCGGCACCCACGTCGCAGACCACCCTGGACCGCGCCAGCATCGAGCGGAGCTACGTGGGGCAGGACGCGCCCTTGGCGCTGCAGTCCGTCACCGGCGTGACCGCCGCCTCCGATGCCGGCGGCTTCTCCGGCTACAGCAACGTCCGCCTGCGCGGCGTGGACCAGACGCGCCTCGCCATCTCGGTGGACGGCGTACCGCTCAACGATCCGGAAGACCAGGTCCTGTACTTCTCCAACGTGCCAGACTTTATGAACTCGATGCACACGGTGCGCGTGCAACGCGGCGTGGGTTCGAGTGCGTTCGGCACGGCCTCGTTCGCCGGCTCCATCGACTTCGAGAGTATGCCGCTGCTCACGACGCCCCGGTTCGCCGAGGGGCAGCTGACCGGTGGCAGCTGGGGCACGCAGCGGGTGAGCGTCGAAGGCGCCACCGGCCTCGTGAACGGCTTCGCCGCCTACGGACGCGTCTCGGCCCAGGAGACGGAGGGCTACCGCATCCGCTCCGGCAACGAGGCGCAGTCGGGCTTCGTCAGCGCCGGCTGGTTCGGCGAGCGGGATGCCCTGAAGTTCACCGGCTTTGCGGGTCGCTCCAAGCTGCAGAGCGCCTACGTGGCGGCCAGCACCGCGCAGCTTGCAACGGACCGCCGCTTCAATCCGATGTCGCCGGGCGAGAAGGACGACTTCCATCAGGAAATGGCGAGCCTGCAATACACGCGCGTGCAGCGCCCCGGACTCAGCCTCACGACGACCGGGTACCGCAACAGCGCCGGTGGCTGGTTCGACGTGGACGTCGGCGACCCGGAGCTCTGGCGCTTCGGGCTGGACCACGTGTGGTACGGCTTGCTCTCGACCGTGACCTGGGACGGCGAAGGCTTCGCGGTGGCGGCCGGCGCGCACGCGAGCAGCTACAGCCGCGATCACTACCTGCACATCAAGCCCGACCTGCAGAACCGCATTTACGATAACACGGGCTTCAAGCAGGAGCAGTCGGCGTTCGTGAAGGGCACCATCACGCGCGGCCGGGTGGACTGGACCGGTGACATCCAAGTGCGCCGCGCCGCGTTCCGCTACCGGCCGACGCCGGGAGCCAGCTTCGGCGAGCCCACGATCGACTGGCTGTTCGTGAATCCCAAGCTCGGCGTCACGCTGCGTGCGCGCCCGACGCTGGAGCTCTTTGCGTCGGTGGGGCAGGCGGGCCGCGAGCCCGCGCGCATCGACCTCTTCGCCGGCGAGGATGACCTCACCGACGACTTGGCCGCTGAGTTGCTGCCGCTGACACAGGTGAAGCCGGAGCGCCTTACCGACGTTGAGCTCGGGGCGCGCTGGCGCCGCGGGACGCTCGAGGCAACGGTCAATGCCTTCGGAATGTTCTTCAGCAACGAGATCGCGCGTATCGGCGAGCTGACGGTCACCGGCGCGCAGCAGCGTCGCAACGTCGGCCGGACGACGCGGCTCGGCGTCGAGTCCGAACTGCGCTGGCAGGCGCAGCCGTCGTTGCTGGTGACCGCAAACGCGATGCTGCTGCAGGCCCGCATTGCCGAGTACACCAACCAGCGGACGTCCGAGACGTTCCGGGACGTGCGCCCGTTGCTGACGCCGGCCGTGATCGCCAACGCGCAGGCGGCGTGGGCGCCGCGCGATGCTGTCGAGCTGATGCTCTCGCTGCGGCACGTCGGCGAATCGCACTTGGCGAACGATGGCAACCGCGCGCTGATGCTGCCCGGCTTCACGGTGGCGGATGCGGGGGGCGCGCTGCACCTTGGCGCGTCGACGCTGCGCGTGCAGGTCCAGAACCTGCTCAACGCCGATGCCTACGCCGACGGCCGCACCAGCGGCGGCCAGCGCTTCCTGTTCCCGATCGCCACGCGCACCCTGTTGGCGACCGTCGCCGTCCGCTTCTAGCTTCTGCCTATGCCCGCGCGCACCCTGCAGGCCGAACTCAAGCAATCGAAGCCGTTTGACACGCTGGCCGACGAGGCGGTGGTGGCGCTGCTGCGCACCGCCTCGTTGGTCCGGCGGGCCATCTCCCAGCGCGTGGAACCGTATGGCATCTCGCCGGCACAGTACAACGTGCTGCGCATCCTGCGCGGCGCGGGGCCGGCCGGCCTCCCCACGTTGGCGGTGCGCGACCGACTCGTGGAAGAGGCACCCGGCATCACGCGGGTGGTGGACAAGCTGGAGGAGGCGGGCCACGTGGCCCGCCTCCGCACGGGCCGCGACCGCCGGGTGGTGCATTGTGTGATCACCGAGCAGGGACTGCGGCTGCTCGACGCGATGGACACGCTGGTGAAGGAGACGGCGCAGCTGGTCAGCCGTGGCCTCCCCGACGAAGGCGATCAGCGCCGTCTGGTTGCCCTGTTGGCGGAGGTCAGGGCGGGCCTCGACGCGCCGGCGCGCTGACCTCGCGCAGTACGTACATCTCGTCCCCGGCAAGCACGTCGTCGACCACGTCCATTCCGGTCACTACGACGCCGAAGACCGTGTAGGCGCCCATCAGCCGTGCGTTGTCGCGCAGGTTGATGAACCACTGCGTGTCGCCGGTGTCGTGCCCGCGCGTGCTCATTCCCACGCTGCCGCGCGGGTGTGCGATGGTGCCCAGCTCGTCCACGAGGAAGCGCCCGCCGCCCACGTACTCGTTGTCGTCGGGGCCGCCGCCCTGGATCACGAAGTTGCTCTCCACTCGGTGCCAGCGCGTGCCGTTGTAGCCGCCGGCGCGCACCTTGGCCAAGACCCGCGCGGCCATAATCGGCGCGACGTCGCCCCGGAGTTCCACGACGAAGCTGCGCCCACCGTGCCGGCGCGACATTGTCACCTCGATGTAGCGCTCCGCACCGAGCGCGAGTGCGACTACGTCCTGTGGCAGCGGCTCGTCCTTCCACGGTTGCCAGGGCTCACGCGCCGGCTGGCCGAGCAGCGTGCGGAGCGCGTTGCGCACGTCCCGCTCGGAGGCCCAACTGCGGCGCTCGTAGGACTGCAACGCCGCCTGCGCGCGCGCCGCGAGCTCCGGGTGCGTCGAGCCGCGCAGCGCGGTGGCGGCCGCGAGACTCACTTGCGCCGCCGACGTGCCGAGGCGCGAGAGGTACACGGAGTCTGCCGCGTGACCGACCGTGCGCGAGAGGCCTGCGATCGCCGCCTCGCTGACATTGTTGTCGGGGTCGCGGGCGAGGCGAAGCAGCGTGACGGTGTCGCGAGCCAGCGCCGCCGCCTGCGCTGCCGCGATGCGCAGCTGCGGCTGCGCGTGCGCCGCGGCGCGAGTGATATGCCCCGCCGCGTCCGTCGGCGCGATGCGGGCCAGCGAGACCAGCGCCTCGGCGGCTTCGTGCCAGGACGCCGCGGGCACGCGGCGGCTCTCTGTGGACGCTGGGAGCGCGTCCACGGTCGACGCGAGATGCCGTCGGACCTCGGTGTCGCTGTGGCAGCTCGTGCGCTGGCGTACCACGACGAACGCGCGGAGCCGTACGTGGACCGCCGAGTCGGTGAACGCGGCGATGACCGGCGCACAGTCCCCCGCCGCCCCGCCGAGCTGCCGCAGGCGACCCGCCCACTCCGGCTCTGGCCACACGGGCAGCGGGCGCCCGCTCGGTGCGCCGAGCAGGTCGCGCTGCGCGAACGTCGAGTCGGCAATCCGGGCCCGCGCGCGCTCGGCGATGCGTCGGATGCGTTCATCACGGTGGGCCGCGCCTTCGGTGAGGGCAGGCGCCGCACCGTCCCGGCGGTCTTCGGCGACCAGCACGCGGTAGACGAGAGCGGAGTCGGCGGCCGACAGCGGTGGGGCGGGGACCTGCGCGATGGTGGAGGCCGGGAGCGCGATGACGGTCGCGACGGCTAGGGCGGACAGTCCGGCGGGTTGTGCGAGTCGGGCGAGTCTGGCGAAGCGGGCGGGACGCACGGAAGGGCGCGGCATCCCACGATGCTAGCCGTCCCGCGTGGACCCGGAAAGTGCCAGCGGGTAGAATACAGGATCTATGATGCTCGTCCTCAAGTTCCTCCATACGCTGTTCAAGGCGCTGAACTCCGACGGCACCCCAGGGCAGGTCGCGATGGGGATGGCCGTCGGGCTCTGCTTCGGCCTCACGCCGCTGGCCTCGCTGCACAACCTCGTGGTGCTGGCGGTGGCGATGCTCACGACGCTGTCGTTCCCGGGCGTCTTTCTTGGCTGGGCGATTGCGATCCCGCTGGGCTTCGCGCTCGATCCGCTGTTTGACCGCCTCGGGATGGCGCTGCTCCTGAATGATGCCCTGGCGCCGTTCTTCACCTGGGCGGTCAACACGCCGGTGGTGGCGCTGGCACGGCTGAACAACAGCATCGTCATCGGCTCGCTGGTCGCGTGGCTGGTGCTGCTGGTACCGAGCTTCTTCGTGTTCCGTGTGCTCGTGGCGCGGTACCGGACCGACGTGTACGCGCACGTGCAGAAGTGGAAGGTCGTGCAGATGGTGCAGGGCTCGAAGCTCTGGGGGATGTACCGCACGCTATGGCCGTCCCAATGAGCTATATCCGGTGGAAGGCCCTGCTGCCCTTGAGCGTCGTGCTCGGGCTCATCGCATTGTGGGCGTTCGTGTTCGCCGACCGCACGGTGAAGTGGGCGGTGGAGTCCGCCGGCACGGCGGCGGTGGGCGCAAAGGTGGACTTGGCACGCGCACGTGTCGGCTTCCGCGACGGCTCCGTGGCGCTCGAGGGCCTGCAGGTGACGGACCCGAGCGCGCCGATGACCAACCTCGTCGAAGTCGAGGCGTTGGTGTTCGATGTGGGGCTCCTGCCAGCGCTGGAACGCAAGGTGGTGATTGATACGGCCGCCGCTCGGGGCATCCGCTTCGGTACGCCGCGCAAGGTCTCCGGCGCGGTGCCGCGGAAGCCGAAGGAGGCCGAGGAGGCCTCGCAGGTGATCGAGGACTTCAAGCGGCAGATCAAGATCCCGCCGCTGGAGCTCTCGACGCTGACGCAGTCGGTGAACGTCGGAGCGATCTCGGCCGATTCCCTGGCCACGCTGCGCGAGGCGCAGCACGCGATCGCCTACGCCGACACCGCGCGCAGCAAGCTGCTGTCCGACTTGCAGGCCGCCGATCCCCGCCCGAGCATCGACTCCGCCAAGGCGCTGGCGGACCGCCTGGCGAGCGCGAACCTGCGCACCTTGGGCCTCGCCGGCGCGCGCCAGGCTGTCACGGACGTGCGTCGCACGCTGCGCGACCTCGGGCAGATTGACGACCGCCTCCGGGGCTTCGAAGCGGAGACGCGCGGCAACGCCGCCGGCTTGCAGGACCGTCTGCAGGCGATCCCGGCGGCGCGCAGCGCGGACTATGCGTACGCGCGCTCGCTGCTGCGCCTGCCCAGCTTCGAGGTCCCGAGCATCGGGCCGCAGCTGTTCAGCGATCTCATCGCCGAACAGCTGGGATCGGTGCTGTACTGGGCGGAGCGGGCCGAGCGCTACGTGCCGCCCGGGTTGCAGCGCCAGACGCAGCCCGGTCCCGCGCGCGTGCGGGCCTCGGGCACGACGGTGCTGTTCCCGAAGGAAGCGGTGTATCCGAACTTCCTGATGCGGCTGGGCGAACTCTCGCTCACGCTCGGCGGCGAAGGCGCCAGCGCTGGCAACTACTCGGCGCAGATTGTCGGGCTCACGTCGCAGCCTGCGGTCTTCGGTGCGCCGACGACCTTTGCGCTGTCGCGTTCGGAAGGGCAGGTTGGACCGAGCGATGTCCGTGTTGCCGGCTTGTTCGATCATCGGCAGCAGCCGGTGCGCGACACGCTGGGTGCCCGCTTCAGCGGCATCACGCTGCCCAACTTCCCCCTCGGCGGGCTCGGAGGGCAGGTGCGCCTCGGAACCGGCCTTTCGCAGCTCAACCTGACGCGCAACGGCGAGGCGCTGAGCGGCCGCTGGTTGTGGCGTGCACCGCGGGTGGCCTGGGAGCGAGACAGCACGCGGGCGCGCCCGACGGATGCGCGTGCGGCGATGGTCGAGGACGCGCTGTGGCGCGCGATGGCGCGCGTGGACTCAGTGGAGATCGAAGCGGTGCTCGGCGGCACGCTCAGGAAGCCGACGATGGGCGTGCGCACCAACATCGCTGATGCGGTGGCCAATGCGCTGCGGGCGCAGCTCGGAGACGAGGTGCGTCGCGCCGAGCAGCAGGTGCGCGCGCGCGTGGACCAATTGGTGGAGACCAAGGTCGCCGAGGCGCGCTCTGCGGCTGATGCGGCGCGCAGCCAGGTGCTCTCGCGCATCGCCGAGGAGCGTGCGCGCCTCGACGAGCAGCGAGCGGCGCTCGAGGCACGGCTGCGTGAGCTGACGCGCATCCCCGGCGTCGGCTGAGCTCGGTGGGCCGTGACCCGGCGCACGGGCGGACTGCGCCCGGCGGCGCTATGATTGAGCGCCCTCACCCGGAGCCTCCGATGCGCCTGCCGGCTGCACGACTGCTGACCTGTTCCCTCATTGGATTGGCGTTGGCCGCGCCCGGGGCGCCGGCCGCCGCGCAGGCAGCGGACTTCGCCGGTACTTGGGAAGCGGCTGTGCCCAACGGGAGCAAGATCACCTTGGTGCTCCGCCAAGAGGGGCGGCGTGTCACTGGGACGTTGAGCGGCAACGGCGCCACGTTCACGGTGGAGGCCGAGATCGCGGATGATGGCGGCTTCTATGGATCGGCGCGGGCGCGAGAGGGTGCGCTCTTCATCGGCGGCGAGCGGCAGGGCGCAGCGTTGGGACTCGCGCTGGCCGACCTCAACAGCGCCGGCTTGCCGGACCTGCGTAGCGCGCAGGAACTGCGGCTGACTCGGAGCAGCGCGGTGGCGGCGGCTCCATCAGCGCCAGCGACACCAGCGACTCCCGGAGCAGCCGCTGCACCGGCGAATCCCGCGAACCCCTCGGTAGGGGCGGGCGGCAGCGGGGCCGCCGGGACGCCGGCTTCGCTCGGCACCACGCCGGCCGACCAGCAGATCGCGCAGCTCCTGCTCTCGAGCCCGTGGTGCTACTTGCAGTATTCGCAGCAGATGGGCGCGACGACGACGGAGCGCGTCGTGTTCAGCCGCGACGGGCGCGTGTCCAGCGGCTCGCAGCGTGAGAGCGCAGTCAACAACCAGTACGGCTCATACTACGGCCGCAGCACCGACGGGTCGCAGGGATTCTGGCGCGTTCAGAACGGCAACCTGATGCTCTCGGCCGATGGGCGCACCTTCGAGCCGTATCGGCTGGTGATCAGCCGCAACAGCAACGGCTATCCGCTCGTGACGGCCGGCAACAAGGAGTACTACCAATGCAACTGAGGTCGAACCGCTAGATGGGACTCGGACGTTCGCTGCTCCTCGCCGCCGCCAAGAGCGACACGCTCAACCGCATCGCGACGCGCAGCCGCATAGTGCGCCGCGCCACGCGCGCCTTTATGCCGGGCGAGACGATGGCCGATGGTCTCGACGCCGGGGTCGGCATCGCGCAATCGGGGCGCAGCATCCTCTACACGCGGCTGGGCGAGGCGCTGACGGACATCCGCGAAGCGGATGCCGTGCGTGACCACTACCTCGGACTCTTCGATGCCATTCGCGCGCGCGGCTTGCCGGCGCAGGTGAGCGTCAAGCCGACGCAGCTGGGCTTCGACCAATCAATGGAGCGCTGCGCCGAGCACTGCGCAGCGCTGGCGGACAAGGCCGAGGCCACTGGCTCGGCGCTGTGGCTGGATATGGAAGACTCCAGCACCGTGGACCGGACGCTGGAGCTCTACCGCGTGATTCGCGCGCGACACGCCCGGGCCGGCATCGCCCTGCAGGCGTATCTGTACCGGACGCCGAAGGACGTCGAGGCGCTGCTGCCGCTCTCGCCGAGCATTCGTCTCGTCAAAGGCGCGTATGCCGAACCGGCTGCCGTGGCATTCCCCAAGAAGGCCGACACCGACCGCGCCTATGAGGAGATCGCCGGGCAGATGCTCGACGGTGCCAAGCGCGGGAGCTGCATCCCGATTCTCGGTACGCACGACGTCCCCTTGCTGCGGCGCATCATCGCGCGCGCGCGGGCGATTGGCGTTGCCGCGGGCGCGTACGAGATCCATATGCTGTACGGCATCCGTGAGCGCGAGCAGTTGATGCTGCGCGCTGAGGGCGAGACCGTCGCGACCTTGATCAGCTACGGCGAGGCCTGGTACCGCTGGTATATGCGCCGACTCGCCGAGCGTCCCGCGAACGTCGGGTTCGTCGTGCGTTCGATGTTTGGGTGAACTGCGAGACGACGGACGGGAGGTGGCCACGGTAGGCCACCTCCCGTCGTCGTACGGCGGCGTTTCGCTCAGGGAAACACGAAGGTGCGGTAGCTGAGCTTCCGATCCGCGACCGCCTTCACGAGGTCGGTGGTCGAGATGATGCCGACCAGCTTGTCGCCCTCGACCACGGGCAGGCGGTGGATGTGCTCCGCCTTCATCACCTCGGCCGCGCGGCTGGCCGGCGTCTCCGGCGAGACCGTCGTGAGCGGGCCGGGCGTCATTGCCTCGTCGACGGTGTGGTCGTCGAGGATGCCGTGATCCATTCCACCTGAGACGGCCTCGGGGTCGGCGGGCAACGCGGCGATGAAGTCGAGGAGGTCCCGCGCGCTGACCATCCCGATGATCTTGCCGAGTCGCACGACGGGTGCACCGCTGACGTGCTCGGTGGCGAGCTGCTCCGCCGCTTCGCGGATCGACGTGTTCGGCGCGAGGGTGAGTACGTCGCGCGTCATCAGGTCCTTGACCTTGAGCATACGGCCTCCTGCGTGAGGGAATCGTCTGGGGGTACGTTCGCCGTCGGGCGCGTCGCGGAGTATCGGGGAGCCTTCCCGCTCGATGTAGGGGAATACCCCTCACGGTGCTTGCGGAGTCACTGGTGCGAATATTACTGTATCGGAGTACGCTCAATCAGAACGCCCTCCGCCCCCCTTCGTTCGAGGAGTTCAGGATGCCGCGGTCCCTCCCCGCCGTCCATCTGGCCGCCGTTGCCGCGATGGTCGCGCTCGCCGCCTGCGCCGAGTCCCCTGCGCCCGCCGATGCCAGCGCGGCGGTGCAGTTCGCCGAGGCCAGTTGGCAACCGAAGCGCGAGGCCGACATCCCGAACGATTCGATGGGCGCTTCGATCCGCCGCGGACTCTATCTGATGCGCTTCACGCCGGAGTCGCTGCCGCAGTACGCGACCTCCGGCCTGCGCTGCACGTCCTGCCACCAGGACGACGGCATCAAGCTCAGCGCCGGTTCGCTGACTGGCGTGCACGCGCGCTTCCCGCAGTATATGACGCGCACCGGCGCGGTGATCGACCTCGCGGACCGCATCAACTACTGCTTCACGCGCTCGCTGGCCGGCAACGCGCTGCCCAAGGAGAGCCGCGAGATGGAAGACCTGCTCGCCTATATGGCGTACATCTCCGAGGGCGTGCCGACAGGCTACCATATGTCGACCGCGGCGATGCCGAAGATGCCGCAGGAACTCGAAGGGGATTCCGTGCGCGGCAAGCAGCTCTACGTGGAGAAGACCTGCAGCACCTGCCACGGCGCGAATGGCGAGGGGATGGGCCCACTGCCGCCGCTCTGGGGTCCCAAGTCGTACTCGATCGGCGCGTCGATGGCGCGCATCGAGCGAGTGGCGGCCTTCATCTATCGCAATATGCCGCAGATCAATCCGGGTTCGCTCACCGAGCAGGAAGCCTGGGACCTCGCCGCCTACATCAACGGCCAGCCGCGTCCGGACTCGCCGGCCAAAGAAGAAGACTGGCCGGTGGGCGGCAACCCGAAGGACGTGCCCTACGACCTGCGCAGCGGCCACCGCGCGTACAAGCCGCCGCCGTTGCTGCCGCGCGCGACGCCCTCGCGCGCCGTCGTTCCGGTGCCGCCGCGCGCGGCCAGCATCCGCGGCAGCCGCTGATCGCGATGCACTCCACCCCCACCGAGTGCCGCGATGCCGCGTAAGCTGACGCGCCGAGAGATGATTGCTGGCACGGCGACGGCATTGGGCGCGGCCGCCGTCGGGACGGCCGGCGCGTCCACGCCGCCGCAGGCCGCGACTCCCGCCGACGTGCAGGTGCCAGCCGATCCGACCAAGCTGCAAGGCCTGCCCACCAGTCCGCTCGGGGCACGCTCGCCGTTCGTGAAGCCGGTGCGCGGACCACATACCGGGATGACGGTCGGCTCCTCGATGACGCCGCTTCAGGACCTCAGCGGTCCGCTCACACCGGCGGACCTGCACTTCGAGCGACACCACGCGGGAATCCCGGTCATCGACCCCGCCAAGCACCGGCTGATGATCCACGGCCTCGTCGAGCGGGAGGTGGTCTTCACGCTCGAGGACCTGCAGCGATTCCCGCAGGTGACGCGCACATACTTCATTGAATGTTCGGGGAACGGCCGGCACGCGTTCCGCGATCCGCAGCCCGATATGACGGCGCAGCGCGTGGCCGGGATGCTCTCGACCTCCGAGTGGACCGGCGTGCCGTTGGCGACGCTGCTGCGCGAAGTCGGGGCGAAGCCGGAGGCGACGTGGTTCCTCGCCGAAGGCGGCGACGCGTGCTTGATGACGCGCTCCGTGCCGATGGCCAAGGCCTGGGACGATGCGCTCATCGCGTGGGGCCAGAACGGCGAGCCGCTGCGGCCGGCGCAGGGCTTCCCGCTGCGCCTCGTGCTGCCGGGCTGGGAGGGCAACATCAACGTGAAGTGGCTGCGCCGGCTCGAACTCGGTACGCGCCCGTGGCGCACGCGCTGGGAGACCGCCAAGTACACCGACCCCGTACCAGGCGCGAAGGCCCGCGAGTTCACCTTCGAGAACGACGTGAAGTCCGTGATCACCGCGCCGTCGCATCCGGCGCGCTTGACCTCGCGCGGCTGGTACCCGATCCTAGGCTTGGCCTGGAGCGGCCGCGGCCGCGTGACGCGAGTCGAGATTAGCGTCGACAACGGGCGCAGCTGGCAGGACGCGGAGTTCACGGGACTCTCGCTGCCCAAGGCGGCGCTGCGGTTCCAGCGAATGTTCGAGTGGAAGGGCGGGGAGCACATCATCCTCAGCCGAGCCACCGACGAGGCTGGCTTCGTGCAACCGACGCGCCGCGCGCTCGTCGAGGCGCGTGGGCTGGGCACGGATTACCACTTCAACCAGATCGTGGGGTGGAAGGTCGCGCGCGATGGTGCGGTGACCTTTCACGGAGACACCTGATGCGGCCCGTGATGCAAAAGCCGCCTCGCGCCGCGGTGCTCGTTGCGCTGCTCGTCGCGGCAATCGCCTGTGTGGATGCGGCGCCGGAGCACCGCGTCGCTGATTCCAGCGTGGCCGCCGCCGCGTACCCGCCGGTCGCGGAGTACCGCCGGGGGCACTTCGCGCTCGGTGCATCGGCGACGCGGGCGCAGATCGCGGCCTGGGACACCGACATTGGCCCCGAGGGTCGCGAGTTGCCGGCCGGTCGCGGCAGCGTGCGCGACGGCGCTGCCATCTATCGTGCGCAGTGCGCCGCCTGCCACGGCGTCGAGGGGCAGGGGCTCGAGCCGCTGTATCCGGCGCTCGTCGGGCGCGACCCGCGCGGCGAGGGCTTCGACTTCGCCAGCGATCCGAGCATCCCGCGCACGATCGGCAACTACTGGTCGCACGCGACCACGCTCTATGACTACATCCGTCGCGCGATGCCCCTGTACACCCCGGGCTCGCTCAGCGCCGACGAGACCTATGCCGTCACGGCGTACCTGCTGGCCGCCAACCACGTGATTCCCGACAGCGCCGTCCTCGACGCGGCTGCCCTGCGCGCCGTCGTGATGCCGGCGCGTGATCGCTTCGTTCCAGACGACCGTTCTCCCACGAGGCCCTGATATGCACAGCGCGCATCCTCCCACCCGCAGCGGCTTGCCGAATTGGGCGTCGCTCGGGATCATCTTCGGCCTCGTCGGCGCCGCGAGCATTCTCTTGTTCGGTCCGATTGGCGTGTCCGGCACCTACCCGCGGCTCATCGGCGAAGTCGCGCGTGTGGTGGACCCGGCATACGCGGCATCCAATCCGTACCTCGTCCGGATGGGTTCGTTGCTGCGCCCGGAGACCTTCCTCGTCATCGGCCTGCTCATCGGCGGCTTCCTCGGAGCCCGCAAGGATGCCGTGAAGGCGCCCAAGGTGGAGTTGCCGCACGTCGGGAACGCCAGCAACGGACGACGCTACACCGAGGCCTTCTTCGCCGGCTTCCTCATCTTGTTCGGGGCACGGTTGGCTGGAGGCTGCACCAGCGGCCTCATCATCTCCGGGATGATGCAGCTGAGCATCGCGGGATTCGTGTTCGCCGCCGGCGTCTTCGCGACCGGCATCGGGACCGCCAAGTTCTACCAGGCGCTGCGCGCCGGGGGGCAGTGATGCTGCAGAACCTCTTCGGCCTCCTCGTGGGCATCGCGATGGGCGTGCTCATCCAGCGCGTGCGTGCCTCAAGCCCGGCGGTGATCCTCCAGAACCTCCGGCTCGAGAATATCGGCGTCATCAAGTTTATGGCGACGACCATCGCCGTCGGGATGATCGTGGTCTACACGCTGAACCTGTTCATTCCCAACCTCCTGCACTTCGAGATCCGGCCGACGTACCTGGTCGGCGTGTTCCTCGGCGGGTTGATCTTCGGCGTCGGCTTCGGCCTTGGCGGGTATTGCCCCGGCACCTGCGTTGTGGGCATCGGCGAGGGGCGGCGTGACGCGTGGTTCGCGCTACTCGGTGGCATCGTTGGCGCGCTCGTGTTCACGCTGGTGTACACGGTGGCCATCGCGCCGGTGATTGCGGTGCTGGACTTCGGCCGCATCACCGTCCAGGACGTCCTGCACCTGCCGGCAATCGTGGCGGCGCTGGGCGTGGGCGCGCTCTTCCTGATCGTGGTGAAGCTCTTGCCGACGCAGGTGAAGCGCGCGTGAGCCCTCGGCGCGCGGCTCCGGCCCGGACCGCCACCCCCGAGCTCCTCGAGCTGGTGGCGGCGCGGTTCCGTGCGCTGGCGGAGCCGGCGCGGCTCGCCGTGCTCCACGCGCTCGAGGACGGGGAGCGCTCGGTGACCGAGCTGGTGGAGCTGACGGGGCTGGCGCAGGGCAACTTGAGCAAGCATCTGCAGCAGCTGCACGCGGGCGGCTTCGTCACGCGGCGGCGCGACGGGCTCTTCGTGCTCTACGCACTCGCCGATGACGGCGTGCTGCAGCTGTGCAGCCTGATGTGCGATCGGTTGGACGACGATGTCGCGGTGGAGCGGTCCATCCTCGAGGGCGCGCGCCGGCGCTGATCAGCGCGGGGGAATCTGCCCCTGGATGCTGCCGAGCGGTACGGGTTCGAGGATGCCGCGCTCGCAGCGGAAGGTCAGTTCGCGTGCCAGCGCGTAGAGCTGCGGTCCGTCGAGCGTGTCGAGCGGGCTGGAGAGCGGGGTCGCCGGCCCGGGATCGCGGCGCGGCGGCGTCACCGCGCGATGCCCGCCTTGCACCGACCCGTCGGTGCCAAAGCGCACCCGCACGTTCTCCTGCACCCCGCCGTCCCCGCGCGGCCGCTCGTTGAGGATCACGACCTCGCGCGGGCGGTAGCCCGATTCCGTCAAGATCGTGAGCGAGCGCCCCGAGTTCACCAGTGTGACCGCCCAGGTCACGGGCGCCGTCTCGCCGGTGCGCGGGGCAAAGCGGCCCATCGGCTGGTTCTGCACGCGAAACTGGTCCGTCGCGCCGCGGCGCGCGCAGGCGATGAGCTCGCCTTCCGCGGGCACGAGCAATTCCGGCGAGATCGACACGAGCACGCGGGCGCCGCTCTGGGCCGACAGCGCGGCGGGCAGGGCGGCGAGGCAGAGCAGGGTGAGGACGAGACGGCGCATCGGAGGCTCGGCGGGTGTGCCTCAGCATACCCCGCCGCCGCGGCGATTGCCACGCCGTGCGCGCGCGGCGAGCTTCCAGCGCTATGGATCCGATTACGCACACGATGACCGGCGCGGTGCTGGCGCGCGCCGGTGGCGATCGCCTGACGCCCCTGGCGCCGGCGACGCTGATGCTCGCAGCCAACGCGCCGGATATCGACATCTACACCGTGTGGACGGAGACCAGCTTCGGTAGCATCGCGTTCCGCCGCGGCTGGACCCACGGCCCGGTGTTCCTGACACTGCTGCCGATCGTCGTGACGCTACTCGTGTGGCTGTGGGACGTGGCCGTCCGACGCCGGCGAAACCCGTCCAAGCCGCCGGTGCGCCTCGGCTGGACCTTCGCGCTCGCGCTCGTGGGGACGCTCAGCCACCCGCTGCTCGATTGGCTCAACACCTACGGGGTGCGGGTACTGATGCCGTTCAGCAAGACCTGGTTCGCCGGCGACTCGGTGTTCATCATCGACCCCTATTGGTGGGCCCTGCTGGGACTGACACTGCTCCTGGCGCGGGCGCGCCGCTCGATCGCGACCGTGCGCTTCGCCGCCGCGGTCGCGTTCCTGTATCCCGCGGTACTGGTGGCCGTCAGTGCCGCTGGCGACCGCCTCGCCTTGGTCGAGGCCGAGCGAGTCGCACTCGGCAATGTGCGTGAGATCCTGTATCAACCCCGTCCGGGCAACCCGCTGGCGGCGCAGCTGATTGCGGTGACGTCCGACGCGTACCACATCGGCGCGCTGTCGTGGGTGGGGGAACCGCGGGTGCGCTTCGGCGACACGACCATCGCGCGGGGGCCGTGGAATGACCCGCTGGTGCGGCGCGCGGCCGAGGACCGGGACGTGCGGGACTACCTCGTGTGGGCGCGCTACGCCTGGGTACGGCTGGACTCCGCGAACGGGGCGCCGGTGTCGGTCACCTTCGGCGATGCCCGGTTTCCAGAGCGCGGCTTCGCCGGTGGGCTGAGTGGGTTGCGGGTTCCTCTGGTGGCGCCTCCTGTGGCGCCCTAAGCTTCAGGCGCGTGACCAGTCCCCGTCCCGGCATCCCCGCGGCTCTTTCCGAGCGCTACCAGCTGCGCCGAGAGATCGGCGTAGGGGGGATGGCCGTCGTCCTCGAGGCCTGGGACACGCGCCAAGAGCGCGAAGTGGCGGTGAAGGTGATGCGCCCCGAGTTGATCAGCGCCTCGCTCGCCGACCGATTCCAGCGCGAGATCGCGGTGGCCGCCAAGCTGGTGCATCCGCACATCGTGCCCATCTACGATGCCGGCGTGGAAGGCCATACGCTGTACTTCGTGATGCCCTTGCTGCAGGGCGGGACGTTGCGCGAGCGCTTGGTGCGTGATGGCGCGTTGCCGTTTGCGGCGGTGCGGCGCCTGGCCGACGAAATCGGTTCGGCCCTGCACTTTGCGCACGAGCAGGGGTTGGTGCATCGCGACGTGAAGCCGGAGAACCTGATGCTGACCCCCGGTGGAGCGATGCTCGGGGACTTCGGCATCGCGCGCAGTGGCGCGCTGCCGCCGCCGGGAATGGAGACCACGGGCGGCTTCATCGGCACGCCGACGTACGCGAGTCCGGAGCAGTTGGCCGCGACGGCGCCAGCCGGACCGGCCAGTGACCAGTACTCGCTGGCCTGCGTGCTCTTCGAGGCGCTGACGGGTCGTGCGCCGTTCGTCGCCGATAACGCCGCGGACCTCGTCGTGGCGCACTGTACGGCACCGGTGCCGTCTGCGGCGGCGCTGTTGCCGGAGATTCCCGCCGTGATGGACGCGGCGCTCCAGCGCGCGATGGCAAAGGCGCCTGGCGAGCGTTTCGAGAGCTGCGCGGCATTCGTGGACGCCTTCACCGATGTGGACACCGCGGCCACCCTGCCGAGGTCTTCCGCTCCCTCCCCGGTTCGGCGCGCGGCGATCGGTGTCGGCGCGCTCGCGGTCGTCGCGGCCGCTGTCTATGCCGGGGGCGGTTTCGACAGCCTGCTGAGGAACGATCGCCCGCTGAGCATCGCCGTCCTCCCCTGCGCCAACTACAGCGGCGATCCGATGCAGGAGTACTTCAGCGACGGCGTCACGGAGCAGGTCATCGCGCAGCTCTCCACGTTGCCCAACCTGCACGTGATCAATATGCTGTCGGTGCTGCGATACAAAGGCAGCACCAAGGCGGCCCGCGACATCGGGCGCGACCTCGACGCCGACCTGCTGGTGCAATGCAGCGCCAACCGCCAGGCGGAGGGCGTGCGCATCTCGGCGCAGCTGGTCGATGCGCGGACGCAGACCGTGCTCCTGACGCGCAACTACACGGCGGACGGCCAAGAGGTCCTGCAACCGCAGCTCGACGCCGCGCTCGACATCGCGGAGGCGATGAGCATCACCCTGAGCGCGCGGGGACGCCGGCGGCTCGGGGCAGTCGGGACGCAGAGCGACTCAGCCTGGCACCTCTATATGCGCGGGCGTCACGCCTGGAATGACGGCACGCTCAGTGGCTTGCAGCGCTCGCTCGTCCTGCTGGGGCAGGCCACGGCGGAGGACAGCAGCTTCGCGCTCGCGTGGGCAGGGATCGCGGATGCCCAGCTCTCCCTCGTCGGACGCTGGATGGTGCGTGGCGCCCCTCGGTACGAGGCGGCGCGATACGCCATCGACCTCGCGCTGGCGGCACGACCGGATCTCGGGGAGGCGCTCGCGGCGCGAGGCCGATGGCAGCATCGCGCCAACTGGAACTTTGCCCGCGCGCGCGACGACCTGCGCGCGGCGCGACGGGCGAGTCCCAGTGCGTGGCAGCCGTGGCTCGACCACGCCAAGCTCGAGTCGGTCCAGGGTCGTCACGACCCGGCGATTCTGCTCGCCCGAACTGCCGTGAGCCTGGATCCGTTGAACGCCATCAACGTGCTCGGGCTCGCGGAGATCCTCTATTTCGCCCGCCGCTATGAGGAGGCCTTGGCGCAGGTCAATCGTGCGATCGAACTCGAGCCGACCTTCGCGTTCAACCATCTCTGGCGGGCGATGATCCTGCTCGGGATGAATCGTCCGCAGGAGGCGGCGGTCTCGGCGCGCGAGTCCGCCCGGCTGGCCCAGCGGCATCCCGGCGTACTCGCCATCCTTGCGCGCGCCGAGGCGGAGTCGGGGCGCCGGGCCTCCGCCCGCGCCATCCTCGCCGAGATGGACAGCGCCCCCGTCGAAGCCTACGTGCCGCCGACGCTGGTGGCCGTCGTGCATATGGGGCTCGGCGAGACCAACGACGCCATCGCGGCGCTCACGCGGGCCGTGGAGGACCGTGACTGGTTCATCACGGAGCTGGCGGTGCATCCCCTGGCCGATCCGGTGCGGAACAACCCCCGCGTGCGCGTGCTGTTGCAGCGGATGGGGCTTGATCGTGTGCCGGCTCCGGTCTCGACCGGCCCGGTCGCCGCGGTCGCCGCGCCGGCCGTGCGGGCGGGACAGGACTGAGCGCGCGACTAGGGGCGCGGCACGCGCCGGTCGAGCAGCAGCACACCGAGGCCCATCGCCGCGACGCACCAGGTGCCGATGCGCAGTAGTCCGCTGACGGCTGCGCTCCACTCGCGCAACTTGAGGGCTGCGGTGACCTCAGCGCAGCGCATCAGCGGCGGGAGCACGGTCTCGATCGCCCTGCTGAGCCCTGCCGGTAGGACACGGACGAACATCGGCGCGAACACGGTGAGGATCACCACGAGAAACGCCAGCGCCTGCGCTTGCTTGGTCCCGGTGGCGCCGAGCAGGAAGAACACGGCGGACGCGAGGAGCAGGACCAACCAGAGCGTCGTCAGGGACCCGACGCTGTCGCCGAAGCTGGCGTCTCCGTAGGCGAGGGCCGCGGCGGCCGACAGCGTGACCCAGACGAGCACGACGGCGCACGCGAAGGCGAGGTTGGCGGCCCAGCGCTCCAACGCCCACTCGCTCGGTCGCTTGCCCTGCAGTGCCAGCCAGTACTCCACGGCGTCGGATTGCGCGGAGAGCTCGAGCACGAGGAAGCTCAGGGCGAAGGTCCCGAAGTACTGCGAGACGCTGACGACGTAGCTGCGGCTCTCCACGGACGACAGCAGCTGGAAGGGGAAGAGGGTCAGGATCGCGACGATCCCGAGGATGGCCAAGCCGCGTGTGCCGGGCTCCGCCCAGCGGATGCGGCGCAGGTGCCAGCGGAGCCGCATCGCGGCGGCTGACGGTGCATCAGCGAGCACGGGAGGTCTCCAGCGCGAGGAAGTGTCGTTCGATGGCGTCGCCGCCGTCCCCAAGGGCGGCGGCATCCAGTTCGGCAGAGACCTTGCCGCCGCTCATCAGCACCACGCGCTGGACGATGCGCTGGAGCTCGTCGAGGTGATGCGATGACACGAGGATGAGCCGACCCGGCCGATGTGACGCGAGGATGCCGCGGCGCAGGGCCGCCAACGCGATCGGGTCGAGTCCGTTGGTCGGTTCGTCGAGCAGCACGAGGTCGGGATCCCCGATCAACGCCGCGAGCAGTTCCACCCGGCGCGACTGGCCCAGCGAGAGCGCATCGAGGCGATACGAGGCGATCTCCGCGAGACCGAGCGAGTCGGCAAGTTCGTGCTCGGGCTCGGTGGCTACGGGCGAGCCCGCGCGCTGGCGCATTCCGGTGAGGAACTCGGCTGCGGTGAGGTAGCTCGGAAAGTACGGTCGCTCGGGGATGCTCCCGATGCCGTGTTGCAAGCGGTACGCCTGCGCGGGGAGCCCTCGCACCAGGAGTTGGCCGCTGCTGTGGCGTTCGAGGCCAGCGATGCAGCGCAGCAAGGTGCTCTTGCCGGCACCGTTCGCGCCGACGAGCCCGACGATGCCGTCGCCGAGGGCCAACGTGACGCCGTCGAGCGCGGGCGCGCGGTCGCGCGCGTACCGGTGCACCAGGTCGCGGCAGGAGAGCAGGGGAGTCATCGGCTCCGGGATGCGAGGCGCTGGCGCTCGACGATGAACGCGTCGTCCCGCTCTCGGACGCGGAACAGGGCGCCGTCGAGCGCGAAGATCCGATGTGGGTCAGGGTCTCGCCACAGGCGAGCCAGGGGCGTGCCGTCCAGGCGGAGCAGCTCGGCGATTGCGGTCTCGTCGTGCGTCCGGATGACGGTCAGCAGCAGGGAATCGCCCACGGCGGTCGCAGCGACGATCGGCGTGAGTGCGGCAGGCAACTCGAGCGCTCGACGTTGCGCCGGCGGCATCTGTCCGAGCAGCGCACGCAACTTCACGCGCGCAGCGGCGGGGATGGCGTAGTGGGGCGGGTCTTCGCGGCGCCCCTCACGCTCCAGTCCGCCACTCGCGGAAAAGAGGCGCAGCCGCCAACTGGCGGCATCCAGCACAAGCAGCCGCCCGTCGTGCAGCGGGGCGGCCACAGGCTGATTGTGCGCCGCGCCCGGCTGGTCGACGCCGTGACCGGCGATGAGCGTATCGTGTGCGGTGCCACGCAACCGCTCGAGGTCCCAGCGGCCGCCTTCCTCCGCCATCACGTAGGTGGGGACGTACGCGACGTCATCGGCCACGACCATTCCGTGCCGCTGGCTGCCGAGGCCGACCGTCGGTTGCATCTCGTGGGCGTCGAGCATCTCGCCGGCCCGCGACCACCTGGTAAGGCGATGACGTGCGCCGTCGAGGACTAGGATGGCGTCGCGGGTGACGCCGATACCCACGGCCCGGGCAAGGAAGCCCGGCGCGCCCGTGACGGCCGTGCCGTAGGTCCCGATGACCTGTCCGGCGACGAGCATCGTCCATTGGTTAGCCTGCAGCACGAGTAGCGTGTCGCCGCGCTCGGCGAGCGCTTGCACGGCACCTCCGCCAATCGCATCGACGGAGAGCGTCGCCACCGGCTCCCACGCGGAGGCGATGGCGGAGTCGTACGGGGCGAGGGTCCCGGTGGCGGGGTCGCCTCGACCCTCGGCTGGGCCGCGCAGGAACTGCGCAGCCCAGCCGAGGGTGAGGACGCCGCCGACGAGTGCGAGGATTCGGCTGGCGCGCACCGGACGCTAGATCTGGAGGGTGACGCCGCCGCAGGCGATGAGCCGTCCCGTGCAGACGATGCCGACAGCGACCTTCTCCAGCCAGTTGGACTCCTTGAGCGCCGCATCGCAGTCCATAATGACCCGATCCTGGCACTCCGCGACCGTCTCGTTGGCCAGCAGCGGTTCCACCGCCACCGCCGTCAGCATCACCGCGCCCACCAGGCCGAACACGAGCTTCTTCATACCTGCCTCCTTGGGTTGAGGTTGGGCCGCGAAGCTACGTGCCGACAGGCCAGACGTCGCACCGAATCCTTGCGGTTGCCGTCACCGCAGCGTCACTTGGCGAGTTCACCGACGCACGCGACCATCATCAGCGAGGCCACGGTGTCGATCGCCATCTTCTCGTACCAGTTGGCGTCCTCCTTCGCCTCCTTCGCCCAGTCGTTGGCCTTCTTGATGCAGAGGTAGGCGTCGGTGCCATCCGCACGTGCCTGCCGCGGGGCGCTGGCGAGCAGGGTGGCGGCGAGGGCCGCGAGCAGCATACGCGAGCTGTGACGCATTGGAACTCCTGGTAAAGGTGAGCCCCGATGCTGTCACTCCATCCGCGTGGGGCCATCATCGTTCGATTGTCCTGCGGTGCCGCATCGCGCACGCCCGCGTGCCCTCCCCGCGTCCGCCGACGCACGTGTTGCGTCGGGACGCGCAGGCACTAGCCTTCCCGCAATGCGACTTCGCCCAACCATCGTCGTCAGCGCCGTCCTGTTGCTCGCTGCGGCGCCTGCAACCCCTGCGGACGCGAGGCAGGCCGCCGCCGCCGTTGCCGCCGCCGCGACGGACGCGCCGCGTCTCGTGCTCACCGACTTGCAAGGGACTCCGCTTCCGACCACCGGCGGCAGCCGCGTGTATGCCGTGCCCACGGGAACGCCGGTGCGGATCGCGTTACGCGGTGGATCGGTCTCGCAACCACAGATCCGCGTGTGGCGCTTGGTCGGCATCAACGCCACCGAGGTGTGGAATGGCAGCCTCAGCACGGACGCCGAGCGCGTCCTCGGGCAGACGACTGTCGGCATCGGGACGGACCTCCTGCTGCTGCAGTGGGGTGCCAGCGGCGCGTCCGAGGCGCTGCCGATGGAATCGGAGCGCAGTCACCTCTATTACCTCGTGGCCGACTCCGCGCGCCGTGCCGCGCCGCTCACGGCCGCACGCGCCGTCACGGCACCGATGCCATCGGCGACGTTGGAAGCGGCCTTCGACCAGGCCGCCGAGGACCGGAAGGAAGCCTTTGAGCAGGTGCTGGCCACGCGCAGTATGACGCGGACGCTCATCGGGGTGCCGAATTACCGGGCACTGCGCGTCGCCCTGCAGGAAATCTTCGCGCCCGGCACGGCGATGGTGATGTATGCCCCCGCCGGCGACACCCTCGTCACCTGGATGATCGCCGCAGACGGACGGCTGTTGCGGCATATCGAGCCGGATGCCAGTGATCGCAGCGCGCGCCTTGAGACGCTCCGGCGGGCGATGCGCGTGGACGCGCTCCAGGCACCCCGCACCCCGCAGCGCCGCGGCGTGGTGCCGGCGGCGCCGGCCGCCGCCGCTCGGCCTCCCTCCACGGAGCGGGCGCTGCGCGACGTGGCCGCGCTGCTGCTGCCGCGTCCGCTGCACGCGGCCCTGCGGCAGGCGCAGCACCTCGTAATCGTCCCGGCGCTCGATATCGGGGCCACACCCTTTGCCGCGCTGCCGCATCCGCGCGGCGGCCAGGTGGTGGACCACGCCTCGGTGGTCATCGCGCCGAGCATCTGCGATGTGCTGCAGCTTGGGCATCGCGTCCACTACACCGACGCGTCGGGGAATCCCCTTGTCGTGGGGGATCCGACATTTCCGGACGATGGCGAATGGCTGATGCCGCCGCTACCCGGCGCGCGGACCGAGGCTGAGGCCATCGCCGCGCGGCTCGGCGCGGTTCCGCTGGTGGGCGATGCCGCCACGCCCGCCGCCGTGCGCCGTCGCGTGGCCGACGCGTCGCTGCTGTACTTCGCGACCCACGGTATCGCCTCAGACCTGCAGCCGATGGACGGGAGCTTCCTGCAGCTGGCGGCCGTTGGGGGCAACCACGGCCGCTACACGGCGCGCGACATCCAAGCTCAGCGCGTGCGCGCCCGGCTGGCCGTGCTCTCGGCCTGTCAGACGGGCCTCGGTGCGGCCCACGACGGCGGCATCATCGGCGTGGCCCGCTCGTTCATCAATGCGGGGTCGTCACAGGTCGTGATGAGCCTCTGGAACGTGGATGACGAGGCAACCACGCAGCTGATGACCGGCTTCATCGCGCAACTGGAGGTGCATCCTCCGCCGGAGGCGTTGCGGCGCGCGATGGTCGCCCTGCGCGACGCCGGCCGCAGCAGTGCGGCGCCGGTGTACTGGGCCTCATTTGCGGTGTTCGGCGCCACTTGGTAGTGACTTCCGTCACGCCGGACCCATCGGTCTATTGCCGCCCCCGCGGATGTATCCCATATTCGCTCGTCCCTCACTCGGTGAATGCCTGTGAACCACCCTGATCTCGTCTTGGCCTATCTCGACCCGATGTCCGGCTCCCTGATCCTTCAGGCGGTGATTGCCGGCGTGCTGGGGGCGGTCGTGACGATGAAGCGGGCGGGCCTCACGGTGCGTGATGCCCTTGCCAAGGTGTTTCGGCGCGGCAAGAAGTGAGCACCGCCGTGTCGCGGATCGGCAGTTCGTTCCGTGACCCCAGTGGATTCCTGTTCACGCAGGAGGGCGTGCTCTTCCGGCAGGTGCAGGAGCGGTACCGCCACGAATACCAGCAACTGACGACGTCGGGCCTCTACGCCGCCTTGCTGCGCGAAGGCCTGCTCGTGCCACACGACGAATGCGCGCTGAGCGAAGCGGCGGCGCCCGGCGCGGCCTTTGTGCTGCGGCCGGAACGAATTCCGTTCATCTCATTGCCGTATGAGTGGTGCTTCGGGCAACGCAAGGCGGCGGCGTTGCTGACGCTGCGCGTGCAGGAACTCGCCCTCGCGCACGGAATGTCCCTCAAGGACGCCAGTGCCTTCAACGTGCAGTTTCGCGGCGTGGCGCCCGTGTTTCTCGATACGCTCTCCTTCGAGATGTATCGCGACGAGGCTCCCTGGGTGGCCTACCGGCAGTTCTGCCAGCACTTCCTGGCGCCGCTGCTGTTGCAGGCGCGTGTGGACGTCCGCCTTGGGGCGTTGCTGCGGCAGTATCTCGATGGCATCCCCCTGGACCTGGCGTCGCGCCTGCTCGGGCGCGGCAGTTGGTTTTCGCCGGCGATCGCGATGCACGTGCATCTGCACGCGCGCAGCATTGCGCGCCACGCGCCCACCGACGGGAGCGCCGCGTCGGCGACCGCCACGGTCCGCGTCTCGCGCCGCGGCCTCGAAGGTGTGATCGCCTCGCTGCGCGCGACGATCGAGGGGCTGCGCTGGCAGCCGCCCGGCACGGAGTGGGGTGCCTACGAAGAGTCACACAACTACGACGCAGCGGGTCGCGCGTCCAAACAGGCGATCGTGGCAGCGTGCATCCGCGAGGCGGCGGCGCGCCGCGTCCTCGACCTTGGCGCGAATGCCGGGGAGTACTCGCGCGTGGCGCGGGACGCGGGTGCCGACCTCGTCGTGGCTGCCGATGGAGATCCCGTCGCCGTCGAGCGCGGGTTCCAGCGCCTCAGCGCGGCGGGAGAGCAGGGCATCCATCCGCTGCTGGTAGACCTGACGAATCCGGCGCCGGCGCAGGGCTGGGCCCACGGCGAGTGGCCGTCGCTCGCCGAGCGTGGGCCGTTTGACGCCGTGCTGGCGCTGGCCTTGGTGCACCACTTGGCCATCGGCAACAATGTGCCGCTGCCTGGCGTCGCGGCGATGCTCGCGGCACTCGGGCGCGATGTCATCATCGAGTGGGTGCCGAAGGGCGATCCGCAGGTGCGGCGGCTCTTGAGTGCGCGCGAAGACATCTTCGATGGCTACACTGAGGATGGCTTCGTGGCGGCCTTCGCCGAGTTGGGGATGCGGGCCGTTCGGCGCGAGCCGGTCGGCGATACTGGGCGTACCATCTTCCGGTTCACGCGATGACGCTCGCTCCTTGGCAAGCTCCCAGCGGCCGGGATGCGGCCCTCGCGATCTCGCTCGTGAACCTGCTGCACCTGCGGCTCTGGGGCGAGGTGCTCGCGGTGGCCACGCCCGACGCGTACTTCAGCAGCGTCGCCAACACCGACGTGGCGGCGGTGATGCTCAATATCCTGCTGCTGTCCGTCGTCCTCCTCGGCCTGGTGACACTGGCCCGTCGCTTCGGCGCGCCGGGGCGCCGCGTGATCGTGGCCGGCTTTGCACTGATGCTCTTGCTGCAGTTCAATGCCTTCGGACCGCTCTTGGCGCCAGGCGTCTTCACGATCATCAATCCGTGGCTGGACGCGAAGTACGTCGACGCGCTGCTCCCTCTGCTCGGGCTGCTGCTGATTGCGTTGGCGAGCCGCCGGTGGCCCACTGGGACCCTGCGGCTGGCCCGCGGCACGGTGCTGATGCTGGCACCGCTGGCGCTGTGGTTCTTCGGACGCGGGCTCCTGACCATCCTGCAGGTCAATCCGACGGACGCCTTGGCCGCCCGCGTGCCGGCCGTCGGCGCGCGCAGCGACTCTGCGCAGGGCCCACGTGTCGTGCTCCTGCTGATGGACGCGATGTCGCGCCGCCTCGCGTTCGACGCACGTCCCGCCGACCTCGAGCTCCCGGCTCTCGACCGCCTGCGCGCCGAGGGCCTCGATGCGACGAACGTCGAGCAGGCCGGGTGGGTCACCAAGGTCTCCGTGCCCGAGATTCTCTCCGGTGTGCCGGTGCGTGATTCGCGGCCGGTCGGCCCCTCGGAGCTCGAACTGACGCTCGAGGACGGCAGCACGCAGGCCTGGTCGACCGCGCCGAACCTGCTCAAGGACGCCAAGGAGGCCGGTGGCGTCGCGGTGGTTGCAGGCTGGTACCACCCGTACTGCCGGATATTCACCTACCTCGATGGCTGCGCGACCTACCCCGCACGTACGGTGGGCGCGCGCGGCCGCCACTCGAGCTTTGGCGCAACGATGTGGGACCAAGCCTTGGCGTTGATTCCGTACATCAACCTGCGGCGCCGGCAGATCGACATCGTCGAGGAGCATCGCCAAGACCTCGCGCGCGCGGCGGTGCAGGGTGGCCGCGGACTCGTGTTCCTCCACGTGATCGTGCCGCATACGCCGTGGATCTGGGATGAAGAAGCCGGAGACTACACGCTCACGTCGTACGGGCCCGACGGCTACTTCGGCAACCTCGCACTCGCGGACGACCTGCTCGGCGAGATTCGCGAGGCGATGGAGGATGCCGGCCAGTGGGACTCGGCCGCCGTCGTGCTGGTCTCCGACCACGTGATGCGCTACCGCCCGGACTATCTCAACGAGCCGGATGACCGCCGCGTCCCGCTCATCGTCAAGCTGCCGGGCTCGACGGTGGGAGGCACCTACGACCAACCGCTCTCGGCGAGCATCACGCACCAACTCGTCGAGGCCTTGTTGCGCGGTGAACTCAAGACGAACCACGCATTGGTCGCGTGGTTCGACTCCACGGCTCGCCCGCGCGAACCGTGACGACGCCGGTGATCGTCCGCGCCGCCGCCGGGCGCGCCGTGCCGGTCATCGTGGATTCACCTCACAGCGGGATGCAGTGGCCCGACGACTTTGCGCCGTCCGCCCCCCGCGAGGCCATCCTCACCACCTGGGATGCCTTCGTCGACGAACTCTGGGGTGACGCACCGGACGAAGGCGCGACGCTGATCGCCGCCACCTTCCCCCGCGCGTACGTGGACGTGAACCGCGCCGAGGACGACATCGACCCCGAGCTGCTCGCGACCCCGTGGCCGGCACCGCTGCGCCCCACGGCATACAGCGCGCGCGGGATGGGCCTCATCCGTCGCAACGCCCTGCCGAACGTACCGATGTACGCCGCGCCGCTCAGCGTCGCGGCGGTCGAACGGCGGATCAGCAACTACTACCTCCCGTACCGCAGCGCGGTCATCGAGCACTGCGCGCGCGCGCAGGAGCGCTTCGGCGGTGCTTGGCACCTCAACTGCCATTCAATGAAGTCCCGTGGCAACGCGATGAACGTGGATGCCGGTGCGGCACGCCCGGACCTCGTCGTCAGCGACCGCCACGGCAGCACCGCCGCGCCCGAACTCACCGCCTGGGTGGCTGAGTGGTTCCGCGCCCAAGGCCTGCAGGTGCGCATCAACGATCCCTACCAGGGCGGCGACCTCGTGCGCAGCTTCGGCGCGCCGGCGGCAGGCCGGCATAGCATTCAGCTCGAGATCAACCGTGCCCTCTATATGGATGAGGCGGCCTTTGCGCAGGGGCGTCGCTTCGGCGAGGTGCGCGCGCTCTGCCGCGCCTTTGTGCGCGCCTTCGCAGCGCGCGTGACGCCGCGGGAGACGCCGTGAGCGACGCCGCCTCCAAGACTCGGCTCCTGCGCGCACTCGACGCCGTCGAGCGCGTCGGCAACCGCTTGCCGCATCCCGCATCGCTGTTCGTCATCCTCGGTGCCGTCGTCGTCGTCACGTCGTGGTTCCTGGCCACGCTCGGCGTGTCCGTGCCGCATCCGACCACCGGCGAGACGCTGGCGCCCGTCAACCTGCTCTCGGTGGCGGGCTTTCAGCGCCTGATGGCGGGCCTTCTGCCGAACTTTATGAACTTCGCGCCGTTCGGGCCGGTGCTGGTCTGCCTGCTCGGCCTGTCGGTGGCGGAGCACAGCGGATTCCTCGGCGCCATCGTGCGGGTCATCGTCGAAGCCACTCCGCGACGGCTGCTCACGCTCGTGGTCGTCTTCATCGGCGCCACGTCCAGCACGGCGGGTGACGTGGGCTACGTGCTGCTGCTCCCGCTCGCGGCGGCGCTCTTCCACGCCGTCGGGCGCAATCCGCTGGCCGGGCTGGCCGCGGCATTCTCTGGTGTGTCCGGCGGGTTCGCCGCCAACCTGCTGCTCTCGCCCACCGACGTCATCCTTGCGGGACTCACGCAAGAAGCGGCGCGCATCATCGACCCGGTCTACACCGTGACGCCGATGGCGAGCTACTTCTTTCTCGCAAGCTCGGTGTTCCTCGTGACCATCACCGGCACGCTCGTGACCGAGCGCATCGTCGAGCCGCGGCTCGGCGCGTACGATGGCGACGTCGTGCCGGAGCGCAGCGAGCCGCTCAGTGCCGCGCAGCGGCGCGGTCTTGGCTGGGCGCTGCTGAGCGTCGTCGCGCTCGCGGCGCTGGTGCTCTGGGGCCTGCTGCCGCAGGACGGCTTCCTGCTCGACCCTGCGCGCCCCGGCTTCATCGGCTCGCTCTTCCTGCGCAGCCTCGTCTTCTGGATCTTCGTCTTCGGGCTCATCCCCGGCCTCGTGTACGGCCTCGTCGCCGGCAGCATCCGCAGCGACCGCGACGTGTACAAGGGGATGCAGAAGAATATGGAACTGGTCGCCGGCTACATCGTGGTGATCTTCTTCATCGCCCAGTTCGTGAACCTGTTCAACTGGTCGAACCTCGGCGTGCTCCTGGCGGTGCAGGGGGCGGGTGTCCTACGCGCGCTCGACCTTGGCCCCATTCCGCTGCTCATCGCCGTGGTCGCGATGACCGGCATCATCAACGTGCTGCTCGGCTCGTCGTCAGCCAAGTGGGCGATGCTCGGTCCGGTGCTGGTGCCGATGTTTATGCTGCTCGGCTACTCGCCCGAACTCACGCAGACGGCGTACCGCGTCGGCGACTCGCTGACCAACATCATCACGCCGCTCAGTTCCAACTTTCCGCTGGTGCTGATGTTCCTGCAGCGCTACGCGCCCAAGGCCGGCATCGGGACGCTCACGGCCACGATGCTGCCGTACTCCATCGCGAACTTCCTGGCCTGGAGCCTGATGCTGGTGCTGTGGGTGTGGTTCCGCCTGCCGACGGGACCGGGCGCGCCGCTGTTCCTCGGCGCGCCCTGATCCGTCAGCGCGACGCGGAGATGCCGCGCACTACGCCCGCGGCCGCACCGGCCAGGAGCGCGGGGTAGGCGATTGTCAGCACGAAGAGCGGCGTCGCGCCCACCTGCATCGCCTCACCGACCACGCGCGCCACTTCGCCTACGGGGCCGGCCGTCGCCTGCCAGGCGAGGAGCAGCGACCACGCGCCTGCGCCCGCCACCGCACTGAGCAGCGGCACGGCGACGTCGTCGCGTCGGATCCACGCGAAGGCAGCGGCGATGATCGGTACCGACAGCCAGTCGAAGGCGAAGGTGCCGAGGGCGAGCGCGAGCAGCAGCGCCGCGAACCAGATGCCACGTCCAGGGTTGCGCATCAGTCGCGCCCTCCCGCCGGAGTGAAGGTCAAGCGCGCCAGCGTTTGGTCCGCCGCGAGCGCATCGGGGGTACGCGGAAAGCGCAGCGTACTCAGTTCGCCGCGGCGCCAGGTCTCCAGGCGGTCGGTATAGCGACGCGAGATCGGGTTGCCCGACTGGCCGCCGGGGTACGTGCCCCACCCGCGTACTTCCTGACCCAGCTCGACCACAAACCGCCAAGACGCCCCGTGCGTGCCGTTGCCGTCTGACGGCGACAGCGTGCCCGGCCCAGAGTTGACCTCTAGGCCCGTGCGACCGAAGCCCGGCAGCCGCAGCAGATGGTGCACGTTGATCTGCCGCACCGCGCCCCAGCGCCACGCGGCCGGGTCGTTGCCGTGCGCACCCCGCGCGCTGGTCCACGCCTCACGCAGGGCACGCAGCACGATGGCGTCGCGGTCTTCGACGTCCGGTGTGCGGCGGTCGTCCCACCACACGTTCTTGACGTCGCGCATCAGCATCACGAGCGGCATCTGCCCCGGCGTCGCCACGCGGCGTTCGTCGCCTGGGGGAATCAACTCGTCCCAAGTAAGCGCCGTGATGCGGTTCACGAGCGCCGCGAACAGCACGGGCCAGCCATTGTCTGGCGTGAAGGCCGGCTCGCCGTCCATCAAGTAGAGGAAGGCCGCCTCGTCGTCACCGGTCCAGGTGCCGGCGGCCCGCGCCGTGGCGCGCGCCGCATCGAGCGCGCTGAGCACGAAGGGTGTCAGCTCGCTGTACGGGTCGGTGTGGAAGCGACGCATATCCTCTACCGTCACGGACGCGTCGGCCCGCAGCAGCGCGTTGATGCGCATCGCCCGCCACGGGCTCGGCCAGTCGCTACCCTGATAGCCGGGCCGCACGCTCGGGTCCATCGGCTGCTGGTTGGCGCTGGCCAGGTAGCCCTGAGCGGGATTAATCGACTGCGGGTACCACGAAATCGGTTGATTGCCCGTCCAGTCGCTGGCGCTGCTGCTGCCGTCGAAGGCGAGGTCGCCGCGGCCGTTCGGGCGAATCGGGTAGCGCCCCGTGCTGCGGATGCCGATGCTCCCCTCGCGGTCGGCCGTGAGCATATTCTGCGCCGGCGTCTGGTAGCTCTCCATTCGCGCGTAGAAGTCGCGCACGTTCCGCGCTGACATCGCCTGGCGGAAGTTGTGGCCTTCGTCCGAGGGCTCGCGCGCTGTCCAGCGCTGCGAGACCCAGCCGAGCGCGGTGCGCAGCAGCGGCCCGCGGTGCGTCGCATAGAACGTGTCCACGGCGATCGTCGCGCCCTGCGGGCTGCGGTAGGTCTCCACGCGCGTCGTCACGTCGCGCCACTCGCCGTCGAGGCGGTAGCGCTTGGGGGTGAGCGAGTCATCCACCGCTTCGCGATAGAAGTCCACCACGTCATTGCCGGTGTTGGTCATCGTCCAGGCCATCTCGCGGTTGAAACCGATCGGGATGATCGGCGCGAGCGGCAGGGAGACGCCGTACACGTCCAGCGCGCCCGGGACCACGAGGTGCGCCTCATACCAGATGCTCGGCAGCGTCAGTTCCAGGTGCGGGTCGCCCGCGAGCAGCGGGACGCCCGTCGCCGACCGGGACGGCGCCACCGCCCAGTTATTGGACCCGACGACCGCCTCGCCGCGCGTGAGCGACTGGGCGAGTTCGCCGAAGGCGCGGGCCATCGCCACGCGGGTCGAGTCCGGGCGCCGGGGGGGAGGCAGGCGCCACGCGTTGTCCACCCGCGCCTGCCGTCTGCCGGCTACCGGTTCGATCGGCTCCTGAATCGGCGCGTTGGGCGAGAAGAGCGCGTCAGCCGCCTCGCGGCCCACCAACTGCTCGACCGCGTGGTACGCCAGCTCCGATTGCTGGAACGACAGCGTCTGCGACATCCGGATCAGCAGGTAGTAGGTGTCCTGCGGTTCGAAGCGCCGTGGCCGGCGCCCGAGCAGCCGGTACTCCAGCGGCAGGTCCTGCGGCCGCATCGCGTCGATGTAGGCGTTGAGTCCTTCCATATACGCCTTCACGTCGCGCTTGACGTCGGAATCGTCCGGAATGGCTTCCCACTTGGCCATCGCGCCCTGTGCCAGCGCGATCCGGCGCGCCGACTGGTCCAAGGGCAGTGCGCGCGCGCCCACCAGTTCCGTCAGGGTCCCAGCGACGGCGCGCTGCACCAGTTCCATCTGGAACAACCGGTCGCGCGCGTGCACCCACCCCAGCGCGCGGGCCGCGTCGGCCTCGCTGGCCGCGAAGATGTGCGGCACGGCGCGGTCGTCGTAGCGCACGTCAACCGCGGCCGAGAGCCCGGCGAGTGCCACGGACTGCTCGCGGGGCAGCTCGGCGCTGCGCACCACTGACCAAATGCCGGTGCTGGGCGAGATCAGCTGGCCCAGCGGCGGGACGGGCCCGACCGGTCGAGCGCCCACGAGGAGTGCGGCCGTGAGCGCCGCGGCGGAGAGAAGGGCGGTGAAGAGTCGCATATGGGGGGGAAACCTATGCAGATGGACGGCCGTCTGCGCCGACTACGCCAGCCAGCCCTCGTTCCTGGCCTTGATCGCCACCCACAGCGCGAACGCCCCCACCAAGAAGATGAACATCGGGAAGGGAATCGCCATCGCCGGTCCCAGCAGCCCGATGGCATCGAGGCCCCAGAGCGTGTAGCCGAACTGGACCGTCACGGCCGCCAGGCTCAGTGCCAGCGCCGCGACCGACGCGCGATGCCGCCGCGCCAGCAAGATGGCACCCACGAGCCCGCTCACGGTGGCCACGGCATACACCCCCAGCATCCAGCTCGGACGCGCCTCGTACAGTTGTCGCTGCCCGTCGGGCATTGCCGCAATCTGTTCAGGGGTGGTCAGCAGGTCGGCAACCAAGGCGGCGATGCCGACGAGCATCCAGACGACCAGTACAATCGCGGTAGGGCGAAACCACTTGGCGGGTGTCACGGAATACCTCGGGTACAGGGGGAATCGCAGCGGAACCTCAGGGGGTAACCTATGCCCGCCGGCCCAGGCCGCGAGTGTCCTCAATTCCGGCCCAAATCGCTGTCACCTGCGGAGGACATACGCCGTAGGGCATTCTGCCTATCCCGTTGGAACGTCATCACTTGGCAGTGTAGCACCACTCGGCGCACCGCTTGCGTACCATTAGTGAGCAGCGCCATCGAACCTGTCCCATCCACCTCTGGAGTTGCCAATGCTCCGCAGTCGCACCATCCTCGCCGGGCTCGCCGTCACGGTCCTCACCGTGAGCGGCTGCTCGATCAAGCGCGTCGAACGCATCGATCCCAACAGCGTCACCGACCTCTCGGGCCGCTGGAACGACGCCGATTCGCGCCTCGTCGCCAACGCCCTCATCGCGCAGTCGCTCGAGGCGACCTGGGCGCGCGATTACGCCGCGGCCAACGGCGGTACGCCGCCGGCGGTCATCATCGGCCAGATCCGCAACCGCACGATGGAGCACATCCCCATCGGCACCTTCATCCGCGACCTTGAGCGCGCGTACGTCCAGACCGGCGTGGTGCGGCTCGTGGCCAGCGCCGAGGAGCGCGAAGAGCTGCGCGGCGAACGCGCCGACCAGCAGACCAACGCCTCGGCCGAGACCCGCGCGCGGATGGCTCGAGAACTGGGCGCCCGCTATATGCTGCAGGGCGACGTCCAGGCAATCGAGGACCAGGAAGGCCGCGAGCGCGTGGTCTTCTATCAGGTGGACGTCACGCTGCTCGACCTCGAGACCAACGTCCGCACGTGGATGGGCCAGCACAAGATCAAGAAGTACATCCAGCGTCGTCGCCTCACGCCGTAACCGGAGCCCGATATGCGTCGCAACACAGTGAAGGTCGCCGCGCGCGAGCGCGAGCTCCCCGTGGCCCAGATGGTGCTGTTCACGCTGCTGTTCGGCGTGATGCTCCTTGCCAGCGCCTGCGCGCCGTATCCGCAGCGCGTGGACCAGCCGGTGGTGATTCCGAATAACGCGCAGGTCCCGCAGATGGACCCGACGGCTGCCGGGAACGCGGCCCAGATGGACTACGCCCGCATCCGCTTCTCGGCAGACAGCGTGTACGCGCTGGCCATCCGTGGCTGCGCGCCGGGCGTCTGCGATGCCATCGGCCGCGGGGAAATCGTGCTCGGGATGAACCCGGACCAGGTGATGGCGGCGTCGCGCACCGGCCCGCAGGCCTGGGTGCTGCGTCGCTTCGACGGCTTCGGCACGATGGTGCCGGCGTCGCCGAACGCCTCGCCGTACGACCGCGTGGGCCAGGTGATGGTCGTCCAGCTCGATCGGGGCACGGCCGCCGTCGTGAGCCGCCGCGGGCCGCAGGGCATTATGGTCGCGAGCAACCCGCAGGACCAGACGACGCAGGCGCGTGCCCGCCAGCAGGCGGAAGCGCTCGTGCGTGAAGGCGACGATCTCGTCGCCGCCAACGACCTGGCCGGGGCGCTCAACCGCTACGACCGCGCCAGCGTGCTCGACCCCGATCAGCCGGAGATCGAGTACAAGGCGGCGCGCCTGCTCGACCTGCAGCTGCGTCCGCAGGAGGCGCTGATGCGCTACCAGCGCTTCTTGCTCTCGATGGAACTGGAGCGCATCCGGGCGCAGGGTGAGGCCAACGCGCGCCTGGCCGAGGCGATCGCCTTGGCGCAGCAGCGCGTGATCGTGTTGCAGGGCCAGGCGCGCTAGTCCGCCTATGGCCACCGGAGCCCTGCGTGCCCACCGCGTGAGGCTGGCGGTCGTGCTCGCGCTCGTCCTCGGGACGAGCGGGTGCGCGGCCGCCAACGCGGCGTGGCGCGCCGGGCCGATGGGCATCGCCGCGGAGTGGACGATCCGCGACCACCTGATGTACGGACGGGCCCAGCAGGCCTGGACGGCGATGGGCGACAAGCAGGTCGCGCCCACCGACGCGCTGTTGCGGCACTTGTACCGCGGCGTGATCTCGCTGCACGCCGGCGAGTACGAGCAGGGCGCCAAGAGTATGGATCGCGCCTGGGACCTCGTGGAGGACCGCTACACCAAGCGTGTCTCGACCGGCGCCGTCTCGCTCGTGACGTCGGATGCGGCGCTGCCGTATTACCCGCTCGCCACCGAACGCCTGTTCATCCCGTATTACGGGGCGCTCAACTGGCTCGCGCGCAACGAGTTCGACGAAGCCGCCGTCGAGGCGCGCCGCCTCGCGATGCTCTTGCAGCAGGACAACGGCCCGAAGGCCTCGAAGGAGCTCACCGGCGCCCTGCGGTACATCACCGGCGTGCTCTTCGAGGTGGCAGGCGAGCGCGAAGACGCGCGCGTCGCGTACCGCAACGCTGCCGCGCTGCTCGGCTCGCTGCCCGGTGACACGCTGCCGATGGGCGCCGATAGCGGGGACGTCGTCGTCCTCATCGAGGACGGTTTCGTCGGCCGGCCGCAGCCGCAGACGCTCGGCGTGTACACGGACAACAACGAGCTCGTGGCGCTGACGACCGGCCGCGACGCCGATCGCCTGGTGGTTGCCAACCGGGTGCGCGAGCGAACCTACGACCCGGCGTTCAACCGAACGCAGGTGGGCTGGCTCACCTATGAGGTGAACTGGGCCACCTTCGGCGACCCCACGCGCAGTCCGGTGCCGCTGGGGGTGCGCACCAATCCGGCGGAATTCCCGGTGCTGCGGGCCGACGTCACGGAATCGGTGGCATCGGACTTCGCCGCCGAGGTGCCGGCTAAGCTCGCGCGTGGGATCGCGCGCGCGGCGGTGCGCTACGCCGCGATGCGCGCCGCGGACCGCGCCATCAGCGGCGCGTTCAAGGACGACGATGACGACGACAAGAAGAAGGGCTTCAAGTGGGGCCAGTTCTTCTTCGGGCTCGGGATGGGTGCCCTCTCGGTCGGTTCGACCGTCGTCGACCAGCCCGACCTGCGCGCCTGGCAACTGCTGCCCGACCGCATCACGATTGCGCGGATGCGCTTGCCTGCCGGCGAGCATCCCATCGAGATCACGCACGGCGACAAGAGCGTCTTGCTGGGAACGGTGACCGTGCGGCCCGGTCGCGTCGCGGTGATGACCTACCGCTGGTGGCCCGGCCCGGGCATCGCCAACAAGCAGATCGCCGCGCGACGCTGAGCGCGCGGCGTGTCTCGCCAGTCAGGGCGCGATCGAGAGTCCGAGGTAGCCGATGGTCACGTTGCGAGACTGCCCGTTGAGCGTGTGGCTCACGCCGGCACGCAAATGCCCGGGTGGGACCCGCATCACGGTGATGCGCGGAATCGCCATCGCGTACTCGAGGCCGAGCACGCGCAGGGTCTGTCCGTAGACGCCGTCGGTGCCGGCCGCGATCCAGTCGTGGTAGGCACGGAGCGGACCCGCGGTCTCGAGTGTGGCGATGCCATACCGCGTGCCGCCGGCGATCGCGAAGGCGAGCCCGGGATGCTCGACGCGCTGTGCGAGCACGGCGGCATCCACGTACGGCGACGCCGTGCCGCCGATGGCAAACTGCTCAAAGTACTGCGCCTCCTTCGACACGTCGCCGCCACGCAGTCGCAGGTTCGCCCCGCCGGCGGGCACGGACATCCCGACTGTGATGTCCGCGACGCGGCGTTGCCACTCGCGGCCATCCGTGCGTCCGGTGCTTACGTCCAACTGGTAGCGCAGCTGGGCGCGCCGTCCCAACCGAGGCGTGAACGTGTAGTCGCCGGCCAGCGACGCGAAGCCGAGCTGGCGCTCGACGGCATCAGTCGCGAGCGTCGGGTTGCGCACGCTGCCGGCGCTTCCGCCCACGCGATACGTCGTGCGTCCATAGCGCCCGCTACGACGCAGGGTCACGCTCGCGCTACCGCCGTCGTAAGTGGCATCGAGCACATCGACGAGCGGGCCGGTGCGGAACGCGTGCTGCGACGGCCGGTAATCCGTCGTGAAGCCCTGCAACTGCAGTTCCGGACGCCAGCCGCGCCAGGTGTAAGCGGCCCGCGCACCGCTCCACGCCCCAAATCGCCCGACACCCGCGTGGGCGAGCACGGTGCCGCGGCCCAGCGGATCGCCGAACGAGCCGCCGAGACTCCAGGTCTCGCCATCGGCGAAGTTCGTGCCGGTCGCGACGAGAATCGCGCCCCACGGCCCAGCGCCGTACGCCTGCGGCGCGGCGACGGGCGCCACCACAAAGTCCTGTGCGAGCGCGGCGTTCACACGTCGCGTCGCCGGAAAGTTGATGCCGTCGAGCGGCGCGGTCGCCGGGAGCGCCGTACCGGCCTCGCTGCTGCGCAGGTCCCAGCCGCGTGCGTGCAGGTCCAGCCACCAGATGCGCCCGTCGGGGCCGACCTCCGGGTGCATCGCGGCGCCGAGCGTCTGTGCGACTGCGGTAGCAGCGCCGCCGGTGAGTGACAGCCGCTCGAGCCCCTGCACGCCGGAGGCGTCGCTCACGACGATCAGCGCGCTGTCACTCTCCCAGGTCGCTGCGTAACGCGCAGCGCCGTCCTGCGGTCCCACGCGCCGTGCGCTCCCGGTGGCGAGCTCGATCACATACACATCCCAGCGCGCGCCATCCTGCCGCGCCGTCGCGACGTAGCGACCGTCCGGCGACACGCGCACGCCCGAGTAGCCGCGGTCGATGCCGCCGACCGCCAGCACGTGTTGTGCGCCGCTGCTGAGGTCCACGACGACGACCGAACAGGTACCCGCGCCGCACTGCAACGCCACCGCCTCGCGGCCGTCGGGGGTGGGATCCGCGAGTTGGATGCCGGCCCCGCGCGTCACGCGGCGCACCTTGCCGTTCTCGGTATTCCAGACGAAGAGATCGCTGCGCGCCCGCCCGTCGCGGAGGCGCACGGGCCGCGTCACGAGCACGCGATCGCCGTCGGCGAAGAACCGCGGGGCATCGTAGGGTACGCCGCCGACCGGTCCGAGCACCGCGAGGCGTGGATAGGCGCGCGGGAAGGGTTGGTACGGCGCGACATCTTCAGGATCCTTCTTCAGGAGCTTGGCAAGGCGCGTGGAATCGCGGCGTACGCCGGCCGTGTCCGGAAGCAGCGAGTACAGCATCGGTCCGCCCGGGCCATTCGGCGTGACGCGGCGAATGACGAGCCGTTCGCCGTTCGGAGAGATGTCCGGCGCGCCCGACGCCTGGCCCCACCGCTGCGTGAGCTCACCGCGCGCATTGGGCACCGCATCAAGCTCCGTCTTCGCAGCGAAGGCGCGCTGCGTGACCTCGGCGCTGAAGCGCCCGTACAGCACCTGCGGCGGTTCGCCGAAGGTGCCGGTAAACGCGTCTGGAAACTCACGGTCGCTGCGGGACGTCATCCGACGCCACAACTGCGGCAATGCCGAGTCGCCCCGCGCGGCCTGCAGCCATTCCAGGTACGCCGAGCCCACGAGGTAGCGCATCGCGCCGCCGTTGAACCGATTGGTGTTGTCGAGCGCAGCATACGCCGGCAACTCGCCTTCGAGCGCAAGCGTGCGTAGCACGCCGGCCCGCAGCGCGCTGTTCGGGCGACCAGCGCCAGTGAGCTCACCTTCGATCAGTGTCGCGTAGCCTTCGACTACCCACGCGGGCGATCCGACGATCGGTCCGAGCGGAAGCACGCCCAGCACGGCCAGCGGGAACGCCAGCGGCGCCCGAGACGGGCGCAGCAGGTGCGCCAGGTGCGCGTATTCGTGCACGGCGAGCACCTCGCCCCAGCCGCGGAGGTTCGACAAGCCGCTGGTCGGCGCCGGCGGCGTCGCCCAGAAGCGCATCGCCGGGTACGTGAGCAACGGCCAGGCCGAGCCGTTGGGTACGTTGAGCGGATCTTCGACGATGATGTCGATGACGCGCGGTGGCGTGTAGCCCACGCGCGCCGCGACCGCCGTGCGCACGCCCTCGATCTGGCCGGCGAGCTTCCGCGCCCACTCGGCGAGCTCCGGCTCGTAGTGGATGCGAAAGTGTTCCGTGCGGATGGTCTGCCAGCGCAGGCTCGGCACTTCGGCCTCCTGGGCCGTGAGTGCGGAGGCCAGCAGCGTGGACGAGAGCAGCAGGGTTGCGAGCAGGCGCATCGGTCAGTCGAGTGCGGCGGCGAACTCGCGGACGATCTCGCCCGCGGGCTTCACCTCGTGAATGCCGGACACGGAGCGTCCGGCTTGCCAGTATTCCCTGCGGACGTCATCGGTCATCAGCGAGCGCTTGAGCCGGCGCACCGAGCTCAGGGCGTACCAGGTGCGCATCCAGTGCTTGCGGCGGCGCCCCCGCAGCATCCAACGCGCGAACCACCCGGCCGAGGTCCCGAGCCGATCGATGTAGGCGTTGCGGATCACCGCCACCGGGACGCCGGTGAGGCGCTCGGTGAGGACGATATCGTCGGCCGTGGCATCGAGGATGGCCTGCTTGTAGGCGTCGCTGGCCTTGCACTCGGTGGTGGCGATGAAGCGCGTGCCGAGTTGCACCGCGGCGTAGCCCAGTGTCAAGTGGCGCGCGAACTCCGCGGCATCGCCGACACCGCCGGCCGAGACCACCGGGAGGCCGAAGGGCGCGAGTTCGTCAAGCAAGGCTTCGGGCGAGAGTCGGCCCGCGTGCCCGCCCGCCAAGTTGTTGACCGCGATGAGGCCGTCCACGCCGCCGTCCACACCCTTCTGCGCCCACTTCCGCTCGGTCACGTCGTGGTAGACCACGCCGCCCGCCGCGTGCACCCGCTCACAGACCCACTTCGGGTTGCCCAGCGAGGTGAGGAAGAAGCGCACGCCCTCCTCAAGCGCGATGTCGATCCACTGCGTCATCCGCTCGCGGTAGAGCTTGTTGTTGCCTTCAATGAGCGCGTTGAAGCCGATGGGCCGCGAGGTCAGGCTGCGGATGTGCCGCAGGCCGGCCCGGAAGTCGTAGCCGTGAACGTATGTCAGCGAGATCGGCTGCACGACGCCAAGGCCGCCGGCCTCGCTCACGGCCGCGACCAGTTCCGGATTCGAGCAGGGGTACATCGGCCCGCAGATGAGCGGGACGCGGACGCCGGTGTGACGGGTGAAGGCCGTGTCGGTCATCGCGCCGGCCCCAGGCGCCAGGTCACGCGCCCGGTGGCGACGACGGTCCCGCTGGGGTCTAGGCACTCCGCAATCACCTCAAAGTCCCGGTCTTCGGTGACGACCGGAACAGTGACGCGGCTCACGGCGCGGATGGTGCCGCGGGCCTTCTTGTGGTAGGTCATCGCGAGCGTCGTGACGATGCCGCGGACGCCTGCGGGCAGGCCGGACATCATCGCCAGCCCGCTGGCCATCTCGGCGACGTTCATCAGGGCGATCGCGTGCACCGACCCGAGGTGCTGACGGTTGGCACGGATGTCCGGAATCTCCACCTCCGCGTGCCCGGGTTCGAGTACGCGGATACGGGGTTTGACCGAGCCCGAGTAGGGCACGGTGCGGGCGAAGATCTTGGCGAAGAGCCACTCACCGCCGGGCAGGGGCCGCAGGCGGCGCCAGAGGGCGAGGAGGCGGGTGCCGGGGGACGAGGGCATATCGGGTAATGTCCTGCCCGTGCGGGGGGAAGGGAAGCGGCGGGTTGGACCCTGTCCCCCTTGTGAACGGGCGGTGCGCGCCAGTAGCGTCACAGGGTGAATTCCCATTTCAGGGTGGAGTGACGGATGCGGCAGCTGCGACGGGTGGTTCGTGGGCTGGTGACGGCGACGTTGGTGTTGGGCGGGGTGGCCTGCGAGTCACCGACCAAGCCGCCGTCCACGGTGGCCAATGTGACCGTCGGTCCTGGCGCGTCCTCCATTGCCAGCGGTGCCGCGCTGCAGCTCACCGCCACGCTCACCGACAGCAAGGGCCGAAACCTCGGTGATCGGCCGACCGCCTGGAGCGCGCTGGACACGACCGTGCTCACCGTCTCGGCCAGCGGCCTGGTGACGGCCAAGTACAACACGGGCGCCATCAACAAGCCGACGGTGGTCACGGCAGTGTCGGAGGGGGTGTCGGGCACCGCGGCGATTGCGGTGCAGCCGAGCATCCCGACGAGTCTCACTATCGTGCCTCCAGCGGGCACGCTCTCCGGCGCGGACGCGCCAATCCTTGCGGTACAGCTACGTGATTCACAGAACAATCTGTTGACCGGTCGCCTGGTCGAGTGGGTGTCTCGTGACACATCCAAGCTGCGTGTCACCAGCGACGGGCAGTTGCTGCGCCGCACGTTCATCGATTCCGAGAATCGTGACGTGTGGGTCGTGGGGAGCTCCGGTGCGCTGCAAGACTCCGTGCTGGTCTCGGTCGCGCCCTCGCTCCTGGCCGGCCTCGACGTGCTCCCGCAACAGCCCTTCGTGAAGGCTGGCTACTCGAAGCGGCTGGGCGCGGCCGCCGTGCTCCTTGACGGAGGCCGGATGGACGTCGTCGCGAGCTTCACGTCAACGAATCCAGCCATCGCGAGCGTTAGCGAGGGCGGGCTCGTTTCGACGACGAACGGGGTGTTCGGCACAACGCAGATTATCGCCACATACGGCTCCGTCGCTGACACCGTCACGCTGACGGTGGATGCCTGTGGCGCCGCGCCGGCCGGGGGCTTCCCGCTGAGCGTGCGATTCTATACCGGCGCACCGAGCGCAGCGGTGCAAGCGGCGTTTGAGTGCGCGGAACGGCGCATCAAGGCCGTCATCCGTAATCCGCTGCCAGCTACGTTGATTTCCGCTAACATCGCCTGTGCGGACAACCAACCGCTCAACGAAGTCACTGCCGGCATCATCATCTTCGCGGCCATCGTGCCGATCGATGGTCCCGGCGGCGTGCTGGGCTCGGCCGGCCCTTGCTGGGTGCGCTCCACATCACGGCTCACGGCCGTGGGCGTAATGCGGTTCGATGATGCAGACCTCGCGAATATGGCGGCCAATGGGACGCTTGGCGCCGTGATTATGCACGAGATGCTCCACGTAATTGGCATCGGTACCACGTGGCGCGAACCGACATTGAATCTCTGGACCGGCGCGGTCGTGGACCCGGGCTTCCTTGGCGCACGGGCGCGCAATGCCTGCATCGATCGGCACGGCGGCGCCACGACCTGTGCCGCGCACGTCCCGATCGAGGACTGCGTCGGCATTCCGGGCTGCGGCGCGGGCACCATCCACGGGCACTGGCGCGAGGGCATCTTCCAGCACGAGTTGATGACGGGCTATCTCACCGGCGCGCGCCAGCCCTTCTCGGCGATGACGATCGAGGCACTCGGCGACCTCGGCTTCGGCGTCGATCTGCACCAAGCAGACGAGTACTCGCTGCTGGGCGGCTCCCTGATGTCGCCGAGTCTGATGATGGCACCCGGCGACCAGGGGCTGCGCCTGCCAGCGCCGGTCCTGCCGACGCACGAAGTCACGCCTGACGGTCGGATCAGGCGCATCCTGCACTGACCACCGCTGTCCCCTGACGACGATGCGCGACCTGCCCACACTCCTCCTGCGGCCGGTCGCGCTCGTCGCGTTGGCTAGCTTTCCCCTGATGAGCCAAGCTCCGCAACCCAAGCCGCAGCCGCCGGTGGCCAAACGCATCCCGGTGGAATCCGTCCTCCACGGCGAACGCCGCGTGGACGACTACGCCTACTTCCGCGACCGCGACCACGCTGAGACGATCCCGTACCTCGAGCGCGAGAACGCGTACACCGACGCGATGACCGCGCACACGAAGGCGTTGGAGGACCAGCTGTACGCCGAGATCGTCGCGCGCATCAAGGAAGACGACGACAGCGTCCCCGTGCGCGATGGCGGCTGGTACTACTACTCGCGCACCGAGAAGGGCAAGCAGTATCCCATTCACGCGCGCAAGCGTGGGTCGCTCGACGCAACTGAGGAGATCTACCTCGACGAGAACGTCGAGGCCGAGGGACACGCGTACTACGAACTTGGCGGACTCGAGGTGTCGCCCGACGGCAACCTCCTCGCCGCACTGGTGGATACCAACGGCTACGAGGACTTCGCCCTGCGCGTGCGTGACCTGCGCAGCGGGGAATGGCTCGAGGACCGGCTCGAGAAGTTGAGCTGGGGCCTCGCCTGGGCCAACGACAACCGCACGTTGTTCTACGTGACCTTCGATTCCGCCAAGCGCGGCGACAAGGTCTGGCGGCACGTCGTCGGGACGCCGCGCGAGCAGGACGTGCTCGTGTACCACGAGCCGGATGTGATGTTCAACGTCTCGCTCTCGCGCTCGCGCAGCGGGGAGTGGATTGTCTTCGGGAGTTCGTCGTTCACCTCGGCCGAGTTCTACGTGGTGTCGGCGGCGCGGCCCATCGAGCCGCCGCGCGTGATTGCGCGTCGGCGACCCGAGCTGGAGTACGACGTGGTCCCCGGCGACGGCTGGTTCTACATCTACACCAACCAAGATGCGCCAAACTTCAAGGTGATGCGTGCGCGCTTCGATGCGCCGGAGCGCTGGGAAGAGTGGCTGCCCCACCGCCCGGAGGCGTTCGTCGAAGGCGTGATGGCCTTCAAGCGGCACCTGGTGGTGATGGAACGACGCGATGGACTGCGACGCCTCGTGGTCCACGACCTCGCCGCCGGCACCTCGCACGACGTGTCGTTCCCGGAGACGGCGTACGGCGTGTTTCCCGGCAGCAACCCTGAGTTCGACACCGACCTGCTGCGCTTCAGCTACAGCTCGCTGGTGACGCCCACCTCGGTGTACGACTACCAGATGGACACCCGCAGCCGCGAGTTGCGCAAGCGCGACGAAGTGCTCGGCGGCTTCGATCCGTCGCGGTACAGTGTGGAGCGGACCTACGCCACGGCCCGCGACGGGACGCGCGTGCCGGTCTCGATGGTGTACCGCAACGATTTGCGGCGCGACGGCTCGCGGCCGCTGCTGCTGTATGCTTACGGCTCTTACGGCGCGACGATGGAGCCGACCTTCAGCTCGCTGCGCTTCTCGCTCGTGGACCGCGACGTCACCTATGCCATCGCGCACATCCGCGGTGGCCAGGAGATGGGTCGCCAGTGGTACGACGACGGCAAGATGCTGAAGAAGATGAATACGTTCACCGACTTCATCGACGTCGCCGAGCATCTCGTGCGCGAGGGCTACACGTCTCGCGATCGCTTGGTGGCCCAGGGAGGCAGCGCCGGTGGCCTCTTGATGGGCGCGGTCGCGAATATGCGCCCCGATCTCTTCCGTGCCGTCGTCGCTGACGTGCCGTTCGTGGACGTGATCAACACGATGCTCGACGCCAGCATTCCACTCACGGCGCAGGAATGGCTGCAGTGGGGGAATCCCAACGTCCCCGAGGAGTACCGCTATATGCGCGCGTACTCGCCGTACGACAACGTCGAACGCAAGGCGTACCCCGCGATGCTCGTCGTCAGCGGGCTCTACGACTCACGCGTCGCCTATTGGGAGCCCACCAAGTGGGTCGCCAAGCTCCGCGCGTTGAAGACGGACCAGAATCCCTTGCTGCTGCGGATGCAGATGTCGGCAGGGCACGGCGGCGGATCGGGGCGCTACGAACGGTATCGCGAGGTCGCGTTCCGCTATGCCTTTGTGCTCGACCAAGTGAAACCGGCCGTCGTGCCCTGAGTTGCAGGGTGCGACGGCCGGTACGGCCGGAGCGTATGCGGCAATCAGTGCCGCTCAAGCCGAATCCCGCCGGATCCGGTGGTCACGCGGATGCGGCCGCCCTCGCCGCTGCCGATCCGCCCGCGCAGGCTGTTGCGCCGCACCTCGTCCATCGTGACGGGGAAGTCGGTGGTGATGCGACCCGAGCCGGTGCGCGCGTCCACCTCCGCGCTCACTCCGGCCGGCAGCCGCAGCGTCACGCCGCCGGAGCCCGCGCTGGCGGTGATGCTGCCGGGCTGTTGTCCCAGCTCGAGGCGAATACCACCCGAGCCGGTCGAGGTACGCACGTCGCGCCCGTTGAGTCCGAAGATTTCGATCCCGCCCGAGCCCGTCGAGGCTTCAAAACGATCGGCTGTCAGCTCGCGGCCCTCGATGCGGCCGGAGCCCGTGCTGGCCTTGAACTCGCCAGACTTCACGCGGTCTAGCCGCAGGCCGCCGGAACCGGTCGCGACCTGAAGCCGGCTCATATCGCTGTTGGCGAGCTCGATGCCGCCGCTGCCCGTGCGGGCCACGAGCGCGCCGCCGAGCCCGCTACCCTGGATTCGCGAGGCCTGGGTGCGTAGCTCGAGGTCGCCGTTCACGTTGGTCGCTTCAATCACACCGAGGCCGATGGCGACGAGTACGCGCTGGCCGGCGGGCACGGCGATGCGGAGGTCGGCGTGGGCGCGCAGGCCGCTGCCACTGGTGCGGACGCGCACGGAGCCGCCGTCGCGGTCGCTGCCCCAGCCGCCAGAGAACGTGCCGTCGGAGTTGCGGTCCACCCGGATTTCGGAACGGAATCCCCCATCCGGGCTGTCGTACACGATGTCGCGGTCAGGGTACTCTACGATCAGCCGCCCGTTTCGTGCATTGACGGTCAGGCGGCTGCCGTCTGCGCCGCCGCGGCGCAGCTCCACCACCACCTCGCGTCCGCTGCCGGCGACGAGCTCGGCGCGGCCGGCGAGGTTCCAGACCTCCACGCGATCGCCGCTGAGGGTGTGCCGTTCGGAGCCGGCCTGCGCGTCGGCGCGGCAGGGGAGAGCCACGAGAACTGCGGCGGCCAGGGCGAGTGCGGTGCGTGGCATTGGTCGGGTCGTTAGGGTACAGGTGCCTTCGGTCCATCCATACGACAGTGCGGGCCCGCGGAGGGTTTGAGCCTGCGTGAACTCCCAGCGCCAGCCAGCCGTTCACCCCTGAATGCTGACCGCCCTCGCCGTGCTGCAGGCCCTGCTCGCGCTGACGCTGCTCCGGCGGCTCAGTGGAGGCCGAGCGCGCCGCCCGCCCGAGGCCCCGCGGCCGGAGGGCCTCGACGGGGAAGGTCTCACGATCGTCGTTGCGACGTTGAACGAGGCGCAGCGTATCGCCCCCTGCCTGCGCGGGCTCCAGGCACAGGGCGCGCCGTTGCGCGAGATTCTCGTCGTCGACTCTGGGTCCACCGACGGCACGTGCGAACTCGTAGCCGCCGCCGCCGCGCAGGACGCACGCATCCGGTTGCTCACCGATCCGCCGCTGCCGCCCGGCTGGATTGGCAAGGCCTGGGCCCTGCAGTACGGCACGGAGCAGGCCAGCCAGCCCTGGGTGCTCGGAATGGATGCCGATACCGAGGCCGTTCCCGGCTGTGCCGCCGCCGTGCTGGCTGCCGCGCAGCGCGAGGGTTTTGATGTGGTGTCCTTTGCCCCGCGCTTCGATGGGCAAACGGCCGCCGAGCGCTGGCTGCAGCCGGCGCTGCTCGTCACGCTCATCTATCGGTCCGGCGCCGTCGGCGACCCGCGGGGCACGCCCGAGCGCGTGCTCGCGAACGGCCAGTGCTTCCTCGCGCGACGCGACGTCATTCGCGCCAACGGCGGCTATGAGCCCGTGCGCGATTCCTTCGCCGAGGATGTGAGCCTCGTGCGCTTCCTTGCCGGCCGCGGTGTGCGTGTCGGCTTCCTCGATGGCTCGCGGCTCTACCGCGTGCGCAGCTACAGCGGCATCGCGCAGATGTGGCGCGAGTGGGGAAGGTCGCTGGACCTCAAGGACGCGACGACGAGGCTGCGCCAGGTGTGGGACACGCTATTCGTGGTGCTCGCGCAGGGCCTGCAGTGGCCGCTGGCGCTTGCCCTCTACTTGAATTGGCAACGAATGCCAGAGGGAGTGGCAAGAACCGTGCTTCCCGCAAGCACCATCACCCTGCTCACCGCGCGCCTCCTGCTCCTGCTCGGGCTCGCCCCGAGCTACGAACGCCGTGGCCTCACGTGGTGGCTGTCTCCACTCGCGGACCCACTCGCCGCGCTACGGCTGGTCCTCAGCTCCCTGCGCCGCCCACGCCAGTGGCGCAGCCGTACCTACGCCAAGTAGTACGCATCCGTCATCCGTCATCCGTCCTACACCTGCTTCACCTCCGACACCAGCTTCACCAACGTGTCCTTCGCGTTCCCGAACAGCATCTGCGTGTTGTCGTTGTAGAACAGCTCGTTCTCGATGCCCGCGAAGCCCGCGCTCATCCCGCGCTTCATCACGATCACGCGGCGCGCGTGGTCGGCATTGAGGATCGGCATCCCGAATATCGGTGACGACTGGTCAGTGCGTGCCGCCGGGTTCACCACGTCGTTGGCGCCGATCACCAACGCCACGTCCGTGCGTTCGAACTCCGGGTTGATCTCGTCCATATCGATGAGCTTGTCATACGGGACGTTCGCCTCGGCCAGCAGCACGTTCATATGGCCCGGCATACGGCCGGCCACCGGGTGGATCGCGAACTTCACCGTGCCGCCGCGCTTCTCCACCAGGTCCATCAGCTCGCGCACCTGGTGCTGCGCCTGCGCCACCGCGAGGCCGTAGCCCGGCACGATGATCACCTGCTGCGCATACGCCAGCATCAGCGCCGCCTCTTCCACGTTCGTCGTCTTGACCGTCAGGCCCTCGGCGCTCTTGCCGCTGGCGCTGACCGTTGCGCCGAAGCCGCCGAAGAGCACGTTGGCCAGCGAGCGGTTCATCGCCTTGCACATAATCTGCGAGAGGATGATGCCGCTCGAGCCGACCAGCGCGCCCGAGACCACCAGCACCTCGTTGCCGATCACGAAGCCCGTGAGCGCCGCGGCGAGGCCCGAGTACGAGTTCAGCACCGAGATCACCACCGGCATATCCGCGCCGCCGATCGGGATCGTGAGCAGGATGCCCATCAGCAAGGCGATGCCGATGACCGTATAGAAGGCCGCCGTCGGCGCGCTCCCGTCCACGACCAGCCAAATGCCCAGCCCCAGCACCGTGAGGAAGAGCAGGGCGTTGAGCGTCTTCTGGAAGGCGAAGACCACCGCGCGACCCGAGATCAGCTCCTGCAGCTTGGCGAAGGCGACGATGCTGCCCGTGACCGTCACCGCGCCGATGAGCACGCCCAGCATCGTCGCGATGCTCGCGTCCGTGGTCATCATCCCGCCGCGTTCTTCCACGTGCAGGAACTCCGCCGTGGCCACCAGCAGCGAGGCGCCGCCGCCGGAGCCGTTGAGCAGCGCCACCATCTGCGGCATCGCCGTCATCTGCACGCGCAGCGCCATCGTCAGGCCTATCGTGCCGCCCACCACGATGCCGGCGATGATCGTCGTGTACCCCACGATGCTTCGGTCCAGCAACGTCACGATGATCGCCAGCAGCATTCCCGTCGCCGAGATGCGGTTGCCCACGCGCGCCGTGTCCGGTGACTGCAGGCGCTTGAGGCCGAGGATGAAGAGGATCGCGGCCGCGAGGTAGAGCAGGCGGACCAGCCACGGGGCGATCACTTGGCGTCCTCCGTCGGGGCCTTGCGGAACATCTGCAGCATCCGGTCCGTGACCGCGTAGCCGCCGGCCACGTTCATCATCGCGAAGACGATGGCCAGGAAGCCGAGTACGTCAGAGAGCCAGCCGAATCCCGCGCCGGCCACCAGCACTGCGCCGACGATCGTGATGCCCGAGACCGCATTGGCCCCTGACATCAGCGGCGTGTGCAGCGTGGGCGGCACGCGACCGATCAGCGATGCGCCGAGGAAGGTGGCCAGGACGAAGACGACGATTCCGCCGATGAGGGCTTCCATTATGCGGACCTCCCGGTGACCAGCATCGCGCCCGTGATCTCGTCAGCGCGGTCCACGTTGAGTGTGCCTTCCTTGGTGAGCAGGTGCTGCACGAAGGTCAGGATGTTGCGCGAGAGCATTTGCGAGGCGTGGAAGGGCATCGAGGCCGGCAGGTTCACCGGGCCGATCACCTGCACGCCGGCGACGTCCACTGTCTCGCCGGCCTTCGTGGCTTCGCAGTTGCCGCCGCTCTCCGCTGCCAGGTCCACGATGATCGCGCCCGGGGCCATCGTGCGCACCGTGTCCGTGGAGATCAGGCGCGGCGCCGCCCTGCCCGGGATCTGCGCCGTCGTGATGACGATGTCCATCCCTTTGAGGTGGTCGCGAAGCGCCTGCCGGATTGCTTCCTGCTGTTCCTTGGACTGCTCCTTCGCGTATCCGCCCGCCGTCTCGCTGTCCGCGGCGATCAGGTCCTGCGCGACCACCGTCGCGCCCAGTGAGCGAATCTGCTCCGCCGCCGCCGCCCGGATGTCGAAGCCACTCACCACCGCGCCCAAACGCCGCGCCGTGGCGATGGCCTGCAATCCCGCCACGCCGGCGCCGAGAATGCAGCACTTCGATGGGGCAATCGTGCCCGCGGCCGTCGTGAGCATCGGCAGGAACTTCGGCGACGCCGACGCCGCGATCAGCACCGCCTTGTAGCCCGCGACCGTGGCCTGCGAGGAGAGCACGTCCATTGATTGGGCGCGCGTGACGCGCGGCACCAGCTCGAGCGCGAAGGCTGAGACGCCGCGCTGTTCGAGGGCGGCGATCGTGCCGGCGCTGGTCGAGGGCGCGAGCAGTGAAACGAGATGCGCCCCTTGGCGCATTTGCGTGATCTCGGCGGCGGTGGGCTTCTGCACCTTGCAGACCAAGTCCGCGACGAGGGCATCGGCTGCGGAGCTGAGCTCGGCGCCTGCCGTCTCGTATGCCGCGTCTGGAAAGCCGGCGGCGGCACCGGCGCCGTGTTCGACGCGGACAGTGACGCCGGCCTTCGTGAGGCGGCCCACGCTTTCGGGAATGAGGGCCACCCGGCGCTCGGTGCCGGCGCGTTCCTGCGGCACGCCCAGAATCACGAACAAGTCCTTGAAGGGGTCGCTGGAAGGATACTGAGCCCGAGGCGGGAGACAACCGGCGCGGGGCACGTCGCCCCGTGTGGGGTGAGCGGAGAGTGAACAACGGAGAGAGGTGTCACGAAGTGACCTAGGCCCTTTGCGTCAGCGGGGAGGGCTGTTTAGGTTCCCGTCGCGATGCGTAAGTGACGATTTTATTGTCAGTGTGTCTTTTGTGAGCAGGCGTACCAAATTGCGGTATTTCGAGTGGTAAGATGTTGGTGTGAGTTGTGATACGGATGCGGAAGACAGTACTGTCGCGAACTTGTGCGCTGCATCCGTTCTTGAGGGTTGCTGGTTCGTGAAACTGTTCACTTGACGCGTTCGGCCTGCCTTCGCCCCGTCTGCAAATGCTGAGACTGCAAGCCAAAGTTGTCGTGCACGGATTATTCGCGCTGGTCGCATTCGCGACCATCGCAGGTCCACAGCGTGCTTCGGCGCTTGTGGGACCCGTCACGGCCTCGGCGCGACCCAGTGCTGCCTGTGCGCCGACCCAGTGCGTGACACTGTCCATTCCGATTCCCGAGTTGCACCGCACTGCCCGCAAGGTGACGGTGAGCGTGCACCCGGTCGGTAGGGCCGACGTCGTGCCCGAGGCCGCCGCGCTGGCGCGGGGGGCCGAAGCGAACATTTGGTTGACGCTGGTGGTACCGGCGGACGCGCCAAGTGGCATCTATGACGCCGCCGATGTGGTGTTCCGTGGCGATCACGGTGCGACGACGACGGTGCCGATTCTGCTCCGGATTCCCCGCGCGGACGCCGAGGCGGCCGTGGAAATGGCGGAGCAGGACGCCTGCACGCGCCCCAAGGGGCTGACCACTGCCACGCGTTGGTTCGCGGGAGTGGAGAGCGGCGGCGGTCTGTCGTTTCTTGCCGGGCAGACGGCGGGGTTCGATGAAGGTCGAGCGGCGGCCACGTTCGGCACCTTTGTCGAGCGCACGATGGCCGAGCGCTGGAGTGTTCGCACCGGTGTGAGTTTCGTGCAGCGCGGAGGCCAGTCTGCCGCTGGCGTCACCACCGTGGTGCTGGCGATGAACCGGATTGAACTCCCGCTGCTGGCCCGATACGAACTTGCGCAGCGATTGCCGATGCTGCCGTCGGTTGTTCCTGTCGTCTACGGCGGGCCGGTGGTTGCGTTCATGCTCGATTGCGACGTGCGGCTCTCGGTGGGGTCGACGAGCGAGTCGGAGTCCTGCGATGGTGGGTTTGGTGCCCCGCGCACGTGGGATGCCGGGATGATTCTGGGCGCGGGCGGCGTGATGGCTCTCGGCCGGACGCAGTTTGAGTTTGGTGCACGATTTGTCCGAGGCCTCGCGTCGATTGGGGTGCCGCTTGACGTTCGGAACTCGGGATGGGCCCTGGTGGCGGGCGTCGCGGTGCCGGTGGGCCACGTGGTGCAGCGCAGTAACGCGGTGGCCCGATGATCGCGGGTCTTCGTATGCGCGTACGCGCTCGCGCCGCCGTGGCCTTGGTCGCGTTGCTGGCTATTGGCGCGTGCGGTGACGGTCCGACGGCCCCGCGGCCGATGGACGCGGCGGCGGTGGCGCGCGTGCTTCCGGTGGTGCAGGATGCGCGTGCCCGGCTGGTGGCGGGGATCGTGGCCGCTCCCGTTCGGGCTCGCGTGAGCGATGACCTTCAAGAGATTGAGCTAGCGCTGATTCGCAACGACGCTCGGTCGGCGCGCTTTCGGACGCGACTGCTGCGTTCCGTGCTGACTGACTATGCTTCCGAGTCGGGAAGTCTCGATCGGGCAGACGCCGCGGACGTTACCGCGCTCTCCCTCGCGCTTGTTGAGACGGCCCAGTTGTTCGAGATCGTAGTCGACATTCCGGCGATACGGTGATGACCCTGCCCCAAAGTTCTGACGTTTCCGCGCGGATGCATTCGCTGCCATTCCTCCGGTGGGCCGGCTCACGCTTCCACGCGTGGGCTTTGGGCATCCTGGGACTCGCATCTCTTGTCTTGGCACAGCCCGCCGCAGCGCAGGGTGCGCCAACGGATTCCGTCCTAGTCGCGTGCTACGTGCCTGCAACTGGTACCGTGTACCGCATTAAGGCTCCCGGCTTGCGCGCGACGTGCTTGGCTCCCAGCCACGTAGAGTTTTCCTGGCGCGTGCTCGGTAGCGGAGATGCGGGTGCGACGGGTGCGACGGGTGCGGTCGGTGCGACGGGTGCCGTTGGTGCGACGGGTGCCACCGGTGCGCAGGGCGATCAGGGTCCGACCGGCGCGACGGGTGCCACGGGCGCAGCCGGTGCCACGGGTGCGCAGGGCGTCCAGGGACCGACCGGTGCGACGGGTGCGGTTGGTGCCACGGGTGCGGTTGGTGCGACCGGTGCGGCTGGCGCGACGGGCGCTGCTGGTGCCACCGGTGCGCAGGGCGCGACGGGTGCGCAGGGCGACCAGGGTCCGACCGGTGCCACGGGTGCGGTCGGTGCGACGGGTGCCGTTGGTGCCACGGGCGCTGCTGGCGCCACGGGCGCAGCTGGTGTCACCGGTGCGCAGGGCGCGACTGGCGCGCAGGGCGACCAGGGTGCGACCGGTGCGACCGGTGGGACCGGTGCGACCGGTGCGGCTGGCGCTGCTGGTGCCACCGGCGCGACTGGCGCGCAGGGCGACCAGGGTCCGACCGGTGCCACGGGCGCGGTCGGTGCCACCGGCGCGGTCGGTGCGACGGGTGCCGTTGGTGCGACGGGTGCGGTTGGTGCCACGGGTGCGGTCGGTGCGACCGGTGCGGCTGGCGCCACGGGCGCGGTTGGTGCCACCGGTGCGCAGGGCGCGACGGGTGCGCAGGGCGACCAGGGTCCGACCGGCGCCACGGGTGCGGTCGGTGCCACGGGTGCCGTTGGTGCGACCGGTGCGGCTGGCGCTGCTGGTGCCACCGGTGCGCAGGGCGCGACTGGCGCGCAGGGCGACCAGGGTCCGACCGGTGCCACGGGCGCGGTCGGTGCCACGGGTGCGGTCGGTGCCACGGGTGCGGTCGGTGCGACGGGTGCGGTCGGTGCGACGGGTGCGGTCGGTGCCACGGGCGCGGTTGGTGCCACCGGTGCGCAGGGTGCGACGGGTGCGCAGGGCGATCAGGGTCTGACCGGTGCGACCGGTGCGACCGGTGCGACCGGTGCGGTCGGTGCCACGGGCGCGGTCGGTGCCACGGGCGCCGTTGGCGCGACGGGTGCCGTTGGTGCGACGGGTGCCGTTGGTGCCACGGGTGCGGTCGGTGCCACGGGCGCGGTCGGTGCCACGGGCGCGGTCGGTGCCACCGGCGCGGTCGGTGCGACGGGCGCGGCTGGCGCGACGGGCGCTGCTGGTGCCACCGGCGCGACCGGCGCGCAGGGCGACCAGGGTCCGACCGGTGCCACGGGCGCGGTCGGTGCGACGGGCGCGATTGGTGCCACCGGTGCGCAGGGCGACCAGGGTCCGACCGGCGCCACGGGTGCGGTCGGTGCCACGGGCGCGGCTGGCGCGACGGGCGCGATTGGTGCCACCGGTGCGCAGGGCGATCAGGGTCCGACCGGTGCCACCGGTGCCACCGGTGCCACCGGTGCCACGGGCGCGGTTGGTGCCACGGGTGCCGTTGGGGCGACGGGCGCGCAGGGTGAGCAGGGTCCGACCGGTGCCACGGGCGCGGTCGGTGCGACGGGTGCGGTCGGTGCCACGGGCGCGGTTGGCGCGACAGGCGCGCAGGGTCCGACCGGTGCGACCGGTGCGACGGGTGCCGTTGGCGCGACGGGTGCCGTTGGCGCGACGGGTGCGGTTGGCGCCACGGGCGCGGTCGGTGCCACCGGCGCGCAGGGCGATCAGGGTCCGACCGGTGCCACGGGTGCGGTCGGTGCCACGGGTGCGGTTGGCGCGACGGGCGCGCAGGGCGATCAGGGTCCGACCGGTGCCACCGGTGCCACGGGCGCGGTTGGTGCCACGGGTGCCGTTGGCGCCACCGGTGCGCAGGGCGACCAGGGTCCGACCGGTGCCACGGGTGCTACCGGTGCCACGGGTGCCGTTGGTGCGACGGGTGCGCAGGGCGATCAGGGTCTGACCGGTGCGACCGGTGCGACGGGTGCGGTCGGTGCCACGGGCGCGGTCGGTGCCACCGGCGCGGTCGGTGCGACGGGCGCGGGTGGCGCGACGGGCGCTGCTGGTGCCACCGGCGCGACTGGCGCGCAGGGCGCGACGGGTGCGCAGGGTGATCAGGGTCCGACCGGTGCCACGGGTGTCGTTGGTGCGACGGGCGCGCAGGGCGATCAGGGTCCGACCGGTGCCACGGGCGCGGTCGGTGCCACGGGCGCCGTTGGCGCGACGGGTGCCGTTGGTGCGACGGGTGCCGTTGGTGCGACGGGCGCGGCTGGCGCGACGGGCGCTGCTGGTGCCACCGGCGCGACTGGCGCGCAGGGCGACCAGGGTCCGACCGGTGCCACGGGTGCGGTCGGTGCGACGGGTGCGGTTGGTGCCACGGGTGCGGTCGGTGCGACGGGCGCGGCTGGCGCGACGGGCGCTGCTGGTGCCACCGGCGCGACTGGCGCGCAGGGCGACCAGGGTCCGACCGGTGCGACGGGTGCGGTTGGCGCCACGGGCGCGGTCGGTGCCACGGGTGCCGTTGGTGCGACGGGCGCGGCTGGCGCGACGGGCGCTGCTGGTGCCACCGGCGCGACTGGCGCGCAGGGCGACCAGGGTCCGACCGGTGCCACGGGCGCGGTCGGTGCGACGGGTGCCGTTGGCGCGACGGGCGCGATTGGTGCCACCGGTGCGCAGGGCGATCAGGGTCCGACCGGTGCCACGGGCGCGGTCGGTGCGACGGGTGCCGTTGGCGCGACGGGTGCGGCTGGCGCGACGGGTGCCGTTGGGGCGACGGGCGCGCAGGGTGAGCAGGGTCCGACCGGTGCCACGGGCGCGGTCGGTGCGACGGGTGCGGTCGGTGCGACGGGTGCGGTCGGTGCGACGGGTGCGGTCGGTGCCACGGGCGCGGTTGGCGCGACGGGCGCGATTGGTGCCACCGGTGCGCAGGGCGATCAGGGTCCGACCGGTGCCACGGGTGCTACCGGTGCCACGGGTGCGGTCGGTGCCACGGGCGCGGTTGGCGCGACGGGCGCGATTGGTGCCACCGGTGCGCAGGGCGATCAGGGTCCGACCGGTGCCACGGGTGCTACCGGTGCCACGGGCGCGGTCGGTGCCACGGGCGCGGTTGGCGCGACGGGCGCGATTGGTGCCACCGGTGCGGTTGGCGCGACAGGCGCGCAGGGTCCGACCGGTGCGACCGGTGCGACGGGTGCCGTTGGCGCGACGGGTGCGGTTGGCGCCACGGGCGCGGTCGGTGCCACGGGTGCGGTCGGTGCGACGGGTGCCGTTGGTGCGACGGGTGCCGTTGGCGCGACGGGTGCGGCTGGCGCGACGGGTGCCGTTGGCGCGACGGGTGCGGTTGGCGCCACGGGCGCGGTCGGTGCCACCGGCGCGCAGGGCGACCAGGGTCCGACCGGTGCCACAGGTGCCACAGGTGCCACCGGTGCCACGGGTGCGGTCGGTGCCACGGGCGCGGTTGGCGCGACGGGCGCGCAGGGCAATCAGGGTCCGACCGGTGCGACCGGCGCCGTTGGTGCGACGGGTGCGGTCGGTGCCACGGGCGCGGTTGGCGCGACAGGCGCGCAGGGTCCGACCGGTGCGACCGGTGCCGTTGGCGCGACGGGTGCCGTTGGTCCGACCGGCGCGATTGGTCCGACGGGTGCCACGGGTGCCACGGGTGCCACGGGCGCCGCTGGGGCGACAGGCGCGCAGGGTCCGACAGGTGCCACAGGTGCCACAGGTGCCGTTGGCGCGACGGGTGCCACGGGTGCAACTGGACCCACGGGTGCTGTCGGCGCGACGGGTCCGACCGGCCCCAGCACCTTTAGCGCGATCACGAGTTCCACGAATACCACTGCGGCGATGGTGGTGGGTACCGGAGCCTCACTCACCACGAGTGGCACGGGTACCATCACTGCCAACGCACTCGCGGCAAACCTCGGTATGCCGAGCGAATTGACCGTCCTCGCAACCGTCGGCGGCGGCACCTTCAATGTGCCTGCAGGCGTTCGCGCCCTCCTCATCGAGTGCGTCGGCGGCGGCGGCGGCGGCGGTGGCGCGCGCAGCCAACCTGCGAGCCGTGGCGCGGGCGCTGGCGGCGGCGGTGGCGGCGGCTATGCGCGCGTCCTGATTACGTCGCCTGCCGCGTCGTACGCCTACACTGTCGGTGCCGGGGGTGCCGGAGGAGCGGCGGGTGCGAATCAGAATGGTCGGGCCGGCGGCGCAACCACGATTGCTGGAATGACGTGTGCCGGCGGTGCCCAAGGCATTGGCCCGGCGACCAACGGCAGTGGCGCCGGAGGCGCGGGCGGCACTCCGACCGGTGGCGCCCTCAATATGCAAGGTGGAACCGGTGGCCTCGGAGCCGGCAACACGAACACAGGCATTGCAGGGAGTGGCGACGGCGGCAGCAGCTTCTTCGGGCTCGGTGCCAAGGGCGCCTGGCAGTATGCCGCTACGGGAAACACCACCATCGCAGGTGCCGCAGCCACGGCGTTCGGTTCCGGCGGTGCAGGCGCGCTGGCGATCGGGAACAATCAACAGGCGGCTGGTGGCGCAGGACGACAGGGCGTCATCATCATCACGCAGTTCCGGTGATGCGCAACGGGTGGCCCAAGGACCTCCAGAGATCCTGGAGGTCCTTGGGCCACCTCGGCAGCAGCTCTCGCCAGCGTTTGCCTGCCACGAGCAGGTCGCGATGCCTGGCCCGAAGCCCGCGCGGGCGGGGATGAACGCGACAGTTGCGGTACGGCTCGTGCCCGAGCACGGCACGCAGATGCCGTCCCCCCGCCAGCTGATTAGGATTGGCTCAGATGTCCCTCTCCCCGACTGACCCGCCTCGTTCTCGGTCCTGGACTCGAGGGCCCTATGCCAGGTTCGCCGCAGCCTGCCTGCTCTCCCTAGGCGTCTTTGTCGCCGCCTACGCAAACTCGCTCGACAACGCCTTCCACTTCGACGACGCGCACGTCATCGAGCAGAACCTGTTCATTCGCGACCTCGCGAACGTGCCGCGGTTCTTCTCCGATGCGGGCACGTTCAGCAGTCTGCCGGCCAACGCCGTCTACCGCCCAGTGACGTCGCTGACCCTAGCGCTGGACTATTGGATCGCCGGCGGCCTCGCGACGCGGACCTACCACGTGACGCAGTTGTCGCTATTTGCACTGCTGGGCGTGTTCCTGTGGATCTTCTACCGCCAATTATTCGGCCATTCGGGTCCTGACCCGCGACACAGGTGGACCGCGCTCTTCGCCGCCCTCCTCTTCTGCGTGCACACCGCCAACTCGCAGGTCGGCAACTACATCTCGGCACGCTCCGAGCTCCTCGCCGCGCTCGGGGTCGTCGGCGGATTCCTCGCGTACCAAGTCGCACCGACGTGGCGACGCTGGCACCTCTACCTGATTCCGGTGGCCGCGGGAGCGTTGGCGAAGAACCACGCGGTGGTCTTCGCGCCGCTGTTGCTCTGCTACAAGCTGTTCGTTGAAGAAGGGCGATCGCTAGGCTCGCTGCTGACCCGGCGCGGCTGGCGCGGCCTCTCTCCGACCCTGCGGTCCTCTCTCCCGGCATTCGCACTCGCCGTCGGACTCCTCTTCTTCATCGAGGGGATGCACCCACCGGGCCAGTCGTATGGCGGGGGCAACCGGTTCCAGTATCTCGCGACGTCCGCCTGGGTCTGGGTGCGCTACGTCGCCCTGTACTTCGTCCCGATTGGTCTCTCGGCGGATACGGACCTGCGTCTGTTCGCCTCGAGCGCGAATCCACGCACCGTCGCCGGATTCGCCCTGTTCCTGGCCAGCGTCGTCGGGATGTGGCGCGCCTCGCGGACGCCGGGTTGGGGCGTTGTGGCCTTCGGACTCGCCTGGTTCTGGATTGGAATCGCGCCGACCTCGACTGTCATACCACTCGCGGAGGTCACCAACGATCACCGACCCTTCCTTGGATATATCGGCCTGAACGCCGCCGCCGTCTTCGCGCTCGCCACAGGAATACGGCGCGTAGTGACGCGGTGGCCAACGACGCGCTGGCCCAGACCGATACTCACGGGCGTCGGGCTTGCCGTGCTTGGCGCCCATATGATGGGCACCGCGATTCGCAACCGCGTCTGGACTACCGACGAGACCCTCTGGGCCGACGCTGTCGCCAAGAGTCCGGGCAACGCGCGGGCCTGGATGAACTACGGCCTGACGCAGATGTCGCGCGGCCGGTACGTCGAGGCCCAGCGACACTTCCGTCGCGCTGCGGCCATCACGCCGAACTACTCGTACCTCGAAACCAACCTCGGGATCGTGACGGTTGCGCTCGGTGATACGCTCGGGGCGGAAGCGCATTTTCGCCGCGCCATCGCGCTCGAGCCCGAGCAACCGGGTGCGTACTTCTTCTACGGTCGATATCTCGTGCGCGCGGGCCGCGGCCCTGACGCCATCGACGCGCTACGTCGCTCCGTTGCGCTCGGAGGTGGCCGGCTCGACTCGCGACATTTGCTGATGGCGACCTTACAGGCGTGCGGGGCAAGCGACGACGCGGCCGCACTTGCCCGAGAGACGCTCGCGCTGACCTCGCGTGACGCCCTCTCGCGCGTGTATGCTTCCGGTGGAACGCCGCTCGTGCCCGCCTCCGATGACTACGCGGGGTGGTTTGCACTGGGGTGGTCCTTCACCCAACAGAACCAGCACCTTGAGGCCGCGCAGGCGTATCGTGTCGCCGTCGCCCGGGATCCGTCGCAAGCCGTGGCCTTCAGCAACCTCGGGTGGACGCTCGGTCGCCTCGGCTTCTTCGCCGAGGCCGTCGCCCCGCTGGAGCGCGCGGTGGCGCTCGACCGCAACAACGAGTTGGCGCGCAATAACCTCGCGTGGGTTCGCAGCCGGCTCGCGAGTGAAGTCCGGTGACGACGAGCGAAACTGCAGTCCAGGCCCGCCTTGAGCGCGAAGCACGGCAGCTCACGCGATACCTCATCGATGCGGACTGCCCGCCGCACCTCGTCCAGCGCTACGTGCAAGGGCACCGCGTCGTCGTGCCACCGCCGCTCCGCGTCGAGGCAGCCGTCGTCTCGTTCGGCTTCGGGCATCCCTGGTCCTTGCCGTTGCTCGATGCGGCTGCCGCCTGGCTGCCTGACGGGAATGGCCTCAGGCAAAAGGTCCTTCTGATGACGGCCATCCTCGAGGCCGGTCCGGAGTTTGCCCACGAGTTCCTCCCGCGTCCGGCCTCGCGCCTGGCCACGCTCGTGCATCTCGCGGGCATCGCCGCCGCCGCCGCACTTCGCGTGTTCGTCGGCGTGCCGCTGACGCTCATCATCCGCTGGCGTAGCCGATGACCCACGACGTCATCGTCGTCGGATCCGGTCCGGCAGCGGTCCACGCCGCAACGGCGCTGGTCGAGGGCGGACGTGAGGTGCTGATGCTCGACGTCGGCAAGACGGATTCTCGCTATGACGGGCGGGTTCCCTCACGTGCGTTCCGCAATATTCGGGAGACGGAAGCGGATCAATACCGCTACTTCCTTGGCGACGAGTTTGAGGGCATTCCCACCGGGCACACGCGAGTTGGCGCCCAGCTCACCCCACCGCGACAGTATGTGCTCGCGGCGGAGGCGGCGCTGAGCCCACTCCTCGCTGACGGCTTCGTGGCGGCAGAGAGCCTTGCGCTCGGTGGGCTTGGCAATGCCTGGGGGGCCGGCACCTTTGGCTTTGACGAAGAAGACTTACGCGCGTGGCCGTTGTCGCTGAACGCGCTGGCGCCACACTACGAATCCGTGGCGCATCGCATCGGCATCGCGGCGGCCGACGATGATCTGACGCCGGACTTTGGGCACCTCGCCGCGGCGCTGCCGCCGCTCGAGGTCGATGCCGGCGCCCACGAACTGCTGCGACGTTACGCGCGCCGTCGCCCCGCCTTGCAGGCGCGCGGATTCCGGCTCGGGCGGCCTCCTCTCGCCGTCTGCTCGACGGAGTATCGAGGGCGTGGTCCGCACCCGTATTGGGATATGGACTTCTGGTCCGACGCGAACCGAAGCGTCTATCGCCCGCGGTATACCCTGGCAGAGCTGACCGTGGGGCCGCGCTTCACGTATCGGAATCGCCACCTCGTGACGCGGTTCCACGAGGACGCCGATGGTGTCGAGGTGGATGTCCAGGATACTTCCAGCGGGACCGTCCACTCGCTACGTGCCCGCACGCTGGTGCTCGCGGCGGGGACACTCGGTACCGCGCGCATCGTTCTCCGTTCGGTCGCGCCTGCGGGTGCGCGCCTGCCGCTGCTCTGCAACCCGTACACGTATGCGCCCGCGGTGAACGTGGGTATGCTCGGCCGCGCCGCCCCTGACCGCCGACACAGCCTCGCGCAGCTCGCGTCACTTTACCGGCACCCGTCGCTGCAGGGTGACGCCGCGCCGCGGATCCAGACGCAGGTATACTCGTATCGATCACTGCTGACATTCAAACTCCTGCGCGAGGCGCCGATGGGCTATCGCGACGGCCTGCGCGCCATCCGACTCCTGCTGGATGCGTTCGCGATCCTTGCCATCAACCACGCCGATGCGCCCGCTGCCGAGCGCTACTGCACGCTGGAGCGCCAAGCGGGTATGCCGGGCGATGCGCTGCGCGTGCGCTACTCGCACAGCGAGGCCGAGCGGCGGGATATGGACCGGCGCGAGCGCGGCCTGCTCGGCTGCTTTCGATCGCTCGGATGTTGGCACATCTCTCGCATCCGCCCGGGCAACGGCTCCAGCATCCATTACGCCGGGACGCTTCCGATGCGCAGCGATGGACGCGAGCTCAGCACCGACATCGAGGGTCGACTCTCCGGAACGCAGCGGGTGCACATCGTTGATGGGTCCGTCTTCCCGGACCTGCCGGCCAAGGGGCTGACCTTCACCATTATGGCGAACGCCGATCGCGTGGGTGCGCGGCTGGCGCGGCAGGGGCGCTGAGGTGGGCGAACTGCAGCGAACCGTCGTCGTCACCGGTGCGTCGGGCCTGATCGGTCGTCATCTCTGTGACCATCTGAATTCCCAAGGCTGGTCCGTTCGCGCACTGATGCGCAAGCCCGCCAGCTACCCGTTCTCCACGTCCGGCATCTCCTGCCATTTCGCTGACCTTCCCGACGCGCTTGACGTTGACGCCTTTGCTGGTGCTGACGTGCTGATTCACGCGGCGTACGCGACCCGCGCGATGGCGCCGGAGCTGGCTCGGCGCGTCAACGAGCTTGGCACGGAGCGCGTGCTCCGGGCCGCCCGCAGTGCCCGAGTGGGGCGGGCGGTCTTCCTCTCCAGTCTGTCTGCGCGAGCGGATGCGCGGTCGTACTACGGTCGGAGCAAGCATCAGTTGGAAGCGGCGTTCGCCGGACCACAGGATCTTGTCATCCGTCCCGGCTTGGTGCTCGCCGCCGATGGCGGTCTCGGCCTGCAGCTCTGGCGGGCGGCAGCGACGTTTCCGATCATCCCGCTCGTTGGGGGCGGACGCCAGGCCGTGCAGACGGTGCACATTGACGATGTGGTTCACGCGATCGCACGTTTGCTCGACAGTGGCGTGCGTGGTCGGGTCAGCATCGCAGAGGCGACGGGGCAGTCGCTTCGCCAGCTCTTGGCGCTCTTCGCCGCGGCGTCAGGCGCGCGCGCGCGGTTCGTGCCTGTACCGGCGACGGCGGTGCTGGTTGGGCTGCGGATTAGCGAGCGGGTGGGTTTGCCGATTCCGTGGAGCGCGGAGAACCTGCTTGGCCTGCTGGCGCTGCGGCACGAGCCAACGGCCCCGGACCTCGCGCGGTACGGACTGGACGTACGCGACGCGTGCGCGAGCGTGCAGTCCTTGCGACAGGATCCGTCCCTCGACCTCCGGTGGCCCCGACGATGACGACAAGGGTAGGGAAGCCTCTTTCGGCCTCGCTCCGCGACCTGCTGCTCGATCCGCGCGTGCGCGCGCTGGATGTGGATAGTCCCGAGTTCTCGCTGGCCCATCGACGCGTCTTGCTCGCGAAGCCGTTGGTGCAACAGCTCTTCCGGGAGTTCTATCGGCGATGCCGCGCGCTCGATGACCGATTGCTCGCAGGCGAGGGCCTCCGCGTCGAGATCGGCAGCGGCTCCGGCTTTATGTGCGAGAACTATCCGGACGTGATCACGAGCGACGTCAAGCCACTGCCCTTCGTGCAACTGGTATTTCGGGGCGAGGAAATGCCGTTTCGCGACAGCAGCCTCCGGGCCCTGTACGCCATCAACACGTTTCACCACCTGCAGTCGCCGCGGGCCTTCTTCGAGGAGTTGAATCGCGTGTTGGTGCCCGGCGGCGGCGCGATCCTGATCGAGCCGTACTACGGCCCGTTTGCCCGCTGGCTCTTTCCGCGCCTGCACGCGAGCGAGGGGTTCGATATGGATGCCTCCACCTGGGAGTCCAGCGCGGTCGCCGGCCCCTTCTCGGACGCCAATCAGGCCCTGTCCTATATCGTGTTCAAGCGCGACCGGGCCCTTTTCGAGGCAGAGTTCCCCGGGCTGGCGATTGTCCACGAGCGTCCGCACACGCACCTGCAGTATCTTCTCAGTGGCGGGGTGAACTTCCGCCAGCTCGTTCCCTCGTTTCTCGGCGGCGCTCTCGTCGCGGCCGAGCGCCTGCTCGCGCCGATCGACCGCTGGTTGGCGCTGCAGCACACCATTGTCCTGCGGCGGAATCCGAACCCGTGACCTGCATTCCCGTGTCCATACCGCCGTCGGGCCGTGCGCTGGAGTTGGCTTCGTGAATCCATACGCTTCCGTCGCGATCATCATCCCGTGTTTTCGTGTGGAACGCCACATCGCGGGGGTCATCCGTTCCATCCCCGAGCAATACCGCACCATCATCTGCGTGGACGACGCCTCGCCGGATACCTCGGCAGCGGTCATACAGGGCCTGGGTGATCCTCGCGTCATTCTCGTGCGCCACGCGCGCAACCTCGGGGTCGGTGGAGCAGTGAAGACCGGGTACGCCGAGGCGATGAGGCGCGGTGCCGGAATCTGCGTGAAGATGGATGGTGACGGGCAAATGAGCGCGGAGGACCTCGACGCCCTCGTGGCGCCGCTACTCGATGCGTCCGCCGACTACGCCAAGGGCAACCGCTTCGTGGACCTCACAGCCCTGCGTCAGATGCCGACCGTGCGCCTTGTCGGCAACGCCCTGCTGACGTTCGCGAGCAAGTGCGCGTGTGGCTACTGGAATATGCTGGATGTCAGCAACGGGTTTACCGCGATCAGCGCCGGACTGCTGCGCCGCCTCGATCTGGCCCGGATCAGTGATCGCTACTTCTTCGAGACGAGCATGCTCATCGAGCTCAACATCCTTCGGGCCGCGGTGGCGGACGTCTCGATGCCCGCGCGGTACGGTGATGAACGCAGCTCGCTGCGCATTTCGAGGGTGCTGGCCACGTTCCCGGCACTCCTCGTGCGAGGGTTGGCGCGCCGGCTGTACTGGCGTTACGTGATCGAGGACTTCGGGGTCGCCTCCGTCTGCGCTGTGGCCGGCATTCCCCTCCTGCTGTTCGGCACGAGCTTCGGAGCCGTGCGCTGGTTGGAGACGGTGTCGAGCGGCACGCCAGCTACGGCCGGCACGGTCCTCGTGGCGGCGCTGCCCATCATCGTGGGGTTTCAGCTAGTGCTCGCCGCTGTTCTGCTGGACGTCCTCTCATCGCCGACCGCGAAGCACCACCGGGACCGTCCGTAGCGCCTGTCCCGTCCATATATTTCACATCGACTGCTTCCTTCCTACTCTCCGGTTCGATTTATGTCCATCGCCCTGCCCGCGCCGCGTCCCGCCCTCGTCTCGCTGCTCCTGTTGACGTTCGCCTGCGGTGGCGGCGCCGACCGTGAGCCTGAGGTCGATCTCGATGCGGTGGCGATGGCTCAGGGGGTCGAACTGCTCTACCAGAAGTCAGACCCTTACGGGGCGCTTCCACGCTTCCGCGAGGTGCTCGACCGTACGCCCACGCACTTCGGGGCGAGCTATCAGTTGGCGGTCGCCTTGGACAGCGCCGGGCTCGTTTCTGACGCGCGGGCGCGGTGGGAACAGATGCTAGCCATCGCGGAGCAGATTGGCGATTCGAGCGTTGTCGCGCGGGCTCGCGCTCGCCTCGCTGAGCCGGACACGGCCGCACAGACGGCGCTGATGCGGCGCGGCCTGCACCTGATGTACGCCCAGGACAGCGCAGCGGCCGCGATGGTGCCATTCCGCGAGATCCTGCGGCGCAACCCAACCCACTATGGTGCAACATACCAGCTCGCGACCGCTCTCGATCGGACCGGCCGAGTGTCCGAGGCCCGCCCGGTTTGGGTACGGATGCTCGGGATGGCCGTTAGTGCCAACGATGCCAAGACCGCAGAAGTCGCTCGCGAGCGATTGCGCTAGGCGGCCGGCTTAGCTGTCGCCGAGCCCTCAATCGCCGTCTGTTAGCCGCGTGAAACGCACGTAATAATGTGCCAGTATGGCACGCGATTGATGAGTGGCGGAGTCATCGCCTGTAGAGCTATTGATGGCACGGTAGGTTAGCGCGGGGGGCGCACCTCCTCGGACTCGGCCCTAGACGGAGATCGCCGGGCCACCAACTCGCCAACAGAATCCCGTTTCGACGCGGATCACCAACTGAAGAGTGGTTGCCGAGCACGGATGTGCAGAACTCCTCTGCCTTTAGTCATTGTTTGATGTGTAGAATTAGGTGACATTTTTCAATTCATTATTGGATGCAGAGTTACGACGCTGCCTTAGCGTCGATTGTCACATATAATGCGCTGCGATTGTATGCATAGTGCACTGCATTTTGGTGTCGCTGGATTGTGCGTTGCATCGGCAGTCACATTTGTTCGAATCAACAAGCAGTGCAGTCGGAGGCGTATCGAAGTTCGAACACGCAAGGGGAATGTTGCCGAGTCCTCACGCCCCAGCCGAAGTCCGACTGCACGGCGTTAGACGCCGTTCTGCCACCGTTCACCGGCGTCGGCGTCCTTTGTGCCATTTCGTCACACGGCTGCGTCTCGCCGCGAGGCCGCCTGAAACGCCATCGCCCTGAGACGCGAGACCCGAATCGCCATCGGCGGGTGCGTCGCAAACAGGTCCGCCAGCCGTCCCTGCTTCTCGTTCGCTGCCCGCCCGATGGGGTCCACGATGCACAGGTGGGCGACCCCTTGGGAGATGCTCTTGGTCGGCGCGTGGTGCGCCTCGATCTTGGCTAAGGCATCGGCAAGAGCTGCCGGGTTGCGGGTGAACTGGGCAGCCATCGCGTCGGCCAGGTACTCCCGCCCGCGGCTCACGGCCATCGCCATCAGCCGGACGATGATGGGCGCCAAGATCCAGGAGAGAACCCAAAGCACCAAGACCACGACAGCGAGCGGGTTCCCGCCCTTGCCGTTCCCCCGCCGGGAGGAGCCCCCGCCGGACCGGAAGGTGGTCCGGATCATCGCGTCCCGGATGAGCAGGATGGCGCCGCCGAGCCCGGCAATCAGGGTCATCAGCCGGGTGTCCTCGTTCTTCACGTGCCCCATCTCGTGGGCGACCACAGCCTGCAGCTCGTCCCGGTTGAGCTCCCGGAGGAGCCCGGAGGTCACGGCGAGGTGCGCCTCGCCGGGCTTGGTGCCGCTCACGAAGGCGTTGGGGTCCTCATCCTGCACGATGTAGATGTTGGGCCTGGGCAGCCCGGCGGCGATGCTCATCTCCTCCACCACGTTGATGAGCTGGCGCTCCTGGTCGGTCCTGGGGGTGGTCAGGGGCTCAGCCCCAATCTGCTTGACCACGCGCTTGCCGCCGTTGCGGAGGATGTCGAGGGTCAGAAAGAACGCCGCGAGCCCCAAGACGAGGCCGCCCCAAGGAAATCGGTGCTGGTAGATGACCTGCTCACCGGCGGCCGCGAGGTCGCGCGTATACAGCCAGAGCGCGAGGTCGCCGCCGAGCCCGAGCCACAGGAAGAACGCGAGAAAGCTGACCACCAACCACCAGGACTTCCGGCGGTTGGCAGCTTGCTGCTCAAAGAGATTGAGGGTGAGCGGAGTGGTCATTTGGCTCTCGACAGGGGACGAATGACGGATGACGGACGCTGAGCGCATCCGTCATCCGTCGTCCGTCCCAACTATGGCCTAGGCTCCCCGCCGAAACTCGACCTTGGGCACCGCCCGCTCCGCCACGTCCTCGATTTCCCACAGCTCGGCGGGCGACGCGCCCGCGAACCCGGCGACCATATTGCCCGGGAACTGCTGCTGCTTGGTGTTGTACTGCGTGGCGGTGTCGTTGTAGAGCTGCCGCGAGAAGCTGACCTTGTTCTCGGTGCTCGCGAGCTCCTCCTGCAGGCTCTTGAGATTGTTGCTGGCCTTGAGGTCGGGGTAGGCTTCGACGACGGCAAGCAGGCGGCCCAGCGAGCCGGTCAGCTGCGCCTCGGCGGCAGCGGTGGCCTTCACGTGCTGCGGGTCGAGCCCGGCGGCGGCCTTCACGGCGGTATTGCGCGCCTCGACGACGGCCTGGAGCGTCTCGCGCTCGTGGTCCATCGCCCCCTGCACGGTGCTGATCAGGTTGGGGATGAGGTCGTGACGGCGCTTGAGCTGCACGTCGATCTGCTTGAGGGCGTTCGCGGTCTGGTTCCGGAGGGCGATGAGCCCGTTGTACACGGAGATGAAGACCACGACGAGGACGACGAGAATAATCCCGAACAGCATCACGGCGGACTCCTGACGGTTGGGGGTGCCACCAAAAGGTACGGGGGGCGACGCCGCTTGGCATCGCCCCCCGTGCTTACGCGCCCAGTCGGGCGCCGTTTCAATCGGCCTTCTTCGCGCCAGCCAGCTTGTCCTGGATCCACGTGAGCGGAATCAGGAACAGCGGCGTCAGGAAGAAGCCGAGGAGGATGTTGATCCAGGTGAGACCCACATAGTAGGCGCCCATCCCGAGACCGGCCCAAAGGGTGCCGAGGGGACCGCCGAATGACTGTTCCACGTCGTCGCTCCGTGAGTGTGACCGGGGTGAAGACCTACGTCGGGAAGTATCTTAGCCGAGTGCCGATGCAAAGTGAAGCGCTGATGCGGGTTGCCCGTTCCCTCGACGCACTGCCGCCGGGCCGTTGGCTGCTCGCGGTCAGCGGCGGCCGCGATTCAATGGTCCTTCTGGACGCGATGGCCGCGTGGCGGGGCGGGGAAATCGCCGGCGTGGCCAGTTTCGACCACGGCACGGGACCGGCGGCGCGGAAGGCGGTGCAACTGGTGGAGCGGACGGCCCTCAGGCTCGAGCTGCCGGCGGTCACGGGCGCGTTGCCGCCGGGCGCGGCCAGCGACGAAGCCAGTTGGCGCGCAGCGCGCTTGCAGTTTCTGCGGGCCTGGGCGGCCGAGCTCGGTGCTGAGGTGGTGACGGCTCACACGCGGGATGATCAGATCGAGACGGTGGTGCTGCGCATCCTGCGGGACGCCGGCGCGCGCGGTTTAGCGGGAATGCTCGGCAGCGCCGGTCGTCCCTTCCTGTCGCTCGGCCGAAGCGACATCGCGGCCTACGCAGCCGCGCGGAAACTGCAGTTCGTCGAGGATCCCTCGAACCGCTCGATGGCCTTCGCGCGGAACCGCGTACGGCACGAGATCCTGCCGGCGCTGGAGCGTGCGCAGCCGGGCTTCTCCGACTGGTGCTGGGAGCTGTCCAAGCGGGCTTCGGCGCTGCGCGCTGAGGTCGCGGCCTGGGTGGACGCCGTGCTGCTGCCGGTACATCCGGAGCCCTCGGCGGTGGCGGTGCCTGCCGAGCCGCTCGCGGCGCTCTCGGTTGATGCGACTGCGGTGGTGTGGCCGGAGCTCGCCGCCCGGGTCGGCGTGACGATGGATCGCCGCGGCATCGCCCGGGTGGCCGAGTGGGCGCCGGGGGCAAAGCCGAAGGGCCGGATCCAGCTCGCGGGAGGGGCAGAAGTGCTGCGCACGGCCAGCACTTTCGTGATTCGGCTTCTATATTGATGCAGATGACCAGCACCTCCGCCTCTGGCGATCCCCGGCTGCGGGGCCGCGCCGTCAAGCGCGTGGCCTTCGACGAGCAGGCCATCGCCGCGCGCGTTCGGGAACTGGGGGAGGAAATCACCGCTTCCTATCCAGACGGCGACCTGCTGGTGCTCGGCCTGCTCAAGGGGAGCTTCGTCTTCCTGGCGGACCTGGTCCGCGAGATCCGGCGGCCGCTGCACGTGGACTTCCTGGTGGCCTCGAGCTACGGCGCGGGGACGATTTCATCCGGGAACGTCCAGCTGGTGTATGACCCGAAGACGGAACTGGAGGGGAAGCACATCCTGCTGGTCGAGGACATCGTGGATTCCGGCCGCACGCTGCAGGTGCTGGTGGACCTGCTGCGGGACCGGAAGCCGAAGTCGCTCGAGATCTGTGCCCTCCTGCACAAACACATCGCGGAGCACCTCGCGCACCCGGTGAAGTACGTCGGGTTCGATGCCCCGCACGAATTCCTCGTAGGCTACGGGTTGGACCACGCGGAGGATTTCCGCCACGTCCCCTACGTAGCGAGTCTGGAGTAGCAATGGCGAATGCCCCTCAACAGAAGCCCGGCGGGTTCGGGCGCGCGTCGCGGACCCTCTCGCTGTGGGTCCTGGCGTTCCTCGTGCCCTTCGTCTTCTTCCAGATGACGTCAGGGCGCAACGAGCAGTCGCCCCCGATCGACTATTCGGCGTACCTGCAGCAGCTGAACTCGGACAACATCTCGCGCGTGACGATCATCGGCGGGCGCGAGGTCAACGGTGAGTTCAAGTCGCGCGTGTCGATCGACGGCCGCGAGGTGCGCCGCTTCTCGACGAAGTTCCCGGTGCACAACTCGGAGACCGAGATTGAGCGCCTGAACGCCAAGCAGGTGCTCATCAAGGCCGAGGACCAGCGCCTGTCGATGGGCGCGATCCTGCTGCAGATGCTGCCGTGGATCATCATCATCGGCATCTGGGTGTTCTTGCTGCGCCAGATGCAGGCGGGCGGTAACAAGGCGTTCTCGTTCGGCAAGTCGAAGGCCAAGCTGCTCTCAGGCGACACGCCGAAGGTGACCTTTGCCGACGTCGCCGGTGCGGACGAGGCCAAGGTCGAGCTGCGCGAGATCATCGAGTTCCTCAAGGACCCGGCCAAGTTCACGAAGCTCGGCGGTCGGCTGCCGAAGGGCGCGCTGCTCGTGGGCCCGCCGGGCACGGGCAAGACGCTGCTCGCCAAGGCGGTGGCTGGCGAGGCGGGGCGTCCGTTCTTCTCGATGTCGGGTTCCGACTTCGTGGAGATGTTCGTGGGCGTCGGCGCGAGCCGTGTGCGCGACCTCTTCGAGCAGGGCAAGGCGAACGCGCCTTGCATCATCTTCATCGACGAGATCGACGCGGTCGGTCGCCACCGCGGCGCCGGCTTGGGCGGTGGGCACGACGAACGCGAGCAGACGCTGAACCAACTGCTCGTGGAGATGGACGGCTTCGAGTCCAACGACGGCGTCATCCTCATCGCCGCGACGAACCGTCCGGACGTGCTGGACCCGGCGCTGCTGCGCCCGGGCCGCTTCGATCGGCAGATCGTGGTGGACGCGCCGGACCTGCGTGGACGCGAAGGCATCCTCAAGGTGCACGTGCGCAACAAGCCGTTGGCCGAGGACGTGGACATCCACCGCCTCGCGCGTGGCACGCCGGGGATGGCCGGCGCGGACCTCGCCAACCTCGTGAACGAGGCAGCGCTGCTCGCGGCCCGCAACAACCACGACAAGATCTATATGGTGGACTTCGAGAACGCGAAGGATCGCGTGATGCTCGGCGCCGAGCGGAAGTCCCTGGTGATGAAGGAAGACGAGCGTCGCCTCACGGCCTTCCACGAGGCCGGGCACGCGGTCTGCGCAATCCGCGTGAAGGGCAACGACCCGCTGCACAAGGTGACGATCGTTCCGCGTGGCCGTGCGTTGGGCCTCGCGTTCACGTTGCCGGAAGACGACCGCGTGTCGGTGACGCGCGAGCAGCTGGAGGCGCGCCTCGTGATGGCCTACGGCGGTCGCGTGGCCGAGGAGATCGTCTTCGGGCGCGACCGCGTGACCACCGGCGCCGCCAGCGACATCCAGCAGGCCACCGGCATCGCGCGGCGCTATGTGTCGCAGTGGGGGCTCTCGGACGCCATCGGCCCGATCCTCGTCGGCGACAACGAGCAGGAAGTCTTCCTCGGGCGCGAGCTCAACTCGCGGCGCCAGGTGTCCGAGCGCACGGCCCAGCAGGTGGACGACGAGGTCGCGCGCGTGATCAACGAGGCGTACAACCGCGCGATGGATACGCTGACGACGCATCGGCCGCTGCTGGATGCGATCGCCAACGCACTGCTCGAGCGCGAGACGCTGACACGCGAGGACATCGCGTTCCTCGAGCGCGGCGAGGACCTGCCGCCACGCAAGGAGCCGCCCTCGGCCGCCGCGATCCCGCCGGTCACCGCCAAGGAACCCGAGCCGCGTCGCGTGCCGCCGGTGATTGGCGGGCCGGAGCCGTCGCCGGCCTGACCTATTGTTGCGAACAGGCGCGGAGGTCAGCGACTGCTCGAGGTGATCGAGCGAAGGGAGAGCCCGACGTCGGGCTCTCCCTTCGCGTTTGGCAACGTTTCGCCGTTCGCGACTGTCTGACGTTCAGCCTCCCACCGAGAACTCAATGATGCTCCGAACGCTCTTGCTCGCGACGGCCGTGATGCTTGCGGCCTGCACCTCCGATGCGCCGGCGCCGGATGCCGGGGCGGGGTTGGTGACCGTCTTCGACTCGTCGCGCGCGGACACCATCATTGCGCGCACGGCGGGCAGCGTTGCGCCGGCCCGCGTCCAAGGCGTGCGGGAGGAAATGCGCATCGCGCCGGCGATGGACGACACGACGCTCTTCGCCGAGGTCAGCGAGTCTGACGTCGGGCCGAGCGGCGAACTGTACGTCTTCGACCAGCCGAATCAGGTGCTGCTGATCTTCGACTCCACGGGTGCGCTGCAACGTCGTGTGGGCCGGCGGGGCGCCGGGCCGGGAGAGTTCTATTCCAACAATGGAATGGTCGTGCTGCGCGACGGACGTCTCGCGCAGTGGGGCGCGCGCAACGGGCGCGTGTCATTCTTCTCGCCGGACGGCGACTTCCTGACGAGTTGGGCGGTGCCGACGGGGTTCAGTACCTCCAACGGGATCCGCACGGACAGCAGCGGGACGCTCTATGCGTATCGTCCGGTCACGGCGCCTCGGGACGGGGGATTGAATCGACCCGGGATTCCCGGAGACTCGGTTAGCTGAGTCCCAGGGCCGCAGTCACGGCCTGGGTGTGATAATACTGAGTTTCGTACTCCGCCGGCGGGATGTCCCCCAGCGGCTGCATCAGCCGCTGGCTGTTACTCCAGCGTCGCATACTCCACGTCCTCCAGGCCCTTCCACGGCCCGAGATGATAGATGACCTCCGCCTTGTACGGCGCGTTGGTCGACTCGGCCAGCGCGTTGTCGTACGCGTCGCCGCGACTGCCGACGCTCGATTCGATGCCGGCCTCGAGAGGTCGGTCTGTGTAGCGGATCGCGAGGTACTGCGAGCCGTGATCGCTGTGGTGCACGAGCGGACCATCGAGCGCCCGGTCGTAGAGCGCCTGCTCCAGCGCGTCGAGCGCGAGGTCCGTGCGCAGGGTCGCCGTCGCCCGCCAGCCGACGATGCGCCGTGAGTAGGCATCGGTCACGAAGGCCACGTACACAAAGCCGCGCCACGTCGGCACGTACGTGAGATCCGACACCCACAGCTGGTTCGGGCGCGTCGCCGTGAAGTTGCGCTGCACGAGATCCTGCGGCCGGTGCGCCGCCGGCTCCGGAATGGTCGTCGTGACCCGGCGCCCGCGCACCACCCCGCGCAGGCCCATCGCCTTGAAGACGCGCGTCACGGTGCAGCGCGCCACCACGCGGCCCTCCCGGCGGAGCTGCTTCCATGCCTTGCGCGCCCCGTAGCGCCCACGCGTCGCCGCCCACACGCGCTGGAGCTCCGGCCGGAGCGCCGCATCCGCGCGGCTGCGGGCCGGCAGGCGCGACGGGTCGCGCTCGCGCGCCTTCGTCTCGTAGTAGGTCGACGGAGCGATCGGCAGCACCGCGCAGATCGGCTCGACTCCGTACGCCGCGCGGTGCGCGTCGATGAAGGCCACCATCAGCTGGGTCGGCGGTCGAGCTCCGCCAAGGCGAAATACGCCGACGTCTTCTTCAGAATCTCGTTCGCGCGCTTGAGCTCGCGGTTCTCGCGCTCGAGCTCCTTCAGGCGCGCGACGTCATCCGTCGTCGGCCCGGGCCGCTGGCCGGTGTTCCGCTCGTGCTCGCGAATCCAGTTCCGGAGCGTCTCGGTGTGGCAGCCGATCTTCTCGGCGATCGAGCGGATGGCGGCCCCCTGCGAGCCGTGGGCGGGGGCCTGGTCCAGCACCATCCGGATGGCGCGTTCGCGGAAACTCAGGCGAATATGGGGGACGTTCGGGCATGACTCCAACCTCTCACGAAGTGGAGCCTCCGGCAAACCCGGGTCGATTCACTTGCGGATGACAGATCCGGGCTGGCAGTGGAATGGGCCGGCGATTCCGACGACCAAGCCGCCGGTGGCGGGGCTTTCGGTGGGCCGCGACGGTCGCATTTGGGTGCGTGTGGCGGTGCAGTCGGTAGAAATCCCTCTGGAGGAGCGCGACGCGGCTGTTCCGAACCGCGCGCCACCGCGTCAGTTCCGCGACGAGAACGTCACGTACGAGGTGTTCGATCCGGATGGTCGTCTTGTCGGCCGCGTGGTGTTGCCGTGGTGCGCGACGTGGATGGAAGCCGATGGCGACGCGGTGTGGTACCTCGATCGCAACGAAGACGGGCTGCCGGCCGTAGTGCGGGCACGGGTGACGCCGAGGTTCTTCTAGCGCGAGATCAGAAACTGAAGGGCGCTCGATGGACGGTCTCGGATCCGTCCGAATCGCGCGATACGAGGTAGACGTGCCTGCGCCCCAAGGCCGCCAATCGGTATCCGTGAGGCAGTCGCACGATTCCCTTCAGGTTGCCTGTCCGGTCGAATACATCGAAGCGCGGCGGTTCGGTTGCTGGCGTGGTACGGCGCACCCAGAGTGTGCCATCCGTGGCGATGAACAACGCAGGAAAACGATCGGTGTGAAATGGCGGGAGTATGTCAGGCCACTCGAATGCCGTGCTGGCGTTCATCTGGCCAGCGCGCTGGATGGCCAGTTCAGCGGTTGTCGCGCGCTTTGTCGCGTCATCGATGCGATACGGTCGTGCCGTCTGAATCGGCCCTTCCACGGTGCGCCCATCCGGAGCGATGACGATTGCGCGGTACGGTGCCAACTGCACGACGAATGTCCATCCGGCGGTATCGGCCATCCAGAGGTCGGGCAACGTCGGGAATGGCGATACGATTCTGTCCGATGCCCGCCCGACGGCAGGGCCTCCTGCGGTGCCGACTGGTGGTGTTTGGCGACTGGCTCGTCGGTGCAGCGGAGTGAGGTTGGCGGAGGTCGGATCCCACCGGAAAATCGAGACGCCGGATCGGTCAGTGCGCTCCAAGACCACCGTTCGCGCCTGACCTGGATGGCCGCTGAGTCGCATGGTGCTGCGAATCAGCGCATCGTCCGTGCCGGTTTGCCAGAACCCTGAAGGGGTTCCGGCTCCGTCCAAGAGCAGCAGGCGCTCGTTTTCTGCGTCGGCCACGGCCGCACCGCCGCCGGGTGTGGCCACGAGTCGTGTCGCGTACGCGACCTCGTTTGGGCCTGAGCCGTTGCGGATGGGTTCGGTAATTCGCTGTGTGTCAAAGTCGGCGACGACAATGCGGCGCTCCGTTCGGTCCAGCAAGACGACTTTCCCGCTGGCGAGTTCCACCATTGCGGTGATGACGCTGAAGGTCTCATCGAGTGCTGCGGTGGGCGGCGGGATGTGTTTGGTGGTTTGGCCAATGGCTTGTACTGGAAAACTCCATACAGCGAGGAACGTGAGCACGAGTTGAAGATTGGGCTGTAGCAGTTTCATCCGTCCTCCTGTATAAACGTACAACAACATGTCACTGTAAACTATTTTGATGTTGCCAAGACCTGCAATAGCCAATAAAATTTATCGCGACATTGGGTCGCAGTGCGTATACCCACCTAAGGAGGAAGACAATGGGTTCTCGAAAACGGTTGCTTCAGGCAATCACAGTTGTTGCGCTTGCCGCATCCAGCGCCTTGGTCTCGTCGCTGAGTGCGGCGACGACCTCAAGTGGTTCGTGGTGGTGCGCGAACTCGTGCTCCGGTACTGCTGTCTGCAACCCCGGAGGCGGTTCGTGCTTTCCGGCCTCGTGCCTTGGGATCGATGATCAGTGGTACGACTACACTATCCACTGCTTCGAACAGTGAGTGTCCATTGGCTGGTCGCAGCACCTGTTGCGACCAGCCAACCGGGACACGTCGGTCCTACCAACCTCCTTCTTTAAGACAGCGATACAAATGTCCCAGTCACTTGATCGAGCAGTGTCCTTTTCAATCGTTATCGCTGCCCTTGCGGTGGCTGCTGCCGCTATAAAAATGGCGTTTTGGCAACCACGCCGCTCCATGATCTCTGGGCCAGTTCCTGCTGTTTCGATCGTGCCGGACTCTGAGCGGCGTGCGCTTGAAGATGTAGGGATCGAACTGGCTAAAGCCAAGGTAGAGCCGCACGTGAGATTAGTCGAATTCACAGACCTGGAATGTCCCGCGTGTCGCAGTTTCCATAGAGCAGTGTCCGAGGTATCCGCTGAGTTTCCTGGTGCGGTTGGCATGACGTTCGTTCATTTCCCGCTGGAGATGCACCGCTTCGCGCTTCCTGCGGCCAGGGCGATGGAGTGCGCCGATTCTTTCGGCGCAGCTTCGACATTCGTTGATGTCGTGTTTGCTCATCAGGATTCTCTCGGCTTAATCGGCTGGGGAGAACTCGCACGCCGAGCGGGGATTGCCGACACTTCACGCATAGCTATATGTGCGAATAGTGCCGCTCGTTTTGATCGCATCGATCGCGGCATCGAAGTTGGCGGCCGTCTAGGAGTGAATGCTACCCCAACTGTTTATCTCGATGGGACGCTCCTTGGGGCACCATCAGTTGCCGTGCTTCGTCAGGCGATCAGAGATCGACTCAATAAAGACTGACGGCTTTTTCACTGGGTGCGCACCGCTCATAGGCTGTATCCGAGCACTACCCACTAACTGGCTTGACGTGCCCCCCTTTTCTGTACCAGCGATTATGCCGGTCCCGGGGTCAGGGCGGTCGAAGTTGTAGCATCGGCAAGCGCGAGCGCAAACTCGCGCGGGGTGCGGTCCTTGAGCCGGCTGTGCGGCCGCTCGCATTCGTAGTCGATGCGCCACGCTTCGATCGTCCGTTGGGCATCGGCAAGGTTGACAAACCAGCTCTCGTTCAGGCACTCGTCCCGGAACGTCCCGTTGAAGCTCTCGATGAAGGCGTTCTGGACCGGCTTCCCCGGGTCCATGGAGTCGAGCACCACCTGGTGGCGATGGGCCCACGCATCGAGCGCCGCGCTCACGAACTCGGGCCCGTAGTACATCTGGAAGGAGGATGGCCAGCCGATCAAAGCGGCGGCATCCTGGATGGTATCCCGACCACCAGGAGCACCGATGACGACTGGCCATCCCTTCCCTGAAGATGTCGTTCCCGGCACGTGGGTTGCAATCGACGTAGCCAAGGACGCCCACGAGGTGCTGATCGCCCATGGCGCGCGACACGAGCGGTGCCGCGTGGAGAACTCGCTGGCGGCGGTGTCACGGCTCGTGGCGCACCTGCAGTCGTTGCCGCAGCCCGTGCGAGTGGGACTGGAGCCGACTGGCGTCTACCATCGGCCGCTGGCGTACCGACTGCTCCAGGCCGGCTTCGACGTGCGCTTCGTCGCGTCGCTCACCTGCGCTCGGTACCGAGAGGCGCGCTATTCCTCGTGGGACAAGAACGACGCGAAGGATGCACGCGTGATCCTGGAAGTGCTGCAGCAGGGGATGACGATGCGCTACATCGAGCCGCTCGTTGCCGGGTGGCACGACGCACAGGAAATCTCGAAGGCGTACTGGCAGGTGACCCTGGCGCGGACGCGCGTGCAGCATAGCCTGCTGACGCACTTCCTGCCGCTCTACTGGCCGGAGTTCGCACGCTATTGGCGCACCTCGCGCAGTGAGGCGTTTGTCAGCCTCCTGCTGGCCTTCCCGACGCCGCAGCACATCACGGCGCTCACCGAGAAGGCGTTCCTCGAGGCGGCGTGGAAACCCGCCGGTCGCAAGGTCGGGAAGGCGGCATGGCTGCGTGGCGTGTATGAGCTGGCGCAGCGCTCGCTGGCCCTGCCCGTGCCGCCGGACAGTCCCGCGGTGCAGGCTGCCCGCCTGCGTCTCCAAACCTTTCTCGACCTGTCGCGGCAGCGTGCGGCGCTCGAGGCGTGGGCGGACCACCTGCTCGGCGTCCACCCCGACTATCAGCTGTTGCAGACCATTCCAGGCATTGGACCTGTCTTCGCCCTCACCATTCTCGCCGAGGGGGGCGACCTCCGCCGCTTCGGCCACCACCGCCAGTTCCTGAAGTTCTGCGGCCTGGACCTGGCCAAGGCGCAGTCCGGCCAGTCGAAGGGGCAGGAGCAGCTGTCCAAGCGCGGCAACAGCCGCCTGCGCTGCGCCTTCTGGTTCGCCGGCCGCGTCGCCGTCCGCAGTCGCGAGGACTCCGTGCGCGACAAGTTCGAGCGCTACATGGCGACGGCGCCCAAGAGCGCCGATCGTCGGCGCAAGGCCTACACCGCCATCGCCGCGAAGATGGCACGGATCGCCTATGCCGTAGTCAAGACCGGTCAGCCGTACCGCGCGTACTTCGAACACGACGTCCCCAGTGAATCGACTCCGATCAACCGTGCCGTCGAGGCGCTTGCGACCTCGTAGACAATGCTCGAGCCTTCCACTGGGCCCTCATGCTGTGTTGAGACTGCTGAGCGCGTCGCGTCGCTACGCGACGATGCTGCGTACCGCACTATGGTGAGCAGGGGACTCGTGTTCCGTGGAAGTCCACCGGGGGTCGTGTGCCCGTCGCGCTTCACCTCTCCTGGCGTCCTTCTGGGCGCCCAAGGCATCACTGTGCCTACGCAACTCTTGACAGCGGATGTAGACCGTTGTCATACACGATCGCATGCGGATACCCGCGCACGGCCGCGACGCGGTCGAGCACGCGCACCACGCGCTCCCCGGGGAGCGATACGTCGACCTCGATTGCGGGGCACTCCCGTGTGCAGTCGTCCACGAGGGTGAAGCATCGGAACACCCGACCACCGCCGAGCGTGTCGCGCACGAAGTCCATGCTCCAGCGCTGGTTCGGGCGCGTCGGCACCGCCACCGGGACGCGCGGCACCACCGCGCGCCGCTTCCGCCGCCGGCGACGCACCTGCAACCCCTCCTGCTGGTACAGGCGCTGGACGCGCTTGCGGTTGATCGGCCAGCCCTCGCGCCGGAGCACCCGCGTCAGTTGCCGATAGCTCCAGCGCCGCGTCGGACGGTCGCACGGACACGTAGCGCTGCGTCGACCGGGCGAAGCCGGTGAAGCGGCACACCGTGCGCTCCGACACCTCGGCGGTGGTCAGCACGTGGTGGACGGCCGTCCGCCGCTGCTCGGGCATCACCACTTTTCTCCCGGCAGGTCCTTCACGACCTGCAGGTTCAGGGCCTGGTCGGCGACGATCCGCTTGGGCTGCCGGTTTTCTTCTTCCATCGCCTTCAGCCGATGGGCCTCGTTCACCTGAAGGCCGCCGTACTTCCGGCGCCAGTGGTGGATCGTCGTCTCGCTCACGCCGATCCGGCGGCACACCTCCGCAAGCTTGGCGCCCGCCTCGAGCTCCTGCAGGAACCCCACGATCGGCGCTTCCGTGAATCGACTCTTCGCATGGGTCCTCTTCGGTGGAGGACCGCCAGTATAACTGGACCAGGATCCGGGGGTCACGTCAAGCTCCCTACCGAGGACCCATAACCCTCAGTATTTTCAAACGGTTATGGGTTTTCCGTGGCTCAACGAACGGGTGGCCGAAATCCGCGGTGAAATCGCGGGTGCCATCCGGCGCGGGGGGCATGGGCAGGAGGTCCGGCTGATTGCCGTGACCAAGACGCACGGCCCTGAGGCGGTGCTCGCGGCTGCCGCCGCGGGCATCCACGACGTCGGCGAGAACAAGGTGCAGGAAGCGCTCTCGAAGCAAGAGGCGCTACGGGCAGCAGGCACGATGCCTGCCGGTCTGACCTGGCACCTGATTGGGCATCTGCAGACCAACAAGGTGAAGGCGCTGCCGCAGTTCCGGCTGTTCCACGCGCTGGACCGCGCGAAGCTCGCCGACGAGGCAGCGGCGATGGCGGCGAAGCTCGGCGTCACGCTCGATGTGCTGGTGCAAGTGAATGTGGCTGGCGAGGACACGAAGGGCGGCTATGTGCCGGCTGCGCTGGCGTCGGAGGCGGAGCGGTTGCGAGGCCTGCCGAACCTGCGCGTGCGCGGCGTGATGACGATGGCGCCGTTTGACGCGCCGGAGTCGGTGCTGCGGGCGGTGTTCCGCGGGGCGCGAGAGGCTCGCGACGTGCTGCGGGCCGCCGGGCATCCGGCGGACGAGTTGTCGATGGGAATGAGCGGGGACTATCTGATCGCCGTCGAGGAAGGGGCCACCTTGGTCCGCCTCGGCACGATCCTCTTCGGGACGAGGCACTAGATGAGCGAGCATCTCGAGGGCGGCGACGACATCTTCCGCCTCACGCCGGTGGACGTGCGACGCTATGACTTCGGCTCCGCGATGCGCGGCTACGACCGCCAACGCGTGGACCAGTTCCGCGAGCAACTCGCGGAGGAGCTGGAGCGCCTGACGCGCCAGAACAGCGAGCTCGAGACCAAGCTGCGCAACTTTCACGAGCAGCTCAAACACTATCGCGAGCGCGATAAGGCCATCAATGAGGCGCTGGTCTCGGCACAGCAACTGCGCGAGGACGTGAAGGAGCAGGCGGCGCGCGAGGGCGAATTGATGCGGCGCGAGGCCGAAGCGGCGGCGCAGCAGATTATCGCCGAGTCGCGGCAGCAATTGTCGCAACTGCAGATGGAGATCGAATCGCTGGACCGTACGCGCCGCGCCTACCTGGCGCAGATGCGCGCCATCGCCGAGCGGCACATCGCCGAGGCGGACGCGCTGCTGGACTCTCCGCCGGCGCAGGGCTGAGTTGACGACGATGGCACTGACACCCGCCGACGTCGCGCGCGCGGCGGATGCCATCCGCGCGCGCAGCGTAATCGCGCCCGAAGTGGCCATCATCCTCGGGACCGGGCTCGGCGGCTTGGCCTCGGCCATCGCCGTGTCCGATGCCATTCCCTACGGCGACGTCCCGGGGTTCCCGGAGTCGACGGTGGAATCGCATTCGGGCCGGCTGCTGCTCGGCACGCTCGGGGGCAAGCGCGTCGTGGCGATGCAGGGTCGCTTCCACCGCTACGAGGGTTACTCGCTGCAGCAGGTGACGCTGCCGGTGCGGGTGATGCAGGCGCTGGGCGCGCGGACGCTGGTGGTCAGCAACGCCTGCGGCGGCATCCGCGCCGACTGGGCTCCCGGTGACTTGATGGCGATCGCCGACCACATCAACCTGCTCGGCGACAACCCGCTGGTGGGGCCGCACCACGCCGAATGGGGTGCGCGCTTTCCGGATATGTCGGCTGCCTACGACGCCGAGCTGCGCGCGCGGGCCGCGGCGGTCGCGGCGGAGCAGGGGACGACGCTGCGCAGCGGCGTGTACGCGGCGGTGATGGGCCCGAACCTCGAGACGCGCGCCGAGTACGCGATGCTGCGCACGATGGGCGCGGACGTGGTGGGGATGAGCACGGTGCCTGAGGTCATCGTGGCGCGCCAGCTTGGGATGCGCGTGCTGGGGCTGTCGATCATCACCGACGCCTGCGTGCCCGAGACGCTGGAGGAGGCATCGCTGGGGAAGATTCTCGAAGTGGCGGCGGTGGCCGAGCCGAAGCTCACCGCGCTGGTGCGTGGCGTGGTGGAGCGCCTATGACGACGAAGACGCCGATGCGATTCCGCACGATTGCGCCGGACCTGACGGCCGACGCCCTGGAGCAGGAAGTGCAGGCGCGTTGGACGCGCGACGGTGTGTTCGCCGCGGCGCAGGCGCAGCGCGCCGATGCGCCGGCTTGGGTGTTCTACGAGGGTCCGCCGACGGCCAACGGCAAGCCGGGCATCCATCACGTGTTCGCGCGCACGGTGAAGGACCTATTCTGTCGTCATCGCGCGATGCTCGGGCATCACGTGCCGCGCAAGGCTGGCTGGGATACGCACGGCTTGCCGGTGGAGATCGAAGTCGAGAAGCAGCTCGGCATCAGCGGCAAGCAGGACATCGAACGCATCGGCGTGGGCGAGTTCAATCGCCGCTGCCGCGAAAGCGTGTGGACCTACAAGGGCGAGTGGGAGCAGGTCTCGGAGCGGATGGGCTATTGGCTGGACTACGCCGATCCGTATGTCACGTACGAGAACGCGTACGTGGAGAGCGTGTGGTGGGCGCTGAAGACGCTGCACACGCGGGGGCTGCTGTATCAAGGGCACAAGATCCTGCCCTACTGTGCGCGGTGTGGGACGGCGCTTTCCTCGCACGAGCTCGCGCAGGGATATGAGGATGTGGAGGATCCGAGCGTGTATGTGGCGCTGGATCTGACGGGAGACGTGAGACTTGAGACGGGAGCGAACGGCCCTCACGTCTCAAGTCTCACGTCTCAAGTCCGGCGTCGCATCATCGTCTGGACCACAACCCCCTGGACCCTCGTCTCCAACGTCGCGCTGGCGGTGCATCCGGAGCTGCACTATGTGGAGCTGCGAAAGAAGAACGTCTCGGATTGGACGATCATTCTCGCCGAGGCGCGCGCCGCGGCGGTGCTCGGTGCGGACTACGCCGACCGCTGGGAGCGGGTGGCCCTGCTGAAGGGCGCAGACCTGGTGGGGATGTCGTACAAGCGGCCGCTCGATTGGGTGGAGTATCCTGACGACGGGCGGACGCAGGTGATCGTCGGCGAGGAGTTCGTCTCCGCCGATGACGGTTCGGGCGTGGTCCATATGGCGCCGGCCTTCGGCGCGGACGACTACGCGGCAGGGCAGCGGCACGGCTTGGCCTTCGTGAACCCGGTGAACGCACGCGGTGAGTTCCCGGCGGAGATGCCGCTGGTGGGCGGCAAGTTCGTGAAGGACGCCGACGCGGCGATCATCGAGGAGCTCGAGCGTCGAGACCAGCTGTGGAAGGCGCAGAAGTTCCTGCACTCGTACCCGCATTGCTGGCGCTGCGGCACGCCGCTGCTGTATTACGCGCGCGGCAGTTGGTTCGTGCGCACGACGGCGTACCGGGACGAGATGATGGCGCGCAACGCGGCCGTCAACTGGAATCCGCCGGAGATCGGGTCGGGGCGCTTCGGGTCGTGGCTGGAGAACAACATCGACTGGGCGATCTCGCGCGACCGCTACTGGGGCACGCCGCTGCCGGTGTGGGTGAACGACGCGGATCCCACCGAGCTGGAGGTGATCGGGTCGTACGCCGAGCTCGCGGCGAAGGTGGGGACGCCGCTGCCCGCGGACTTCGACCCGCACAAGCCGCACATCGACCAGTACACGTGGCCGGCGCCCAGCGGCACCGGCACGATGCGGCGCGTGCCGGAAGTCATCGACACCTGGTTCGACTCGGGCTCGATGCCGTTCGCGCAGTGGGGCTATCCGCATCAGGCGGGCAGCGCCGAGCAGGTGGCGCGGTACTACCCGGCGGATTTCATCGCGGAAGGCGTGGACCAGACGCGCGGGTGGTTCTACTCGCTGCTGGCGATCGCGGCGGGGCTGGGGGACGCACTGCCGGGCAACGCTTCTGGGGCCTTGGACGGAAGACGGAAGCTGCAAGGGAACGGCAACGACAGCGCGGGTGCTGGCTCGCGTGACGCGTCGGCTGCTTTGGCGGGCGCGCCTTCCGTCTTCAGTCTTCCGTCCCCAGCCGCTCCCTATCGCGCGGTCGTGGTGAATGACTTGGTCTTGGACGCCAATGGCCAGAAGATGTCCAAGTCGCGCGGGAACACGGTGAATCCGCGCGGCGTGATGGAGAAGCACGGCGCGGATGCGCTGCGGCTCTTCCTGATGGCGAGTTCGCAGGTGTGGGTGCCGCGGCGCTTCGACGAGTCGGTGATCCGCGAGACGGCGGGGCGCTTTCTCGTCACGCTGCGCAACGTGTACTCGGGGATCTTCGCGCAGTACGCGAATTTCGGCTGGGAGCCGTCGGCGCAGGATCCGGCGGTGGCGGAGCGTCCGGTGTTGGATCGCTGGGTGCTCGCCGAACTCGAGCAGGTAGAACTCAGTGTCAACGAGGCGTTGCTGCGCTTTGATGCCACGGCGGCGGCGCGAATCCTGATCGAGTTCTTCACTGAGGGTGTCGCAAACTGGTACGTGCGACTGTCGAGGTCCCGGTTCTACGACGTTGGCGGTTCGGACAACCGGGCAGCATTCGCAACGCTGTACGAAGTCCTGCTTGTGACTTCTCGTTTGCTGGCGCCATTCGCACCCTTCATCTCCGACTGGATTCATTTTGAGCTCACGGGTAAATCCGTGCATCACGCGGATTTCGTGCGGCCGACGTCGGAGGCTCGCGAGGCGGCGGAGCGGCAGGTCGAACAGCTCGCGCTGCGCCAGGCGATGGATTCGGCGCGCATCCTGTGCCGACTTGGCCGCGCCGCGCGCGAGGTGGCCGGCATCAAGGTGCGCCAGCCGCTGGGCACGATGACCTGCGTGACGCCGGGCATCGCGCCGCAGTGGCACGCGATGATCGCGCCACTGGTGGCGGCCGAGCTCAATCTCAAGCAGGTGACCTTCGCCGACTCCGCCGCGGACTGGGTGCGGCTCGAAGGCAAGGCGAACTTCCCGGTGCTCGGCAAGGTGGTGGGTGCGGCGATGAAGGCGACCAAGCCGATCGTCGAGGCGCTCGACCAGGCGCAGCTGCGGCAGATCGAATCGGGTGGCGCGGTGACGGTGGAGGTGCCGGGCTACGGCGCGCTCGAGCTCGACGCGTCGCGCGTGACGATCACGGCCAAGGCCTCGACGTCCTTGGTGGTGCAACAGGGCGAGGGGATGTCGGTCGCCCTGGACCCGGCAGTGACGCCGGCGCTGCGCGCGGAAGGGATGGCGCGCGAAGTCGTAAGCCGTGTGCAGCGCCTGCGCAAGGACAGCGGCCTGGCGGTGAGCGACCGGATCCGCCTCGCGCTGGCGGCCCCGCAGGAGGTGCGGGAGGCGCTCCGCGTGCATCTTTCGTGGATCGCGAACGAAACGTTGGCCCGGGACTGCGTCATCGCCGACGCGCTTCCGGTACCCGCGTGGCCGGCGACCGCCGAGGTGGATCTCGACGGCCCGACCGCCCACATCGCCCTTTCCAAGGACAGCTGATATGGCGACCCCGACTCCCGGCGGAGAGAAGAAGTTCAAGCCCTTCCCGAAGAAGCAGATCCAGTACTTCGAGAAGCGCCTGATGGAGGAACGCCGACGCGTGCTCAAGGAGCTCGGCCACTACGACGAGACCTTCGGCAACACGCCGCAAGGCGCCGACGGCGATCTCTCGGCGTACTCGTTCCATATGGCTGACCAGGGCACCGACGCGATGGAGCGCGAGAAGGCGTTCCTCTTCGCGTCCAAGGAAGGTCGCTTCCTGTGGCACGTGGACCAGGCGCTGCGGCGGCTGTATCGCACGCCCGAAGAATTCGGGAAGTGCCACAACTGCGGCGGCGAGGTGGGCTTCGATCGCCTCGATGCGCTGCCGCACGCGCGGTACTGCATCGACTGCAAGCAGCGTGAGGAAGATGGGAAGAAGTGAGCCGGGGGGCTTCGGCCCCGCCGGGGTGCTGGGAATCGTCGGCGGGATCGTGCTTGTCGACGCGTTCACCAAGCTGCTGGCGGTGGACCGGCTGGTACCGGTGCACGTGCCGCACCCGGTGCTCGGCGAGTACCTGCGGTGGACGCTGGTCTACAATCCGGGCGCGGCCTTTGGGTTGCACTTGGGTCCGTGGTCGCGCTGGATCTTCGTCCTCCTGACCTTCGTGGCCCTGGCGGTGCTGTGGTCGATGTACCGCAGCAGCGCGCCGCACGCGCGCCTCAGGGTCATCGCGCTGGCGAGCATCGCGGGCGGGGCAGTGGGGAACCTCGTGGATCGGCTGCGCTCGGCGCGCGGCGTGGTGGACTTCATCGACGTCGGCGTGGGCGCGTGGCGCTGGCCGACCTTCAACGTGGCGGACATCGCGGTGAGCTGCGGCGCGATCACGCTGGCGGTGATCCTCTGGCGCGAGGACGTCGCGGCCGAGCGCCGCGCCAAAGCCGAGGCGGCGTCGTCGTCGGGCTCGGCGGCGGATGCCGACGCCCATCCCTCGGCCTGACGTGCGCGAGCCCCTGACGCCGGGGCGGCACGCGTTCACGCTCGAGCGCGGCGAGCGCGGCGCGCGACTGGATCTCGTCGTGGCCGGACGCTGCGGGTGCTCGCGCACGCAGGCGGCGACGCTCATCGCCACCGGCAAGGTCACGCTCGACGGCGCGGTGCAGCGCGCGAGCCACCGCGTGGAAGGCCACGAGGCACTGGTGGTTGAGATTCCGACGCCGCCCGGACGCGAGGTCGTGCCCGAGCAGATCCCGATTCAGGTCGTGTTCGAGGACGAGGACCTCGTCGTCGTGGACAAGCCGGCGGGGATGGTCGTGCATCCGGCGCCAGGGAACTGGACTGGGACGCTGGTGAACGCGCTGATGGGGCGCGGGCAGGGGTTGGCGGAAGGCGGCGGCGCCGAGCGCGCCGGCCTCGTGCACCGGCTCGACAAAGAGACCAGCGGACTGCTGGTCGTCGCCAAGACGGACCGGGCCCATCGTTCGCTCTCGGCGCAGATCGCGGCGCGCACGGTGAAGCGGCGCTACGCCTGCCTGGCCTGGGGCCACCTGACCGAAGACCGCATCACCGTCGACAAGCCGCTCGCGCGGGACCCGAACGACCGCACGCGGATGGCGGTGCGTCAGGACGGGCGGGCGGCGCGCACGGACTTTACGCGCCTGGCGCGCTTCGACGCGGTGGACCTGCTGCGGGCGGACCTGCACAGCGGGCGCACGCACCAGATTCGCGTGCACCTGACGAGCATCGGCCACCCGGTGGCTGGTGACGATACTTACGGAGGCGGGGGAGGGCGGCGGCTGCTGGACCTGCCGCCGAAGCGGCATTTCCTGCACGCCGCCTGGCTCGTCTTTACACATCCGCTCACTGGGGCACCGATGGACCTGCGCTGCCCGCTACCGGAGGACCTCCGGCGCTCGTTGGCCCGGGCGGCGGAGGACCCGTCGCTGTTTGCCCACCCCGATGCCCTGGAGTACTTTGGCTTCTATAGAGGAACCGACTGACCTGCCGGTCGTCCCCGGGTTGGAAGCCGGGGCGGACGGGGAGGGGGACGAGGCTCGGTACCTGGTGGCGCGCGCGAGCGGCCAGCGGGTGGCGATTCCTTTGCTGTCCACCCGGGAGGTCCTGACGGTTCGGGGCGTGACGCGACTGCCCGGCGCACCGTCTTTCATAGCTGGGCTGGTGAATGTGCGTGGGACGGTGTTGACGGTGATGGACTTGGCGGTGCGGCTGGGTGGCGCGCCGGCGTCGGGACCGGTGGTGGTCGTGGACCTAGCGGAGCGTCGGTTCGGGCTCCGGGTGGATGCGGTGGACGGAGTGGCTCGCGCCGCAGCGGCGGAGGAAGGCGTGGAGGAAGCGCGGTCGGCCCAGGGGGCGGTGCGCGGCCTCGTGCGGCTCCCCGACGGCGCGGCGCTGGTGATGGATGTGGCGGCCCTGCAGCGCGCGGCACTCGCCGACGCGTGAGCGCACGGAACGCCGGACACTTGGGACTCTGAGGGAGGAACGCGTGGCTCCGACGGTGCTGATCTGCGACGATGCGATCTTTATGCGCACGATGGTCGGTGACATCCTGACGCAGGCGGGATTCGAGATCGTCGGTGAGGCCGAGACCGGCACACAGGCGGTGGAGCGCTACAAGGCGCTGCGTCCCGATCTCGTCACGATGGACATCGTGATGCCGGATATGGGTGGCATCGACGCGGTGCGCGAAATCACGCAGTTCGATCCCAACGCCAAGGTCCTGATGTGCAGCGCGATGGGACAGCAGTCGCTGGTGGTGGAGGCGATCCAGGCCGGTGCCAAGGACTTCGTGGTGAAGCCCTTCCAGCCGAGCCGCGTGCTGGAGGCGGTGCAGCGGGTCCTGGGCTAAAGCCCCGGTCGCGCCCCGCCGATCCGCCCCGTGGATCCCTCGCGTTACGCCGAACTGTTCCGCACCGAGAGCCGCGAACAGCTCTCGGCCATCAATCGCGCGCTGTTGGCGATCGAGCAGGGGGATGACCCCGCCGAAGCCGTGGACGCGATTTTCCGCGGTGTGCACACGATCAAGGGAATGAGCGCGACGATGGGCTACGTGGCCGTCGCCGAGTTCTCGCACGAGCTGGAGTCGCTGCTCTCCAAGGTGCGCGACGGGGACCAGTCCGTGAGCGCCGAGCTGATGGACGCGCTGTTCGCCGCGGCTGACGCGCTCGAGGACGGCATTGAGCATTCCCGCGACGGCGCGGTGATGACGCCGGCGATGCAGCAGGCGCTGGAGCGTCTGCACGACATCGCGGGCGGGCGGTCGACGGCGGAGTTCCCGGTGATGCGCGCCAGTGGGGCGGTGCGGCTGCTGGCGGCGGCGCTCGATCCACTCGACGGCCCGGGCACCTTGGTGCACGTGGTGCAGGAGCCGACCGCGGTACTGCCGGGCGTGCGCGCGTTTATGGCGGTGCAGCGGCTGCGCGCGCTGGGCGAGGTGCTGGGCTGCGTGCCGTCTGCGGAGCAACTGCAGGCGGCGACGTCACCGCAGACCTTCAGCGTGCGGATGCAGACCGCGGCGGGTGTGGCCGAACTGGAGCAGGCGGTGCGCAGCGCCGGCGATGTGGCCACGGTACGCGTTGAGGAACGCGCCGAGGCGCGTGCCGAAGCGCGCCCAAGCGAGCCGGCGCAGGAGCGAGCGGACGCGCGCCCCTCGCGCGCGGTGACCGTGGAGCTGGCCGGCGAGGCGGCGGCGCAGACCGGCGAGCACCCGATGCGCCGCGTCAGCGATGTGCTCGGAGTGGCCGACACGCTGGGGCCGGCCGAGCGTGGCGTAGCCCCGCGGGCGCGGCACGTGCGTATCGAGCTGGCGCGGCTGGATGCGCTGCTGGACCTCGTCGGCGAGCTGGTGATCGTGCGCGGCCGTTTGCAGGCGCTCACGCGCGGCACCGCTGACGCGGCGCTGGCGGCGGCGATGGACGATGCGACGCGATTGATCGCGGACCTGCAGTCCGAAGTGATGACGAGCCGCCTGGTGCCGGTGGGTCAGGTGTTCGATCGCTTTCCGCGCCTCGTGCGCGACGTGGCGCGACAGGTGGGCAAGGACGTGCTTTTCGCGATCGAGGGAAAGGAGATCGAGCTCGACCGCTCGGTGCTCGACGAGATCGGCGAGCCGGTGGTGCATCTGCTGCGCAACGCGGTGGACCACGGTCTGGAGCCGCCGGCCGACCGCGAGGCGGCAGGCAAGCCGCGAGCTGGACGGCTCACGCTCTCAGCGCAGCGTGACCGCAACGCGGTGGTGATCACGGTGCGTGACGACGGACGCGGCATCGACCGCGCCAAGGTATTGCAGCGCGCGATCGAGCGCGGACTCGTGCCGACGGAGACGGAGCGGCTGGACGACGACGCGCTGCTGCGCTGCATCGCACAGCCGGGCTTCAGCACCAGCGAGGCGGTGACGGCACTGTCCGGACGTGGCGTGGGGGTGGACGCAGTGATCAGTCGCGTGCGTGCGCTGGGCGGGTCAGTGGAACTCGTCACGACGCCGGGCGCGGGCACGACGGTGATGCTGCGTCTGCCGGTGACGCTGGCGATCGTCCGCGCGCTCTTGGCGCGCGTGGGTGCCGAGCGCTACGCGCTGCCGCTGACGCACGTGCGCGAGACGCTGGAGCGCGGGACGGCCGTGCTACGGCCGGTCCAAGGCCGCGAGATGCTGGTGCTGCGGGACGAAGTCTTGCCGTTGCTGCGCCTGCGCGAGGTAGTGCACCTGCAGGCCGAGACCCCGTTGGACGAGGAGATCGTGGTGATTGAGCGGGGTGACCGGCGCGCGGCGCTGGTGGTAGACGAACTCACGGCGCAGGAGGACATCGTGGTGAAGGCGTTCGACGGTGCTCGCGACGGGCTCGCGCTGTTCAGCGGCGCGACGATCCTCGCGGACGGGGCACCGGCACTCATCGTGGACGTGGGGAGTCTCCTGTGACGCATCCTCCGGACGACGTACGGTCGCTCTCGCGTGCGGCGCTCGACGCGCTGCGCGAAGTCGCGAATATCGGGGCGGGGCACGCCGCCACCGCGCTCAGCCAGATCACCGGGCAGCGCATCATGATCTCGGTGCCGCAGATCAACGTCGCAGCCATCGAGGACGTGCCAAACCAGATCGCCGAGGGCGAGGAGCCGGTGGCGGCGGTGGCCATCCGCATCGCCGGCGATCTCACGGGCCTCACGCTGCTGGTGTTCCCGCAGCCGATTGCCCATCGCATCGCCGGCCTGATGATGGGCGGGCGCGAGGTCACCGCGCTGGGGGCGATCGAGGAGAGCGCGCTCAAGGAGGCGGGCAACATCCTTTCGGCGGCGTACCTGAACGCGTTGGCCGAGTTCCTCGGAATGCGCATCCTCAACTCGCCGCCGGAGCTGGCGATCGATATGAGCGATGCGGTGCTCAGCTCCACGTACGTCGCCACGGCCGAGGGTGCCTCGCACGTGTTCTGTGTGGAGAGCGAGTTCCAACTGCAGAATGATGCGACACCGCTGCGCGGATTCTTCCTGTTGCTGCCGGACGCCGTCTCCCTGCGCGCAATGCTCACCGCCATCCGGGTCGCGTGAACCGACCGTCCACCGCCGCCGTGTCGCAGCGGGACCGCGAGGTCCTGCGTGGTTTCGCGCGCCGCATCGATCCGGCCGACGCGGGGGCGCACAACAATCTTGGGGTGCTGTACTTCACCAAGGGCCTCTACGAAGAGGCGGTGGACGCCTTCACCCAGGCGCTCGAACTCGACCCGAAGATGCAGGTCGCGCAGCGCAACCTGGAGATCGCGTACTTCAACACCGGCTACTACGACCGCCGCGTGGCCGAGCTGCGTGAACGGCTGCGGCAGCGGCCGGACGACCGCGATACGCGCTGGGAGCTCGGCCGCGCCTTCGCCCTGCTCGGTCAGCCGGAAGACGCCATCCCCGAGTTTCAGGCGCTACTCGCACTGCGCCCTGGCGACGTCGGCACAATGATCCAGCTCGGTCTCGCCGAGAAGGCGGTCGGACGGCTCGGCGTGGCGCTGAGTTGGTTCCGCACGGCGCTCCTTCGGGACCCGCAGAGCGGGCTGCTGCACTTCTACGTCGGTGAGGTGCTCTACAACCAGGGTGCCTTCGACGAAGCGCTCACCTCGCTGCAGCGCGCCATCCAGCTGAACCCGGACCAACCGGACGCGCACTTCCTGCTCTCGTTCGTGCTCGGCGATATGGGGCAGCACGACGAGGCGCAGAAGGCCAGCAAGCGCGCGGTACAGCTGAATCCCGCGCTCTCGCGCGCGCAGGCCAACCTCTCGCTCGACGACTACGATCCCAAGAAGTACGAGCAACTAGTGCCGGGGCGGCAGGCGCGAAAGTCGCAGCAGCAGATGCAGATCGCCGAAGGCGAGCCACTGGCGCACTACACGCTGGGGCAGGCGTTCCGGCAGCAAGGGATGCTGGACGAGGCGATGAAGGAGTACGAGTTGGCGTTGGTGCACGGGGAGGACCGCGCGCTGGTGGTGCAGGCGACGGCCGAGCTGCACCTATTACGCAAGGAACCGCAGCCGGCCATCGGGTTGTACGACGAACTGCTGGGTGAGCGCGCTGATTCGCCGAAGCTCTGGAACGAGCGCGGCGTGGCGCTGCACCAGACCGGTGACCACGCCGCCGCCGCGGAGAGCTATCGCCAGGCGCTTGCGGCCGATCCGCAGTACGCGATTGCACGCAACAACCTCGCGGTGGCGCTGTTCCACGCCAACGTGCCTGAGGAGGCGATCGACGAATTCCGCGAGGCGCTGCACGCGAGCCCAGGCTTCTCCAAGGCGCGCTTGAACCTCGCGTTGATGTTGGTGCGTGCGAAGCGTTTCCAACTGGCGCTGGAGGCCTACCGGCAGGCGCTGGAGTCGGACGCGGAGTCAGCGCTGGCGTGGAACGGCGTGGGCCTCGTGTTGGCCGAGCTGCGGCGCTTCGACGAGGCGCGCACGGCATACGCGCGCGCCATCCAGATCCGGCCCGACTACGCCGAGGCGCACTATAACCTCAGCTTCACGCTGACGAGCCTCGGCGACTACGCCGGCGCGCTGCGCGAGACCAAGCGCGCGCTGGAGATCGACCCGTACTACACGCCGCAGACCTTCCAGCTCGCCATCGACCTCGAGTTCGAGGACGTGGACCTCACGGTCGTACCCGAGCTGGGCGGCGAACACCGGCTCAGCGGCGGGGTGGAGAGCTTCGAGTTCGACAGCAGTATCCTCGAGCCGATCTTCCGCCAGTTGGAGCCGACGCCCGAGACGCCGGCACCGGCCGCAGAAGCCGGCGTCGATCCCTATGCCCTGGCGGAGGACTTCCTCTCGAAGGGCCTGGTGGACCGCGCGATGGCCGAGGTGCGGCGCGCGATGCAGCGCGGCGCCGACGCCGCGCGCGGTGACGTGCTGCTGGGCGAGGCCTTTGGCCGACAGGGTGCCTGGGGCGACGCGCTGGAGCGCTTCGAGGCGGCGCGCCGCGCCCAGCCGGACCATCCCGAGGCGCTGCGTGGCGAGACGCAGGCGCTGTTGATGCTGGGGCGCGGCAGCGACGCGGCAGTGCCCGCCGCGCGATTGCTCGAGGTGTTGCCGCAGGACGTCGACGCGCTGCTGCTCGTGGCGACGGCGCGCTTCGAGAGCGGCGATCCGGAAGCTGCGCTTGAGGTGCTCGACCGCGCCCGCCGCGCCGATCCCGGGCGCGCCGAGGTGCTGCGTGGCATCGGCAACGTGCTCAAGGCGATGGGCAACGTGGACGCGGCAATCTCGTCATATCGGCACGCGCTCGCCATCGATGGTGACTTCGCGGCCGTGCGCTACGACCTCGCGCAACTGCTGATCACGCGCGGGGATTTCTCTGAGGCGGAGCGCGAACTGCTGCTCGCGCTCGACGCCGTGCCCACCTACGCAGACGCGACCTTGGCGCTGGCCGGGCTGCACCGCCGGCTCGAGGCGCCGGATAAGGCGCTGCGCCTGCTCATCGAGTTTCTCGAGCGCGATTCGTACAGCTTCGACGGCCTGGTGGCGCTGGGCGAACTCTTGCTGGACCTCGACCGACCCGACGATGCAGCCTTTGCGTTCCAGCGCGTGCTGCGCTTCGATCCCGAGCACGTGGGCGCGGTGTTTCACCAAGGCCTGCTGTTGGCGCGACAGGAACGCTACCGCGAGGCGGTGGCCTGCTTCCGGCGCGTGGCCGAGCTGGAGCCGCAGGGCGAGTTCGCCCGCCGCGCCTTCCGCGAGGCGCGGGCGGTGCAGCAGCGGTTGGAAGGCAGTGATCCCGAGGCGGAGGTCTGATGGCAATCGAAGGCCCACTCCGCGAACTCGGCATCCACGACGTCTTCCAGCTGCTCGATCTCAGCCGGAAGACCGGCACGCTCACGGTCACGTCGGCCCTGCGCGACAACGAGGGCGTGGTGCTGTTCGAGAACGGCAAGGTGATTTCGGCCAGCATCAGGTCCAACCCGCATCGCATCGGCGACCTGTTGGTGCGCTCGGGGCGCCTGACGGACGCCGACCTCGCGCGCGTCCGCGAGGCACAGGACACGGGGGACCGCCGGCGCTTCGGCGAGATCCTCGTCAGCCTCGGTCTCGTGACCTCGCGCGAGATGGACCGGCAGATGCGCCTGCAGATTGAAGCCGTCGTCTTCGAGCTGATGTCGTGGTCGGAAGGACACTTCCGGTTCACCGAAGGCCTGAGCGACGACGCGCTGCGCGATGCCTCGGCGCCGCTGGGCACCGAGTCGCTGCTGATGGAGGGGGCGCGCCGCATCGACGAGTGGTCGCGCATCGCGGACCGCGTACCGAACCTCTCGGTGATTCCCGACCTCGCGCCGGGCGACGCCGACCATCCGGCCCTGCTGGACCTGCTGCCGCAGGAGTGGAAGGTGTTGGCGATGATCGACGGGCAGACGGACCTGCGGACGATCGCCGCGACGGTGTCGATGAGCGAGTTCGACGTGGCGCGCGTGATGTACGGCCTCGTGAGCACGGGCGTGGTGATCCTGCGGCAGCCGTCGCGGCAGGTGACGCCGGTGGCCCTGCCGAGCGAGCCTCGGCGCGCCGCGCACCAGACGCCGCACGACGCGCTGCCGAGCGCGCTGCGCCGCGGCGCCGACTACTTCCGGCGCGGCGCCCTGAGCGACGGCATCGCGACCTGGAGCGCGTTCATCGAGGCGACGCCGCAGTATCCCTCCGCCGCCGCCCTGCGCGATGCGGTGGTCGGGGCCACACGGCTGCTGGAAGTGCTCGAGCGGGAGGTGCCCGTTGAGCACTGACATCCGGGCGATGAGCGAGCAGCTGGCGGCGGATCCGTCGAGCTTGATCTTCCTGCCCCTGGCCGAGCAGTTGCTGGCGCGCGGCGAGTACGCCAACGCGCTGCGGGTGGCCCGCAAGGGCGCGGACCGCCACGCGCACCGCGCCGACGTGCACGACCTCGTGGCGCGCATTGCGCTGGCGATGGGCGATGAGCCGACCGCGGAGCGCGCGTGGCAGGCGTCGATGGCGATTGCGGCGGACTTCGGCGCCGCGCACCGCGGGATGGGATTCCTCTGCTACCGCCAGGGGCGTTGGGACGAGGCCGAGCAGCACCTCGCGAAGGCGCGCGCCGCGACGCCCGGAGACCCGGCGCTGGAAGCGGCCTGGGAAGCGCTACACGTCGCACGTGCGGAGTCGCAGCAGCTCACCGCCGCACCTGCTGCCGCCAGCGCCGCCGAAGCCGCGGGCGGATTGTTCGACGGGTCCCTCGGCGAGACGGGGCAGGTGGCCCTGCTGCTCGATGCCGACGGTTTGGTCGTGGCGGGGCACTACCACACGGCCGACGGCGAAGACCTCGGCGCGGTGATCGGCGCGCATCTCTCCGGCGTGAGCGACGAGGCCGACCGCGCGATGCGGCACTTCGGCCTCGGGGCGTGGACGCGCATCGCCATCGAGACCGAGGCGGCCACCGTCGTGATGGCGCCGACGGGCGACGGCGTGACGCTCATTGCGGCGCCGCGCGAGACGCCGCTGGGACTCGTGCGCCGCACGCTCGACCAGTGCGCGCAGGTGGCGACGCAATGGCTCGGAGGCGGACGATGAGCGCCTTCGCTCCGATCCTCGCCAGCGTGACGCGGCATCGTGGCGTGACGGCCTGTCTCGTGGTCGCCGAGGAAGATGGCATCGTGGTCGACGCGACCGCGCAGGTGGGCGTGGACACGGCGGCCTTCGCGGCGCTCACGGCGTCGCTGTTCCGCAAGGCCTCGCGGGCGGCGGCCAGCGCCGGCTTCGGCGGCACGAGCTTCTGCGACCTCGAGGCGGAGCGGGGCCGCGTGCTCGCGGCGGGCCGCAACGGCCTGGTGGTGGTGGCGGTGGCCGATACGCGCGCCAACTTCGGGCTGCTGCGCGTGGACCTGCTGAAGGCGGCGGGGAGTCTATGATCCGCCACACGATGACCATCGGCTGGGCGGATGCACCGCTCAAGCGATTCGTGGACGAAGCGCGGCTGGAGCTCGCCGTCCTGATGCACTCGAGCGGGCAGGTGCTGGCGCAGGTGGGCTTCCAGCGCTCGCTGGATGTGCAGACGGCCTGCGCGCTCTCGGCGGCCATCAACGCCTCGGCCGAGCACTTGGGCGGGATGGTGGACGGCAAACCGTTCACCGGCCTGCATTACGCCGGCAAGGCGCGGCAGATTTATCTCGGGCAGGTGCCGGCGGGGGCACAGCGGCTGCTGGTGCTGGCGGTGTTCGACGCCGAGAGCTCGCTGGGCATCGTGCAGCTGTACCTCAAGGAGCTGTACGCGGATATCGCCGCGGCGGCCCCGGCGGCGACGGACGCGAGCCCGGCGCTGGCGGAGAACTTCGAGCAGGACCTCAATCGCAACCTCGCCCAGCTCTTCGGGAGGGGCTGATGCCGGCCATCGACCACCTTCGCGGGACCGCCTCGTGAGCCTCGTCAACTACGCCACGCGCGAGATCACGTGCAAGATCGTCTATTACGGGCCCGGACGGTCCGGCAAGACGACGAACCTGCACTACATCCACGGGCAGGTGCCGACGGACCGCAAGGGCCAGATGGTCTCGCTGGCGACGCAGACGGACCGCACGCTGTTCTTCGACTTCCTGCCGATCGACCTCGGGACGATCTCGGGCTTCACCACGCGCTTCCAGCTCTACACGGTGCCGGGGCAGGTGTACTACCAGACGACGCGCAAGCTGGTGCTGCAGGGCGCCGACGGCGTGGTGTTCGTCGCCGATTCGCAGGCGCGGCAGTTGCAGGAGAACATCGAGAGCTTCCAGGACCTGCACGAGAACCTCGCCGAGCAGGGCGTGGACGCGCGCACGATGCCGCTGGTGATCCAGTACAACAAGATCGACCTGCCGGCCGAGTTGCGGACGCCGGTGCCGGAGCTCGAAGACGCCATCAACTTCCGCGGCGTGCCGTCGTTCACCGCCGACGCGCTGCACGGCGCTGGCGTGTTCGAGACGCTGCGCGGCATCTCGGAGCAGGTGCTGCGCAAGCTGAGCGCGGGGCGGACCGGCTAGGATGCGGCTCGATCCCCGGCTCACGTTCGAACGCCTGGTCGTCGGCGCGTCCAACCGCCTCGCGGCGGCGGCGGCGCGTGCGGTGGCCGAGGCGCCAGGCACGACCTACAACCCGCTGTTCATCTACGGCGGGTCGGGCCTGGGCAAGACGCACCTCCTCACGGCCACGGCGCACCTGCTGCAGCAGTTGCAGCCCGGCGCCGAGGTGCTGGCGCTCACGCTCGACGAGTTCTCGGAGCAGTACCACGCCGCCGTGAGCGCGGGCGAGACGTCGGCCTTCGGGCATCGCCTCGGCCGTGTGGACCTGCTGCTGCTCGACGACCTGCAGTTCGTCACCGGCCGCCGCGAGATGCAGGCCGAGTTGCTGCGCCTGTTCACCGTGATGCAGGATGGCAATCGGCAGATCGTCTGCGCCAGCGACCGGCCGCCCAGCGAGATCGCCGACGTCGACGAGCGCCTCATCTCGCGGATGGCCGGTGGGCTGGTGGTGGACGTGAGCCTGCCGGAGTTCGAGGCGCGCGTGGCCATCCTGCGCGCGGCCATCGCCGAGCGCGAACTCGACGTGCCCGACGCCGCGCTGCAGCGTCTTGCGGAGCGGGGCATCGCCAGCGTGCGCGAACTGCAGGGCCTGCTCAATCAGTGGATCGCGCAGGAGTCGATGGGCGCGGGCGGCGCGCGCAAGACGCTGACGCCATCGGGCGGCTCCGACGCGCTGCGGCCCTCGGGCGAGTTCCTGTCCTTCCTCTCTGACGTGGCCGCGGTGGTGCAGGAGCAGGTGGAGACCTGGCAGGTCCGCCTGCGCGAGGTGGTCGCGTACTGGAAGGGCGAGGGCTACCGCACGGCGGTGCTGGAACGGGCGCTGGCGCTGCCGCGCGAGCCGGACGTGCAGGGCCTGATCGCCACCTATGTGCAAGCCGTGGACCACCTGCGCGTGCTGGAGCGCGAGGCGACGGCCGTGGACGCGGCGCTGGGCGGCCACGAACTGTTCCGCGATCCGGAGCGCCTGGCCGAAGCCGAGGAACTGCTCGAGAAGGCCCTGAGCGGCGAGATGCCGCCCGGCGGGCCCAACCCGAGCTTCACGCGCGAGGGCTTCGACGTCGGCTCGGCCAACCAGCTCGCGGTGCACGCGGCGGATGCGGTCATTGCACAGCCGGGCACGCGCTACAACCCGCTGCTCGTCACCGGCCCCAGCGGCGTCGGCAAGACGCACTTGGTGCACGCCATCGGCAACGCGATCGGCGCGCGCAGCGACGGCGCGGTGACGGTGGCCTGCGTGCACGCACAGGCGCTCGTGGACGAACTGATCATCGCCATCCAACAGGGCACGGTCGAGCGTTGGCGCGCCCGCTACCGCGCCGCCGATGCGCTGGTGATCGACGACATCCAGTTCCTCGCCGGCAAGGAACGCACGCAGGACGAGTTCTTCTTCGTGTTCAATGCGCTGATCGAGGACGGCAAGCAGGTGATCCTCTCCAGCGACCGCCTGCCGTCGGAGATCCCCGAACTGGCGGCGCGTCTGCGCTCGCGCTTCGAAGGCGGTCTCATCGCCGAGATCCAGCCGCCGGACCGCCCGCTGCGCGAGAAGCTGGCGGCGCGCTTCCTCGCCGGCCTCGGGCGTCCGGCGCCGCCGGAGCTGCTGGATGTCATCTGCGACCCGACGGTACGCAGCGTGCGCGAGCTCATCGGCGTGGTGAACCGCCTCGCCGCCGCGGCCGAGGCGCTGGGCGTTGCGCTCGACGCAGTGCTGGCGCGTCAGGAGCTCGGTCTCGGTGCCGCCGCCAGCGCGACGGTGGCGCCGCCGGCCGCAGCCGCGAGCGCGGGCGACCGCACCTTTCTCGACCGCGAGCGCGTGGTCTGGGAATGGGCCGACCTCACGGGACGCTTGATCGAGGAGCACCGCTAGATGGCGATCAAGGGCTCCCTCAAGGAAGCGTCGCTGCCCGATGTGCTGCAGCTGCTCTCGATGGGCAAGAAGAGCGGCTGCCTGTCCGTCACGCATCGCTCGAACTTCGGGTCGATCTACTTCGACAAGGGCAAGATCAGCTACGCGAGCATCGTCAACCGGCGCGACCGCCTCGGTGACATCCTCGTGAAGGGCGGCGTGCTCAGCCAGGAGAAACTCGACGAAGCCATCGCCCTGCAGGCGAAGGCACGTGGCCAGCGGCTCGGCGACCTGCTCGTGGCCCAAGGGATGATCACGCGCGAGCAGCTGCACGCGCAGATCCGCATCCAGATCGAGGAAGCGGTGTTCTTCCTGTTCACCTGGGCCGAGGGCACGTTCAACTTCGAGTCCGACATCCGGCCCGACGAGCAGGACTTCCTTGTCGCCATCAACCCGGAGTCGCTGCTGCTCGAAGGCGCGCGGCGCGTGGACGAGTGGAGCCTAATCGAGAAGAAGATTCCGTCCTTTGACGTGGTATTCGAGCTCGACCGCCGCCGCCTCGCCGAGAGCGAGCCCAAGCTCACGACCGAGCAGCAGACACTCCTGCCGCTGATCGACGGCCGCGCCGACGTCACGGCGTTGGTGGACGCCAGCGGCCTCGTGGAGTTCGAGGTGGGCAAGGCGTTGTTCGGCCTCGCCACGGCCGGTTATCTGCACCGTGTGGGGCGGTCCAAGGCCCCGGAAGACGTGGCCGCCGACGTGCGCGTCGAGGAGCATCGCAATTTGGGCGTGGCGTTCTTCCGCGCCGGAATGCTCGACGAAGCCGTGCGCGAGTTCCGTCGCGTGACGGAGCTGCGACCCGAAGACCTCGGCGCGCGCTTCCAGCTGGGCGTGGCGCACCTGCGCCTCGGCAAGTGGAGCGAGGCCCTGACGCACCTGGAAGCGGCGGCGCGCCAGCGCGGCGCCAAGCCCTCGGTGCACCACAATCTCGCGTTGGCGCTCGAACGGCTCGGGCGTGAGGACGAAGCCAAGGCGGCGCTCGAGACGGCGCTGGCGCGGGGCGGGGACGCGGAGCCGAGCGTGCACCTTTCGCTCGGCGTACTCGCGCTGCGCCGTGGCGCCTTTGCCGAGGCCGACGCGCACTTTATGCACGCTCGTCCGCTGTACGGCACGCGGGCGCCCTCGGCGGTATGGTTCCACGAAGCGGCACTGGCGGCGGCCTTGGCCGGGCAGCTCGAGAAGGCGGTGGCGCTGCTTCAGGAAGGTTGCGATGCGCATCCACACGCGGCGGCGCTGCACAACAACCTCGCCGTGGCGCTGATGGCGCTGGGGAGGGCGGACGAGGCGCATCACGCCATCACGCGCGGCCTGCAGGAGGATCCCGGCCTCGCGCCGCTGCACCGTAACCTCGGCGACTTGCTCCTGGCGCAAGGCGACCGCGCCGGCGCGATGGACGCCTACTCGCACGCCGTGCGCCACCACGAGACATTAGGCCCCGAGGTGTGGGCGCGACTGGGCGCGTTGCGGCTGGACACCGGTGATGCCGATGCGGCACGCGCTGCCTTTGAGCAGGCGCTGGTGCTGGACCCCGCGCATCCTGAGGCGCGCACGCAGCTCGCGGCCCTACGCGGGGGATGACGATGCCTGCGGCCGGGGAGGACGAAGCCGGCTTCCGCGCGCTGCTCGAACAAGTGGCGCGCGACCGCGGGTTTGCCTGCGGCAACTACAAGGACGGCTGCCTGCGCCGCCGCGTGGCGGTGCGGATGCGTGCCCGCGGCGTGGCGAGCTACGGCGAGTACGCCGCCTTGCTTTCGGGCGACGCCGCCGAGTACGACCAGTTGATGGACGTGCTCACGATCAACGTCACGCGGCTGTACCGGGACGCCGAGGTCTGGAATGCACTGGCGGACGCGGTGCTGCCGTCGTTGTGGGAGGCGGCCGGCAACGGCTTCACCGCGTGGAGCGCGGGCTGCGCGTCGGGCGAGGAACTCTACACGCTGGCGGCGTTGCTGCACCGGCACGCCGAGCGCAGCGGTACGCGGCGGCGTCTCGAGCGGACGCTGGTGATCGGCACGGACATCGACCCCGGGTCACTGCGCGCGGCTGCGGCGGCGACGTATCCCGAGAGCGCGTTCCAGGAGATGCCGCTTGACCTGCGCGTGCGCTACTTCACGCGCGAGGCGCCGCTCACCGCCCTGCCCGAGCTACGCTCGCTGGTGCAGGTGCAGCGGCGCGACCTGCTGCTCGACACGCCGCCGGTGCAGCGCTGTGACTTGATCGTGTGCCGCAACCTCCTCATCTACCTCGACCGCGAGGGACAGGAGCGGATCTTCCAGCGCTTCCACGAGACGCTGGTGCCGCACGGCATCCTCGTGCTGGGCAAGGTGGAAACGATGCTCGGTCCCGCACGGCGATTGTTCACGGCCGTGGACCAACGCCAGCGCATCTTCCGGAAGGTGGCGTGAGTACGCAGCACGTGCGCATCGCGAATCTCGCGGTGGCCCGCGGGTCGGGGCGGCTGGTGGCCGTCGGGCTGGGCAGCTGCGTGGTGGTGACGCTCTACGACCGGCAGCGGATGGTGGGCGGGATGGCGCATATCCTGCTGCCGGACCCCAGTGCCGCGCGCGACGCGAGCAATGCGGCGCGCTTCGCGACGACGGCGGTGCCGATGCTCATTGACGCGCTCAAGCGCGCCGGCGCGCCGGGGCCGTACGAGGCCAAGCTCGCCGGCGGGGCCGCGCTGTTCGGTACGCTCTTGGGCAGCGGCGGCCAGCAGGTGGGCGAGCGCAACGTGGCGGCCGCGCGGCGGGCGGTGGCGGCAGCGGGCATCGGCATCGTCGCGGCGGAGACGGGCGGGGCGAGCGGACGCACCGCGAGCTTCGACGTCGCCACGGGTGCGCTGGAAGTGCGCAGCGTGCGCGGGGGCATCCGTGTCCTCTGAGCGCAGGCGCGTACTCGTCGTGGACGATTCGGCGCTGCTCAGCAGCGTCGTGCGCGAGCTCATCGACGGCTTCGGCGGATTCGAGGTCGTAGGCGTGGCGCGCGACGGCGCCGAGGCGCTGCACTTGGTACACACGCTGGATCCCGACCTCGTGACGATGGACATCGAGATGCCCGGCCTCGATGGCCTGCACGCGCTGGGCTACATAATGAGCGAGTGCCCGCGGCCGGTCGTGATGCTCAGCGGCGCGACCGTGCGCGGCAACGTGGACCTGACGATCCGTGCCTTCGAGCTCGGTGCCGTGGAGTTCGTGCGCAAGCCGGAGCACGCGACGAGCGAGGGGTGGGCGCAGGTGGCCCCGCGCCTGCGCGAGGCGTTGCGCACGGCCGTCACAGCGAATGTGGGCTTGCCGCTGTTGGCTCGCCCCGTGCTGCGGGGCCAGCGCCGCACCGCGCGAAAGCTCACGTCGGCCACCGAGGTCGTGGCCATCGCGGCATCCACCGGTGGGCCGCGCGCGTTGGCGGAGGTGATTCCGGGCTTCAGCGCCGGCTGCAACGCCGGAGTCGTCGTCGTGCAGCATATGCCGCCTGGATTCACGTCTGGATTGGCGCGGCGGCTCGATCAGCTCTCGGTGCTGCCCGTGCGCGAAGCGCAGTCGGGCGAGCCCTTGCTCGCGGGCCACGTGTACATCGCACCGGGCGGGCGGCATCTCGAGATGACCGCCGAAGGCCGCGGGGCGCGCCTGCACCTAAGCGATGCCGCCCCAGTGCACGGCGTGCGCCCGGCGGCGGATCCGCTGTTCGCGAGCGTGGCACGGACCTTCGGCCCGCGCGCCGTGGGGGTGGTGCTCACCGGAATGGGGCGCGACGGCAGCGACGGGCTGCGCGCGATCTTGGCGGCCGGGGGCAGGGGCTTGGTGCAGGACCGCCTGAGTAGCGCCGTGTACGGAATGCCGGGACACGCGCGCAGCCTGCTCGCGGATGGGGACGAGTGGCCGCTCTCGCAGATGGCGGTGGCGATCGAGGCCGCGCTCACGCGCGTCGGCGCGGAGAAGGGCGCGTGAGCGTGCTCACCCGCGTGCTGGTGGCGCGCGTCGGCGCGGAGCGCGTCGCGTTCCCGGTGGAGAGCGTGCGCGAGGTGGTGGACGCGCCGGCGGTGCAGCCGGTGCCGCTCGCGCCCGATGGTATCGCCGGGCAGGTGGCGTTGCGCGACGCGCACCTGCCCGTGCTGGACCCTGCGGTGCTCCTCGGTGCGGCGCGCGATGCACGCGGTGCGGGCGTGGCGCTGGTGCTCTGCGAGCCGGCCGTGGCGCTCTGGGTGGACGATGCGCAGGACATCTGGGATGCGAGCAGCGCCGAACGGCGCGGAGTGCCGTCGGGCGCGGACCGCGTGGGTGTGCTGCAGGGCCTGCTCCAGCGTGGCGCGGAGGTGGCCGCGTTGGTGGATCCCACTGCGCTCTCGCGGGCGGTGGTCGCTACATTGCGAGAGTTTCCCCGATGACTACCTCCGCCGACACCCGCCGCCCGATTCTCACCTGCGCTGCCGCCGGTGAGCGCTTCGCGCTCGACGTCGCCAGCGTCGAGCGGGTGCTGCGCTACACCACGCCGCGGCAGTTGCCCAACAGCTCCGCGTGGCTGCGGGGCGTGATCGTCGTGGGCGAACGCCTAGTACCGGTGCTCGATCTCAGGGAGCGGCTGGGACTGCCGGCGCCAACGCCAGAACCTGCGGCGCGCATCGTCGTGCTGGCCCGCGCTGACGGCTCGGTGGGCTTCATCGTGGATACGGTGGACGAAGTGACCACTGTGGAGGCGGGGCAAGTCGAGCCTGCACCCGCGGTGTACCGCGGCCTCGCGAAAGCTTACGTGGACGGCATCGTCCGGCGTGGCGAGGAGCTGTATATCCTGCTCGCCACCGAACACTTGCTGACATCACAGGAGCGGCTGGCGCTGCGGGCCGCCGTGGAGGAGGTCCTCGATGGCCGACGGTGAGACCCTCGCGGGCTATAGGGCCCGCTATGCCACCATCGACGCGCGGCTCGACGCCGGCGTCGCCGCCAACGACCGCGCCGCCGTCAAGGGCGAGATCGTCGGCCTCTTCAAGGAACTCGAAGCGCAGATCGCCGACCTGAGTCAGCTCAAGGACGACATCAAGCAGCTCGTCGACAAATGGAAGGCGCAGCAGGCCACCGACGGCCCGGCCGCGCCCGAGTTCCAGGGGGAGAAGCCCGTCGTCCACGCCGACCATATCGGCGCCAGCACGTTCATCGAGAAGGGCTGGAGCCGGCTCTCGCTCGGGGACTACGAGGGCGCGGAGAAGGCGTTGCTGCGGGCCATCGAACTGTCCCCGGGCGACCCGCAGAGCGAGGCCTTGCTTGGCTGGGCGCAGATGCTGCAGGAGAAGTACGACGATGCGCTGCTCAACTTCCAGAAGGTGCTGATGCGCGAGCCGGCCAACGCGCTGGCGCGCATCAACGTGGGCTACATCTGCCTCAAGAAGCAGATCTTCGGCGAGGCGATCGAGCACCTGTCGAAGGCCATCCGGCTGGACAACGACCGCAAGGCCACGCTGTACGCGCACTTCTACCTCGGGCTCGTGTACCTCGAGCGCGAGATGTACGAGGATGCGCAGACCTTCTTCCAGAAGACGCTGAACCTCGGGCCGAACTTGATCGAGGCGTATTACGAGTTGGGGCGCGCGCACTGGTTCAACGAGGAGCGCGACGAGGCGCGGGCCGCGTGGCAGAAGGGGCACGCGACCAACAAGTTCAATCCCTGGGGCAAGAAGTGCGCGGAGACGCTGGCGCTGGTGGACGGCGGCGGCGAGCTGACCAAGGCGTGAGCTGGCGCGCGGCGCTCGCGTGGCTCTGCCTCGCGCTGGCGCCGGCGGTCGCGCCCCGCGCGATTGGCGCGCAGAGCGATGCGGCGCGCCTCGAGGCGCTGTTGCAGCCCGGCGAGGTCCTGCCGCCCGGTGCGACGGTACGCGTCGAGGGCCGCTTCGTCGTGGTGCACTACGCCAATGAGGCGCGGCTCGCGCAGAGCTACCTCAGCGCGGCGCTGGCCAACGACAGCTTCCCGGGATTGCCGCGGCCGCGCGCCGATGTGCTGCTGCTCATCGCGCCGGATGACGCCACATTCCGCGCCTGGATCGGGCGCGGGGCGCCCGAGTGGGGCGCGGCCATCGCGTTCCCGGCGCTGCAGCGCATCGTGATGCAGGGCCGCAACGCGGCGGCGGCCGGCGGCGACCCGCTGGTGACGCTGCGCCACGAGCTGGCACATCTCGCGCTCACCGAAGGGATCGGCCCGGGCATCCCGCGCTGGTTCGACGAAGGCTACGCGTCCTATGCCGCCGGTGAGTGGGGGCGCGACCAGGTGTTGGCCACGAGCTTCGGGCTCGTGTGGCGGGGCCTTCCCAGCCTCGCGGCGCTGGACTCCGGGTTCTACGCCGGCAGCGAACGGGCCCAGCGCTCGTACGCGCTGGCGCACCGGGCGGTGGCCGAACTCGCCGCGCTGGATCCGCAGCGCGGCATCGGGCTGCTGCTCGGGCACTGGCGCACGGAGGGCAGCTTTGAGCGGGCGCTGCGCCGAGCCCACGGGATGTCGTCCCTGGACTTCGAGCGGCACTGGAAGTCGAGGATTCGGCGGCAGTTCGGGGTACTAGCCTTAGCGGCCGACCTCACGGCGCTGACGCTGTTCCTGACCATCCTGCTCGGCCCGATGTGGTGGCAGCGTCGGCAGCGACTGCGGCGGCGGCTGGAGGCGATGCGCGAGGCGGACCGCCAGCAGGAAGCGAGGGAACGGGAAAGCGCCCTAGCCGCCTTGTTGGGGGAGGGGGCCTCGGACCCCGAGAGTGACGGCCGCATTAAGGGTTCGTGAACAAGTCCAAGCCTTGGTTGACACTCATCTTAGGGAGCCGTAGACTCCCCAACCTTATGTCAGAGCGTGTCGAAACGGCCGGAGGGGCGTTTTCCCGACCGGCAGTATGGTGGGGGTTGTCGGCCGCGAGCCTGCTGCTGGGCTATGCGGACCTTTGGCGGGGCGGGGATACCATCGCTCCGATCCTGCTGGTCGTCGGGTACTGCATTCTGGTTCCGATTGCCATCCTGAAGTAGCCCCCCGGGTGCCTCGGGAACCGATTTGCTGGGCGAATAGCTCAGTTGGTTAGAGCACCTGCCTTACACGCAGGGTGTCGGGGGTTCGAGTCCCTCTTCGCCCATCTGTTTAATGAAGTGACGGTCCGGTCCGGAACCCGCGGAACCGTGGTACAGCCGCTGGGATAGGAATTTCAACACCTTGTGAGGATTCGCCTGTGACGGTTCGGTTCCATCTCCGTCCCCTGGCCGCTGCGGCGGCGCTTCTCGCGGTTGCGATCGGTACGGCTGACGCCCAGCGTCGCCCGCCCCGTCCGGATACGCCGTTCCTGACGGTCCAGGTGTTCCGTTCTGCGGACAAGATCGCCGGGCCCCAGGCCTCGGACGCGCTCCGCGACGAGCTCATCCGCACCTACCCCGGCCCTGTGCTCTGGGTGATCGAGAAGGAACGGCTGGTCGAGCTGCTCGAGCAGTCGGGCTATCCGTCCAACGAGCAGCTCGCGCGCTCCGACGAGAACGCGCTGGCCAAGTTCCAGCGTGCCGATGAGTACGTGCGCGGCTCGGTGGTGCAGCAGGATGACGGACAGTACCGTATCGATGCGCAGCTCGTGCTCACGCGCGATATGCGCTTGGTCCAGCCGCTGGCGCCGGCCCTCGGCAACCGCCCGGACCGCGCCGCCCGCAACCTGGTTCGCACGCTCAACCAGGCCCGCGACCAGCTGCCGCAGGAAAAGCGGTGTATGGATCACGCGCGCAACCAGCGCTATGACCAAGCCATCGCCGAAGCCGACAGGGGCATCGCCGCCTTCCCGGGTGCGACGCTGGTCCGCTACTGCAAGCTGAACGTGCTGATCGCGCAGGAAGCGCCGAACGCCGCGAAGGTCGCGTTGGCCGAGGAGATCCTCGCGCTCGATCCGAACTCGTACAACGCGCTGGCCGTGGCCGCCGACGCCTACCAAGCGGATGGCAACACGGAGAAGGCGAACGAGTATCTGGTGCGCCTGCTCGCCGCGGACCCGAACAACGCCTCGCTGGCGCAGCGCGTCGTGGACGCCCTTGCCGCCAGCCGCCAGTACGACGTCGCCAAGCGCATCGTGGAGCAGGCGGTGCTGGACAACCCGGGTGACATCGGGCTGCTGAAGCTTCGCTTCCTCATCCTGGCCTCGGCCGGCGACTACATCCCGGCCATCCGCGCCGGTGAGGAGCTGGTCCAGCTCGACACAGCCGTCGGGGATATCCAGTTCTTCACGCGATTGGCGGCGCTGTACCTGGCGTCGGCGAACGCGGAGGCCGCCAAGGCCGAGCCGTTCGAGCGCCAGGCCGACTCGCTGGCGCGGGCGACGCCGCCGGACTCGGCGCGGGCGACGGCCCTGCGCGCGCAGGCCCGTCCGGATCGCGCCGCGGCCGACAGCCTCTACCGCTTGGCGGCGGGCGCGGCGCGCCGCGGCACGACGAAGTTCCCGGCCGAGGCCAGCCTCTGGCAGTTCCAGGCGCAGGCGCTGCGCAGCGCGGGTGACATTCCGGGCTCGATCGCCGCGGCGCGCAAGGCGCTGGAGATCAACCCGTACCAGCCGGCTGGCTGGCTGCAGATCGCGCAGGCTTATATCAGCCTGCAGCAGAACGACAGCGCGGTCATCGCCTTGCACAGTGCGACCGAGGCCGGTGACAACGCGGACGCGATCGCGACGCTGCTGTCGTCGATCGGCAACGGGTACCGCGTGCGTGGCGATGCGGCGAAGGATCTCGAGCTGATGCGGCAGGCATCGACCCTGATGTTGCGGGCCGATAGCGTTGCGGCCCTTGCGGACGAAGTCGGTCCAGCCGACGCGCGGCGTCAACGTGCGCCGGCGACGCTCGAAACGAAGACGCGCGTGAAGTTCCTCGTGGGCCTGACCTCGGTGCAGCTGGCGACGCAACTCGCGACGAATGCCGGGCAGGCGCGCAGCTGCGATATGGCCAAGGAGGCGGACCAGGCCTTGGTGAACGCCCAGATCTATCTGCCGCAGGGCGCGGCGTTCAACCAGGCGGCTGCGGTCCAGCTGCTCCAGTCCATTCCGGAGTATCAGGCCTACATCAGCCAACTGACCGCGCAGGTCTGCCGCTAAGCCCTCCCCTCGGGCAGCCGAAGCCCGCCGTCGCCTCCGCGCGACGGCGGGCTTCGTCGTTTGGCCACCGCTGTGACATCTTTCACCCGTGACTTCCGCCTCCGACGCCAAGCTCAGCTCGCACGCCAGCGCGTGGCACGCACCCGTGCTCGTCGCGGAAGTTTGCGCCGCGCTCGACGGCGTGCCGCAGGTGCTCGACGGCACGCTCGGCGGCGGCGGACACGCCGAGGCGTTGCTCGAACGCGGGCATCGCGTCACCGGCATCGACCGCGACCCACAGGCCCTGGCCATCGCCAGCGAACGTCTCGCGCGCTTCGCCGACAGCGGCGCCTTCCGCGCGCTGCAGGGCAACCACGACCGCATCGACGACATCGCCGCGCTCGCAGCTGAGACCTTCGACGGCATCCTGCTCGACCTTGGCGTGAGCTCGCGCCAGCTCGACGACGACGCGCGCGGCTTCTCGTTCCGCGAAGGCGTGGCGCTGGATATGCGGATGGATCCCAATGGCGCCGTCACCGCGGCGGATTGGCTCAACGACAGCGACGAGGCCACGCTCGCCGGCGTGTTCAAGTCGGCCGGCGACGAGCCCAAGGCGCGGCGGCTGGCGCGCGAGATCGTACATCGCCGCGAGCGGCGCCCCTTCGCGACCAGCGACGACTTGGTCGGCGCGATCCGCGCCGTGCTCGGACCGCGCTCAGGGCCTGGCGACTTTGCGCGCCTGTTCCAAGCCGTGCGCATCGCCGTCAACGAGGAACTGGAAGGCTTGGCCGCCGGCCTCGTGACGCTGCGCAATCGGCTGGTGCCGGGCGGGGTGCTGGCCGTCATCGCCTACCATTCGGGCGAAGATCGCGTGGTCAAGCACCTGTTCCGCGAATGGAGCACGGCCTGCACCTGCCCGCCGCGGCAGCCGATGTGCACCTGCGGCGGCGTGGCGCTGGGGGAGACGCTGACGCGCAAGCCGGTGCTCGCCGGCGAGGCAGAGGTCGCGCTCAACCCACGCGCGCGCAGTGCGCACCTGCGCGTCTGGCGCCGCGCCGGCGGGGAGGGCTGAACGATGCGCGGCCGCAGCATCATCTTCCTCGCGCTGATCGGTTTCTTTGTGGTGGCCACAGGCGTCATATGGAGGCGGAGTCTCGGCATTGCCCAGGCTCGGCAGCTACGTGAACTCGAAGAACGCCGGACCGCGCTGGAGGCCCAGGAAGCCGCCCTCGAAGGGGCGATCCGGGACGCCTCGAGCCGGGCCCGGCTCGCCCCCATCGCCGAAGAGAAGCTCGGAATGCGCGTCCCGCCCGAGAGCCTGGTCATCATCATCCCGCGCCCCGAGCGGGCGACGCCGCGCCGGTGATCCACGTCAGCCGCGTCGGCGTCGTGCACGGCGCCTTCGTGTGCTTCGCGGTGGCGCTCGTCGGGCGCGCCGCCTGGGTGCAGCTGCGCGAGACGGACCGTTGGCGCGCGCGCGCCGAGGTGCAGCAGGTCGCCAACGTCGAGCTGCCGGCCCTGCGCGGGCCGATCCTCGACGCCTCAGGCTCGGTGCTGGTGCAGAGCCGCGCCGTCGTGCGCCTCGCCGTCGCGCCCTCCGAAGTGCGGCAGCCGGAGGCACTGACCGAGGGCCTGCGCCGCGCCGGCGTTCCGGCCGAGTTCGTGCGCCGCGCCACCGACCGCAGCCGCAAGTGGGTGGAACTGCCGGGCCGCTACGCGAGCACCGACGTCGCCGAGGTGTTGGCGATGCGCGGCGTGCATCCCACCGAAAGCATCGAACGCGTCGCACCACCCACTGACGGACTGCGCCGCCTGCTTGGGACGATCGATCCGAACGGCAACGGCGTGGGCGGCATCGAGTCGGCGCTGGATTCGGTCCTCCGCGGGCAGTCGGGCCGGCGCGCCTTGCTGCGCGACGGCCGCGGGCGCCGCCTCGAGTCGCCGGAAGTGCGCGGCAACGCGCCGCTGCCAGGCAACACGGTGGTGCTGACGCTGAACCAAGGGCTGCAAGACATCGCCGAGCGCGCGCTGGCCGAAGCGGTGCGCTCGATGGACGCCAGCGGGGGAGACATCGTCATCCTCGACCCGCACGGTGGCGAGATCCGCGCGTTGGCCAGCCGCCGCGCCGGCGCCGCCACCACCGGCGCCACCGCACTCACCGAGCCCTACGAACCCGGCTCGACGATCAAGCCGTTCATCGCCGCAGCCTTGCTCGAGCGCGGCCGCGTGCGCCTGCAGGATTCCGTGCCCACCTACAACGGTGAGTGGCGCGCCAACGGGCGCACCATCCGCGACGTGCACAAGGCGCGCGCGATGAGCTTCGCCGAGGTCATCCAGCAATCGTCGAACATCGGCATCGTGCAATTCAACGAGCGGCTGAGCGCGCGCGAGCAGTACGAGGCGCTGCGCGACGCCGGCTTCGGCACGACCACCGGCCTGCCGTATCCCAGTGAGTCGCCGGGCCGGCTGTACCCGGTGTCGCGCTGGTCGGGGACCTCGCGGGCCTCGATGGCGATGGGCTACGAGGTGTCGGTCACGCCGGTGCAGCTGGCGGCGGCCTACGCCGCCTTCGCCAACGGCGGCGTGCTGGTGGAGCCGCATCTGGTGCAGGAACTGCGCGATGCGTCGGGCACGACGCTCTGGCGCGCCGAGCGCCGCGTGGTCCGGCGGATGATGAGCGAGCGTACCGCGCTCGTGATGCGCGACCTGCTGCGCGATGTCGTTACCGGCGGCACGGCGACGACGGCGAACTTGGCGACCTTCGAAGTCGCTGGAAAGTCCGGCACGGCCCGCCGCACCAGCGCCGACGGGCGCGGCTACGAGTCCGGCGCGTACACGGCGAGCTTCGTCGGCCTGTTCCCGGCCGACAACCCGCAGTACGTGATTCTCGTGAAGCTCGACAATCCGCGTGGTGCCTCGTACTACGGCGGTCGCGTCGCCGCGCCGGTGAGCAAGGTGGTGCTGGAAGCCGCCATCGCGGCGCGCGATGCGTCGCTGGATCGCTCGCGCCTCGCGGCCGCACCGCGCCGCCGTGCAGCGGACCTGCGCCCCGCCGCCGACAGCGCGCGCGCCGTGGCCACGGCCGCGGCCGCCGAGTCGCGCGCGGCACCGGCGTACGTGGTGGAGCTCGGCAACACGCCGGAGCCGGCGGCCGCGCTCGTCAGCGAGCGACCGGTGCCGGACGTGCGCGGCCTGCCGACGCGCCGCGCCGTGCGCGAACTGCATCGCGCCGGCTTCCGCGTGCAGCTCGTGAGCGGGCGCGCCGGCGACGTGTCGCCGGCCCCGGGCACCTACCTGCGCTCGGGCTCGGTGGTCCGGCTCGGGAACAATCGATGAGCGCGCCAAGCGCCGTCCTGCGCGACGCGCTGCAGGCGGCGGGTCTCTTGGTCGGCGAGCGCGGCGCGCTGCCCGCGTCCGTGGCTGGACTCACGGACGACAGCCGGGCCGTCGTCGCGGCCGGATGCTTCGTGGCGGTGCGGGGCAGTGCGCGCGACGGTCACGAGTTCCTGCCGCAGGTGGCGGCTGCAGGCGCGGCGCTGGCCGTCGTCGCGGCGGATGCAACGACCGACCTTCCCGCACTCCTCGTCAGCGACACGCGCGCGGCCGCGGCCACGCTCGCCGCCGCCTACTACGGCGATCCCGCGCGCCAGCTCACGCTGGTCGGCGTCACGGGCACCAACGGCAAGACGACCACCGTCGGCCTGCTGCGCCACCTGCTGGACGCACCCGACGCGCCGTCCGCCAGCATCGGCACGCTGGGCGTGCTGCTCGGCGATGGTCAGCCGCTGCCGGGCGGCGCCGGCCTCACCACACCGGGGCCGATCGAGCTGCAGCGCCTGCTGCGCGCGCTCGTGGACGCCGGCGTGCGACGCGTGGCGATGGAAGTCAGTTCACACGCGCTGGACCAGCAGCGCGTCGGCGCGCTGCGCTTCGCGGCGGGGGTGTTCACCAACCTCACGCGCGACCATCTCGACTACCACGGCACGATGGACGCCTACCTCGCGGCCAAGGCGCGGCTGGTGGGGCTGCTCGCCGACGATGGCGTCGCGGTCGTGAACGGCGATGACCCCGCGTGGCGCGGGCTGCCGCCGGCACCGCGAACACTGCGCTTCGGGATGCGCGCCGAGGCCGACCTGCGCGCCGAGGAACTGCGCTTCACGCCGCGGGGCAGCGCCTGGCTGCTGCGGCAGGGCGAGCAGTCGCGGCCGGTGGCTCTGCCGTTGATCGGCGAGTTCAATGTGGCCAACGCGCTTGGCGCCGCAGCGGCAGCCATCGCGGTGGGCGTGCCGTTTGATACCGTCGCGGCGCGTCTCGCCACGGTGCCGCAGGTGCCTGGCCGGCTGGAACTGCTCGGCGAGCGCCCGACCGTGCTGCGCGACTACGCCCACACGCCGGACGCGCTGACGCGCGCCTTGGCAGCCCTGAGGCCGTTCACGCCCGGGCGGCTCATCGTGCTGTTCGGCTGCGGCGGCGACCGCGACCGCGGCAAGCGTCCGCTGATGGCCACCGCCGCGCGCGACGGTGCCGATCATCTCGTCGTCACCAGCGACAACCCACGCACCGAGGATCCCGAGCGCATCCTTGACGACATCTGCGCGCCGCTGGCGCCGGGCAGCTACGACCGCATCGAGGACCGCCGCGCCGCCATCGCGCACGCGTTGGCCCTGGCCGATCCCGAGCGCGATGTGGTGTTGCTGGCCGGCAAGGGACACGAGACGTACCAGATCCGCGGGCAGACCTCGTATCCGTTTGACGAGGCCGCTATCGTGCGGGAGCTGCTGCCCACCCTCCGCCGATCGCCCGCCTGATGGCCTTCTGGACCCTCGAGCGCCTCGTACGCGCCCTCGACCTGCCGCTGCAGTTGGACGCCCGTCCCGTCGCCGGCATCTCCACCGATACGCGCACGCTTGCCGCGGGTGCGGCCTTCGTGGCCCTGCGCGGCGAACGCTTCGACGCGCACGACCATCTCGAAGCCGCCCTCGCTGCCGGGGCTTCGGCGCTCATCGTCGCTGACGCCCGTCGCGCACCGCTGGGCGGCGTGCCGGTGCTCGAAGTCCCCGATACGCTCGTCGCCCTCGGCCAGCTCGCGCGCTACCGCCGCGACGCCTGGGCCAAGCCGGTGATCGCGGTGGGCGGCTCCAACGGCAAGACGAGCACCAAGGAACTCCTCCGCGCCGCGCTCGGCAGCGTGTATGCCGTGCACGCCACCACCGGCAACCTGAACAACCGCATCGGCGTGCCGCTGACGCTGCTCGCGCTCCCCGATGACGCCGATCTCGCGGTGGTCGAGGCCGGGACGAATGAACCGGGCGAGATCGCTGCGCTGCGCGCCATCATCCGGCCAGACGTCGCGGTGATCACGACGGTGCAAGAGGAACACCTCGAGGGCTTCGGCGACCTGGCCGGCGTGATGGCCGAGGAGATGTCGCTCTGCGACGAGGTGCCGCTGGCGGTGGTGCCCGCCGAGGAGCCTGAGGTGGTGGCGGAGGCGCAGCGCCGCGCCGGCCGCTGCGTGACGGCAGGCCTCGACGCCGGCGACCATCGCGCCACGAAGCACGGCCTCGAGCCTGACGGGCGGGGCTGGGCCGAGTGCGAAGGCGTGCGCCTGCGCGTGCCGCTGCCCGGCGCGCACAACCTGCGCAACGCGACCTTGGCGATGGCGGTAGCCGCGGAGTTCGGCGTGCCGGCGTCCGAGGCGGCGGCGGGCATCGCCGCGATGCCGCAGCCCGCGATGCGCTCGGCGGTGGCGCCGCTGGGCCGCGCGCTCTTGGTGAACGACTGCTACAACAGCAATCCGGGCTCGGCGGTAGCGGCCTTGGCGCTGTTGCGGGATGTCGGGGCGGGGCGTCAACGGGTTGCAGTGCTCGGCACGATGCGTGAACTCGGTGCCGCGAGCGAACGGGCGCACCGCGAGGTGGCGGAGGCGGCGTTGGCGAGCGGGGCGGAGCTGGTCGTCGGCTTGGGCGAGTTCGCTGCGCCGCTGCGGGCTGCCGGCGCGGGCGAGCGCGTCCTCGTCGCGCGCGATGTGGACGATCTCTGGCCGTTGCTGGAGCCGCGCCTGGCGCCCGACGCCGCAATCCTGCTCAAGGCTTCGCGCGGCGTCGCGCTGGAACGTCTCGTGCCGCACCTCACCACCTGGGCCCACGCGTAATGCTGTACGAGTTCCTGCTGCCGCTCACGACCTACGAGAGCGCGTTCAACATCTTCCGGTACATCTCGTTCCGGGCGGCCGGCGCGGCCATCACCTCGCTGCTGGTGTGCTTCGTTGTCGCGCCGTGGATCCTCGCGCGCCTGCGCGCGATGCAGGTGCATCAAGTGGTGCGGGCCGGCACGCCCGACTCGCACGCCGGCAAGGGCACGACCCCGACGATGGGCGGCCTCATCATCCTCTCGGCGGTCGTCACCTCGACGCTGCTCTGGATGCAGTTGCGCTCCAAGTACGTGTGGCTGGCGCTCGGCGTGACCGTGCTGATGGGCGCCATCGGCTTCCTCGACGACTACCTCAAGCTCAAGCAGAAGCGCGAGGGCAGGGAGAACCGCGGGCTGGTGGAGCGCTACAAGCTGGCGGGGCAGGTGACCATCGGCCTCGCGCTGGGCTACTACCTCTGGCAATACCCGATCAACTCGTTGCCCGGCGCATCGACGACGCTGCCGTTCTACAAGTACGTGCTCATCGTCCCCACCATCGCCTGGCTCTACGTGCCCTTCGTCACCTTCGTGATGACGGGCTTCAGCAACGCGGTGAACCTCACGGACGGACTCGACGGGCTTGCCACCGGCCTCATCGCCATCGCGATGCTGACGATGGCGATCTTCGCCTACGTGATGGGCCGCGTGGACGCCACCGAGTACCTCGGCCTGATCTACCTGCGCGGCGCCGGCGAGCTGACGGTGTTCTGCTCGGCGGTGTTCGGCGCGGCGGTGGGCTTCCTGTGGTACAACGCGCACCCGGCCGAGGTCTTTATGGGCGATACCGGCTCGCTGGCGCTGGGCGGTTCCATCGGCGCGGTCGCCATCCTGCTCAAGAGCGAGTTCCTGCTGGTGATCGTCGGCGGCGTGTTCGTCGCCGAGACGGTCTCGGTGGTCATCCAGCGCTCGGCCTTCAAGTGGCGCAAGCGGCGATTCGGGCTGGAGTACGCGCAGCGGCACCGCGTGTTCCTGCGCGCCCCCATCCACCACCACTTCGAACTCAAGGGCTGGCCCGAGACGCAGGTAGTGGTGCGGTTCTGGATCATCGGGATCCTCTGCGCCTTTCTGGCGCTCTCGACGCTGAAGATCCGCTGATGCAGACCTGGGCGCGGATGCGGGCCCGGCTCCGCCAGATGACGGAGGCGGGGCAGGGCAGTTCGGTGGAGGTCGCGGTCGTCGGGCTCGGGCGCAGTGGCGTGGCCGCCGCGCGCCTGCTGCGCTCGCTGCAGTTGCCCGTGTACGCCTCGGATGCCGGACGCGGTGAGGCGCTCTCCGCCGCTGCCTCGGCCCTGCGCGACGTTGGCGTCAAGGTCGAGCTCGGTGGGCACGACCTGCAGCGCCTCGCGCGCGCGGCCTGCGTCGTCGTGAGCCCGGGTGTGCCTCCGGATGCGCCACCGCTCAAGGCCGCGCGCGCCGCCGACCGGCCGGTGTACAGCGAGGTCGAGCTCGGCCTCGCCCACCTCGGCGCCACGCGCTATGTCGCCATCACCGGCACCAACGGCAAGACGACGGTCACCGCGCTCGTGGCGCAAGTGCTGCGCGCTGTTGGTCTCGAGGCCGAGGCGGCGGGCAACATCGGCACGCCGGTGTCGGAGATTGCGCTGCGCGAGAAGCAGCCGGCCTGGCTGGCGCTCGAACTCAGCTCCTTCCAGCTGCACGACACGCCCGGCATCAAGCCGGCCGTCGCCGTGCTCACGAACCTCGCGCCGGACCATCTCGACCGTTACGCCGACCTCGAGAGCTACTACCGCGACAAAGACCTGATCTTTGCCAACGCCGATGGCCAGAGCCTGCGCGTGGTGAACCTCGACGACGACACCGTGATGCAACGGACGGCCGCGGTGCGGGGCAAGGCGATGACCTTCTCGCTGCAACGCACCGACGCTGACGCCTCTTACGACACCGCGCGCCGGATGCTCGTCCTCGCCGGCCAAGACCTGCTCGCGCGCGACGCGCTGCCGCTGCTGGGTGCACACAACGTGGCCAATGCGCTCACCGCCGCGTTGGCCGTGTACGCAGCCATCCCCGAGGCGCGCAACGCCGCCGGCCTGCGCGCCATCGCCGACGGGCTGAGCAGCTTCGTCGCACCGCCGCATCGGCTGGAGATTGTCGGCGAGCGCGACGGCGTGCTGTGGATCAACGACTCCAAGGCCACCAACATCGGTGCCGCGCGCGTGGCCATCGAAGCGATGGAGCGGCCCACCGTGCTGCTGCTCGGCGGCAAGCATAAAGGCGAGCCGTACACCGCGCTGCTACCGGCGATGGCCGGCCGAGTCAAGGCCGTCGTGGCTTACGGCGAGGCCGAGCCGCTGGTGGCCGCCGACCTCGCGGGCCACGTGCCCGTCGAGCGGGCCGGATCGTCATTTGAGGCAGTCATCGCCCGTGCGCGCGCCCTCGCGGCGCCGGGCGATGCCGTCCTTCTCGCTCCTGCCTGCTCCAGCTTCGATATGTTCGCCAACTACGAAGAGCGCGGCGAAACCTTCCGCAGCCAGGCGATCGCGCCGTGACCGCCGTCGGCGACATCTTCTCGCCCGCCGGGACCCGCGCCACGCCGGAGCGCAGCTCGCGCGCGGTGTCGCAGGAGCGCCTGCGCTGGCGGATGACGATCGAGGCACGCGTGCTGCTCGTCATCACCGCCGTGCTCTTGGTGTTCGGTCTCACCACGCTCTACTCCGCCAGCGCCATCGTGGCGGTGCAGGAAGGGCGGCCGAGCTGGTTCTTCCTCTACCGCCAGCTCACCGGCGTCGCGGCTGGCATCGTCGCGCTGGCCGTGCTGGCCAAGTGGGACGCCGAGCGTTGGCGCGACTACGCCTGGCCGCTGATGGCGCTGGCCTTCGCGACGATGCTGATGACGGTGCTGCCGGGACCCTTCGAGCGTCTCGCGCCGCCCATCAACGGCTCGCGCCGATTCCTGCTCGGCGGCTCCATCCAGCCGTCGGAGTTCGCCAAGCTTGCCGTAGTGATCTGGACGGCGATGCTCATCGTGAAGAAGGGCGGGGCCGAGGGCCTGCGCCGCCTCACCAAGGGCCTGATGCCCTTCGGCATCATCCTCGTGGGGCTCAGCATCCTCTGCGCGCTGCAGCCCGACTTCTCGGTGGTGCTGTTCTACGCGCTGGTGATGGGGGCGATGCTCTTCGCCGCCGGCGCGCGCATCGGCCACTTCGTGTTCCTCGGTGCGCTGGCGCTGCCGATCGTCTGGAGCGAGATCAACCGCCTCGAATACATTATGCGCCGCCTGCTCGGCTTCACCGGCGCCGCCGGCGCCGAGGCCGAGATCAACTACCAGCTCAACCAGTCGCTCATCGCCGTGGGCTCGGGCGGGCTCTGGGGACTGGGCTTCGGGCAGGGGCGCCAGCAGTATGGCTTCCTGCCGCTGCCGTACAACGACTTCATCGGCAGCAACATCGGCGAGGAGTGGGGATTCGTCGGGATGTTCGGCGTGATTCTCCTGTTTGCGCTCTGGGCCTGGCTGGGCTTCCGCATCGCCAAGCAGGCGCGCACGCCGTTCACGCAACTCGTGGCGCTGGGCATCACCATCACCACGGTGGTGACCGCCTACCTGCACATCGGCGTCGTGATCGGCCTGCTGCCGACGACGGGGCTCACGCTGCCGTTCATCTCCTACGGCCGCTCCAACATCCTGCTCACGCTGGTCACGACGGGCATCCTGCTGAACATCGGCAGCGTGGCCGAGCGGGTGGTCGGGGATCGCGCCACGGATCCCCTGGCCGCGCGGCGCTAGCCGTGGCCCGCATCGTCTGATGCGGCGAGATTCCGCGCTATGAGCGCCACGCACGTCTGGTTCAGCGGCGGCGGCACGGGGGGACATCTCTACCCCGGGCTGGCGATCGCGCGCGCGCTGCAGCGCCTGCGGCCGGAGGTGCAGCCGTTCTTCGTGGGCGCGCTGCGCGGCATCGAGCGCGACGTGCTGCCGACGACTGAGTTCCCGCACCTGTTGCTCGACCTGCACCCGCTGTACCGCCCGCAGGTCTGGAAGAACTGGCAGACCCTGCGTGGCGCGTTGGCCTCGTGGAGTAAGCTCGACGCCGCGGCGCGCACACGGCCGCCCAAGCTCGTCGTCGGGACCGGCGGCTACGCGGCCGGGCTGGCGCTGCTCTGGGCCTGGCGGCGCGGCATTCCCGCCGTGCAACATATCGGTGATGCCGTGCCCGGCATCACGGCGCGCTGGGGCGCGCGCGTGACGCAAGAGAACTTCCTCGGCTTCCCCGAGGCGGCGCGCTACCTCTCCGCAGCGCGCGGTACGATGCGCGCCAGCGGCAACCCCATCGAGCCGCCGCCGGATATCCGCCCGGCTGCGGCCGAGGCTCGCGCGCGCTGGGGATTCCCGGCACACGCCAAGGTGCTCCTCGTCTTCGGCGGCTCGCAGGGCGCCCGCGCATTGAACCAAGCGGTGGCGTCCTGGGTGGAGCAGGGCATTCCGTCCGGACTCTGTGTGCTTTGGGCCACGGGCAAGGCGCAGTTCGATTCGTACAGCCAGTTCGATCGCGCCGACGTGCGCGTGTTGCCGTACCTCTCGCCGATCGCCGAGGCCTACGCCGCAGCCGACGCGGCGCTGGTGCGCGGCGGGATGATGGGCACCAGCGAACTCTGCGCCTGGGGCATCCCCAGCGTCATCGTGCCGCTGCCCAGCGCCGCCAACGACCACCAGACGGCCAACGCGCGCGTGCTCGAGTCGGCCGGTGCCGCGCGCTGCCTGCCGCAGACGGAGCTCTCGGCGGAGCGGCTGGCGCGCGAGTTCGGGGAGCTGTTCGGCGATCCAGCCAGGCTGGCCGCGATGGCCGACGCGGCCAAGGCGCGCGGGCGCCCGCAGGCGGCGGCCGAGATCGCGCGCGACATCGCCGCATATCTTTGAGTGATGCCATTGCTCGATGCCGCAGATCCGCGGCCGGTCCACTTTATGGGAATCGCCGGGGCGGGGATGAGCGCGCTGGCCGAGCTCTGCCACCGTCGCGGCGCGCAGGTCACGGGCTGTGACCAGCAAAGCGCCGGCGCGGCAGACGTCGCCGCGCTCGGCATTCCCGTGCACGCTGGTCACGATCCCGCGCACCTCGCCGGCCACCGCGCACTCGTCGTCACGAGTGCGGTTCCCAAAGACCATCCCGAGCTTCTCGCCGCACAGGCCACCGGCATCCCGGTGATCCGCCGCGCCGAGGCGCTGGCCGAGGCCACGGCGGGCGGCACGTTGATTGGCGTGGCCGGCACGCACGGCAAGAGCACCACCACGGTGATGACCACCGCCGCGCTGGCCGCCGCCGGCAAGCAGCCTACCGGTGTTGTAGGCGCGCGCGTACGCAGTTGGGGAGGCAACCTCAGCGAGGGCGGGCACGAGCTCTTCGTGGTGGAGGCGGACGAGTACGACCGCTCCTTCCTCGCGCTGTGGCCCACGGTGGCCGTCGTCACCAACGTCGAGGCCGATCACCTCGACATCTACGCTGACCTCGCGGACATCCACGCCACGTTCAGCGAGTACGTGCGCCGCGCCCGCTACGTGGTGCTCTGCGCCGACGATCCCGGCGCCAACGCCCTGCCGAGCCCGGCCACCGCCGAGGTGATTCGCTACGGCATCGCCAGCCCCGATGCGCGCCTCGTGGCGCACGACCTGCGCGCCGTCCACGGCGGCAGCGCCTTCAAGGTGCGCTACGACGGCAAGGCGCTGGGCGAGGTGCGCCTCAACGTGCCCGGTCAGCACAACGTGCTCAACGCGCTCGCGGCGCTCGCCTGCGGTATCGGGCCCTGGGCGCTGACGGTTGAGCAGATGGCGCCGGGTCTCGAGGCCTTCGCCGGCGTTGAGCGCCGCTTCGAGCGCCTCGGCACGCAGCGGGGCGTGGACGTCGTGGACGACTACGCGCATCACCCCACTGAACTGCGCGCCACGCTCACCGCCGCGCGCGAGGCCTTTCCGAACCGCCGCCTGGTCGTGGCCTTCCAACCGCACCTGTTCTCGCGCACGCGCGACTTCGCTGCGGATTTCGGCGATGCGTTGGCGGTGGCGGACTTGGTGTACCTCGCCGACATCTATCCGGCGCGCGAGAAGCCCATCGAGGGCGTGAGCAGCCAGCTCGTGGCCGACGCAATGGCGCGCCGCGGTCTGCCACCGCGTTGGATGGGGCCGCGCGGCGATCTGGCGGCCGCGATCTCGGCGGAGCTTCGCGAGGGCGACGTCGTGCTCACGGTCGGGGCGGGGGACATCACCAGGACTGGGCCGGAATTGCTGGCCGTGCTGGCCGGCTGACGGATGGACGGCGCCCGCACGGCCCCGCCGAACCCCGCGGATCTCCCGCGCTGGCGCCGGGCGCTGCGGGCAGCCACGCGCATCACAATTCTGCTGGCGCTCGTGTCTTCCCCATTCTGGGGACGCACCGTGCTGCGCTCGATGGATTTCTTCCGCGTACGACGTGTGGAGCTGCAGGGCGTCCGTTACGCCACCCCCGACGAAATCGTTTCGCGGTTAGGAGTGGATACGCTCGCGTCCGTCTGGGACGACGTCTCCCCTCTCGAAGCGCGGGTGGCGGAGCATCCGCAGGTGCGCAGCGTGCGCATCCGGCGGAAGCTCCCCGGCACCCTCGTCGTCGTCGTGACCGAGAATCCGCCCGTGGCGCTGGTCGCCACGCCCCGCGGCCTCGTCGTCACCGATGCCGATGGTGATTCGTTGCCGGTGGACCCCACGACGATGGATGTGGACCTGCCGGTGCTCGCGCGGAAGGATCTCGTACTGCTCCGCCTCCTGGCGGAGACGCAGGTCGAGGAGCCGGCGCTCTTCGCTCGGGTGAGCGAGGCGGGCCGCACGGAGCGGGGGGAACTGCTGCTGCAGTTGCCCGAGTTCCGGATCCTCGCCGACTCCACGGTACACGCCGCGCGGTTGGCCGAGGTGCTCCCGGTGGAGCTCGATGCGGCGCGCCGCAACTGGCGCCCGCGCGAACTCGACCTGCGTTTCCGTGACCAGGTCATCGTCCGCCTCCAGCGCCAATGAACCTCGACCGTCTCGTCGCCGGCCTCGATATCGGATCCGCCAAGACCACTGCGGTCATCGCAGAGGTCGTGGGGGACCTGCCCAAGCATCCTTCGGTCAACATCCTCGGCGTCGGCCAGGCCCGCACCACCGGCCTGCGCAAGGGCGTCGTCGCCGACATCGAGGAGACGCAGCGCTCCATCACCAAGGCGATGCAGGACGCCGAGCGGATGGCCGGCGCCCGCGTCGAGACCGTCTATGCCGGCATCGCCGGCGAGCACGTGCAGGCGATGACCTCCACCGGCATCGCGTCGGTGACCGGCCACGAGATCACCCGCGCCGACGTGGACCGCGCCAACGCCGTCGCCCGCGCGCAGGCCATCCCGCAGGACCGCGAGCTCATCCACGCGATCCCGCAGGAATACACGGTCGACAAGAACCAGGGCGTCCGCGACCCGGTCGGGATGATCGGCACGCGTCTCGAGACCGAGATGTACCTCGTCACCATCGGCTCCTCGCCGGCGATGAACCTGCGCAAGGCCGTCGAGCGCGCGGGCTACCGTGTGGGCGAGCTGGTGCTCGAGCCGCTGGCCAGCGCACTCAGCGTGCTCACCGAGGAGGAGAAGGAGCTGGGCGTCGCGCTCGTCGAGATCGGCGCCGGCACCACCGACGTCGCCGTCTTCCACGAGGGCAAGATCCGCCACCTCGGCACCATCGGTTTCGGCGGCCTCAACGTCACGAGCGACATCGTCCACGGCCTCGGGGTCACGGCGCTCGACGCCGAACGCCTCAAGGAGCAGTACGGCGCCGCCTACGAGCCGCTGGTGAAGGTGACCGGTGAGATCATCAAGCTGCCGAGCACCGGCGCGCAGGGCGACCGCGAGATCCCGCGCGAGCTCTTGGCGCACATCATCCACCAGCGCACGCAGGAGATCTTCGAGATGGTCCTGCGCGACCTGGAGGAGCACCATCTCGTGTCGCGCCTCGCGGCGGGCATCGTCGTGACGGGCGGCGCGGCCGCGCAGCCGGGCACCGACCTGCTCGCCAGCGACGTCTTCGGGATGGGCGCGCGCATCGGCGTCCCCGGCGACCTCCTCGGTGGCCTGGCCGACAGCATCCAGAGCCCGCGCTTCAGCACCGTCACCGGCCTCGTCCAGTACGGGGCGCATCGTGTGGCCCTCGGGGGGAGTGCGGGGAAGGGCCGCCGGCTCAGTCTCAGTGGGTCCGGGCCGAGTATGGATTCGATGGCGCAGCGGTTCAAGACCTGGTTACAGGATTGGTTCTAGTCCCCGTAACTGCGGTTCACCACAGAGGGCACAGAGAACTGCCACAGCCTTTTTGAACGCAGAGGCGCAGAGGGACGCAGAGAACTGCTGAGAACGGCAACTGCTTTTAGGGGGTCCGCACCGAAATTTCGGTTCGGACCCCCTAAGAGCTGTTGCCGTTGTAGTTGTAGTTCTCTGCGACCTCTGCGCCTCTGCGTTAAACAGCAGTTGCCGTTCTCTGTGCCCTCTGTGGTGACCGCCGTTCCGGTATATCACAAATATTTGCGGCGCCACCCCGAAGTGGACTCTCCCGGGCCGCACCCGCGTTTCCCCGCGCCCCCTGCGTCGTCATTCCCGTGTAACCCGGGCGCCGGTCCGGCTATATTTCCGTGCGTACGCCGGGATCGGTGAGCGCCGACCGGCCTCCGTCATCCGTCATCCGACTTATGTCCCTATTCGAATTCGAAGAGCCCAACGCCCAGCACGCCAAGATGAAGGTCGTTGGCGTCGGCGGCGGCGGTGGCAATGCGGTCAATCGAATGATCGAGGAGCAGCTCGAGGGCGTGGAGTTCATCTCGGTGAACACCGACGCCCAGGCGCTGCTGAATTCGAAGTCGGACGTGAAGATCCAGATCGGCAAGAAGCTCACGCGTGGCCTCGGCGCCGGCGCCCGCCCGGAAATCGGGCGTCAGGCGATCGAGGAGAACCGCGACGAAGTCTCGCGCTCGATTGCCGGCGCGGACCTCGTGTTCGTCACCTGCGGTATGGGCGGCGGCACCGGCACCGGCGCCGCGCCGATCGTCTGCGAGCTGGCCCGCGAACAGGGCTCGCTCACCGTCGGCATCGTCACCAAGCCCTTCCTCTTCGAAGGCCGCAAGCGGATGCGCCAGGCCGACGAGGGCATCGCCGAGATGGCCAAGCACGTGGACACGATGATCGTCGTGCCCAACGAGCGCCTGTTGGCGGTGGTGGGCAAGGGGATTCCCTTCCAGGACGCGCTCAAGAAGGCGGACGAAGTGCTGCTGCAGGCCACGGGCGGCATCTCCGGCATCATCACGAAGGCCGGCCTCGTCAACGTGGACTTCGCCGACGTGCGCACGATTATGAAGGACGGCGGCTCGGCCATTATGGGCACCGGCATCGGCCGCGGCGACAACCGCGCGGTGGATGCGGCCAAGATGGCCATCGAGAGCCCGCTGCTCGACAGCGTCTCGATCGCCGGCGCCCGTGGCGTGCTCATCAACATCACGGCCGGCCTCGACACTTCGCTCGACGAATACACGGCGATCAGCGACCTGGTGCGCAGCGCCGTCGGTGACGACGCCGAGATCATCTTCGGCGCGATGCCGGAGCCGGCGATGCAGGGCGAGGTGCGCGTGACGGTCATCGCGACGGGCTTCGCCCGGCGCGCCGCGTCGCAGCCGGTCATCGGCAGCCGCGCCTCCTCGGGCAGCACGCCGGTGATTCCGCTGGATGCCGCGCGCAACGCGCGGCCGGCCAGCGCGGGCCTCACCAACAACGCCGGCGGCGCAGTGCCGGCCGCCAAGCCACGCCCCTCGGCGGCGCGTCCGATGGAGGATCTCAGCGACCTCGAGATCCCGACGTTCATCCGGAGACAGATGGATTGAGCCCGCGCACGACGCGGCTCCTGTTCGGCGCGGCGGTCGCGGCACTCGCGATCGCCGCGCTTCGCCTGCCCACGCCCGAGTTCGCCTCGCCGCGCGCGCTGCTGGCGCAGTTGCAGGAGCCGGACCTCCAGCCCTGGACCGAGCACGACACGCTCGGCCGCGGGGAGACGCTCTCCGGCCTGCTCTCGCGCCGCGGACTCTCGACCGCCGAGGCGGCCAAGGTCGTCCGCGCCGCCACGCCGCTGAACCCGCGCCGCATCCCCGCCGGGATGCCCATCGAGCTGCGCGGCGACACGACCGATGCACGCCCGCGCGAGATCAGCTTCCGCCTCGGCGTGGACCGCATCGTGCGCCTCGCCCGCGACGGCGACGACTGGGCTGCCACCGAGGAGATCCTGCCTTGGAAGGTGGACACCGTGCTCGTGCGTGGCACGGTGCGCGAGCACCTCTACGGCGCCATCTACGAGGGCAGCGACGGCGTCATCACCGGCCGCGCCCGCGACGAGCTCGCCTGGGTGATCGCCGACATCTACGAGTACAAGATCGATATGTCGCGCGAGCTGCAGCAGGGCGACCAGGTCCGCGCGCTCTTCGAACGCCACATCGCGCCCGACGGCACGATGAAGATCGGCATCGTGCTGGCGGCGGGCCTGCAGCGCGCGGGCACCGAGATCCAGGCCTTCCGCGTGGTCAAGGACGACGGCGCCGTGCGCTACTACGACGAACGCGGGCGCTCGCTCGCGGCTGCCTTCCTGCGTGCCCCGCTGCAGTTCCGCCGCATCTCCAGCAACTTCGGCAACCGCCGCCACCCCATCCTCGGCACGATGCGCCAGCACCAGGGGATGGACTACGCGGCCAACGCCGGCACGCCGGTGCGCGCCATCGGCGACGGCACGGTGATCTTCGCCGGCGTGCGCGGCGGCTACGGCAACCTCCTGGAACTGCGGCACCCCAACGGGATGGTCACCCGCTACGCGCACCTGCGGGGTTTCGCGTCGGGCATCCGCCGTGGCAGCCGCGTCAGCATTGGCGAGACCGTCGCCTATGTGGGCTCCACGGGCCTCTCCACCGCGCCGCACCTGCACTTCGAGGTGCTCGTCGGCGGTGTACACCGCGACCCGCGCCGCGCCCTGGCCAACGCCGAAGCCGGCCCGGCGCTCACCGGCCGCGACCTCGCCCGCTTTGAGGCCGCCCGCGACGCGGTGGTGTTCGCGCTTGAGCAGCCGGCGGGCATCGTCCGCGCGTTGGGCAACTGAGCGCCGGCGCCGCGCGCCGTCGTTGATCCACACCCCATAGATGCTCTCCTGGGCCCTTGCCCTCGCGCTCGGCGCGCTGCTGGCTGGCCTCACCTACGGCCTGCGGCGGCCGCGCTTGCCCTTGGCCGCACTGCGCGCGCTGGCCGCCATCCTGCTGCTGGCGCTGCTCTTCGACGCGCCCTTGGCGGCCCGGAGGCCGCTGGCGCCTTGGGTGGCGCTGGATGTGTCGGCCAGTTGGGCGCCCGCGCTCGACGCCAGCCCCTGGCAGCAGGCCCGCGCGATCGCCGACTCCCTGCGCCGCAGCGGCGCCGATTCGCTCCTGCTCTTCGGCAGCGCGCTGCGCGGTGGCGCGACTCCAGACTCCCCAACGGACTCAACTTCACGCATCGGGCCGCTGGTGGAGCAGATGCGCGCCTTCGGGCGGCCGGTGCTGATCGTCACCGACGCTCAGCTCGATGACCCCGAGCGCCTCGCCGATCTCCCGATCGGTTCGGCGCTGATCCGTCCGCCAGCGCATAACGCCGCCGACCTCGCCGTCGCCGCGCTTGCCGCGCCGGCCTCGGTGCTCGTGGGCGACACGCTGGAGCTGCGCGTGACGCTGCGCGCTGGGGCCGTGGCCAGCGCGGCTGCGCGCCGGCTCTCGGTCACGCTGGGCGGACGCGTGCTGCACGAGGTCGCCATCAACCCGCTGGAGCCCTACGGCGAGCGCGAACTCCTCTTGCGCGGCGCCCTCCCGCCGGGCGAGGGCAGTCTCGCCCTCACGGCAGCGCTCTCCGCCGGTGACGGTCAGCCGGCCAACGACACGCTCAGCCGCCCGCTCGCGGTGGTCGGCACTGCCTCGGTGGCGCTCATCAGCACCGCGCCGGATCAGGACGCACGCTTTGCCTTCGCCGTGCTGCGGCAGACCCAGCGCGGCGCGCTGCGCGCCTATTGGCGAGTCGCGCCCGGCCAGTGGCGCGAAGGCGAGGCCCTGCGCCCCGTGCCAGAGGAGGCCGTGCGGCGCGCCTTCGCGACGGCCTCGTTGGTCCTGCTGCACGGCGACACGTCGTACTTTGGCCAGCCCATATCGCGCACGCGCGGCCCGCTCGTGCTATTGCCGCAGGTGGACGGCAGCGACGAGTACTACGCCACCGGCGCCGGCGACTCGCCGCTGCGGGCGGCCCTCGCCGACCTGCCCTGGGACGCGCTGCCGCCCCTGCGCGTCGGCACCTCCGCCCGCGGCGGGATCCCGACGCTGCTGGCCCGCCGCGCGCGCCGCGGTGAAGAGCGCGCCATCGTCACGCTCTACGATGCGCGTCCGCGGCGCGCCGTCGTCACCGCCGCAGGCACCTGGCGCTGGAAGTCGCGCGGTGGCAGCTCCGCCGAGGGATTCGACGCCCTCTGGGGCAGTATATTCGACTGGGTCGCGGCGCCGACGTCCGCGCCGGAATCGGCGGCATCGGCATCGGCACTGCAACGCGAACTCCTGCCGCGCGCGCCGAACGCCGCCGCCGGCCCGGTGGGCAGCAGTCCGGCCCGCGACACAGCCCCGCGAGCCCGCGGGGCCTGGTGGTTGGCCGCGCTGGCCCTGCTCGCGCTCAGCGCGGAATGGATGCTGCGCCGCAGGATGGGATGGCGCTGAGCGCCGGCCCGACCCTTACCTGTTGACCTGAATGGCCCCGAACCTACTCGGCAAGCGCTCGCTCTGGCAGCGCATCAAGGAAGTCGCCCTCACCGACGTCGGCGTGCTCGCCCGCGGCGGCGTGGACGGCCTCACGCTGGAGCGCCTCGAGCAGACGCTGCTCGAAGCCGACCTCGGTGTGCCCATCACGATGCGTCTCGTCGAGGAAGTCCGCCGCCGCGCCGCCCAGGGCAAGATCCGTACGAGCGACGACTTCCGCGCCGCCATCGCCGAGCTCATCACCGAGGCCCTGCGCGCCGGCAACGCCGACGCCACGCTCGCCCTCGCCGCCAAGCCCACGGTCATCCTCGTGCTCGGCGTGAACGGCGCCGGCAAGACGACCAGCATCGGCAAGTTGGCCGCCAAGCTGCGGGGGGAAGGGAAGTCGGTGCTGCTCGGTGCCGGCGACACCTTCCGCGCCGGCGCCATCGACCAGCTCAAGGTGTGGGCCGAGCGCACGGGCGCCGAGTTCGTGGGGGCGCAGCCGGGCGCCGATCCCGCCGCGGTCGCATTCCAGAGCATCGACGCCGGCATCGCGCGTGGCGTGGACGTCATCATCATCGACACCGCCGGCCGCCTGCACACCAGCGCCGCCCTGATGGACGAGCTCAAGAAGGTGCAGCGCGTGGTCGCTAAGCGGCTCGAGGGCGCGCCGCACGAGGCCCTGCTCGTGCTCGACGGCACCGTGGGCCAGAACGCCGTGCAGCAAGCCAAGCAGTTCGCGGCGGCCGTGCCCATCACCGGACTCATCGTCACCAAGCTCGACGGCACCGCGCGCGGGGGTGTTGTCGTCGCCGTGCACGAGGCCGTGAACGTGCCCGTGAAGTTCCTCGGGTTGGGTGAGCAGGTTGCGGACCTCCTGCCCTTCGATGCCGCGGCCTTCGCCGGGGAGCTGCTCGCGGGATGAGCCCCGCCGCCGCAGGCCCGCGGCGCTCGCTCGAGACGCCGGTGGAGTTCCTCACCGGCGTTGGCCCCCGCCGCGCCGAGGCGCTGAGGCGGCTCAACATCTTCACCGCGCGCGACCTGCTGCTGCACATCCCGTTCCGCTACGAGGATGCCAGCACCGTCACGCCCATCGCCAAGCTGCGCGTGGGGGACGATGCCACCATCATCGGCACGGTGATCTCCACCGGCGTCCTGCCCACGCGCAAAGGCCTGCGGATCTTCCAGGCCGTCGTGAAGGACGCCTCAGGGATGATCGAGGTGAGCTGGCCCGGCCAGCCATGGCTGGACCGCAGCATCCATAAGGACGACCAACTCCTGCTCAGCGGCCCCGTGCGTTTCTACCACGGCCGCCAGTTCGCCCCGCGCGAGTTCGTCAACCTCGGCGCCGAGGGCGACCCCACCTCGGCCGGCCGCGTGCTGGCCGTGTATCGCGCCACCGAGGGGCTGAGCTTCAAGCTCATCCGGCAGTTGATCGAGAAGCACCTCGACGCATTCCTGCCGCTGGTGCGGGAGTACCTCCCCGCGGCCTTGCTCGCCGAGGCGGGCGTGCCGCCCCTGCCCGAGGCGCTGCGCGCGCTGCACCGGCCCAGCTCCGTGGAGGAAGCGCTGCGTGCCCGCGGCCGCCTCGCGTACGAGGAACTGCTCTTCGTGCACTTGCTGCAGCGCCGCGCGCACGACTTGGCCAAGCAGGCGCGCGACGGCATTTGCTTCGTGAACAAGAAGCAGCTGACGTCGCGTTTCCGGGAGGTGCTGCCCTTTGAACTCACCAAGGCGCAGGTGCGCGCCGTGCGCGAGATCGTCGCCGATATGTGCGCGCCGGAGCGGATGCACCGCCTGCTGCAGGGCGATGTCGGCTCCGGCAAGACCGTCGTCGCCGTGTTCGCTGCGCTCCTCGCGCTGGAGAACGGCTACCAGGTGGCCGTGATGGCGCCCACCGAACTGCTCGCCGAGCAGCACGCGCGCACCTTCACGGCGCTGCTTGCGCCATTGGGCATCACGCCTGTGCTCGTCACGGGAAGCCTGAGTGCCAAGGAGCGCAAGCTCTCCGCCGCGCGGCTCGAGGGCGGGGAGCCGGTGATTGCTATCGGCACGCACGCGCTGCAGGAGCAGGGCACCGGCTTCGCCAAGCTCGGGCTCGCGATCATCGACGAGCAGCACCGCTTCGGCGTCGAGCATCGCCGTGCGCTCGTGGAGCGCAGCGGCGCGCGCGCAAAGCCCGACGTCCTGTTGATGAGCGCCACGCCCATCCCGCGATCGCTGGCGCTGACGATGTACGGCGACCTCGACGTCAGCATCCTCGACGAGCGCCCGCCCGGGCGCCAGAGCGTGACCACCGCGCTGCGGCCCGAGAACGCCCGCGCGCGGGTGATGGCCTTCGTGGACCGGCAGCTCGAGCAGGGGCGGCAGGCGTATCTCGTGTACCCGCTCATCGAGGAGTCCGAGAAGGTCGCGCTCAAGGCCGCGACCAAGGCCTTCGAGGAGCTGTCAGACGGTCCCTTCAAGGGCCGCCGGCTCGCCTTGCTGCACGGCAAGCGCAAGCCCGAGGAAAAGGATGCCGTGATGCGCGCCTTCGCCGCCGGGCAGCTCGACCTCCTCGTCGCGACCACCGTCATCGAGGTCGGCATCGACGTGCCCAACGCCACCGTGATGGTCGTCGAGCATCCCGAACGCTTCGGGCTGTCGCAGTTGCACCAGTTGCGCGGCCGCGTCGGCCGCGGGGCGGAGGAGAGCTATTGCATCCTGCTCGGCGACGTCGGTGAGGAGTCCGCCGAGCGGCTGCGGCCATTCCTCGAGACGGATGACGGGTTTGCGATCGCGCGCGCCGACCTCGAGCAGCGTGGAATGGGCGACCTATTCGGCGAACGACAGAGCGGGGTGCCGATGTTCAAGGTGGCAGACCCGCTGCGGGATGAGGAGCTCGGCGAGGTGGCGCGGCAGGGGGCGGTGCAGGTGCTGGCGGCGGATCCGGAGTTGAAGCGGCCGGAGCATCAGGGGATGCAAGAGGTGCTGCGGCGGCAGTATGGGCGGGCGTTGGAGCTGTTTCGGGTGGGATGAGCCGGAGAGGCTAGCGCCCCCCCACCCCCACGCCCATCATCTAGCGTGGCGGCAACCCCTGAGCCCCTCGCCCGACCCCGCCGGTCCCGCGTGCGCCTCCCCATCTGGTGGGCTGCCGCCGCGTTCCTCACCGCCTCGGCCGCCGTGCTCGCCTTCGACCGCTGGTACGGCGCGCACCTCGAGGCCGAAGCCCGCGTCGCCGTCGCCCGCACGATGGGCCCCACCGCCTCCGCACTTCGCTCCGCCGTCGAACGCCGCGTCGCCCTGCTCGACGGCCTGCGCAGCTTTGCCGAAGCGCAGCCGACGCGTGCGCGGCTCGACGCCGAGTTCCCGACCTTTGCGCAGGGCATCGTCCTCAGCGCCGAGGGCGTGCGTGCGCTGCAGTTCGTCGAGCGCGGCGTCATCGTCGACACCTGGCCGCTCGCTGGCAATGAGCGCGCGCTGGGCTACAACCTGCTCGCGGATCCGCGCGAGGAGATCTCCGGCGACGTGCGCCGCGCGATGAGCACCGACTCGGTGGTGGTTACGGGCCCGATCGTGCTGGTCCAGGGCGGGGACGGGCTGCTCGTGCGGCGACGCCTCGCACGGCGACTGGGCTTCCCGGATCTTTCAGCAATCATTCTCGACGTCCCGAGCATCGTTCGTGAGGCGGGCCTGCCGGACCGGCGGACGGGCCTGTACCTCGAAGTGCGCGACCGGCAGGGGCGCTGGTTCGGCGGCGATACGCTGGTGGCGGGCCTCGAGCCGGAGATTCTGCGAGTCCAGGTGCCGGACGGTGACTGGACGCTGCGCGCGGCACCGATCGGGGGCTGGACCGCGGTCCTCGCGCCGCAGCGCCGAGCCGCACGGGCAGCCAGTGTGGTGGCAGTGCTCGCACTGACACTGATCGGCGTGCTGATCGGCTTGCGCCAATCGCAGATGGCGGACGTGCTGGCGCGGCGCACGGCGCGGCTCGGCGTCGCGCTCAAGGCGGGCAAGATGGGCACCTGGGAGCTTGATGTCCGCGGCGATCGCCTGCACTTCGACGCCAACGGCGCCGCCATCCTCGGCCGCCCGCCGCACGAAGTGGACGGTTCGCTGGAGAAGCTCTTCGCGGTGCTGCATCCGCAAGACGCGGCTTTCGTCGCGCGCGTGTTCCTCGAGATCCTCGGTTCCGACCGCAGCGAGTACACGCTAGAGCATCGCATCATCTTGCCAGACGGCGGCGAGCGCTGGGTGCTGGTCATCGGCGAGATCGAGCGCGATGCCGCGGGCAACGCGCCGCGCGCGCAGGGCATCATCTCCGACGCCTCGGACCGCCGCGCCATCGAGGCGCGTGCACGCCACCTCGAGCGCGTGGAGACCATCGGGACGATGGCCGGCGGCGTCGCCCACGACTTCAACAACCTGCTCACGGCCATCATCTCGTTTACGGAACTGGCCAAGGAAAGCTTGGGGCACGTGGAAGCGGACCCGCAGCTGCGTGCGGTGCGCGAGGACCTCGACGAGGCGCTGAAGGTGGCGGCACGGGCCAGGGGCCTCGCGGCGCAACTCCTGGCGTTCAGCCGCGGGGCAGCGTCGGAGCCGCGGCGTGCGGACCTGGCGCGGACGGTAGCCGAGCTGGAGCCGCTGCTACGACGTCTGCTCGGCAAGCGCATCATTCTTCATATAGATGTGGTGTGGGACGTCCCGCCGGTGTGGATCGACCCCTCGCAGTTCACGCAGGTGGTGTTGAACCTCGTGGTCAACGCCCGCGATGCCATCGCCGATCGGGGCGAGGTGACACTGCGCCTGCAGCGCCTCACGCCGAGCGCGATGCGCCCGAGCGGGGCCCCGGCCGGGGACTGGGTGGCGTTGGAGGTAGCCGACAGCGGCGTGGGAATGGACGAGTCCCTGCGCCGCCGCATCTTCGAGCCCTACTTCACGACCAAGGCTGAGGCGCGGGGCACGGGGCTCGGGCTCGCCGTGGTGCACGGCGTCGTGCGTTCGGCCGGCGGGCAGGCGCTGGTGGAGAGCACGCCGGGGCAGGGCAGCCGTTTCTGGATCTTCCTGCCGCCGTTCGCAGGGGACGAGATGGCCTAGCCGGCACACAGCAATATTTGCCGGTCGCGGGCAATGTCCTCCATACGATAGGGTCACGAATCCCCGAGATTGCGCCCGTCCTGACCCGATTGCAGTTTTGGACGAGAGTCTACCGATTCTCTTCCCCCGGCGGACGAACTCGTGGAACCTACCCGAGCAGCACCGCAGGATTCGAGCGGAGTCGCGCTGGCGCTGGATGACTCCGTGTGCCGCCGCACGCTCGACCGGATGCTGGAGGGCTGCCAGATTATCGGGCCCGACCTGCGCTATCTGTATGTGAACGATGCCGTGGTCCGCCACGGGCGGCAGTCGCGCGAACAGCTAGTGGGCCGTACGATGCCGGAGGTATATCCCGGTATCGAGCACAGCGAGGTCTTCCAGGCAATCCAACGCGTACTCGCCGGTGCAGGGCCGGAGTCCATCACGAACCGCTTCGTCTACCCAGACGGCTCTGCCGGGTGGTTTGAGCTGAGCCTGCAGCCCGTTCCCGAAGGTGTGTTCATCCTGTCCATCGACATCTCCGAGCGCGTGAAGGCGCAGAGCGTCGCGAGCCGCGCACAGCGGCTGGAGTCGCTTGGCACGCTCGCCGGAGGCGTCGCGCACGACCTGAATAACGCCCTCGCCCCGGTGCTGATTACGACGGAAATGCTCCGGGAGTCTGGCAGTCTCGCGGACGACGACCTGGCGACCATCGCGGAGTGCACCCAACGCGCAATCGACTTGGTGCGGCAGTTGCTGATCTTCGCCCGCGGCTCCGATGGCCAGCGCATCTCGGTAGCGCCTGCGGAGGTGCTGCGGCAGCTCGAACGAATGGTGCAGAGCACCTTTCCCAAGGAGATCGATGCGCGATTTCGCTATGCCAGTGAGCTCCCGGCGCTGTACGGCGACCCGACGCAACTGCACCAGGTGCTCCTGAATCTCTGCGTGAATGCGCGTGACGCGATGCCCGACGGCGGGCGCCTCACGATCGAGGCGGATGTCGTGGACGTCGACGAGACCTACGCCAGCGCGGTGGTGGACGGACGCGCAGGCCGATTCCTCTCGATCGCCGTGCGCGACAGCGGCGATGGCATCGCCCCGGACATCCTTGAGCGCATCTTCGAGCCGTTCTTCACGACCAAGGGACCGGACAAGGGCACGGGGCTCGGCCTCTCGACATCGCTGGGCATCGTACGAAGCCACAACGGTTTCGTGCACGTCTACTCGGAAGTGGGCGACGGTACCACATTTCGCGTCTTCTTCCCGCTCGCTGACTCGAGCGCCAACGCAGCGGCGCGCCCTGCAACGGAACTGCGCGGCGATGGGCGCGGGGTGCTTGTCGTGGATGACGATGCCAAGGTCCGCCTCGCGGCGTCTTCCGCGCTGGCCGCCCTCGGTTTCACTCCGTTCACGGCCGGTGATGGCGCGGAGGGCTTGGTGTGCGTCGCCCAGCACCACGCGGAACTCGCCGCGGTCGTGCTTGACCTGCATATGCCGACAATGGATGGACCGACCTTTCTCGCACGGCTACGCGAGGTGATGCCAGAGGTGCCGGTGGTCATCGCAAGCGGGCACCTCGACACGCCACCGGCGGCGATGGATGGACTCACGGCCGCCGCACGGAGGCTGGCGAAGCCATTCACGCAGGCGGACCTGGAAGCCGCGCTACGTGATGTGCTCAGCGCGGCGGGGTGACCGACGGCTCGAGGTTCTGCGCGAGGTACGGCGAGAGGTATGCCCCGACGCGCTGCCGTTCGGTCGCGCCCAAATGCCGGTACCCCCGCACGAGCCCCACGCACAACTCGCTCCCGCAATGGCAGTCAAACGGCTCCGCCATATCCCACTCCGTCGCGTTGTAGTCGAAGGTTACCCCCTCGCCGGCAGCGATGTCCTTCAGCGCGACCACCGCCAGCCCCGTCACCCAGGCACTGGGCTCGCAGGAATGGTTCAGGTACATCCAGTACCGCTCGCGGATGCGCTCGGCGTCGGTGGCGAGGTCGTCGGAGTCGAGGTGCATCTCCGGCCCGACTTGGATCGAGTAGCGCGTCGGCACGCGCGTCTCGCGCCCTACCAGCCGGAAAATCTCCGTGCCGGCGGCGATGTCGCGCACGGCGACCAGGCGACGCTGCGAGGCCTCGATGAGCACGCCCACGTTGGGCGAAGCGGTGGCAACTACGGTTCCAGCGGGGTACGAGGAGGGGACTTCGGCGGCGGCCACACGCTGCGGGGTGCCTGACATAGCGCTACAAGCTGATGGGTCCCGGTCTTAAATGCCAGCGCCTTCCTCCCGCGGTCTTCCGTCCACTATCATCTTCCTATGCGACTCCTCAGCGCGCTCGCCATCGTTGCCTTGGCCATTCCTGCCCAGGCCCAAGAGGGTCTCCCGTTCCCCGAGGACCTGCCCAACTACATCCCAACGGCCACGGGGCCGGAGCGGGGGGAGTGGATGCTGGGGCTGGACATCGGCGTCTCGACCTTCAACCCCTCGGCGCTCAAGGACCGGGGCACGCGCTTTGCCGTGGTGGTCGAGCGTTCCTTCCACCGCTGGGTGGGGCTGCAGGCCGATGCCAACTGCGCCCGGGGCACGGAGTACGCCAACTTCGTCACGCCGGAACGCTTCTTCTCGCTCTGCATCGGCTCGCTGAACGCCGTCGTGCCCGTCCGGGTCTCGGCTCGGCTCTGGCCCTACCTCAAGGTGGGGGGAAGCATCTCCCTCTGGGACTTGGACTCGCAGGACGAGCTCTATAATGTGGACGAGCGCGCCAGTGGACTCGTGGTCGGCGGGGGGGCGCGCTACTTCTTCGGAACTAGGCAGACCTGGGCCGTCCGCGTCGACGTCCAGCGCACCGAGACGGCGCTGTATGGATTCGATTTCGCACACTGGAGCTACGGGATCGGACTCTCCGCCCAACTGCGCTAGCCGCCGGGGCGTGCCGCTTTCCCATCCTATTGCGGTATCGTAGCTTACAGGGATGACTCGCACCGCCCCGCCGACTCGAATTTCCGACCTTCCGGGCCTCGCTGGCCAGACCGCCACGCTCGGCGGATGGGTTACCCACACACGCTCTTCCGGCAAGGTCGCCTTCGTCACGATGCGCGACGGCACGGGCATCCTGCAATGCGTCGTGGTCAAGCCGCAGGTGAGCGCCGAGACCTGGGAGGCCTTCCAGTCGCTGACGCTCGAATGTTCGCTCAGCGTCACCGGTGAAGTGAAGGCCGACGGCCGTGCGCCGGGCGGAGTGGAGCTCGGCGTCACGGAGCTGCGCGTGATCGGGCCGAGCGCGCTCGACTATCCGATCCAGCCCAAGGAACACGGCGTCGACTTCCTGCTCGACAATCGCCACTTCTGGCTGCGCACGCCGCGCCAGGTGGCGATTATGCGCATCCGCAACGAGATCGAGCAGGCCATCCACGACTTCTTCTATGACCGCGGCTTCCTGCGCACCGACACGCCGATCCTGACGGCGGCCATCGGTGAGCGCTCGGGGCTCTTTGCGACGGAGTACTTCGACGAAGGCAACGCCTACCTCGCGCAGACGGGCCAGCTCTACGGCGAGGCGTTGGCGGCGGCCTTCGGCAAGATCTACACCTTCGGCCCGACGTTCCGCGCCGAGAAGTCCAAGACGCGCCGGCACCTCACCGAGTTCTGGATGATCGAGCCCGAGGTGGCCTTCAACGACACGCACGCCAATATGGACCTGCAGGAGGACTTCGTGTCCTACCTCGTGCAGCGCGTGCTGGAACGGCAGATGCCGGCGCTCAAGGAGTTGGAGCGAGACGTCAGCAAGCTGGAGAAGGTGAAGGCGCCGTTCCCGCGCATCGATTACTCCGACGCCGTGGCCACGCTGCAGAAGAAGGGCAGCGCGGTGCAGTGGGGCGAGGACCTCGGGGCCGAGGACGAGGCGCTGCTCGTGGAGGACTATGAGACGCCGATCTTCATCTGCAACTACCCCAAGGAGGCCAAGGCCTTCTATATGAAGGAGAACCCGGCCGACCCGCGCACGGTGCTCTGCGACGATATGCTCGCGCCCGAGGGCTACGGCGAGATCATCGGCGGCTCGCAGCGCGAGGACGACTACGACAAGCTGCTGCACCGCATCAAGGAGGAGCAGTTGCCACTGGAGGCGTACTCGTGGTATCTGGACCTCCGCAAGTACGGTACCTTCGTGCACTCGGGCTTCGGGCTCGGGCTTGAGCGTACCATCGCGTGGATTTGCGGTACGCCGCACATCCGCGAGTGCATCCCCTTCCCGCGTCTGATGACGCGTCTGCATCCGTAATCGTGCGCGACACCGTCCCGCCCATCACGTGAGCGCCTCCGACCTCCCCCGCAATCCCGGCGGCCCGCTCGACCTCGACGTCGTGCGGGCCATCCGCGTCAACAAGAGCGCCGCCGAGCGCCGCTCGGCGACCATTCCCACGCGCCGCACGGTCAAGAAGCAGTGGCAGGCGGCCTGGCTGCTCAAGGCCATCACGCTGATGGACCTCACCACGCTCTCCGGCGACGACACCGCGAGCAACGTGAAGCGGCTCTGCGCCAAGGCGCAGCGTCCGCTGCGCGACGATCTCGTGGACGCGCTGGGCGTGGCCGAGCTCGGCATCACCGTCGGCGCGGTCTGCGTGTACCACCAGTGGGTGGCGACGGCGGTCGAAGCGCTCGAAGGCTCGGGCATTCCGGTGGCGGCGGTGAGCACCGGCTTTCCGGCCGGGCTCTCGCCCTTCAAGCAGCGCGTCGAGGAGATCCACGAGAGCGTGAAGGCCGGCGCGCGCGAGATCGACATCGTCATCACGCGCCGGCACGTGCTGACGGGCGACTGGCAGGCGCTCTACGACGAGGTGAAGGCCTTCCGCGAAGCCTGCGGCGAGGCGCACCTCAAGGCCATCCTCGCCACCGGCGAGCTCGCGACGCTCACGAACGTGGCGCGCGCGAGTTGGGTGGCGATGCAGGCCGGCGCGGACTTCATCAAGACCAGCACGGGCAAGGAAGGCACCAACGCCACGCTGCCGTTCTCGCTGGTGATGGTGCGGCAGATCCGCGAGTACGAGCGCGCTACCGGCTTCAAGGTGGGCTACAAGCCCGCCGGCGGCATCCGCACGGCCAAGCAGTCGCTCGAGTACCTGATGCTGATGAAGGAAGAACTTGGCAACCGTTGGCTGGAGCCGGACCTGTTCCGTTTCGGCGCCAGCGCGTTGCTCACCGATATCGAGCGCCAGCTCGAGCATTTCGTCACGGGGCGCTACGCCGCGGCCCATCGCCATCCGATGCCCTGATGCCTACAGTCGCCGAGATCTTCAAGACGATGGACTACGGCCCGGCGCCGGAGAGCGACGCCGAGGCGCGCGCCTGGCTCGCCGAGCACGGCAGCAAGTTCGGGCACTTCGTGAACGGGGCCTGGACCAAGCCCGGCAGCACCTTCGAGGTCATCGATCCGAGCACGACGGACGTGCTCGCCAAGGTCACGCAGGGCACGGCCAAGGACGTGGACGCCGCCGTCGCCGCGGCGCGCAAGGCGCATCGCAGCTGGAGCAAGCTCAGCGGGCATCAGCGCGCCAAGCACCTGTACGCGCTGGCGCGGATGGTGCAGAAGCATTCGCGCCTGCTCGCGGTGGTGGAGTCGATGGACAACGGCAAGTCCATCCGCGAGACGCGCGACCTGGACATCCCGCTCGTGGCGCGGCACTTCTACCATCACGCCGGCTGGGCGCAGTTGATGGAGCAGGAGTTCGCCGGCTACGGCTCGGTGGGCGTGGTGGGGCAGATCATCCCCTGGAACTTCCCGCTGCTGATGCTGGCGTGGAAGGTCGCGCCCGCGCTCGCCGCCGGGAACACAGTCGTGATGAAGCCCGCCGAGTTCACGCCGCTCTCCGCGCTGCTCTTCGCGGAGCTGGCGCACGAGGCCGGGCTGCCGCCGGGCGTGCTCAACATCGTCACCGGCGACGGCAAGACGGGCGCAGCGATCGTCGAGCACAAGGGCGTGGACAAGATTGCGTTTACCGGCTCGACGGACGTCGGCAAGATCATCCGCCGCGCCACGGCCGGCAGCGGCAAGAAGCTCTCGCTCGAGCTCGGCGGCAAGTCGCCGTTCATCGTGTACGAGGACGCCGACCTCGACGCCGTCGTCGAGGGCGTGGTGGACGCCATCTGGTTCAACCAAGGGCAGGTCTGCTGCGCCGGCTCGCGCCTGCTGGTGCAGGAGGGCATCCACGACCGCCTCATCGAGAAGATCCGCGCGCGGATGGAGAAGCTCCGAGTTGGCAAGCCGCTCGATAAAGCCGTGGATATGGGGGCCATCGTCGCGCCCGAGCAGTTGGAGCGCATCACCGCGCTGGTGAAGCAGGGCCGCGACGAAGGCGCCACGATGTGGCAGCCCAGCTGGAGCGTGCCGAAGAACGGTTGCTTCTATCCGCCGACGCTGTTCACCAACGTGGAACCCGCGAGCACCATCGCGCAGGTGGAGATCTTCGGCCCCGTGCTCGTCGCGATGAGTTTCCGCACGCCGGAAGAATCGGTCGCGCTGGCGAACAACACGCCGTATGGGCTCGCGGCCAGCGTGTGGAGCGAAAACATCAATCTCGCGCTGGATATCGCGCCCAAGCTCAAGGCGGGCGTGGTGTGGATCAACGCCACGAATCTGTTTGATGCGGCGGCGGGGTTTGGGGGGTACCGGGAGTCTGGGTTTGGACGCGAGGGTGGGCGGGAAGGGATGTATGAGTATGTGAAGCGAGACGTGAGACGGGGGACGGGGGACGTGAGTGTTCGTCGAGCGGTGGAGAAGCGCAGCGCTCCCACGTCTCACGTCTCAAGTCTCACGTCCAGTGACGGAGTCGACCGCACCCCCAAGCTCTTCATCGCTGGCAAGCAAGCGCGACCCGACAGCGGCTACTCACGCCAAGTCACTGGCCCGAAGGGCCAGAAGCTCGGAGAAGTCGGTGAAGGCAACAGGAAGGATCTTCGCAACGCCGTCGAAGCCGCCCACGCGGCTGCGAAGGGCTGGAGCAAGTCCACCGGCCATCTGCGCGCACAGATCCTCTACTACATCGGCGAGAACCTCGCTGCGCGCGGCGACGAGTTTGCGGCGCGGTTGCGGGCGCAGACCGGCGCGACGGCGGCGCAGGCCAAGCGTGAAGTCGAGGCCGCCGTGGCGCGGCTGTTTAGCTACGCGGCCTGGGCAGACAAGTGGGACGGGGCGGTGCACAATGTGCCGATCCGCGGCGTGGCGCTGCAGATGAACGAGCCGATCGGCGTCGTCGCGGTCGCAGCGCCGAACGAAGCGCCGTTGCTCGGGTTCATCTCAGCGGTCGCGCCGTTGGTGGCCACGGGCAATGCCGTGGTCGCCCTGCCCAGCGAGCCGCATCCGCTCTCGGCCACCGACCTCTACACGGTGCTCGAGAGCTCCGACCTGCCCGGCGGCGTGATCAACATCGTCACCGGCGGCAAGGACGCGCTGGCCAAGACGCTGGCCGAGCACGACGACGTGGAGGGCATCTGGTACTGGGGCACGCGCGAGGGCGTGAAGGCCGTGGAGCTGGCCAGCGCCCACAATATGAAGCGCACCTGGTGCCACGCTGGTCTCACCGACTGGTATGCCGTGGCCGAGGGCGAAGGACGTGAGTTCCTGCGCGAGGCCACGCAGGTGAAGAACATCTGGATCCCCTACGGGGAGTAGCCCGCCGGCGCGGCGCGGCGCTCGGCGTCCTCTTGGTCGCCGGTTGCGCCGCACCGCGCGAATCGCCACCCGCAGCGGTGGCCGTCACGCTGGGCGCGGTTCCAGCCGCCGAGGCGGTGAGACTGCTCGAGCGCCGCTTGGACGAGTCCCTGCGCCCGATTCCTGCCGGGGTGCGCGTGGAGACGCGCGTGACGACGTATCAGCTCGATGCGCGATCGATCCGTGACGCGCAGGCCGTCATCGGCCAGCAGGGGCGCGCCGATGCGGATGGCCGTCGCTGGGCAGGATACACGCGCTGGCGCCTGCGCTGGAACTACGAGTACGAGCGCGCGACCTCCTGCCAGTTCAAGACGCTGACCGTCGCCGTGTCGCTCGAGGTGGACCTGCCGGTGCTGTCGGACTCAGCCCGTGCCGATGCGGCGACGCGACTCTGGTACGAGTCGTGGTTCGACCGGCTCTTCCACCACGAAGTCGGACACGCCAAGCTCGCCCGCGACGGCGCGCGGGAGATCTACCAGCGCCTGCGGTTCCTCCAGGGCTCGGCCTGCGACGAGCTGGGCAACCGCGCCAACCAGGTCGGGCGGCAACTCCTCGACGATCTCAACGAGCGGCAGCGCCGGTACGACGCCGAGACCGCGCACGGTGCGCGCCCGGCGCCGCCGGCGCCACCGACGAGCTAGTTCGTCGCCATCGCCAACCCGCGCAGCGCGTCCGCCAGCCCACGCACACGCGCGGCATCGCTTGAGCCTTCCAGGTCGCGTCGCAGGCTGGTCACGATGTTCGTGAGCGCGCCGCGCCGCGCCGTGCCGGTCATCCGCTCGGCTGCGTCAATGGCGCTCGCGAGTTCCGCGAGTCGCGCCGCCGGCAGTGCGTTGCCGCGCGCGAGCTGGTCGAGGAAGCTCCGCGCCACAGGGAACGCCGCCGGCCACTCCAGCTTCGGCTGGCTCTGCGGATTGTACTCCTCCATCATCACCAGCTTCGCTGCCGCCAGCTCGTTCGCCGAGAGGTGCTCGCTCGGCAACAGCTCGAGGATGTCGAGTCCGCGCGCCATTTCGGCGGAGTAGATGAGGCCATTGTACCAGTAGGCGCCCCAGGACCCGGCGATGGCTCCGCGACCGCGAGCCTGCCCTTCGACCGGCGCCGCATCCACCGGACCGCGGTCGAAGAATGCGATCTCAAACGGCTTGTCGGGGTCAGTGAAGTCGATGACGTTCACGCCGCCCTGATACCAACCCTGGACCATAATGTCGCGGCCCGGCACCGGGATGAGTCCGCCGTTGTGCGAGACGCAATTCTCCTGTGGCGTCTGCGCCGTCGGGATCTTGAAGTAGGCGTGTTGCGTGAGCCGGCGGTCGGCGCCGATCATCAGCGTCGTGTTGCCGCCCATCTCCAGCGGATGCTGCGCCTGGCAGTTGGGTGAGGTGCCGCCGCCCCACTCGTCAGTGAACACGACCTTCTTGCCGTCGTTGCTGAACACCGCCGTGTGCCAGAGCGAGAAGTTCGTGTCCGCCACGGCGTCGAGGCGCACCGGCTTCTCGGGATTGGAGATGTCCACCAGGATGCCGTAGCTGGAGCAGGCGCCGGCCAGCAGGTTCATCGCCGGGTAGGCGGTGACGTCGTGGCAGTTGCGCGGGCCGTTCATCCGCATCTGCGCCATCTCGGCGCTGTCGGCGCCGGCAGCGGCACGCACGGGGCGGGCGCGGCCACCGCGGGCCGGGGCAGGGCCCAGTCCGGTGAAGATGCGCGCGCCGGTCACGACCTCGGCGTCCTGCGGTCGGGCGAGCGGCACCTTGATGACGTCGAGGCGATACAGCGAGTTCGTCTCGTCGGCCGGATCGGCGCCGTTCCGGCACCCGGCGAGCTCCGTCTCCGGGCGCGCGCCCTGGCTGCCCGACACATAGATATAGATGGTGCCGCGGTCGGTCGGGTGCGGGATCACCGTGTGCGTGTGCGAGCCCTTGCAGGTCTGCACGTTCTTCACGAGCCGCGGCGCGCGCGGGTTGCTCACGTCGTAGATGCGCACGCCGGCCATATGGTCGGCCGGGTCCTGCACGCCGCCCTTGGCGCAGTCGTTGCGGTTGCCCGCGCCCTCGGCGGAGACGAACAGCAGGTTGCCGACGATGCTCGGGTCGCCCTGCGAGGTGATGCATTCAACGGTGCTCAGGATCTGCGGGCGCTCGGGATTCGAGACGTCATAGATGACGAAGCCGGCGAAGTTGCCTTGGTAGACGAGATTGCCGCGGAAGGCGAGATCCGAGTTCACGAAGGTGAGGCCGCGGATCGAGTCGAACGCGGGCGGCTTCGGCGCCGTCGTGATGAGCCGCATCCCCTGGATCGCGATGCCGGCGTCGTGCAGGCCCGGCTTCAGGTTGTTGCGCGGATCCGTCGCGCTGGGATACGTCTGCGCCGCGAGGGGCGCGGCGGCCAGCACCAGCGCGGAAAGGGAAGCGAGGGCGAACACGCGCATCGTGAAACACTCCATAGAGGGGGTCATCGCAACTCGGCCAGCATCTGCCACATCAGTTCGATCTCGGCCAGTTGCGCGGCCTCGATTTCGTTCGCGAGCACGTTGATGTCTACTTCCTGCCCGGCGCGCGGGCTCTTGAGCAGGTCGGCGACCATCTGGATCGCACCTTCGTGGTGCGCGATCATCAGGCGCAGGAACAATCGGTCGAAGTCACGCCCGCGCGCGGCGCTGAGCTGCTCCAGCTGTGCGGCGGTGAGCATCCCGGGCATCGACATCCGTCGCCACGAGTCCGTGTCCGGCGCGTGCTGGCCGTAGTCCACCAGCCAGCCCTGCATCAGCGCGATCTCGCCGGCCTGCGAGAGGTCGATCTTCTGCGCGAGCTTCAGCACACGGTCGCTGGCGCCCGCGTGCTCGGCGAGGCGCGTCATATAGACGGCCTGCGCGTGATGGCCAATCATCATCTGCATAAAGCGCACATCCGCTTCCGTGACCAGCGAACCCGCGGGCAGCGTGACTGGCGGGAGATCGTGCATCACGTGGCCGGCGTGCGCGTCGGCGTCGTGGCCGGCGTGCGCATCTTCGCCCTGGCTCGGCGGCGCTCCAGCGGCGGTCGTCGAGGCCGCCGGGGTCGCGATGGCCGACCCGCGTCCGGCACAGGCGCCGAGCAGCAGCAGCAGCGCCGTGACTGCGAGCAGCGCTGTCCGGGCGCGGCGGGGTCGCCGGTCGGCGTCGTCTTGGGAGAAGTGCATCATCGAAGCTTATCCTCGAGAACGCGCGGCGTCAGGTGCGCGTTGAGGCGCCCACGCGCTACGATCCGCCGCGGCGCAGCCGGTACAGCTCCAGCAGCGGGACGCCCGCCTCGATGTCCACGCGCTTGCCGAGCAGGTAGTCGCTGCCGATCTCGAAGGGTTGGAAGGCGCGGGGCACGCTCACGCGCGCGATGACGGCGCCGTCGTCGCGCAGCACGAGCCACTCGACGCTCTCGGCATCGGGCGGGGCGTAGCGGCGCACCCACACGAGTCCATCCACGTCCACGAGCAAGCCCGTCACCGCCGCGTGTCGTTCTGGATAGGCGATGCTCGCGTACTCGCGCTCGAGCGATGCGCGGCGCGAGGCTCCGCGCTCGGCGACCTCCCGTTCGACGAGGTCGCGGATGTCCGCCGCCGTGACCGCGGCCGGCGGGGCGGCGGAGAACGTCAGCATCTGGCGCTCGCCGTCAAACGAGTAACGGTGCAGCGAGGTAGTATCGCCCGTGGCGATGAACACGTGGTGCCGTCCCACGGCAATGTGCGGTTGCCTCCCGAAGGGCAGCGGCCGCGTCCCGACGACGCGACCCTCGTGCGTTTGGCCCCAGCGGTCCGATGCCGGCACGGAGTCGAGCAGCAGGGGAGCGCCATCGGCCGTCACGTTCGTCCAGACGGGGACAGTATCCCGATGAGCGCCCGCCGTCGGCCTCGCGATTATCCCCCAGCCCAAGTGCGCGAAGCGTCCCTTGGCGTTGCAGGCTGAGATGTACGGGGCCTGCTGGCCGGCTGGTAACTCGAATCGGAACTCGCGTAGCGGCTCACCCTCGTCCATCGACCACTCGATGACGCGGCGGCCGTCGATGTCGTGTGTGAAGATGGCGGACCCACAGCGGAACAGGTCGGCAGGGTAAATAATCTCTCCCGGACCCCGGCCCGCACGGGCGAGACTGCGCTCATACTGGCCATCGGCGGTGAATCGCCGCAGCGGTGCGTCTCCTAGATCAGTCGCGAGCAGCCGGCCGTCCGGCAAGCGCGTGGCGCCGGTAAGGCGCTCGAACGTGACCTCGACTGCATCGTCCTCCGACCCGCCGATCGAAACGACCGCCGCCGTGTCCAGCACCCACGTGGCAATCGAAGGTGCACGCTCGTGCGCGTCTCCGCAGGCGAGTAACGTCGCCGCGACCGCCGCGAGCAGGGCGCGATCAGACCTCAAGCGCGCCCCGGAACCCACGCGCCGCATAGTACGACTGCGCCCCGTTGTGATACGTGAACACCTGGTCATAGCGGCGATCGCAGAACAGCGCGCCGCCCAGCTTGCGAATGGGCGCCGGCGTCAGGATCCAGCTCGAGGTCTTGAGGTCGAAGGCGCCGAGCGTCTGCAGCGCGCGGTACTCGGCTTCGGACAGGATGCGGATGCCGATCTTCGCAGCGACGTCGAGCGCCGAGCTCTTGGGCTTGGCTTCCTTGCGCGCGTCGAGCGCGGCGCGGTCGTAGCAGAGGCTGCGGCGGCCGGCGGGGCTCTCGGGTGAGCAATCGGTGAAGGTGATGCGGCCGCTCTTCTTGTCGACGCCGGTCACGTCGGGCTCGCCGCCCGTGTCTTCCATCGCGCGGAGCGCGGTGAGCGCGGCGGCGTTGGCATCGAGGCGCTTGCGCACCGCGTCCCACGCGAGGCCCGGGTGACGCGCGGCGTGCTTGGTGAAGCGTTGCTCGAGCGTGGCGAGCAGCTTGTCGTTGGGACTGGCTTTCGGCATTGAAGCAAACTGCGCAGTGACGGGCGCTGCGGCAAGCAACGCCGCCTGCGTCAGCTGCGCCCGCCCCGCGCCCGATACCGCTCGAGATACGCCGTCGCCCAGCTCTCATAGCGTCCCGCCGCCAATTCCACGCGCGCCTGCCGCATCAGGCCGACGAGATGGTGCACGTTGTGCAGCGAGAGCAGCCGCAGCCCAAGCATCTCCTCAGCGGCAAAGAGGTGCCGCAGGTAGGCCCGGTCGTAATGCGTGCAGCTGTGGCAGTCGCAGCCCTCCACCAGCGGCCGCTTGTCGAACCGATGCTCGGCCCGGCGGATCTGCACCGTGCCGTCGGGCGTGAAGGCCGTGCCGTGGCGGCCCATCCGCGTGGGCACCACGCAGTCGAAGAGGTCCACGCCACGGCGCACGCTTTCCACGAGGTCGTCGGGGAAGCCCACGCCCATCAGGTAGCGCGGCTTGTCGCGCGGCAGCTCGGGATCGCAGACGGCAATCGTCGCGTACATATCCGGCTTGGCCTCGCCCACGCTGAGGCCACCGATCGCGATGCCGTGCCAATCGCCCGTCTGCAGGATGCCGCGCACGCTGGCACGGCGCAGCTCCGGATGGATGCCGCCCTGTACGATGGGGAACAGCGCCTGCGGCGGTGCCGCGCGCTCGGCATCGAGGTCGCCGCCGTGCAGCGCGGGCGCGCCCGGCGGCAGGTCGATCGGCGTCAGCGGCTCGCGGCCCTCGCGCCCGAGCCGCTCGAACTCCACGCGACAGCGTTCCAGCCAACGCAGCGAGCGTTCCATCGCGTCCTTGCTCGGCCCGAACTCCGACTTGCCTTCGATCAGCTCGTCGAGCTGCATAATCACGTCCGCGCCGATGTTGCGCTCGATGCGCATCACGGCCTCGGGCGTGTAGTCGTGCTTGCTGCCGTCGAGGTGCGATTGGAACTCGATGCCTTGTTCCCGCACCTTGCGCATCTGCGCCAGCGAAAACACCTGGAAGCCGCCGGAGTCGGTGAGCATCGGGCCCTTCCAGCGCGCGAAGGCGTGCAGGCCGCCGAGCGCGCGCACCGCTTTGTCGCCGGGGCGGAGATACAGATGGTACGCGTTGGAGAGCACCATCTGCGCGCCGGTTTCTTCCAACTCGTGCACGCTGAGGCCCTTCACGGTGGCGTTCGTGCCCACCGGCATAAACGCGGGCGTCTCGACTACGCCGTGGGGCGTGTCGAACCAGCCGCGTCGGGCGGCACCGGCTTCGTCGGCGGTGCGGAATGCAAACGCGTTCACGCCTTGGCCTCGCCGGCCTTCACTTCGTCCCAGAGCTTGTCGAGCGCCTCGAGCCCAGCAGTGCGCACGTCGATGTTGCGCACCGCCGCCAACTGCTCGATCGCCTCGAAGCGGCGCTGGAACTTGGCGTTGGCGCGGTCGAGGGCCAGCGCGGGATGCGTGCCGGCCTTGCGGCAGAGGTTCACGACCGCAAAGAGCAGGTCGCCAAGTTCCTCCTCAAGCCGCGCGTGCGCGGCGTCGGCGCTGGGGACGCCGTGCGTGTCGAACTGCGCGCCGTCCTTGGCGATCTGCGCCTTCACCTCCTCCAGCTCCTCGGCCACCTTCTCCAACGGGCCGGCGACGTCCGGCCAATCGAAGCCCACCCCGGCGGCGCGCTCCTGCAGGCGGTGTGCCCGGTGCAGCGCCGGCAGGCCGCTCGGCAGGCCGTCGGCCAGCGAGCGGCGCGTCTTGGCCTTCATCTGCTCCCAAGGCGTGCGCTCGGCGTCTGTGCCATACAGCCAGGGGTGGCGAACGGTCATCTTGCGCACCAGCGACCCAGCCACGTGCTCCGGCGAGAACGCGCCGCGCTCCTCGGCGATCACCGCGTGGAACAGTACCTGGAGCAGCACGTCGCCCAGCTCGCTGCAGATGGCTGGGTCGTCGCCCTCGCGGAGGGCGTCGTCCAGCTCGTGCATCTCCTCGTTCAGATACGGCCGCAGGGAGTCGTGGGTCTGGGCCCGATCCCAGGCGTCGCGGGCGCGGAGGTCGCGCATAATCGCGAGCGCATCTTCAAGCGTGGCTTTGTCTTGCATCGCGTTTTGCGGTCCGGGTATCTTGTGGATTCTGATGCCCACCCAATCTAGTCGGGATGCGCTGCCCCGTGCGTGGGTCGAGGTCGACCTCGACGCGCTCGTGCGCAACGCGCGGGCACTGGCCAAACACTCCCAGGCGCGGCTGCTCCCGATGGTGAAGGCCGACGCCTACGGCCTCGGCGTCGTGCCGGTGGTCGGGGCGCTGGAAGCCGTCGATCCCATCGCCTACGGCGTCTCGTCCATCGTCGAGGGCGAGGAACTACGCGGCGCGGGCTTCAGCCGGCCGATCATCGTCTTCACTCCGACGCTGCCCTCCGACCTGCCGCGGCTGCGCGCGGCGGCCCTGACGCCCTCGCTGGAGTCTGTGGCGAGCATCGAGCGCTGGTCCGAGCTGGGCGGCGGCGATTGGCACCTGGCGATCGAGACGGGGATGCACCGCGCCGGTATCGCGTGGGACCGCGTGGGCGAGCTGGCCGACGCGCTGCGGGCCTGCCCGCCGGCGGGCGCCTTCACGCACTTCCACTCGGCGGAGGCGGACGACGGCTCGGTGGCACGGCAGGAGCAGCGTTTCCGCGATGCGCTGGGCTCGTTGCCCGCCGTGCCGGCATTGCTGCATACCGAGAACAGCGCGGCCAGCGCGCGGCGCACGCCCTCGCCCTGGCACTGCATCCGCCCCGGGGCCTTCCTGTTCGGGATCGGCAGCGGGTCCAGTGCGATTCTCCAGCCCGAGCCCGTGGTGCACATCCGCGCCAAGGTACTGGAACTGCGCGAGGTGGCCGCAGGGGAGACCGTGAGCTACAACGCCCTCTGGACCGCGCCAGAACCACGCACCATTGCAACCATCGCCGTCGGCTACGCTGACGGATACCGGAGGTTGCTGAGTAATGTGGGGCGGGGGCTGCTGGGCGGCCGAGAGGTGCGGGTGGCCGGCGCAGTCACGATGGATATGACGATGTTCGACGTCACCGGGGTGGAGGCACGCGAGGGCGACGTGCTCACGCTGCTGGGGCGCGACGGTGCGGCGCTGCTGACCATCGAGTCGGTGGCGACCACGGGCGGGTTTTCCAACTACGAAGTGATCACTGGGCTGCGTCAGCGGCTGCAGCGGATCTATTCCGGAGCGCAGTGATGGCACATCGGGCGGTCATCTTGGTCTTGGATGGCGTCGGCATCGGGGCGGCGCACGACGTGGCGGCCTATGGTGACGAAGGCTCCGACACGCTGGGCAACCTCGCTCGGGCAGTGGGCGGGCTGCAGGTCCCGAACTTGGCGGCGGCGGGCCTCGGCAACATCAAGCCGCTGCAGGGTGTGACGCCTGCGGTGGCGCCGCGCGGGGCCTGGGGCCTGATGGAGCCGCGCTCGGCCGGCAAGGACAGCACCACCGGCCACTGGGAGATTGCCGGCGTGCATCTGGCGCGGCCGTTCCCCACGTACCCGAACGGCTTCCCGCCGGAACTGCTGGAGGAATTCGCGCAGCGCACCGGGCGTGGCGTCATCGGCAACGTCGTCGGCAGCGGCACCAAGGTGCTGGAGGACTTCGGCGCCGAGCATCAGGCCAGCGGCAAGTGGATCGTCTATACCAGCGCCGATTCCGTCTTCCAGGTGGCGGCGCACGAGGAGACGATCCCGCTCGAGGAACTCTACGCCGCCTGCGAGACCGCGCGGGCGATGCTCGTCGCGCCGCACAACCCGAGCCGAGTGATCGCGCGGCCCTTCGTGGGCACGCCGGGGCGCTGGGTGCGCACGGGCAACCGCCGCGATTACTCGATCGCACCTCCCGAGGACACCCTGCTCGACGCGCTGATGGCTGCCGGCATCCCGCGCACGGGGGTGGGGAAGGTGGACGATCTCTTCGCGCGGCGTGGCCTTGAGGGCGGGCATACCAGCGGCAACCCCGAGGGCATCGCCCGGATTCTCGACTGGCTCAGGACCGGCCCGGATGGGTTGTTGTTCGCCAACCTTGTAGATTTCGATCAAGCCTTCGGGCACCGGAACGATGTTCCGGGGTTCCATCAAGCACTGCGCGACTTCGATGCCGCGCTGCCAGACCTCATCGCCGCCCTCCGCGAGGACGACCTGCTGTTCATCACCGCCGACCACGGTAACGACCCGACCACGCCGTCCACCGACCACGCCCGGGAGAACGTCCCGCTGCTGGCGTTGGGCGCGCGCGTGCGTCCGCAGGCGCTGGGCGCCCGGCGGACCTTCTCGGATCTCGGGGCCAGCGTCGGCGAGTGGCTGGGCGTCGCCTACCGCGGCCGCGGTACCTCGTTCTGCCCGCAGCTCGTCGGATGAGCCTGCCGGCGGCGCAGGAGCATCTCCTCACGGAGCGCGCGCGTGCCGCCAAGGCCCGCGCCTACGCGCCGTATTCGTCCTTCCACGTCGGCGCCGCGCTGCTCTGCGCCGACGGGACCATCGTGGACGGCTGTAACGTCGAGAATGCGTCGTATCCCGCCGGCACCTGCGCGGAACGCGTCGCGCTCGGTGCCGCCGTCGTCGCCGGACACCGGGAGTTCACGGCGGTCGCCATCGCGACCGACGCTCCCGCGGCGACTCCTCCCTGTGGAATCTGCCGACAGGCCCTCGCTGAGTTCAACCCCGGCTTGCCCGTCCTCGCGATCGACGCGAAGGGCCAGGTGACCCGGTGGTCGCTCGCCGACCTGTTGCCGATCCCGTTCACGCCCGCCTCGCTCCATCGCTGATGCCCCGTCGTTTCCGCACTGCCTGGTCCCTCGCGGCGCTCGCCCTCGCGGCGGTGCTCGGCGCCTGTTCCGAAGACCTCCAGACTGGTGGCGCCTGCCCGACGCTCTGCCCAGGGCAGGGGATCGTGGTCCGCGACACCGTGATCAATCCCGCCATCGTCTTCGACACCAATCTCGTCGGCTTTCCGCTACAGGGTAGCGAGGATCCGCTGCTCCTCGCCGACCGGCCGGACACGCTCGACGTGCGGATGGTCGTGCGCTACGACTCGCTCACGCGCGTCTTCCGTCGCGTCAACGACGACACGCTCAGCCAGATCGACTACATCGACTCGGCGTACGTGACGCTGTTCCTCACGGCCACCAACGTCCCGACGCCGGCGCAGTGGTTCATCGACGCCTACGACGTGTACGACTCGACGCTCGTGGACACGATTCCCTCGGCGGTGCTGCCGCTGTTCACGCCGGGTCGCTTCCTCGGCACCTACCAAGGCGACACGGCCTTCACCGACACGCTGCGCGTGCAGGTGCCGATCGACACGGCCTACCTCCGTGTGCTGCTCAATACCGAGGAGCGCCGTCTGCGCGTCGGCTTCCGCGTGCGCTCGGCTAGCTCGGTGCAATTCAACGTGCGGCCGATCGAGTCCGGCGATGGCCCGGTGCTCACGTATCTGCCGTCGGCGGTGGATACCATCGCCGACCCCGACACCTTGGCCCGAACGCGTTTCACGACACAGCCCAACTCGCTGTTCCCGAGGGTGCCGCTGGTGCTCGGTAGCGACCTTGCCGACTATCAGATCGTGGTGCAGGCGACCAGTGAGATCGTCCCCAACACGTTCACGGTCGGCGGCCTGCCCGGCTCGCGCGCGTACCTGCGCTTCGAACTCCCGGCCTGGCTCACCGATTCGGTCGGCGTGCTGCGCGCCCAGCTGGAGCTCTCGCAGCATCCGGTCACCGGTCCCTCCAGCAGCGACACCTTGCGACTCGACGGCCATCTCGTGGTAGCCACCGGCGTCGTGACGGACCTCCGACGCGCCGCGACCATCTTGTCAGGCGCCGGTGTCTATATGCAGAGCACGTTTCTCATCGCAAATGACAGCTCCAATGTGCGCATCCTCGTGAACCCACTCGTGCGCCTGTGGAACACGAACAACACGGCCGCGGCGCGGCCGACGGCGATCATCTTGCGCATCAGTGATGAAGGAGGAACCCCGACGGCCCTGCGCTTCCATTCGATGACGGCTACCGACCCGGCCCTCCGCCCGCGGCTCCGCGTCTCGTACGTGCCAGCCGGCATCCTGGGGCAGCCGTGATGCGCCACCTCGTCATCGCCTTCGCGGCCCTCACGCTCGCCGCCCCGCTCTCCGCTCAGGGCAGCGTCGGCACGCAGGGTCTGGGGTACCCGCTCGGCGGGCTCTCCGGTGCGGCCGCCGGCCTCGCCGGCGCCAACGCCGAGATCGACCCCAACTCGGCCGTCAATCCGGCCGCCCTCACGCGCAGCAACCGGTTCTCGGTGATGCTGCGCTTCGAGCCTGAGTTCCGCGACACGCGGGTCGGCTCGCTGGGCTCTAACGCCTCCGTGATGCGCTTCCCGGCCTTCCAGGCGACGGGCGCCTACGGAAAGTTCGTCGGGTCCGTCGGCGTCACGACGATGCTCGACCGTACCTGGCGCAACCAGATCTTCGATAGCGTCCTCGTCGACGGCACGCTGTATCGCTCGCGCCTCCAGTCCGGCAGCGAAGGGGCTGTCAGCGACGCCCGCATCGCCCTCGGCTATGTGGTCTCGCAGAAGCTCCAGGTCGGCCTCGCCCTGCACTCACTGGTTGGCGAGAACCGCACACTCTACTCCCGCACCTTCGACGACACGACCGGCATCATCGGCATCGGGCAGAACAATTCCTTCGGCTACGGCGGGTCGGCGCTGTCCTTTGGCGTGACGGCTGAGCCGATCAGCGGGCTCGTGCTCGCCGGGTCGGCGCGCGTGGGACAGGAGATGCGCCTCGAACTCGAGGGTAGCGAACTCAGCACCGCCACGGTGCCTGGGCGCGTTGGCATCGGCGTCACGTACTTCGGGATTCCCGGCTTCACGATGTACGCGCGCCTCGACCAGACGCGCTGGTCTGACCTCGAGGGTCTCGCCAGCGATTCGGTCTCGGTCTTCGACGCGACAGAGATTTCGCTCGGCGCCGAGGCGCTCGGCCCCAAGCTGTTCGGCGCGAACACGGTCTTCCGTGCCGGCCTCCGCGACCGTACGCTGCCCTTCGGCGTGAACGGCAGCGCCGTCACGGAACGCGGCTTCGCCGTCGGCATCGGCCTCCCGCTCTCGCGGGGGCGCTCGCAGATCGACATCGGCGGCCAACGGATGGCGCGACGCACGCCGGGCGCCAGCGAGACCGCCTGGCTCTTCAGCCTCGGGTTCGGCATCCGGCCTTAAGCGATGGAGCCCGCGGCCTGCGTCCTCCTGGCCGACGACGTCGAGGCCAACGTCGAGTTGCTGGAGGACCAGCTCGCGCCGCTCGGACTTCGCACGCTGCGCGCCGCCGACGCGCCCGCGGCGCTCGCGCTCGCGACCGAGCGTCGACCGGACCTCTGCATCCTCGACGTCTCGATGCCCGCCGGCGCCCTCGGCGTGCCCGACCGCGACGCCGGCTTCGAGGTCTGCCGGCGCCTCAAGCGCGACCCGCGCACGGCGCGCATCCCGGTGATCTTCGTCTCCGCGCTCAACGACGCGGCCGACCGCCTGAAGGCCATCGAGTGCGGCGGCGATGACTTCCTCGTCAAACCGCAGAACCGCCACGTACTCGGCGCGCGCGTGCGCTCGCTGCTCAAGCTCAAGGGCGCCACCGACGCGCTCGAGGAATCACTGCGCCGGCTGCGCGAAATGCAGAAGGCCCGCGACGACCTCACGCGGATGGTCGTGCACGACCTCAAGACGCCGCTCACCTCGATGCTCGCGACGCTCGAGATGCTGCGCGACGGCGACTTCGGCACGCTGGGCGATCGCGCGGCCCGCGCCCTCTCGGACGTCGAAGGCAAGGCCGAGGACCTGCTCGGGCTCATCCATAACCTGCTCGATGTCGATCGCGCCGAGGCCACGCCCCTGGTGCTGGCACCGGAGCCCATCGCGCCGGCCGCCTTCCTCGCCGAGCTCAGCTTCGACTGGGCCCTGCGCTTCCACCAGGAGCAGACCACCGCCAGCACCGACGTCGCCGACGACGCGCCAATCTTCCACGGCGACAAGGCCATCCTCAAGCGGGTGTTCTCGAACCTCATCCAGAATGCCATCACGCACTCGCCGATGCCGGTGACGCTGTCCTTGGGTGCCCGCCGCGACGCCGACGGCATCTGCTTCACCGTGCGCGACGATGGGCCGGGCATCCCGGACGAATACCAAGACACGATCTTCGCGCCCTTCACCCAGCTCAGCGTCCCCAACGCGCCGCGGGTGTTCTCCAGCGGCCTCGGCCTCGCGTTCTGCCGCGTCGCCGTGGAGCGCCACGGCGGCCGGATCTGGGTGCGCAGCAGCGAAGGGCAGGGCAGCACGTTCTCCATCTGGCTGCCCGTGGGTTCGGCGGCCTGAGCGGCGCGGTTAGATTTCCGGCTATGGGCACCACCTCCCCGACCGTCTATATCGAGACCTACGGCTGCCAGATGAACGTCAGCGATTCCGAGCTGATGTACGGGCGGCTGGAGGCCGAGGGCTATGCCGCGGTCGATTCGCCCAACGGCGCCGACGTGGTGCTGGTCAACACCTGTGCCATCCGCGACAACGCGGAGCAGCGCGTCCTTGGCCGCCTCGGCGAGCTGCGGCGTGACCTGAAGCCCGGCGCCGTCCTCGGCGTCACCGGCTGTATGGCGCAGCGCCTCGGCCCTCGCCTGCTCGAGACGGACACGCGCGTGCAATTGGTCGTCGGCCCCGACGGCTACCGTTCGCTGCCGGCGCTGATCGACGGCGCGCGCAACGGCGAACGCTTCAGCGCCACCGACTTCGACCTCGAAGAGCATTACGAGGACTTCTCGGCGCGGCGCTTTGAGGGCGTGAAGGCCTGGATCCCGGTGCAGCGCGGCTGCGACTACCGCTGCACCTACTGCATCGTGCCGACCACGCGCGGCCCCGAGCGTTCGCGCAAGCTGGCCGACGTCGTCCGCGAGACGGCCGAGGTCGCGCAGCGCGGCATCAGCGAGGTGGTGCTGCTCGGTCAGACGGTAAACTCCTACCACGACGGCACGCACGATTTCGCCGACCTGCTGCGCGCGGTGGGTCGTGTGGACGGCATTCGCCGCGTGCGGTACACCAGTCCCCATCCCAACGACTTCTCGGACCGCGTGATCGCCGCGATGGCCGAGACGCCGACCGTCTGCGAGCACGTGCACCTGCCGATGCAGTCCGGCTCCACCTCGATGCTCAAGCGGATGCTGCGCCGCTACTCGCGCGAGGAGTACCTCGACTGCGTGGCGCGCCTGCGCGCCGCGATGCCGGGCCTCGGCTTGACCACCGACATCATCGTCGGCTTTCCGGGCGAGACCGACGACGAGTTCGCCGACACGCTCTCGCTCTGCCGCGAGGTGCGCTTCGACGACGCGTTCACGTTCAAGTTTTCCGCGCGCGAAGGCACGCCCGCCACGCGGATGCCGGCCGAGTGGACGATTCCGGACGCGGTGGTCGATGCGCGTTACACTGAGCTGTTGGCGACCATCCGCGGCATCTCGCGCGAGAAGAACCTCGGGCGCCTCGGCGAGCGGATGGAGGTGCTGGTGGAGAAGGAGGCGCGCAAGGGCGGCGATCTCTACCAGGCCCGTTCGCGCGACTTCAAGACCGTGCTCGTGCCCGGCAGTCCGGAACTGATCGGCAGCTATCTCACGGTGGAGCTCACCGGCACGACGGGCGCGACCTTCACCGGCACCCCCGTGCAGGAACGGCAGCCGCTGCCGATGGCGGGGTAGCGCGCGTCGCGAGAGCACTGACGGCGGTGTCGTGATGCGATGAGGGGTGTCGGAGACGGCAGGATGCGTCTCGATGCCCCTCGTGTTCATTGCGGCGGTGGTCTGGGCGGCGGGGACGGCGCTCGGACTCGGCGGCTCGGCGTGGACCGGCGCGCTGGCGCTGCTCTCGGCGTTCGCCGGGCTTGCGCTCCTTGCGCTGGCTGCGCGGTGGGCGGTTGCTGCCGCGTTGGGCTTGATCGGCGCCGCAGCCCTGACGCTCGGGGCGGATCTGCGTGCGGCCGACGCCGCCTGCTTGGAGCAGGCCCGTGCCGCGCGCAGTTGGGAGGTACGCCTCCTGCGGGAGGCCGCGCCCGGGGGCTTCGCGACCGCCAAGCTCGTCACCGACGCCTGCGTGCTTCGCGTGTCGATTGCGGTGCGGCAGGGCAGGGCGCCCGCCGGCAGCGTGGTGATGGTCACCGGCGCGGAGCCCTCGGCCGGGCCGCGCGGCCTGTTGCTGCGCGACGGGACGGTTCAGCTGCGCCGCGGGCCGCGGCCCCTGGCGCGCTGGCGCAATCACGTGGCCGCCTCGCTCGACCGACGCTTTGGCGAGCGGGCGGGTCTCGCCCGGGCGCTGCTCATCGCCGACACGCAGGGGCTGGCGCCGGAACTGCGCGAACGTTTCACCGATGCCGGTCTCGTGCACGTGCTGGCGATCTCGGGCCTCCACGTGGGCATCATCGCGGGGGCGCTGCTGTTGTTGGTCGAAGCGCTACGACTGCCGCCGCGCGGCGGGCGCGCGCTGGCGGTGGTGTTGGTCGCGCTGTACGTGCTGGCCATCGGCGCGCCGCCGGCCGCGCTACGGAGTGCGGCGCTCTTCGCGGCCGTGAGCAGCACGCGCTGGATGCAGCGTCCGACCTCACCGTGGGCGCTGTTCGCTCTCGCGGCGACGGCGCCCTTGCTGCAACCGCGCACGGTGCTCGAACTGGGATGGCAACTCTCCGTCGCCGGCTACGCGGGCGTGATGGCAGCCGGACGCACCGCGCGACGCCTCACGCCCGAGCGTTGGCGCGGGTGGCGCGCCCGCGTGCTTGGCGAGGTGATGGTCGGCCTCTACACCACGGCCGCGACCGCGCCCTTGGTGGCCTGGCACTTCGGACGGCTCAGTCTCGTGGGTGTGGTGAGCAACCTGGCCGCCGGCCCAGTCGTGGCCGTGATGCAGCCGACCTTGTTTCTCGCGATGCTCGTCCCCGGTGACGCCATCGGGCGCTTCGTCGCCGATGCCGCCGCCCCGCTGCTTGGTGCGCTTGATGCCGTGGCCAGTGTATCCGCCGCGATGCCGTTCGCGGCCATCACCGTCGCACCGACGTTCGTGGCGGCGTGCATCGCGGCGGCGGCCGTCGGCGCTGCGGTGGCCGCGGCCTGGGCGCGGCACTGGGCACCGTGGGCCACCGTCGCCGTCGCGCTCGCGGGCCTCCTCGTGTGGGTGCCTGATCCGCGCCTCGGTGGAGCCGGGCCGCTCGAGCTCCACTTGCTCGATGTCGGCCAAGGTGATGCCATCGCCGTGCGCACACCCCGCGGCCGCTGGGTCGTCATCGACGCCGGTCGCACCTGGCGCAGCGGTGACGCCGGCCGCAGCACGGTGGTGCCCTACCTGCGTCGGCAGGGCGGGGCGTTGGCGATGTTCGTGCTCACGCATCCGCACGCCGACCACGTCGGCGGCGCGGCCAGCGTCGTACGTGCGCTGCGTCCGTCGGAGTTGCGCGATGCCGCATTCGTCGCCGGCAGCGGCCCCTACGCCGAGATGCTGCGCGCCGCACGCGATGTCGGCGCCCGCTGGCAGCGCGTCGGGCCCGGCGAGTCCGTGGAGATCGACGGCGCGCACTTCGACTTCCTCGCGCCCGACTCCGCGTGGACCGTCGCGCTCAGCGATCCCAACGAGGCCAGCACCGTGCTCCGCGTGCGCTACGGCAACCGGAGGTTCCTGCTCACCGGCGACGCCGAGCACCGACTGGAGGACTGGCTGCTTGCGCAGGACCCCGACGCGCTGCGCGCCGACGTGCTCAAGGCCGGCCACCACGGCTCGCGCACGAGCAGCACGCCCGCCTTCGTCGAGGCCGTCTCGCCTCGTCTCGCCCTGGTCTCCGTCGGCACCGCCAACACCTACGGCCACCCGGCCGCCGAGGTGATGCAACGCTTCGTGGCACTGGGTGCCACTGTCCTCCGCACCGACCAACTCGGCACCGTGATCGTCCGCACCGACGGCGAGCGCCTGGAGGTGGAAGCTGCCGGTCACCGCTGGAGCATTCGGGAGAGGCTCTCGCCATTGCCGTAGCCAACGAGATGCGAGACCTTACTCAATCGGCCTGTCGCCTCCGTCCTCCGTCATCCGTCCGATCGTGGTCAACCACACCGATTACTCCGTCGTCACCATCGAGCGCTACATCATCGAACAAGAGCGTCGCTTCCCCGACGCCACCGGTGAGCTCTCGGGCATCCTCTACGACCTCGCGCTGGCCAGCAAGATGATCGCCAGCAAGGTGCGCCTGGCCGGCCTCGTCGACATCCTCGGCGCCCAGGGCAGCGACAACGTGCAGGGCGAGGCCCAGCAGAAGCTCGACGTCATCGCCAACACCATCATCGTGAAGGCGCTGGACCACGGCGGCCGCCTCTGCGCGATGGCGTCCGAAGAGGAACCGGAACTCATCCACATCCCCGAGAAGTTCAAGCGCGGCAAGTACGTGCTGCTCTTCGACCCGCTCGACGGATCGTCCAACATTGACGTGAACGTGCCGGTGGGGACGATCTTCTCGGTGCTCAAGAAGGTGAGCGAGGGGGAACGCGCCACGATGGAAGACGCGTTGCAGCCGGGCCTCAAGCAGGTGGCGGCTGGCTACGTCATCTACGGCTCGAGCACGATGCTGGTGTACACCACCGGCCGCGGCGTGCACGGCTTCACGCTCGACCCCTCGATCGGCGAGTTCCTGCTCTCGCATCCCGATATGCGGATCCCGGAGCACGGCCGGTATCTCAGCGTGAACGATGCATATGAACAGGACTGGTCCGACCCGGTGCGCGCCCTGATGCGCCGCTACCGCGGGCTCGACGGCAAGCGCCAGTCGATGAACGTGCGCTACGTGGGCTCGCTGGTGGCGGACTTCCATCGCAACTTGCTGGGTGGCGGTCTCTTTGCGTATCCCGCCAACACGAAGAGCCCCGACGGCAAGCTCCGCCTGCTCTACGAGTGCAACCCTCTCGCCTTCATCTGTGAGCAGGCCGGCGGCGCGGCCATCGATGGCCAGCGTCGCATTCTCGAGGTCCAGCCGACCAAGCTGCATCAGCGCTCGCCGTACTTCGTCGGCTCCAAGGCCGACGTGGAGATTGCGGCCGAGATGCTGGCCAAGGGGTGAGCGACGTGAGCGACAAGAAGTCCGCGCCGGCGGAAGCGCTCTCCCCGAGCGGCATCCCGATCGCGCCCGTGTACCGCCCGGCCACGCCCGATGCGGCGTACACCGCGCGGCTTGGCGATCCCGGGCAGTTCCCGTTCACGCGCGGCGTGCAGCCCACGATGTACCGTGGCCGGCTCTGGACGATGCGCCAGTATGCCGGCTTCGGGACGGCGCAGGAGACCAACGCGCGCTTCAAGCTGCTGCTCGAGGCGGGGCAGACCGGCATCTCCACCGCCTTCGACCTGCCCACGCAGATGGGATTGGACTCCGACTCGCCGCGCGCCTTGGGCGAAGTCGGTCGCGTGGGCGTCGCCATCGATTCGGTCGAGGATATGCACCTGCTCCTCGCCGACCTGCCGCTGGACCGCGTCTCGGCGTCAATGACCATCAACGCCACGGCCTGCGTGCTGCTGGCGATGTATGTCGTGGTGGCCGAGGAGCGCGGCATTCCTCGGGCCAAGCTCAGTGGCACCATCCAGAACGACATCCTCAAGGAATACATCGCGCGCGGGACGTACATCTATCCGCCCGAGCCTTCGCTGGCGCTGATCGCCGAGTCGTTCCGGTTCTGCGCCGCGGAGATGCCGAGTTGGAATCCCATCTCCATCTCCGGCTACCATATCCGCGAGGCCGGCGCCACCGCGGTGCAGGAGTTGGCCTTCACCTTCGCCAACGCGCTCGCCTACGTGCAGCGCGCCGTGGACGCCGGCCTCAAGGTGGACGACTTCGCGCCGCGGCTGAGCTTCTTCTTTGCCTGCCACAACGATCTCTTCGAGGAAGTCGCCAAGTTCCGCGCCGCGCGCCGGATGTGGGCCACGCTGATGCGCCAGCGCTACGGCGCCAGCGATGCCTCCTGCAAGCTGCGATTCCACACGCAGACCGGCGGCGTCACGCTGATGGCGCAGCAGCCGCTCAACAACGTGGTGCGCGTCGCCGTGCAGACCTTGGCCGCCACACTCGGCGGCACGCAGTCGCTGCACACCAACGGCTACGACGAGGCGCTGGCGCTTCCCACCGCCGAGGCCGCGACGCTGGCGCTGCGCACGCAGCAAATCGCCGCGTATGAGAGCGGCGTCGCGCAGACCGTGGACCCGCTGGCAGGCAGCTACTATGTGGAGTCGCTCACCGATGAGGTCGAGCGCCGCGCCCTCGCGCTGCTCGGCCAGGTCGAGGAGCTCGGCGGCAGCTCGGCGGCGATCGACGCGCGGTTCTTCCAAGAGGAGATTGGCCGGTCGGCGTACGAGTTCCAGCTCGCGGTGGAGCAGGGCAGCCGCGTGATCGTCGGCGTGAACAAGTTCGGCGACGGCGCCGAGCCGCCGATCATTCCCGCGCCCGATTTCTCGGCCTTGGAGCAAGGCCAGCGCGAGCGGCTCGCCAAGGTGAAGGCCGTGCGCGACGCGACGGCCGTGCGGGCGGCGCTGGATGCGATTGCGGCGGCGGCACCGGCCTACGCTTCGGAGTCTGCGACGCGCGAACCGTTGATGCCGCTGATCATCGCAGCGGTGAAGGCGCGGGCGACCGTCGGGGAGATCTCCGATGTGCTGCGCGGGGTGTGGGGAGAGTACCGGCCGGCGTAGCGGGATGTACTCCACCTGCACCTTCTGCCACGCGCCGCTCGGCCGCAACGAATGCCTCGAGCACTTCCCGGTCGGGCGTCGTCTCGCCTTTGACCAAGCGAAGGGCCGGCTGTGGGTCGTCTGCCCGGCCTGCCGCCAGTGGAACCTCTCGCCCTTCGAGACGCGCTGGGAGGCCATCGAGGAAGGGGAGCGGCTGTACCGCGACGCCCGGATGCGGGTCACCACCGACCACATCGGGTTGGCCAGGCTGCGCGACGGCACCGAGCTGATCCGCATCGGCGAGCCACTGCGGCCGGAGTTCGCGGCGTGGCGCTACGGCGAGCGGTTCAGCACGCGCTGGCGGAGGACCGCGATGTGGTTCGGCGTTGGTGCGGCAGCGTTCGCGGGATACGCCGCGGCGGGACCGTTGCTTGGCGTCACCTTTGGTGGCGTCGCCTCGATGCCGCTCAACATCTACTCGATGCTCAAGAACTCGTACGACGACCGGAAGGTCGTGGTCAGTCACCGGGACGAGTTCGGGCCATTCATCCTGACGCGCGGCCATATCCGGAGCACGCGGATCGTGGCAGACGCGGATTCTCCGTCGGGCTGGAGCATCGAGGCAATGAGTCGCCCCGGCGTCCCGGACCGCCGAGGTTTCGGGCCAAGCCACAAGATGTTCGGCAAGGACAGCAGTCTGGAAAAGGTGCGGCGCGTCCGCGGCCCGGCAGCGCTCGACGCGCTCCGCGCGATTCTACCGGAGGTCAATGCCTCCGGAGGCCTCAAGGGCACGGTGCAGGAGGCGGTGCACTGGCTCGAGTCCAAAGGCGGGCCGGAGCGAATGTTCATCGACGGCGTGAAGTGGTCCGGGCGCTCGACGAGTTTCGAGCGCAGCTGGCAGCTCGGCGAACTCGACAAGCCCATCCGCCTCGCCCTCGAGATGGCCGCCCACGAGGAAACCGAACGTCGCGCGCTGCAAGGCGAACTTGCCGCGCTCGAGGCCGTCTGGCGCGAAGCCGAGGAGATTGCGGCCATCGCCGACGAGCTCACGCTCCCCGAACGCGTCACCCAGCGGCTTGAACGCCTCCTGCGGGACCGCTAAGTTTAACAGGCTCCACACCTTACGCCTGTTCCGCACCGATGCCGACGTACGAGTACCGTTGCCCTGAGGGGCACGAGTCCGAGGACTTCGTCCTCAAGATCAGTGATGCCAAGCCCGAGATTCCGTGCCCCAGCTGTGGGGCCGCGGCCACGCGCCGCGTGAGCGCGGGATCGGGCCTGCTCTTCAAGGGCTCCGGCTTCTACATCACCGACTACGGCAAGGACGGCAAGAAGGACCAGCGCGCCACGACGGACAAGTCGGGCGGCGGTGCCGCGAAGCCCAGTGGCACACCGGCGACGCCCGCGCCTGCAGCGGCACCGGCGTCGGCGCCAGCGAGCGCCGCACCGTCGTCCCCCACCTCTGGCGGTTCCGGCAGCGGCGGCGCGAGCAGCGCCTCGTGAGCGAACTGGACCGCCTCCGCGACGCGCTGCTGCGCGCCGCCGTCTCGCTCGGTGCCCCCGACGACCTCAAGGTCGCGCTCGAACGCCCGCGCGATCCCGCGCACGGCGACTGGGCCTCGAACGTCGCGATGACGCTGGCCAAGCCGCTGGGCAAGAAGCCCCGCGACATCGCCGAGCAACTGGTGGCTTCGCTGGACCGCAAGGCAGCCGGGGTGTCGGACATCAGCGTCGCCGGCCCGGGCTTCATCAACTTCCGGCTCGACGCCGGTGACCTCGCGAGCGGACTCGCCCGCGTGCTCGCCGCGGGCAGCGAGTACGGCCGCGGCACCGGCGGGGCGGGGAAGGTCGCGAACGTGGAGTTCGTCTCGGCGAATCCCACGGGCCCGTTGCACGTCGGCCACGGCCGGCAGGCCGCGCTGGGCGATTCGATCGCCGCGCTGCTGCAGTCGCAGGGCTGGAACGTCACGCGAGAGTTCTACTACAACGATGCCGGTGTGCAGATCGCCAACCTGGCGAAGAGCACGCAGGCACGGCTGCGTGAGCGCGCCGGAGAGCCGCTCGAGATTCCCGAGGGCGGCTACCACGGCGAGTACATCAAGGACATCGCGGAGACTTACGCCCGCGAGTTCCCGAATGATCCGCGCGGCGACGACCTCGCGCAGGTGCAGACGGTGGCCGTGCGCGAGCTGCGCAAGGAGCAGGACCTCGACCTGCGCGCCTTCGGCGTGAAGTTCGACGTCTACTACCTCGAGAGCTCGCTGTACACCGACGGCTTGGTGGAAAAGACCGTCACGGCCTTGCAGGCCAAGGGCCACACCTTCGAGGACGATGGCGCGCTGTACCTGCGCACCACCGACTACGGGGACGACAAGGACCGCGTGATGCGCAAGCGCGACGGCACTTACACGTACTTCGTTCCGGACGTCGCCTATCACGTGACCAAGTTCCAGCGCGGCTTCACGCGCGCCGTCAATGTGCAGGGCGCGGATCATCACGGCACCACGGCCCGCGTGCGCGCCGGCCTGCAGGCGCTGGAGATGGGCATCCCGCAGGGCTATCCGGAGTATGTGCTGCACCAGATGGTCACGGTGGTGCGAGGTGGCGAGGAGGTGAAGATCTCCAAGCGCGCCGGCAGCTACGTCACCGTGCGGGACCTCATCGACGAAGTCGGTCGCGATGCGGTGCGGTACTTCTTCCTGATGCGCAAAGGCGACAGCCAGCTGGTGTTCGACGTGGACCTCGCGCGTTCGCAGAGCGAAGAGAATCCGGTCTATTACATCCAGATGGCCCACGCTCGCGTCTGCGGCATCTTTCGCGTCGGCGAGGTGGACGTGAACGCCATCACCGGCGACGGCGTGAACTGGGCCGCGCTCGACACGCCTGAGGAACGCGAGCTGGTGAAGGCGATCCTCGACTGGCCGGCCTTCGTGGCGACGGCGGCCGAGAACCTCGAGCCGCATCGCGTGGCCAACTGGCTGCTCGAAACCGCGCGCCTCGTGCACACCTGGTACCACAAGCACCACGTCCTCGGCGAGGCGCCGGAAGTGATGCAGGCCCGCCTCGCCCTCGCCAAGGCGGTGCGCATCACGCTCAGCAACGGCCTCGCCCTGCTCGGCATCGCCGCCCCGGAGAGGATGTAGTTTTCCTGCGGCTGCGGTTGGGATGGTAGGCGCGGTTGGGTTTGTAGGTGCGGTCGCAGTTGTAGGTGCGGTCGCAGTTGTAGGTGCGGTCGCAGTTGTAGGTGCGGTCGCAGTTGCAGGTGCGGCTGCAGTTGCCGTGGCAGGTGCCGTTCCCTTCCGTCCTCCGTCTTAAGTCCTCCGTCTTCCGTCCAATGTCCGTTCTCGTTGTCGGTAGCGTCGCCCTCGATTCCGTTGAGACTCCCTTCGGCAAAGCCGACGAGGTCCTCGGCGGCTCGGCCAACTACTTCGCCGCCTCGGCCTCGCACCAGACGCCGGTGCAGCTTGTCGGCGTCGTCGGCAGCGACTACCCGATGGAGAAGCTCGAGCCGCTGAAGGCCCGCGGCATCGACTTCGCCGGCCTCGAGACGGCCGAGGGCGAGTCGTTCCGCTGGCGCGGTCGCTACCGGCACGACCTCAACTCCGCCGAGACGCTGGAGACGCGCCTCGGCGTATTCTCGCACTTCCGGCCCAAGATTCCCACGCAGTTCCGCTCGGCCGAGTATGTGTTCCTCGCCAACATCGACCCGCGCCTGCAGCTCGAGGTGCTCGGACAGGTCGAGAAGCCCAGGCTGGTGGCTTGCGACACGATGAACTTCTGGATCGAGTCGCGCCGCGCGGACCTGCTCGACCTGCTCGGCAAGGTGGACCTCATCACGCTCAACGACGCCGAGGCGCGGCAGCTCACCGAGCAGGCCAACCTCGTGCAGGCGGCGCGCTGGATCCTCGCCCGCGGGCCTAAGACCGTGCTCATCAAGAAGGGGGAACACGGCGCGTTTATGTTCACCGCGAGCAGCGTGTTCTTCGCGCCGGCGTACCCGCTGGAGAGCGTCTTCGATCCGACTGGGGCTGGCGATTCGTTTGCCGGCGGCTTTATGGGCTGGTTGGCTCGCACGGGCGATCTCTCGGAGGCCAATATGCGTCGCGCGGTCGTCGTGGGCTCGGCGATGGGATCGTTCGTCGTCGAGGGCTTCTCGCTCCAGCGGCTGCTGGAGGTCAGCGCCGACGACATCGAGCGCCGCGTCGGGGAGTTCCACCAATTGGTCACCTTCGACCGGGCGCTGAACGCGTGAGCGCCGACGAGAAGCTGACCTACGCGAGCGCCGGCGTCGACATCGACGCCGCGGACGACTCGAAGCACCGCATCAAGAAGCTGGTCGAGAGCACGTTCACGGCCGGCGCGCGCGGTGCCTTCGGTGGATTCGGTGGGATGTTCCGGGTGCCGGAGGGTGCGCGCCAGCCGCTGCTGGTGGCCAGCGCCGACGGCGTGGGCACCAAGATCAAGACCGCCATCGAGGCGGACCGCCACGATACGATCGGGCACTGCCTGGTCAACCACTGCGTCAACGACATTCTGGTGCAGGGCGCCAAGCCGCTGTTCTTCTTGGATTACGTCGCGTTCGGCAAGCTGATTCCGTCGGTGGTGGAGGGCGTCGTGGCCGGCGTCAGCGCAGGCTGCCGCGAGAACGGCGCGTCGCTCATCGGCGGCGAGACCGCCGAGATGCCGGGCGTGTACACGCCGCCGGACTATGACTTGGCCGGCTTCATCGTCGGCTGGGTGGAAGAGGACGAGGTCATCACCAGCGCGGGCGTCAAGGACGGCGACGTGCTCGTCGGCCTCGCGTCCACCGGCTGCCACACCAACGGCTACTCGTTGGCGCGGCGCATCATCAGCGAGCGCCTCAAGCTCGGGCCACACGATCCGTTCCCCGAACACGGCGGCAAGACCGTCGCCGACGTGATGTTGGCCGTCCATCGCTCCTACTTGCCGGTGCTCGGTGGTGCGCTAGGTCGCATTCACGCGATGGCCCACATCACCGGCGGGGGAATCCCCGGCAATCTCGACCGCGCCCTGCCGTCACATCTTGACGCCGTGGTGGACACGGGCAGTTGGGACATTCCACCCTTGTTCAGGGTACTGGAGCAGGCCGGGCAGGTTGACCGTGCGGAGATGTACCGCGCCTTCAATATGGGCATCGGGATGATTGTGATTACCGACACAGCCGGTGCATCCTATATTCGTGATGTTGCAACGCAGGCCGGTGTCGCAAACTGGACCATCGGCCACATCCGTCCCGGTACGGGGCGGGTCCACCTCGTTTAGCCACGGAGCTGAACTCAATGCGTCGTATTCTCGTTGCCTCGTTCGCCGCTGCCGCGCTGACCTTTTCTGCGCCGTCCGCCGCGATTGCTCAGGGTTGCACCACAGGTGATGCGAACGCCGGCAACGCCTGCGCCGTCGGCCGCGATTACCTGCTGTATATGGCCCCGCAACTCGGCACCTCCCTCGTTGGCGGTAGCCACACGCTGGGCATCGGAACGAACCTCGGTGGCTTTCCGCACTTCGCGATCGCGCTGCGCGCGAACGCGATTATGGGCAGCCGTCCGGTGATCGACGACCTCGCGGCGGGACCGGTCGGGCCGGCGCAAGACTATGAAACTGAGGACCAGATCGTCGGATTGCCCACGGTGGACTTCGCACTCGGCTTGACCAAGGGCTTCAATCTCGGCATCACCCGCATCGGCGGCATCGATCTCATCGGCGGCGCGACCTACGTGCCGGAGATTTCCGAGGGCGACTTCAGCGTTGCGGCGCCCGGCGGCTCGCTGGCAATCGGCCTTGGCGCCCGCGTCGGGCTGCTCCAGCAGTCTGCGCTGCTCCCGGGCATCGCCGTCTCGTATATGCGGCGCAATATGCCGACGCTTGATCTCCAGGCATACACGGATGGTGGTGACAACCTGGCCATCAACAACCTGAGCGTGAAGACGTCGTCGTGGCGCATCTCGGCGCAGAAGAATCTCTTCTTGCTCCAGCTCGGCGCCGGCTACGGGCGCGACAAGTATGACTTCGGCGCCGACGTCACCGCGTCGGTCGACGGCGGCAGCCAGACCGGCTCGTTCTCGGCCAACCAGGCGATGGAGCGCACCACGATGTACGGCACCGTGGCGCTGAACCTCTTCCTCATCAAGATCGTGGGTGAGGTGGGCCAGGTGAGCGGTGGCAGCGCACCGACGTACAACAACTACTCGACGCCGGCCGATGCCTCGCGGACGTACGGGACCGTCGGTATCCGCATCAACTTCTGACCGCTGCTGACCTCGTGACCCCAGCCGACGCCGCGCAAGACGCGGCCTATATGCGCCGCGCGCTCGACTTGGCGCGGCGCGGTTGGGGGCAGACGGCGCCGAACCCTATGGTCGGCGCCGTCGTCGTTCGCGATGGACAGGTCATCGCCGAAGGCTGGCACGCGCGCTACGGCGGGCCGCACGCGGAAGCCGCAGCGCTTGCCGCGCTGCCCAAGAAGGGCGCGCGCGACGCCGACGTCTACGTGACGCTCGAACCCTGTGCGCATCACGGCAAGACGCCGCCCTGCACGGACGCGTTGATCAAGGCCAAGGTCCGGCGCGTCATCGTCGCCGTGCGTGATCCGAATCCCGTCGCGGCCGGGGGCATCGAAGCGCTCCAGGCGGCCGGCATCGAAGTCACCGTCGGCGTGGAGACTGCGGCCGCCGAGGACCTCAACGCGCCGTTCCTCTTCGCCGCGCGCCGGCAGGACCGCCCCTTCATCACGCTCAAGCTCGCGCTCTCCGCCGAGGGTGCCGTTGCACCCGCTGGCGGCGCGCGGCAGCAGTGGCTGACCGGCGCCGAGGCGCGCCGCCACGTGCATCACCTGCGTGCCGGTGCCGATGCGATTCTCGTCGGGATCGGCACGGTCTTGGCCGATAATCCCGCCCTCACCGTCCGCGACGCGCCGGAGCCTCGGGTGCCGCCCAAGCGCCTTGTGCTGGACCGCGAGGCCCGCCTGCCGCTGACCTCGCAACTGGTGCGCACGGCTCGCGAGCTGCCGGTGGCGGTGCTGGCCGAGCGGCCCGACCCGCAGCGGCTGGCGGCGCTCACCGCCGCCGGCGTCGAGGTCAGCGTGGCCGACGGCTTGGCCGCGCACCTCGCGGCCCTGCGCGCCCGCGGTGTTCGGCACCTCTTCGCCGAACCGGGGGACCGGCTGGCCACGGCTCTCATCGAGGGGAACTTCGTCGACCGCTTGGTTATCTTTCGGACGCCGGTCCCACTGGGGGCCGACGCCCTCGCCGGTGTCGGGAAGGTCCTGCCGCCAGCCGAGGGGGATGCCGCGTGGTCGGTGCTGCACGAGGAGCGTCTCGGCACCGATTGGCTTACCGTCTACGCGTCGGCATCCCGCTGATTCCACCCTGCGGGGCTCGATGTTCACAGGCTTGATCACAGCGGTCGGCGAGGTCGTCGCAGTCTCCACCACGGAGGCTGGGCGTGAGCTTGTGATCGCCGCGCCCTACGACGGACTCACGCTGGGCGAGAGCATCGCCTGCAACGGCGCCTGCCTGACGGTGCGCGAGTTCGCGCCCGGGCGCTTCACCGTCGCCGCGGTCGTCACCACACTGGATCGCACGACTATCGGCAGCTGGACGGTGGGTACGCGACTCAACCTCGAGCGCGCGCTAGCCGTCGGCGACCGCCTCGGCGGCCACATCGTGCAGGGGCACGTGGACGACGTGGGCGAGGTGATTGCCGCCGAGCGCCGTGACGACGCCTGCATCATCGACCTGCGCGTGCCGGACGAGGTGGACGAACTCCTCGTGCCGCGCGGCTCCATCGCCGTGGACGGCGTCAGCCTGACGGTCGTGGACCTGCCCGCCGCCAACGTGTTGCGGCTGAGCGTCATCGACCACAGCCTGCAACACACCACGCTCGGGAGCCTCCGGCCCGGGAGCCGGGTTCATCTGGAGGCGGACGTCCTCGCCAAGCATCTCAAGCGCCTCGCGGCGCCCTTACTCAAGACGTGAATATGTTCGGGACCATCGAGCAGGCCATTGACGACCTCAAGGCCGGCAAGTTCATCGTCGTCGCCGACGACGAAGACCGGGAGAATGAAGGCGACCTCATCTGCGCGGCGGAGTTCATCACGCCGCCGATGGTCAACTTCCTGATGCAGGCCAAGGGGATGATCTGCGTCGCGCTGAGCCCGGAGCGCGTCACCGCGCTGAACCTCGAGATGATGGGCTCGGAGAACACCGATGCGCTGCGCACGGCCTACACCGTCACCGTAGACGGCGCATCGCGCCACGGTGTGACCACCGGCATCAGCGCCAGCGACCAGGCCACGACCATCCGGCTCGTCGCCGACCCCAAGAGCGCCCCCTCGGACCTGCGTCGCCCCGGCCACGTGCATCCGTTGCGTGCGCGTGAGGGCGGCGTGCTCCAGCGCGTCGGTCACACCGAAGCGGCTGTGGATCTGATGCGCCTCGCCGGGCTCCAGCCCGCCGGCGTCATCTGCGAGATCCTCAAGGCCGACGGCTCCACCGCCAAGCGCGTGGACCTCGAGGCCTTCGCCAAGGAACACGGCCTCACGTTCATCACCGTGGCCCAGCTCGTCGCCCACCGCCTGCAGCACGAGCGGCTCGTGCACCGCGAGGCCGAGGCTCGCCTGCCCACCGAGTACGGGGAGTTCCGCCTCGTCGGCTACCGGAACGACGTCGACCAGCGCGAGCACGTCGCGCTGGTGTACGGCGACGTGGCTGGCGCCGACGACGTGCTCGTGCGGATGCACTCCAAGTGCCTCACCGGCGACACCTTCCATTCCCTGCGCTGCGACTGCCATTGGCAGTTGCACGAGGCGATGCGCCTCGTCGTGCAGGCGGGGAAGGGCGTGATCGTGTACCTCGACCAAGAGGGCCGCGGCATCGGCCTGCTCAACAAGCTCAAGGCCTACCAGTTGCAGGACGAAGGCGCCGATACGGTCGAGGCCAACGAAAAGCTGGGCTTCGCGCCTGACCTGCGGAACTACGGCATCGGTGCGCAGATCCTGCTCGACCTCGGCCTGCACTCCATCCGGCCGATCACGAACAATCCCAAGAAGCTCGTCGGGCTCGAAGGCTACGGCCTCACGCTCGGCGAGCGCGTGCCGATCATCTCGCCGTCCAACGGCGAGAACGCCGAGTACCTCGAGACCAAGCGCACCAAGCTCGGTCACCTGCGGGCGGTCTGATGCCGGAGTTCATCGGGGTGCCGACGGCCGAGGGCCGTCGGGTGGTCATCGTCGTCAGCCGCTTCAACGAGCACGTCACGCAGAAGCTCGCCGACGGCGCGCTGGAGTGCTGCCTCAAGCACGGGGCCAAGCTCGATGACGTAGACGTCATCTGGGTCCCGGGGGCCTGGGAGCTGCCGCCCGCCGTGATGAAGGCGCTGCAGACGGAGCGCTACGACTGCGCGGTCGCCGTCGGGGCGGTCATCCGCGGCGAGACGCCGCACTTTGACTTCGTCGCGGGCGAGGCCAACCGCGGCTTGGCGCTGCTGCAGGGCGAGTTTGGCGTGCCGATCGGGATGGGCGTGCTGACGACGGACACGATGGCGCAGGCCGAGGCCCGCGCCGGCGGTGCGCACGGCAACAAGGGCTGGGACGCGGCACTCGCCGCGCTCGAGATGGCCGACCTTTTCGGCCGCCTCGACCTCGCCGCCGGCGCGGACGACTGATGGCCCGCGTCGAGACCCGTGGGCGCGTGCGCGCCCTGCAGGCGCTGTACGCCTGGGACGTGCGCAAGGAATCCACGCCATTGCCCCGCGTCGCCCATCTCGTGTGGGACGACCTCGCCATCGCACCCGACGAGCGGGAGTTCGCCGAGCGCCTCATCCAGCTCATCGTCGCCGACCAACCCACGATGGACGCCGAGCTCGCCGAGGTGACCACGAACTGGCGGCTGGAGCGGCTCGGGCACATCGAGCGCTGCGTGCTGCGCCTGGGCGCCGCCGAGCTCACGCAGGGCGGCACGCCGCCGCGCGTGGTCATCCAGGAATGCGTGCGGCTCGCCGAGCGTTTTGGGTCTGGGCCCAGCGCCCGCTTCGTGAACGGAGTCCTCGACGCGCTGGCCCGGCGGATGGGTCAGCTCTCTTGAAGCTCGTCGCGGTCAACTGGCAGGACCTCGACAATCCGCTCGGCGGTGGCGCCGAGACGCACTTGCACGAGATCCTCGAGCGCCTCGCGGCTTGGGGACACGAGGTCGTGCTACTCTGCGGTGGTTGGCCCGGCTGCCCGGTGCGCGGGCAGCGCGGCGGCGTCGAGATCCATCGCGTCGGGACGCGGCAGACCTTCGCGCTGCTCGCCCGCCGCTACTGGGAGCGGCACCTGGCCCATCGCGGCTTTGACGTGCTGTACGAGGACATCAACAAGATGCCGCTGTTCACCACGCGCTGGAGCGGGCCGCAACGCACGGTCGTCGTGGTGCCGCACCTGTTCGGCGGCGCGGCATTCCAGGAACTGAATCCCGTCCTGGCCGGCGCCGTCTGGCTCTCCGAGCGGCCCATCCCGTGGATGTACCGCGGCGTCCCGTTCCAGGCCATCAGCGAGAGCACGGCCGATGACCTCGTCGCGCGAGGCATCGCGCGCGGGCTGGTGCGGGTCATCCCGCCTGGCGTGAGCTTCGACTACTACACGCCGGATGCTAGCGTCCGGGCTCCCGTGCCAACCATCGCGTATCTCGGCCGCCTTAAGAAGTACAAGGGTGTGGACCTGGTCATCCGGGCCTTCGCCAAGATGGCGCGTCCCGATGCCATCCTGGAGATCGCCGGGGCGGGGGACTATCGGCCGGCGCTGGAGCGCCTGGCGGACTCGCTTGCCCTCGGTGCGCGCGTACGTTTTCTTGGCTTCGTTACCGAGGAAGAGAAGCTGGCCTTGCTGCGCCGCGCCTGGGTGGTGTCCTTGGCGTCGCCCAAGGAAGGGTGGGGCCTGACCAACGTGGAAGCGGAGGCCTGCGGGACGCCGGTGGTGGCGTCGGATTCGCCGGGCATCCGCGAGTCGGTGCGGCACGGCGAGACGGGGTTCCTGGTGCGGCACGGCGACGTGGCGGCGATGGCGGCGGCCTACGATCGCCTCGCGGCAGATCCCGCGATGGTGGTGCAGATGGGCGCGAAGGCACGGGCCTTCGCGGAGTCCTTCACCTGGGACCGATGCGCCCGCGAGACGGAGGCGCACCTGCTCTCGGTGATCAACGGGGGAGGAGCGGCCTAGTGGAAATCGTCATCCATTCGCATCACGCGGACGTCTCGCCGTATATGCGCAAGCGCGCCCTTCGCGCCGTCGAACGGGCGGCCGCGCGCATCCCGCGGATCGTGGAAGGCATCATTCGCTTCGAGCAGGACGGCAAGACGCGCCGCATCACCGTCACGCTGCGGGCACCCAGGCACAAGGACCTGATGGGCAAGGGCGAAGGGCGCTTCTACGGCCCCTCACTCACCGCCGCCATTGCCAAGGTCAACGCCCAGGCCTCGCGCGAGAAGCGCTCGCACGGCCGGCCCGGCGGCAAGCGTTCCCCGCGCGTCTGAGCTGATGCCCACGTTGACGGTCGGCGCCCTCTTTGAGCGACTCAAGGACGAGCTGCAGCTCGACCTGCTCGGCAGCGCCGCCGGGCTCGAGCGCCCCATTGAAACCGACGATGCGTCGGGCCCGGGGCTCGTCCTCGCCGGCTACACCGGTCGCTTCGTCCACGAACGCGTCCAGGTGCTCGGCGAGACCGAAGTCAGTTACCTCAAGTCGCTCAGCCCGGCCGAGCGTCGCAACAATCTCAAGGCCTTCTTCGGCTTTCCGATTCCCTGCGTGATGGTGACCAAGGGCCAGGAACTCCCCGAGGGAATGGCTGAGCTGGCGAGCGAGTCTGGCATCGCCATCCTGCGTTCACAGCTGAAGACGCAGGACTTCTACCATCGCCTGGCGCCCTTCCTCGAGGACAGCTTCGCGCCGTCCACCAACCTGCACGGATCGCTCGCCGACGTGTACGGCGTGGGGTTGCTCTTCACCGGGCAGAGCGGCATCGGCAAGAGCGAGTGCGTGCTCGACCTCGTGGAGCGCGGGCACCGGCTGGTCGCCGACGACGTCGTCATCGCGCGCCGCAAGGGCGCCGATGTCATCATCGCGTCGGGCCACCCGCTGCAGCGGCACTTTATGGAGATCCGCGGCGTCGGCTTGATCGACGTGCGCGCGATCTTCGGCATCCGCGCGGTGCGCCAGCAGAAGCGCATCGAGGTGATCGTGCACCTCCAGCAGTGGAAGGAAGGGATGCCGGTGGAGCGTACCGGGCTCGACACCGTCACCACCGAGATCCTCGGTGTGCCGATCCCGCGCATCACCGTGCCGCTGAATCCCGGCAAGAACATCACGGTCGTGGCCGAGGTCATCGCGATGAACCACCTGCTGCGCTACAGCGGGGAGGATCCGGCGCACACTTTCAACGAGCGCCTCAAGGGCCACCTGCGCGAGAAGGCCGACGTGCAGCGCTACCTGCTCGACGACGATGAGTGACGCACCGCGGGCCGTGGTCGCGGGCCACGCCACCTTCGCACAGGGCCTGATCGCCGCCGTCGATCAGATCACTGGGCTCGGGCACCAGTTCGTGCCGGTGAGCAACACCGGCCTCGCCCCCGCCGCCATCGACGCCGCCATCCGCGAGGCGCTAGCCGCCAGCGGCGCCACCGTCGTCTTCACCGACCTGCCCGCCGGCAGCTGCACGATGACCGTGCGCCGAATGACCAAGCTCGAGCCCGGCATCACGCTCGTCACCGGCGTCACCTTGCCGACGCTGCTCGCCTTCGCGATGGGTGCCAGCGTGGAGGAAGCCGTCGCGAAGGGCCGAGAGGCGCTGGCCGCGCTGGAGCCGCCGCGTGGCGCTTGAGCACTTCCGCATCGACGACCGCCTGATCCACGGCCAGGTGGTCGTCGGGTGGGGGCAGCCCTGCAATCTTGGCTTCCTCGTGTTGGTGGACGATGCCGTCGTGGACTCGGAGTGGGAACAGGAGCTGTACCGGATGGGCGTGCCGCCGGAGATGGACCTGTTCTTCGACTCGGTCGAGAGCGCCGCGCGCCGCCTCCCCGACTACCGCGCCGATGCGCGCGCCGGCCTGCTGCTCACCGGCGACATCGCGACGATGGCGGCCCTGCAGGCCAAGGTGCCGGACATTCGTTGCGTGACCATCGGCGGCATTCATCATAAGGAAGGGCGCACGGCGCGCCTCCGTTACGTGTTCCTCACGCCGGACGAAGAGGCGGAGCTGCGCGCGCTGGCCGAGCGTGGCGTCACGGTGCGCGCGCAGGACGTGCCGTCCGCGCCGCCGATCCCGCTGGAGCAGGTCCTCACCGGAGACGGCAGCGGATGATGCCCGAACTGGCGGTGGAGCTGCTGCCCTTCGTGCCCATCGCCGTGCTCGGGGCGGTGCTCGGGCTCGACGTGGTCAGCTTCCCGCAGGCGATGATCTCGCGGCCCATCGTCGCCGCCACGCTCTCGGGGGCGATGCTGGGATTTCCGCTGCGCGGTCTGGTCGTCGGCGTCGCGCTGGAATTCTTCGCGTTGGAGTCGATGCCCTTCGGGGCCTCGCGCTATCCTGAGTGGGGATCGGCCGCCGTCGTCGGCGGAGCGCTCTTCGCCCTCACGCCGGACAACACGCCGGCCGCGATGACCATCGCGACACTGGCCGCCCTCGTGACCGCGCAGATCGGCGGGCTGTCGATGATCGCGCTGCGACGCTGGAACGCGCAGTGGGCGCGGCGGCAGCAGGCGGGCATCGCCCGTGGATCCGGACGCACCGTCATCGGGCTGCAGCTCGCCGGAATGACCGCCGACCTCATTCGCGGTGGCATCCTGACCTTCGCCGCGCTGGCGGTGTTCGCGCCGCTGCGCATCGCGATCCTCGAGACCTTCACCTTTCCCGGGACGCTCTCGCGCGCCGTGGTTGTCTCGGCTGCCTCGGCCGTGGGCCTCGCCGCCGTCTGGAAGGTCACGTCCACCACCGCCGGCGCGCGCTGGTGGTTGCTCGGCGGACTCGTGCTCGGCTTTGCGCTTGCGGGAGGGCTCTGGTGAACGCGCCGCATCTGCCCTGGTCCACCCGCGCCGCAATCCTGGTGCGCCTGCTCGGCATCCAAGGCGTCTGGAACTACGAGACGATGCTCGGCAACGGCATCGCGTTCGCGATGGAGCCGGCGCTACGGCAACTGCCCGGCGGGCGGGGCGGGGAGGCGTACCGCGCTGCGATGCTGCGGCACAGCGGCTACTTCAACGCCCACCCGTACCTCGCCTCGGTGGCCGTGGGTGCGCTGGTGCGCGCCGAGCTCGATGGCACTCCACCGGAGCAGATCGACCGCTTCCGGGTGGCCGCCCCCGGGCCGCTCGGCTCCGTCGGCGACCGGCTGGTCTGGGCCGGGTGGCTGCCGTTCTGCTCGGCCCTCGCCCTGCTCGGCTTCGGATTGGGGATGTCCCCGACTGGAGTCGTCCTGCTCTTCCTGATTTCCTACAATGTCGGCCACCTAGGCCTGCGGATCTGGGGCCTGCACGCCGGGTGGCAGGCGGGCCTGCGGATGGCGCAGGCGCTTGGCAACCCCATCCTCCGCAACGGGCCGCCGCACGTGGCGCGCGCCCTGGCCCTGCTGGCCGGGGTCGCGCTTCCGGTGGCCGCGAAAGAGATTCTGGGACCGGGCCGCGTCCTCCTGGGCGGGGTGCTGGCGGCGGTCGCTGTCGGTGCGGTCATCGTCACCCGCCTCCAAGGCAAGTACGAGGGCTGGCGTCTCGCCATCTTTGTGCTCGCCGCCTTTCTCCTCTACTCCGTGGTCCGCTGATGCTGCAACGTGACGTCGAGGTCGTGAATGCCAACGGGATCCACGCCCGCCCGGCCGCCGAGATCGTGAAGCTCGCCACGAAGTTCGGCGCGCACATCACGCTGGGCCGTGATGGGCTGGAGGTGAACGGCAAGAGCATTATGGGCGTGATGATGCTGGCGGCCGAGTGCGGGTCGACGGTGACCATCAAGGCCGAGGGCGACGACGCGTCCGCCGCGCTCGAGGCACTGGCGGAACTCATCGCCTCGCGCTTCGGGGAGCACTGAGGGTGCCAGCCGCGCTTACGGGCGTCCCGGCCTCGCCGGGCATCGTCGTGGGCATCGCCCACCTCCTCAGGTGGGAGGTGCCGGACGTGGACGCCCGTGTGCTCGGCGACCACGAGGTCAGCGACGAACTGGCCCGCTATCGCGCCGCCAGCGCCAAGGCCGTCGAGCGCCTGCGCGCCGTGAAGTCCCGCGCCGCCGAGAAGGCCGGTGAGGCCGAGTCGGCGATCTTCGACGTGCAGATCTCCATCCTCGAGGATCCCTCCCTGCGCGAGCAGGTCGAGTCGCTGGTGGAGAAGAAGCTGGCGGCCGAGAAGGCGTTTGACATCGTGATGCTCGACTGGCGTGACCACTTCGGGCGCAGCACCAACCCGATGATGCGCGAGCGGGTCGGCGATCTCGTGGACGTGCACATCCGCCTGCTGACGATCCTGCTCGATCTCCCCGACCACGACCCGGTGGACCTCGAGCCCGGCGCCAACGCCATCCTCGTCACGCACGACCTCACGCCCAGCCTCACCATCCAGCTCGACCGTCGTGCGATCGCCGGCATCGCCACCGATGCCGGGACGCGCACCTCGCACGTGGCGATCCTCGCGCGCTCGCTCGGTTTGCCGGCTGTCGTCGGGCTCATCGACGCCACGGGCCGCATCCAGTCCGGCGAGCGCGTCATCCTCGACGGGACCAACGGCCGCCTCGTGGTGAAGCCCACCGCCGCCGAGCTCTCGCAGTTCGCCGACCGCGCGCGGCGCGAGGCCGCGGCACAGGCCGAGTTGGCGACGCTCGTCGGCGTCGAGTCGCGCACGACCGACGGCACGCACATCACGCTGCGCGCCAACGTGGACCTGCCTGACGAAGCCGGCGTCGCCGCCGGACACGGCGCCGAGGGCGTTGGCCTGATGCGCACCGAGTTCCTCGTCGTCGGTCGCACCGCGATGCCCACCGAGGACGAGCAGTACGCCGCGTACCGCAAGGTGGTCGAGGCCTTCCCGGGGCAGCCGGTAGTGATTCGCACCTACGACGTAGGCGGCGACAAGCTGCCGGTCGGCGGCTTTCCGCACGAGCCCAATCCCTTCCTGGGCTGGCGCGCCATCCGGATGTGCCTCGACGAGCCCGAACTGTTCAAGGTGCAGTTGCGGGCATTGATGCGGGCGGCCGTGCACGGCGACCTGCAGGTGATGTTGCCGCTCGTCGTCGCGGTGGATGAAGTGCGGCAGGCGCGCTACCTGATGCAGGAGGCGGCCGCCGAGCTCGCGGCCAAGGCGGTGCCGCACCGCGCGGACGTGCCGTTGGGCGTGATGGTCGAGACGCCCGCCGCCGCGGTCTGCGTCGACACCTTCGTGCAGGATGTCGCCTTCCTGAGCATCGGCACCAACGACCTCGTGCAGTACACCCTGGCGGTGGACCGCGGCAACGCCTCGCTGGTGACTCGCTTCACGCCGCTGCATCCCGCCGTCCTGCGCCTCATCGCGCGCACGGTGGAAGTGGGGCAGGGTGCTGGCCTGCCGGTGAGCGTCTGCGGCGAGATGGCCTCGCAGCCGATGATGGCCTACGCCCTCATCGGCCTCGGCGTCCGGCAGCTCAGCGTGGCCGCGGTGGGGCTCTCGGCGGTCAAGCGCATCGTGCGTGGGGTGAGCGTGGCCGCAGCCGCCCGCGCCGCGCGTGCGGCAGTGGACGCCGCCACGGCAAGCGAGGCCGAAGCCATCCTGCGCGCAGACCTCGAAGCCGAGTTGGGTGAGGAGCTGCTCGACGGGTTGCTCGGCCTCAGCTAGGCGCGTTAACCTTCAGCACGCGGCTACACCTGCTTTGCGGCCGGCCCTGTGCCGGCCGTTTCCTTATCCCAGCCCAGAACCTTGTATGCTCCACCGCCATCTGTTCACGTCTGAGTCCGTTTCCGAAGGGCATCCCGACAAGGTCGCCGACCAGATCTCCGATGCCGTGCTCGACCATATGCTGGCCCAGGACCCGCGCTCGCGCGTGGCCTGCGAGACGATGGTTACCACCGGCCTCGCCACGATCTTCGGCGAGGTGACGACCAACGCGTGGGTCGACCTGCGCAAGGTCGTGCGCGACACGATCGAGCAGATCGGCTACACCGAGGCGGGCATCGGATTCGACGCGTACTCCTGCGGTGTGCTCAATGCGCTGGGGCAGCAGTCCAACGACATCGCGGTGGGCGTGGACACCGGCGGTGCCGGCGACCAAGGGATGATGTTCGGCTTTGCCTGCGACGAGACGCCGGAGCTGATGCCGCTGCCGATCACGCTTTCGCATCGCCTGGTGAAGGTGCTCGCCGACCGCCGCAAGGACGGCACGCTGCCCTGGCTGCGTCCGGACTCGAAGTCGCAGGTCTCGGTGGTCTATGAAGACGGCCGCCCGGTCGAGGTGGACACCGTCGTCATCTCGACGCAGCACGCCGACTCGGTCAAGAACAAGACCATCCACGAGGCGGTGAAGCGGGACATCATCGACGAGGTGATCCCGAAGGAGCTGCAGGCCAAGAAGATGAAGGTGCACATCAACCCCACCGGCCGCTTCGTCATCGGCGGCCCGCACGGCGATGCCGGCCTCACTGGCCGCAAGATCATCGTGGACACCTACGGCGGAATGGGCCGGCACGGCGGCGGCGCCTTCTCCGGCAAGGATCCGTCCAAGGTGGATCGCTCGGCGACCTACGCCGCACGCTGGGTGGCCAAGAACGTCGTCGCCGCCAAGCTCGCCACCAAGTGCGAGGTGCAGGTGGCCTACGCCATCGGCGTCGCCAAGCCGGTGTCGGTGATGGTGGACACCTTCGGCACCAACGCGGTGGACGAGCGCGCGATTATGAAGGCCGTGAACGAGGTCTTCGACCTCACGCCGAAGGGCATCATCGAGGCGCTGGACCTCCGCAAGCCGATCTACGGTCCCACCGCCGCGTACGGACACTTTGGTCGCAGCTCGGAGAAGGTGGAGCGCTTCGGCCGCAAGGTCACGCTCTTCACCTGGGAGCGCACCAACAAGGTGGCCGACCTCCGGCGCGCTGTGCGCGCGGGCTGAGGCCCGCGCCGCGGCCGTGGTGGAAGTCACCGTCAGCCGCATCGGCCTCGACGCCCAGTCGCAGGCCTTCGTGGTCATCCTTGAGGAGCGCGCGGGTAACCGCGTGCTCCCCATCTGGATCGGGCGGCCTGAGGCCGAGGCCATCGCGGCGCACCTCAACAACGTCAAGCGCGAACGCCCGATGACGCACGACCTCGCGGCCGCGCTTGTCAGCGGCCTCGATGGCCTGTTGCGCCGCGTGCAGGTCACGCGCGTGGTGCAGGGCACGTTCCACGCCGAGCTGCACCTGACGCGCGGTGGCAGCACCATCGTGGTGGACGCACGGCCGTCGGACGCCATTGCCATCGCCCTGCGCCTCGGCGCACCGGTCTTCGTCGCCGATGATCTGCTCGACGACGACGAACCCGGCAGCCAGGCGGAGTCGCCGGCCGACGGCGATCATCTCTCCGCCGAGGAGTTGCAGCGCCGTCTGGCGCAGCTCCGTCCCGAAGACTTCGGACGTTTCATCCCGTGATCGAATGACCACCAAGCCCGCCATCATCGCCCTCGTCGCGGCGCTCACGCTGCTCCCCGATGCCCTCGCGGCGCAGGGCGGCGATCGCCAGCTCGGCGGTCGCATCACGCGCCCCGGGCGTGGGGATGCGCAGCTGCCGGTGTCGGGGGAATGGGTGGTGCTACATCGCGTCGGCGTCGATGCGGCCAATCCCATCGACTCGATGCGCACGCGCGGCGACGGATCGTACGCGTTCCGCTACCGCGCCACCGGCGATACCAACGCCGTGTACTTCGTGAGCACCTCGCGCGGTGGTGTGGCGTACTTCACCCCGCCCACGCGCGAACGCGTGGTGCAGGGCGGGATGGCCGACCTGGTGGTGTACGACACCACGAGTGCGCCCATCCCGATCACCGTGCGCGGGCGCCACCTGATCTTCACCGCACCCGATTCCACCGAGCCGCGACGCTCGGTGATCGAGGTGTTCGAGCTCAGCAACGACAGCTCGCGCACGCGTGTGGCGGGCGCGGGGCAGCGGCCGACCTTCGAGGTCGCGCTGCCCCCCGGCGTCACGCAAGTGCAGGGTGGGCAGGGCGACATCTCACCCGAAGCTGTACGTGCCGATGATGGTCGCGTGCGCGTGTGGGCGCCGCTGGCGCCGGGCGTCAAGCAGTTCTCGTTCAGCTACGACCTGCCCGTCTCACAGACCTCGTTGAGCGTGCTGCTCGAGGAGGCCGTGCCGGTGATGGAAGTCCTGGTCGAGGATCCGCGCGGCACGGCCGTGGGCGGCGGCTTGGTGGAGGTCGATCCGGTGCAGATCGAGGGTCGGCCCTTCAAGCGCTTTCTCGCGCAGGACATTGTGGCAGCGACGGAGATCACGGTGACGGCGCCGGGGAGCCCGCGCAGTGCGGGCAGGCTGCGGCTGCTGTTCATCCTCACGGCCGTGGGCGCGGCGATGCTGCTGGGCTTGGGAATGGCCTTCCTGCGCGGCGGCCCGCGTGCCTTCGCCCGCAACCGGGCCGAGACGCCCGAGTCGCTGGCGCTGCAGATCGCCGCCCTCGACGCGGCGTTCGAACGCCTCGACGCGCCGACGGAATCGCAGAAGGCCGAGCACTACCTCAAGCGCGCGCAGCTGAAGGGGCGCCTGACCGCCGTGCTTGCCAAGCAGGACGGGCTCGCGTAGGATTCCGTCCAACAACTGAAGAGCGAACGCGGGACACGGAAGCCGGTGCAATGCCGGCGCGGCCCCGCCACTGTAACGGGCATCAACAGACGTCCACTCGAGCACAGCCACTGCATCCTGCGGGATGCGGGAAGGTGAGTGAGACGGCCCGGAGCCAGGAGACGACCCACGTTCGCGCCACAGCAACAACCCTCGGGGGAGGGTCCGTGGCGTTTGCGTAGGTCCGTCTGCCATTGGCCGGACCGTGCCGACGTGCAGCAGGGCTCCTTCCTCACCTGGAACGGAGCCCATTTTCGTGTCTCGACTCATTCGTTGGTCCGCTGCGCTGATGCTGTTCGCGGTCCTCGCCTGCGGAGGGGAGCGCACATCAGTCGCCGCCGGTGGTGAGGCGATCGTCGATGACTTCGGCGACACCCTGCGGCTCGCGGCGCCGGCGCAGCGCGTGGTCTCGCTGAACCCGGTCACCACCGAACTGCTCTTCGCGCTCGGGGCGGGGGACCGCCTCGTCGGACGCACGAGCTGGGATCTCTACCCCGAGGCCGCGCGCGCCATCCCCGACCTCGGGGCGGGGATGGGCCCCAACGTCGAAGCCATCCTCGGCCAGCGCCCGGACCTCGTGCTGCTCTACGCCAGCGAGATGAACCGCGTCGCGGTGCGGCAGTTGCACGCAGCGGGCATCGCGACGCTCACGCATCGCACGGATCGCATCGCCGACCTGCAGCGCGTCCTCCCGGTGATCGCAGCGACGCTCGGCGCCGAAGCTGTCGGACGCGTCGTGGCGGATTCGGTGCAGGCGTCCGTGGATGCCGTGCGCGCGCTGCCGCGGCCCAGCGAGCCGCTGCGCGCGTACTGGCACGTTTGGGACGCGCCGATCCTCACCATCGGCGGCGGCAGCTATCTCAGCGAGCTGCTGGACGTCGCCGGCGCAGCCAACGTCTTCGGTGACCTGAGCGCGCCGTCGCCGCAGGTCTCGCTTGAGGAAATCGCCCGCCGCAATCCGGACGTGATCCTCGCGGGCCCCAACAATGCGCGCAAGATCCTGGCGAGCCCCGCGTGGCGCGTGGTGCCAGCCGTGCGCGCCGGCCGCGTCGTGGCCATCGACACGACCATCGTCGGGCGCCCCGGTGTGCGGATGGGTGAGGCCGCGCGCTTCCTGCGACGCGAGCTCGTGGACGCGTTGCCCAACCCTGGCGCAGGACTCCCGTGACCTGGCGCATCTGGGCCCTGCTGCTCGCGTCCGTCGTCGTCGCGGCGGCGTTGGGCATCGCTGGCGGTGCCGTGCCGATGCCGCTCGGCGACGTGCTGCAGGCGCTCGCCGGCAGCGGCGACGAGACGCACGTCGCCATCGTGCGCACACTGCGGTTGCCGCGCGTCACGCTGGGCCTCGCCGTCGGGGCGGGGCTCGCCGTGAGCGGTGCGGCGCTGCAGGCCACGCTGCGCAATCCGCTCGCGGAGCCCTACTTACTCGGCGTCTCCGGCGGTGCTGCCGCCGGTGCGGTGCTCGCCGTGACGCTCGGACTCGCCTCTGCCTTGTTGCTGCCGCTGGCGGCCTTCGCCGGCGCCGTCGCCGCGGTGATTGTCGTGCTGCTCGTCGCCCGCGCCGTCTCCGGCCACGCCGACCCGCGCGTGCTGCTGATGGCCGGCGTCGTGGTCGGTGCGTTCTGCACGGCGCTGATTATGGTCGCTCTCGCGACCGCCCCCGAGAACACGGTGCGAGGCGCACTGTGGTGGATGATGGGCTCGCTCGGCGACGCGCAGTGGCGCTCCGTGCGCTGGGTCGCTGCGTACGTAGCGCTTGGCGTCGCGCTGCTCGTCCTCTGGGCCCGCGACGTGGACGTGCTGGCGCTCGGCGACGAAGCAGCCGCATCGCTGGGTTTACCGGTGGAGCGTGTCACGCGGCGCATTTACTTCGCGGCCTCGCTACTCGCCGCGGCGACGGTCGCTGGCGCCGGCTTGATCGGCTTCGTCGGGCTCATCGTGCCGGCCATCGCCCGCGCCCTCGGCGCGCGCAGCACACGCGAGACCATCGTGGCGGCGGCGCTGGCGGGCGCGGCGCTGGTCGTGCTCGCGGATCTCGCCGCGCGCACGGTGTTGCGGCCGGCCGAGCTCCCGCTTGGCGCCGTCACCGCGCTCATCGGCGTGCCGTTCTTCCTCTGGCGACTCCGGAGCGCGCGATGATTCGCTTCGAGGATGTGGTGATCCGCTACCGCGGCGCGCCGTCGCCAGCGGTGCAGGGCGTCTCGCTGGAGAGTCCGGCCGGCCGCATCACCGCCGTCGTCGGCCCCAACGGCAGCGGCAAGAGCACGCTCGTGCGCGCCTTGCTCGGCCGCATTCCGTTGGAGCGGGGCAGCATCGCGCTCGACGGTACAACCTTGGCCGATCTCGAGCGCCGCGCAATCGCCACGGTGATGGCTGTCGTGCCGCAGCGCGAAGAACCGGTGTTCCCGCTCGCGGTGCGGGACTACATCGCGCTGGGGCGGCATCCGCACGGGGGCCCCTTTGCCGGCCGCGCCGTCGCCGATCGCGAGGCCATCGACCGCGCCATTGTCCGCGCCGACGTCGCCGCATTCACGGAGCGCCGCACCGACGAACTCTCCGGCGGTGAATGGCAGCGCGTGCGCATCGCCCGCGCCCTGGCCCAGGGCGGGCGGGCGCTCGTGCTCGATGAGCCGACGACGTTCCTGGATGTGGCCCACGAGATGGCCGTCTTCGAGCTCCTCGACGCGCTCGCACGCGCAGGGCAGGCGGTCCTGCTCGTCAGCCACCAGCTGAACCTCGTCGCCCGCTTCGCCGACCACATCGTGCTGATGCACCGCGGCCGCGTCGCCGCCGACGGCACACCGGCCGACGTGATGCGCGGCGAAGTGCTCGAACGCGTCTACGAATGGCCCCTCGTCGTCTCCCGCGACCCCGCGGTCGGCGCGCCGGTCCTCGTCCCGCTCCGAGGCCGCGGCACCCGCTAACCAGCGGGAACGCGCCCGTCTCGCATCTCCCGTCTCCCGCCATCTCCCCTCTCCCAACCGTCTCCCATCTCCCCTCTCCCAACCGTGCTGTCCACCTCCCGCCTCCCGTCTCTCAGCCTGATCGCGCTCGCATTCACGATTGCGATCCACCCTAGAGTCGAAGCACAAGACTCCCTCCCCCCCCTCATCATCACCGCCACCCGCACCCCCACGCCGCTCACCGCCCAAACCGCCACCGTCTCGGTCCTCGGCGGCGACCAACTTCGCGCCGAAGGCGTCACGCACGTCGGCGATGCGCTGCGCCGCATCCCCGGCATCGCGATGGCCCGCAGCTCCGGAATCGGCTCGCAGCACACGATCTTCCTGCGCGGCGGCCAGGGCAACTATGTGCGCGTACTGGTGGATGGCGTCGCCATCAACGAACCGGGCGGCACGCTCGACCTCGGCCGCCTCACGCTCGATGACGTCGAGCGCATCGAAGTCGTGCGTGGCCCGGCCAGCGTGCTCTATGGCTCCGAGGCCGTGACCGGCGTCGTACAGATCTTCACGCGACGCGGCGCAGGCGCCACGCGGTTGCGCAGCGAGGTCGGTGGCGGGTCCTTCGGCACCCTGCGCGGGTCGCTCGGCGCCAGCGGCTCGGCGCGTGCGCTCGGCTGGACGCTGCAAGCGGACCGTCACGCGATGGACGGAGTCCTCGCGTTCAACAATGCCTACCGCAACGACGGCGTCTCCGGCGCGCTCGACTTCACGCCAGATGCGCGCACGGATGTGCGCGTCACCGGCCGCTTTAACAACTCGATGTACCAGTATCCGACGGGCTCGGCGGGGCAGCTCGACGATCGCAACGCCGAGCGCACCGAGAACCGTGTGTTGGCCGGCCTGGACCTCGGCCGCCGCTGGACCGATCGCTTCGAGACGCGTGCCCAGTACACCTGGATGGACCTGCTTCCGCGCACCAACGACGGCCCTGACACGCCCGCTGATACCTTCGGCTTCTACGGCTACTACGCGCGCGGGGCGGTGAAGCGGCGGATGGCCGACGCGCGCAGCATCCTGCGGCTCAGCGACGCGCACGCGGTGACGTTCGGCGCCGAGTGGGCACGCGACCAGGAGCGGACGACATCGGTGAGCCAGAGCGAGTTCGGTGACTTCCCCGATGAGCTCCGTGCAGCCCGCGAGAACCGTGCGCTGTACGCGCAGGGGCAGGGCGAGGTCGGGCGACTCGCCTACACCGTGGGCGCACGCCTCGACGACAACTCCGCCTTCGGCCGATTCCAGACGGCGCGTGCCGGCGCGGGCTGGCGCGTGTCGGATGGCTTGCGCGTGCGCACCTCGGTCGGCACGGCCTTCAAGGCCCCGAACTTCTTCGAGAACTTTGCCGGCGGCTTCGTGGTCGGGAATCCCGACCTCAAGCCCGAGGAGTCGCGTTCCGCCGACCTCGGTGTGGACGTCTCGCTCGCGACCGGGGCGCGGTTCTCCGTCACCGGCTTTGCGCAGCGATTCCGCAACCTGATCCAGTACAACGGCGCCGTGCCCTTCGGCGAGCCGAACTACGAGAACATCGTGGCCGCGAATGCCGGCGGTGTCGAAGTTGAGCTCTCGTTGCCGGCCGTCGTAGGCATCGAGTCGTCGCTGGGGCACACCTGGACCAGCACGCGCGTGGCACAAGCGGGCTTCGACACCACCGCGAGTGCGACCTTCGTGGCCGGAGGGTGCCTGCTGCGGAGACCCAGCAACGTGACGACGCTGCAACTGCGGCGCGGCGTCGAGGGGCTCGGGACGTTCTCGCTGCTCGTCGTGCGCACTGGCGAGCGTGAGGATCGCGACTTCGCGACCTTCCCGGCCGGCGTCGTCACGCTGGGCGGCTTCACCACCTTGGACTTCGGTGCCGACCTGCGCTTGCCTCGCACTTTGGGCGCCGACGCGCGGCTCGTGCTGCGGGCGGACAACCTGACCAACGTGCGCTTCACCCAGATCGCCGGGTTCCAGAGCCCGGGCCGCATCCTCTACGCGGGACTTAGATTGGAGTGGTGATCGAGACTGCGGCCATCGTCCTCCACGCCTTCGACTATCGCGAGACGAGCCGCATCGTGCGGCTCGCCACGCGGGACGCGGGCGTGCTGGCGGCGGTCGCCAAGGGCGCGAAGCGGCCGAAGAGTCGCTTCGGGCAAGGATTAGACCTGTTCACGGGCGGCGCGGCGCAACTGCTCATCCATCCGAGCAAGGACCTGCACACCCTCGTTGCGTTCGACGCACAGCGGGCGCGGCCAGCGCTCGCTGGATCGCTGCAGCGCTTCGGTGCCGCATCGGCGCTCGCCGAGCTCAGCCTGCGCTTCGGCACCGACGCCACGGCGGGCGTGCACGACGCCCTGCAAGACGGGCTCGATCGGCTCACCGCATGCGCTGAGAGTGATGTCACGGCGGCAGCCCTCGCCGTCGGCTGGCGCATCGTCGCCGAACTCGGCTTCGCGCCCACGCTAGAGACCTGCGCCCTCTGCCATCGGGACCTCGGGCCAGACGAGGACGTTCGCTTCGCGCACCGCAGCGGCGGCGCCGTCTGCGCGACCTGCCGCACGCTGGTACCCGGTACACGCACCCTGCCAGCGAGCGCGCGCACGACCCTCATCGGGTGGATGCACGGCCAGGAGATTCCTGTAGAGGATATCCCCACAGCCAAGGCGCATCAGCGCCTGCTACGCGAGTTTCTTGAGGAGCACTTGGGCGACGGACGTGCCTTCCAGGCATTCCAGTCGTGGGAGCGGCTGAGCGCCTGACGTCCCAACCTGCCGAAACGGCGTAACTTGAAAGGCGTAGGAGTTGCGACAAGCGGAGTCAGGAGGCGCTCGCACGTTGATCACCTCGCGTCTCCCAGTAGGTCTCGTAGCTTCCGTCCTCCGTCATCCGTCCCGAAATGCTCAACCCCGACCGCCTCACCGTAAAGTCCAGCGAAGCCATCACTGACGCCGTCACCATCGCGCGTCAGGCTGGCAATCCGCAGGTCCACGACACGCACCTGCTGCTCGCACTGCTTCGGCAGGACGAAGGCATCGTCGTGCCCATCCTGCAGAAGCTGGGCGTCGGGATTCCGGCGCTGACGCAGGCGGCTGAGCGCGAAATCGCGCGCTACCCCAAGCAGAGCGACGCGCAGCCCACCTTGGCGCGCGAGGTCAGCGCCGTGCTCGATGCCGCCGAAGCCGAGGCCAAGCGGCTCGGGGACGAATACGTCTCCACCGAACACCTGCTGCTGGGTCTGGCCACGGCCAAGGGATCCGAGACCGCCAACCTGCTCAAGGCGCAGCGGGTCACCAAGGCCGGGCTCGAGGAGGCGCTGGAGAGCGTCCGCGGCTCGCATCGCGTCACCGACCAGACGCCCGAGAACCAGTACCAAGCGCTGCAGAAGTTCACCCGCGACCTCACGGAGGACGCGCGCAAGGGCAAGCTCGATCCGGTCATCGGCCGCGACGAGGAAGTCCGCCGCGTGATGCAGGTGCTCTCGCGCCGCACCAAGAACAATCCCGTGCTCATCGGCGAGCCCGGCGTCGGCAAGACGGCCATCGCCGAGGGCCTCGCGCAGCGCATCGTCAACGGCGATGTGCCGGAGTCGCTGCGCAACAAGCGCCTCATCTCGCTGGACCTGGGCGCGCTCATCGCCGGCGCCAAGTTCCGCGGCGAATTCGAGGAACGCCTCAAGGCCGTGCTCAAGGAGATCACCGCCAGCGAAGGCAAGTTCGTCGTGTTCATCGACGAGCTGCACACGCTGGTCGGGGCAGGCAAGGCCGAGGGTGCGATGGACGCCGGCAATATGCTCAAGCCGATGCTGGCCCGCGGCGAGCTGCGCGTCGTCGGCGCGACCACGCTGGACGAGTACCGCAAGCACGTCGAGAAGGACCCGGCGCTGGAGCGTCGCTTTCAGCCGGTCTTCGTCGGTGAACCCACGGTCGAGAGCACGATCGCCATTCTGCGCGGCTTGAAGGAGCGCTATGAGTCGCACCACGGCGTGCGCATCACCGATGGTGCCGTCGTCGCGGCGGCCACGCTCTCCAACCGCTACATCGGTGACCGCTTCCTTCCCGACAAGGCCATCGACCTGATGGACGAGGCCGCGTCGCGGATGCGCATCGAGATCGACTCGCTGCCGCAGGAGATCGATGAGGTCGAGCGCAAGGTCGTGCAGCTGGAGATCGAGCGGCAGGCGCTGGCCAAGGAGAAGGACGCTGCCAGCGTCGAGCGCCGCGGCAGCATCGAACAGCAACTCGCCCAGCTCAAGGAACAGAGCGCCGCGATGAAGGCGCAGTGGCAGCTCGAGAAGGAGGCCCTCGGCGAGGTCGGGCGCATCAAGGCCAAGATCGAGGAGTCGCGCACGCTGGTCGAGCAGGTCACCCGCAGCGGCGACCTGCAGAAGGCCGCCGAGATCCAGTACGGGCAGATTCCCAAGCTCGAGCAGGAGCTCAAGCAGGTAGAGGCACGCCTCGCCGAACAGGCGGGCAAGGCGCGGTATCTCAAGGAAGAAGTCAGCGCCGACGACATCGCCGAGATCGTCGCCCGCTGGACGGGCATTCCGGTGTCGCGAATGCTCGAGGGCGAGCGCGAGCGCCTGGCCAAGCTGGACCAGGAACTCGCCAAGCGCGTCGTCGGGCAGACCGAGGCCGTGCAAGCCGTGGCCAACGCCGTGCGCCGCTCGCGCGCCGGCCTGCAGGATCCCAATCGCCCGATCGGCTCGTTCATCTTCCTCGGCCCCACCGGCGTCGGCAAGACGGAGACCGCCAAGGCGCTCGCCGAGTTCCTGTTTGACGATGAGCACGCGATGGTGCGCATCGATATGTCCGAGTATATGGAGAAGCACGCCGTTTCCCGTCTCGTCGGCGCGCCGCCGGGCTACGTCGGTTACGACGAAGGCGGCCAGCTCACGGAGGCCGTGCGCCGGCGTCCGTACAGCGTCGTGCTCTTCGACGAGATCGAGAAGGCGCACCCGGACGTGTTCAACATCCTGTTGCAGATCCTCGACGACGGCCGCCTCACCGACTCGCAGGGCCGGACTGTGGACTTCCGCAACGTCGTCATCATTATGACGAGCAACGTGGGCTCCACCTGGATCCTCGAGCACGCCGGCAGCGACTGGGCCTTGGTGGAGTCGCAGGTCACCGCGGCGCTGCGCCAGCAGTTCCGTCCCGAGTTCCTCAACCGTGTGGACGACATCATCATCTTCCGTCCGCTCGGCGCCGACCAGATCGGGCACATCGTCGGCTTGCAGCTCGCGCGGATGGACCGCCTGCTGGCCGACCGCAAGATCACGCTACAGCTGAGCGACGAGGCCAAGGCGCTGATTGCCGCCGAGGGCTACGACCCCGCCTTCGGGGCGCGGCCGCTCAAGCGCGCCATCCAGCGCTTGGTGCAGAATCCACTCGCGCTTGAGCTGCTCGAGGGCAAGTTCCACGACGGCGATACGATCGTCGCGACGGTGCAGGGCGGCGCCCTCAAGTTCGAATCAGCCGCGTGACGAGCCCAGGACCCGTCACCTTCTCCTCGCGCGCCGAGGAAGACGCGTATTGGATGGGCCTCGCGCTCGCCGAGGCTGAGAAGGCCGCGCGCACGGGAGAAGTCCCGGTGGGCGCGGTGCTCGTGCACAACGGTCAGGTGATGGCTCGCGCCGGCAACGCGATGGTGGCGAGCAAGGACGCGACCCAGCACGCCGAGCTGCGTGTGCTCAAGGCGGCGGCCTACGCCATCGGCGACACGCGACTCACCTCGGCCACGCTGTACGTGACGCTGGAGCCCTGTGCGATGTGCGCCGGCGCCATCCTGCACACGCGGCTGGCGCGCGTGGTTTTCGGCGCGTGGGACGAGAAGGCGGGGATGGTCGGGTCCATCCACGACCTGCTGCGACATCCGAAGCTCAACCATCGGCCGGAAGTACAGGGCGGGGTACGGGAGGAGGATGCGGCACGGCTGTTGACAGAGTTCTTCCGGGCCAGGCGAGGGGACTAGGTCGCCCTAGGGATTGACGCGCCGTGGTCCCGGCCCGATTCTGCGGGTCGCCACGCCGGTCGGTATGCACGGCACCGTCCCCCGATTCCAGTCGCCCCGATGACCTTCCATCGCGCGCTGCGCAACTGCCTACTCGTTACGGCGTGGATCACGCTCGACGGCTCGGGTCGAGTCGCCGCGCAAACGTCTCCGTGGTTGACCATCGACTCCGCAGCCGTAGCGTCGAGCGGCGCGCGTACGTTGGCTGACCTGCTCGCCGCGCGGGTGCCCGGGCTCAGCGTCACGTATCTCACTGGAGCGCCCGGAATCGGCGCACAGGTGTCAGCGCGCTCGAGTGTCGGGTTCTCCGGGTCGGGTCGACCCGCGCTGATCGTCGATGGCGTGCTGATGCGCGATGACCAGCAGTTTATCGGTGAGCGGCCGGATGGGCAGATGCTCGCGGATCACTGGAATTTGCCGGTCGAGGAAATCGCGAGCGTCGAGGTCGTGCTCGGTGCCGCAGGCGGGATGGCGCTGGACCCTGGTGCCAGTCGAGGCGCCGTCGTCGTGACGACGCATCGTGCGCACGGTGGCGCGTGGACCGGTCGCGTGTTTGCCGATGCGCGCACCGTGGGCGCGGGAACGGCCATCCGCCCTGCCAGCACGCGTACCGGGGACCTCAGTGGCGGTGGCAGCACGTACTACTGCACGCTGCAACTCGAGGCCGCGGGCGACTGCGTCCCGACGGGCACGTGGACCCATAATCCGTTCCCGACAGGTTCGCCGTTCGCTGCCGGCCAGCGCGTACGCGCCGGCGCATCGGCGGCCGGTGGACTGCCGTTCGGATTGCAGGGCCGAGTGTCCGGCCTCACCGAATCCGATCCCGGCGCGATGGGCTCCGCCATCGCGCGGCACGATGTGTCGCTCGCGCTGGCCTTGCCGCGGCGCGGGCGCTGGGAGTCGGAGCTCGACCTCCGCGTCCAGCAGTTCAGCGGTGACTTCCTGCAGTACTCGACGTTGCGCCGAGCGGCGACCTACGGGCCCTACGATGCCGACTCCAACCTCGATCAGCAGACCACCTACGCGCGGGAAGTGGCGTGGGCCCCGGCGTGGGCCAGTCGGCGGTCGAGCGTGGGAAGTCGCACACGCGTGTCCTTGACGCGGACGACCTCACTGGCCCTGCATACGAGTGGCGAGTGGCTCACGCGCTACGCCGCACGCTCGGCCGTGTGGCCCTGGACGGGCGGTGGAGACGCCGTCTACGAGGCCGACTTCGAGTCGCTGCGGCGCGCGTGGACCGTGTCGCTGGAGGCGCGTGAGGAGCGACAGCTCGGTCGCATCGGCCTCACGGCATTCGCATCCATCCTGCAGAACTCCATCGTGCAGGCGGACTCGTTTCGCACGGATGTCTATCCCGACGTTGGGGAGGCGTTCGGTTCCGAGAGCCGCCAGCGCCTGACACAGGATCGCAGCGTGCAGCGACTCGGGGCGCGACTCGTGGATCGCAGCGGTGTCAGCGGCGGTGCGGGGGTACGTCGCGAAGCCGGCTTCGCCCCGGACGAGGCCGCCGTCCTGCCGTTCGCCGACCTCCGCTGGGATTGGTCGCCGCCGTCGGGGGCCGCACGCTCGCGACTTGGCATCTGGACGGCGTACGGCGAGGCAGTGGACCCACAAGGTGAACTCCACATCCTCGGGCGTCGCACGGCGACGTTCTCCGGGCTACTGGTTCCGGGATTCGAACGGACGCGCGAACGCGAGCTCGGCGCTGAGGCCGGATGGTTCAGCGACGCGGTGCTGCTCTCCGGCCGGCTGTTCCGCCGCGACGTCTCGGACGCGGTTCGATACGAGCTCGGCGGATTCCCTGGCCAGCCCGAGAATGTCGTGCGCGCGGGCGGCATCGCGACGCGCGGTGGGGAGATTGCGCTGCGCTTGAGTCGACGCATCGGCGAGCGCTCGCGCGTAGCCTCGACCGTATGGGCGGCCGTCGCAGGCAGCGAGCACGTCGGCACGTTTTCATCGATGATTCTCTTTGGCCCGGGCGGCGTTCCGAACGTGTCGCTGCGCATCGCCCCCCAGTCCCCGTTCGGCGAGATCAGTGTCCACCGTCGCAGTTTCGTCGACGCGAACTTGAATGGGGTCGTCGAGCCATCGGAGCTCGGGGACTGGGAGGTGGCCGACCGCGGGTCGCTGGTACCGACCCGTCTGTACGGCGCCACCTTCGAGGCCGTGCGAGGCCCCGTGTCCGTCGGCGGCACGCTCGACGGGAAGGCTGGTCACGTGCGCGTCCGCAATGACGCCGGCCTGTGTAGCGGGCAGCGCTGTGAGGCGCGCTACGACCCGAACACGTCACTCGAAGACCAAGCTGCCGCAATCTCCCTCGGTTCGACGCTCGAGGATGCGAGTTTCGTGCGGGTGCGCGAAGTCTGGCTGCGCTGGGAGGCATCCGACGGGCGTCTCGGCGGGATGTCCCTCTCGTTCATCGGTCAGAACCTGCTGACCTTCGCGCGGTCCTCGGGAGATGATCCCGAGACGGGGACGCCGTACGCGGCCGGCCTCATCCTCGGGTTCTACCAGCAACCCATCGCGCCTAGCGTCGGGCTCCGGGTCGACTTCCGCGGGATCGGTTCGGCGCGCTCAACCCGTTGAACCCAGCCCCGCGCCCCGCTAACTTCCGCAGTCTGCTGGACAGGTGGCCGAGTGGCTGAAGGCACCGGTCTCGAAAACCGGCATACCGGCAACGGTATCGAGAGTTCGAATCTCTCCCTGTCCGTGTAGGACCCGACGCGCTGGCGACCCCGGCGCGTCGTCGTTTGCAGGGGTGTGCCTCGCACGCCCGCCCGGGACAGGTGGCCGAGTGGTTGAAGGCGCACGCCTGGAAAGCGTGTATACGTTAATAGCGTATCGCGGGTTCGAATCCCGCCCTGTCCGTCGCGTCCCGCGCAGCCGCCTGGCTGCGCGGGACGTTGCCATTCTGGGCGGCTAGCGACTCGGCGCGGTGAAGCGCATCGTCTCGAGGAAGCGCCGCAGCGCCTGCTCACCCTGGGTCGCGTGCTGCTCGGCGCTGCGTGGTCGGGACGTCGCGCCGTTGAGCTCGGTGCCCACCAAGTACAGGTAGCCGTTGCGCGTGAACGCGACGAACGCGCGCACCGAGTCGAGCCGTTTGCGCGTGGACTGGTCCATCAGCGTGTGGCCCTCCGGAAACTCCAGCACCACGAGCATCGCAGGCGCACCATCCAGCACGATCGGCAGCTCTGCCAGCACTCGTGACGTGGGGTTCGTCCGATGGATCTCCCGCGGCCGTTGCGAGAGGAACTCCACCAACTCTGCCGAGTCGGTCGGTGCCGTCCACCCGCGGGGCGCACGCAGCGATTCGATGTAGTGCATCTCGCCCGCGTCGCCGCGGAAGTGCACGGCGGTGCCCTCGCGCATCCGCTCGCGCTCCGACCGCGCATAGCCGAAGTTGTAGCGTGGAACCGGAACCGCGAAGTCACCGTCTGCGCTGCGGAACGGGGCCGGGGTGCGCTGGGCCAGCGCAACTGGCGCGGTGCAGAGGAGAAGCGTGAACGAAAGCACGAGGCTCAGGCGCACCGGTCGCTCCGGGAAGGGTGTCGCGAAGGTACGTCCACCATTGTGGCGCCGCCAGCGATTGCAGTGCTCTCAGGGCGACGGCGGGACGCTGTCCTGCGCACAGCGAGGCTGCGGCTCCCCTTCGGCCTGCTCGCCGCCGGCGGCAAACACCACCAGCCGCTGGCCGCAGCGCGCCCCGCCGGCGCTCGGGGTGCGCGCGTGCCACGAGACGCGCATTGCCGCCGCCGGCACGGGCGCGCGACTGAACAGCTGGCCGATCTGGCTCCGCGTATACACGAGCGAGTCGCCTGCGCTGCCTGAGCGATACAGTCCCGACGGCTTGCCGCGGATTGCGGCCGCCGCGCCAGCGATCTCTGGACGGTGGAAGTACACGAGCGCGGATCCGTCCGGTGCCAGGGCAAAGCACGCGGGGTCGCCTGGCAGGCCCATCGATTCCGTGACGAACTGCGGGGCCAGGCACACCCCGAGCAGTACTCTCGCGCCGGACCGGGCCTCCCGCTCGACGCGCCAGAACTCATAGTGCGGCTGAAACAGCAGGCGGCTCGGATCGGACTTGCGCACCACCTCGAACGCGCCGGCGCTCACCAAGGTGCGGCGCGTGGCGCAGGCCGAGGCCAGGACGGCAACTGCCAGGAGCGCGGACGAAGCACGAAGTCGCACGGTGGGGTCGGTGGTGGGAATGCGCCGGGGGTCAAGGAGACACTACCGCGTAACGCCGCCGCCCGCCACGGCAGGCGGCAGGCCGGCCCACCTTCGCCAAGCCGCGACACGGCCACTGGGCGTTCCGTGACACGCCCCGCAAACCTTTCCCGCGTCCCCGGTGTCTATATCGGTGAACGCAGGGGAGACCCTATGACCACCAACGTGAAGCGCAACTCCGACTCCCGAATCGACCTCTTCGACGCCCACGGCCAGCTGATCGGGAGCATCTCCCGGCCCGTGGAGCCCGAAGCGCTCGGCCCCGGTCGCGAGAAGGTGTACCTCGCCCGCTGCCCAATGGCGCGTAGCGAGCGCCCGAGCCGCAACCAGGCCGCGTAATCCTCAGTTGCCGCTCCCGCCACTGCGGTCGGGAGCGCATATTTGGGGGAATGCCCGCCGCCCCCTTGGTCCTGTTGGATGCGCGCGCCGTCGCGCGCACGATCTCGCGTATGGCCGACGAGATCCTCGAGCGAAATGCCGGCACCGACCGCCTCATCCTCGTCGGCATCCAGCGCCGTGGCGTCCAGATCGCCGAGCGCATCGCCAAGGTGATCCAGGAGCGCGAAGGCGCTTCGGTCCCGCTCGGCGCCCTCGACATCACGCTCTACCGCGATGACCTGCAGACCGTCGGGCCGCGCCCGGTGGTCGGCCAGACGCACCTACCGAAGGCGCTCGAGGGCCAGGCGGTGGTCATCGTCGACGACGTGCTCTTCACGGGGCGCACCATTCGCGCCGCGCTCGACGAGCTCGCCGACTTCGGTCGCCCCTCGCGCATTATGCTCGCCGTCCTCGTGGACCGCGGCGGCCGGGAGCTGCCCATCCACGCTGACGTCGTCGGGCAGACGGTGACGGTGCCGCCCGGCGGCCGCGTCGACGTCCTGGTGCCGGAACTCGACGGCAAGGACGAGGTCACGATGGTCGGAGGTGGACCGTGAGCCTCCTCGGCAAGGACCTGGTCGGGCTCGCCGGCCTGAGCCGTGAGCAAATCAGCACCATCCTCGACGTCGCCGAGCCCCTCCGGGAAGTCTCTGAGCGCGCGATCAAGAAGGTTCCGACCCTCCGCGGGATGACGGTCGTGAACCTCTTTTTTGAGGCCTCCACCCGCACGCGCATCTCGTTCGAGTTCGCCGAGAAGCGGATGAGCGCCGACACGGTCAACGTGGCCGCCTCCGGCTCCAGCGTCTCCAAGGGCGAGACCCTCGTGGACACGGCGCGGAACCTCGAGGCGATGAAGATCGATATGGTCGTCATCCGCCACGGCTCGTCGGGCGCCGCACGATTCTTGGCTGAACGCATCGAGAGCAACGTCATCAACGCCGGCGACGGCACGCACGAGCACCCCACGCAGGGCCTGCTCGACCTGCTCACGCTGCGCCAGCGCTTCGGCACGCTCGAGGGCAAGCGAGTCTGCATCTGTGGCGACGTGCTGCACTCGCGCGTGGCCCGCAGCAACATCTGGGGCCTCAAGGCGCTGGGCGCCGAGGTGGCCGTCTGCGGCCCGCGCTCGCTGCTGCCCAACGCCATCGGCGAAATGGGCGTGCAGGTGTTCAGCCGCATCGAACAGGCCATCGAGTGGGCCGACGCGCTCAACGTCCTGCGCCTGCAGCTCGAGCGGATGCAGGCCGGCTACATCCCGTCGCTGCGCGAGTACAACCGCGTCTTCGGCGTCACGCGTGCGCGGCTCGAGAAGGCCCCGCGCGACCTTCTCATCCTCCATCCCGGGCCGATGAATCGCGGCGTCGAGATCGACTCCGACGTCGCCGATGGGCCGCACTCCGTGATCCTCGACCAAGTGACCAACGGCGTGGCCGTGCGTATGGCCGTGCTCTATCTCCTCGCCGGCCAGAAGGCCGCGCTCGCTGACGTCGCCAAGGGAGGTGCCGCGTGAGCGCGCTACTCGTGAAGGGCGGGCGGATCATCGACCCCTCGCAGCACCTCGACGCTGTCGGCGATGTGCTGCTCGTGGACGGCGAGGTCGCCCAGTGCGGCGGCTCGATCTCCGCGCCTGCGGGCGCGACGGTCGTGGACGCCAAGGGGCTCGTCGTCGCACCAGGACTCATCGACGTCCACGTCCACCTGCGCGAGCCGGGTAGGGAAGACGTCGAGACCGTCGCCAGCGGTGCCCACGCCGCCGTGGCCGGTGGCTTCACGGCCGTCTGCGCGATGCCCAACACCAAGCCGGTGACCGACAACCAGGCAACGGTGGGCTTCGTGAAGCGGCAGGGTGAGGCTGCAGGCTTCGCCCGCGTGTATCCCATCGGCGCCATCTCCGTGGGCCAGCAGGGCGAGACCCTCGCCGAGTTCGGCGAGATGGTCGCCGCCGGCGCGGTCGCGTTCTCCGACGACGGCAAGCCGGTGGAGAACACGCAGCTGATGCGCACCGCGATGGAGTACGCACTCACGTTCAACGTGCCGATCGTCGAGCACTGCGAGGTGATGTCGCTGGCGCACGGCGGCTCGATGAACGAAGGCATCGTCTCGGCGCGCCTGGGCCTCAAGGGCATTCCCCCCGAGGCCGAGGAGATCGACGTCGCGCGCTGCATCCTGCTCGCCAAGCGCACCGGTGGCCACGTGCACCTCTGCCACCTGAGCACCAAGGGCTCGGTGGACTTGGTGCGCTGGGGCAAGGCTCAGGGCATCAACGTCACGTCGGAAGTCTGTTCGCACCACATCTCCCTCACCGAAGATGCGGTGGAAGGCTACAACACCAACGCCAAGATGAATCCGCCGCTGCGCACCAAGGCGGACGTCGAGGCGCTGCAGCAGGGCCTCAAGGACGGCACGATCGACCTGCTCGTGACCGACCACGCACCGCACCACTACGACGAGAAGGAACGCGAGTTCGCCGATGCGCCCAACGGCATCGTCGGGCTCGAGACGGCGCTCGGTGTGAACATCACCTATCTCGTCGAGACGGGCATCCTGTCGCTCAACGATATGGTGAACCGGATGAGCTGTCTGGCCGCGAAGATCTGGCACCTGCCAGGCGGCACGCTGGTACAGGGCAGCATCGCCGACGTGACCGTCTTCGACCCCAAGCGGCAGTGGGTCGTGGACCCCGCGCAGTTCAAGTCGAAGGGCCGCAACACGCCCTATGGCGGGCACCGCCTTACGGGTCAGGCGATTTGTACCATCGTGGGCGGGAAGATCGTCCACCGAGTGGACTAACCCCTGACACCCGACCGGATGCGAAAGGCCGATTCCTCCCGGCTGGAGACGCTTGAGGCGCTCATCGCCGAGAAGCGCAAGCACGAGACGCACCTCGCCAAGCTCGAGGAGCGCCGTGCGGCCACGCCCGAACAGGTCTTCAACCGCCTGCGCGACGAGTACCTGACCAAGCTGACCGACGCGCAGGTGCGCGCCGCGGCCGAGGCGGAGTCGCTGTCGGGCGGGCTCGAGGACGATGAGGCGGCGGTAGTCGAGGTCGAGGCCAAGCTGGTGGCTCTCGAGGAAGAGCGCGCCGAAGCCCAGATCCGCGCCGAAGTCGAGGAGTGGGACCCGAAGGAAGCGCAGAAGAAGCTCACGGCGATGAACGCGGCCATCAGTATGGCCGAGAAGGAACGCGACGCCCGGAAGACGGTAGCCGAGCGCACGCGGGCGCTGCTGGCTGAGGCCCGAGGCGGCACGCCGCCACGTCCGCAGGCGAGCGTGCCCGGCGCTCCGCCGATGCGTCCGACCACCGCCGGCATCGCGGGCGGCCCGAACTTTGACGAACTCGCGTTCTTGAACTCGGTGGTCGGGCGCACGAGCACTTCTGGCGTCCCTGCGCCGCGGGCCAGCAAGCCGGTGTCGCAGCCAGCGGAGGCGAAGGAGCCCCCGGCGGCGAACCCGGAGCTTCCGCCGAGCATCCCGCCGTCGCCCGCGCCGCCTCCGCCGGCCGCCGCCGCAGTTCCTGAGCCTGCGCCCGCCACGGCGCCCGAACCGACGCCCACACCGGAACCGCCGGCGCAGTCGTCGCTTCCGCTCGAGGCGCCATCGGCGCCCACACCGGTTGCCAAGGCAGCGGAGCCTGAGCCTACCGCACCAGCGGCCGATGCCGAGGATGAGGAAGAAGCCTCCGGCCCCCTCGGCCGCCCGACGCCTCGCACCACGCAGGCTGTCAAGACCCTCAAGTGCGCCGAGTGCGGCTCGATGAACTACCCGACGGAGTGGTACTGCGAACGCTGCGGCGGAGAGTTGGCGGCGCTCTAGGGATCAGGACGGAAGACTGAAGACGGAAGGAGTGTACGCTCTTCTCTTCCGTCTTCAGTCTTCCGTCTCCAAACAAAACCACCCCGCAGCCGAAGGCAGCGGGGTGGTGCCTCGAAGCGACGCTTCGGCTTACTTCGCCTTCGCGATTGACGACTTCTGGCGCGCGGCGGCGTTCTTATGAATCAGGCCCTTGCGGGCGGCACGGTCGAGCAGCTGCGTGGCCTTGAGCTTCTCGGCCGGGCTCGCGCTGGCGGCCTTGGCCGTCTTGAGCGCCGTCCGGAGCGTCGAACGCTGCGCACGGTTGCGCGCGGTCGCCGTCTTGGTCTTGCGCAGGTTCTTCTTCGCGGACGCGATTCTCGGCACTGGTCCAAACTCTCTAGCAGATGTGATGTCGCGGAGGGCCGATGCGCCCTCCCATAGCCTCGGAAGTGTAGTCGCCATCGGGTCTTACGTCAAGCGATGGGACGCTTGGAACGGAGGCGCTTCGCGTGTAGCTTTGACCGCGACTGCCCGTGACGGGCCTCACTCCCACGCCGCGCCGCCATTGCTCACTTCTCCCGCCAACGACGCCCAGGGCAGCACCCCCTTCGTCGTTGACCTGACGGGCTTCAACGGCCCGCTCGACCTGCTCCTCTCGCTCATCCGCGACGAGCAGCTCGACATCTACGACATCCCAGTCGCCCGCATCTGCGAGCAGTTCCTCGGCAAGATGCACGAGCTGCAGCTCAACGAGGCGGCGGAGTACCTCGAGATGGCCGCACGGCTCATCCGCATCAAGGCGCAGATGCTGCTGCCGCGGAAGGCCGAGGGCGACGAGTGGGAGGATCCGCGGGCCGAACTCGTCCGCCGCCTGCTGGAGTACCAGCAGATGCGCGAGGTCGTCGACGTGCTCGAGCGCCTGGGCGAGGACCGTCGCTCGCGCTTCGCGCGCACCTACACCGGCCAGCCCGCGGCACCGCCGCCGGCGCCGTTGGCCCTGGCCCTGGGCGACCTGCTCATCGCCGTGGACCGCGTCCTGCGCGCCGCCAAGCGCCCGACGATCCACGAAGTCATCCCGCGGGCCCTCGACGTGGACGGTGCGATGCAGACCGTGCGCGCCATCCTCGCCCTGCGCGCCCGCCTGCGCTTCCGTGAACTCGTCCGCGACGACGCCGAGCCGTGGGAGGTGCTGAGCGCGCTGCTCGGCCTGCTCGAGCTGGGCAAGCGCAACGAAGTCCACCTGACCCAACCCCGACCGTTTGCAGACGTGGAGATCCGCCGTGAATCCGCTGGCGAAGCTGCTTGAGGCCGCGCTCTTCGCGAGCCCGCGCCCCATCGCGACCGACGAGCTTGCCGCACTCGACCCCGAGGCCTCGCCGGCTGCGGTGCAGAGCGCGCTCGACGAGTTGCGCGAGCACTATGACGTGGACGGCCACGGCGTCGAGCTGGTGGAAGTCGGCGGCGGCTGGCAGGTCCTGACGCGCCCCGAGTACACCGAGGCGATCGAGCGCGCGCAGATGGCGGTGCGCCCGCAGCGGCTCTCACCGGCGGCGTTGGAGACGCTGGCCATCATCGCCTACCGGCAGCCGATCGGCCGCGCCGAAGTCTCGGAGATCCGCGGCGTGGACGTGGGCGCGGTGATCAAGTCGCTGCACGAGCGCGGCCTCATCGACGTCGTCGGCCGCGCCGAGGGGCTCGGACGCCCGCTGCTCTACGGCACGACGGCGATGTTCCTCGAGCAGTTCGCCCTGCGGCACCTGGGTGAACTGCCGCGCGTGGACGAACTCGCCATCGCCCTGCGCAAGGACGGACAGCCACCGGTGATGGCGGTCGACGAGATCGACGGCGCTACGGCGGCTCCGGCCACCGAGCCGGCAGTCGAGGCCGCGGCGACTGAGGGCGTGCCGGCCGCGTGACCCACGAGGCGATGCGCATCCAGCGTGCCCTGGCGCGCGCCGGCATCGCGTCGCGGCGCAAGGCAGAGGAGTTGGTCACGGCCGGGCGCGTGCGCGTCAACGGCGAAGTCGCCCGCACCGGGCAGACCGTCACGCCCGGCAGTGACCGCATCACGGTGGACGGCAAGCCGGTGGAGTTGCCGGCATCGGCCAAGTGGCTCGTGCTCCACAAGCCGGCCGGCGTGCTGACCACCCGCAGCGATCCGCAAGGACGCCGCACCGTCTTCGACCTCGTCAAGGACGAGCCCGGCCTCACGTACGTCGGGCGTCTGGACTATATGACCGAAGGCGTGCTGCTCCTCACCACCGATGGCGACGCGGCCCACACGCTGACGCATCCCAGCTCGCAGGTGCCGCGCACCTACGTGGCCACCGTACGCGGCTCGGTGAAGGCCGCGGCGGCGGAGATCCGTGCCGGCGTGGAGCTGGAAGACGGCCCGGTGCGCCCGGAGAGCGTCTCCGTCGAGCCTGGCGAGCGGCCGCGCACCTGGGATCTCACGCTGACCATCCGCGAAGGGCGCACCCGCGAAGTCCGCCGCCTCTGCGAGCACGTCGGACTGGAGGTGCTGCGCCTGGTGCGCACGTCCTTCGGTCCCGTGCAACTCGGCAGCCTCGCCGCGGGTACCACTCGCACGTTGACGACCAAGGAGCGCACCCTGCTCGACGCGCTCCTCCACACCTGAACCAATCCCGATGGCCGCACCCTCTCCGCTCCCGAAGGCAATCCTCGACCAGGTCTCCCAGCGCGTCGTCGGCCAGCAGCAGATGGTCGAACGGCTGCTCATCGCCCTGCTCACGGGCGGGCACGTGCTGCTCGAGGGCGTACCGGGCCTGGCCAAGACGCTGACGGTGCGCACGCTGGCCGAGACGGTGCGGACGAGCTTCTCGCGCATCCAGTTCACGCCGGACTTGCTGCCGGCCGACGTCATCGGCACGCAGGTCTTCGACCAGGGCACCGGTCAGTTCTCCGTGAAGGCGGGGCCGATCTTCGCCAACATCGTGCTCGCCGACGAGATCAACCGCGCGCCGGCCAAGGTGCAGGCGGCGCTGCTCGAGGCGATGCAGGAGAAGCAGGTGACGATCGGCGGGACCAGCTTCGTCCTCGAGGAGCCATTCCTCGTGCTGGCCACGCAGAATCCGATCGAACAGGAAGGCACCTACCCGCTGCCGGAAGCGCAGGTGGACCGCTTTATGCTCAAGCTGCGTGTCGGCTATCCGACGCGCGACGAGGAGCGGGAGATTATGCGGCGGATGGCCGGGGGCGAGGACATCCCCGTGGACGCGGTGGCCGATCCCGCCGAGCTGCTCTCGGCCCGCAAGACCATCGCCGCGCTGCATCTCGACGACCGCCTCGTCGACTACATCGTGAACCTCGTGCACGCCACGCGCGTCCCGCGCGAGGCCGGGCTCGACGACATCGCGCCGCTGGTGGAGTACGGCGCGAGCCCGCGCGCGACGATCGCGCTGGCCCAGGCCGCCCGCGCCCACGCTTGGCTGCGCGGCCGTGACTTCGTCTCGCCGGATGACGTGAAGGCCATCGCGCCCGACGTGCTGCGGCACCGCGTCCTGATGACCTTCGAGGCCGAGGCCGAGAACGTCTCGAGCGACGCGGTCATCACGCGCATCCTCGACCGCATCGCCGCCCCGTGACGCGCGCCGCGGCCGATCACGGCCGCAGTGCGGCCGTGCCGCCGGAAGTCCTGCGGCAGGTGCGGCGCATCGAGCTGCGCACGCGCGGCCTCGTGAACTCGCGCTTCACCGGCGAGTACCATTCCGTCTTCAAGGGGATGGGGATGGAGTTCGCCGAGGTGCGCGAGTACCAGCCGGGCGACGAAGTGCGCACCATCGACTGGAACGTCTCGGCGAGGATGCGCAAGCTCTTCGTCAAGCGCTTCGTCGAGGAGCGCGAGCTCACCGTGCTGCTGCTGGTGGACAGTTCGGGCTCCAGCCGAGGCGGTTCGGGCGTGCAGGACAAGCGCGGGATGGCCGCCGAGATGGCGGCGGTGTTCGCGCTCACCGCCACGCGCAACAACGACCGCGTCGGGCTGCTGCTGCATTCGGATCGCGTGGAGCACGTGGTGCCGCCCAAGAAGGGCCGCCGGCACGCGCTGCGGCTCGTGCGCGACGTGCTCGCGGCGCGGGCGCTGGAGCGCGGCACCGACCTCGGCGCGGCGTGCGACTATGCCGCCCGCCTCTTGCCGCACCGCAGCATCGTGTTCGTGGTCTCGGATTTCGTGTCGCCGGACTACGAGCAACCGCTCACCCGCCTCGCGCGGCGGCACGACGTCATCGCCGTGGTGCTCGACGATCCCGGCGAGCGCGAGCTGCCGAACGTCGGCGTGGCGCGCCTGCGCGATGCCGAGACTGGCGCGCTGGCGGAGGTCGATACCAGCGATCCGACCGTGCGCGCGCGCTATGCGGCGCATCTCCGTCAGGAACGTGAGGCGCGGCAGGCGCTGCTGCGGCGCCTTGGCGTGGACGAGGTGCTCGTGCCGCTCGAGCAGGGCTACGTCGAGGCGATGGTGAAGTTCTTCCGCGCACGCGAGACGCGGGCCCGTCGCCGATGATCGCCGCGCTCGCCCTTGGCCTGCTCCTGCAGGGGGCCGCGGATCCCGTGCGCGCGCCGTCCGTGAGCGCGCGCGTGGCACCGGAGTTTCCGGCGGTGGGTGAGCCGATCACGATCGAGCTGCGGGTGAACGCCCCGCGCGGCACCTTGGTCCGCTTTCCGGTGCTGCCTGACACCGGCAGCCGCATCGAGCCCTTGGATCCGCGTGTCGTGCGGCGGGAGCCGGTGTCCGACGGCGTCCTGGAGGTCGCGACGTACCGGCTGATCGCGTGGGATACGGGGCGCGTGGCCCTCGACTTCGGCGACATCACGGTGGAGCGAGACGGACGCCTCACGCGCTACCCGGTGAACGTCGGCGAACTGCGCATCCACAGCGTGTTGCCGCGCGATTCGTCATCGCACGCGCCGCGGCCGGCCCGCGCCCCCATCGACGCACCGACGATGCCCTGGCGCTGGTGGGTCGCCGCCGTCGTGCTCGCGGCCGTGTCGTGGTGGGGCTGGCGCCGCTGGCGCGCACACCGCGAGGCGCAGGCGGCCCTCGATCCGGGTGCGTATGCCCGTGCCCGCGACGCGCTCGCCCACGTGCGCAAGCTGGAACTGCTCAGCGCCGGTGAACCGGGGCGGCACCTCATCGCCCAGGTGGAGGTGCTGCGCCGCTACGTCGCCGAGCGCTGGCCGAGTCTTCCGCGGTCGCTGACCGCGTCGGAGCTCGCGCAGCGTCTCGCGCAGGAGGACTTCCCGATCCTGCCGGAGCGGGTGGTGGCGCTGGTCGAGCGGGCCGAAGCGGTGGCCTACGCCCGCGCGCCACTCGCGGCACCGGACGCGGAGCGCGCAGGCATCGAAGCGGCGACGATCATCGAGGAGTTGGAGCAGGCCGTGCGCGCACGCAGCGCGCGTGATGCGGGCAGCTCCCGCATTCGTCGCAAGAGGCTCCGATGACGGTCGGCGGACTCGCCTTCGCGGCGCCCTGGGCGCTGCTCGGGCTCCTCCCGGTGCTCGGGTGGATGCTCTGGCGCCGTCGCCGTCGTCCGCCGGCGCTGGTGCACGCCCGCGCGGCGCTGCTCGCCGAGGGACCACGGCGCGGGCGCTGGACGGCACGCGCCCTGGTACTCCTGCGCGCGGTGGCGTTGCTGGCGCTCGTGGTGGCCGTCGCACGGCCGCGCACCGGCGCGCGCACCGAGACGCTCCGCGGGGACGGCATCAGCATCGTGCTCGCGATGGACATCTCGAGCTCGATGCTGGCCGAGGACTTCCAGCCGGCCAACCGCCTGCAGGTGGCGAAGGAGACGGCGAAGGAATTCATCGCCGCCCGCGAGACCGACCAGGTGGGGCTCGTCTCCTTCGCCGGCGAGGCGCTGACGCAGGTGCCGTTGACGCTCGACTACCCCGTGGTGCTGGCGGCGGTGGACAACCTGCAGCCCGGGCAGCTGGAGGACGGCACGGCCATCGGTACGGCCCTCATCACGGCGACCAACCGATTGCGCGATGCCGCCGGCCGCTCCCGCGTGGTCATCCTGCTCACGGACGGCGAGAACAACCGCGGCGCGATCGACCCGCGCACGGCGGCCCAGGCCGCCGCCGCGATGGGAATCCGCGTGCACACGGTAGGCATCGGCAGCGAAGGTGTGGCCCCGGTGCCGGTGGGGCGGGGCGTCTTCGGCCTGCGGTATGAGAACCGACCGGTGCGTATCGACGAGGCCTTGCTCGAGGACATCGCCGCCACCACCGGCGGCCGATACCAGCGGGCGCGCGACGCCGAGGCGCTGCGTCGCACTTATCAGCAGATCGACGCGCTCGAGCGCGCTCCGATGCGCGAGGCGCGCCTCGTGCGATTCCGCGACTGGTACCTGTGGCCGCTGGGCATCGCGATGTTCGCGTTGCTGCTGGAGTTGGGCCTGCTTTGGCGCCGAGGGCCGTTGCCGTGATGCGTTTCGTGGACCGGCCGTGGGGCTTGCTGGCCGCCGTTGCCGTCGCGGTGCTGGCGTTCGCGCTGGTGCGGCTGGGGCACGCGCGTCGGCGTGCGCGACTGCTGCGCTACGGTGCGCCCGAGGCGCTGGCGCGCTTGGCCCCGCCGGAGGCTGCGCTCGTGCCGACCGCACGGGCCTGGCGTCTGGGAGCGGCGGCGCTGGCGTTGGGTGTCGCGCTGGCGGGCCCGCGCTGGGGGCGTGCCACGCAGACGCTGCAAGTCGAGGGCGTAGACGTCGCCATCGCGCTTGATCTTTCGCTCTCGATGCTCGCGGACGACGAGCGCCCCAGCCGCCTCGAACGAATGAAGCAGGAAGTGCGGCGCCTGCGCGCCAGCAGCCCTGGCGACCGCTTCGCGCTCCTCGGCTTCGCCGGGCGCAGCTACATCCTCTCGCCGCTCACGGCAGATGACGGCGCCATCGACCTCTTCCTCGACAATCTCAGCCCGAACATCGTGGGGCAGGCGGGGTCGGCGATCGCGCCGCCGCTGCGCCAAGGCATCGATCTCCTGATGGCGAGCCGCGGTGATGCCGACCGCGCCTTGGTGGTGATGAGCGACGGCGAGGCCTTTGATGACCACCAAGAGGCCCTCGTGCTCGCGGCCGAGGCGCGCGATGCTGGCATCAGCTTGATCACCGTCGGCTTCGGCACTCCCGGTGGCGGTACGATTCCGCTGCCAGGCACCGGCGGCGCCGACGTGAAGCGCGACGAGAACGGGGAGATCGTGATCACGCGCTATGACCCGACGTTCCTTTCGGCGTTGGCCAAGGCCGCCGAAGGCGAGTTCGTGCCCGCCGATGCCACCGACAAGAGCAATCGCGTCCGCCGCGTGCTGGCGGGCCTGGAGACGGCGTCGCGCGAAGAGGCGATCCGGCTCAGTCGCCCCTTGCGCTACCAGTGGTTCGCTCTCGTCGCCTTGCTGCTGCTCCTGCTCGATGCCGCCTTTGCCGACGGCGCGCGCTGGCCGTCGTGGCTGCGCCTGCGCCGCTCCTCATCGGTCGCGGTGTTGCTGGCGCTGCTGTTCGCTGCCCCCACGCTGCACGCGCAGGTGCCGTCGCTGCGCGAAGCACTTGAGGCGCAGCGCGCCGGACGCGTGGACGAGGCGATCCGCGCCTACCGCCGTATCGTCGCCGACGGCGATCGCCGGCCCGTCGTGCTCTACAACCTCGGCAGCGCCTTGCTCGCCGCGGACTCGCTCGACGGCGCGGTCGAGGCGCTCGAACGCGCGCTGTTCACCGGCGACCCCGCGCTGCGCACCCGCGCGCGCTACAACCTTGGCTTGGCGTATCTGAAGCGTGGCCTGCGCCTCGATGGCGACTCGCGCTCGGCCGCGCTGCAGAGCGCACGGCGTGCCTTCCGCACGGTCTTGCTCGAGACGCCGGGCGACCGTGACGCGCAATGGAACTACGAGCTTGCGTTGCGCGCGCCCACGGGCGGCGGCGGTGGCTCTTCGACGAACTCGCCGCCGCAGGGGCCGCCGCAGCCCGCACCGCCGCAGCCCAGCGCAATGTCGCGGCAGCAGGCCGAGGCGCTGCTCGATGCCGCCGCCCGCGAAGAACGCGACACGCAGGCGCGACGCCAGCGCGGCGGCACGCCGATCCGCTCGGCGGGACAGAAGGACTGGTGATGCGCGTCGCCACAGCCATCGCTGCCCTCGCGTTGCTCACCGTCGCGACGGCCGACGCGCAGAACCCCGACGGGGTCGGGTTCCGCGCCAGCGTCGCGCCCGATACGGTCTACGTGGGCCAGCAGGTGACGTACACGCTCAGCGTGCGCATCCCGACGGCGGTGCGGCAGCGCCTGCGCCGCAACCCGGAGTTCGTCCCGCCCGAACCGCGGGCGATGCTGGCCTACGACCTGCCGCTCTCTCGCGTCGGCGATGCCTCCGAGGACGTCGAGGTGCACACGTTCAGGCGGGCGCTGTTCGTCCTCACGCCCGGACGCTACTCGCTGGGGTCGGCGCGACTGACCTACGCGCTGCCGCAGAGCGCCAGCTTCTTCAGCCGCGAGGACGACCGGACGCTGCGGGCCGACGGCGTACACTTCGTCGCCATCAATCCACCCTCACGCGGGCGCCCGAGTGACTGGCTGGGCGCGGTGGGGCAGTGGCGCGCGGAATTGCGCAGCGACCAGCTGGCCCCGCGCGTAGGCGACCCGTTCGTGCTGACGTTGCGCCTTGAAGGCAGCGGAAACGCCACGCTGCTCCCGCGGCCGCCGCTGAGCATCCCCTGGGCTGACGTCGTCGCGCAGGACGAGCGCGTCCGACTCGACTCGACCCCGGCGCTGTTCGGCGGGGCCAAGGAGTTCAGTTGGCTCGTCACGCCGCGCGAAGACGGACCGCAGACGGTGCCCGCCGTGACCTACCCGGTGTTCGACCCCGCGCAGCGCCGATATGTGGCGGTCCGCACGGCGCCGCTGGCCGTCAGCGTGCGGGCGGGCGCGCTCGTCGCAGTCCCGCCGCGCGCAGCGGCGCGCGGGGACACCGCATCGCCGCCCATTCGCCCGAGCCTTGCTGGCAGCCGCAGCCCGCGACTGCCGTTTGCGGTGTTCCTCACCTGGCTGGCGTTGCTCGCGCCGCTGCCGTGGTTGCTGTGGCGGGTCGCGCCGCAGCTGATTCCACGCCGTCGTGCCAGGACCGAGCCGCCGCGAACGGCTCGTGCGATGCTCGAGCGCACCTTGCTTGCGCGCACCGGCCTGGCTCTCGCCGAGCACACCGATCCGGGGGCGCTGGCCAGCGCGCTCCGGCGTGAGGGCGTGACGGAGGAGACGGCGCGGGAAGTCGAGGCGCTGCGCGATGCCTGCGACGCGCAGGGCTACTCCCGCAAGCCCGGCGGCGACGTGCTCGACAAGGCGAAGCTTGTCCTCGCCAAGGTGGATGCCGAGGCGCGGCGGCGCGTGCTGACGCTGTTGCTCCTCGCGGCTGCGCTCGGTGCCTGCGCGCCGGGCGGAGATATCGAGACGCTGCAGGCCTTCACAGACGGGCGCACGGCCTACGTCGGGGCGGACTACGCGCGCGCACGCGATGCCTTCCGCACCGCCGCCGAGCGCAGTCCCCGCGACCCGGCCGTGTGGCACAACCTCGGCGCCGCCGCGTGGCAGGCGCACGACACGGCCACCGCCGTGCTCGGCTGGCAGCGCGCGCTGCGGCTCGATCCGCGCAACGGCGACGCGCGCGAGTGGCTGGCTCGCGTGCCCGCACCACAGCACCGCGGTGCGGCGCGCGTCCTGCCAGTGCCCGCATTGCCGGTGTTGGCGATGGGCTTGCTCCTGTGGTTTGCCGGCTGGGGCTGGGCCGGCGCCGCGGCGCGCCGTCGCCGCCGGACTCGCTGGCCGTTGCTCCTGGTGCTGCCCGGGGCGGCCTGCATCGCCTTCGGCGCCTGGCAGGACGCCACGCTCGAGGCGCGGGACCTCGTCGTGCTCGCCTCGCCCACGCCGCTGCGCGCCCTGCCGGCCCTCGGTGCGGACCCCGGGGCGATGCCGATCACCGGCGAAGTCGGCCGCGTGGTCGAGCGGCGGGGTGTGTGGCTACGCATCAATCTCGACGGCGGACGGGAGGGCTGGTATCCGGCCGAGCGGGTCCTCTCGCTGGCGCGCGATTGATTCCGGCCCCGCGCTCCCGGAGATTGCGGGGATGACCGCGCCGCGCATCGCCATCCTGCCGCCTGACGTCGCCGACCGCATCGCCGCCGGCGAGGTCGTGGAGCGCCCGGCGTCGGTGGTGAAGGAACTCGTCGAGAACGCCCTCGATGCCGGCGCCACGCAGGTGGACATCGACGTCCGCGAGGGCGGACGCGCGTTGATCCGCATCAGTGATGACGGCGGCGGGATGACGCGCGACGAAGCCCAGCTGGCCATTGCGCGTCACGCCACCAGCAAGATCCGCGATGCCGAGGACTTGGTCGGCGTGCTCAGCTTCGGCTTCCGCGGCGAGGCCCTGCCGGCCATCGGCTCGGTTTCGCGCCTGACGATCGAGACCGCCACCGGCGACGGCGCGGGGACGCGGGTGGAGGTGCACGGTGGTGCGCTCGGCGGCGTCACCGACGCGGCACGCCGACGCGGCACGACGGTGACGGTGGAGTCGCTGTTCTACAACACGCCCGCACGGCAGAAATTCTTGCGCGGCGCGAGGTCGGAATGGCGCGCGATCCTCGAGCTCTTGCACACGGTGGCGCTGCTGCGCCGCGACGTGCGCCTCACGCTGACGCACGACGGCAAGGAGCAGCTCGCGTTGGTGCCGGCGCGCACGCTCGCCGATCGCGTTGCGGCGCTCTGGGGTGCCGACGCCGCCGACCGCCTGGTGCCGGTCGAGGACGTGCAGGGCAGCATCCGCATCAGCGGCTTGGCCGAACGGCCCAGCGACGTGGGACTCGGCACGCGCCGCACGCTGGTCACTGTGAATGGCCGCGCGGTGCGCGATCTCGGCGTGATCCGCGCCGCCGAAGCGGCGTATCGCTCGACGATTCCGGCCGGCGTGCGGCCGTCGCTGCTGCTGCAACTGGATCTGCCCGGCGGCGACGTGGACGTGAACGTGCACCCGGCCAAGGCGGAGGTGCGCTTCCGCGACCGCTGGAACCTCGAGCGTGCCGTGGAGCGTGCTGTACGCCGTGCGCTTGGCACTGAGGACGCCATCGCGGCGGTGGGCATCGTGCGCGGCGTGCCGTCGGAGCCTACGTTGGGACGTGCGCTGGGCGTGGAAGCGTTGCGGCAGGCGATGCCGACGGCTCCGGCGCCGCTCTTCGACGCCGCGCCGCAGGACGCCGAGTCTCCCGCCGTTGCGGTCGAGGCGGCCGGTCGCGCCGATGACGAGATCATCGTGCCGCCGCTGTTCCAGTTCCACCGCACGTATATCGCCTTCGAGCGCCCCGACGCCTTGGTGCTGATTGACCAGCACGCGGCCCACGAGCGCGTGCTGTATGAGCGCTTTCTCGGCGCCTTCGAGGGCGGGCAGATGCCGAGCCAGCGCCTGCTGTTCCCGCTGACGCTGCATCTGTCGCCGTCCGAGGCGGAGGTGTTCGAGGCCGAGCGCGATGCGCTGGGACGGCTGGGATTCGAGGGCGAGTCCTTTGGCGGCTCGTCGGTGCTCGTGCACGCCGTCCCGACACCACATCCGCGTTTCGACGCGGAGCGTTGCCTGCGCGAGACGCTGGCCGCGCTCACCGGCGACCGCGAGCCCAGTGCCCACGCGCGCCATACTCGGCTCATCGCCACCGTGGCCTGCAAGGCCGCCGTGAAGGGCGGGGATCTGCTCGCGCTCGACGAGATGCGCGCCCTGTACGTGGCGCTCGCGCGGACGACGTTGCCGGCGCACGACGTGCACGGTCGCGCAACGATCCTCCAGCTTGGCTGGGGCGAGATTGACCGGCGATTCGGCCGCAGCTGACCTGCGCATCATCGCCGGGCCGACCGGGGCGGGGAAGTCCGCCCTCGCGCTGGCGCTGGCGGCACGGCACGGCGCGCGCCTCATCAGCGCCGACTCACGGCAGATCTACCGCGGCTTCGACATCGGCACCGCGAAGCCCTCGGCGGCCGAGCGCGCGAGGGTGCCGCACGCCGGTCTGGACCTCGCGGACCCCACTGAGCGATGGAACGCGGCGCGCTGGGCGTCGGCCGCCGCCGGGTGGCTGGCGGAGGACGCGGCCGCTGGGCGCCCGAGTCTCATCGTCGGTGGTACGGGGCTATGGCTGCGAGCCTTGGTCCAGCCGCTCGCCGATGAGCCGCCAATGGATCCGCAGCGCCGCGCCGAGGTGCAGGCGGAGCTGGCGACGATGGCGACGCCCGCGCTGCGCTCGCTCGTCGAGCGACTCGACCCGGAGCGCGCGGGGCTGGGGCGCGCCCAGTTGCTGCGCGCCGCGGAGGTCGGGCTGGTGACCGGCGAGCGCCTCAGCGATTGGCATCGGCGCGGGAGCGCGACGCCGCCGAGGCCTGCACGCTGGCTGATCGTGGACCCCGGTCCCGCGCTCGCGGCCCGGCTCGACGCGCGTCGCGCCGCGATGCTCGATGCCGGGTGGGTCGCGGAGGTGGAACGCCTCGCCGCGTCCGTGCCGGACGGCGCGCCCGCGTGGAACGCCTGCGGCTACCGCGAGATTCGTGAGGTGGTGCGCGGTACGGCGACGCTCGAGGCAGCGCTGGATGCGTTGCGGATCAGCACGCGGCAGTACGCCAAACGCCAGCGCACTTGGTTCCGTAATCAACTCGCGGGTGTCGGGCCGGTCACGCGGCTCGACCCCACGGCGCCGGATGCGGCCGAGGCAGGCGAACGCTGGTTCAACGAGGGCAACACGTGAAGCTCGGCATCACCTGCTATCCCACCTATGGCGGATCCGGCGCGGTCGCCACGGAACTCGGCATTGCCTTGGCCGCGCGCGGACACGAGGTGCACTTCATCACGTATGAGCATCCGTTCCGCCTGCCGCACTTCCTGCCGCGCGTGAGCTTCCACGAAGTCAACATCGGTAATTATCCGCTCTTCGAGTACCCACCGTACGACCTCGCGCTGGCGGTGCGGATGCACGACGTCGCGCTCTCGCAGGGCCTCGACCTGTTGCACGTGCACTACGCCATTCCGCACGCGACCAGCGCTTGGATCGCCAAGGAGATGCTGGCCACGCAGGGGCGACGCCTGCCCGTCGTCACGACGCTGCACGGCACGGACATCACCATCGTCGGGCAGGACCACTCGTATCACGCCATCACGCGATTCAGCATCGAGCGCTCGGACCGCATCACCAGCGTGTCGCGGTGGCTCAAGGATGAGACGGTGAAGGCCTTCGGCTGCGAGAACTGTCGCGTGGACGTCGTGCCGAACTTCGTCGATCCCGTTGAGTTCGATCGCGCAAGGCACGGCGACGGCCTGCGCGCCGAGCTGGGACGCGGCACGCCGGTGTTGATGCACATCTCCAACTTCCGGCCCGTGAAGCGAGTGCGCGACGTCGTGCGCATCTTCGCCAAGGTACTGGCGCAGCGCCCCTGCACCCTGGTGATGGTCGGCGACGGACCGGACCGCGGCGCCGCCGAGGACGAGGCGCGCACGCTGGGCGTCGCCGACAAGGTGCGCTTCCTCGGACGCATCGACGACGTCGCGCCGCTACTCGCGGCGGCCGACCTGTATCTCTTCCCGTCGGAGACGGAGTCCTTCGGGCTCAGTGCGCTCGAGGCGCTGGCGTCGGGCGTGCCCGTCGTGGGCTCGAACGTCGGCGGCGTCAGCGAGGTCGTCCGCGACGGCGTCACCGGCGCGCTGCTGCCCCTCGGCGACGTCGAGGGAATGGCCAGCGCCGCGCTCGCGCTGCTCGAGCCAACGCGTTGGGCAGCCGCCTCGGCGGCCGCCGCCGCAGATGCCCGGGCCCGCTTCAGCACCGCGCAGATCGTGGCGCAGTACGAGGCCATCTACGCCGACGCCCTCGCCGCCCTGCGCTAAACGCGCCGACCGCTAGTTTTCTGCGATGCACGAACCCTCAGTCTGGCAAGCGCTGGTCCTCGGTACGCTGCAGGGACTCACCGAGTTCCTCCCCGTCTCCAGCTCCGCGCACCTCTCGCTCACGCCTTGGGTCTTGGGCTGGCAACCCGCCGGGCTGGCCTTCGATGTGGCGCTGCACCTCGGCACCTTGGTGGCGCTGGTCTGGTACTTCCGCGCGGAGTGGCTGCGCTTGGCGGTCGGGGCGATCACCCTCCTGCGCCAGCGTCGGCCGGTCGATGATGCCTCGCGGCAGGCGCTGTTCATCGTCATCGCGACGATCCCCGCGGGCATCGCCGGTCTCGCCCTCGAGGACTTGGCCGAGACGGCCTTCCGCGCCCCGATCATCACGGCCATCGCGCTCGTCGTGATGGGCGCGGCGCTCTGGGCGGTGGACGCCAAGGCCGGCATTGCCCGGGCGCGAGAGCAGATGACCGCGCGCGATGCGCTCTTGGTCGGCCTCGCACAGTGTTTGGCGTTGGTGCCCGGCGTCTCGCGCTCCGGCGCGACGATCACGGCAGGCCGCGCCCTCGGCTTCGATCGCAGCTCGGCCGCGGTGTTCTCCTTCTTGATGTCGCTGCCGATCATTTCCGCAGCGGCCATCTTCAAGGTGCCCGACGCGCTGCGCGAGACGGGCCTCTCGCTCCCGTTGGTTGTCGGCATCGCGGCTGCGGCGGCGTCGAGCTGGGTGGCCATCGCCGTCCTCCTGCGCTTCGTGCGCAGCCGCAGCTACGCGGTGTTCGCCGTGTACCGCTTTGCGCTGGCCGCGGTGATCTTCGCCCTCATCGCGACGCGCGGGGGCTGGTGAGCTGGTTCGGAGAGTCGGCCGAGGCGCTGGCGCGCCGACTCGACCTGCCGCGCGTGCTGGCGGAGGCATCCGTGCCCTCGACGATGGACCTCGCGCACGCCCTCGCGGCCGACGGGGCGGCGCCGGGCACCTTGGTGCTCGCTGAGGAGCAGCGCGCGGGGCGGGGGCGCGGCGGGCATAGCTGGCAGTCGGCGCCGCGGGCTGGCATCTGGGCCACGCTGATCGAGCGTCCCAACGACCCGGCGGCGCTCGAGGTCCTCTCGCTGCGCGTCGGACTGCGCCTCGCGGCCGTGCTGGAGCGTTGGACGGACGCTGGCATCGGACTCAAGTGGCCCAACGACCTTTTCATCGGCGACCGCAAGCTCGCCGGTGTGCTCATCGAGGCTCGCTGGCGCGACCAGCGCCCGGATTGGGTGGCCATCGGCTTCGGCATCAACCTCGTCGTTCCGTCGGCGCACGAGGCCACGGCGTTGGTTGACGCGTCTGCTCCCGAGGTGCTGGCTGAAGTGTTGCCTGCGATGCGCGCCGCCGCCGCGGCGACGGGTCCGTTGTCGGCGTCCGAGCTCGCCGCCTACGAAGCCCGCGACGTCGCGGCGGGGCGGGCCGTCACCTCGCCAGCCCGCGGAACGGTGCAGGGCATCGCCGCCGACGGCGCCGTGCTGATAGAATCCAATGGCGTGGTCACGGCGCATCGCAGTGGCTCGCTGCAGTTTCTCTCCTGAGGATCGCCCGAATGCTTCTCGTCGCGGACGTCGGCAATACCGAAACCACGCTCGGCCTGGCCGAGGGCGATCGCGTCGTCGCCCATTGGCGCGTGACAACCGAGGCCGGCCGGACGCCCGACGAAGTGCATCTGCTGCTGCACAACCTGCTGCAGGCGTCGGGGCGCGCGGGGACCAAGCTGCGCGGCGCGGCCATCGGGTCCGTGGTGCCGGGCGTGACGCCGTCCCTGGCCGAGGCCGCCTCGCGCATCTGTGAGACGCCGGCAGTGATCATCGACGCCAAGTCGCCCCTGGGCATCAGGCTGGCCGTGGATGAACCGCTGACGGTGGGCGCCGATCGCATTATCAACACGCTCGCCGCCAGCCGGCTGTACCGGAGCGACTGCATTGTCGTCGACCTCGGTACCGCCACCACCTACGACTGCATCACAAAGGACGGCGTCTTTCTCGGCGGCGTGATCCAGCCGGGCGTGCGGACTTCCGCCGAGACGCTGTTCCGGCGCACGGCGAAGCTGACGGCTACCGAGTTGACCGCGCCGGCGAAGGTCATCGGCACGCGCACCGAGGAGTGCATCCGCGCCGGCGTCGTGTTCGGGGCCGCTGATGCTGTCACCGGTCTCGTGCAGCGCATCATTGCCGACTGGCCGAACCCCGGGCGCCCGAAAGTCGTGGCCACGGGCGGGCTCGCGCCCGTCATCCAGCCGCATTGTCCGGTGATCGAGTTGGTGGACCCGGACCTCACGCTGCACGGCCTGCGGATGGCGCACGCGATGCTCACCGCCGCCGGCTGAGGCGGCGGCTGGCTAGCGGCGCGGGAAGACTACGCCGAGGACTGTTGCGCGGTGGGTCAGCGTACCGCGCTGTACGTTCGTGAGGTCGCCCGCCGCGCGCACGGTCAGCTCGAACTCCGCACCGCGTAGCAGCCGCGTGCACACCAGGATTACCCCGTCGCCACCGGTCAGCCCGTCGGTGGCGGCGTCTCGCCAGCCGGTGTGGTCGACAACCCGCACGTTCCACTCCGCGCCGGCGACCGGCGTCCCATCGTCGTGCAGGGCGCGGGCGAGCAGCATCGTCGAGTTGTTGTTGACGTTCTGTGCACCGGCTTCAAGGCAGCGCTGTGCCACTTCTCCGTCGCGCCTCGGCACCATCACGGGTGCCGTGCTGAGTCCGGCGGCACCGACGTCGACAATCGCGCTCGTGCGCGTCGCCAGGCCGATGGCGAGGAGCTCCTCGTCCATCGCGAGGATCTCGTAACGGCCGGGGACGATGTTCTCGAATCGGAATGCGCCGGCGCTGTCCGTGCGCGCGGCGAACGGCGTGCCCCGGAGGGAAAGCTGCACGCCCGCGGCCGGCTGGCCGTCGCCCCACCGCGCCAGGCCCTCCAGCGTCGGAAGCGTCGCGCGCCAGCGCGTGCCGTCGCGCCATTCGGCCTCTGCAAGAACGCCACCGCTGCGGACGAGGATGACGCGTGTCGTCGCGCGCCCGCGCGCGCCCTGGTCGGCAACGGAGTCCGTCTGCATTCCCACCAGCGTCAGCGACCAGTCGTCGATCACCACCATCCCGTTGGGGAGCGCTCGGAAGGCGACGTTGCCGCCGGGCCGCAGTTGCTCGAAGTACCGGTTGAGCCCCACGTAGCGGAACTCGATCTCGCGGAGTTCGCGCGCCAGGGTGTCGATCCACAGGACGCCGGTGACGTCGACGCGTCCGCGGCGGCGGTCCGCGGCGTCGAAGCCCAGGCCCACCTGATTGGGCCGGTCTCGGACCCGCGGCACGACGTGGAAGCAGTAGCCTGCGGCGAACTCGTCGGCCAGCAGGACTTCGGCATCAGGGGCGTAGTAGACCTGCTCGCCGTCAATCTCCTCGAGGAATCCTCGACGCACGAAGCCTTCGGCGTCGTGGACGGCGGAAAACGACCGGATTGCGGCGGTCGCGGTGTCGAGGCGTACGTGCTGTGCACCGCCGCGCCCCGTCAGGTTGGTGCCGTGCCGCTCGTACAGAATACGGACCATCCGCGCCGGATTCTGCTCGCGCGAGACGATTGTGGCCAGGAGCCCCGCGCGTGCCTGCTCGATCAAGGCGACCGGTGACGGGCCACGAACGCGTCGCCCTCCGCATTGTGCCGCGACTACCCGCACCGGGTCCAGGAACGCGGGGATTCGCTGCATCTGGAACTCCACTCGTAGGGACGCCGCCGAGAGTGCCGCGAGGCGCTGAGTCTGCGGGCGAAATCCGATTCGCACCACGCGAAACTCGTCGACCGGCCCCGACGGGCGAATCCGGAACTCGCCTTGCGCATCGCTGAGCCCTCGGCCCCGCAGTTCGCCCTCGCCGTACACCTGGATGACCGCGCCGCTCAGCGGCTGGCGACCGGCACTGTCGATCACGCCACCGGTGATCGTCGCCGCCTGCGGCAGTGCCGGCTGGGCCAGCGTACCGATGAGGAGAATCCCGAGCAGGGCGGCTGTTCGCGTCATCCCGAGAGAATGTAGCAGGGACGAACTTGCGGGCGCCAAAGCGGCCGACCTCGTTCGCCGACTCGGCAAGCCAGCGCGCCAATCTGGCTTACTCGCCACCGCATAATGTGTTGTGGAACAACGGTTTATGCGTGCTTGGCAAGATGGCGAGCCGAGTTGACTGGCACGCCGCTTGCTGGTAGTTTCCGGTGTTGTTAGCACTCACTGCCCGTGAGTGCCAGCGCAATCAACAACCACCCACCTACACCAAGCAGGAGGACGGATATCTATGGCAGCAAAGACTGCGTCGGCCCAGAAGGTCGCGCCGCTCGCCGATCGCGTCGTCGTCAAGGCGCTCGAAGAGACGGAAACGATGCGCGGCGGGCTGTACATCCCGGACACGGCGAAGGAGAAGCCGCAGCAGGGTGAAGTGATCGCCGTCGGCCCCGGCCGCACCGAGGACGGCAAGCGCGTCCCGATGGAAGTGAAGGCGGGCGACAAGGTGCTCTACGGCAAGTACTCCGGCACCGAGGTGACCATCGACGGGGAGCAGTACCTGATCCTCCGCGAGAGCGACATCCTCGCCATCGTCAACAACTAACCAGAGGACCTGACTTCATATGGCTGCGAAGGAACTCCATTTCAACACTGATGCCCGTGCCGCCCTGAAGCGCGGGGTGGATCAGCTCGCCGAGGCGGTGAAGGTCACCCTCGGCCCCAAGGGCCGCAACGTCGTCATCGACAAGAAGTTTGGCGCCCCGACGGTCACCAAGGACGGTGTGACGGTCGCGAAGGAAGTCGAGCTCGTCGATCCGATCGAGAATATGGGTGCCCAGATGGTGAAGGAGGTCGCGACGAAGACCTCCGACCTGGCCGGTGACGGCACCACGACCGCCACGGTGCTCGCGCAGGCGATCTTCCGCGAAGGCCTCAAGAACGTGACGGCCGGCGCCAACCCGATGGCGATCAAGCGCGGCATCGACAAGGCCGTGGGTGCCATCGTCGACGAGCTCAAGAAGCTCTCGGTCCCGACCTCGGGCAAGAAGGAGATCGCGCAGGTCGGCAGCATCTCGGCCAACAACGACCCCGAGATCGGCAACCTCATCGCCGATGCAATGGAGAAGGTCGGCAAGGACGGCGTCATCACGGTAGAGGAGGCCAAGGGCCTCGAGACGACGCTGGAGACGGTCGACGGGATGCAGTTCGACCGCGGCTATCTCTCGCCGTACTTCATCACCGATCCGGACAAGATGGAAGCCGTCCTCGAGGACGCCCACATCCTGATCCACGACAAGAAGATCTCCTCGATGAAGGACCTGCTCCCGGTGCTCGAGAAGGTCGCGCAGACGGGCAAGCCGCTGCTCATCATCGCCGAGGACATCGAGGGCGAGGCGCTGGCCACGCTCGTGGTAAACAAGCTCCGCGGCACGCTGCGCGTGGCCGCCGTCAAGGCGCCGGGCTTCGGCGATCGCCGCAAGGCGATGCTCGAGGACATCGCGACGCTCACCAAGGGCATCGTGATCTCCGAGGAGATGGGCCTCAAGCTCGAGAACACGGTCCTCACGGACCTGGGCCGCGCCAAGCGCATCGTGATTGACAAGGACAACACCACGGTCATCGACGGCCACGGTGAGGCCGACAAGATCAAGGCCCGCATCAAGGAGATCGAGGTCGCCATCGAGAAGTCCACGAGCGACTACGACAAGGAGAAGCTCCAGGAGCGCAAGGCGAAGCTCGCGGGCGGCGTGGCCGTCATCAACGTCGGTGCCGCGACCGAGAGCGAGATGAAGGAGAAGAAGGCCCGCGTCGAGGACGCGCTGCACGCGACGCGCGCGGCCGTCGAGGAGGGCATCGTCCCGGGCGGCGGCGTGGCGCTGATCCGCGCCCAGGCCGCGCTCAAGGGCGTCAAGCTCGGCGAGGACGAGCAGATCGGCGTCGAGATCATCCGTCGCGCGATCGAGGAGCCGATCCGCATGATCGTCGCCAACGCCGGCGGCGAAGGCTCGATCGTCGTCGAGAAGGTCCGCGCCTCGAAGGACAAGAACTTCGGCTACAACGCCTTCTCTGACACCTACGAGGACCTCGTCCTCGCCGGCGTCATCGACCCGACCAAGGTGACCCGCACGGCCCTGCAGAACGCCGCGTCGATCGCCTCGCTCCTCCTCACCACGGAGTGCCTGATCGTGGAGAAGAAGGAAGACAAGCCCGCCCCGGCCGCGCCGGGTGGCGGGATGGGCGGGATGTACTAAGGACGAGGGAGAAGGCGAAGGGAGACGGGAGGGGGGCGGACCAATGGTCTGCCCCCCTCTTGTCCTTCCGGCCACCGACACTGCGGCGGCCGCCTGCGCCATCGGCGTGCGACTCAGTTATTGGGCAGGACGCTGGCGGCCTTCTCGGGGGAGTCGATCGCCTCGGCGACCACGCGGATCAGGCCCGACGCGATGTCGTAGACCCAGCCGTGCAGCATCGGGCGCTTGCCGCGCTCCCAGCACTCGCGGATCACCGGCGTGCGCGAGAGGATGCCGAGCTGCTGCAACACGTTCAGCTCCGCAAGCTTCGCCAGCTTCACCTTCGGATCGGTGAGCGCATCGAGCTCGTCGCGGTGCCAGCGGATGGTGTTGCGGATGTCGCTGAGCCAGTGGTCTACCACGCCGTTCGACGCCGGTCCCATCGCGGCCCGCAGCGCGCCGCAGTTGTCGTGCCCGCAGACGATCACGTGCGGCACGTCCAGCACGTTCACCGCGTACGCCAGCACCGACAGCATATTGAGGTCCGTGCTCCACACCTGGTTGCCGATGTTGCGGTGCACGAACATCTCGCCCGGCAGCGCCCCGGTCATCTTCTCCAGCGGTACGCGGCTGTCCGAGCAACCCACCATCAGGAAGTGCGGCTCCTGCCCGCCCTCCGTCCGGCTGAAGAACTCCGGGTCGCGCGAGAGCATCTCTTCCGCCCAGGCACGGTTATTGGCGATCAGTTTCTTGAAGGTTTCCACGTGGGCTGCGCTCCGTTACTGTGGCGGCTGGTTCGGGGCAGGGAAGCCCACCAGCCGGAGGTCGATGTCGCGCTGCGGCGCCAGGCGCCGGAAGTTGCCGATCACCTCGAGCACGTCGGCGTCGAGCCGCCGCGTGCGCCGTGCGTCGAGCTCGACGCGCGAGCCGCGCGGCAGGGCCTCGAGCATCGTGGCCAGCGCCGCCTTGTGCAGGAAGTTGACGTTGTCGTGCAGCTGCAGACGCCGCAGCACGGCGCCGGGCGCGCTGACTTCCGTGTACGGCGGGCTCTGCACGTGGTCGCGCAGGATCACGATGACGCCCACCGCCAGGCCCGCGAGGATGCCGCGTAGCAGGTCGGTCGCGATGATCGCCACCACGGTGAACACGAACGAGAACGCGTACGCGCGTCCGCGCGCCACCGCCGAGCGGAACAGCGCCGGGCTCGCGAGCTTGTAGCCGATGTGGATGAGCACCGCGGCGAGTGCGGCCAGCGGGATGCGGTTCAGCAAGCCCGGGAAGGCCAGCACCGCCACCAACAACCACACGCCGTGCAGCACGGCCGACCACCGCGTCTTGGCGCCGGCCGAGATGTTGGTGGCCGAGCGCACGATGACGCCGGTGATGGGCAGGCCGCCGATGAGCCCGCTCACCATATTGCCCGTGCCTTGTGCCAGGAGCTCGCGGTCCGTCGAGGCCTCGCGATGCCACGGATCCATATCGTCGGTGGCCTGCAACGAGAGCAAGCTCTCGAGCGACGCGACGATCGCCAGGGTCACCGCGACCTTCCAGACGGTCGGCTCAAACATCCCGCTCCAGCGCGGGAATGCGAATTGTCCGAAGAACGCGCCGACGGAGTCGGGCACCGGCAACGAGACCAGGTGTGTCTCGGAAATCACCAGCCCTGGAGCGAACGCGCCGTAGAGCGCGTTCAGCACCAGTCCGAGCAGCACCACGACCAGCGGCGCGGGCACCTCGCGAAACCGCGCCAGCGGTCCCTTGCCCCAGAGGAACAGCAGCGGCAACGAGATGCCGGCGACGATGACGGCGCCCCACTGCAGCTGCCGGAACGCCTGCACCAGCCCGGTCACCGTCGACTCGGCGCTGGACTGCATGAACGCATCGTCGCGCATCGCGTCCACGTCGTAGCCGAGCGCGTGGGGAATCTGCTTGAGGATGAGGATGAGGCCGATGGCCGTCAGCATTCCCTTGATCACGGCTGACGGGAAGTAGTAGCCGATCACGCCAGCCCGGAGCACACCGAAGAGCACTTGCATCGCGCCGGCGATGACCACCGCCGCGAGGAAGGTGTCGAACCCGCCGAGCTCGGTGATCGCCGCCAGGACGATGACGGTCAACCCGGCGGCCGGCCCGCTGACCATCAGCTGGGAGTCGGAGATCGTGCCCACCACGATGCCGCCGACGATGCCCGCGATGATGCCGGAGAACAGCGGGGCGCCGGAGGCGAGCGCGATGCCGAGGCACAGCGGCACCGCCACGAGGAACACGACGACGGATGCGGGCGCATCGTGGCGCCAGGAAATACGATCGTGCATAGCGAGGGCTGCGGGTGGGGTCGAGCGCCGGCCGGACGTCCCAGCTACGGACGCCACCCACAATATGCTGTGCTACAACGCCAGTGTCAGTTGGCCCTGCGGTGCCGCGCCGCGCAGGGCGAACAGCGGGGCGGGCGTCCGCCCGGCGGCGGCGCGAGCCTCCAGTGCCAGCCGACCGCGCCGAAGCGCCTCGTTGACCGTGCGCTCGGCCAGGGCCGGCGTGTTGTTGGTCTCGCTCAGGTGCAGCAGGGCCAGCGCCTGCAGGCCGCGGTGGGCGAGCCGCAGCGCCAGCGCCGCGGCCTCGGCGTTGCTGATGTGGCCGCGGCCACCCCGGATGCGCGCCTGCAGTGCGGGAGGGTACGGACCATCGCGCAGCATCGCCACGTCGTGGTTCGCCTCAAGGCAGAGCGCATCGCAGCGCGCAAACAGCGCCTCCAACGGCGCCGGCACCGCGCCGAGGTCGTGCGCGATGCCCACGCGCGCGCCGTTGGCCGCGGTCACCGCGACCGCCAGCGGTTCCGCCGCGTCGTGCGGGATGGCGCAGGATTCCACGGTGAACGCCCCCGCCGCGACCGCCGCCCCGGGCGAGAGCGTCACCCGGTACTTGCCCGGGATCTCCCGGAGCGCGCGGTGCGTGCCGGCGCTGGCATACACCGGCCAGCGCCACTTGTGCTGCGCCTTGGCCGCGCCGTCGGCGTGGTCCTGGTGCTCGTGCGTGATGACCAGCGCCTCGATCATCTCCGGCACGAGACCGAGCCGCTTGAGTCGCGTCGCGATGGCGCGCGGGCCGAAGCCGCAATCCACGAGGATTGCACGGTCGCCGGCGGCAAGGACCAAGCCGTTGCCGCGGCTCCCGCTACCCAGCGACCAGGCCTTCACCACCCGTCGCGGGCCGCGAAGAGCCGGGTCCAGTGCGCCGCGCCGCGCTCGCCGAGCTGCGCCCCGCGACGCGCCATCACCCGCGCTGCCACCGTGAGAAAGCGGTCAAGCGCGAAGGTCTCCCAGGGGTCACCATCGCCCCAGGCGAAGGGCGGCACGTGCCGCGGCGGGATCCGCGACCCGAACACGTTCGCCCCCGCGCCGATGACGCTGCCCGTGCTGAGGCGCGTCCCGATTCCCGTCTTCGCGTGGTCGCCGATGAGGCTGCCCAGGAACTGCTGCCCCGTGCGTCGTACACCCTGCGGCGTCCACATCGAGACTTCGCCGTAGGAGTTCTTGAGGTTGCTGGTGATGGTGCCCGCGCCGAGGTTGGCCCAGCGCCCGATCACGCTGTGGCCGACGAAGCCGTCGTGCCCCTTGTTGGCGTGGCCGATCACGATGGTCACGCTCATTTCGCCGCTCACCTTCACCTGCGGGCCCACGCTCACGGTCGCGAGCTTGCCGCCGAGCACCGTGCTTTCCTCGCCGACCACGCAGGGGCCGACAAAGCGCGTGAAGGCGTGCACCTGCGCGCCGGCGCGAATCAGCACCGGTCCGCCGCTGGTGTCAGCGACGACGAACGGCTCGACGCGGGCCCCCGGCTCGACGTGCACCAGATAATCACCGATCACCGTGATGCCGCCGGCGTCGGGCGCCGAGGGCAGCAGGGCAATCGCATCGGCTTTCAGCATCGCGGGGAGCAGGGCCACGAGGTCCCAGGCGTGGTCCAGCCACCAACCCTCGACCTCCGCGGCCTCGCCGTCTGCCAGCGTGGCGAGGTCCAGCTCGCCGTCGCCGAGGTCGACCAGCGGGAGGTCGTGCACGAGCCGCACGGCCGCCACGCGGTCGGCGCAGCGCAGCACGGACACGCCCGGCGTCGGCGATGGCGCAGCCAGGCTCGGCGCGAAGCGCGCGTTCACGAGCCAAGTACCGGCCGACACGTGCCCCGTCGCCATTGGCGGCGCGTCGACCTCGGTGAAGTCGCGCAGGTGCTCCGCGCCGACGAAGCCGAGGACCGGCTGGCGCAGCACCTGCGACCAGCGCTCGCGCGTGAGCACGGCGCCGGCCCGGAGTTCACCGGCGGGCCGCGTCAGGGCGAACGGGGCGAAGGCCCGCGCCGCCGCGTCATCGTAGAGGACGTAGCCGTTCATCGGTGGTCGCGGACCTCGGCGGGCAGTTGGTCGAGCAGTGTCTTGAGCGAATCGGCGGCGTCGACGGTGGTCACCAGTGTCAGGCCGTCACGCACCACCACCACGAGGTCCTTCACGCCATACAACACGACGCGGCCGGACTCGGCGTGCACCACGTTGTCCTGCGCCTCCACCAGCGAGACCGCACCGTGCGTCGCGTTGCCGTGCGCGTCGCGTGCTCGGACCCGCCGGAGCGCACCCCAGGTGCCGACATCGTCCCAGCCGAAGTCGCCGCGCACCACCGCCACCTTGCTGCTGCGCTCCAGCACGCCGACATCCACGCTCACCGCCTGGCGCACGGCGTCAAAGAAGGCGATGCGGCCGCGCGGCGCGGCGTCGAGCGCCGGGTGCAACTCTGGTGTGTGTGCCCGCAGTTCGTCGAGAAACGTCTGTGCCCGCCACGCGAAGATGCCTGAGTTCCAGAGACAGCCGGCCGCGACGAGTCGCTCGGCGGTGCTGCGGTCCGGCTTCTCGAGGAAGCGCGCCACGCGCCAGGCGCCGGCGTCCAGGGCCGGCCCCGGCTCGATGTACCCGAGTCCCGGATTCGGCTCGGTCGGTACGATGCCGACGGTGGCGAGCGTGTCGTGGCGGCGCGCGGCCTCCACGGCCTCCGCGAGCACTTGGCGGAAGCGCGCGGCGTTGCCGATGGCGGCGTCGGCGTGCACGGAGAGCATCGCCGTGTCCGCGTCCCCGCGGCGGCGCACCTCGAGCGCGGCCCAAGCGAGGGCGGCGGCGGTGCCGGCGGGGCGGGGCTCCTGCAGGACTTGGTCCTCGGCCAGCCACGGGAGCGTGCGGTGCACCGCCGGAGCGAGCGCCTCGCTGGTGAGGATGAGGATCTGTGCACGCGGCACGAGGCCGTCGAGCCGCGCCACGGTCTCCTCCAGCATCGATCGGTCGCCGACGAGCGGGAGCAGCTGCTTGGGCCGTTCCGGCGTTGACAGCGGCCAAAAACGCGACCCCACGCCGCCGGCGAGCACGACGGCGAAGAGGGCGGCGCTCATCGACCGGACTCGACCAGCTCGATGGCGCGCGCCAAGAGGCGCTTCGGGCTGAAAGGCTTGGTCATAAACTCATCGGCCCCGCGGCGGCGCGCGTCCGTCTCCTGATGGTCTTGTCCGGCCGCGGTGAGGATGAGGCAGGGCACGCGGTCGTAGCGCGCATCGGCCCGCACACGGTCCAGCACCTCGAGCCCGGACACGCGCGGCATCATCAAATCCAGGATCAGCAGCCCCACGTCCGGGCCGCGGTCGAGCGCGTCCAGCGCCTCGGCGCCATCGTAGACCAGGTCCACGGCGAATGGGCCCTGCTCGAGCTTGGTCTTGATGATGCGGCCGATGTGCGGCTCGTCGTCGGCGACGAGGATCCGGGTGCGGGCGGCGGCGTCGGCGACGGCCACGGTCCGCGTCTCAGACCAGCGTGGCCAAGCCCGCGCGGTGGCGCCGGATGTCGTACACGAGGGCGCCGATGTTGGCATCGGGGCGCACCAGCACGAGCAACACCACCTCGGCGCTCATCGCCGCCACGACCACCGTCGCCTCGAGATGCTCGAGAATCGCCGTCTGCAGGGCACCGGCGCCGGCCGCAGTCCCCAGTTCGTCCGCGAACTGCAGGATGGACGGCACGTGGGCCGCCACCTGCTCGCTGTCCACCCCGGCATTCGCGTCGCTGTCGATGAGCAGCCCGTCGCGGCCGAGGACGGCCGCTACCGTCACGCCGTCAAAGCGGCGAAGGGTCGCTACGAGGTCACGAATCGTGGCCAACCGAGGCTCCGGAAAGGGGTCGAGCGAAGTGTACGTGCCGAGTCATCCAAGTCAAGCATCCATCGCTTGATACGTGGCCTGCGCGGTCGCTAGCTTTCAGGCGTGAACACTCCCCGTCTGACCTCCCGCCGGACCCTGCGCGCCGCCGTCCTCGCGGCGGCACTTGGTGGCGCCTCGTTGTCGGCCTGCGGCCCGGACCCCTTCGCGCCCGTGGCCGATTCGCCCGTGGTGCTCACGACGTTCACGGTGTGGGCGATCACGGGTACGCCGCCGCCGTTCCCGACGGCGTTCTCGCTGCCGGCCAACTCGCCCCTGCGCCTCGAGCCGTCAGGGTCGTTCGACATCGCCTTCGACATCACGCCCGAGGGCAAGCTGCAGATTCTCCCGATGGGTGCCGTGGTCAGCCCGCCCACGGGACCGCGGCCGATCGGCATCAACGTACCGGGCGTCTCGTATCAAGCGATCACGGCTGCCCCGCGCTCGGGCTGGAACGCCGACTCGACGATCGAGGTCACGGTCGGCCAGGCCTTCGTGCTGCAGGTCCCCTCGGTCATCTGTCCGTTCAACACGCAGCAGGTCCTGTACGGGAAGTTCGTCGCCGAGTCGATCATCGTCGCTGACCGCCGGATCTTTATGAGCGCCCGCATTAACCCGAACTGCGGGTTCCGGTCGTTCGCCGACGGCATTCCGCGCTTCTAATCCGTGCTCGATCCCAAGTTCGTCCGCGACGATGTCGCGGCGCTCCGCGAGGCGATGCGCCGTCGCGACAAGCTCGACCTCTACGGTCCCCTGATCGACGAGGCCGAGGCCTTGGACCGCACGCGCCGTGCGTCGATCACGCGCGTCGAGGAACGCAAGGCCGAGCGCAACCGCGTCACCCAGGAAGTCGGCCGGCTCAAGAAGGCCAAGCAAGACGCCACCGAGCTCCAGGGCGCGGCGCGCGTCATCGGCGAGGAGATTGCCGCGCTCGAAGCGCAGCTCGAGGTCACGCAGTCGCGCCTCGACGAGCTCCTGCTCGGCATCCCGAACGTCACGCTCCCCGACGTCCCCGCCGGCGACGAGTCGCACAACGTCATCGTTCGCAGCTGGGGCACCCCGCGTGCCGCCGAGAGTGTGATGCCGCACTGGGAGCTGGGCGAGCGGCTCGGGCTCTTCGACCTGCCGCGCGGCGCGAAGGTCTCGGGTTCTGGATTCATCGTGTACCGCGGGGCCGGCGCGCGCCTCGTGCGCTCGCTGATGAACCTGATGCTCGACCTGCACACGGGCGAGTTCGGCTACGAGGAGACCTGGGTGCCGGTCGTCGTCAACCGCGCGACGATGACGGGCACCGGCCAGCTGCCGAAGTTCGAGGACGATATGTACGCCCTGCGGGACGAGGACCTCTTCCTCATCCCGACGGCCGAAGTGCCGGTCACGAACCTCTACCGCGACGAGATCCTCGCGGCGGACGAGCTGCCGAAGTCGCTCTGCGCGTACTCGCCCTGCTTCCGCCGAGAGGCGGGCTCGGCCGGCAAGGACACGCGCGGCCTGCTGCGCGTGCACGAGTTCGACAAGGTCGAGTTGGTGCGCTACTGCGCGCCGGAAGACGGTGAGGCGCAGCTCGAGCTGCTGCTCTCGCACGCCGAGGCCGTGCTTCAGCGCCTCGGCCTGCCGTACCGCGTGGCGCTGCTCGCCGCCGGCGACACCGGCTTCGCCAGCGCCAAGACCTACGACCTCGAAGTCTTCGCGCCCGGGGTCGGGAAGTGGCTCGAGGTGTCGTCCTGCTCGCTGTTCACCGACTTCCAGGGCCGACGCGCCAACATCCGCTACCGTCCGGCGCCAGGCGAGAAGCCGCGCTTCGTGCACACGCTCAACGCCTCGGGCCTCGCCTTTCCGCGCGTGATCGCCGCGCTGCTCGAGCACGGCCAGCAGGCGGACGGCTCAGTGGTCCTGCCGCCGGCACTGGCGGCGGTGTTCGGCCGAGAGCGGCTCGGGTGAACGGCGCTTCGCCGTTCCCCTCGCTCAACCCCGCCCAGCGCGCCGCCGTCGAACACGAGGACGGCCCGCTGCTCGTCGTGGCCGGAGCGGGCTCCGGCAAGACCCGTGTGCTCACCGCGCGCATCGCGCGATTGATTGCCGAGCGCGGCATCGCGCCGCAGGAGATCCTCGCCGTCACGTTCACCAACAAGGCCGCCGGCGAGATGCGCGAGCGCGTGGGCCGTGCGCTCGGCGAGGCGCCGACGGGAATGTGGATCGGGACCTTCCACGGCATCGGCGCGCGGCTGCTGCGCGCCAACGCAGCGCTCGTCGGGCGCACGCCCGAGTACACGATCTACGACCAGAACGACCTGCTCGGCGTCATCAAGCGCCTGATGAAGAAGCACGGCATCTCCACGGACGAGTACGAGCCCAAGGGCATCGCCGCCGAAATCAGCGCAGCGATGAATGCGCTGGTCGGCGTGGCCGAGTTCGAGGACCTGGCGCGCACGGGCAAAGCCCAGGCGGCAGCCAAGGTGTACCGCGACCTCGAGGAGACGCTCCGCGCGGCCAACGCCGTGTGCTTCGACGACCTGCTCGTGCTGCCGGTGCGCATCCTGCGCGAGCACGAGGACGTGCGCCTGCGGCTCGCGCGCCGCTTCCGGCACGTCCTCGTGGACGAGTACCAGGACACCAACCGCGCGCAGTACGAGTTCGTGCGGCTCGTCGCCGGCGAGCACCGCAACGTCGCCGTGGTCGGGGACGACGACCAGGCCATCTACGGCTGGCGTGGGGCGGACATCCGCAACATCCTCGACTTCGAGCGTGACTATCCCAACGCGAAGGTCGTGCGGCTCGAGGAGAACTATCGCTCGTCCGCGGGGATTCTCGAGCTCGCCAACACCGTCATCTCGGCGAACCTGTCGCGTCGGGGCAAGACGCTGCGCGCCACCCGCGACGGCGGCGAACCGGTGGTGCTGCTCGAGGCCGCAGACGACCGCGACGAAGCGGAAGCCGTGGCCGAGGCGATGCAGGAATGGAGACGCAGCGGGCACCGGTATTCCGACGCGGCGGTGCTCTACCGCACCAACGCGCAGAGTCGCGGGATGGAAGACGCGATGCGCCGCGCCGGCGTGCCGTATCGGTTGGTGGGCGCCACACGCTTCTACGACCGTCAGGAGATTCGCGACCTGATCGCCTGGCTCCGCCTGGTCGCGAACCCGCAGGACGACGAAGCCTTCCGCCGTGCCATCAGCGCGCCGAAGCGCGGCATCGGCGACACCAGCGTGGAGCTGCTCGCCGCGGAAGCGACGCAGGCCGGGGTACCGTTGCTCGAGACGTCCCGCCGCGCCGCGCAGGGGCTCCTGCCCGGCATCCGGCCGGCGCTGAAGGAAGCGCTCGACGTCTTCGTCTCGCTCGTCGACCGACTCCGCACGCTCGCCACCGATATGAGCGTGGATCGGCTGCTGGCGGAGATCATCGAGCACTCGGGCTATGCGGCGGCGCTGCGCAAGGATGGTCCTGAGGGGTTGGAACGGCTTGCGAACGTCGAGGAACTGAAGAGCTCCGCGGCCGAAGTCGTGATCGAAGACGGCGGTGAGGTCGGCCAGCGCCCGCTCGACCACTTCCTGCAGGGCGTGACGCTCGTCACCGCACTCGACCAGCTCGGGCCCGATGCCGACGCCGTCACGATGATGACGGTGCACACGGCCAAGGGGCTCGAGTACGGTTTCGTGTTCGTGACGGGGTTGGAGGATGGGCTCTTTCCGCTCATTCGCTTCGCCGATCAGTACGACGACGCGGGTGGCGAAGACGCGATGGAGGAGGAACGGCGGCTGCTGTACGTGGCCATCACCCGCGCCGGCGAGCGGCTGGTGCTGAGCTGGGCGCGCCAGCGGCTGCGTGGCGGCACGATTCTTCAGTCGCGTCGCTCGCGCCTGCTCGATCAGGTCGATGAGTCGACGGTCGATTACCGCCGCACGGTCCGCCTGCGATCCACTTCCCGCCTCGCGGCGCCGACGCGCGAACCCTCGTGGCGTCGCAGCCCGCGCGGCGACAGCGCCGCGGGCGCGGGCGCGGGCGGCGCGCGCTTCGTCAGGCGCAGCCCGAAGGCCGAGTGGTCGCCGCGCGAGGCGGACATCCCGAGCTTCGTCGCGGATGAGGAAGCCTCGCAGGACTTGCCGCGCTTCGTCCCCGGCGAGCGCGTCGCGCACGGTCGCTTCGGATCGGGCACCATCGCCGAGGTCAGCGGGACGGGGAAGGACGCCAAGGTCACCGTGGACTTCGACGACGAGACCGTGGGGCGAAAGCGCCTCGTCATCGCCTTCGCTGGGCTGCAGCGCGCCTTCGAGTAGCGGGCGCCTGTCGGCGCCGGCTCAGCTCGCGACGTCGGCCAGCGGCTCGTAGAGCGGCTTCGGCAGCCGGCGCACCCACTGCAACTCGGCGGGCGGAAGCGCGAAGCGGTCCGCCGCGTCCTTCCGTGCGGCGCGCTCGCCGCCGCGCTCCAGCGCCCCGCGTCGGATGCGCTTGGCCTCGTGCAGCGCCTCCTCGCCGCTCGGGTCGGCACGCCGCGCGTCGGCATCGGCGCCGCGCACCAGCAGGTCGACGATGTGGTCGAAGGCGCGGTCCAGGTGCGCCGTGACCGAGGGCGCGCGCAACGGCCAGCGACTGTTCGTCGCCATCAGCGAGAGCATCCGCTGGTACGGCGACAGGTCCGACGCGTGCACCATCCCGCGGAAGATCCGCCGGTTGGTCGACGTGCTGAAGATCGTCGGCGACAGGATGCGGTCGAGATGGTCGTCCGCCTGCCAGTGATCGAGAAGGATCACTTCGCGCGCGCGCCGCGACCATTGCTCCCCGAGCGCCGATTCGAAGCGCGCCTCCCAGTACGCGTGCCCGGCGCCGCTCGTGGTGCTCGAGATCGCCAGTTGGTGCGGTACGAAGTGATTGTGCGCCACCACGTCCGCGGCCAGGTGCGCGAGGTAGCCGTAGCCGAAGGCGCGCAGCGCGTCGTCGCGCGCACGGTCGAGGATCTCGTCGCCGACGTGCCAGTAGTGGCAGTGGCGCCCGATGCGCGCGTAGCGCTTGGCGAAGCTCGTGTCCGCCGCGATCGAGCCGTACAGGAACTCGAACGGATGCGTCTTGAGCAGCTGCGCCAGCGCCGTCGGGAGCAGCAGGTCCGCGGAGCGCAACAGCGCCTCGCCGAGCATCACGTGCGTCCCGGGCGTCCAGGCCAGCGCGTCCGTGGGGAAGAGCGCGAGCAGGGCCACGGCGCCCAGCGCGATGCCCACGGCCCTGCGGTTCATCGGCGTGGCGCGGTCAGCGGCGACGGCGCAGCCGCGGGCGGGACTCCACGTCCGCGTCCACCGCCCGCTGCTTCTTCTTCGACTTGCGGCCGATGCCGAACACGCGTGCGCCCGCCTTGATCCCGCCGATTGCCGTGCCGGCGATGCCGGCGACGCGCGTCGCCACGCGCGTGATCTTCGCGAGGATCTCGCTCAGCTCGTCGACGCGGTCCGCGAGGTCGTCCACCGTGACGCGCACCCGCGCATTGGCCATCGCCACCGTCTCGCGGCTCTCGAGCACCATCGCCTTCGCCGCCGCCGCGGCCTCCCGCACGTCCGCCGACGTCGCGTTCACGTTCTGCGTCATCGGGCGCAGCTCGCCGAGGACCTCGTCCAGCTTGGCCTGCAGGGCGATCGCCGTCTGCCGCATCCCCACGAGGGCGAGGAGCACGGCGAGCACCAGCAGCAGCGTCAGGACGGACGTCAGGCCCGACGCCACGAACACCAGCTGTTCGAAGCCCGTGCGCACGGGGCTCACCTGGCGGACCAGCACGGTGTCCGCTGCGGCGGCGAGTTGCAGGAGAAGCATACCGAATGGTCTCCAGACGCCCTTCCTTCGTCAAGCATATATTCCCGCACATATGTCGACGCCCCAGTTCATCGTCGAGGGTGGCCGCCCCCTCGCCGGCGCCATCGCGCCCACTGGCAACAAGAACGCCGCCCTCCCGATCGTCTGCGCCGCGCTGCTCACGTCGGAGCCCGTCACGCTCGAGAACGTCCCGCGCATCCGGGACATCGAAAGCCTGCTCAGCCTCGTGCGGGCGGCCGGCGCCTCCGCCGACTGGACCGGGCCGAACACGCTCGTCATCCACGCCAAGTCCGTGCGCGGGGACACACTCCCGCCGGAACTCTGCGCGCGCATCCGGGCGTCCATCCTGCTCGCCGGCCCGTTGCTCGCGCGTTGCGGCGAGGTCACGCTGGCCCCGCCCGGCGGCGACGTCATCGGGCGGCGGCGGCTCGACACGCACGTGCTTGCGCTCGAGGCCCTCGGGGCCACCCACGACTTCGGGGAACGCATCGTGTTCCGCGCCAAGCAACTCAAGGGTGCGGACATCTTCCTCGACGAACCGTCAGTGACCGGCACCGAGAACGCGGTGATGGCCGCGGTGGCCGCCAAGGGCACGACCACCTTGCACAACGCGGCCTGCGAGCCGCACGTGCAGGACCTCTGCGAGATGCTCATCGCCATCGGCGCGCGCATCGAGGGCATCGGCTCCAACCTCCTCACGATCGAGGGCGGCCGCCCGCTGCGCGGCGGCCGCTTCCGCATCGGGCCGGACCACATCGAGGTCGGCTCGTTCATCGGCCTGGCCGCGGTGACGCGCTCGCGGCTCGTCATCGAGGATGCCGGCATCCAGCACCTGCGCTCGATCCGCCTGGGCTTCGACCGCCTCGGGGTGCGCACCGAGGTGCAGGGCAAGCACCTCGTCGTGCCGGCGGAGCAGGAGTTGCGCATCAAGTCGGATCTCGGCGGGGCCGTGCCCAAGCTAGAGGATCAGCCCTGGCCGGCCTTCCCGGCCGACGTGATGTCCATCGCCATCGTGACCGCGACGCAGTGCGAGGGCATCATCCTCATCCACGAGAAGATGTTCGAGTCGCGCCTGTTCTTCGTCGACAAGCTCGTGGGGATGGGCGCGCGCATCGTGCTCTGCGACCCGCACCGCGCGCTGGTCAGTGGTCCCACGCAGCTGCGCGGCGCCCAGGTCGAAAGCCCCGACATCCGCGCCGGGATGGCGATGCTCATCGCGGCGCTCTGCGCCAAGGGCACCAGCGTCATCCAGAACATCGGCCAGATCGAGCGCGGCTACGAGCGCATCGACGAGCGCCTCAACGCCCTCGGCGCCAGCATCCGCCGCGTGCAGGACTAGTGGGCGCGCTTCCGCCACGGCTCGAGATCCCGGCGTTCGCGGCGTTCGGCGTCGGCGCCTTCACCACCACGCGGGACGCCGGCGATTTCAACCTGGGCGTGGAGGGCAGCGGCGCCCGCGAGCGCTGGCACGGGCTCCAGGAAGCGCTCGCGGCGCAGGGCGCACCTCGGCTCGCGTCTGCCGTGCAGGTGCACGGCACCCGCGTGCTCGTGCACGACGGGACCTGGGAAGGCTGGCTGCGCGTCGAGGGAGCCGACGGCCACATCGTCATCGGCGCCGGCGCGGCGGCCATCACCATCGCCGATTGTGTGCCGGCGTTCATCGCACATCCGAGCGGCGTGGTGGGCATCGTCCACGCCGGTTGGCGTGGAGTGGCCGGCGGCATCCTGCCGCAGGCGCTGCGCTTGTTCGCGCAGTTGGGCTGTCCGGTGGATGAGTGCTACGTGCATCTGGGCCCGAGCATCTGCGGCCGCTGCTACGAGGTGGGCAGCGACGTGTACGAGCAGCTCACCGGGTGGCAGACCAAGCGGCCGCGGCACGTGGACCTGCGCGCGATCCTCGGCGAACAGGCCGCGCAGCTCGGGGTGGCCAAATGGTCGGCGAGCGGCGAATGCACGCGCTGCGACAACGCCGATTTCTTCTCGCATCGCGCGGGTGATGCGGGGCGACAAGTCGCCTGCATTTATAGTGGTGCGCCTTGACTGGCTAGCGCCCGGCCGGTATTCTCCCTGAGTCGGGAGACATTCCGGAAGCAGTCGCGGAGTGTGGGGGCAGGTCTCCCCGCACTTTTTTTGTTCTCTGTGAGGAAGTAAAGATGCACAAGCAGGAGCTGGAAGCCATTGTGGTGAATGAACTTACACCGCTTGGCCTCGAGCTGGTCGAGCTCAGGTTCGGTGGGTCGAAAGGGCGGCCGGTGCTGGATGTCCGGGTGGATCGCCTAGACCTCCAGAAGGTGCAGGTCGGCGACTGCGAGCGGGCGTCGCGGGCAATCGAGGCCCGGCTGGATGCTCAGCCGGACCTCATCACCTCGCGCTACGTGCTCGAGGTGTCGTCGCCCGGGATGGATCGGCCGCTGCGCGACGAGCGCGAGTGGCGGCGGTTCGTGGGGCGTCGGGCCAGCGTGAACAGCCTGAAGCTGCACGGGCGGCAGGAAGTGGAGATCGTCGCAGTCGAAGGCGAGGCCCCCGCGGTCTCGCTGCGCCTGCGGGATGCGAAGGGTACCGAGCACGTGGTTGCGCTGGCCGACGTCACGGACGCGCGGCTCGCGTTTCACTGGAAGCCATAGAGCCTTTTTTCGAACGGAGTTGGGGATGGCGGGTTCAGCCGAGATCCTGATGGCGCTGCGCGAGCTGGCGGACAGCAAGCAGATCCAGCGCGGGGAACTGCACGATTTGCTCAAGGACGGCATCCTGGCCGCCTTGGCCAAGAAGCACGGCCCGACCGTGCAGGCCGAGGTGGACATCGATGACGCCAAGGGAGACATCCGCATCGTCATCCTCAAGAAGGTCGTCGAGGAAGTGGCCGACGAGGTGACGGAGATCGACCTCGAGGAAGCCCGCTACGAGGATCCCGACTACCAGCCCGGCGACCTGATGGAGATCCCGGTCTCCTTCGAGGAGTTCGGACGCAGCGCCGTGCAGGCCGCCAAGCAGCGCATCGTGCAGCGCGTCCGCGAGGGCGAGCGCACCAAGATCCGCGACGAGTTCTCCGGCCGTGTCGGCGACCTGCTCTCCGGCGAGATCCAGCAGATCGAGCGCGGCAAGATCGTCGTGATGCTCAACAAGTTCCGCGAAGCCGAAGCCATCATCCCGTATCGCGAGCAGAACCACCGCGAGACGTACTCGCAGGGCGAGCCGGTGCGCGCCGTGCTGAAGCGCATCGAGGAGACGCCGAAGGGCCCGCGCCTGATCCTCTCGCGCGCCGACGCCCTCTTCGTGCAGGCGCTGTTCCGCCTCGAGGTCCCCGAGATCCAGTCGGGCATCGTCGAGGTGCGTGCGGCCTCGCGTGAAGTCGGCAGCCGCACCAAGATCGCCGTCGTCTCCAAGGACGATGCCATCGACCCGGTCGGCGCCTGCGTCGGCCTCAAGGGCGCCCGCGTGCAGGCCGTCGTGCAGGAGCTCGGCGGCGAGCGCATCGACATCGTGCCTTGGTCCAACGACCCGGAGCGCTTCGCCAAGCTGGCGCTCGCGCCGGCCAAGGTCGCGCGCGTGTTCAGCGACCCGACGGCGAAGACGATCCAGGCCGTCGTGGACGAGGACCAGCTCTCGCTGGCCATCGGCCGCAACGGGCAGAACGTGCGTCTGGCGTCGGAGCTCACGGGCTGGAAGATCGACCTGTACTCAAGCCGCGAGTGGCTGGAGCGCGGTGGCGACATCCCGCTCTTCGCGCCGCTGCCGGACGAAGACGCGGCCGACGTGCCGCTTTCCGACATCGAGGGGATGGCCACGGCGACCGTCGCGGTGCTCGAGGCGGGCGGCTACCGCACGCTCAACGACATCATCGATCTCGACCGCGACGACTTCCTGAAGCTTCCGGGCATCGCGCCCGAGGAAGCCGATCGCATTATGGCCATTCTCGATGAGCTCACCGAGGTCGGTGGCGAATCGGCGGCGGAGTAGGGGCGGGTCCCGTGGACGAGGCCCGGCAGAAGAAGGTGCTCGGGCTCCTCGGACTCGGCGTACGCGGACGGCTCGCGCTGGTCGGGGTGGACCGGGTGCGGGAGGCGGTGAAGGGTGGGAAGGTGCGGGTGGCGGTCGTCGCGCGTGACGCCTCGCCCAACTCCCGCCAGAAGGTGGACGGGTTGTTGGCGGGACGGGGGGTGCCGACCCTCGAGGTGGATTCGGCGGCGACGCTCGGGCAGGTCGCGGGACGCGAGACCACGGCCATCATCGGCGTGGTGGACGACAAGTTGGCTGCGGGGATCCTGGCGGCCGCCAGACTGGCGGACGCAGGACGAGAGGCCTAACGGAGGCGGGGTTTGAGCAAGATCCGGGTAAGTGAGTTGGCAGCGGAGTTTGGCATCGGCGCCGATGAAGTGCTGACGATGCTGCGCGCGATGGACATTCCTGCACGGACGCCGGCGTCACCGCTGGCGGACGACCACGTGGCGCGCGCGCGTGCCCGATGGGAGCGCGAGAAGCGCAACCGCACCGAGACCGAGGCCGCGCCGGCCAAGAAGAAGGCCGCGCCCAAGAAGAAGGCGGCGGCCAAGTCCGCGGATGCGAAGCCCGCGGCCAAGAAGAAGGTCGCCGCCAAGAAGGCTGCCAAGGCCGAGCCCGAGCCTGCACCGGCACCTGCGGAGGAGCCGGTGAAGACGACCCGTCGCCGCCGCGCGGCAGACGTGCAGAAGGCCGAGGAAGAAGCGGCGGCTGCAGCCGCTGCCGCCGAGGCTGCCGCCGCCGTCGCCGAAGCAGAGCGTGCCGCGCGTGCCGCCAAGGAAGCCGAGGTTGCCGCCAAGGCCGCCAAGGAAGCCGAGGAGCTTGCTGCCGCCCGTGCCCGTGCCGACGAAGCCGAGCGCCAGCGCCAGGCCGAGCTCGCCGCCCAGGCGCCGACCGCAGCCCCCGCGGCACCAGACGCCCCCAGCGCGTCCGCGCCGCCGGCAGCCACGCCGCGGTCGGCGGCGAGCGAGCCGGCGCGTCCGCGTCCGATCGCGCCGGCTCCGCCGCGCCCGCGTCCGGTCAGCGGGATGAACCTCCCGCCGCGCCCGATCGCCTCGGCCACGCCGGGGGGCGGCCTCGGTGGGGGACGTCGCGACGACCGTGGCCGCACGGCCGGCCCCGGCGGTGGAACCGGCTTCGGGCCCAACGCGGCCCCGTCGTCGGGGCCGCGCCGCGGCAAGAAGGGCAAGCGCGTGGACCAGGAACAGGTCACCGCCAACATCTCGCGCACGATGCGCCAGATGGGCGGCGGCACGTCCAAGCGCCGCGGCGGCCGCGATGACTCCGCCGCCCGCGAGGAGCTCGCCGCGATGCGCGCCGAGATCGCCGAGCGCGAGAAGACGACGATTCGCGTGAATGAGTTCATCACGGTCAGCGAGCTCGCCGAGAGCCTCAAGGTCCCGGCCACGCAGATCGTCTCGTTCGCGTTCAAGCATCTCGGGTTGATGGTCACCATCAACCAGCGGATGGACTTCGACCAGATCGAGCTCATCGCGAGCGAGTTCGGCTTCATCGCCGTGCGCGAAGAGGACTACGCCGCGGCGCCCGAGGAAGTCGAGGTCGACGCGACCGAGGACCTGCGTCCGCGCCCGCCGGTCGTGACCATTATGGGTCACGTCGACCACGGCAAGACCTCGTTGCTCGACTACATCCGCAAGGCCACCGTCGTCGCCGGCGAAGCCGGCGGCATCACGCAGCACATCGGCGCGTACCACGTGTCGCTGCCCGACGGCCGCCAGATCACCTTCCTCGACACGCCGGGCCACGAGGCCTTCACCGCGATGCGCGCCCGTGGCGCGCAGGTGACGGATATCGTCGTGCTGGTCGTCGCCGCGGACGACGCCGTGATGCCGCAGACCATCGAAGCCATCTCGCACGCCAAGAACGCCGGCGTGCCGATGATCGTGGCCATCAACAAGATCGACCTGCCCACCGCCAATGCGATGAAGGTCCGCCAGGACCTGCTGCAGCACGGCGTGGTGCTCGAGGACTTCGGCGGCACGACGCTGGCCTCGGAGATCAGCGCCAAGAAGGGCACCGGCGTGCCCGCCCTGCTCGAGCAGATCCTCCTCCAGGCCGAGATCCTCGACCTCAAGGCCAACCCCGACCGTCGCGCGACGGGCTCGGTGGTGGAAGCCCAGCTCGACCAGGGCAAGGGAGCCGTCGCGACGATCCTCGTGCAGAACGGCACGCTCAAGGTCGGCGACGACTTCATCTGCGGCCTGCACTCCGGCCGCGTGCGTGCGCTGCTCGACGAGCGCGGCAAGCAGGTCAAGGAGGCGGGCCCGGCGGTGCCGGTGCAGGTGCTCGGCCTCACCGGCGTCCCGATGGCCGGCGACCAGTTCATCTGCGTGGCCGACGCGCAGGAAGCGCGCGAGATCGCCCAGCGCCGCGAGCGGCTCGACCGCGAAGCCAAGAGCCGCCGCACCGCCAAGGGTGCGGTGTCGCTCGAGGACTTTATGGCGCAGGCCGGCTCGGGCGAGAAGCGGCAGCTCAAGCTGCTCATCAAGGCCGATCAGGGCGGTCCGGCGGAAGCGCTCGCCGACGCGCTGCAGCAGCTCAGCAACGAGGAGGTGCAGGTCGAGGTCGTGGCCCGCGCCGTCGGTGCCGTCACCGAGAGCGACATCCTCCTCGCCAAGGCCTCGGGCGCCATCATCATCGGCTTCCACGTGCGGCCGGACACCAAGGCCCGCGCCGCTGCCGATCGCGAAGGCGTCGAGATCAAGCTCTACCGCATCATCTACGAGGCGGTCGCCGACGTGCGCGCCGCGCTCGAAGGCCTGCTGCGGCCGGAGTCCAAGGAAGTCGTCGTCGGCGAGGCCGAGGTCCGCGAGACCTTCAAGGTCCCGAAGATCGGCGTCATCGCCGGCTGCTACGTGCGCTCGGGCGTCATCAACCGCCAGGGCCGCGTCCGCGTGGTCCGCGACGGCGTCGAGGTCTACGACGGTACGATCGGCTCGCTGCGTCGCTTCAAGGACGATGCGAAGGAAGTCAAGGAAGGCTACGAGTGCGGCATCGGCATCGAGAACTTCAACGACCTCAAGGTCGGCGACGTGATCGAGACCTACCGCACCGAAGAAGTCGCGCGGACGCTCCAGCCGGCCTCGGCCGGCTGAGCGCCCCGCACACCGGAGTCCGCTGATGCCCCCACGGGATCCGCGCCGCGCCGACCGCGTCGGTGAGGCCGTGCGCGAGGAGGTCGCTGCCTTCATCGCCCGCGACGCCACGGACCCGCGCATCTCGGGGCTCGTGACCGTCACCGCCGTGGAGATGGCCCGCGACCTTCGGCACGCGATGATCTTCGTCAGCGTGATGGGCGATGAGGCGGCCAAGACGCAGACCGTCGAAGCGCTGCAGCACACCGCGCCGCATCTGCGTGGGCGCGTCGGTCGTGCCCTGCGGTTGCAGTTCGCGCCGGAGCTCACCTTCCGGCTCGACGAGTCGGTGCAGCGGGCGGCGCGGATCGAGACGCTGCTCGCCCAGGTCAAGCGCGACGAGTCGCCGCCGACATCCGGTGACGCCGACCGCGACGGCTGACGGCGTCCTGCTCGTGGACAAGCCGGCGGGCGTGTCTTCGCACGACGTCGTGAACGCCGCGCGACGCGCGCTCGGCGAGCGCCGCATCGGCCACGCCGGCACGCTCGATCCCTTCGCCACCGGGCTGCTCGTCCTCCTCGTCGGCCGCGCCACTCGGTTGCTGCCGCACCTGCCGGACGAACCCAAGGTCTACGAAGCGCGCGTCAGGTTCGGCAGCGAGACGGAGACCGAGGACCTGCACGGGGGCGTCACGCGGGAGGCAGCGCTGCCCCAACGGGCCGAGTTGCTCGACGCCCTCCGGTTCCTCCAGGGCAAGATGTGGCAGACGCCGCCTGCGTACTCGGCCAAGCGCGTCGGCGGCAAGCGCGCCTACGAACTGGCGCGCGCCGGCAAGGCGGTCACGCCGGAGCCGGTGCCCATCGAGGTCTTCCGCATCGACGTGCCGGACATCGCACTCGGCACCGACGGCGGCGTGGCCGAGGCCACGATGCGCGTGGTCTGTGGTGGCGGGACCTATGTGCGCTCGCTGGCCCGCGACTGGGGCGAGATGGCGGGGAGCGCGGCGCACCTCATCGCGCTGCGGCGTCTCGCGACCGGTCCGTTCCGCGTCGAGGAGGCGGCCACGCTGGAGGACCTCCGCGAAGGCCGGGTGGCGCTCAGGCCGGCGCTGGAGGCCTTGCCGGGCTTCCCGGTGCAGCCGCTGAGCGATGACGAGGTGACGAAGATTGCACGCGGCATCGACGTCGCGGCCGCAGTGCCTGGGCCTTGGGGCGCGCTCGTGCGCGACGATGGCCGGACGCTCGTCGCGCTCGCGGAGCGGCGCGGCAAGCCCTGGGAGCCCGGCGGCGAACGCTGGCAGCCGCGGGTGGTGATGCGTGAGGCCTGACCCCGCCTTCGGTCTTCCGCCGTCGCTGCGCGGCACGGTCTGCACCGTCGGCACCTTCGACGGCGTGCACCGCGGCCACCAGTTGGTGCTCGAGCGCTTGGCCGCACGCGCCCGCGCGCACGGGTTGCCGGCCGTGCTCGTCACCTTCGAGCCCCATCCGCTCGAGGTGGTGAACCCCGCCGCGGCGCCGCCCTTGCTCACGCTCGGCAGCGAGAAGAGTGAAGTGCTCGCGGAGAGCCCCATCGATTACGTCGTCGTGCTGCCCTTCACGCCGACGCTGGCGCGCTACGAGGCCGCGGACTTCGTGGATCACGTGCTCATCGAGCATCTCGGAGTGCGCGAGCTGCTCATCGGCTACGACCACGGCTTCGGGCGCGCCCGCTCCGGTGACGCGGACGTCCTGCGGAGCCTGGGCGCGTCGCGGGGTTTCGACGTCGCCGTCGTCGAGGCGGTGCAGGGCAGCGACGGTCGTCCCATCTCCAGCACGACCATTCGCCGTGCCATCGCTGGCGGCGACCTCGCCCGTGCCGCGGACGGACTCGGCCGCGCCTACAGCATCGGGGGCGTCGTGCGCCAAGGCGACCAGCGGGGCCGCACCATCGGCTTCCCGACGCTCAACCTCGGTGCGCCGTCGCCGCGCAAGCTCCTGCCGCCGGAGGGCGTGTACGCCGTCCGCGTGCAGACGCCGCGCGGGACCTTCGGCGGGATGATGAACCTCGGACCGCGCCCGACCTTCGGCGATCCGATCAGCGCGCTCGAAGTGCACTGCTTCGAGATGAACGGGGAGCTGTACGGCAGTCGCGTGCGAGTGGATCTGCTCGCGCGGCTGCGCGAGACGCAGAAGTTCGATGGCCCGGACGCGCTACGGGCACAGTTGGCGAAGGACGAGTCGCAGGCCCGGGCCGTGCTCGCGACCGTCGCCGAGAACGGACCGCCGCCGGCCGCGTGACCAGAGCGTCCAACCCCTTATCTCTGATTGACTTGCCCGTTCCCGGCGGGTACTCTTCAAGGTTCTAGTTTCCCCCGGGTTTCACACACTTTCCTGCTCCAGATGAACAGCCTGAAGGCACGCCTGCTCGCAATCGCTGCAATGGTGGTTGCGTCGGCCTGGACGCTCTTCCCGCGGACCGTCGAGGACCGCTTCCAGCGCGACGGCGAGATGGTGGACACCACCTACACCCGCGTCCCCCTCAAGTACGGGCTCGACCTCCGCGGCGGGATGCATCTCGCCCTCGAGATCGACCAGTCGCAGCAGCAGGTCAGCGACGTCGATGACGCGCTCGAGCGTGCGCTGCGCGTGGTGCGCTCGCGCATCGACGAGTTCGGCGTTGCCGAGCCGATCATCCAGCGCGTGGGTGACTCGCGCATCGTGGTGGAACTGCCGGGCATCGACGACCGCGAGCGGGCCACCGCCGTCGTGCAGCGCTCGGCCTACCTGCGCTTCCAGATCACCGATCGCACGCAGGCGTTGGAGCGCGTGGCGCCGCGGCTCGACCAGATCGTCAAGGCGCGCGGCCTCGAGCGCACGGCGCCGCAGACGGTCGCCGGCGACACGGCACGTCGCAGTGCACTCACTGGGCTCTTCGACCCCGCCGACAGCACCGCCGCCGACTCCGCCGAGGCGGCGGGCCCCGAAGGCCCGTTCCGGCGCCTCGTCGCACCAGGCAGCCTGCCGGGCCAGTACTTCATCGCCGTCGGCGACGTCCGGATGTTCGAGCGGTTCCTTGCCGACAGCGCCGTGCGCGCCGCGATTCCGCCGGGCAAGGTGATCCGCTGGGGCGCCGACTCGGTCAGCCTCTCGACCGCCTGGTACCGTCCGCTCTACGTCCTCGACAACCGGGACATCATCACCGGTGAGTACCTCGTCGACGCCAAGCCGGAGCAGGATCCGATGGAAGGCGCCAAGGTCACCTTCCAGCTTAACAACGAAGGCGGCCGACGCTTCCGCAACGAGACCGGTCGGAACATCGGCAACAATATGGCCATCGTCCTCGACGACCGCGTGATGAGCGCGCCCGTCATCCAGGGCGCCATCGGCACGCGCGGCCAGATCACGATGGGCGGGCGCGACATCCAGTCGGCGCAGGACCTTGCCCTGGTGCTGCGCGCCGGTGCGCTGCCGGTGCCCCTCACGGTCGTCGAGGCGCGCACCATCGGCGCCTCGCTCGGTGCCGACGCCATCTCGCAGGGCGTGCGCTCCGGCATCACGGCCGTCGCGCTCGTCATCATCATCATGGTTGGCTACTACCGCTTCTCGGGCTTCCTCTCGGTGCTCGGGCTGGCGTTCTACACGCTGATCACGCTGGCCATCCTCACCGTCTTCGACGCCACGCTCACGCTGCCCGGCATCGCCGGCTTCGTGCTCTCGATCGGTATGGCGGTGGACGCCAACTTCCTCGTCTTTGAGCGCATCCGCGAGGAGCTCGATACGGGCAAGTCCATCCGGATGGCCATCGACGAAGGCTTCGACCACGCCTGGAGCGCCATCGTCGACACGCACGTCACGACCGCCCTCACCGCGGCCATCCTCTACCAGTTCGGTGACGGACCGGTGAAGGGCTTCGCCGTCACCCTCTTGGCGGGCCTCGCCGCCTCGCTGGTCTCGGCCATCTTCTTCGTCCGGACGCTCTTCTACGTGTGGCTGAACCGCCAGAAGACGCCCCCCACGACCCTGAGCATCTGATGTTTCGCATCCTCCACAACACCTCGTGGGACTTCGTCCGCCAGTGGAAGCTGGCGCTGATCACGGTCGTCGTGTTCGTCGTCCCGGCCATCGTGCTCGTCCCCTTCAGCGGCTTCAACTACAGCATCGAGTTCACGGGCGGCACCGAACTGCGGCTGCTCTTCACCGAGGCCCCGAACGTGGCCGACGTGCGCGCGGCCATCGCGGCGTCACCCGTCGGTGACGCCGAGATTACGACCTTCGGCTCCCCGAACGAGATCCGCATCCGGGCGCAGGACAAGTCTCAGGTCGAGCAGCAGGAAGCCGGCGCCCTGACGGTCGCCGAGCAGATCGAGGAGGCGCTGCGCGAGCGCTATGGCGCCGAGGGCTTCCGCCGTCTCGCCTCCGAGGGCATTGGCCCGCGGGTCGGCGCCGAGCTGCGCCGCAACGCCATCATCGCCACGGTCATCGCCTTCGCGCTCACGCTCGTCTACCTCGCCTGGCGCTTCGAGTGGCGCTTCGGCGTCGCCGCCGTGCTCGGCACGCTGCACGACTCGCTGGCCACGCTGGCGTTCATCAAGTATCTCGACATCGAGATCTCGCTCTTCGTCGTCGGCGGCATCCTGACGGTCATCGGCTATTCGATGAACGACACCGTCGTGGTCTTCGACCGCATCCGCGAGAACCTGCGCCTGAACCGCAAGAAGCCGTTCCGCGACATCGTCAACGCCTCCATCAACGAGACGCTGCCGCGCACGGTGATGACGGGCGTCACCACGCTCGGTTCGCTGCTGGCGCTGATCATCCTCGGCGGCGCCGTCATCCGGCCCTTCGCCCTGATCCTCACCTTCGGCATCATCGTCGGCACGTTCAGCTCGATCTGGGTGGCCGCGCCGCTGGTGCTCTGGATCGAGCGCAAGTGGCCGCGCGAGACGGACGCGACGCCGCACACGCGCGTCCCCGCGGCGCGCGCCTGAGCGCCGCCGTGTCGGCACCGGGGCCCCGCCACGCCGACGCGCGTGACGGGGCTTCGTCCGTTCCGGCCGTCCCCTTTCTCGATAGCCACGCCCACCTCGGCGACGCCGCCTTCGCCGAGGACCTCGGCGACGTCCTCGGGCGCCTGCGCGAGGCCGGCGGCACTGGCGTGGTGTGCATCGGAGAGTCGCTCGAGGCGGCCGCACGAGCCCGCCGCATCGCCGAGGCGCATCCCGGCTTCGTCTGGTGGACGGCCGGCGTACATCCGCACGATGCCGCGGGGTTCGACCCCACACGCGACGGTGACGCGATTGCCGCGGCCTTGGTCGCCGGCGCCGTGGCGGTCGGGGAGTGCGGGCTCGACTACCACTACGACCACTCGCCGCGCGCACTCCAGCGCCGCGCCTTCGCCACTCAACTCGCCCTCGCCGCGCAGCACGCACGGCCGGCCGTCGTCCACACGCGCGAGGCCGAGGCCGACACCATCGCGATGGTCCGCGAAGCCGGCGAGGCGGGCATCTGCGGCGTGCTGCATTGCTTCGGCGGCTCGATGGCGCTGGCCGAGGCCGGGCTCGGGGCCGGCTGGTACCTCTCCCTCGCCGGCGTCGCCACGTTCAAGAAGTGGGAGCGCGACGACGTCGTCCGCGCCCTGCCGCAGGACCGGATCCTCGTCGAGAGCGACAGCCCGTACCTCGCGCCCGTGCCGCGGCGCGGCAAGCGCAACGAACCGGCGTGGTGCGCGTACACGGTTCGACGCCTTGCCGAGGTCCGCTCGGAGGATCCGGAGGCGCTCGGCGCGGCCACCGTCGCCAATGCCCGCAGACTCTTCGGGCTCGCCTGACTAGGTTTCGCGAGTTCGTCCAACCCCCCAGCTGAGGTGTAGGAATCGCCGATGACCGTTCCGTCCGACATCGAAATCGCCCAAGCGGCCACCCTGCGTCCCATCACCGACGTCGCCGCAGACATCGGCCTCGGGCCCGATGACATCGACCAATACGGCAAGTACAAGGCCAAGGTCGCCCTCGAGCTCACCACGCGCCCGGCCAAGGGCAAGCTGGTCATCGTCACGGCCATCAATCCGACGGCGGCCGGTGAAGGGAAGACCACGACGTCCGTGGGACTCGCGCAGGCCTTCCGCAAGCTCGGCAAGAACGCCGTGCTCTGCATCCGCGAGCCCTCGCTCGGTCCGGTCTTCGGCGTCAAGGGCGGCGCCGCCGGCGGCGGGTACTCGCAGGTCCTGCCGATGGACGACATCAACCTGCACTTCACCGGCGACTTCCACGCCATCAGCTCGGCGCACGCGCTGCTCAGCGCGATGCTCGACAACCACCTGCAGCAAGGCAACGCGCTCAACATCGACCCGCGCCGCATCACCTGGCCGCGCACGATCGATATGAACGACCGCGCCCTGCGCAAAGTCATCATCGGACTCGGCGGGCCGGCCGAGGGCGTCGTGCGCGAGGAGCGATTCGTCATCATCCCCGCGTCGGAGATCATGGCGATCGTCGCGCTGGCGACCAGCGCCGCCGACCTCGAGGAGCGCCTCGGCAACATCATCGTCGGCTCCACCTACGGCGCGGACCGCAAGCCAATCTACGCCCGCGACCTCAACGCGCAGGGCGCGATGGCGATGCTCCTCAAGGACGCCATCCGGCCGAATCTCGTGCAGACGCTCGAGGGCGGCCCCGCCTTCGTGCACGCCGGACCCTTCGGCAACATCGCCCACGGCTGCAACTCGATCCTCGCCACGCGCGCGGCGCTGGCCGTCGGCGACCTCGTCGTCACCGAGGCCGGCTTCGGCTCGGACCTCGGCGCCGAGAAGTTCTTCGACATCAAGTGCCGCTTCGGCGGCCTGAAGCCCGATGCCGCCGTGCTCGTCGCGACGATCCGCGCGCTCAAGATGAACGGCGGGGCCAAGAAGACCGAGCTGGCCAAGGAAGACCTCGCCGCGCTCAAGAAGGGCGTCGTCAACCTCGAGCACCACATCGCCAACGTACGCCAGTTCGGGATGGAACTCGTCGTCGCGCTCAACCGCTTCCACACCGACACCGACGCCGAGATCGCGATGGTGACCGAGGCCGCGCAGAAGGCCGGGGCCCGGGTCGCGCTGAGCGAAGTCTTCGCCAAGGGCGGAGAAGGCGGCATCGCCGTTGCCAACGAGGTGCTCGACATCCTCGCCAAGGGCGGCAGCAAGTTCGCGCCGATCTACGACGCCAAGCTGCCGATCAAGCAGAAGATCGACACCATCGTGAAGAAGGTGTACGGCGGCGACGGCGCCGAGTACAGCGCCAAGGCCGAGCGCGCCATCGCGTATCTCGAGAGCATCGGACTCGCCGAGACGCCGGTCTGTATGGCGAAGACGCAGTATTCGCTCTCGGACGACGCCACGAAGCTCGGCCGCCCGAGCGGCTTCAAGGTGACGGTCAATGACGTGTATCCCGTCGCCGGCGCCGGATTCATCGTGGCGCAGTGCGGCGAGATTATGACGATGCCCGGCCTGCCGAAGCAGCCGGCCGCCGAACGGATGCGCATCCATCCCGACGGCTCCATCTCGGGACTCTTCTAGGCCCTGCCAATGCCGAACTCCGTGAAGCTCATCAGCACCACCGAAGCGCCGGCCGCCATCGGTCCGTACTCGCAAGCCACCGTCGCCGGCGGTTTTCTCTTCACCGCCGGCCAGATCCCGCTCGACCCCGCCAGCGGCGAGATCGTCGCTGGCGACGTCGAGCCGCAGACGCGACAGGTGCTCGCAAACCTTGCGGCGGTGCTGAAGGCCGCCGGCGCCTCGTGGGGCGATGTCGTGAAGACGACCGTCTTCCTCACCGATATGGCCGACTTCCCGCGCTTCAACGAGATCTATGCGGCAACGCTCGGGGCGGCGCGTCCGGCGCGGTCCACTGTGCAGGTCAGCGCGCTGCCGCGCGGCGTGAACGTCGAAGTCGAACTCGTCGCCAAGCTCCCGGGCTGACCGTGCGCGACGGGCGCGTCCCGCGGCTGCTCGTCGCCGTCGCGCTGCTGAGCGCGAGCGCGCCGCCCCTGCGCGCGCAGTCCGCCGAGGGGCTGCGCGTGGGCGCGACTGCCTCCCCTCCGGCGCCGCGGCAATCCGCCGCGCGCGCCGACTCGCTGACCCCGCAGCCGCCCATCACGCCGCGGCGAGCCTTCCTCACGTCGTTGGTGATGCCCGGCGTCGGGCAGGCGGCGCTCAACCGCCCCTATGCCGGCGGCGTCTTTTTGCTCGTCGAGGCGCTGTCCCTCACGATGCTGCATCGGTCGGCTGAGGATCTCCGCCTCGCACGACGCTTCTCGCGGGACTCGATGCCCTCGGCGTATCAGACGGATCCCGTGACCGGCGTCGTCGCCCGCGATTCGCTCGGCAACGCGATCGTCACCGAGTGGCAGCGCTCGCGGTACTCCGCCGGCTGGGTGCGCACGCGCCGCCTCCACGTCGAGGACTGGGTTGCGGTGCTGTTCTTCAACCACCTCTTCGCCGGCGCCGACGCCTTCGTCGCGGCACAGCTCTGGGACCTGCCGGAAAAAGTCTCGCTGCGGCCGACGCCGTTCGGGCCCGCCCTGACCGCCACGCTACGCTTCGGGGCTCCGCCGAGGCGCTAACGTCCGGGCCCGTACGGGGGCAGGGCCTGCTCCTGGCGCACGGAGTGCCCGTCCCAGCGGCAGAGGGCCACGCCCTCCGGCGAGACGCGCAGCAGTTGCGGCGCATCCAGCCAGGCCCCGGGATTCGCGAACACGCCCCGGCCCACCCGCTCGAGGGTGCTCACGTGCGAGTGCCCGAACACCAGGAGCTGCGGAGCATCAGCCGCGCCCAACCGCGCGTGCGCCACGCGTCGCAGGCCTTCGCCGCCGTCGCCAGGGCGCATATTCCGGCTCGTGTGCGAGCTGCGCAGCGCGAGCGCCGTGCCCCAGTTCGGATGCAGCCAGCGATACGCGCGGATCGCCCACGGGTGCCGCAGGACGGCGCGCAGACGGCGGTAGGGCGCGTCCTCCTTCTCGCGCAGGCCGTCGCCGTGCTCGATCAACGTGTCCCAGCCGCCCAGTGTCCCGCGCCAGGGGCCCTCGTGGTAGGTCACCCCGATGTCGCGTCGCAGGACCTCACCGCCCCAGCAGTCGTGATTGCCCGCGATCCACAGCACGGGCAGGCCGCCGTCCACGAGGCGCCCCAACTCGCCCAGCACCCGGATCCCCGTCCGCGGGATCACGTGTCGCCACTCGAACCAGAAGTCGAACAGGTCGCCGTTGATGACCAGCGCACCCGCATCGGCGGGCAGGTGGCGCAGGAAGCTCACCAACTCGCGCTCGGTCTCCGCCGGGGCCACGCCGAGGTGCGCGTCGGAGAGCAGGTAGACCGGGCCGGGAAGCATCCGCGAATCCTATGCAGGCACGCGGCCCTTTACAAATGGCGCGGACTTCCGGTAGACTCGCCGCGATGGAGAGCCGCACCGAAATCCGCGTCCGCTACGCCGAGACCGACCAGATGGGCGTGGCCTACCACGCCAATTATCTCGTGTGGTGTGAGGTGGGCCGCACCGACCTCATCCGGGAGGCAGGGATGCCGTATGCCGAGATGGAGCGTCGCGGCGTCCTCCTCGCGGTCGCCGACGCGCACCTGCGCTTCCACGCCAGTGCCCGCTACGACGATCTCGTGCGGATCGAGACCCGCCTCGCCGGGGTACGTTCCCGGATGGTGACCTTCGAGTACACGCTCTCGCGCGTCGGCGCGGACGGCGACGCGGCCGAGCGCCTCGCGACGGCCTCGACGACGCTGGTCTCCATTGACCCGGAGGGACGCCCGACGAGCCTCCCGGCGGACCTGCGCGCGCTCCTCGAGCGGGCGGCCGCGTGACCCGGCTCCTCGTCGCGGCCGCCCTGATTGTGGCCGGCGCCGGCTGCTACGGCTTCGCCGGCGGCGGGTTGCCGTCGCACGTGCGTACGGTGGCCGTGCTGCCCTTCGAGAACGAGGCCTCCAGCCCTGAACTCCCCCGCGAACTCCAGGATGCCCTCCGCGAGGGCCTGCAGTCGCGCCTGGGCCTCCGTGACGCCCCCGAAGCGCGTGCCCACGCCGTGGTCCGCGGCGTGGTCACCCGCTACGAGTTCGACATCGCCGCGGCGTTCTCCGCCAACCCGGCCCAGGCTACCTCGGCCCGGCGGCGCCTCCGTGTCCAAGTGAACGTGGAGATCGTCGATCAAGTGACCGGGCGCGTGCTCTGGTCCAAGAACGGGATGTCGGCCGACGGCGAGTATGCAGAGGGCAACGAGCCCGCTGGACGCAGGCAAGCCATCGACCGCATCGTCAACGACGTCATCGACGGAGCGCAGTCACAATGGTGAGTCGCATTTGCTCGCGACGCGGGGCCAGCACGCTCGGCTGTCTCTTCTCGATCTTTCTCGTCATCGCAATCGTCTATTTTGGGGTGAATGCAGGCCGGCCGTTCTGGCACAACTACAAGTTCCAGGACCGGATGGCGCAGGAGGCGCGCTTCGCCGCGAAGCGCAGTGACCTCACCATCCAACGGCGCCTCGCGGAGTATGCCGACTCGCTCAAGCTGCCCGAGGCCGCCCAGCGCGTCCGCGTGCGCCGGCGCTCCGGCACCATTGAGATCTGGGCTGACTACTACGTCAACATCGAGCTGCCCGGTATCGTGCGCGAGTTTCACTTCCAACCACGCGCGGTCGGCACCTTTTGAGCCAACCTGCACTGGCGGCGAGCAAGCTGCGCACGCGTGACGAGGCCGTCGCGTGGCGCGCGCGGTGCCGCGGCCCCGTCGTCTTTACCAACGGCGTGTTCGACCTGCTGCACCCGGGCCACGTCGACGTGCTCGAAGGCGCGCGCGCCGAGGGAGCGTACCTCGTCGTGGGCGTGAATAGCGACGCGTCCGTCCGCCGCTTGGGCAAAGGGCCGGAGCGTCCCGTTCGCAGCGAGCGCGAGCGCGCCTACGTGCTCGCCGCCCTCGCCGCCGTAGACTGTGTCGTCGTCTTCGACGAAGACACGCCCGCTGAACTCGTCGCTGCGCTGCAGCCCGACGTGCTCGTGAAGGGCGGGGACTATCGCCCTGACGAGGTCGCCGGAGGCGACACCGTCCGCGCACGCGGTGGCCGCATCGTCATTATCCCGCTGACGCCAGGCCACTCCACCACTGCCACCGTCCAGAAGCTCCGCAATGGCTGACTCCCGTCCCGGCGGTCGCGCGCACGACGCGCTGCGTCCCATTTCCCTCGAACGCCACGCCGTCCCCAATGCCGAAGGCTCCTGCCTCGTCAGCTTCGGCAACACGCGCGTCCTCTGTGCCGTCTCGGTCGAGGATGGGGTGCCCGGCTGGAAGAAGGGCAAAGGGGAGGGCTGGCTAACCGCCGAGTACGCGATGTTGCCGCGCGCGACGCACACGCGCTCGCCGCGCGAGCGCGGCCAGGTCGGGGGCCGCACGCAGGAGATCCAGCGCCTCATCGGGCGCAGCGTGCGCGCGATGCTCGACGACTTCGCCTGGGGCGAGTTCACGCTCAAGGTGGACTGCGACGTGCTGCAGGCCGATGGCGGCACGCGCACCGCCGCCATCACCGGCGCCTCGGTCGCGGTCGTGGATGCCTTCGAGTGGATGTGCCGCACGGGCCGTCTGCAACGGTCGCCCGTGCAGCGCCGCGTCGCCGCCGTGAGCGTCGGTGTCGTGGGTGGTCGTCCCGTGCTCGACCTCGAGTACGCCGAGGACGTCCGCGCCGACGTCGATGCCAACGTCGTGATGGCCAGCGCCGAGCGTTTCGTCGAGGTGCAGGGCACAGGCGAGAACGGCACGTTCGCACGCGGGGAGTTGGAGACGCTGCTCGACCTCGCGCACGCCGGTATCCGTGCGCTCGACGCGGTGCAGGCGCGCGCGCTCGGGCTCGGCTGAGTCGCGTGGTGGGCGCTGCGCCGCCACCCGTGCGGCACCCGCTGGTGCTCGCGACGCGTAGCACCGGGAAGATCCGCGAGTTCACCGCGCTCTGCGCGGCCGAGGACATCGCCGTCGAGACACTCGAGGCGTTGGGCATCGCGGAAGCCTCGGCGGAGGACACGCTCGAAGTGTTCGAGACCTTCGCCGAGAACGCGCGCGCGAAGGCGCAGCATTTCGCGGCGCTGCTTCCGGGCCGCATCGTGCTCGCGGAGGATTCCGGGCTCGTCGTGGATGCGCTCGGCGGCGGGCCGGGGGTGCGCAGCAAGCGGTGGACGGGCAGCACCGCGACAGGCGTGGCGCTCGACGCGGAGAACAACGCGGCGTTGGCGCGCGCGCTGACGGGCGCGATGGATCGGCGGGCGCGCTATGCGTGCGTCGCCGTGTGTGTCACTGCGGGTGAAGAGTGGATCGGCGAGGGCCGCGTCGAGGGCCACATCCTCGAATCGCCGCGGGGCGACGGCGGATTCGGCTACGATCCGTGGTTTTTCAGTGAGGAGTTGGGGTGCAGTTTCGGCGAGGCGTCGCGCGAGCAAAAGGCGCGTGTGAGTCATCGCGCGCGCGCGCTGCGTGCGGTGCTCGCGCGCGGTGGCGCGGTGTTGCGCGCGCAGCTGCAATCCGTCAGTTGACCGAAGGGAAACGACTGACTATCCTTGGTGTCTGTCTTGCGGGGCGTAGCGTAGCCCGGTATCGCGCCTGCTTTGGGAGCAGGAGGTCGCCGGTTCGAATCCGGCCGCCCCGATGGTGTGCGCGAGGGCAGGGACTCGCGAGGATCGTCCGGTCATCGCTGGTGAAGCGCCAGTAGCTCAGTTGGATAGAGCAACAGCCTTCTAAGCTGTGGGTCGGGGGTTCGATTCCCTCCTGGCGCGCTTCGCGAGATGCAGTGGAGATGGAGCAGGATCGCACGCGCCGTTAGCTCAATTGGCAGAGCAAGTGACTCTTAATCACTAGGTTGTAGGTTCGATTCCTACACGGCGCATTGGCGGGGCCTCGGCGCAGGCAGTCGGGGCCTTTCGCATCGGTGGTAGGCGGTGCGTGGAGGGGTGCGGCGGGGCTTGCGAGGGCGTGGATTCGCGAGTATCTTCAGCGTCCTTTTCGCGGATTGCTGCGAGAGGTCACCGGGGCGGCGACGCCCGCGTGAGTCTGGGCAAGAAAGTTTTCGGAAGGCCTTGACGAACGGTTGGTGAGTGAGTATGCTTAGAGGCTGTCGCGGAAATCGCGGCGAGCACAACGACGCTGATTGAAAATTGAGACGAGAGAAATCGCAAAGTGTGCGAGGCGAACTCGATGACGTGAGAGCGATCAGGCGCTCACCGAGAGTTCATGACCTGAAAACTTTTGTGATTCCGAAATAACGCTGTCATGCGACAGCGTGACAGCGATTCGGAAGAGCCTATTGGATTCTCTATTGGAGAGTTTGATCCTGGCTCAGGACGAACGCTGGCGGCGTGCTTAACACATGCAAGTCACGGGGGCCCGCAAGGGCAACCGGCGAACGGGTGCGTAACACGTGAGCAAGCTACCGATTTCTGGGGGATAGCCGGCCCAACGGCCGGGTAATACCGCATACGTTCACTAGGCGGCATCGTCTGGTGAGGAAACCTCCGGGGGAAATCGAGGCGCTCGCGGCCTATCAGCTAGTTGGCGGGGTAACGGCCCACCAAGGCGACGACGGGTAGCTGGTCTGAGAGGATGGCCAGCCACATTGGGACTGCGACACGGCCCAGACTCCTACGGGAGGCAGCAGTGGGGAATATTGCGCAATGGACGAAAGTCTGACGCAGCGACGCCGCGTGTGGGATGAAGCTCTTCGGGGTGTAAACCACTGTTGCCCGGGACGAACCTCCTCTTTCGAGAGGACTGACGGTACCGGGTGAGGAAGCACCGGCTAACTCTGTGCCAGCAGCCGCGGTAATACAGAGGGTGCGAGCGTTGTCCGGAATCACTGGGCGTAAAGGGCGCGTAGGTGGCTTGGTAAGCGTGTGGTGAAAGTCCGGGGCTCAACCCCGGATCTGCCGTGCGAACTGCTGAGCTTGAGCACTGTAGAGGCAGGTGGAATTTCGGGTGTAGCGGTGGAATGCGTAGAGATCCGAAAGAACACCAGTGGCGAAGGCGGCCTGCTGGGCAGTAGCTGACACTGAGGCGCGACAGCGTGGGGAGCAAACAGGATTAGATACCCTGGTAGTCCACGCCGTAAACGATGGGTACTAGGTGTCTGGGGGAGCGACCCCCTGGGTGCCGGCGCTAACGCATGAAGTACCCCGCCTGGGGAGTACGGCCGCAAGGCTGAAACTCAAAGGAATTGACGGGGGCCCGCACAAGCGGTGGAGCATGTGGTTTAATTCGACGCAACGCGAAGAACCTTACCTAGGCTTGACATGCTGGAGAAAGCTTGCGGAAACGTGAGCCCCTCTTCGGAGTTCCAGCACAGATGCTGCATGGCTGTCGTCAGCTCGTGTCGTGAGATGTTGGGTTAAGTCCCGCAACGAGCGCAACCCTCACCCTTAGTTACCAGCGGGTAAAGCCGGGGACTCTAGGGGGACTGCCGGTGCCAAACCGGAGGAAGGTGGGGATGACGTCAAGTCATCATGGCTCTTACGTCTAGGGCTACACACGTGCTACAATGGGCCGGACAGAGGGTCGCCAACTCGCGAGAGTGAGCCAATCCCCAAACCGGTCCTCAGTTCGGATTGTAGTCTGCAACTCGACTACATGAAGCTGGAATCGCTAGTAATCGTAGATCAGCTACGCTACGGTGAATACGTTCCCGGGCCTTGTACACACCGCCCGTCACGCCATGGAAGTTGTGAGCGCCCGAAGTCGGTGTCGGAACCCGCAAGGGACCAAGCCGCCTAAGGCGAGCGCAATGACTGGGGCGAAGTCGTAACAAGGTAGCCGTAGGGGAACCTGCGGCTGGATCACCTCCTTAACGGAGCAGCGAGTAGCCATCGGACGGACTTGTCCTCGGATGGACGAAAGCGCTACCGGATAGTCGCACGTCTCGTACGCTGCGCGATCTCTCTCGATCTCAGTGCATAGCAGTCTGGCGGTCGCTGTGGGGACACCCCAGGGGCTGCGTATGACCCGCTGTTTGACAACGGAAGATGGTAGTGTTCGTGGGATAACGAATCACACTAGTGACATATTTCGACGTATGCTGCGCAAGCAGCACACCGATTTCTGTACACTCGTTGTAGATCGCGCGTGCTCTGCTGGACTAGATATTGTGGTCAAGCGAGCGAATGCATGTCGAGGATGCCTTGGCACACGAAGGCGACGAAGGACGCGGTAAGCTGCGATAAGCTTGGGGGAGCGGCACACACGCTTTGATCCCAAGATCTCCGAATGGGGCAACCCAGCCGCCAGGAATGGCGGTTACGGCGCAAGCCGAGCTAACCCAGGGAACTGAAACATCTAAGTACCTGGTGGAAAGAGAAATCAACCGAGATGCCCCAAGTAGCGGCGAGCGAACGGGGTAGAGGCCAAACCGAGGTCCTTGTGACTTCGGGGTTGTAGGACCCACAGACGCGTAACGAGATGCCAGCTGAAGTCCCTTGGAACGGGGCGCCAAAGACGGTGACAGCCCGGTAAGCGAAGGCTATGCACGTTGCGTAGTGGAGTTCCTGAGTAACGCCCGACTCGAGTAATCGGGCGTGAAACCGGGGGGACCACCCTCCAAGCCTAAAGACTCTCGTGTGACCGATAGTGAACGAGTACCGTGAGGGAAAGGTGAAAAGCACCCCAGTGCGGGGAGTGAAATAGATCCTGAAACGACATGCATACAAGCGGTAGGAGGTTGGGCAGGACTTCGGTCCTGTCACGACTGACTGCGTGCCTTTTGCATTATGATCCGGCGAGTTACTCCTCAGGAGCGAGGCTAAGCGGTTCAGCCGCGGAGCCACAGCGAAAGCGAGTCCTGTAACGAGGGCGACGAAGTTCCTGGGGGTACGACCCGAAGCCAGGGCGATCTACCCATGAGCAGGGTGAAGCTGCGGTAACACGCAGTGGAGGCCCGAACCGGTATGGGTTGAAAACCGTTCGGATGACTTGTGGGTAGGGGTGAAAGGCCAATCAAGCCTGGAGATAGCTGGTTCTCCCCGAAATCTATTGAGGTAGAGCCTCGAGCAATTGTATGCAGGGGGTAGAGCGACTGGATGGTCGCGGGCTGGCATAGCCGGTACCAACACCAACCAAACTCCGAATACCTGTCATATGTATCTCGGGAGGCAGTCGTTGAGCGATAATGTCCAACGGCGAGAGGGAAAGAACCCAGAACCACAGCTAAGGCCCCAAAGTGGCCGCTGAGTATAGCGAAGGATGTGTCTCTACACTGACAACTGGGAGGTTGGCTTAGAAGCAGCCACTCCTTTAAAGAGTGCGTAATAGCTCACCAGTCCAGTGGGGATGCGCCGAGAATGGTCGGGATTAAGCGGCCCGCCGAAGCTTGGTCTTCTAGCTTTGCTAGAGGGGTAGGGGAGCGTTCTGTACGCCTTGAAGCGGCCGTGGAAACGTGCCGTGGAGTGTACGGAAGTGAGGATGCCGGATTGAGTACGCGCAAATGCGGGTGAGAACCCCGCACACCGTAAGCCCAAGGATTCCTGCGCCATGGCAATCAGCGCAGGGTGAGGCGGACCCTAAGGCGAGGCCCCAGAGGCGTAGCCGATGGATAGCCGGTTAAAATTCCGGCCCCGTCTGCAGTGTGTTAACAACCCAGGAGGGACCCTGGAACGAAGCGCGAGCGGCTTTGTGGATTGGCCGTTCAAGGGTGTAGGGCAACCGAGACCCGAGTACGAGGAGGCGGGGCAACCCAACTCCGAGTCGTGTAGAGTCGACAGGCAAGAAAAGCTCCTGCGGGGAATGCTGCAGATGACCGTACCGCAAACCGACACAGGTGGGCAAGGCGAGTAGCCTAAGGTGAACGAGTGAAACCGGGTCAAGGAACTCGGCATAATGATCCCGTAACTTCGGAAGAAGGGATGCCGATTGAGGTTGGCGACTTCGCGTCGCAGGCTTCGATTGGTCGCAGATAATCGGCCCAAGCGACTGTTTAGCAAAAACACAGGTGAGTGCCAAGCCGCACAAGGCGCCGTATACTCACTGACGCCTGCCCGGTGCCGGAAGGTTAAGGGGAGATGTTAGCCGCAAGGCGAAGCATTGAGCCGAAGCCCCGGTAAACGGCGGCCGTAACTATAACGGTCCTAAGGTAGCGAAATTCCTTGTCGGGTAAGTTCCGACCTGCACGAATGGCGTAACGACTTGGGCACTGTCTCGACCCGGTGCTCGGCGAAATAGCAGTCTCGGTGAGGATTCCGAGTCCCCGCAGCAGGACAAAAAGACCCCATGCACCTTTACTGCAGCTTGTCATTGGACGTCGCATGTGACTGTGTAGCATAGCTGGGAGCCGTTGAGGCCCGGGCGCTAGCTCGGGCGGAGGCATCAGTGAAATACCAGCCTGGCTCATGTAACGTCCTCACCACGCGCGAGCAAACCTCGGCTGGGACCGTGGCAGGTGGGCAGTTTGACTGGGGCGGTCGCCTCCGAAAGAGTAACGGAGGCGCGCGCATGGTTCCCTCAGCGCGGACGATATTCGCGCTCTAGAGTGTAACGGCACAAGGGAGCCTGACGGCGAGACCGACGGGTCGAGCCGCCACGAAAGTGGGCCGTAGTGATCCGGTAGCCCGGTGTGGATCGGCTATCGCGCAACGGATAAAAGGTACGCTGGGGATAACAGGCTTATCGCGCCCGAGAGTTCACATCGACGGCGCGGTTTGGCACCTCGATGTCGGCTTATCACATCCTGGGGCTGGAGAAGGTCCCAAGGGTCCGGCTGTTCGCCGGTTAAAGTGGTACATGAGCTGGGTTCAGAACGTCGTGAGACAGTTCGGTCTGTATCCGCTGTGGGCGTTGGAGAGTTGAGGGGCGCGGACTCTAGTACGAGAGGACCGAGTCGGACGATCCGCTCGTGTCCCGGCTGTCACGCCAGTGGCACCGCCGGGTAGCGATGATCGGCACAGATAACCGCTGAAAGCATCTAAGTGGGAAGCTGTCCCCAAGATGAACTCTCCCTGGGACCTTGAGTCCCCTGAAGGGCCGTGGGAGACCACCACGTCGATAGGTGGGGAGTGGAACGTCAGCAATGACCTCCGAGCTAACCCATCCTAATCGCCCGTGCGGCTTGACTACTCCCCAGTTTCTCGAAACTGGGCAGGAATACAACCGCAGAGCTTCGCACGATCTAACAATCGTACGATTCGCCACTACACGAACACTACCATCTCCTCCGTTGTCTCCACTTCGCTGGCGACTAGAGCGTAGGGGCCACACTCGTTCCCATCCCGAACACGATCGTTAAGCCCTACAGCGCCGATGGTACTCCGTCCGAGAGGACGCGGGAGAGTAGGCCGTCGCCGGCACCTCATTGAAGGCCCCAGTCGTTCACTCGGCTGGGGCCTTCGTGCGTTCCGTTTCCCCCTCGTGGCTCGTCTCCATCCGTATGGCTACCTCCGCCGGATTCGTCACCCTCGTCGGTCGGCCCAACGCCGGCAAGAGCACGCTGCTCAATCGCCTCGTCGGCGAGCGGCTGGCCATCGTGTCGCCCAAGCCGCAGTCCACGCGGGAGCGGGTCGTCGGAATCCTCAGCGACGAGACGTCACAGATCATCTTTCTCGACACGCCAGGGCTGCTCGAGCCGCGCTACGCGCTGCACCGCGCGATGCTGCACAGCGCGCACAAGGCCATCGAGGACGCCGATGTCATCCTCTATCTCGTGGACGCGACGCGCGACAAGCCCGAGGACCTGATGGCGCTGGCCCAGCTGCCGCAGGCGCCCCGCGCCCCGGTGCTGGTCGTGTTCAACAAACTCGATGAAGTGTCCGCGGTTCGCCGCGAGGAGCTGGCGGCGCTGGCGCCCGACGGGCTCTGGGTGTCCGCCGCCACAGGGGAGGGCGTCGAGGCGTTGCTCGCTGCGGTCCGCGCGCGACTGCCGCAGAGTCCGTTCCTCTACGACCAGGACGACGTCTCGACCCAGCACCTACGCTTCTTCGTGGCCGAGTTCCTGCGTGAGACGGTCCTCGAACAGCTGGAGGACGAAGTGCCGTACGGCATCGCCGTCGGCATCGATGAGTTTCGGGAAAGTGAGGATCCTGTGTACATTCGGGCGGTGCTCTATGTGGAGCGCGAGAGCCAGAAGCGCATCGTGATCGGCGCCGGCGGCAGTCGCATCAAGGCGATCGGGCAGGCGGCGCGCGCGCGCATCGAGCCGCTCGTCGGGCGCCCCATCTACCTCGACCTCTGGGTCAAGGAGCTGAAGAATTGGCGGAAGGACATCCACGCACTGGCCCGGCTGGGCTTCGCGATGCCCGAGGAACCTCGGCGATGACCCCCCTCCCCCCGGCCGTACGCGCGCTGCTGGTGTGCCCTCGGTGCCGCGGCCCGTTGCGGGACGCGGCGGACGCCGAGGCACACGGCCTGGCCTGCGACGCCTGCGGGCTCGTCTACCCCATCGAGGGTGGGATTCCGGTGCTTCTGGCCGAGCGCGGCATACCGCTCGCGTCCCGCTGACGCCAGGGGTGCCAAGACGTGCAACTGCTTGTCAATGCTTAGTTTGACACTACTCTCGGGAGAACCTACGTTTCCCCCTTCACCCCAGCGCTGACCGAGTGTCCCAGAGCGCCGCACTGCTGTTCACCCCCGATGGCCAGCCGTTGCCGGATTCGATCCGGGCGTGGCTGGAGAGCCGCAGCGTCCCGACGCGGCGGTTCAGCGACGCCGACGAGGTGATGCAGGTAGCCCTGCGCGGGCGCCCGCGCCTCGTACTGGTGGACGCACGGCAGCACCCGGTGGCGGCGCTCAAGATGTGCCGCCGACTGAAGCAGGACTCCTTCACGGGGATTGTGCCCGTGATGTTGGCGAGCCGGGATGACGACGCCTCCTTTGCCGCGGCGTTCGATGCCGGCGCAGACGAAGTGCTGCGTGAGGGGCTCGGGGCGCACGAGGTGACGTTGCGCCTGGATGCGATGCTGCGGCGCAGCGACCGCGACACCTTCGTGCACCCGTCCACGCGCTTGCCGGGAACCATCGAGATTGAGCAGGAGATGACGCGGCGCATCGAGGCGAAGGTACCGTTCGCGGTGTGCTATGCTGACCTCGACCACTTCAAGGAATACAACGATCGCTACAGCTACTACGACGGCGACCGCGTGATTCGCATCCTGTCGCGGATCCTGCACGACATCGTGAAGGGGATTTGTGGGGAGCGGGGGTTTGTGGGGCACATCGGCGGCGATGACTTTCTGTTCATTATTCCGGTGGACGATATCGTGACCACCTGCGGCACGGTGGTCGAGGTCTTCGATACGTTGATTCCGTACCAGTACTCGGAGCAGGATCGACGGGCAGGTTATTATTTCGGCAAGGATCGGCGCGGCCAGTTGCACAAGGTGCCGTTGATGACGCTCTCGGTGGGAGTGGTGACCAACGAGCGGCGCGTCTTCGCGCACGCGGGGCAGGTCAGCGAGCTGGCGACGGAGATGAAGAGTTACGCGAAGACACTGCACGGCTCGGTGTACTCGGTGGACCGTCGCGGCGACGGTCCGGCCAGCGACACACCGTTGCCGAACCATCGGTCGGCCAACGCGGGGGATCGGACTTGAACGTGACGTGCGGGGAGTGCCAGTCGGTGTTCCGGGTGGATCCGGCCAAGGTGCCTGCCGGCGGGATCCGGGCCCGGTGCTCGGTCTGCGGCGCGGTTTTGCGGGTGGGGGCGATGGCAGGCCTGGGCGTTGCGACGCAGCGCCCATCGACGCCGACACCGATGGCCCCGGCCGCTCCTACGGCGCCGCGTGTCACCGCCACGCCGGTTCGTCCCCCCGCAGCCGCCACCCCTCCGCTCCCGCCGGCCGCAGTGCCGGTGCCCGCGGCAGCGCCGGCTTCGCGTCCGGCGCCGCCGTTGCGGACCTCGGCGGGGAAGCTGACGCCGCCCATTCCCGGTGCGGCCATTCCGTCGACGCCGCCCCGACCGACGGCCCCCAGCGCACCGGGGCGCACGACGCAGGCCCGCCCGCCGCTGATGACACCGCAGGTGCCGGCGCAGGCGGTGCCTCCCGCCGTGCCGCCCGTGGCTCCTCCGCCAGCGGCGCGGCCTGTGATGCCGCCCCCGGCGCGGGCGTTGACGCCGTCCCCGCTGGCGCCGAAGCCACCCGCTGCGGGCGCGCCCCCGGCGCGGCCTGTGATGCCGACTCCAGTCCGTCCGGCGGCGCGCCCGTCGCTCGCTCGGTCGACCGTGCCACCGCCAGTTCAGCCGGCCAAGCCTGCGGCTGCAGCCCCAGCGGTGTCGGCGCCTGCCGCGTCACCGTCGCCGCTGTCGATTCCGCGGGTCTCGCAAGCGGCCAAGCCCGCGGCGCCCGCGGCGGGGGCCCCTGGGCGGAAGCCGGTAAATCCGTTCCTGTCCAACGATCCGAACCTGAAGGCGCGGCGGCTGGCTCGCGCACTGGTCTCGGATATGATGGCCTACCTGCCGGACAAGCGAGAGCAGGGGCTCAAGGACGGGACGTTGAAGGCACTGTTCAAGGAAGAGATCAAGAAGAGCTACGAGGAGTACGTGGACCAGGTGGGCAAGGAGTTTGCGGATTCCACGTCGCACTTCCAGGAAGCCCTCAACGACCTGCTGGCCGGCGGCCAGAAGATGTTCTAGGTCGGGCGGCCGCAGGGCTACGAAGTCCCGCGGCGGATGGCTATCTTTCGCGCAGTCGCCGCGAGCCGTGTGCGCCACGCTGCACACGGCTCGCCGCGTTTCACCCTGAGTCTCCCCGATGTCCGAATCCGCCCTGCAGGCCTCCCTGACGCACGACGAAGCGCGACTGGTCGAGCTCCGGAGGTACCTTTGACCTGGATCGCAAGCGCGAGCGCCTGAACGCCCTCGAGCACGATATGAGCGACGGCGGCTTCTGGAACAACCAGGAGCGCGCGCGGGAGACGGTGCAGGAGGTAAAGACGCTGAAAGGGTGGATCGAGCCGTGGGACCGGCTCTCGGCCCGACTGACGAGCACCCGCGAGTTGCTCGAGCTCCTGGCCCTCGAGCCGGATGAGGCGATGGCGGCTGAGGTGGCACGCGAGGCGGCGGCGATCCGGGAGGAGACGGACGCCTTCGAGCTCAAGACGCTACTGCAGGGGCGCGATGACTTCCGCGATGCGCAGCTGGAGATCAGCGCTGGCGCCGGTGGCACCGAGGCGCAGGACTGGGCGCAGATGCTGATGCGGATGTACACCCGCTGGGCGGAGCGGAAGGGCTTCGGGGTGGACATCATCGACCTGTCCGAGGGCGAGGAGGCCGGCATCAAGGGCGCGGTGCTGGAGATCAAGGGGGAGTACGCGTACGGCTTCCTGCGACCGGAGAGCGGCGTGCACCGCCTGGTGCGGATCTCGCCCTTCGACTCGCAGGCGCGACGGCACACGAGCTTCGCGTCGGTGTTCGTGTACCCGGTGGTGAACGAGGAGATCAACATCGAGATCCGCGAAGAGGACCTGCGGATCGACGTCTACCGGGCCTCGGGGGCCGGCGGCCAGCACGTGAACAAGACCAGCTCGGCGGTGCGCATCACGCACCTGCCGACGGGGATCGTGGTGGCGTCGCAGTCGGAGCGCTCGCAGTTCAAGAACAAGGCGACGTGTATGAAGCAGCTGAAGAACAAGCTGTACCAACGCGAGATCGAGAAGCAGGCGGCGGTGAAGGCGGCGATGGACGCGAACAAGATGGACGTGTCGTTCGGCTCGCAGATCCGCAGCTATGTGTTCCAGCCGTACACGATGGTCAATGACCATCGCACGGAGCTGAAGGTGACGGACGTGCACAAGGTGATGGACGGGGCGATCGATCCGTTCATCGAGGCATTCCTCAAGCAGGGCGCCTCGGGCGCCGCGGCGTAGGCAGACGATGAGCGACGAACTCAACCACGTGATGCGCGCGCGGCGCGAGAAGCTCGAGGCCCTCGCGGCGCTCGGCGTCGCGCCGTTTGCCTACTCCTACGACCGCACGCACGGCTGTGGCGCGGCGCTGCCGCTACTGGGCGAGGCGGAGCAGGGGCCGACGGTGCGCGTGGCGGGGCGCCTGGTGGCGCTGCGCGGGCACGGCAAGACGATCTTCGCGCACGTCGCCGACGACACCGGCCGCATCCAGCTCTACTTCAAGAAGGATGTGCTGGGCGAGGCCTTCGCGCTGGTCGAGCTGTTCGACCTGGGCGACGTGGTCGGCGTTGAGGGCTACCTGTTCCGCACGCGCACTGGCGAAGTCACGGTGCACGTGACGCAGGCGACGCTGCTCGCGAAGTCGCTGCGCCCGCTGCCCTTCGGCAAGGAAGAGCAGGTGGACGGCAAGGCCGTGCGCCACTCGGGGTTCGCCGACGGCGAGCAGCGCTCGCGGCAGCGCTACGCGGACCTCGCGGTGCACCCGGAGGTGCGGCGACACTTCGCCGCGCGCTCGCGGATGACGACGGCGATCCGCCGCGCGCTGGACGAGCTGGGCTACCTCGAGGTCGAGACCCCGGTGCTGCAGCCGCTGTATGGCGGCGCGGCGGCGCGACCGTTCACGACGCACCACAATGCGCTGGATATGCCGCTCTACCTGCGCATCGCGGACGAGCTGTACCTGAAGCGCCTCGTCGTGGGGGGCTTCGACCGCGTGTACGAGATCGGCCACGACTTCCGCAACGAGGGCATCGACCGGACGCACAATCCGGAGTTCACGATGCTGGAGTTCTACGAGGCCTACGCCGACTACACGGTGATGATGGGCCGCGTGGAGCAACTGCTGATCACGGCCGCCACGGCGGTGCGCGAGACACTGGGCGACGCGCCGCGCACGCGCCTCGACGGGACCGAGGCGGGCCCGGTGCCGGAGTTCGTCGTGCCGTTCCCGCGCATCGAGTGGGTGCCGGCGCTGTCGCAGGCGCTCGGCGTGGCGGACGCGATGCAGCTCAGCGACGCGCAGCTCGCGACGGCGGCGGAGCAGGCCGGCGTCCACGACATCCCGAAGCTCTCGCGTCCGAAGCTGATGGACGAGCTCTTCCAGCATCACGTGGAGAGCAAGATCGACACGCCGACCTTCGTGCTCGACTATCCGGTCGAGCTCTCGCCGCTGGCCAAGCCGCACCGCACGAAGCCAGGCCTGACGGAGCGCTTCGAGCTCTTCGCCAAGGGGAAGGAGCTGGCCAACGCGTTCTCCGAGCTCAATGACCCGCTGGACCAGCGGGCGCGCTTCGAGGCGCAGGCGCGGCTCAAGGCGGCGGGTGACGAGGAGGCGACGGGGGTGGACGAGGACTACCTGCGCGCGATGGAATACGGGATGCCGCCGATGGGCGGCGTCGGCATCGGGCTGGACCGCCTCTTTATGTACCTCACGGACACGCCGCACATCCGCGACGTGATCCTGTTCCCGCTGATGCGGCCGGAGTGATGCGCGGGCTCGAACTCTCGATTGCCTGGCGCTACCTGCGCAGCCGTCGCGGGTCGCGGTTGCTGTCGTTCATCTCGGTGATCGCGGTGGCGGGCGTGGCCGTCGGCGTGAGCGCGCTCATCGTGATTATGGGCGTGATGAACGGTCTGCAGACGGACCTGCGGGAGAAGATCCTCGTCGGCAGCCCGGACATCCGCGTGCTCACCTATGGCGAGTCGCTGCGGATGGAGCGCTGGCAGGAGGCGCAGGCGCGGGTCGAGGGTGTGGGCGACGTCGTGCGCGTGGCGCCGTTCGTGATCACCCAGGGTCTGGCGACGGCCGGCCGCGGTCACCACGAGTCGGTCACGGTGGCGGGGATCCTGCCGGGGGACTCGGCGTCGGCACAGGTCACGACGATCCGCGACCACGCGGCGCCGGGGGCGTTCAGCTTCGTCACCACCGATTCACTGACGAACGGCGTCGTGCTCGGACGGTTGTTGGCGGACCGCCTCGGCGCCTACCCAGGAATGCGCATCACGATCGTGACCGCGGGCGCGAACTCGTCGAGCGCCATCGGGCAGGCGATCGGCGGGGCGGGTCCGCTGGGCGCCTTCGCGCGCGGCGTCGTGGTGCAGCAGTTCGAGGTGACTGGGACCTTTGAAACGCTGATGTACGAGTACGACAACAACTACGCCTACGTCCCGCTCGAGTATGCGCAGCGTCTGGCCGGCTTGGACTCCGCGGTGACCGGACTCGAGGTCAAGACGACGGATCGCTGGGTGGCGCCCGACGTCGCGGCGCGCATCGTCGAGCTGCTGGGCTGGCCGTACCGGGCCGAAGATTGGCAGCAGCAGAACAGCTCGCTGTTCCGCGCACTCAAGCTCGAGAAGCTGGGGATGAGCGTCATCCTCGCGCTGATCATTATGGTCGCGGCGTTCAACATCGTGAGCACGCTCACGATGGTCGTGCGCGACAAGACGCGGGAGATCGGCATCCTGAAGGCGATGGGGATGCGCGCCGACTCGATCCGCCGGATCTTCCTGCTGCAGGGCATGTTCATCGGCGCGGTGGGAACGGGCATCGGGTTGGCGCTCGGACTCGGCACCGGCCTCGCGCTCGAGCGCTGGAAGCTGATCGCGCTGGACCCGTCGGTGTACTTCATCGATCACTTGCCGGTGCGACTGGAAGTCTTCGACGTCGGCATCATCCTGTTGCTGAGCGTGGGCGTCGCCGTGCTGGCGACGCTGCATCCGGCGGCGACGGCGGCGAAGCTCTACCCGATCGAGGCCATCCGCAGCGAATGACGGCGCCCATCGACTCCGCTTCCGCGAGCGCAGCCGGAACCGCACCGGTGCTCGAGGCGCTGGGCGTGGTGAAGGGCTATCGCGGCGGCGACGGCGCGACGCTGCGCGTGCTCGACGGCGTGGACCTGACGGTCGCCGCCGGCGAGATGGTGGCCGTGGTCGGCGCGAGCGGCAGCGGCAAGAGCACCTTCCTGCACGTCGTCGGGGCCTTGGAGCGCCCGGATGCGGGCGTGGTGCGCCTGGGCGGCAGCTCGACGTCAGGGGCCAGCGATGAAGCCTTGGCGACGCTCCGCAACCAACGCGTGGGCTTCGTGTTCCAGTTCCACCACCTGCTGAAGGAGTTCTCGGCGCTCGAGAACGTGATGATGCCGATGCGCATCGCTGAGCGATCGGACGCCGAGGCGCGTGCGCGGGCGACCGAGTTGCTCGAGCGCGTGGGCTTGGGGGCGCGGCTCCATCATCGACCGGCGGAACTCTCGGGTGGCGAGCAGCAGCGGGCGGCTGTCGCGCGCGCCTTGGCGCTGCAGCCGCCGATCCTGCTGGCGGACGAGCCCTCGGGCAATCTCGACCATCACAACGCCGAACGCCTGCACGACCTCTTCGCGGAGTTGACGCGCGAGTCGGGGTTGGGCATCGTCGTGGTCACGCACAACCGCTCGTTGGCCGAGCGTGCCCATCGGGTGCTGCACCTGGAGGACGGCCGCCTGCATCCGGCGCCGCCCTCGGCCGGGGGGGTGTGATGGTCTGCGACAACTGCCGCGAACGCGACGCCGTGGTGCACCTCACGCAGATCGTCGAGGCGGTGGTGTCGCAGGTCCATCTCTGCGAGCAGTGCGCGGCGGCGCGGGGCATCGAGACCACCGTCGCCGTCCCGAAGCACCCCTTGGGCGACTTCCTGCAGGCGGTGCAGCAACAGGCGGCCCAGATGCCCGGCGACGCCGCACGATGCGCCTACTGCGGGACGTCGTTGCGGGACTTCCGGGCCAGCGGCCGTTTGGGCTGCGCGCAGTGCTATGGCGCGTTCGAGCAGAGCCTGCGGGAGTTGCTGCGCCGCATCCACGGCAGCACGCGGCACGAGGGGTGGCGGCACGCGGCGGCGGATCCCGACTTGGTCGCGCGAGAGGCCACCCTGGAGGTGCTACGCTCGCGGCTCGCGAAGGCGGTGGAGGGCGAGGCCTTCGAGGAGGCCGCCGCCTTGCGCGACCAGATTCGGGGGATGGAGTGAGCCTGGACCTCACGCTGCTGCCGGACGGCGGCCTGCACTGGCTGATTGGGAATGGCGCCCATTCGGGCATCGTGCTCTCGTCCCGGATTCGTCTTGCCCGCAACCTTGCGGGGTTCGCGTTTCCGACGCGCGCCCGGGAGGGCGAGCGCCTGCGCGTGCTGCATCAGGTGAAGGCGACCGCGGCGCGGTTGCCGACCTTGCGCAGCGCGGCGTTCGTGCGGGTGGACGAGTGCAGCCCGGTGGAGCGGCAGCTGCTGCACGAGCGGCACTTGGTGAGTCGGGAGCTGGTCGGGCTGGATCGGCCCGGGGAGCCGCCGTCGGCGGCTGGGGTCCTGGTGACGGGCGACGCCGGCGTGATGGTAAACGAAGAAGACCATTTGCGGGTCCAAGTGTTCAGGAGCGGGTTCGACGTGCCTGGGGCGCTGCTGCAGGCCGAGGCGCTGGACGCGGAGTTGGCGGAGGCATTGCCGTTCGCGGCGCATCCGGAGTTTGGTTTCCTGACGGCGTGCCCGACGAACACGGGAACCGGCTTGCGGGCGTCGGTACTGATTCACTTGCCGGGCTTGGTGCTCACGCAGGAGATCGGCAAGGTGCTGCAGGGCCTGCAGCATATGGGCCTGACGTACCGCGGACTGTACGGCGAAGGCAGCGACGTGCTCGGCAACCTGTTTCAGATCTCGAACCAGACGACGCTGGGGCGGTCGGAGACGGACCTGGCGGACCAGTTGGTGCGGGTGGTGCGCCGGGTGATCGAGCGGGAGGAGGAGGCGCGCGGGGTTCTGGCGCGTGACGCGGGTTATATTATCGAGGACAAGCTGTGGCGCGCGTACGGGACCTTGCGGCACGCCCGGAGCCTGCCGGCAGAGGAAGCGATGAACCTGCTGAGCGGGTTGCGGTTGGCGGCGGGGTTGCAGTTGGTGTCCGGACTTTCGGTCTACACGCTCAACAAGCTCCTGATCTTCAGCCAGTCGGCGCACCTCTCGCACTCGGCGGGACGGATGTTGACCGACGGCGAGGCGAACCTGGCGCGGGCCCGCTACGTGCGTCAGGTACTCGCCAACGAGGCACGCCTTCCCGATTGACCCTCGGGGAGCGCAGCGGTCGAGGCAACGGATGAACGGCTACAACTTCACGGAGCGGGTGCGGAAGGTCCTGGCGATGGCGCGCGAAGAAGCGGCCCGCCTGCACCACGAATACGTCGGTACCGAGCATATCCTGCTCGGGCTGATCCGCGAGGGCGAGGGCGTCGCGGCGGCGGTGCTACAGAACCTCAGCGTGGACCTCGAGGAGGTGCAGCAGAAGATCGAGGACACGGTGAAGAAGGGCAAAGCCGCCCAGACCACCGGTCCCGACCTGCCGTATACCTCGCGCGCCAAGAAGGTGCTCGAGCTGGCGATGGGCGAAGCCCGCGAGCTCAACCATTCCTACGTCGGCACCGAGCACCTGCTGCTCGGCCTGCTGCGCGAGGAGAAGGGCATCGCGGCGCAGGTGCTGAGCGACGCCGGGGTGAACTTGGAGGCGGCGCGCGCGGAGACGCTGCGCCTGCTGGGCACGGAGATGCCGCCGGGCGGCGCCAATGCCGCGCCGGGGACGCCGCAGGCGCCGGCCAGCGCCAAGGGCGAGAAGAAGTCCAAGACGCCGGCGCTCGACCACTTCTGCCGCGACCTGACGACGCTGGCGTCGGAGGGCCAGCTGGACCCGACCATCGGCCGTGCCAAGGAGATCGAGCGCGTGATGGAGGTGCTCTCGCGCCGCAAGAAGAACAATCCGGTGCTCATCGGCGAGCCGGGCGTGGGCAAGACGGCCATCGTCGAGGGGCTGGCGCAGCTCATCGCCAACAACGAGTGCCCGGACTCGCTGCGCGACCACCGCGTGCTCTCGTTGGACATGGCCGCGGTGATCGCCGGCACCAAGTATCGCGGCCAGTTCGAGGAGCGGCTCAAGGCGGTGATGAACGAGATCGCGCAGAACAAGCAGATCATCCTGTTCATCGACGAGCTGCACACGCTGGTCGGCGCGGGCGCGGCCGAGGGGGCGATCGACGCCAGCAATATGCTGAAGCCGGCGCTGGCGCGCGGCGAGCTGCAGTGCGTCGGCGCGTCGACGCTGAACGAGTACCGCAAGTACATCGAGAAGGACGGGGCGCTGGAGCGCCGCTTCCAGACCGTCGTGGTGGATCCGCCATCGATCGACGAGACGGTGGAGATCCTGCGCGGGCTGCGGAGCAAGTACGAAGACCACCACCGCGTGACGATCCCCGACGAGACGTTGACGATCGCGGCCAAGCTCTCGGAGCGCTACATCACGGACCGCTTCCTGCCGGACAAGGCGATCGACGTGATCGACGAGGCGGGGGCGCGGGCGCGCCTGGCCGCCCAGGTGCCGCCGCCGGAAGTGGCGGACTTGAAGGCGAAGCTCGAGGCGGTCAACGCCGAGAAGGACGCTGCGGTACGCGACCAGAACTTCGAGCGCGCGGCGGCGTTGCGCGACACCGAGCGGCAACTGCAGGGCGACATCCGCGCGCGCCAGGAAGAGTGGGAGCAGAAGCGCCAGTCGATGCGTCCGGTGCTCGGCGAGGAGGAGATCGCGTTCATCGTCGGGCGCTGGACGGGCATCCCGGTCACGCGCCTGCAGGAGGCCGAGACCACGCGCCTACTGCGGATGGAGGAGGAGCTGCACGCCTCGGTGGTGGCGCAGGAAGACGCCATCAAGGCGATCGCGCGCTCGATCCGGCGCAGCCGGGCCGGGCTCAAGGACCCTCGCCGGCCGATCGGGTCGTTCATCTTCTGCGGCCCCACCGGCGTGGGCAAGACTGAGCTGGCGCGCTCACTGGCCAAGTTCCTCTTCGCCGACACCTCGGCGCTGATCCGCGTGGATATGAGCGAGTATATGGAGAAGTTCTCCGTGTCGCGGCTCATCGGCGCGCCGCCGGGCTACGTGGGCTACGAGGATTCGGGCACGCTCACGAAGGCTGTGCGCCGCAAGCCGTACTCGGTGATCCTCCTCGATGAGATCGAGAAGGCGCATCCGGACGTGTTCAACATCCTGCTGCAGGTGCTCGACGAAGGCCACCTGACCGACAACTACGGCCGGATGATCGACTTCAAGAACACGGTCGTCATTATGACGTCGAACGTCGGCGCGAAGGACATCACGAAGAACCGCACGCTGGGCTTCGGTTCGTCGTCCGGCGGGCAGGACTTCGAGCGGATGGCGGACAAGGTGAAGGAGGAGTTGCAGCACGCCTTCAACCCCGAGTTCCTGAACCGGCTGGACGACGTGATCGTGTTCCACCCGCTCACGCGCGAGCACATCGGCTCGATCGTGGCGATTCTCCTGCAGGACGTCCAGAAGCGTCTGGGGGAGGAGGAACTCACGCTGAAGCTGACCGACGCGGCGACGGACTTCCTGGTGAAGCACGGGTACGACCAGAGTTATGGGGCCCGGCCGCTCAAGCGGGCCATCCAGCGATGGATCGAGGACCCGCTGTCGGAGCGGATCCTCTTGGCCGAATTCAGCCGCGGCGACGAGATCGAGGTCGATGTCTCGGCGGATGGCGCGAAGCTCGAGTTCCGGACCCCCGCCGCGACCCCGAAGGCCTGATACTCCACCCCAGCACGTCCCGCGGGACCGGACCCTTGGAACCTGTCCGGTCCCGCCCCGTGTATATTCCCTCTATGCTCCGTATCTTCTTGGCGTTGCTGGCCTTGAGCCTCGCGACGCCGATGCTTGCGCAGGACCAAATCGGCCGCTGTCTCACCCCCGACTCCATCAGCGTACGGGGCAATCAGCGCATCGGCCGCGCGACCGTCTTGGCGACGAGCGGGCTGCAGGCTGGCGATTCGCTCAACTTCCCGTCCATCCAGCGCGCAATCCGCGACCTGTACGCGATGGGGGACTTCGACAACGTCGACATCTCCTGCGGCCTGACGGGCGGCGGCACAGGCGCGGCGATCTTCATCACGGTGTCGGAGCGGCCGATCGTCGGCGATGTGACCGTCCTCGGACCCAAGGCGTTGCAGCCCCGGTCGGTGGAGGAGCGCGTGACGGTGCTGATCGGCCGTCCGGCGGACCCGGCGCAGATCGCGGTCTCGATGCGGCGGATTGACTCGCTGTACAAGGCGCGCGGCTACTACCTCGCGCGCATCCGGCCGGATACGACGCCGATGGGAGACCGGGTCGGCATCACGTTCCACGTGGACGAAGGGCGGCGATTGGCCGTCTCCGGGCTGCGGGTGAACGGCACGACCGGCGTGACGCCTCGCGAGGTCGCCGGCGCGATGAAGACGCGGCCGGAGGGCTTCTTCTGGTGGCAGAAGGGTGAGTTCGACGAGGACGTCTATGCGGGCGACCTCGGAGAGCGGGTACCGAAGTACTTCGCGGAACGCGGGTACGTGGATTTCCAGCTTGAGCGCGATACGCTGGTGGTCAACGAGCAGTTGGGCAAGGCGCTGGTGGAACTGAACGTGCGTCAGGGCCCGCAGTATCGTGTGTCGGGTCTGGAGATCGTCGGGAACCGGCACTTCAGCACTGAGCGCCTGCAGTCGTTGTATCCGTTCGGTGATCGCTCGCCGACCTTGACCGAGCGTGCACGTGCCATCGTGCGGCGGCAGTCGCAGGACCCCGACGTGTTCAACCGGACGCGCTGGGAAGACGCCACGCGGCAGGTACAGACCGCGTACAGCAACGAAGGCTACATCTACGCGCAGGTGAACCCGGTGGTGGAGCGCGAGCCGGGCGATTCGGCCGTGGTGCGAGTGCGCTGGGACATCCGCGAGGGGACGCCGGCGATCATCAATCGCGTGGACGTGATCGGCAATGACTTCACGGTCGAGAACTGCATCCGTGACCAGCTGTTCATCATCCCCGGCGACGTGTTCAACCAGGATCGCCTGATCCGCAGCTGGCAGGGAATCGGCAACCTCGGGTTCTTCGAGACGCCGCTGGCGTTTCCGGACACGCGTCCGGCGAACGACGAAGGCGACATCGACATCATTTTCCGCGTGAAGGAGAAGCGGACCGGGAACATCAACTTCGGCGCCTCGGCCGGGCAGGGTACGGGTCTCGGCGGCTTCGTGGGCCTGGACCAGCCGAACCTGTTTGGACGCTGCAAGCGCGGCTCCATCCAGTGGCAGTACGGCCGCTTCATCAATGACTTCAACACGTCGTACACGGACCCGGGCATTCGCGGCACACTGATTTCAGGCCAGATCACGGCGTATCACTCGCAGGCGCGGTTCCGCATCGCCGACTTCGGCCAGACGACGCGCATCGGCTCGAACGTCCGCATCGGCTTTCCGTTCCCGAACTCGCGGGTGACACGCGTGTTCACTTCGTACGGGGTGGAGTCGGTGCGATTCGGATCCGGCGGCCTCCTCGGCTCGGTGAATCAGGATGGCTGCCAAGGCTGCGTGCGTAGCACGCTCGGCGTGGACGTCACGCGGGACACGCGCGTGGATATGCCGTTCGCCACTGACGGTCGTCTGCAGACGATCAGCGCACAGTTCAACGGCGGGCCGCTGGGCGGCCGCGCGACGTTCCAGCGTTACACCACTGAACTGCGCAACTATACGTTGTTGGGCCGCATTGGCGGCTCGGCTCCCGGCTCGTCCCCGCTGCGCCTGACGATGGGTCTGTCGACGCGGGCTGGCGCAGTCATCGGCGATCCCAAGGACTTCTTCTGGTCGCAGCAGTTCTCGCTGGGCGGCGTGCAGTTCGGCGAGCCGTTGCGCGGCTATCCGGAGTTCTCGATTACGCCGCGCGGGTTCACGACGGCGGCGGGGACGTTCAACGCGCAGCGGGAGTCGTTCGGCAGCGCGTTCTTCACGACGACGGCGGAAGTGGGTCTGCGCTTCAACACCAATCTGTATATCGCGATGTTCTACGACGCGGGTAACATCTGGGACCGCCCCCGCGACTTCGATCCCACGCGGCTGTTCCGCGGCGCCGGATTCAGCGCGTCGACGCTCAGTCCGCTCGGTCCGCTCGGCCTCGACCTGGCCTATGGTTTCGACCGGCTAGACAACCTTGGCAATCCCGACCCGCGGTGGCAGTTGCACTTCCGCCTCGGACAGTTCTTCTAACCCTGGAGTCTCGTATGTTCGCACGTTTCCGCGGCGCGTGGTTGGCCGCCCTCCTCACCGTCGTCGCCGCCAGCCCGCTAGCCGCGCAGAAGGTCGGCTTCGTGAACACGCAGCGCGTGCTCGCCGAGATGCCGGGCGCCGAGCAGGCGCAGAACCTCATCCGTGAGCGGCTGAACGCGCTCGGCCAGCGCCAGCGCACGATGGCCGACTCGCTCAATGCGTTGCTGGCCGCCTTCGAGCGCGACTCCGCCGGGATGGACCAGGCGACGCGGACGGCGCGCTTCGTGGTGATGCAGCAGATGGACGGTCGGTACCGCGACACGCTCGAGGTGCTCGAGCGCGAGAGCGCCGAGATGCAGCAGGAGGTGCTCGAGCCGCTGTTCGACCGCATCGGCGAGGCGCTGGAGGAACTGCGGGCGGCCGAGGGCTTCGTGATGATCCTCGACCTGGCGCGCGAGTCGAGCCAGAACATCGTGGCGTTCGACCGGAACGCGGACGTGACCGACCGGGTGTTGCGCAACATCCGCGCGCGCGCGACGGCTCGCCCACCGCAGCAGACCCCGCCGGCGGCCGCGCCGACCGCGGCGCCGGCTGCGCAGCGGCCGCCGACGGCCGGGCCAGTGGCCCAGCCGTCGGGCGTGCGGCGCCCGTAAGGGCGCCGACGGCACGCCTCCCCACCAGGCGATGACCCAGACGCACGGTGCAGGCCTGCGGCTCGCGGAGATTGCAGCCGCCGTTGGCGGGACGGTGCAGGGCGACCCGGAGACCCGGGTGTCCCGCATCGCCCCGCTCGACCGTGCCGATGGGGAGGCGTTGTCGTTCTTGGCGTCGCCGAAGTACCTGAAGTTGCTGGCGGGTACGCAGGCGGGGGCGATCTTGGTCTCGCCTGACCTCAAGGACGCACCGGGCGGCTGCGCCAACCGCGTGGTCGTCGCCAAGCCCCACGAGGCGATTCTTGCCCTGCTGCCGCGCCTGTACCGCCAGCCGGAGCGCCCCTTCGTTGGCGTGCACGCCACGGCGGTGGTGGATCCCTCGGCTCAAGTGGACGCCGACGCCTGCGTCGAGCCGTACGCGGTGATCGGCGCTGGTGCGCGAGTCGGGCGCGGTGCGTGGATCGGCGCGCACTGTGTGGTCGGCGAGGGCGTGACGGTCGGAGAGAACGTGCGCCTGTACCCCCAGGTGACGCTGTATCCGGGGGTGCAGTTGGGCTCACGTGTGGCCATCCACAGCGGCTCGCGGATCGGTTCTGATGGCTTCGGCTACGTCTTCCACGGCGGCGCACACCAGAAGATTCCGCACGTCGGGGGCTGCATCATCGGCAACGACGTGGAGATTGGGGCGAATTGCACGATCGACCGCGGCAGCATCGACCAAACGGTGATTGGTGACGGGACCAAGCTCGACAACTTGGTGCACGTGGCACACAACGTCCGCATCGGGCGCCTGTGCCTGATGGCGGCGCAGGTGGGAATCGCTGGGAGCGTGCGCATTGGCGACGGGGTGGTGATGGCGGGCCAGGTGGGCGTGTCGGGGCACGTGAGCGTGGGCGACAAGGCTACGCTCACGGCGCAGGCGGGCATCATCTCCGACGTGCCGTCGGGCGAGGTCTGGGGTGGCTATCCGGCGCGGCCGCACAAGGATTCGCTGCGCGGCTACGCGGCGTTGGCGAAGCTGCCGGGCCTGCTGAAGCGCCTCCAGCGCTTGCTCGACCGCGAGGACGGCGCGTGAGCCGGCGCACGATCCGGCAGGCGGTGAGCGTCAGCGGGGTCGGGCTGCACCTCGGGCGGCCGTGCACGCTGCGATTCGTACCGGCGGCCAGCGGGGTGGGCCTGCGCTTCCGGCGTACGGACCTGCCGGGCCAGCCGGAGACGCCGGCGCACGTCTCAGTGGCGGTGGCGGCCGAGCGCCGGACGCAGCTTGGCGAGGGCGAGGCGGCGTTGCACACCGTGGAGCACGTGCTCGCGGCGGTGGCGGGGCTCGGCATTGACGACCTGCTGATTGAGATGGACAGCGCCGAGCCGCCGATCGCTGACGGATCGGCCGAACCGTTCCGCGCCGCCTTGGTATCGGCTGGCGTGACGGAGCAGGCGGGCGCGCCGCAGGTGCTGCGGTTGCGCGAGTCGGTTCGGGTGGTGGATGGCGAGTCGGTGTACGTGGCCCATCCGGCGGATCGCTTCGAACTCGAGGTGAAGATCGACTTCGCGCATCCTTCGATCGGCACGCAGGAGGGGCGCTGGACGGTGACGGACGCGAGCTTCGCGCAGGAGCTGTCGCCGGCGCGCACGTTCGGGATGCTGTCGTGGGTGGAAGAGCTGCGCGGAAAGGGGTTGATTCAGGGGGCGTCGGCGGAGAACACGATCGTGCTCGACGAGCGCGGCGTGGTGGACGGCGCGCTGCGCTGGCCGGATGAGTTCGTGCGGCACAAGGCGATGGATGTGGTAGGCGACCTCGCGCTGGCGGGGCAGCGGATTCAGGCAAGGATCTCGGCGACCAAGCCGAGCCACCGCGGGACCGTGACGCTGGTGCGCGAGATGCTCGCGCACGCCGAGGCGTCGCCGGGGCCCGCTCACGAGGAGGCAGGCGTGCTCGAGATCGAAGACATCATGAAGATCCTCCCCCACCGGTACCCGTTCCTGCTGGTGGACCGGGTGGTGGAGATGGAGGCCAACAAGCGCGTCGTGGCGATCAAGAACGTCACGATCAACGAGCCGTTCTTCCAGGGCCACTTCCCGGGGCACCCGATCATGCCCGGTGTCTTGATCGTCGAGGCGATGGCGCAGGCCGGTGGCGTGCTCCTGATGGGGACGGTGGACGACCCGGAAAGCAAGGTCGTCTACTTTATGAGCATCGACAACATCAAGTTCCGGCGCCCCGTGAAGCCCGGTGACCAGCTGCGCTTCGAAGTGGACATCATCCAACTGCGCGGAAAGGTCTGCCGCATCGCCGGCAAGGCGAAGGTGGACGGGCAGGTCGTCTGCGAGGCCGAGATGGCCGCGATGGTACGCGACCGATGAGCGCGCGCATCCATCCGACGGCGATCGTCGACCCCAAGGCTGAGCTTGGCGCGGACGTGGAGATCGGGCCCTGGGCCTACGTCGGGCCGCACTGCGTGGTCGGGGACGGGAGCGTCATCCAGATGCGGGCGACGCTGGAGGAGCACGTGATCCTCGCGCCGCGGGTGACGGTCGGCATCGGCACAGTGCTCGGGGGGCGGCCGCAGGACCTCAAGTTCAAGGGCGAGGTCACGACGGTGGAGATCGGCGAGGGCACGACGCTGCGCGAGTACCTCACGATCAATCGCGGGACCAGCGAGTCGTTCAAGACGACGGTGGGGAAGAACTGCTTCCTGATGTCGTACGTGCACCTGGCGCACGATTGCCACGTCGGTGACGGCGTGATCATCTCCAACGGCACGCAACTGGCCGGCCACGTGACGGTGCACGACAAGGCGATCATCTCGGGGATCTGCGCGGTGCACCAGTTCGCCAAGATCGGGCGGCACGCCTTCGTCGGCGGGGCCTCGCGCATTTCCAAGGACATCCCGCCATTCGTGAAGGCGGTGGGCAACCCGGTGCAGCTCTACGGGCTCAACTCGGTGGGGCTCCAGCGCAGCGGATTCAAGGAGGAGGTCGTGAGCGAGCTGAAGAAGGCGTATCGCCTGTTCTTTCGTTCCGATCTGAACATTACCCAGGCGCTGGCCAAGGCCGGCGAGCTGAAGCAGTTCCCGGAGGTGCAGGCCTTTGTGGAGTTCGTGGACGCGAGCGGCCGGGGGGTGGTGACGTGAGCCATCCCCTGCGTCTCGGCGTGATCGGCACCGGGAGCCTCGGCTACCATCACGCGCGGATCCTGCGCGACCTGCCCGGCATCGTCTTCAAGGGCTTCTTCGAGGCCAATGCCGATCGCGCCGGCACGGTGTCGCGTGAGCTGGGCATCCGCGCGTATCCGGATCTGCAGGCGTTGCTCGACGACGTGGACGCCGTGAGCATCGTGGTCCCGACGACGCACCACCACGCGGTGGCGAAGCAGGCGCTCGAGAGCGGCAAGCACTTGTTGATCGAGAAGCCGATCACGGTGACGATCGAGGAAGCGGACGAGTTGCTGGCGATCGCCGAGCGCGTCGGCAAGCTGATCCAGATCGGCCATATCGAGCGCTTCAACCGGGCGATCCGGGCGGCACTGCCCTATGTGGACACACCGCTGTTCATCGACAGCGACCGGCTCGCACCGTTCAATCCGCGGGGCTCCGACGTGGCGGTGGTGCTGGACCTGATGATCCACGACATCGACCTGGTGCTGACGCTGATCGGGTCGCCGGTGAAGGACGTGCAGGCCGCGGGGCTCCCAGTGCTGACGCCGAGCATCGATATCGCGAATGCCCGCGTGACGTTCGATTCCGGCGCGGTGGCGACGATCACGGCGAGTCGCGTCTCGCGCGAACGCACGCGCAAGCTGCGGATCTTCCAGCGGAACGGCTATATGTCTCTGGACCTCGCCTCAGGGACGGGCGAGCTGTACCGGTTGCGCGGCGACGTGGATCTCGCGGCGCTGGCCAAGCAGGCGCAGCCGCTGGAGGCGTTCGTGGAGCGCGTGGCGATTGAGGCGCCCGAGGGCGAGCCGCTTCGGCTGGAGCTCGAGAGCTTTGTGGCGGCGGTGAAGGGCGAGGCGCCGGTGGCCGTGAGCGGCCGCGCCGGCCGCGACGCGTTGGCCGTGGCGCTCCGGATCGTCGGCGATATCGAGCGGGCGCTGCCCGCCCTGCGCGGCCACCTGCCGGGGCGCGGTGCGTGAGATTCTGATCCTCGCGGGGGAGGCCTCGGGCGACTTGCACGGGGCCATCCTCGCGGAGCGACTGCGCGCGCTGCGGCCGGGCGTGCCGCTGACGGGCACGGGGGGCGCGCGGATGCGCGCCGCCGGCGTCACGATGCTCGAGGAACACGAGGGCGTGGTCGGGTTCGTGGAGGTGCTGCGGCACATCCCCGCGCACTACCGGCTGTTCAAGCGGCTCGAGGCACGCTTCGCTTCTGGCGCGGTGGGCCTGGTGGTCTGCATCGACTACCCCGGGTTCAATATGCGCGTGGCCGCCGCGGCGGCGGCGCGGGGCATTCCCGTGCTGTACTACATCACGCCGCAGGTGTGGGCCTGGCGCGCTGGGCGTCTCAAGCAGATGGCGCGCGTCATCCGGAAGGCGGCGGTGATCCTCCCGTTCGAGGAAGCGATGCTCCGCGAGGCGGGCATCGATGCGACCTTCGTAGGCCACCCTCTGTTGGACCGCGCGCAGACCTTGCCGACGCAGGCCGAGGCGCGGGCCCGGCTCGGCTTGCCCGCCACGGGAGAGTTGCTTGCGCTGTTTCCGGGCAGCCGCGCCGAGGAGATTCGCCGGCATCTCGCGGACTTCCTGGCCGTGGCCGACGAGCTGCGCCGCCGCCGCCCGGGGTTGCAGGTGGTGCTCAGCGTCGCGCCGACGATCGCGCTGCGCGATGACGACGTGCCGGTTCCGCTGGTGCGCTCGGCGAGCTTCGACGTGCTCCGCGCCGCCGACGTGGCGTTGTGCAAGAGCGGTACGACGACGCTCGAGGCGGCGGTCGCGGGAACGCCCTGCGCGATTGTCTACCGCACGAGCCCGATCTCGTACGCGATCGCCAAGCGCCTGGTGAAGATCGAGCACATCGGGCTGTTGAACATCGTGGCGGGACGGCGTGTGGCGCCGGAGTTCGTGCAGGGCGCGTTCCGCACCGAGCCGGTTGCCAATGCCTTGGAGCCGCTGTTCGATGCCGACGGCGCGGTGCGCCAGACGATGCTGGCCGGCCTCGCCGACGTGCGTGCGCGACTGGGTACGCCCGGGGCGTCGCTGCGTGTGGCGGAGATCGCGGCGGAGATGCTCCGGTGAGCGCGCCGGAGGCGGCACGAGGTGTGGACGCCGCTGCGGCGAAGCGGACGGCACAGCGGGCGCGCAAGACGCGCTGGAGCGTGGCGCTAGGACGGCCGCTGCTCGAGCTGCTCGGACGAACCTGGCGGGTCGAAGAGGTGGATTACGGCCCTGTGGCTGCGCTGCGCGCGGCCCGTCGGCCGTTCATTCTCGCGTGTTGGCACGGCCAGTTGCTGCCGCACCTCTGGGCCAATCGGTTTCGCGACATCTGTGCATTGGTCAGCCAGCACGGTGACGGCGAGATCATCTTCCGCGTGATAGCCGGGTGGGGCTACCGTGGCATCCGCGGATCGAGTTCACGCGGCGGGCGCGATGCACTGCACGCGATGGTCAGTGAGCTCGGGCGAGGCAGCGCGTTCGCGATCACGCCCGATGGCCCCCGTGGACCTGCGGGCGTGCCCCAGCCGGGCGCCCTCATCGCGGCCGTGCGGGCGCAGGCGCCGATCGTCCCGGTGTGGTCGGAGATTCCGCGCGCCTGGCACCTGCGCAGTTGGGACCGTTTCCAGTTGCCCAAGCCGTTCGCGCGCATTCGCGTGCACTATGGTGACCCCTGGGTGCCGCCCGACACCAGCGCGGCGTCGATGGCCGAGTTGACGCGCCGGCTCGGGCCTGCGCCCAATGGCGGGGCAGCGCGATGAGCGGATCGATCGAGAAGATCTGGGCGGAAGACGGCCCAGCCGCCTGGGCGCTGTCGCCGCTCTCGTGGTTGTACCGAGCGGTTACCGGCCTGCGGAACACGCTCTTCGATGTGGGCCTGCTGCGCAGCCACCCGTTGGGCGTTCCGGCGGTGAGCGTGGGAAACCTGAGTGTCGGCGGCACGGGCAAGACGCCGGTGGCCGCGTGGATCGCGGCCGAGCTGCGGCAGCTGGGCGCGCGCCCCGCGATCGTGATGCGCGGCTACGGCGCCGACGAGCCGCTCGTCCATCGGCGCTTGAATCCGGACGTGCCTGTCATCGTGAACGCCGACCGCGTGGCCGGGGCGCGCCAAGCCAAGGCCGGCGGCGCCACGGTCGTGGTGCTCGACGATGCCTTCCAGCACCGGCGCGCCAAGCGCGACCTGGATCTCGTGTTGCTGGCGGCGGAGCAGGGGACGCCGAGGCGTGTGTTGCCGGCTGGCCCCCTGCGGGAAGCCGCAGGGGGCATTCGGCGCGCGAGCCTGGTGCTCGTGACGCGCAAGTCGTCGAGTTTGGCGGAGGCCGAGGCCGTGGCGGCGGCCTGGACTGGGTATGCCGGCGCGCCGCCGATGGCCATCCTTGCGCTGAAGCCGGGGGCGCTGCACGACGCCCGTGACAACGCGGCCGCGCCGCTGCCGGTGGATGTGCTGGCAGGGTGCCAAGTGTTGGCCATCTCGGCGATCGGGGCACCGGGGCCGTTCGCGCGTCAGTTGGAGTCCCTTGGCGCAGTCGTGAGTTCGGCGAGCTTCCCAGACCACCACGCGTTTACGGCCCAGGATGCGGCGGTGCTGGCAGCCAGGGCCGCGGAGGTGGACCGAGCCGTGTGCACCCTCAAGGACGCGGTCAAGCTGGCTCCGCTCTGGCCTCGCCACGCCCCCCCGCTGTGGTATCTTTCACAGGCTGTCGAGGTCGAGCGGGGCGCAGCGCCACTGCACGAGGCACTGCGTCGGCTCGTCCCCGGATCGCAGCCCTGAAGTCCGACCCTCCTCAGCCGGCACGGCCCGGCGTTGCACCCTCGAATCGATGCCCGATCTTCGGCTTCCCACGAATCCCATCGTCCGCCCGGACAAAGACCGCTTCCTGAACGAGGAGAACCCGTTCGAAGCGATGATGTCGCGCTTCGACCGCGCGGCCGAACTGCTGGACCTCGAGCCCGGGATCTACAAGGTCCTGCGCAGCGCGGAGAAGGAAATCACCGTGTCGATCCCGGTGCTGATGGACAACGGCGAGGTGGAGGTGTTCACCGGCATCCGCGTGATGCACAACACTTCGCGCGGGCCGGCCAAAGGCGGCATCCGCTTCGATATGAACGTCTCGCTGGACGAGGTGAAGGCGCTCGCGGCGTGGATGACCTGGAAGTGCGCCGTGGTGAACATCCCCTTCGGCGGCGCCAAGGGCGGCGTGATCTGCGATCCGCTCAAGATGTCGGTGGGTGAGCTCGAGCGCGTGACGCGCCGCTACACCTCGGGCATCATCTCGACGCTGGGCCCGGATTCTGACGTGCCGGCGCCGGACGTGAACACCAACGAGCGCGTGATGGCCTGGCTGATGGACACGTACTCGATGCACGTCGGCCACACCGTGAACGCGGTGACCACGGGCAAGCCGGTCGAGATGGGCGGTTCGCTGGGCCGCCGCGAGGCGACCGGGCGCGGCGTGATGTTCACGGCGCTCGACGCGCTGGACCACCTGAAGATGGACGTGAAGGGTGCGACGGTGGCGGTGCAGGGCTTCGGCAACGTCGGCTCGGTGGCGGCGCAGCTCCTGGCGCGCGAGGGCTGCAAGGTCGTCGCCATCAGCGACCGCACGGGCGGCTACCACAACCCGAAGGGCATCGACGTGGACGACGCGATCGCGCACGTCAAGAAGCACCGCTCGCTGGAAGGCTACAACAAGGGCGACGTCATCACGAACGAGCAGCTGCTGGAGCTCGAGGTGGACGTGCTGGTGCCGGCGGCGTTGGAAAACGTGATCACCACGAAGAACGCCAAGAAGGTGAAGGCCAAGGTGATCTGCGAAGGCGCCAACGGGCCGACGACGGCGGCCGCCGATGCCATCCTCGACGAGAAGGGCATCTTCGTGATCCCGGACATCCTCGCCAACGCCGGCGGCGTCACGGTGAGCTACTTCGAGTGGGTGCAGAACCGCGGTGGCTACTACTGGGACGAGCAGACGGTGAACGACCGCCTGAAGAGCATTATGGACAAGAGCTTCGCCGACGTGCTCAAGCTCTCGCAGCAGCACAAGGTCAATATGCGGACGGCGGCGTATATGGTCGCCATCAGCCGCGTGGCGACGGTGCACCGCCTGCGCGGCATCTATGCGTGAGTCGCGGGCCTCGGCGCGGCCGGGGCGGCGATGAAGGTGCTGGTGGCCGCCGTCGGGAAGCCGCGAGATGCGGCGCTCGCGGCGGCCATTCGTCAGTACGAGGAACGGGCGGCGCACTACTGGCCGCTCGAGATCGTCGAAGTGAAGGAAGAAGGCGGCCGCGGATTGGCGCCGGCGCAGGTGATGGCCCGCGAGGGCGAGCGCCTGCTGGCGCGGATTCCTGACGCGGCGCAGGTGGTGCTCTGCGACCCGTCTGATGGCGAGCGGTTCACGTCCGAAGGGTTCGCGGCGTTTCTGCAGGCGCAGCGCGAACGGGCGCAGGACGTGGCGTTCGTGATCGGCGGGGCGTTCGGGGTCAGTGAGGCCCTGCGGGAGCGGGCCCGGCGGCGGCTGAGCCTCGCCCCGTGGACGTTGCCGCACGAACTCGCACGGTTGGTCCTGATGGAACAGATCTATCGCGCCGGCACGCTTGGGCGCGGTGAACCCTACCACAAGTAGCGACGACCTGATGCGACCGTTGATGCAGCGATGTCGGTGGATGATGCCGGGCGGGGTGCGGTGAGCGCGCCGCGCCTCGTGACGGAGACGCTGGGTGGTTCGCCGTTGTCGCGGGCGGCCCAGGAGGGACAGGCGCCGGCCGACTGGTTCCCGGCGCGCCCGAGCGGTGCTGCGGCCTGGCGCGAACGCGCCGAGCGCGTGCGCGGCGAGTTCAGCGGCTCGCGATGGCTGGCGGGCCTGCGGCCCGCGCTCGACCCCTCTGGGGCCGCAGCAGAGCGCCTCGAGCGTGTCGCCGAGGCCAATGGCATCGTCGTCACCACGGGGCAGCAGCCCGGACTGTTCGGCGGGCCGATGTATACGCTGCTCAAGGCGCTGTCGGCGCTCACGCTGGCCGATCGCATCGAGCGCGAGACCGGGATTCCCACCGCACCGGTGTTCTGGGCCGCGACGGATGACGGCGACTTCGCCGAGGCCTCCTGGACGGCCGTGGCCGGCGAGGGGCAGGTGCATCGGCTCGCGATCCCGCGCCGCGGCAACGAAGGCGTGGTGATGGCCGAGATGCCGCTGGGCGACACCGGAGAGCAGTTCGAGCAGTTGGTGACCGCGGCCGGCTCGGCGCCGCACGGCGCCATCCTCGACGCGCTCAAGGCGGCGTACCATCCGGACGCCACGATCGGTGGTGCCTACGTGCGCTTCCTGCGCAGCCTGCTCGAGCCGCACGGCATCGCGGTGCTGGACGCGTGGCATCCCGCCACCCGTGCGGCGGCACGCCCGACGCTGGTGGAGGCGTTGCGACGTGCCCCCAGCGTGGATGAGGCGCTGGCGTTGCGTGTGGTGGCGATCGAGCGCGCGGGGTTCCGCGCGCAGGTGGCTCGCGTACCTCGGCTCTCGCTGGTGTTCCGCTCGCTGGCGGGCGTGAAGGAACGGATCCCGATCTCGCAGGCCTCGGAGGTCGCGCATCGCGCAGACTCGATCCTCTCGGCCAACGTGTTGCTGCGCCCGGTGGTGGAGACGCGCATCCTGCCGACGGTGGCCTACGTGGCTGGCCCCGGCGAACTGGCCTACTTCTCGCAGGTGAGCGCGGTGGCTGATGCGCTGGGCGTGGCCGCGCCGCTGGCGGTGCCGCGCTGGGCGGCGACGGTGGTGGAGCCGAGCATCGACCGACGATTGGGACGGCTCGGGATGGTGCTCGACGATCTGCGCGATCCGCACGCGGCCGAGCGCCGCATCGGCGATCGTGCAATGCCGGCGGCCGTGCGCGACGCGCTGGACGGCCTGCGCCGCGATCTCGCCGAGCGCCTGGATGCACTGGGTGCCGTGTCGACGTCGTTGGACCACCTCGTACCGGACCGCGTGATCGAGGGCGCGCGGCACCAGATGCTGCACCGCGTGGATCGCCTGGAGCGCCGATTGCGTGCCGCGTCCCGCGACCGCGCCACCGAGGCGGTGCAGGACCTCAACACGGTGCGCGCATCGCTGATGCCGGACAACCAGCGGCAGGAGCGTCGCTTGAATCCGGTGCCGATGCTCGCGCGGCACGGAGACCTGCTGCTCGCGCAGCTGAAGGCGGGTGCGGCGATGCACGCCGGGTCGCTGGTCGGCGGCTGATGCGCAGCGGCGGCGCGCGGCTCGTCGCGGCCGGGATTCTCCTGAGCCGGCTGTTCGGGCTGGTGCGCCAGCGGGCCATCGCACAGGTGCTTGGCGCGGGCCCCGTGGCGGACGCACTGGCCGCCGCCTTTCGCATCCCCAACCTGTTGCAGAATCTCTTCGGTGAAGGCGCGCTCTCCGCGTCCTTCATCCCGGTGTATGCCAAGCTGATAGCCGAGGGCCGCCGGGACGAAGCGGGGCGGGTGGCCGGTGCGGTGTTCGGCCTTCTGGCGTCGTTCGTCGCGTTCGTGACCTTACTGGGCGTGCTGTTCACGCCGGCGCTGGTCGGCGTGATCGCCCCCGGGCTCAGCGGCGAGATGCGCGAGCTCACGATCGTGCTGGTGCGCATCATCTTCCCGGGCGTCGCGATCCTGGTGCTCTCGGCGTGGTGCCTCGGTGTGCTCAACTCGCACCGGCGATTCTTCCTTTCGTATGCATCGCCGGTGCTGTGGAATGCGGCAATCGTCGCGGTGCTGGTATGGCACGCGCTGCGGCCCGGGGCCCTGCTCGAGGAGATCGCCGTCGCTGTGGCGATGGCGAGCGTGGTCGGCTGCGTGCTGCAGTTGGCGGTGCAGGTGCCCGCGGTGCTACGGCTCGAGCCGCAGCTGCGGCTGCGGGCGGGCGAGGCCGCGGCGCAGGTCCAGACCGTGCTGCGCAACTTCTGGCCGGCGGTGAGCGCCCGCGGCGTGGTGCAGCTCAGCGCGTGGGTGGACACGATGATCGCGTCGCTGCTGGGCGCCGGTGCATTGGCGACGTTGGCGTACGCGCAGACGATCTCGCTGCTTCCGGTGTCGCTGTTCGGAATGTCGATCGCGGCGAGTGAACTGCCCACGATGTCGGAGGCTACGGGCGACGAGGCCGCGGTGTCGGCTGCGCTGCGCAACCGGCTGGCGAGCGGCGCACGGCGGATGGCGTACTTCGTGATTCCCTCAGCGGTGGCGTTCGTCGTGCTGGGTGGGGTGCTCGCGAGTGCGCTGTTTGAAGGCGGTGCCTTCTCGCGCGGGGATGCGGCCTGGGTCTGGGCGGCGCTCGCCGGTTCGGGCGTGGGGCTGCTGGCGAGCACCCGCGGGCGGCTCTACTCATCCGCGCTCTTCGCGCTGCACGACACGGCCACGCCAGCGCGGCTGGCAGCGGGCCGCGTGCTCGTCGGTGGCGTGCTTGGCGTGCTGGCGGCCACACAGCTGCCGCGGATGCTCGGCATTGCACCGCAGTGGGGCGTAGGCGTGCTGACGGCGGTGTCGGGCCTGGCCGCGTGGGGCGAGTTCCTGCTGCTGCGCCGCAGCGTCGCGCTTCGCGTGGGCGCCGTGCCGGCACGGCGGCGCGAGACGGCCGGGCTGTGGGGCGCGGCCATCGTGGCGGCGGCGCTTGTGACCACGCTCGCGCTCCTGCTGCCCGACTGGCATCCGGTGCTGCGCGGCGCCGTGATCTGTGGCGGGTTCGGAGCGCTGTACCTCGCGCTCGCCCGCGTGACGGGACTCGACGATGCCCGACGCGCCTGAGGCAGTCGCGCAGAAGCTGGCGCACCTGCCGGACACGCCAGGCGTGTACCTGTGGAAGGACGCCGAGGGCACGGTGCTGTATGTGGGGAAGGCGAAGCGCCTGCGGCCGCGCGTGCGCAGCTACTTCGGCTCCGACCACCCCGACAGCCCCAAGACGCAGCGACTGGTCGCGCGCATCGCCGATCTCGAGACGATCGTCGTGCCGGACGAGGCACACGCGCTGATCCTCGAGAACAACCTGATCAAGGAGCACCGGCCCAAGTACAACGTGATGCTGCGGGACGACAAGACCTATCCGTACATCAAGGTGACGGTGCAGGAGCGCTATCCGCGCGTGTTCGTCACGCGGCGCCTGCAGTCGGACGGGGCGCGGTACTTCGGGCCGTACACGGACGTCGCGGCGATGCGCCGCGCGCTCGACGTGGTAAAGCGGATCTTCACGGTGCGCTCCTGCCGCTACGATATGCCGCGGGAGATGCCGGAGCGCGCCTGCCTCGACTACCACATCGGCCGCTGCAAGGCGCCCTGCGTGGGACTGCAATCCGAGGCCGACTACGGAGCGATGATCGGCGAGGTGCTGACCTTCCTCGATGGCCGCACGGACGATGTGGTCAAGCGCGTCCGCGGCCTGATGGATGCCGCCTCCGAGGCAATGGACTTCGAGCGCGCCGCAGAGCTTCGCGACGCCATCGTCCGGCTCGAGCGGATGGAGGAGCCCAGCGTGGTCGCCGAGGTGGAGGGCGGGGACCGCGACGTGGTCGGGTACGCGCGCGATGGCGACGACGCGGCGGCGACGTTGCTGCGCATCCGCGGCGGCAAGCTGGTGGCGAGGGAGCACCGCTTCCTCGAGGGCGTGGAGGGCGAGCCTGATGGCCAGGTGCTCGCCACGTACCTGGTGAGCGGCTATCTCAAGGCGCCGGCGCGGGCGCGTGAGCTGTTGCTGCCGTTCGACTTCGAGGACCGCCCGCTGTTCGAGCAGGCGCTTGAGGGCGCGGCGAAGGTCCTCGTGCCCCAGCGCGGGCCCAAGCGGGATCTCCTCGACCTCGCGGAACAGAACGCGCGGCACCTGCTGGAGGAGTTCAAGCTGGCGGAGCAGGAGACGGACGAGCGCGCGGCGGACCCGGTATATGAGTTGGGGCAGGCACTGGGCCTAGAGAAGCTGCCGCGGACGATCGTCTGCTTCGACAACTCCACGGCGCAGGGCAAGGACAGCGTCGGCGGGGTGGTCTGGTTTGAGAATGGACGGCCGCGGCGCAGCGAGTACCGCACGATGAAGGTGAAGAGCGTCGAGGAGTCGGCCGGCCCCGATGACTTCCAGGCGATGCGCGAGGTTGTCGGCCGCTATTTTCGTCGCCGGCTCGACGAGAACCGCTCGCTGCCGGACCTCGTCGTCGTGGACGGCGGCAAAGGTCAGCTCAGCGCCGCCGACGAGGCGCTGGCGGCGCTGGATCTCGGTGCGCTGCCCCTCATCGGGCTGGCGAAGCGCGAGGAGGAGATCTTCGTGCGTGGCCGTCGTGAATCGCTGCGATTGCCGCGACGCTCGGCTGCGCTGCGGTTGCTACAGCAGATCCGCGACGAGGCGCATCGCACGGCCGTCACCTACAACCGCAAGCGGCGCACGATGCGCACCGTCACCAGCGAACTGCTGCGCCTGCCTGGCGTCGGTCCCGTCAAGCGCCGTGCACTGCTGCAGGCCTTCGGCTCGCTGCAGGGCGTGAAGGAGGCAACGGTGGAGCAGATCGCTGCGTTAGAAGGGTTCAGCGACGCGAGCGCGCGCAAGTTGCTCGAAGGACTCGGCGTGGCGCCGCCGCCCGCGGAGTCATAGCGCCGCTGCCTCCGTCATCCGTCATCCGTCCCGTACTCAATGTCTTGGTCTCTCCGCTGCACTGCTTGCGACTATACCCAGCCCGACGGCACTCGCCTGGCGTCTCTGTGCCCGACCTGTGGACAGCCGTTGCTCGTCGAGTATCCGTCTGCGGTGCCGCGCACGGCCATCACGGCAGAGGCGAGCCTCTGGCGCTACGGCGCGGCGCTGCCACTGCTCCCTGGCGAGACGCCGGTCAGCCTCGGCGAGGGAATGACGCCGCTGATCGAGCTGCCGCAGCTCGCGCAGGACCTTGGCGTGCGCCGCCTGTGGGTGAAGGACGAAGGGCTGAATCCCACGGCGAGCTTCAAGGCGCGCGGCCTGATGATGGCGGTGACGCGGGCCAAGGCGCTCGGCTTGCCGGGCGTGTGTGTGCCGACGGCGGGGAATGCGGGCATCGCGTTGGCGGCGTATGCGGCGGCGGCAGGCCTGCCTTGCCGGATCTACGCGCCCGAGACCACACCACCGCCGATTCTCGGTTCGATCCGCGCCTTCGGTGCCGACCTGGTGCTCGTGTCCGGACACATCGGCGACGCCGGCAAGGCGACAATGGCCTTCGCCACCGAGAGCGGGTTCTTCAACGTCGCGACGGTGCGCGAGCCGTACCGCGTAGAAGGAATGAAGACGATGGGGTACGAGGTCGCCGAACAGCTGGGCTGGCGATTCCCGGACGCGATCGTCTATCCGACGGGCGGCGGTGAGGGAACCATCGGCATCTGGAAGGCGATCAACGAGATGCGCGACTGGGGCTGGATGCCTCGCGACGAGCGGCGTCCGCGAATGATCATCGCGCAGGCGGAAGGCTGTGCGCCCTTGGTGCGTGCCTTCCACGCGGGCGAGGAGAAGGCGACGCCCTGGGCGGATCCGACGACGCACGCGAGCGGACTGCGGGTCCCGGGCCCGCTGGGCGATCGGATGACGCTGCGCACGCTGCGCGAGAGCCAGGGCGACGCGGAGGCCGTCAGCGAGGAGGCCATTCGTCGAGGAACGCTGCTGCTCGCGAGCCGCAGCGGGATCGATGCGGCGCCGGAAGGTGGGGCCGCCCTCGAAGCCACGCGTCAGCTCGTGGCCGCGGGGCGCCTCAAGGCGTCGGCCGAGGTCGTGGTCTTCAACACCGGATCGGGCGCGAGCTACCGCTTCTAGCCGCGGGGCGGCATCACCTGCGTCAAGGAGAGCGGCTGGGTGACGCGCACGGGGATGCGGCGTTCCTCACTGCCGGTCTCCCAGCGGATGACGAGGTCGCGGTCCACGGGGATGTCGCAGATGGCCCAGGAGCCGTCCTCCGCCGTGGTCGCCTCGCGGACTTCCTCGCGGTCGGTAAGCTCCGTGCGGTTGACGATGACGGGAACGGTCCACGACGCCCGGATCACGGTGCCGGGCAAGGGGATGTCGGTGGAGTCGGCGAGGAGCACGCCGTGCACGGCGGCGGTGGGGAGCGCGCTGGTCCGCTCGGTGCAGTAGCGCGCGAACGGCGTGCCGGCGATCCGCACGCCGAAGGGGTCGCGCTGGTACCGCAGCCCGCCATCGTCGGCGACGGCCAGCACGCGGCCGCCGGAGACGAAGTGCGCGACCACGTCCACCAGCGTCATCTGCGTGCGGATGAAGGTGGTGTTGCCCTCGCCGGCGAAGTAGTTGAGGAACGGCGTGCGCTGCCACCACTCGGACACCAGCCAGCCGCCGGTGTTGGTGCGGGCGAAGCGAATGCTGCCACCGGCGCCCGACTCACGTTCGGTGGCTGGCAGGTCCACGTAGCGGAAGCGCATCGAGCGCACGGCAAGCGAGGGATGATCCAGCGTAAGCTCGCCGGCGACGTCCACCCGGCCGCGGCGGATCCGCGTGGGCTCGAAGCTCACCAGCAGCGAGTCGCCGTCCAGCCGGCGAAGCCGCACACAGTGCGTCTCAAGGAACCAATCCGTCGCGATGATCTCCAAGTCCGGCACGTAGAACGTGCGGTCGCCTCCGACGGTGGCGAAGAAGCCGACATCCTCGAGGCGCTCAGGGGTGACGACGGGGAAGGGATTGGGCAGCGAGCCGGACCCGCGGCGCAATGCCGCGCGCAACGTGTCGTCCGTCTGCTTGGCGACACGGAACTGCGTGGAGACCCAGCGGCCCTGGGTGTCGCTGCGCCCGATGCGGTACCTGGCGGCCGTAGCCGCCGCCAGAATCTCCTGCCAGACGGTCATTGCCGAAGCGCGTCCGCGCTCCGTCCGGTCGCAGGTGGCGCCCGAGGGACGGCCTCCGCCGAGCAGGAGGCGGCGGTCGCTAAGCGTCGCTTCGAGCGTTGCCACGGCTTCGCCGGCGACTGCGGGGGCGTCGAGCGTGTCGGCCAGCAGGCCGACGCGCTTCGCGACGACGCGCGCAGCGCCCTCGCGGTCGAGGTACAGCACGAAGCTGCCGTCGTCGCGGGTGACGCTGCGGCCGATGGCCGCGCCGTCAGCGGCGAGGGCCGTGAGCACGGCGCCGCCAGCAGGCGTTCCCTGCGCGGTGCGGAGTTGGCCTTCGATGCGTTGTGCGCCAAGCGCCGCGGGGAGCGCGGCGGTCGTAAGGGCGAGAGCGACGAACGAGCGATTCATTGGTTGCGCATATGGTCGGCGAGCGGGCGCAGCTTGCTGCGCAGAAACTCCTTCAGGTCGTCGGGCATCGCCTGCTCGGCGATGGCCTGCTCCATACACCAGAGCCATTGGTCGCGTTCGCGCTCGGCGATGGCGAAGGGCAGGTGCCGGGCCCGCAGCATTGGATGGCCGAAGCGCTCCACGTAGAGTTGCGGGCCGCCGAGCCATCCGGTGAGGAAGAGAAACAGTTTCTCGCGCGAGACCTTGAGGCTGGTCGCGTGCAACCTCCGTACGTCGACGGCCTCCGGAGCGCTGTCCATCAGGTCGTAGAAGCGGTCGACGAGCTGGCGGACGCCGGATTCTCCGCCGATGAGCGTGTACGGGGTGCGGTCAGGGCCGATGGCGGTCACGCCGCGCAATCTAACGGCGCCTGCTCTTCGCTGCGGCAAGACGGTAGATTCATCGCAATGCCTCGCATCGCCATCCTCGACCCAATGTCCGGCATCGCCGGCGATATGTGCCTCGGCGCCCTGATCGACTGCGGGCTGCCGGAGCAGTTCATCCAAGACCTGCCGCAGGCCCTGGGCATTCCCGACATCGGCGTGAGCATCCAGCCCGTGCTCCGGGGCCAGATCGCGAGCAAGAAGGTGGACTTCACCATCCCGCCGCAGCCGCACGGCCGGCACCTCAAGCACCTGACGGCGATGGTCGAGGCCACGCCTGCGCCGGCGTCGGTCAAGGAGAAGGCCATCCGCGCCTTCACGCTGATCACCGAGTGCGAGGCGGCCATCCACGGCACCACGGTGGAGCGCGTGCACCTGCACGAGGTCGGCAGCGTGGATGCGGTCCTCGACATCGTCGGGACCATCTGGGGACTGGAGCAGTTGGGCGTGGAGCACGTCTACTGCGGCACCATCCCGCTTGGCGACGGCTTCGTGGACACCCAGCACGGTCGGATGGCCGTGCCTACCGCCGCGACCCTGCGCCTCCTCGAAGGGTTGCCCGTCCGTCCGGGACCGGATGGCTCCGGTGAGTTGACGACGCCGACGGGCGCGGCGCTGGTGCGGGTGCTGAGCGCAGGGCCGCCGCCGGCGAAGTTCGTGGTGCGTCGCAGTGGCTTCGGGGCGGGGACCAAGGACTTCAAGGACCGCGCGAATGCGTTGCGCATCTTCATCGCGGATACAGATCCGTCGGTGCTGTCATCGCCGGAGCAGGGCCGCGAGCACGTCGTCCACCTCGTCGCGGACATCGACGACGGCAGCGGTGAAGAAGTCGCGGCGGTGGCGGAGCGACTGCGCGCTGCGGGCGCACTCGACGTGGTGTTGCTGCAGACGCTGATGAAGAAGGGGCGGCCCGGGGTGCGGGTGGAGGTGCTGGCGACGCCGGATCGCGCAGGCACGCTGGAGCAGCTCCTGCTCACCGAATCGTCCAGCATCGGCGTGCGCGCGTTCGCCGGCACCCGACGCGTCTTGGCCCGCGAGCGGGCCGTCGTGCACGTCGGTGGGCAAGCGATCGCGCTGAAGGTGGTGACGCGTCCCGACGGTCAGCGCACGGCCAAGCCGGAGGCGGATGACGTCTCGCGAGCGGCCGCGGCCCTCGGTCGCCCGTGGCTCGCCGTGGCCGACGACGCACTCGCCGCCTGGCGCGGCGCGTGAACTCGGGCCGACGCGTCGCCGCACTCATCGCGGCGTTGGTTGTCGCGCGGGCCGTCCTGCCGCTGTGGTTGCTCGCTCCTGCGTGGGAGTATCATCGCGACGAGTTGCTCTACTTCGCGATGGGCGACCACCTCGCGTGGCGGATGCAGTTTCCGCCGTTCATCGCCGGACTCGCCAAGCTGAGCACGCTCGCCTTCGGTGACAGCGTGTGGGCCGCGCGAGTTCCGGCGGCACTAGGCGGAGCCGCCCTGACAGGCGTCGTGCTCTGCTTGCTTCGTCGCCTCGGCGCGGGCGCCTGGGCGATGGTGCTGGCGTGGCTGGGCTTGGCCTTGGCACCGGTATTCCTGCGGTCAAGCGTGCTCTTCCAGCCGGTCGTGTTCGACCAACTGTGGGCGACCTTGGCGGTCGCCGCGCTCGTGCTCGCCTCCACAGAGGACTCCCCGCGCTGGTGGCTGCTGGTCGGCGCCGCACTCGGCTGCGGGCTGTTGACGAAGATGTCGAGCCTGATGTACGGGGCAGCCATCCTCGCGGTCGCGCTGTTGCACCCGGGCCTGCGGCGCCATCTCGTGACGCCGTGGCCGTGGGCGGCGGCCGCGACGGCGCTGCTGCTTGGTGCGCCGACCCTTGTCGGGCAGATGCACCACGGCTGGCCTTTCCTCCAACAGCTGGACACGCTCAAGCAGGGACAGTTCGCCCACACGTCCGTGTTGGGGACGTTAGCCGAGCAGCCGCTACTGCTGATGCCGGCGGCGCTGATGGTCGGAGCCGCACTGTTCGCCCGAGAGCGACTCCGCGCGGCGTCGATCGTCGCTGGAGGCTTCGCCGTCGGGCTGCTCGCCCTGGTGCTGTGGCAGGGCGGGAAGGCCTACTACGCCGCCCCGGCGTACCCGGTGCTGATCGGCCTCGGTGCGGCCGTTATCGCGAGCGCGCGCCGGCGCTGGCTGATCCCGGGAGCCGCGTCTGCGATGCTCGCGCTGGGCGTTCCCGTGCTGCCGATGGGCGTGCCGATGCTCGGTCCGTCGGAGATGGCAGCATACGCCACCCGGCTGGGCGTGGGCACGACGACCAATCGCGGCGTGGAACTGACGCTGCCGCAGGATTACGCCGATATGCTCGGCTGGCGCGCCAAGGCCGAGGCCGTCGCACGAGCGTACGGGGCCTTGAGCGAGGCGGATCGCGCCGAGGTCGTGATTGTCGGCGGCAACTATGGACAGGCAGGTGCGCTGGCCCGATACGTGGCGCGCTTTGGGTATCCGTACCCCGTCAGTACGGCCGGCGACTTCCACGCTTGGGGGCCTGGAAGTCGAAGCGGGAAGGTCTTGCTGCTGTTGGCCGGTCCGGACGCCCGTGCCGATCTTGAGGCCTTCTTTGCGCGGGTGGAGGAAGTAGACGCCTTGGCCGACCCACGAGCCGTGCCGGAAGAGCGCGACGTGCGCATCTTCGTTGCGCGCGAACCTCGTGCCAGCCTTGCGGATGTGTGGCCGAGCCTTGGGCCCAACTGGTAACTGGGAGAAATGGCGCAAGTGCCTGCGCCGCATTGCTTTCGGGCCGCTCGTCTAATAGTTTTTCTTAGCCGCGCCACGCGGTTTTTTTTGTCCTCGCCTCGGTCGTCCGTTCAATGGTCCGCGTCAGCAGAGTCCAGCCCGAAAGCATCGCCGCCGAGCTGGGGATTACCCCGGGGACGGAGCTGCTGTCCGTGGACGGTCGCGCCTTGGACGACTTCCTTGACTGGGAGTTCCTGACGGCCGACGATGCCTTCGAGCTCGAGGCCAAGCTTCCGGACGGCGAGCACGTGGTCTTCGAGATCGAGCGCGAGGGTGGGGAACCGATGGGCCTCGAACTCGAGCCGCCCAACGTGCGCCGCTGCGCCAACCGCTGCGAGTTCTGCTTCATCGAGGGCCTGCCGAAGGGCCTGCGGAAGCCGCTGTACATCCGCGACGACGACTACCGGCTGTCGTTTGCCTACGGCAACTTTGCGACGCTCTCGAACCTGAAGGAACGCGACTTCCAACGCATTCTCGAGTACCGGCTCTCCCCGCTGTACGTGAGCGTGCACGCGACGCCCTGGGAAGCCCGTAAGGTGCTGCTCAATAATCCGCGCGTGCCGAACATTGTGGAGCAGCTCACGCGCCTCACCGAGGGCGGCATCCAGTTCCACGGGCAGATGGTCGTGGTGCCGGGCCTGAACGACGGTGACGTGCTGGAGCAGTCGCTGGCCGACCTGTACGCCTTTGGCGAGCACTGCCTGAGCGTGGCCCTGGTGCCTGTGGGCCTCACGCAGTTCTCGCACATCTACACCGGCAAGTCGATGGACCGCGAGAACGCCACGCGCATTCTCGAGACGGCTGAACGCTGGGCGGCGAGGGCGCAAGCGGAGCGCGGCGAGGTGTGGGTATACGGCTCGGACGAGCTGTACCTGCTCGCCGGTCGCACGTTGCCGGCGGCGGCGCACTACGGGGACTTCTCGCAGATCGAGAACGGCGTCGGGGCCATCACGTCGCTGCGCGAGCGCGTCGGCGCTGGCCTCGGGCGCTTGCCGCGTCTGGACGGACGCCGCATCGGCGTGGTCACCGGCAAGGCGATGGCCCCGACGATCATGCCTGAGCTGTTGGCGCAGCTGCACGACGCCACGGGTGCGAGCTTCGAGATGATCGAGACCGAGAACTCGCTGTTCGGCCCGACGGTCACCACGGCCGGCCTGCTCGTGGGTGCGGACATCCGCCGTGCACTCGATGGTCGCGCCGACCTCGACCTGGCGCTGATCCCGGCCGAGACGATCAACCAAGACGGCATCTTCCTCGATGACGCGACCTTCGTCGAGGTGCGCGAGTCGCTGCCGATGCCGGTCTATCCTTCCTACGATTTCATCGACGTGCTCGAGCACGAAGGCGCGTCGACGGTGAGTGTGCGATGAGCAACATCCCCGTGGTGGCCCTGGTCGGCCGCCCCAACGTGGGCAAGTCCGCCCTGTTCAACCGGCTGATCGGCGACGATACGGCCATCGTGAGCGAGGAGGCCGGCACGACGCGCGACCGGCACTTCGCGCGCTGCGAGTGGCAGGGTCGCAGCTTCTGGCTTGTGGATACCGGCGGCCTCGTCGAGGACTCCGACCTGCCGATGGACGTGGCGATCAAGCGCCAGGTGCGCGAGGCCATCGCCGAGGCGGACCTGATGCTGTTCACGGTCGATGCCAAGGCGGGTCTGCATCCCAGCGACGCTCGCATCCTCGATATGCTGCGCAGCTCCCGCAAGCCGTGGCTGCTGGTGGCCAACAAGGTGGACGACCCGAAGAGCACGGACTTCTTCGAGTTCTTTAACCTCGGGGCGGGAGACGTGATCCCCGTGTCCGCGGCCAACGGCAAGAACTCCGGTGACCTGCTCGACAGCGTCGTCGAGCGCCTGCCGGACTACGAGGCGGAGCCCGGCCCGGAGGTCCTGCGCGTGGCCGTGATCGGCCGCCCGAACGTGGGCAAGAGCTCGTTCATCAATCGCCTGCTGGGCGAGGAACGGCTGGTCGTCAGCGAAGTGGCCGGGACGACCCGCGACTCGATCGACACGCCGTTCACGTACCACCAACGGCCGTTCATCTTCGTGGACACGGCGGGCCTCAGGCGGCAGAGCCGGATCGACGACGGCGTGGAGTTCTACTCCTCGCTGCGCACGCGCCGCGCCATCGAGCGCGCCGACATCTGCATCCTGATGATCGACGCGGTCGAGGGCCTGCACAACCAAGACCTCAAGATCGCCACGCTGGCCTGGGAGTCGGGTCGCGGAATGATCATCGTCGTCAACAAGTGGGACCTGAAAGAGAAGGACGACAAGACGGCCGCGAAGTTCGAGAAGGAGTGCGTGGAGAAGGCGCCCTACCTGAAGTGGGTACCGTTCCTGTTCACCAGCGCGGTCACGGGCCAGCGGGTGACGAAGGTGCTGGACCTGCTGTTGGAAGTCGAGGCAGAGCGTGGCAAACGCATCTCGACGTCCGAGGTGAACGATGCCCTGCAGGAACTGCTGGCACGCCGTCAGCCGCCGCAGGCCGCCGGGCACGAGGTCAAGCTCAACTTCGCTACGCAGGTGGAAACGTCGCCGCCGGCCATCGTCGTGATGGGCAATCATCCGGATCTCGTCCAGGAGCACTACGTGCGCTATCTCCACAACGGCTTCCGCGAGAAGTGGGGATTCCTCGGCAATCCGCTGCGGGTGCTGATGCGCCGGAAGGGCGGTCGCAATGAGTGAGTACTTCGGCGGCGGGATGCACTGGTCGCTGGCGCTGGCGCTCGCGTACCTGAGCGGCTCGCTGCCGAGCGCGTACCTCGCCGGGCGCCTGCTCAAGGGCGTGGACCTGCGCACCGTCGGCTCGGGCAACCTCGGCGCGACCAATGTCTATCGGAATCTCGGGGCGGTACCGGCGATCGGCGTGTTGCTGCTGGACGCGCTGAAGGGCGCGTTGCCGGTACTCTACCTGCCGGTGCGCATCGCGGGCGTGTTTGGATTTCAGACGAACGACCTTCTGTGGTGGGGCCTCGCCTGCGGAGTGGCTGCGATCTTCGGCCACGCGAAGCCGATCTTCCTCCTGTGGAAGGGGGGAGGGAAGGGTGTGGCGACCGCGGCGGGCGTGTTTGCCGCGCTCGCGCCTCAGGCGCTCGGCGTGACATTGATCCTGTTTGTCGCCGTCGTGGCGGGCAGCGGCTTCGTCTCGCTGGCCAGCATCGCCGCTGCCGTCGTCCTGCCGATCGCCGTCGCCGTGACGATGGGCGTGAAGTCGCCGGTGTTCTTGGTGGCGGTGATGGTGGCCGCCTTCGTCGTGTGGTCGCACCGCGCCAACATCGCGCGGTTGCGCGCCGGGACCGAGCCGAAGACCTTCGGCAAGCCACGGGAGGCCAAGTGAGAGTCGCCGTGATCGGCGCGGGGGCCTGGGGCACCGCGCTCGCCAGCCTGCTGTCCGAGAACGAGCACGACGTGATGCTCTGGGCCTACGAGCCCGACGTCGTCGAAACCATCAACACGGCGGCGGAGAACCGTCGCTTCCTCGCCGGTGTGCCGCTGCATCCCAACCTCCGCGCCTCGAGCCTCGAGGAGCAGGTGTTGGAGGGCGCTGAGCTGGCGCTGTTCGTCGCGCCCTCGCACGTGCTGCGGCAGGTGGCGGCGGGCTGCACGCGGCATACCCCGACGGGGATTCCGCTGGTCGTGGCCACGAAGGGCATCGATCGCGAGCGTCTCTCGCTGATGACGGACGTCGTCGACGAGGAGATCGGCGGGCATCCGATCGTCGCCCTCAGCGGCCCGAGCTTCGCGATGGAAGTGGCGCAGCACCTCCCGACGGCCATCGTCGCGGCGTCGGCGAACCTTGAGGCGGCGCTGCTGACGCAGCGCGCGCTCAGCACCTCGGCCTTCCGCGTGTACACGCAGTCGGACGTGATCGGCGTGGAGCTGGGCGGGGCGCTCAAGAACGTGATGGCGGTGGCGACCGGCATCGCGGACGGGCTGCAGCTCGGCTACAACGCCCGCGCGGCGCTGATCACGCGCGGTCTCGCCGAGATGACGCGGCTCGGCGTGAAGCTCGGGGCCGACCCGCAGACCTTCGCCGGCCTGGCCGGCATCGGCGACCTGGTGCTCACCTGCACGGGATCGCTCTCGCGCAATCGCTCGGTGGGCCTCGAGATCGGTCGCGGCGCGACGCTCAACGAGGTGTTGCAGGGCCGCGAGACCGTGGCCGAGGGCGTCACGACGACGGAGACCGCCAAGCGGCTGGCCGAGCGACACGACGTGGAGATGCCGATCGTGAACGCCGTGCACAAGGTGTTGTTCGAGCGCCAGCCCGCGCGCTGGGCCCTGGTGGAACTGATGACCCGCGACCTGAAGGGAGAGCGAGACTGATGGCCTCGGGATCGGAGCCGATCCGGGAGTTCTTCTCCATCGGGGACGTCTGCGAGCTCACGGAACTCAAGCCGCACGTCCTGCGCTACTGGGAGAGCCAGTTCAAGTTCCTCTCGCCGGCCAAGAACCGCTCGGGCAATCGCGTGTACACGCGGCGCGAGGTGGAACTGGTGATGCTGGTGAAGCACCTGCTGTACACGGAGAAGTACACCATCGAGGGCGCCAAGCAGAAGGTGGACGAGCACCGCAAGAGCGGCGGCGTGAAGCCGGCGGCGCGGCAGGGGCTCGACGCCGAGACGGTGCAGCTTCTCGAGAAGGACCTGCAGGCCATCCTCGACATCCTGGAGCGGAAGGACTGAATGCGGCTGTTGATCAGCAACGACGACGGAATCCTGGCGCGAGGCCTCGAGTGCCTCGAGCGCGCGGCGCGTCCCCTTGGTGACGTGTGGGTGGTGGCGCCGGACCGCGAGCAGAGCGCGACCAGCCACTCGCTGACCCTGCATCATCCGCTGCGGCCGGTGCAACTGGGCGCCCAGCGGTGGCAGGTGGACGGCACGCCCACCGACTGCGTGATGCTGGCGATCGAGGCGCTGCTGCCGGCGCGGCCCGACTTCGTGCTCAGCGGCATCAACCACGGCCCGAATATGGGCGAGGACGTGCTGTACTCGGGGACCGTCGCCGCGGCGATGGAAGGGCTCGCCCTGGGCGTCCCGAGCATCGCGGTGTCCTTCGGCGGGCGCGTGCTGCGCGCAGACGACTCGCTGCTCAGTGACCACGTGAAGACGCTCACGACGCTGCTGCGGCACCTGACGTCGCTGCCGGCGTTCCCGGCCGACACCTTGCTCAACGTGAACCTGCCGGCGATTCCCGCCAAGGACGTGAAGGGCGTCAAGCTCACGCGGCTCGGGCGTCGCGTGTTCAGCGACTCGCTCACGCCGATGAAGGACCCCTGGGGGCGCGAGATCTTCTGGATCGGCGGCGGGTCGGTGGAGTGGAGTGGCTCGGACGACTCGGACTTCCAGGCGCTGCGGGACGGCTACGTCTCGGTCACGCCGCTGCACCTGGACCTCACGGCGCGCGATCGGTTGGAGGACGCGGAGCGGTGGTGGCGGCCGCTCTGACGCCGCAGTTCGGCGGAGCGCGGCGGCGTCTCATCGAAGAGCTGCAGCGCAAGGGCATCCGCAGCCTCAGCGTCCTCAAGGCTTTCGACGACGTGCCGCGGCACGAGTTCGTGCCCTCCGGGCTGCGACACCGCGCGTACGAGGATGCGCCGCTGCCCATCGGGCACGGGCAGACCATCTCGCAGCCTTGGGTGCACGCCAAGTACCTCGAGTTGCTGGAGCTCACGGGCGACGAGCGCGTGCTCGAGATCGGCACCGGTTCCGGCTTCCAGACGGCCCTGCTGACCAGGCTTGCCCGTCACGTGTTCACCGTCGAGCGCCTCGCGCCGCTCGCCGAGGCCGCGCGCGAGGCGTTGCGCCGCTGTGGGATCGACCACGTGATCCAGCGCGTCGGCGACGGCACGCTGGGCTGGCCGGAGTACGGACCCTACGACGCGATTCTCGTGGGTGCCGCCTCGCCAGACGTGCCGGAGCCGTTGCTCGAGCAACTGGCACCGGGCGGCCAACTGCTGATTCCCGTCGGCGACCGCGACACGCAGCAGCTCCTGCGCATCCGGCGCACCCCCGAGGGATTCGTGACCCACCGGCTCGACGCGATGCGATTCGTGCCCTTGATCGGTGAGCACGGTTTCGCGACCTGAGCGCGTCCCTTCAGACCCCAGCCCTCCCAGCGATGTCCGACCTGTCCAGCCGACTCAAGTCCGCTATCCGTGACGTCCCGGATTTCCCGAAGCCGGGCATCGTCTTCAAGGACATCACGCCGGTGTTGCACGACGCCGTGCTGTTCGCCGATGTGACGGCGGCCCTGGCGGCCCCGTGGCGAGGAAAGGGCATCACGCACGTGCTGGCGGTTGAATCGCGCGGGTTCCTGTTCGGCGCGCCGGTGGCGCAACACCTCGGGGCGGCGCTGGTGCCGGTGCGCAAGCCCGGCAAGCTGCCGCACGCGCACGTCACCGAGCACTATGCGCTCGAGTACGGCGAGGACGCGGTGGAGGTGCACACGGACGCCATCGATGCCGACTCGCTCGTGCTGATCATCGACGATGTGCTCGCGACCGGTGGCACGGCCGCGGCCACGCGGCGACTGGCGCATCGGCTCGGTGCAGGCGTGGCGGGCATCGGCGTGGTGATCGACCTCGCCTTTCTGCCGTGGCGCAAGGCGCTGGCGGGGGTGCACGTGGAGACGCTGGTCAGCTTCTCCTGAGTCGGACGCGAGCCTGATCTCGGGGAACGGCGGAGCGGCCCCTGGGGTACATTGGGGTGTAGCAACCCCCACGCGGAGTCCCTGTGCGCGTTGCCGTCCCGTTGCTGTTGGGTCTGTTGGCTCCGGCGCTGCTTCCGGCGCAGGGTGGGCGCGCGCAGGGTTACTTGCTGAGCGAGCCGCCCGTCACGTTGACGGTCTACGGCGGCGTCTCGCTCCCCGGTGCCTCGGGAGACATCTGGGGCTTCACCTTCGACGAGTTGACACTCGCGCGGCGGGACTTCGCGGCCTTTGACCGTGGTGTTGACATCGCGTTCCGGCTGTCTCCGCGCACCGACCTCGTGCTGGGCTGGGCCGTCAACGGCCGCACGAGCCGCAGCGAGTTCCGAGACTGGGTCGATCAGGACGATCTGCCGATCGAGCAGGAGACGCGCTTCGAGCGGCGCCCGCTCAGCGCGTCGCTGCGTTACTCGCTCGTGCCGCGCGGCCAGCGTATCGGGACCATCGCGTGGATTCCCGCGTCATTTGTCCCGTGGGTGGGAGCCGGGGCGGGGACAATGAGCTACCAGTTCGTGCAGGCCGGCGATTGGGTGGACAGCGAGACATCGGATGTGTTCACGGACCGGTTCACGGCCAAGGGGCGGTCGTCGTTTCTGCAGGCCAGCGCCGGAGCCGGCTGGACCCTCAGCCCCAATTTCGTGCTGACGGGCGAGGTGCGATATCTGCATTCCGGCGCCTCAGGGCGGCCATCGTTCGAAGGATTCGACCGGCTCGACCTCTCCGGCTTCAGCACCACGCTCGGCCTGACCCTTCGCTTCAGCAAGGAGTAGAGATGAGGCGCGCACTGCTCATACTCGCATCGTCCGGCCTGTTCGTCGGAGGCGACCCGCTGGACGCACAGGCGACGGGTGAGCCGCTGCCCTGGGCCGCGTTCCTTGGCTGCTGGAGCGCGAGCAGCGATGCCGGGAGTGGACCGCTGACCTGCTTCGTGCCCGTCGCGGGGCAGCCGGCCATTGCGGAGCGCCTGTTCGTGCGCGGCGAGACGGTGCTGGAGCGCGCGCGCCTCGATGCCAGCGGTCGCCGCGTGGAGATCGACGCCGAAACCTGCGGAGGCTGGGAGTCGGCGCGCTTCAGCAACGATGGCGCGCGCGTCTACACCAGAGGAGAGGCCAGTTGCGCCGACGTGCCGCCGCAGGGCAGTTCGGGGATTGTTTCGATCGCCCCGACCGGCGACCTCGTGCTCGTGTCCACGTTGCGCGTGGGGGATCAGCGCAGTCTCCGGGTGCAGCGCTTGCGCGCGCTCCCGTGGCTGCTGATGCCTGACGGCGTGCGGGCAACGCTCGATGGCGTGTTGCGACGCGTTGACGGTGCAAGGGTGTCCGCGGCGAAGCCGCTGTCCACCGCCGCCATCGTCGACGTCGCGGCGGCTGTCGATGCGTACGCGGCGGAGGCGTGGATGGTCGAGTCGAGTCGGGACGTGGAGGGGTTCCGTACGACGCGCAGCGACCTGCAGCGGCTGGCCGCCGCGCGCGTCCCAGGCCGCGTGATCGATATGGCGGTCATTCTCGGCAACCCACAGGCATTCCGCGTCGCACTCGAGCGCGATGTCATCACGACGGCGCGTGTGGAACCGATGCCGTCGGCTGCAGGCAGCGGGATGAGCACCTTGGCGATGTGCGATCGCTTGCGCTCGTCCTTGTGGATGATGGACTGGATGTACGACTTCCCGATGGGCGCGTGGGGGCCGTGGGGGACCTTGGGATTTCCGATGCTGGGAATGTCCGGCAACTACTGGCTCCGCCAGTGTGCGCCACTCGGCTTCTACTCGCGCTGGTCGATGTCCGGCTTCTGGGTCGGCCAAGGGTTCCAGGGCGTACGGCCGGGTTTTGTCGGGGTGCCGGTGCGGGTTGATGTCAGCTCCCGCCGCATTCCCGCCAGCGGCGGGCGTGTGGTGAAGGGCGAGGGCTACTCGCAGGGCAGCTCAGGCAGCACCCGCACCGCGAGCTCGCCGAGGCCGTCAAGCTCGAGCGGTGCGCTGACGCGCTCGGCCGGCAGTTCCGGAAGCGTGCGCAGCGGTGGATCGGGCGGAAGCACGACGGGGCGCACGGCCAAGCCGCGCACCCCGTAGCTCTGTGTCCGGCCCGCGTCGCGATTTAGCCGCGCTGCTCGGCTACCCTGCCGCTCGGCGTCGCGGCGGCTCCACCATAGAGCAACCCCTTCACGCGGTCGCCGATGGCGTGCGCGATCAGGTAGGTGCAGGGCACCACGAACAGCGTGAGGAAGGTCGATACCGACAGGCCGCCCACCACCGCGATGGCCAGCGGGCGCATCAGCTCGCCGCCTTCGCCGAGGCCCAGCGCCAGCGGCAGCGTGCCGACCAGCGACGTGAACGTCGTCATCATAATAGGGCGCAGGCGCGCCCCACCGGCCTTGACGATGGCCTCGAGCCGCGAGTGCTGCTCCGCGACGAAGTTCTCGGCGAACTCCACCAAGAGGATGGAGTTATTCACCACGATGCCGGCGAGCATAATCATCCCGAGCGTCACGGGCGCGCTGAACGGCGTCCCGGTGATGAGCAGGATGGCGAACACGCCCATCATCGCGAGCGGGACCGACGCCAGGATGACGAAGGGATTGATGAAGCTCTCGTACTGCACCGCCAGTACGACGAAGACCAGGAAGATGGCGAGCGCGATGACGAGGGCTAGCTGGCGGTTGCTCTCGTCGATGGCCTCCTGCTCGCCGCCGATGATGAGGCCGTAGCCGTCCGGCAGCTCGAGCTCGGCCAGCCGGGCGCGGATGGAGTCGCTGACGGCACCGACGGTGGCGATCTCGGTGATGACATCGCCGTTGATCTGCACCTGACGGCTCTGGTTCACGCGGGTGATGCCATTGGGGCCCAGCACGGTCTTCACATCGGCCACGTCGCCGAGGCGGATGGCCGGCGCGCCGCGCGTGGCGACGAGCGGGATGTCGAGCAGGTCGGTGGTGCTTTGGAAGCGTCCGCGGGGGAAGAACACGCGCACGTCGTACTCGAAGTTTCCTTCGGCGTAGCGCGTGGCGACGGTGCCGTCGAGCGCGGTGCGCACGGCGGCGCCCACCTGCTGCACGTTCAGGCCGCGGGCGCGGGCGCGTTCACGGTCCAACTCGATCGAGAGCAGGGGAGACCCTTCGTCCTGCGGGTTCTGGAAGTTCTCGAGGCCCGGGATGCCCTGCACCCGCCGGGCGACCGCGAGGGCGATCTCGTTGAGCGTGAGGATGTCGTCTCCGAGCACGGCGACCGAGACGGCCTCGCCGCTGGAGGAGGTGCGCAGGCCGCGAATGCGCGGCGGACGGACGCCCACGCGGGCACCCGCGAAGCCGCGTGCGTTGACCGAGTCCTGCAACGCGCGCACCCACTGGTCGGCCGACATATTCCGCTGCGATACCGGGACCAGCAGGATGTCGAGCGAGCCGCGACCGGCGTTGGCTGACGACGAGCCTCCGAAGAGGAAGCCGCCGGCCGTGGCGAACACCGCCTCCACGTGCGGCATCTTGGCGACGATGCCTTCGACTTCGCGGGTGATGCGGTCCGTCTGCTGCGGCGTGGAGCCCGGGGCGAGGCGCACGAAGGCGCCGACCGAGCCGTCGTCCACCTGCGGCAGGAACTCCGAAGGGATCGAGCGCGCCCGCGCGAACAGGGCACCGGCGACCAGCACCACGGTGCCCAGCACGATGAACTTGTGCCGCACCGTCCACTCGGCCGCGCGCTCGTAGCGCCCGCCCATCCGGCTGAACCAGCGGTCGAAGGCGAGCAGGAAGCGGTTGTTCTCGAGCCCGCTCTTGAACTTCACTTTGCCCAACTGGGCGGCCAGCATCGGCACCAGCGTCAAGGCCAGCGGCAACGAGGCGAGGATGGCGAACGAAATCGTGAGGATCAGTTCGCGGAAGATGAGCGCGGCGAGGCCCACGATGAGCAGGAACGGCGCCACCGAGGCGAGGTTCGTGGTCGTGGAGGCGACGACGGCGCTGGTGACCTCGGCCGAGCCGACGTGCGCGCCTTCTTCCGGGTCGAGCCCCTCGAGTTCGCGGCGCCGGTAGATGTTCTCCAGCATCACGATGGCGTTGTCGAGCAACAGGCCCGTGCCCATCGCGAGGCCGCCGAGCGACATAATGTTGAGCGTCAGCCCGCCGGCGCCCATCATCACGAAGGTCGCCATAATGGCCAGCGGGATCGACACCGCGATGATGAACGTCTTGCGGATCGAGCGCAGGAACACCAGCACGACGATGGCGGCCAGGAAGGCGCCGATGAGCGCCGAGTTCCGCACCGAGCTCAGTGCGTCGCGGATGAAGCCGGACTGGTCGAAGGTGACCTGATAGCGGATGTCGCGCGGGATGAACTGCGAGGATTCCAGACGCGCGATTTGCGCCCGTACCTGGTCCACGACCTCGACGGTGTTGGACTCGGGCTGCTTCTGGATGCCGATGCGCACCGCCGGCGTGCCGTTGAGGCGGGCCCAGAAGCGCTGGTCGGCCGAGGTGTCTCTTACGGTGGCGATCTCGCTCAGGGGCACGCGCGTGCCGCCGGCGCCGGTGAGGAGGACGCCCTTGATCTCCTCGGTGGACGTGAAGCGGCCGGTGGTGCGCGAGACGATCTCGCGGTCGGGCGCGATGACGCGTCCGCCGGCGATGTTCTGGTTCTCGCCGGAGAGCGAGCCGAGGACGTCGGAGACCGAGAGCCCGAAGCCGCGCAGGCGTTCCGGGTTGATCTCGACCTGGATCTCGCGGACGAGGCCGCCCGAGAGATCCACCGAGGCGACGCCTTCGACGGCGAGCAGTTGCGGCCGCAGGCGCTGGTCAATCCACTGGCGCAGCGAGACCAGGTCGCGCTCGGACGAGGAGAACGCGACTTGGAAGATCTGCATCTGCGACGGGTCGGACTTGCTGACCGTCGGCGCGGAGGCCTCGATCGGCAGCCGCGAGCGCACGCGTTCGACGGCGGTGGCGGCGTTTTGCAGCGCGATGTCGACGTTGGTGCCGTAGGCGAAGTTCAGCTCAACCGAGACGCTGCCTTCGTTGACGTTGGTCTGCAGGCGCTGCAGGCCTTCGACCGTCGCGAGGGCGGTCTCGAGCGGCTTGGCAACCGTCTCCTCGAGCACCACGGGCTCCACGCCCGGGTTGCTGACGTTCACGCGCACCTGCGGGTAGATGATGCGCGGGAGGAGGTCCACCGGCAGCCGGCCGATGTACACCACGCCCAGCACCAGCAACGTGCTGGTGAGCATCAAGGTGCCGACTGGGCGCGAGATGGCCCAGCTGGAGATCCCGCGTCGCTTCTGGTTGCTCACGGACGGGCTCCCGGGTTCGTGGCAGGAACGGTGCGCGACGCCGACGGCGCCTCGGGCGCGAGCGGTTGCACGATGCGGACCTGCGCGCCGTCGCGGAGCAGGGCATTGCCGGTTGTAATGATGGTGTCGCCGGCGGCGAGGCCCTCGTAGACCTCCATCCGGCCATCCGCGTCGGGGCCCACGCGCACGCGCTTGCGCTCGGCGCGGCCGTCCCGGATCACGTAGACGCTCTGGCTGCCGGCGGCACCGACCACGGCCCGCGTCGGGATGACGAGGGCATTGTCGCGCTCATCGAGCTGCAGCGTGACGCGCACGGAGTAACCGGGCTTCAGCTGGAAGCGCTCGGCGCCGCTGATGGCGATCTCCACCGGCACGAGTCGGCTGACACTGTCAGCGGCGGGGAAGATGCGGCGGATGCGGCCGGGCACGGCGCGGCCGCCGAGTGCGTCGACTTGGACCTCGACGGCGGAGCCTTCCGTGAGGCGCGGCACCTCGAGTTCCGAGACGGGCAGTTGCGTCACCAGCGTTGCGACGTCAGCCACGGTGAACATCCGCGTCTGCCCGCCGACGATGTCGCCGGCCTGCACGAAGCGCTGGGTCACTACGCCGTCGATTGGCGCGCGGATCTTGGTGAAGCCCACCCGCGTCTCGAGCTGCGCGACGGTGGCTTCGGCGGCCACCAGCGTGGCCTGGTCGCGCTCGTACTCGGCCGCGGTCACGACGCCGTTCTGCCGGAGCTGCTCCGAGCGCTGCGCGGTGGTGCGGGCCAGCGTGAGGTTCGCCTCCGCGGCACGCAGCTGCGCATCGAGTTCGCGCGAGTCGAGCTCGGCGAGGATGTCGCCGCGGCTGACGCGCGAGCCTTCCTCGACCGGCACGCGGAGCAGGGCACCGCCGACCTGCGAGGTGACGCCCACGACGCGCAGCGGCGCGAGCTGCCCGGCGACCATCGAGGTGCGCGACATCCGCACGCGCTCGACGGTGGTGATCTCGACGGGGGCCGGCTGGCCGTTGCCAGGGCCGCGGTTGCCGCCGGGGCCGCCAGGTCCGCCGCCGGTGCTGCCCGGCGTGGCCGACGACGCGGTGTCGGTTCCGCAGGCCGCGAGGGCCGCGAAGGTGAGGAGGACCGCGGCGCGCGCGGCGAGGGTTGTATGTGTGAGGAGGCGCATCGCCTGAGGGTGCGAAATTCGGGGAATCCTGCGTGCACGTTAGATACGTCCCGAACCCTGTAATCGTTCACGCCGATGGCATTATGTTGGTAGGCGAGTGGCCCCCGTAGCTCAGGTGGATAGAGCGACGGTTTCCTAAACCGCAGGTCGGCGGTTCGAGTCCGCCCGGGGGCATAGAGAGTGGGCGTAGGGTCCATTAACTTTCGGCCGTGCGCCGGCAATCCGGCCCAGGCCCGTTTCGGGCACCTGACATCCTTCATTAACAGTCCCAGCTATGACCAAGACCGGCGACGCCGCGCGGCCCCCCATTGTCCTCGATGACGAAGAGTCCGGAATCGAGCTGCTCCAGCGCTATCAGCGTCCCATCGGCATCGCGGCCATCGTGCTCGCACTCGGGGCAGGCGGCTACTGGATGGCCCAGCGCTCGGCCCAGATCAAGGAGCAGCGTGCATCGGCTGCCGTGGCGGCCGCTGAGGGCGCCTACAACACGGGCGGCCCCGCCGCTGCCCAGCCGGAGCTGGCCCGGGTCATCGTGCGCTACGCGGGGACGAACGCCGGGACCACGGCGGCTATGCTTTCCGCCCAGTGGCACTACGAGATCGAGCAGGCCGACTCTGGTCTCGCGGTGATTGCGATGGTGATGCCGAAGGCCCCGCGGCATCTGCGTCCTGGGCTGCTGGCGCTTCAGGCGGCTGGGAAGTCCATCAAGGGCGACTACAGCGGGGCAGCTGCGGACTACCAGGCTGCGGCGGCGGCCGCCCGGTTCCCGGCGGACAAGGACGGATATCGGATGGAAGCAGCGCGCTCGCTGATGACTGGAGGCGATGCGGCTGCCGCAGCCGCCATCTACGCCGAGATTTCCAGCCGAGAGGACTCACCGTTCGCAGGTGAGGCGCGCCTAAGACTAGGCGAGGCAAGAGCTAAGGCGTAGTCAGTTCAACTGGATTATCAGAAAGGCGGGGTCGACGATCGTTGACCCCGCCATTTTCGTGGCCTGATTCACGCAGCGCGCTGTCGCCTTGGTGGCCCGGAAAATGGACGGCGTGGAGGACTGTCTGTTCAATCCAGTAACTACGTATAATATGTATTATGTATAATCGCTCTGGGGAAAACCAGGAGATTTCCCCACGGCGTCTGCCTAGAGCTCCCGAAGTGTCCCTTCAAACACGATCCGCCCCTCGCCCGCCAGCGTCGGGATTGTCCCCCCTCCGGCGGCCTTGAGGCGCACCTGCAAAGGCTGACCCGACTTGGTACGGAGGGTCGTCGAGTCCCCTGATTCGCCCCAAGCCTCCAACAGCACGGCCGCCGCCACCGCACCGGTCCCGCAGGCCAAGGTCTCGGCTTCCACCCCACGCTCAAACGTCCGAATCTCCCAGGCTCCGACCGGGTCCTTGGCCACCCAGTTGACGTTGGCGCCGGCCGGCAGCGAGGCGTGGTGGCGGAGTTCCGGGCCCCGGGAATCCAATGGGATGCCCTGGAGGGAGTCCACCCGCACCACGAGGTGCGGGACCCCGGAGTCGACGAAGCCAAGGGCTCGCTCAGCGCTCCGCCGCGGGATGCCGGCGTCCGGCCGGAGCCCCTGCACCGCCTGCAGGTCGACCTCCGGGCGCCCGTCGCGGATCCGGCCGTTGATGACCCCGGCCGGGGTGCGAAAGCGGAGCCCGGACTGGCGGGCCAGTCCCAGCTCGTTCGACAGCCGAACGGCGCACAGCGACGCATTGCCGCAGAGCTCGCCGACGCTGCCATCTCTATTGAAGTAGGCCAGCGAGAACTCGAGCTCGGCGTCCGGCAGGAAGACCGCCAGCCCGTCCGCGCCCACACCCGTATGCGCGGCGCAGACCGTGCGGACGAAGTCGGGGTCCATCGCCACCGTCGCCTGGTCTGGCTGGCCGATGCCGTCGATGAAGACGAAGTCGTTTCCCGACCCCGACATCTTGTAGAACTTCACAGACGCCCCGTCATCGCCCACCAGCGGAGGCGCCACACCATAAGCACGGCCTCCCGCACGATGTGTCCAGACATCTTGCTCTCACCCTCAGTCCGGTCCGTGAAGACGATCGGAATCTCGACGGGCTTGAAGCCCTTCCGCATCGCACGGAACGACATCTCGATCTGGAAGGCGTAGCCGTTGGAGCGCACGTCGCCGAGGTCGATGGCCTCGAGCACGCGTCGGTGAAAGCACTTGAAGCCGCCGGTGCCGTCCCAGAGCTTCATTCCAGTCACGATGCGGGCATAGATGTTGGCCCCGTAGCTGAGCAGCAACCGGCTGATGGGCCAGTTCACCACCGTGACCTTTCCGTTGAGGTACCTCGAGCCCAGCACGAAGTCGGCGGTTTCGGCCGCCTTGAGAAACTCCGTGAGGTGCGCCGGGCTGTGGCTGAAGTCGGCGTCCATCTCGAAGATCAGCTCGTAATCGCGAGCCAAGGCCCAGCGGAAACCGTCTCGGTAGGCCGTTCCGAGTCCCATCTTGCCGGGGCGGCGAAGAATGTGCACGCGCGGTTCGCCGCGCTGGATCTCCTCGACGATGTCACCGGTGCGGTCCGGTGAGTTGTCGTCGACGATGAGCATCTCGAGCCGAGGGTCGGCGGCCAGCACGGCCGTGATCAGGCTGCGGATGTTCTCGCTTTCATTATATGTGGGGACGATGACCAGTCCCCGCTGCGTCGCTTCGGGCATATCGCTCAAGAGGTGGATCGCGTCTCCGCGCCCCACAGGTTGACATACTGGTCTGCGGTAACAAACGCCGGAGATGCGCCGGCGCTGCGAATGCAATCCACGAGCGCCACGATGTTCTCCCGCACGTGCTGCAGCGCGTACATCGTGCTGCGATTCGGAATGAGTTCGTCGGGATGGAAATATGTTGCAAACGCCGGTGCAGGTCGACGCCCGGCACGCGCCGAGTGCACCGAATCGCGCAACTGGTTCACCAGTGGCGCGAATAGCGTCGGGCGCGCCGTCAGGTTGATGACGTAGCTCGGGCGGCGAATGGCATCCCAGATCGGCCCCGGCGACGCGGACTTGCGCGCCATCTGTACGCCGGCGACGAACCCCCAGGCGCGCTGCTGCGCCACGAAACAGGGCAGCGTTAGCATCCGGCAGGCAGGCTCCCCTGCCCCCGCCGCTTTGCGCGGGTCGCGGCGGCTGGCGAAGAACGACTGCGTCGGCGTGATGCTCCAGTCGAATTGGTTCTCGGAGCGAGTCGCAGGTCGGCTCCGGTAGCTGCGCAGTCCCGGAAAGGGTGAGAACTCGAGGCGCACGCCCAGCGCGTCCAACGTGTTGAATGTTTCGCTGGTGTGGTACGTCCACCCCATCCGGGCGCTTGCGGGCGAGAGGCCCGCCGTCTGCAGCGCGTGATGTGCGGCGTGCAGCATCGCGACCTGCCACTCGCGGTCCTCGACCTCCTGATACCAGCGGCTGGTCCCACGGTCGAGTCGCCAGAAGTGTGGGTGCCAGCCTAGGGCATCGCCGTCGGCGACCAACTGCGAGAGGAACGCGCCGTGGGCCTCGAGGCACCACGAATAGCTCCCCATCAGGTCGCGGACCTGTTCGTCGGCACGCAGCAACCACGTGAACCGCGGCGCGCAACCGGCGTCGTCGCGGAGGTTGCGGACGGCGTCTTTCAAGGCCGGAATGCCCTCGAGCATTCCGCGCCAGACGAGCCGATCGCTCGGCAGCGCGCCAACGAAACCGCTGCGATCCGGGTCGGTGTCGCAGCCGATAACAATCGGGATGCGCCAGTCTACCGGCGGCTCACCAGAGATCATCGAGGTCGGAATCGAAGAACGAGACACGAATCGCGCCTTCGGTGCCGCCCGCGAGCACGACGGGGTACGGGCGCCGCACCCAGAGACCGGCGCGCTTAAGCGCCGGGGCGTCACGCATCGCGCTGAGGGCGACGATGCCATAAGTGCCGCGGGCCTGCTCGTCGCGTGCGAATCGCACGGCTTCTGGCAGCAGCGCGTCGAGCGCGGCATCGGTGCCGACGAAGTCACAGATCTTCACGAGATCAAGATCCCGCGTGAGGTGCTTGGCGCGGCGCCACACGAGGTAGCCATCCACCGTGCCCTCGGCATCGCGGTGGACGCGCGTGTGGTACTCCCGGCGCGGTTGCGACAGCTTGTAGTTGAGATAGTCCGCCGTCCGCGTGCCGCTCAACTCATAGCGGGCGCGGAGCAGCCGGTCCCACGTCGCGTCCCACGCCGGATCAAAGCGCTCGATGCGTTCAGTCCGCTCCGCGCCGCTTGGTCCCTGTGGCCGGTGGAACAGGTTCCCCACGTGCACCGCCGGTGCCACGAACGTCGGCTTCTTCCAGTACGCGAGGGCTTTCCCCGGCCGGAAGAATCGTGCGAAGTAGGCTGACGAGTCGCGGGTGAGCCGATGCCCGCGACGCAGGTACGCCGGCTCGATCATTGGGACGACGCCGACCGCGCCGTACTTGAGACCGTCGGCGTTCTCGCAAGCGGCGAGTAGCTGCCGTCCAGCCGCCTTGCGCGTCGCGTCGTCCGACATATCGAGCACCAAGGTGATTCCCCACCCGACCTGCACACTGGGCCGCTCGTCGTTGTAGCGAAACTCGTGTGCGACCTGGCAAATCTGCCCCACGACATCCTCGCCGCGCAGCGCCACGAAGCGGGCGCAGCGCTGCCACTCAAGCAACGACCGCTCGGCCAGCTCCGGATGCTCGGGGCTCCAGCGGCGCATCAGGTCGAGTACGGGTTCGGTGTGCCGGGCCTCGAATGGCACCACCCGGACTTCAGTCACGTCCCGCCTCGCCTTCGCGTCGCCGCACGAAGAGACCAGCCAGTGCCAGCAGCGCCAGGCCTCCGAGACCGGCAAGCGAGACCTTGAGGCCGAGCTGGTCGCCGCGCGATTCCACCGAAAGCACGATCTCCTTGCTACCGGCCTTCACGGGGACGGCGAGGAACGTGCCGTTGGCACGTGCCACGGGGGCAGCCACGCCATCGACCGTCGCGGTCCACGTCGGCAGGTGGTTCTCGCTGACGACGAGGTAGCCGTCCTGCGCCAGCGTATCGACCCGCAGCACATAGACTCCGGGCTGCCGTTCCTCGACCACAATCTGTGGTGCGGGACTGATCGGCGCCGGCAGTGCCTGCGGTGGCGTGGTGTCGCCGAAGGCGGCATCGCCAGCCACGAGCACGATGCGCCGCGGGTCGAACTGCGGATTCATCACGGTGCCGATCGTCGCCTCTTCATCGTCGAGCTTGAAGGCCAGCGGCGCGATGACCGCCCACTCCCCTGGCTCGGGCACGCGTAACACGGCCGTCTGCTCGCCTAACCACGTCCGCAAGCGCTCGCCGACCACGGTGAAGCCGGGCGGAAGCTGCGGCGGCACCTCGTCGACGAACACATAGCGCACACCGAACAGCCGCCACGACTGTGGGTTCCCGCGATTCACCCAGCGATTCTTGCCGCCGAGCGTTTCGTCATAGGTGTGGAGTTCGTTCCCGTGGTAGCCAAGCACGGAGCGGACGCGGTGCTCCATCAGATAGTCGTCCATATACGAACGCCCCAGCGGCAGCACGCGCCACGGCTGGGTGGTGCCGTCAGCGTCCCGCCGCAGCGCCTGTACGACGTCATCCGCGGCGAACACCTCCGCCCCACGTTCGTCAATGACGATGAACCGGCGCACCTGCGTGCCGAGATCGGCCAGGAGCAGCACAACCGCGGCGCCCGGGAGCCAGCGCGGCGCCCGCCACGCCACCGCCGCAAACGTCAGCACCGTCGCAGCACCGAGCAGCAGGCCGAGGCGTGCATCGCGCACCGCGAGAAATGCGGCATCGGTACGGAAGTCCGGTGCCAATGTCGTGATGAGTCCATCGGTTGCCGCGAGCAGAACCGTGGCCGCGACCCCCACGGTGATGGCCAGTCGCTTGGCCCAGCGCGCGCGCGCGTCACCAGCCATCGACAGCCACTGTTGCATCCCGAGCCCGGCCAGCACACCAAAACACAGCGCGACGTGACCCCACATCATTGACGGGGCGCGCGTCTTGCTGATCATCGGGAAAAGATGATACGGAATCCGGTAGAACGGGGTCTGGCCGCCGAGCACCCAGAGCGTTCCGAAGATCACGCAACCCACCCAAAACCAGAGGCGCTTGCGCTCGGCCCCGGCTGGCGTGCGCAGGATGGCCGTCAACGCCAGCACACCGACCAAGAGGCCGAGGTAGTCCGAGTGGAGCTTGAAGGTGTTGGTTCCCCAATAGCTTTGGAGCAGCCAACCGTTGAAACCGCCCCACATTGTTCCGATCAGTTCGATGGCCGGCATCGCCCAACTGGTGCCGTACTCCCATCCGGTGGAAGTGGAACCGGCTGCACTGCGCGGACTAAACGGCAGATACTCGGCGAACGGCATCAACTGCGCTGCGGCCGTCGCCAGGGCGAGGACACTGGCCACGCCGAAACCTGCCAGGACCACCAGTCGTGCCGGGCGTTCTGTCTGCGTAAACAGTGTGAAGAACAAGAAGGCGCCCATCAGCAGCGACGAGTAATACGTCATCTGGAAATGCGGCGAAAGCAGCATCAGGCCGACCAAGAGGCCCCAGAGCGCAAACCAATGCGGCCGGCGGGTGCGGCAAGCCTCGGCGATTGCCAACAGGGCCCAAGGCGTGAGCCCAAGGACGTAGATCTTGCCGTCGTGCCCTGGATAGAACAGCGAGAGCAGCGGGCCGCTGATTCCATAGGCCGTGGCTCCGACAACGGCCGCGCTCCAGCTCAGCGATTGCTTCCGCAGGAAGGCGAGGAGGCCGACCGCCCCGAGCCAGGCGTGCAGCACCATTCCGAGCCCAATGCCGAGCGCCGGCGCAAAGACCGCACGCAAGGCGACCGAAATGGGATACACCTGGTCGCCGTGCATCGCGCCCAAGAACGGCATCCCGCCGAAGATGTATGGATTCCAGCGCGGGACCTCGCCCCACTGGGCAATCACCACGGCGGCGAAGTGGCGTGTCACGTAGCCGTCCTTGCCGTCGCTCATCGGATTGACGATCACGCCGCCCGAAAACAGCGGAGCGAACAGGAGGCCGAGGAGGAGGGCCCAGCCAATCGCAAAGGCGATGCCTGGGTGAATCGGAAACCGCCGAGGAGTATCAGCCATAGGAAAGTAAGGTAAGCGTCGCCCTAGGTCGCGGCACCCGGATCGTCGCTGCCGCGTCGTACCACCGCCTGCCAACTGAGCCACACGAGCGTCGAGTACAGCAGCGCGGTCACGCCGCCGTGGATGGCCACGGCACTGACGGCGTCCGCACCCAGCCGACGGGCGAGCGCGAAGCCGCCGCTGGTGAACACAAGCCGGAACACGTCCCACAGCAACTGCCGCCGCTGGAAGCGCAGGACCACCAGCGTGTGCGCCATCGGAATCGCGACCATCTGGGCGGCCAGCGCGAGCCCCTGCCAGCGGACCATCCGACCGGCGTCGGTCCATACCGACCCGAAGCCCAGCGAAAAACCAATCGGACCGAGTGCAATCAGGACGATGGCAATGACGGCGGCAAGCTTGGCAAGCCGGAGCGCCACCTCGCGGAAGAGCGCGGGCATCTCGGCTGGCGCATTGCGCGAGCGCGCCGCGAGGTCGGCGAGGTACACCTGCCCTGCGGAGTCGCCAATCAGGCCGATCGGAATGCCGATGACTCGCTGCCCGACGACGTAGAGCCCCGCAGCTGCAGCACCCCACCAGTAGGTCAGCAGGAAGACCGGAATCCACTGTCCGAGCATATTCACCAGATGCGAGGGCGTGGCCACCAGCACAAAGGCTCGCTGCGCGCCCAGCGCCCCCGCAATCCGCGCCGCCGTGATGGCGCGAAAGCGCGCCTGCTCGCGCCGCCAGATGATGCCCGCCATTGCCAGGATGCTCGCTAGGCGCCCAAGTGCCTCGCCGATGACCAGCGGAATCGCGGAGGCCCGGATGAGCAGCGCGTGCAGGAGTTGCCACACACTTGTGCCGACGGCGCGCACCACGCGCTGATGCACCAGCGCCGGGAACTCGCGGTACCGCAAACACCAGCCCGAGAGCACGTCGGTGACGCCGACTCCAACAATGCTGATCGGGATCCACCACAGCAGCGGCGCTGCGTCGGGTGCTCCAAGGGTCCCTGCCAGCGGCGATCCGAGCGCCCAGACGAGCCCAAGCGCGACGGCGCCGGACACTGCGGTGGCGCTGAGTCCAGCCGCCACGACGTCCAGGGCGGCATCGTCGTCGCGTGGCACCGGAACCGCAAGTCCCAGCCGCCACGAGGCAGCCCCCCCCACAGTGCCGAGTACCGCGAGATAGATGCCGAAGCTGCCGAACGCCTCGGGTCCGAGGAGGCGGCCGAGCAGTGGCGCGACGGCCAATGCCAGCAGTTGGCCCAACGCGGTGGAGCCCATCAAGCGAGCTTCCGGCCCACGCTCGCTGGCGAACGGGGCGCGCAGGCGCGACGCACTCATCGGACGACGCGGTCGTAGAGCGCGCGATACCCCGCACACACGACACTCGGCGCGAAGCGGTCGAGCATCACCGAGCGCGCGGCCGCGCCCCAGCCGTCCACCGCAGCGGGGTCGGCGTGTACGCGGGCCATCGCCGCGGCAAGCTCCCGCACATCACCGCTCTTGACGAGAATGCCTCCCCACGATGCGTCCACCACATCCGGCAGGCCACCGGAGCGGTAGGCGATGACTGGCGTGCGGGCGAGCTGGGCCTCCACCGCGACCAGGCCGAGCCCCTCGTTCACCGAAGGCATCACGACCGCCTGCGCCCGGCGGTACAGCGCCGGGAGCGCCGACCGATCGAGGTGCCCGTGCCAATGCACCCGCATATCCACGCCGAGCTCACGCGCGCGCGCCTGGAGCGCCTCGCGGTCTTCCCCAGCGCCGACGACGTCGAGGCTCGTGGCGGCCGGCGCCCAGGACAGTGCCTCGAGCAGGTCCCGCACTCCCTTCTGCGCGTTGAGCCGTCCGACGAAGAGAAAGCGGCCGGGAACGCGGGTGACGCTCTCGGACGTGAACAGTGCGGTATCCACCGGCATCGGCGCGACGCGGAAGTCCGTGGTCGGCGCGATCGCGCGCGCCTCACCGGCAAGCCAGCTCGACACCACCGTCACGGCCGACGAACGCGCCATCACGCGCCGGAAGAACGGATGCGAGAGCTTCAGCTTGCGCGCCAGTCGCACGTCCGAGCCGTGCATCGTCGTCACGAGCGGGCGCTCGCTGTCGGCGCCGATGGCCAGCAGGCCCGAGGGGAACCACCAGTGCGCGTGGACCACATCGGGGTCGAAGTCCTCGATGGCCCGGCGGACGGCCATCGTGCCGGCGGTGAGCATCCCGAGCATCGCGCCCGTCCCGCTCAACGACCCGAGCACCTGCTCGGCCATCGTGCCGGTGTAGGCCAACGACTCCATCCCCGCCGGCGCGTAGCGATAGCGACGGATTTCCACGCCCTCGAGCGCTTCGCGCGGCGGCAGCTTGGGCCCGCTGGGAGCGAGGACCCGCACCGTGCAGCCCCCGGCCTGCAGCCCGAGCGCCAGCCGGTGCAAGAACGACCCTGCCCCGTCCGTGGCGTGCCGCGGGTAGGCGTGCGTGACGAAGAGGACGCGTCGAGCGCTCATCGCTCCGTGTCGGAGCGCAGGGCGTCGAGGCGCCGACGCAGCTCCCGCTGCTCGGCGCGCGTGACGGCGACCTGCTCGCCCAGCAACCCAGTCGCGAAGAAGATCGAGCCGAGCAGCAGGCAGGTCTGGATCAAGGTCCAGATCCAGCGCAGACCGATGCCCTGCACCAGCAGCACGATGAGCGCGGCGACGCCGGCGAGCACGCCAACGGCGAACAGCGCGGCGCCCAGCATCCCGAACGCGAGCAAGGGCTTCTGGCCGAAGCGCAGCTCGAACCACACAGCCAGCATATCCAGCACGCCAATCGGAATGCGGCTGAGCCCGAACTTGCTCTTGCCCGCGCTGCGTGGGTACAGCGGGACGGGGATCTCGCTCACGCTGTAGCCCTGCGCGTGCGCAAGCACGATCATATACCGATGCCAGTCCGGGCGGGCCGGCTGGTCGGCCATTATCTCGCGACGATAGGCCTTCACGTTGTTGAGGTCGCGCACGGGCACGTCGAAGAGCGCGCGCGAGAGGCCGTTGTAGATGCGTGAGACGAAGGCCTTCTCGTAGTGTCCCTGCTTGAAGCCGGTGACCATATCGGACTGACCGTCCAGGATGGGCTGCACCAGGCGCGGGATGTCCTCGGGCTTGAACTGCAGGTCCGCGGGATAGAACACCAGGATGCGACCGCGGGATGCGAGGTAGCCGCTGCGCAGGGCTTCGGCGATGCCACGCTGGGCGCGGTGCCGCACGCTCCGCAGCCAAGGATACTTGGCGCCCAGCGCGGCGAGCAGCGCCGGCGTGCCGTCGGTGCTGCCGTCGTCCACGACGATTACTTCGTAGGGGGCGGCTGCGGCGCGGATCATCGCGTCGCAGAGCTCGAGGAAGGTCGGGAGGTTCTCGGCCTCGTCCTTGGCGGGGACGAGCACGGAGACCTGCGGGGCGGCGGTGGGAGTGGTCATCGGGGGGTCAGAGCCGCTTGCGCATCTGCGCCTTGAGGATGCCGAGTTCGTCGCGGTATTTGGCGACGGTGCGGCGGGCGATCTGCAGTCCGTCCGCCGCGAGCCGCTTGACGATGGCGTCGTCGGTGAGGGGCTGCCGGGGATCTTCGGCCGCCACCAGCTTCTGGATGGTGGCCTTCACGCTCCGCGAGGAGACGTCCTCGCCGTCCGTGCTCTTGAGGCCGGCGGAGAAGAAGCCCTTGAGCGGTAGCACGCCGCGGGGGGTCTGCGCGTACTTCTCGTTGGTGACGCGCGAGACCGTGGACTCGTGCATCCCGATGGCGTCCGCCACCTCGCGCAGCGTGAGCGGCCGCAGGCCCTTTTCGCCCTTCTCAAAGAACTCGCGCTGCCGGTCGACGATGAAGTGCATCACCTTGAGCATCGTCTGGCGGCGCTGCTCGATGGCCTGGATCAGCCACTGGGCCGCGCTCAGCCGGCTGGTGATGAATTCCTTGTGCTCGGCGTCGAAGCGCTTCTTGTCACGCGCGATGTCCTGGTACGACTTCGACAGGCGCAGGCGCGGCAGGTTGTGATCGTTGGTGAACACGAGATACTCACCGTCCACCTTCTCGACGATGAGATCCGGTACCACGTAGTTCCCGTCACCCTCGGCGAAGGCGCGCCCGGGCTTGGGGTTGAGCCTGGCCAGCGCATCGGCCGCGGCCTGTGCCTCGCTGGGGCTGCAGCCCAGCTTCCGGCCGACATCCGCCCACTTGTGCGCAATCAGCTCGGCGAAGCATTCGTGGACCATCCGCGCCGCCAGCGTGCCCTCGAGCCCGGCCGCGGGCAGCTGCAGCGTGAGGCATTCCTGCAGCGTCCGCGCCGCGATGCCGGCAGGGTCCAATCCCTGCACGATGCCCAGCATCCGCTCGGCGTCGGCTGGCGTGAAGAGCGGGATCTCGCGCTCCTCGTCCTCGGCCTCGGCGGCGCGGAGCACCACGTCGTTGATGCCGCGCAGGATCTCGTCGAGGTCGGCCGCGAGGTAGCCGTCCTCGTTGATGTTGCCGATGAACTCCTCGGCCAGCAGGCGGTCGCGGTCGGAGAGGTCGAGCAGCGCGATCTGGTCGCGCAGGTGATCGTCGAGGCCGCGAGACTCCACCGTGACCGGCTCGTAGGGCTCGCGGTCGTCGCGCGGCTCCGGCATTCCGCCGGACTCCATCCCGTCGAGGAGAATCTCTTCCCAACGGGAATCGTCCTCGCGCTCCTCCTTCGGCAGGCCTTCCTCGGGCTCCGGCTCGACGCTCTGCGACTCGGCCAGCTCGACGCTCGGACTCTCGACGATCTCTTCCTCTTCTTCGTCGATGAGCTCGAGGAAGGGATTCTCCTGCAGTTCCGCCTTGAGATGCTGCTGCAGGTCAAGCAAGGGCATATACAGCATATCCATCGCTTGGTACAGGCGCGGGTTGGCCCGCAGTTCCTGTCCCAGTCGCGCGGATTGCTGCATTCCTCCCTTCATCCGCCGTCCGTGAAGCGGGCGCGCAGTCGCGCCGTCAGCGTCGGCCCGAAGTACACGGTCGAGACCGTGTCGTCGAAGATCAACTCGCGGACCGGGCCAGCCACCTTCACCTGACCCTCGAACATAATGTACGCCCGGTCTACGATGTCCAGCGTCTGCTCCACGTTGTGGTCCGAGATCAGCACGCCGATGCCGCGGTCGCGCAGCGAGGCGACGATGCCTTGGATGTCGTTCACGGCGATGGGATCGACGCCGGCGAAGGGCTCGTCGAGCATAATGAACTTCGGCGTGGTCACCAGCGCCCGGGTGATCTCGAGGCGGCGGCGTTCGCCGCCAGAGAGCGCGAAGGCCTTGCTGAGGCGCAGGTGCTTGATCTTGAGCTCGTCGAGCAGCGTCTCGAGGCGATGCTCGCGCTCCTGGCGCGACAGCGGCAGCGTCTCGAGGATGGCGAGGATGTTCTCCTCCACCGTGAGCTTGCGGAAGATCGACGGCTCCTGCGAGAGGTAGCCGATGCCGCGACGCGCACGCTTGAACATCGGCATCCGCGTGATGTCCTCGCCGTCGAGCAGGATGCTCCCGGCTGCGGGCGGGATGAGACCGGCGACCATATAGAACGTCGTCGTCTTGCCGGCGCCGTTGGGGCCAAGCAGTCCGACAATCTCACCCTGGCGCAGTTCCAGCGAGACGTCGTTCACGACGTGGCGCTTCTTGTAGGTCTTCACCAGGCCGGTGGCCGCGAGGACGCTCCCGCCTTCGATGGGGCCGGTGTGGCGACGCACGCGCGCGCTGGGGTGTTCCCCTGTCTCCTGGAGCGCCGCGAGCAGCGCGTTGCGGTCTGCTTGGAACGCCGCCAACGCCTCACCGGCGAGGCTGATGTGCGTGGCCGAGACCCGTACGACGCCAGCAGCCGAAAGCCGTGGCACCACCGTGCCCGTCAGGTGTGTACGCACCTCGTCCACGCTGAGGCGGCCGGCTTCAGACTGGACGTCACGCCCTTCCGCCTCGAGCGCCTTGAGGTAGTCGTCGCGGTAGCTCACCACGATGTCGTGCAGGGTCGCCGCACCCCCGGCGTCTGCGTTCTGCGCCAGCGCCAGGAGGCAGAGCGCTTCCGAACGGTCGCCCGCCGTCAGCCGCATCACGAGATCGTGGCTCACGGGCGCCTCCCGCGCGCAGGCCTCGCCGCGGTCGCCGCGGTATCGGTCGTGGCCGGCTCCAGATAGAGCCCCGAGGCTCGCTCGCTCACGATCACGCTGGACATCTCCCCGTCGGCGAACTGGACCTTGATGACCCGTCCGCGGTTGTAGCTGAGGCTGGGCGCACCGCGCGTCCCGCCCGCCGGTGCCAGTTGATAGAACGCCCGCGCATTCCCAATGGCCTCCACATCGCGCATCCGTGTCTGCGATGCACCGAGCGAGTCCACGATGGCCTCGAAACGGGCAATCAGTGTGTCCCCGACAATCCAGTCGCGTTCGCTGGTGATGATCTGCAGGCTGTCGGGATCGGAGAAGGCCACCGCCGAACCGACGGCGTGCAGCGCCTCGAGGCGCTGGCCCGGCATCCGCAGGTCCATCGAATCCGCCTCGATGAGCTGCGGCCCGCCCTCGGCCTTGGCGCGGCCGCCCCAGGAGAAGATGCGGGCGATCTGCTGCTCCTCGAAACGCAGGTCGATCGAATCGCTGGTCATCGTCATCGAGTCGCTGACCGCTCGGGCGTCACCCGAAGCCAGCACGCGCTGCAGCTCCCGCTCCCGCGACCAGACTTCGATGAGGACGCCATCGAGTTCGAAGGGACGTTCGCCCTTGCCGACGATGCGCGGTTCGCGAATGAAGCGCACGAACTCGATGCCGTTGTCCACGAACGCCGAGTCCGAGGTGGCCCGCATATCCTCGCGGTCGAGCACCACGCGCCCGCTGGCGTAGAGCAGCGAATCGTTCTGCGAGCGCACGAAGTCGGCGGTGAGGTCGGTGGAATCGCTGCCCGCTCCGGGTGCGCCTCCGCCCTCGGTGGGGCTCATCCGCACGAAGGGCCGCCCGGTCGCGATCCAGAAGTTCTCCTCGCGGAATCCGGGCTTGGCGCGGTAGTAGTCCATCTTGGGGCCGTTGAACCGCGTGCCCGAGGCGGTCACGCCGCGCACGTTGCCTTCCGCGATCAGTCGTTCCTCGACCGTGTAGTAGATCATCCGATCGGAGTTGATGGTCACTCGCGGCTCGGTGTAGCGCACGTTGTGGAAGAGGATCAGCACGCCGGTTTCGGCGTAGTGCTCGGCGCTGTCGGCCAACAGACGATTCCCCTGCCCTTCGCAGGTGGCATCCACCGCTCCGCCCACAAAGGTGTTGCGCGCGCCTGACGGCAGCTCGACCGAGCGCATCCGCGTAATGCGCGGGCCGCTCTCAACGCCGGTGAGCAAGAGCGAGCACGGGCGCGAATCCTGTGCGGTCGCGCCCGACGGCGCCCCCGCCGCAGCGAGAGCGAGTAGCAGCAGCAGGCGACGCATCACGGCGACAACCGCACCGTCCCGCCGCGCCCGCGATCCACGCGGAGCACGGTCACGACTTCGAGGTTCGGGTCGGCGCGGAAGCCGACGCCCCGCATCTCCTTGCCATCGGGTTCGGTGAGCACGAAGGCCGAATCCGAATAGAGCTGGTTCTGCAGGTTCTCGAAGCGCAGCATCGGCGACTTGAGCACGCGGCCGTCCACTGACGTGACGATGACGTTGCCGTAGGCCTCGAGCACTTGGGCGCGCGAATCGTAGTGGGCGCGATCGGCGGTCATCGTGCCGTCGCGCGAGCCTTGGGCGTTGAAGAACACGCCCTGCACGACGCGCATCGCAATCCGCGTGTTCTGCTGCAGGAAGAGCGTGGTGTCCGCGAAGATCTCGGCGCGCAGCATTCCCGCGTCGGTGAGCACCGTGCGGGAGTTGAACGCGACCTGGTCGGCGGAGTCGAGCAGGCCGCCGTCGCCCAGCGTACCGAGCTGCGTCTCGTTCTTGGAGCAAGCCGCCGCGAGGACAGTCGCCACGGCCAGGAGCAGTACGGCACGGCGCATCAGGCGGCCCCCGCGCGCATCAGGTCGTGCAGGTGCACGATGCCGACCACGCGCCCGTCGGCGTCCAGCGCCGGCAGCGCAATCACGCCAAACTGCTCCATCGTGTGCACGGCGGCACTGCCGAGCGCGTCGGCGTCCACGGTGTGCGGGCGGCGCGTCATCACGTCGCCGACGCGGATGCCCATCACATCGCCGTCGCGCTGCATCAGGCGGGTGAGGTCGCCGGTGGTGAGCAAGCCGGCGAGCTGCCCGTCGCCCTCGAGCACAACCGCGAGGCCGCGTTGCTTGGCCAGCACGACGATGGCGGCGCGCATAGTGGCGTCGGCGTCCAGCGTCGGCAGCGGCTCCGGCACCATCACGTCGCGAACCCGGAGCAACAGCTTGCGCCCGAGCGCCCCGCCCGGATGAAACTTGGCGAAGTCCTCGCGGCGAAAGCCCTTCTCCTCCAGCAAGGCCACCGCCAGCGCATCGCCGAGCGCGAGGGCCAGTGTGGTGCTCGTCGTCGGCGCCAGATCGTGCGGGCAAGCCTCCTCGCGCACGAAGCCATCGAGCGCCACGCGGCTGTTGCGGGCCAGCGTGGACTCGCGGTTGCCGGTGATGGCGATGCAAGGCACGCCGAGGCGCGTGAGTTGCTCGAGCAAGGGCAGCAGCTCCTGCGTCTCACCGCTCTTGGAGAGCAGCACGGCCACGTCCTGGTCGCTGACGATGCCGAGGTCGCCGTGCACGCTCTCGGTGGGGTGCAGGAAGTACGCCGGCGTGCCGGTCGAGGTCATCGTCGCGGCGATCTTGCGCGCGATCAGCCCGCTCTTGCCGATGCCCGCCACGATCACGCGGCCCTTGGCCTGCTGGATCAGCCGCACGGCCTCGGCGAAGGCGTCATCGAGCCGCGCAGCGGCCTCGCCGACGGCATCACGCTCCAGCTCGAGCACGCGCTTGCCGCGCGCGACGATCCGTGCCGACTCGCTCATCGCTCCTCCGAGCGGCTCGCGACGTAGCGCTCGACCTGCGTGTCCCACTCGCCGCGCGCGCGCAGGAGCAGTTCGCAGAACTCACGCACCGCGCCGGCGCCGCCGCTGCGCGTCAGGCTGACCTTGGCCACGCGGACGGCATCAGGCGAGGCGTTGCCCACCGCGACGGGTAACCCGACCAGGCGCATCACGCCGATGTCCGGGAGATCGTCGCCCACGAAGGCGACTTCGCTCCAGTCGAGGCCGCGGCGCTGCAGGATGCGACGCAGCGCCGGGACCTTGCGGGCCTGGTTGTCTTGCACGACGTCGTCCACCGCGAGCTCTGCCGCGCGAAGGGCGACGCTCTCGGATTCGCGACCGGTGATGATCGCCGTGAGGATTCCAGCCTGCTGCAGCATCTTGATGCCCAATCCGTCCTGGATGTCGTAGCGCTTGAGTTCGACCCGCTTCCCGGCGCTGTCCCCAAGGACGATGCCGCCGTCCGTGAGTACCCCGTCGACGTCGAAACAGACGAGCCGGATCCGGGCCGCCAGCGCGGCATCCAGGTGCGACCCCGCCGGACCGCCTCCGAGGCCGAGGATCATCCCTGCGCCAGCTCCCAGAACGCCACCGCCTTGCGGATGACGCCCTCGAGTTGGTCGAGCGGCAGCATATTCGGCCCGTCGCTCGGCGCTGAGTCCGGCGTCGGGTGCGTTTCCAGGAACAGCCCGTCCGCACCGGCGGCGCAGGCGGCATAGGTCAGTGCCGGGATGTGCTCCCGAAGCCCGCCGCTGGCCCCGCCCTGCCCCTTGCCGGGCTGCTGCACCGAGTGCGTGCCGTCGAAGATCACGGGCACACCGGTCGCCTCACGCATCCGACGGAAGGCCCGCATATCCACGACCAGGTCGCCGTAGCCGAAGAAGGTCCCGCGTTCCGTCACCGCCACGTCGCAGTGCCCCTCGCGGGTCACGAGGCCCTCCGGATTCGCGTCGAGCACCTTCTTCACCGCCCCCGCCATCCCCTCGGGATGCAGGAACTGGCCCTTCTTGACGTTCACGGCTAGGCCCGTCGCCCCGGCGGCCTCGAGCAGGTCGGTCTGCCGGCAGAGGAACGCCGGAATCTGCAGCACGTCCACCGCCTGCCCAGCCAGTACGCAGTGCTCGGGAAGGTGCACGTCGGTGAGCACGGGCAGTCCGGTGCGCTCGCGCACGCGCTGCAATGCGCGCAGTCCCTCCTCGATGCCCGGGCCGCGAAAGGCGCCGGCATTGGAGCGGTTCGCTTTGTCGAAGCTGGCCTTGAAGATCACGCCGCCGGGCAGGAGTTGGGCCAGTTCGGCGAGGCGATCGGCGACCGCGAACAGTATGTCGTCGTTCTCGATGACGCAGGGCCCGGCGATCAGGAACAGCCGGTCCTTAGGGAACGTCGCGCGGTGCGGCATCGGGCTCAGTTCGCCTCGGCGAGGGCCGCGCCACGCGCCGCGGCCGGCGCCGCCGAGGCTCGCTTGGCCGCCGACGCGACGAACGCCGAGAACAGCGGATGCGGACGCGTCGGGCGCGACTTCAGCTCCGGATGGAACTGGCAGGCCACGAAGTGCGGATGGTCCACCAGCTCGATCATCTCCACGAGCGAGCCGTCGGGCGAGAGCCCCGCGAGGCGCATCCCCGCCTGCTGGAACTGCTCGCGGTACTGGTTGCTCACCTCGTAGCGATGGCGGTGGCGCTCGCTGATCTCCGGCTGCCCATAGATCTCCGCCGCCCTCGAGCCCGGCTTGAGCCGGCAGAGGTACGAGCCCAGACGCATCGTGCCGCCCATATCCTTCACGCCCTGCTGACTTTCGAGCAAGGCGATGACCGGGTGCGAACACTCCGGCGCGAACTCGCTGGAGTTGGAATCGTCCAGCTTGCAGACGTTGCGCGCGAACTCGATGATCGCCACCTGCATCCCGAGACAGATGCCAAAGAACGGCGTGCCCGTCTCGCGCGCCGCGCGGATGGCCTCGACCATCCCTTCCACACCACGCACGCCGAAGCCGCCGGGAACCAGCAGGCCGTCGAAGCCCGCGACGAGCTCCTTGGCGCGGGCGGCATCCGTGAACAGGTCACTCGAGGTCCAGGCGATGTCCACGCCCACGTCGTTCGCGATGCCGCCGTGGACCAGCGCCTCCTGCACGCTCTTGTACGAGTCCACGTAGTCGGTGTACTTGCCGACCACCCCGATGCGTACGCGACGCGCCGGCGCAATCACGCGCTGCACCATCGCCTGCCACTTGGAGATGTCCGGCGTCGGTGAATCGATGCCCAGCTTGCGGCAGACGAGGTCGTCCAGCCCCTGCTCGCGGAAGGCCAGCGGGATCTGGTAGATGGTCTTCACGTCGCGGCTCTCGACCACCGCGCCGAACTCGACGTTGCAGAACAGCGCGATCTTGCGCTTCACGTCCTCGGCCAGCGGGCGCTCGGTGCGGCAGATGAGCACGTCGGGCTGGATACCGATCTCCATCAGGTCGCGCACGGAGTGCTGCGTCGGCTTGGTCTTCACCTCGCCTGCGGCGGCGATGAACGGCACCAGCGTGAGGTGCACGAAGAGCGTGTTCTCGCGCCCCACGTCGTGGCGGAATTGGCGGATGGCTTCGAGGAACGGCAGCGACTCGATGTCGCCCACGGTGCCGCCGATCTCCACGATTACCACATCGTTGTCCGGCGCCACGCGGCGCACCGCGGACTTGATCTCGTCGGTGATGTGCGGAATCACCTGCACCGTCGAGCCCAAGTACTCGCCGCGGCGCTCCTTCGTGATGACGTTGGAGTAGATCCGCCCCGTCGTGATGTTGTTCGCCTGCGTCAGCGACCGGTCGAGGAATCGCTCGTAGTGCCCGAGGTCCAGGTCCGTCTCGGCGCCGTCGTCGGTCACGAACACCTCGCCGTGCTGGAACGGCGACATCGTGCCCGGGTCCACGTTGAGGTAGGGGTCGAGCTTCATCATCGTCACGCGCAGGCCGCGTTCGACGAGCAGGCGGCCCAGCGAGGCGGCCGCGATGCCCTTGCCGAGCGACGAGACGACGCCCCCGGTCACGAAGATGTACTTGGCGGACGAATGCGAAGAAGTCGGGGTCATCAGGTCATCCGGCGTGGAGGGCCGACCAGTGCGCATTGGCGCTCTCCAGGTCGTCCTCGGTGTTCACTTCGCCCCAGGACGGGGCATCGACGATCGCGACGCCCATCGCCATTCCGGCGGCGAGTGCGCGCAGTTGTTCAAGCTTCTCGACCAACTCCAACGGGTGCGGCGGCAGCGACACCCAGCGCGCGAGCGCTTCGCGCCGCGCGGCATAGATGCCCATATGCTGCAGGATCAGTCCGTCCCGCATCGGCGCGTCCGCCGCCTCGCGCAGGAATGGAATCGGTGCGCGCGAGAAGTACAGCGCACGGCCGTCGTCGGCCCGCACGACCTTCACGCAGTTGGCGTCCGCGAGAATGGCCCCGTCCCGCTTGCCGGCAGCCGTGCCCAGCTCGAAGCCGCGCTCGCGCACCATCGCAATCGCCCCGGCCATCGCATCGCCGCGCATAAAGGGCTCGTCGCCCTGCACATTTACGATGATGTCGTGGGCCGTAAACTCAGGCCTGGCAGCGACTTCAGCCACTCGGTCCGTGCCCGACGGGTGTGCCTCGGAGGTCAGAACAGCCCGCCCGCCGGCCTCGCGGACGATCTTGGCGACTTCCTCGGACTCCGTCGCGACAACGACTTCGTCCGCCAGTTTGAGTGACTCGACCCGTTGCAGTACGCGCAGCACCAGCGGAGTGCCGGCCAAGAGCCGGAGGGGCTTGCGGGGGAGCCGAGTGGCCCCGAGTCGAGCGGGGATGACGGCCAGGATGCTCATCTCAGCACCTCCCGGCGGGCGGCGGCCGTAGCAAAATCCACGCCAGAGGAATCTATGGACGGGGATTTGAGGGACAAGAGGGTATCACAAATCCTTGTCCCTCCGTGCTTTCCACGGCCCGCCGAGGCTACGGAAACGCTGGATCAACTCGCATCCGCACCGCCCGCTCGACGTCGTCCTCGTCCCGCTGGAGCCCCCAGACCCAATTGCCGCGCGCTCGGTTGAAGCTGGTCCGCGGCGGGAACTTCACTCGGCCCAGCAGCCTGCCCTCCGGCGAGAACACGTCGTACACGACCGGGTCGCGCGTCGTAAGGCGCACCGGCGGCGGCGTGACCCCCGACGGCACTGGCGGGAGCTCGGCCTCAGGGATCGGTTCCCCTGCCGTGCTCAGGCGCACCCAGATGCGCCCATCCTCGGCCACCTCGAGCCCCGTGTACGCCGGCTTGGTGGACGGAATGCCAGGGCCGGTCCACGACCACGACGGATTCACGCCCTTCATCATCCGTTCGATCTGCGCACGGCGCTCCGAGCTTTCGATTGCCTGCACTGGCACCGGCGTGTGCTCGCGCTCGACGCGCGTCGGCTTGCCGTTCGGTGGCAGCAGATAGATCACGTACGGGTTGCCGGGACCGCTCACCAGCCCGCCACGGTGCCCGACGCGCACCGCGGTGCCGGGCATAAATGGCGGCGACGTGCGGGTCATCATCCGGCCGTCGGGGCTCGCGGCCTGAAGGAACGGAGGCACGCCCGGCGACCAGCGGGGATACACCAGCGTGTCGAGCACAGTGCCCACGCTATCGCTGCGGATGAGGCCCGAGGTGGACGGGATGCCGTTCGCCTCGTCGCCGCGGTCGATGATGGTCCAGCGGTACACGAAGCCGGACGCGTCGGTGTGGAGGCCGTTTGAGGTGAACCATCCCCCCATCGAGAGCGTCCACGAGTTCAGGAAGCTGCCGTCGGCCGCGTAGCGGGTCAGCCGCGTGTTGTTGCCGTCCCAGATCACGAGCTGACCGTTGGGGAGGCGGACCAAGCCGTTCAGTTGCTGGTACTCGCCCGGCCCCGAGCCCTTTGCCCCCACAGTGCGCAGGTACTTCCCCTCCCCGTCGTAGATGCGGATGAGACCGCTCGTATTGTGGGCGTCGTAGACTACGAGGCCCCCACCTGGGCCCTCGAGCACGGCCCCCACGCGCCCGAACGTGTACTCCTCCTCGCCGTCGGTCTCGCCGACGGCCAGCTCCGTCACCAGCGTGCGGACGAGGTCGTCCGGCACCGGACCGGTGATGCGCACCTGGATCGTGTCGCCCGTGCTGTCCACCGCGGTCTGCCACGGCATATCGGAGATCTCGCGTCCGCTATCCGAGACGCCGCAGGCGCTCGCGGCCGCGACGAGGGCCAACCCAGCGATCCACTTCTGCATCAGGTGACTCCTGCGAGGGTGAGGAAGTTCTGCAGCATCCGCTTGCCTGCCGCCGTGCCGATGGACTCCGGGTGGAACTGCACCCCGTACACCGGATGCTCGCGGTGGCGCAACGCGTGGATCTCCGTGGGGTCGTCGCTGGCCGTCGCCGTGACTTCCAGCGACGCCGGCAACGACTGGTGCTTCACGACGAGCGAGTGGTAGCGCATCACTTCGGCCGGCGAGTCGATGCCGGCGAAGAGCCCGCTGCCGTCGTGCCGGATCCGTGAGGTCTTGCCGTGCATCACGCCGCGTGGGGCGCGGATGACCTCGCCGCCATACGCCTCGCCGATTGCTTGATGGCCCAGGCAGACACCGAGCATCGGAATCGTTTCACCGAACCGCCGGATGACGGGTACCGTGACGCCCGCGTCGGCCGGGGTGCCGGGGCCAGGCCCGAGCACGATGGCCTGCGGGCGCATCGAGGCAACCTCGTCCAGCGTTACCTGGTCGTTCCGCACCACGTGCAGCTCGGCGCCAAACTCGCCCAGGTACTGGACGAGGTTGTAGGTAAAGGAGTCGTAATTGTCGAGGACGAGGAGCATTACTGAACAGACACCTCTGGCGCGCGAAAAGTTGTCAGCCCCGCGGATGAAACTGCCGGTGCACCTGCCGCAGGTGCTCCCGGTCCACGTGCGTGTACAGCTGCGTGGTCGAAATGTCGGCGTGCCCAAGCATCTCCTGCACCGCTCGCAGGTCCGCGCCGCCCTCCAAGAGGTGCGTCGCGAAGGAATGTCGCAAGGTATGCGGCGTCACGGGCTTCGTCAGCCCGCTGCGCTCCACGATCTTCTTGAGCGTCAGCCAGGCCGTCATCCGCTGCAACGGGCGACCGCGCGAGTTCAGGAACAGTCGGTTCTGCCCCTTCCCTTGCTCCAGGCGCGGCCGCAGTTCGCGCAGGTACATCGCCACCGCCCCGGCTGCCTTGCGCCCGATCGGCACCAGCCGCTCCTTGCCGCCCTTGCCGAATACGCGCACCACCAGCTCGTCGAGCATCACGTCCTTCACCTCGAGCGAGCACCACTCGCTCACGCGCAGGCCGGCGCCGTAGGCCAGCTCGAGCAAGGCCCGGTCGCGGAACGCCAAGTCGTCGTCGAGCGAGACGGCATCGATGAGCCGCTCGACCTCCTGCACCGTCAGCACGTCGGGTAGGCGCCGCCAGCCGCGCGGACTCTCCAACTTCTCGCTGGGGTCGGCCTTTACCACGCCCTCGGCCAGCAGGAAGCGGTACCAGGTGCGCAGCGCCGAGATGCGGCGCTTGATGGTCGTCGCGGCCCGCCCTTGATCCTTCTGCGAGTAGACCCATTCGCGGAGGTGTGCCGCCTCGAGGGCGGGCGCGCCGGTCACGCGATGGCGCTCGGTCGCCCAGGCCGCCAGCAGGCCGACGTCGCGCAGGTAGGCTTCGCGCGTGCGCGCGCTGGAGCCGAGTTCAAGCTCCAGGTACTCGGCGAAGCGCTCCAGCAGGAAGCGCCGCGAGATGTCGTCAGGGATGGCGGGGGCCTTGGTGCGGCTCACCCGCAAAATCTACTGCGGCGGCAGCCGCCGGCGACGGCGCCAGAGCACCCAACCGACGATGCCGAGGATCACGGCGAGGCCCAGCGCGCCGAGTCCGGCGCCTTGCGCGAACTGCTGCATCCCGGCCTTCACGCCTTCCCAATCGCGGCCGAGGCGCATCGCGATCCACACCAGCACGCTGTACCACATCAGCGAGGACACCCACATAATGCCGAGCGTCTCCCACAGCGGCACCCGCATCGCGCCGGCGGCGATCGGCACCATAGCCCGCACGCCGGGGATGAAACGGCTAAGAAACAGCGCCACCCAGCCGTACTGCCGGTAGGCGTCCTCGATGCGGTGCTCGGCGCGTTCGGCCTTCAGCTCGCTCTTGGCAAGACCGAGCCGCCCCAGCTGGTGTGTCAGCCACTCGGCGCCAAAGCTCTTGCCGATCCACCAGAGCACCGAGGCGCCGCCGACGCTGCCCGTCGTGATGATCAGCGTCGTCGGCAACCAGAGTCCGCCGGCGCGCGCCGAGAGAAAGGCGAGAAAGGCCGCTGCGACGTCGCCGGGAATGGGAGGGAGTGCGCCTTCCAAGAAGGCCAGCACCCCCATCACCACGTACATAGAGCCGACGCTGAGCCCTTCGAGCCGGTCGAGCACCGGCTGGAATGCGGAGAGGCTAGGCAGCACGGACCAGAGTGGCGACCGCGATTGTCGCGATCCCCTCCCCCCGGCCGATCCACCCCATACTCTCGTTGGTCTTGCCCTTGACCATCACGTCGGCGGCGGGGATGCCGAGTGCGGCGCCGAGCTTTTCGCGGATGGCGTCGCGGTGCGGCCCGATCTTCGGGAACTCCGCGATGACGGTCAGGTCGGCCTGTGCGCAGGCCCAACCGGCGGCGCGGACGCGCGCCACGGCCAGGCGGAGCATCTCGAGGCTGTCGCGGCCGGCATTCTCTGCCTTCGTGTCCGGAAACATCTCGCCTATGTCCCCGAGGCCAGCGCCGCCCAGGATGGCGTCGGTGAGGGCGTGGCAGACGGCATCGGCGTCGGAATGACCGGTGCAGCGCACGGTGGCGGGAATCAACACGCCGCCGAGTAGCACGCCGTGACCCTCCACGAAGCGGTGCGAGTCGTAGCCGATGCCAACTCGCACGGGCGTGGTCACGCGCCCACCAGTTCGGGCGCGGCGTCGAGCAGCGAGTAGTCCTGCTTGCGCTTGCGCGGCGTGAACCCGGCTTCGCGGATCAGCGTCTCCATCTCCTCGATCGTCGTGCGGTGCGTCGTGTTGGCCGCCGAGACGACGTTCTCCTCGAGCATCAGCGAACCGAAGTCGTTGCAGCCGTAGTGCAGCGCCGTCTGGCCGACTTTCATCCCCATCGTCACCCAACTGGCCTGGATGTTGGGGATGTTGTCGAGCACCGTGCGCGCGAAGGCCGTGGTGCGGAGATACTCCACCGCGTCGGTCTTCGGCATATGGCTCATCTCGGGCGTATTCTCCGGCTGCAGCGGCCAGCAAATGAACGCGGTGAAGCCGTTGGTGCGCTTCTGCACCTCCTTCAGGCGCAGCAGGTGCTCGACACGCTCGGCCTTCGTCTCGCCGATGCCGTACATCATCGTGCACGAGGTCCTGAGGCCTTCCTGATGGGCGATCTCCATCACCTCGAGCCAACGGTCGGCGCCAGCCTTCTTCTTGGCCACGTTGTCACGCACGCGCTGCACGAGGATCTCGCCGCCACCGCCGGGGATCGAATCCAGGCCGGCCTTCACCAGCTCCTGGATGACCGTGCGGGCGTCCATTCGGTACAGCGTCGCCCAGAAGTCCACCTCGCTGGGGCTGAAGCCGTGCACGTGGATGGGGTGGTGGCGCTTGATGTACTTGAGCAGCTCGAGATACCACTCGAACGGGATGTACGGGTTGTGCCCGCCCTGGATGAGGATCTGCACGCCGCCAAGCGCCTTCACCTCGTCGATCTTGGCGCCGATCTCCTCGTAGGACAGCGTCCAGCCCTCGGCATCCTTGGGCCGCCGGTAGAACGCACAGAAGCCACAGTCGGCCACGCAGACGTTCGTGTAGTTGATGTTGCGGTCCACGATGTACGTGACGATCGGCTCGGGGTGCAGCCGGGTGCGCACCGCGTTGGCGGCGGCGCCGAGCTCGAGGAGGGGAGAGCGCTCGTAGTAATCGAGAAGGTCGGTATGTTCAGACATTTCCGAGTTGGGCCCTTGACGGATGACGGATGACGGATGCTAATGCGGACTCGGTGTTGCATCCGTCATCCGTCTTCCGTCCCAATCTAAGCAAATCCCTGATTAGCGGCCTGAGTTCGCGGCCGGCAAGAAGGCCAGCTTCCCCTTCGGAACGCGTCCAGCGAGTTGGAGGCGGCGCAGGAACTCGGTGAGGCCCTCGAGGTCGGGCATCGTGAGCCGCCAGTCGAGGCCGGCGAAGTACTCGCGGCACTCCGGGAGGCTGACTCCGGTGTTGCGGCTGGCTTGGGCGGAGAGCTCATCCAGGTGCGCGAGTCCCCAGTCCCGGGAGCGGATCAAGGCCGCGTGCACCTTCAGGGCGGCCTCGACGGGCGTGGTGCGCTGCGCCACCCACACCGCGAAGACGAACGGCAGCCCCGTCCAGCGCTTCCACTCGGCGCCGAGGTCGTACACGTGCGGGTAGACCCGGCCGTGCCCACGCGCGACGGGATGCTCGGCGCTCTGCAGCATCAGGGCCGCGTCGCCGATGACGAGCCGGGCCGCCACATCCGCGGCGGCACCCGCGGCTACCGCGTCGGCCTCCGCGTCGCCGGGGACGAACTCCGGCGCGACCTTCCAGACGTGCTCGAAGAGCAGCTCCAGCAGGTGCACCGAAGTCATCGACGAGCGGCTCACCAGCACCCGTTGGCCGCCGAGCTGCTCCGCCGGCACGGTCGAGAAGAGCATCACGCTGCGCACCGGCCCGTCGCAGGAAATCGCCAGCTCGGGCAGCAGCAGGTAGCGCTCGGCGTCCCGGGCATATTCCACCGCGGAGACCACGGAGACGTCCAGCTCGCCGGACGCCATCATCCGGTTCAGCGCCGTCGGCACCCCATCGACGAGCGTGGCGTCGAGCGGCACGAGACCGCGGTCGACGCCACCGTACACAGGGTAGCAGTTGATGTAGGGGATGCGGCCGACGCGCACTTATGCCGCCGTGTCGGCTTCGACGGATGACGGATGACGGATGCTCCGATCCGTGCGGCTTCCGTCATCCGTCATCCGTCCATCATCAAACGTGCGAACCTGCCGGTAGAACGAGTCTCTCTCGACGGGAACCTTCCCCGCCCCGCGAATCAGCTTCAGCAACGCCTCCAACGTCATCCCCTGCGGCGTCGTGGCGCCCACCGCGTGGTAGATCTTCTCCCGCACCACCGTGCCCTCGAGGTCGTTCACGCCGTAGTGCAGCGCGATCTGGCTCAGGAACGGCGAGACCATAATCCAGTGGCTCTTGATGTGCTCGAAGTTGTCGAGGAAGAGCCGCCCGATGGCGAGGTTCTTGAGGTCGTCGGTGCCGCTGGTCGCGATGCCGGTGCGCCCCAGCGTCTTGCCGAGCTCGTTGTCGTCGGGGTGGTAGGCCAGCGGGATGTACGCGAGGAATCCACCGGTCTCGTCCTGCAGGTCGCGCAGCATCTGCAGGTGCTCCATCCGGTCCGCGTAGGTCTCGACGTGGCCATAGAGCATCGTCGTGTTCGTGCGGATGCCGAGCTTGTGCGCGGTCCGATGCACGCCTACATAGTCGCCGGCGCCGAGCTTCTTGCGGGCGATCTCCTCGCGCACGGCCGCCGAGAAGGTCTCGGCGCCGCCGCCGGGCATCGTATCGAGCCCGGCCTCGCGCAGTGCGATGAGCACCTCGTCCCAGGACTTCTTCTCGATCCGCGCGATGTGCGCGATCTCCACCGCCGTGAGCGCCTTGATGTGCACGTGCGGCAGCTCGGCCTTGATGGCCCGGAACATCGTCGTGTAGTACTCGAGCCCGGCCTGCATATCGAGGCCGCCCACGATGTGGAACTCGCGGGTCATCGAGTCCTTGGCCTGCCGCGCCTCGGCCATCACCTGCTCGAGCGTGTAGCGGTAGGCGCCCTCCTCCTTCGGAAGCCGCGCATAGCCGCAGAACACGCAGGTTGTCCGCAGCGTGCAGATGTTCGTCGGGTTGATGTGCTGGTTGGACGCGAAGGTGACCACGTCGCCGTGCTTGGCGCGGTTCACGGCATCGGCCAGCAGCCCGATGCCCGTCAGGTCGCGCGACTCGAACATCGCGACGCCGTCCGCCTGCGCCAGTCGCTCCCCGGCCGCTACGCGCTCCGCGATGCGGCGCACCACCTTGTCGGTGATGCGCTCGAACGGGATCGTCAGCGCATCGGGCATCGGAGGCCTACTCCGTGTATCGCCGGAGCGCGATCGAGACGTTGTGGCCGCCGAAGCCCGAGGAGTTGCTCAGCGCGGCGTGCACCTCGCGCTTCACGGGCGTGTTCGGCGTGATGTCCAGATCGCACTCGGGATCCGGCGTCTTGTAGTTGATCGTCGGCGGGACGACGCCGTGCACGATGGCCAGTGTCGTGAAGACGGCTTCGACCGAGCCGGCGGCGCCGAGCATATGTCCCGTCGCCGACTTCGTGGACGACACATTGAGCGCCGTGGCGTGCGCACCGAAGACCTTCTTGATGGCACGGATCTCGTTCGGGTCGTTGAGCGGCGTCGAAGTGCCGTGCGCGTTGACGTACTGCACTTCCTCCGGTGCCAGGCCGCCGTCCTCGAGGGCGCGGCGCATCGCGCGCTGCAGGCCCTCGTGGTCTTCGGGCTGCCCCGTGAGGTGATAGGCGTCGCCGGTGGCGCCGTAGCCGACGATCTCAGCCAGGATCCGGGCGCCGCGCTTCACCGCGTGCCCCAGCTCCTCCAGCACCACGATGCCCGCGCCCTCGCCGAGCACGAAGCCGTCGCGAGTGGCGTCGAAAGGCCGCGAGGCCGTCGCCGGCTCGTCGTTGCGCGTCGAATGCGCCTGCATATTGCCGAAGCCGCCGATCGACATCGGCGTAACCGCCGCCTCCGACCCGCCGGCGATCATCACGTCGGCATCGCCGTAGGCGATCATCCGGAAGGCGTCACCGATGGCGTGGGCGCTGGTGGCGCAGGCCGACTGCACCGCGTAGTTGGGTCCCTTGGCGCCGAAGCGCATCGAGACCACGCCGGCGGCGATGTCGCCGATGAACATCGGGATGAAGAACGGCGAGATGCGATTCGGGCCGCTCGACAGGTACACCTTGAGCTGGTCCTCGAACGTGGCGATGCCGCCGATGCCCGAGCCGATCACGACGCCCGTGCGCAGCGGGTCGAAGCCCCCCTCCGCCAGGCCGGCATCGGTCATCGCCTGCACCGACGCCGCCATCGCGAACTGCGTGTACAGGTCGGACCGCTTCACTTCCTTGCGGTCCATATACAGCGCCGGGTCGAACCCCTTGGTCTCGCAGGCAAACTTCACCTTGAAGTCCGTGGTGTCGAACCGCGTGATCGGCGCGCCGCCGGACTTGCCGGCCAGCAGCCCCTCCCACGTCGACGGAAGGTCATTGCCCACGGGGGTGACGACGCCCGCCCCCGTGATGACGACCCGGCGCTTCGTCGATGCCACCGCTTAACCGAGCTTGCCGTTCAGGTAGGCGATGGCGTCGCCCACGTTGCGGAGCTTCTCGGCATCCTCGTCCGGGATGTCGATGTTGAACTCCTTTTCGAACTCCATCACGAGTTCGACGATGTCGAGCGAGTCCGCTCCGAGATCCTCGATGAACGACGCGCCGTCGGTCAGCTTCTCGCGCTCGACGCCGAGCTCCTTCTCGATGATGTCCTTGACCTTCGCGGAATGGTCGGCCATTGGGTGTTGCTCCTGTGGGGTGGGCGCTGCGGTGACTGTCGGAAAATATAGCGGGAAATCGCGCGCTACATCACCATTCCGCCGTCCACCGTCAGGACCTGCCCGGTGACGTAGGCGGCGTGGTCGGACGCCAGGAAGGCCACCGCGCCGGCGATGTCCTCCGGGGTCCCGAAACGCGCAAGCGGGATCTGCGCGGAGAGCTTGGCGACGGCCTCGGGGGCCATCGCGTCGGTCATATCGGTCTTGATGAAGCCCGGCGCGACGACGTTGCAGAGCACGTTGCGGCTGGCCAGCTCCTTCGCCACCGACTTGCTGAGGCCGATCAACCCGGCCTTGCTGGCTGCATAGTTGGCCTGGCCGGCGTTGCCGATCAGCCCCACCACGCTGGCGATGTTGATGATCCGGCCCCAGCGCTTCTTCATCATCCCGCGCTGCGCGGCGCGGATGGCGACGAACGCCGAGCGCAGGTTGGTCTCGAGCACCGCGTTCCAGTCCTCGTCCTTCATCCGCAGCATCAGGTTGTCCTTCGTGATGCCGGCGTTGTTGACGAGGATGTCGCAGCCGCCCAGCGCCTGCTCGACGCCCTCGACCAGCGCCTGCACCTGCGCCGCGTCGCTGATGTCGCAGGCGAAACCCTTGGCCCCGCCGCCGATCTCCGCCGCCACGGCATCCGCCTTGGCCTGGTCACGGCCCACGATCGCGACCGTCGCGCCACAGGACGCGAGCGTGCCGGCGATGGCGCGGCCGATGCCGCGGGTGGAGCCGGTGACGAGGGCGACCTTGCCGCTCAAATCGATCTTCATTGGGAAATCGGGACGGAAGACTGAAGACGGAAGGAGTGCGCGTTCACAGCTTGAGCAGCGCTTCGACCTCGGCCACGGTGCCGCAGGTCATCGTCGTGCAGCCGGGGGCGAGGCGCTTCACGAGACCGCTGAGCACCGCGCCAGGGCCCATCTCCACGAAGGTCGTGCCGGGGAAGCGCGCCGCGAGATTCCGGACCACTTCAACCCAGCGCACCGGGCTGGTGAGTTGCTGGTGCAGCAGGTCCTTCGCGGTCGCCGCGTCGCCGACCGCCTCGGCAGTGACGTTGCTCCACACGGGCCACGAGGGGTCCCGCCAGCGGGCAGCGTCCAGCGCCGTCTCGAGTCCGCCTGCGGCGGGCTGCATCAGCGGCGAATGGAATGCCCCGCTCACCGGCAGGCGCAGGGCGCGCTTGGCGCCGGCCGCCTTGGCCAGCTCCATCGCCTTCTCCACGGCAGCCACTTCGCCCGAAATCACGATCTGTTCGGTCGCGTTGTAGTTGGCCGGCACGACCACGCCCGCCGCCGACGCCTCGCCGCAGATCTCTTCAATGGTCCGCGACATCTCGCCGAGAATCGCAGCCATCGCGCCGGGGACGTCCACTCCGGTCTGATACATCAGCTCGCCGCGACGGCGGACCAGCTTGAGGGCGTCCTCCAGCCCCAGCGCGCCTGCGGCGTGGTACGCCGAGAACTCGCCCAGCGAGTGTCCCGCCGCGCCCTGCACCTTGGAGCCCAACTGCTCCTTCACCACGGCCCAGACGGCGGCGCCGTGCGCGAGCAGCGCCGGCTGCGCGTTGTGCGTCAGTGTGAGCTCCTCGGCCGGGCCCTCGAAGCACAGCGTGCTCAGCGGCGCGCCCAGTGCCTCGTCGGCGCGCGCGAACACGTCCTTCACCACCGGGAAGGCCTCGGCGAGGTCCTTCGCCATCCCCGGCTTCTGCGAGCCCTGCCCCGGGAACAGGAGGATCATCAGAAGCGCACCACCATCGAGCCCCAGGTGAAGCCCGCCCCGAAGGCCACGAACATCACGGTCGTGCCCTCCTTCACGAGTCCCTGGGCCATTGCCTCGCTGAGCGCGATCGGAATCGACGCCGCCGAGGTGTTGCCGTAGCGGTCCACGTTCACGAAGACCTTCTCGGCCGGGATGTTGGCGTGCTTGGCCGTGGCCTCGATGATGCGGATGTTGGCCTGATGCGGAATCAGCACGTCGATGTCGCTGGCGGAGAGCTTCGCGCCGTCCAGCGCGCGGTCGGCGGCGTCGGCCATCGAGCGCACGGCGTTCTTGAACACCTCGCGGCCGGCCATCTGGATGTAGTGCGAACCCTCGAGGATGATCTCGGGCGTCACCGGCGCGTTGCCGGCGCCCTTCGGACGATGCAGCAGGTCGGCGAGGGTTCCGTCGGACCGCATATACGCCGAGAGGATGCCACGTCCCTTGGTGGACTTCTTGACGATCGTCGCGCCGGCACCGTCGCCGAAGAGGACGCAGGTGTTGCGGTCCTTCCAGTTGATGATGCGGCTGAGCACTTCGCCGCCGATCACGAGGATGGTCTCGTAGGCCCCCGTCGCGATCAGGCCTTCGGCGATCTGGGCGCTGTAGAGCCAGCCTGAGCAGGCGGCGTCGATGTCGAAGGCCACGGCACGCGTGGCGCCAAGCGCGGCCTGCACCTCCACCGCCGTGGACGGCAGCAGCCGGTCCGGCGAGGCCGTGCCGAGGATGATTGCGTCAAGCTCCGCCGCGGTGACGCCAGCGGCCGCCATCGCGTCCTTCGCGGCCTGCGTCGCCAGTGACGTCAGGTTCTCGCCTTCCCCGCAGATGAAGCGTTGGCGGATGCCCGTGCGCTCGCGAATCCACTCGTCCGACGTGTCGATCCCCATCGCCGGAAAGTCGGCGTTCTTGAGGATGCGCTCGGGCACCGCGTGCGCGGTGGGGCCCAACATCGCGACGGGGCGCTTCACGCGTGTACCTCCTCACCGATGTGGCGGCTCATCCCTGACACCACGGCGCGCAGGCCGGCCTTGATGCCGTTCTTGAGCGCCTCGGGCGACGACTTGCCGTGGCAGATGATGCTCACGCCCTTCACGCCGAGCAGCGGTGCGCCGCCGTACTTGGCGTAGTCGAGCTGGCCCAGCGCCGCGCCGAGCGTCTCCTTGGAGACCCCGGCCTTGAGCATCAGGCCGCCGAACAGTTTCGGCGCCGCTTCATAGAACTTCAGCAGGACGTTGCCGGTGAAGCCATCGCAGACCACGACGTCAATCGGGCCGCGATCGCAGGCGCCGAGCGGGATGTCGCGCCCCTCGACGTTGCCGACGAAGTTGAGGCCGCTCTTGAGCAGCAGTTGATGCGCTTCCTTGACGGCCGCGCTGCCCTTCTCCGCTTCCTCGCCCACGGACAACAGGCCGATGGCGGGATTGGCGCGCCCGAGGATGTCCTTGGCGTACACGTGTCCGAGCTGTGCGAAGTTGAGCAACTCCTGCGGGGAGCAGTCCACGTTCGCGCCGGAGTCCAGGACCACGACCGGCTGGGTCGCCGTCGGGAACACCGTGCCGATGGCGGGGCGCTGCAGCCCCTCGTGCAGGCGCAGGATGAACACCGAGGCGGCCATCTGGGCACCGGTGTTGCCGGCCGAGACGAAGGCGTCGCTCTTGCCCTCAGGCTGCAGGCGCAGGCCCACACCCATCGAGGCGTTCGGCTTGCCGCGGATGGCCACGGAGGGCTTGTCGGACATCGTGATGACGTCCGGGGCGTGGATGATCTCGAAGCGCTCGGCGGCGGCACGGACATCCGCCGAGGCCTCAGCCAGTTGCTTGGCGAGCTCCTCGCGGATGACCGCTTCTTGACCGACGAGCTGCAGGGTGTGGTCTGGGCCCAGCTCGGCCGCCGCCAGGAGGGCGGCGGCGATCGGGGCCTGGGGCGCGTGATCGCCCCCCATCGCGTCCAGCGCGATGCGGGCCATAATCAGGCGTCGCGCGCCGCGACCCGCTGTTCACCCGCGTAGAACCCGCACTCCTCGCACACGTGGTGCGGGCGCTTCATCGCGCCGCACTTCGGGCAGGCCTGGATATTGATCTTCGGCGCCACCTTGTGGGTGTTGCGCGCGCGCTTCTTGCGCTTGGAGGTACGGCGCTTCGGGACGGCCATCGGAGTCTCGGTTCTGCAGAGTGAGTGGAACGAACAGTCGGAGAGAATGCCTACGCGGCTGCGGTGGGGCAGGCGCAGGGTCCAGCATTGAGCTCCGCGCCGCACGTCGGGCACAGTCCCTTGCAGTCAGGACGGCACAACGGCAACCCAGAGGCATCCAGCAGCCAGTGCTCGCGAATCGCGGGGCTGAGGTCCAGGGAAGTCCCGGCCTCGGCGAGCGGGTAGACATCCGGCTCGTCCGCGTTCTCGTCGTCCGCGTCGGCGAAGATGATGTGGGCCTCATTCTGCACCACGAACTCCACCGGCGTGAGGCAGCGGCGGCACTCGCCGGCCGCGGTCCCGTGGAACCCGCCGGAGAAGTAATACCGCCCTGCCCCCGCCCCGCTCAGGCGTCCGGTGACCCGGACCGCCCCAACGGGACGAACGTCGCCCTCCAGCCACACCGCGTCGTCGGAGGCGAGGTCACCTTCAACCTGCGCCGCGCCCTGCGCCAGGGTGCGAATGGGGAACGAAAGCATAGCCAAGTAAACTAATCGCGCTGTGAGGGGTTGGTCAAGCGGATAAACTGGGGCGTTGCAACGGCTTAGCTACGGGACGGAAGACTGAAGACGGAAGGTGCCCGGACGCGAACTCCTTCCGTCTTCAGTCTTCCGTCTTGTCCGCTAGATCGTGTCCGCTTCCGCGAAGAAGAACCGGCTCTCGCGCAGCGCGTTCTCGTCGGAGTCCGAGGCGTGGATCGCGTTCTTGCCCTTCGATTCCGCGTACAGCTTCCGGACCGTGCCGGCCGCGGCCTCGGCCGGGTCCGTCGCGCCGATGGCGTCCCGCAGGGCGTGCACGGCGTTGTCCTTCTGCAGCACGAACGGCATACAGGGCGCGGAGCTCATAAAGGCCACCAGCTCGCCGAAGAACGGGCGGCCGCGGTGCACCGCGTAGAACTCCTCGGCCTGCTGCTTGGACATATGCACCACGCGGGCCGCCTTGAGGGTGAAGCCCTGGGCCTCGAGGTGCGCGAGGATCTTGCCGGCCTTGCCCGTGTTGAAGGCGTCCGGCTTGATGATGGAGAAGGTGTAGTTGAGTGCCATACGAGGGTCGGGTGTCGGGGTCGAGGAACTGCGCTTTACCACAGAGGGCACAGAGCACACAGAGAACAACAGGAGCGGAGGGGGCGCGCACTAATGCTCCGGCGCCACACCCCCAAGAACAGCTGTTGCCGTTCTCTGTGTCCTCTGTGCCCTCTGTGGTGAACTGCCGTTACTTGAGCCGCGCCTGGATCAGCTCAACGAAATCAATCGGCCGCGCCGCCACGCCCATCCCGGCGGCCTTGAAGGCCTCGATCTTCTCGGCCGCGGTACCAGCCGAACCGGAGATGATCGCACCCGCGTGGCCCATCCGGCGACCCGGCGGTGCGGTCTGCCCGGCGATGAAGCCGACGACGGGCTTCTTCATATGCTTCCTGACGAACTCGGCCGCTTCCTGCTCGTCGGTGCCGCCGATTTCGCCCATCATCGCGATGGCCTTGGTCTTCGGGTCCTTCTCGAAGGCCTCGAGGCAGTCGATGAAGTTGGTGCCGTTGATCGGGTCGCCACCGATGCCGACGCAGGTGGTCTGGCCGATGCCGGCGCGGGTGAGTTGGTACACCACCTCGTACGTGAGCGTGCCCGAGCGCGAGACCACGCCGACGGGGCCCGGCAGGCAGATGCGGCCGGGGATGATGCCGACCTTGCTCTCGCCCGGCGTGATGAGCCCCGGGCAGTTGGGACCGAGGAGGCGTACGCCGCGCTCCTTCACGAAGGGGTAGACCTTCGTCATATCGAGCACCGGCACGCCTTCGGTGATGCAGACGACGAGGGAGACGCCGGCGGCGGCCGCTTCCATAATCGCATCGGCGGCGAACGGCGGCGGCACGTAGATGACGCTGGTGTTCGCGCCGGTGGCCTTCACGGCGTCGGCGACGGTGTTGAAGATCGGCACCGTGCCCTCGAACTTCTGGCCGCCCTTGCCCGGCGTGACGCCGGCGACGACCTGCGTGCCGTACTCCATCATCTGCTTGGCGTGGAACGAGCCGTCACGGCCGGTGATGCCCTGGATGACGAGCTTGGTGTTCTTGTCGATGAAGACGCTCATCTCACTTGCCTCCCTTGGCGAGCTCGACCGCGCTCTTGACGGCCGTGTCCATATCGCTGGAGGCGGAGAATCCGTTCTCCTTGAGGATCTGCATCGCGATCTCTTCGTTGGTGCCGGTGAGGCGGATGACGATCGGCACCTTCAGCGGATTCTGCTTCGTGGCCGTCACGATGCCGTTGGCCACGTCGTCGGTGCGCGTGATGCCGCCGAAGATGTTGAACAGGATGGCCTTCACGTTCGGGTCGGCGGTGATGATGCGCAGCGCATTCACCACCTTCTCGGGATTCGACGAGCCGCCGATGTCGAGGAAGTTGGCCGGCTCGCCGCCGTAGTACTTCACGAGGTCCATCGTCGCCATCGCGAGGCCGGCGCCGTTCACCACGCAGCCGACGTCGCCGTCGAGCTTGATGAACGTGAGGTTCGAGTTGCGGGCGTCCACTTCGGAGGGCTCTTCGCTGGACTCGTCGCGCAGCGCGGCGATCTCCGGCTTGCGGTCGAGCTCGTTGTCGTCGATCACCATCTTGCCGTCAACCGCGATGAGCTCGCCCGTCGGCGTGACGACCAGCGGGTTGATTTCGGCCAGCGAGCAGCCGGCGGCCATAAAGGCGGCGTAGAGCTGCTGCATAATCTTCGCGGCGGCACGGGCCAGCTTCACGTCCTCGTAGAGGAAGAAGCCCATCCGCATCGCGTCATAGGTCGGCAGGCCGTAGCGCACGTCCACCGGCACGTAGAGGATCTTCTCCGGCGTCTTCGCCGCGACTTCCTCGATGTCGATGCCGCCCGCGGCAGACACCATAAACACCGGCTTCTTGGTGGCGCGGTCGACGATGATGCCGACGTAGGCCTCGCTGCCGATGTCGGCGGCGACCGTCACCAGCACCTTCTCGACGGTGAGGTCCTTGATCGTCATCCCGAGAATCGCCGTCGCCTTCTCCTTGGCGTCGGCCGGGGTCTTGCAGAACTTCACGCCGCCGGCCTTGCCGCGCCCGCCGGCGTGCACCTGGGCCTTGACCATCACGGCCGTGCCGTACTTGGTGGCGATCGCTTCGGCCTGCGCCGGCGTCGTGGCGACTTCGCCCGGCGGGATCGGCACGCCGTAGCCGCGCAGGATCTCCTTCGCCTGATACTCGTGGATGTTCACACGGTCTCCGTGGTGGAATCGAGTTGTGGAATAGCCTACAAAAATAGCCCATCACGCGCGCGAACGGCACCGCCGCGCGCAGGGAATCAGGGGCGTTCGAGCAGGCGTCCGAGGGCGGTCCACGCCTCGCCGTAGGCGCGCCAGTCCCCGCTGCGCTGGGCGGCCTGCATCGCGTCGTAGAGCCGCGAGACCCGCGCGCGGAATGCGTCGCCATCGAGCCGCGTCGGCGGCCGGCGTTCGCCGAGTGCCTCGCCGAGCGTGCGGGCCGCCACGGTCTGCGCACGGCTGCTCACGACCACGCCGGCCAACCGCGGGACACCGTCGCGTGGCCACTCGTAATAACTCTGGACCCACAGCGCGCCGTCCGCTGTGGGAATGCTCTGGACCCGGCCTCGCCGCACGTTCGGCAGCGTCCGTCCGAAGCCCGCCTCGTCCGCCGCGCCCTGCAGCCGTTCAAGGATGGTCGTCCACCGCGGCCGCGCGTCCTCGTGGAACTCGCTGCGGCGCTCCGTCCCACCACGCGCGACCAGCACGCCAAGCGTCCGCCCCGCCCACGGAATGTCCACCGGGAGCGCCCAGCCCAGTGCGCCGCTGCTGTCGAGCTGAAACGGCGTCGGTCCACCGACGGCGAGGTCGGCATCGGCATCGTCCGGGCGCGTCAAGCGGCGCGCGCCCAGGGTGTCGCCTTGGAAGCCCACCCTGGCGAGCGCGCTGCCCTGCACCACCATCCAGTCCACCACTGGGGGGCGCTCGCGGCGCATCCAGTCCGGCGCGGCGGCCAGCGGCGTGAACGTGCTGCCCGCCCGCTCGAGCCAGACCCGCAGCACCGGATCGGGCCGCTCCACGGGGATGATGGTCACCTGCCCCGTCTGCGCCTGCACCACGGCCGTCGCCGCGTGCTGCACGTAACGCCATTCACGGCCGTTGAACGTGACGCTCTCGCTGAGCGGATAGCGCGTCGCCGTGCTGAAGAGCTCCACGAACCAGTACAGCGAGTCCACGCGCACATACGGCTGGATGGTCGGTCCCGCCTCGAGGAACGGCACCACGGCGGCAACGCGGCGCAGCACGTCGCGCGCCGTCACGAGCTCCGGCCGCGGCGACGGCGCGTCACGGGCGAGCAGCCTGGGATCCTGCTCCGCCCACGCAAGGGCGATGCGCTGCCACGTGGTCTCGAAGGGCGCGCCAGCAAGGTCGCCACGCAGGTCCGAAATGAGCGCGACCCGGGCCGCGCCCGGGTGGATCAGAACTTCGGGCAGTCGCCCGTCCCCCAGCGACGGAGCGTGAAAGGGCCGACCGGCGTCGTCGGCGCTGGGCGCGAGGTACCGCGCCGCGTGCCAGTCGCCATCGCGCGGCGACCGCGGCCGCAGCAGTGCCAGCGCCTCGAGCCCGTCGCGGCCACCGTGCCAGCCGATGGCCACCACGGAGTCACGGCGCTGCCCGTCGGCGCTCAGCGCCTCCAGGGCGGCCGGATCCCACGCACTCACGCTGCGGCTCACGCGGGATGCTGGCACCACGCCGAGGGACGCGCGCGCGGTGGCGATTTGGTCGACGCCGAAGGCCCGGCGAGTGAATAGGGCGGACGTGTTGCGATACGGACGCTGTTGCTGGCGGCCCTCGGCGGAATTCAGGGGCCGCTTGGCCACCGCCGGGAGGAGCGCGCTGGCGATGGGCCCCAACGCGATGAGCATCCCGAGCATCGCGACGGCGCTGCGGAGGTATCCACGCCAGCCCGCGTAGACAAGCACCGCCGCCAGGGGCAGCGTGGCAAATGCGGCGAAGGCGCGGTACGGCAGGGCTATGCGGTGGTCGAAGCTCGTGAACACGGCCTCGGTCGTGGCGTCGAGCCAGACCCCGCTGCCAGGGCTGAGGCGCTCGAAGCGGTCGAGACGCCAGCCCCAGCCGATCAACGCGACCGCCAGCCCGCCGAGCACCGAGAGGTGCCGCCGTACCCAGGTCGAGACGTACAGGCCCGACGCGGTCCAGCGGATGCTCGGTGTGGCCGCATACAGCAGCGTCACCAGTGCCGCCACGACGATGGTCAGCGACATCAGGCGGGCCTGCAGCGCGCGCTCCCAAGGCAACCACGCCACGTAGAACCCCAAGTCGTGCTCGAGGTACGGGTCGATCTCGCCGAAGCGCACCCCTTCCCAAGCCAAGGCGGCCTGGTGCCAGTCCATCGGCAGGAGCGCGAAGAGGCTTCCCACGAGCAGCGCGAGCAGCGCCGCGACCAAGGTCAGGCGCTGCGTGGGCACGGCCTCCGGGATCTCTAGGTCGCCCAACTGACTCGGCAGCACCAGCGAGACGATCGAGTGCCGGACGGCGTAGAGGTTCGCGAAGGCGAAGAGCGTCGCGGCGACCAAGGCTCCGCTGCGGAGCGCGAGCACGGTCGCGGCCTTGAGCTCCCAGAGTTCGCCGAAGCCCAGTGCCTGGTGGAACGCCCAGTCCGCGTAGATGCCGGCCACGGCCCGGCCGGCCAGCAGGGCCAGTGCGCCCCCGGCGAGGAACCCGAGGAGGCTGCGCCGCCCCCGCACGCTCAGCTCAGTGGCCGGCGGCGGTCAGGGACACGCCGCGGGCGACGAGCCAGGCTTCGACCTCGCCGCGCAGTTCCGCCAGCCGCTCCGCGCTCGAGGCCTCGAAGCGCATCACGAGGATGGGCTGCGTGTTCGAGCTCCGGATCAGGCCCCAGCCGCCGTCAAAGAGGATGCGCACGCCGTCAACATCGCTCACGGGGTACTTGCTGCGGAAGTAGGCCAGCGCCTCGGCGACGATGGCCTCCTTGCGGTCGTCCGGGCAGTCCACACGGATTTCCGGCGTGGAGACGAAGCGCGGCACGTCGGCCAGCAGGGTCTTCACGGGCTGACGTGCGTCGGCGACGATGCGCAGCAGGCGCGCGGCGGCATAGAGCGCGTCGTCGTGGCCGTAGAAGCCCTCGGTGAAGAACATATGTCCCGACATCTCGCCGGCGATCGGCGCCTGCAACTCCTTCATCTTCTCCTTGATGAGGGAGTGGCCGGTCTTCCACATCACCGGATTGCCTCCGGCAGCGGCGATGCCGTCCGGCAGGGCCTGCGAGCACTTGACGTCGAAGATGATCGACTGGCCTTTCCCCGTGCGCGCGAGCACGTCGCGGGCATAGAGCAGCAGCAGGTAGTCGCCCCAGACGATGCTGCCGTCGCCGTCCACCATCCCGATGCGGTCGGCGTCGCCGTCGAAGCCGATGCCCAGCTCGCTGCCGGTCTCGCGCACGGCGCGAATGAGATCCTGCAGGTTCTCGACGACGGTCGGATCGGGGTGGTGGTTCGGAAAGCTGCCGTCGCTCTCGGCGAAGAGCCACGTGGGCGTGACGCCGAGGGCGGCGAAGAGCTTCGGTGCCACCACGGCCCCGACCCCGTTGCCGCAGTCGATGACGACCTTGAGATCCGTCGGTAGCGGCCCGATGCGCGCGACGATGTCGGCGACATAGCGGTCGAGGATGTCCTCGTGGCGGACGCGTCCCTTCCCGCTGCGCGCGGCGCCCGACTCGATCAGGCCGCGCAGGTGTTGGATGCCCTCGCCGTGCAGCGAGGTGGTCCCGACGCAGCACTTGAAGCCGTTGTACTCCGGCGGATTGTGCGAGCCGGTGATCTGGATGCCCGCCACCACCGGGAGGTGGTGCAGCGACCAGTAGAGCAGCGGCGTCGGGACGATGCCGACGTCGATGACGTCGACGCCGCTCTCGGTAAGCCCTCGCACGAGCGCGTCGCGGAGCCCCGCCCCGCTGGGCCGGTTGTCGCGGCCGACGGCGACCGCGCCGACGATGCCACGCTCCGCGAGCAGCACCGCGTAGGCACGCCCGATGGCCTCCGCGGCCTCGAGAGTCAGGTCCTGACCGACGACGCCGCGGATGTCGTACTGCCGGAAGATCCCGGCGGCGATCACCGCCACAGCTGATTCGGCGCGCTGTGTGTGGCGTTCATCGGCAACTGCGCGCCGCCGGAGGCCCAATTGGCCACCGGACCGGGCAGGATGCCGAAGAGTAGGATCGCCGTCGCGGTGCCGACCAACACCAGCCGCGTGAGCGGACCGGCGCTGGGTACGGCCGGCGCTCCCTCCGGACGCGGCTGCATAAACATCACGCGCACCACTTGGAGGTAGTAGCCCGCCGAGATGACCGAGGTCAGCACCAGGATTGCCGCCAGCGAATACAGCTTGAACGGCGACGAAAGCGCCGCGCTAACCAAGTACCACTTGGCGAAGAAGCCGATGCCGCCGAACACCGGGAAGCCGAGTAGCGCCAGCAGGAACACGGACATCCCCACCGCCAGCATCGGACGCACGTGCCACAGCCCGGCGTAGTCTCCGATCATCGGGCTGCGCTCGCTGCCGTCCTGCATCACCGACACCACGGCGAAAGCGCCGAAGGTGGCCAGCGTATATGCCAGCACGTAGAAGATCAGCGCCGTCGTGCCGATCGCGGTGGAGGCGAGGATGGTGATGAGCAAGTAGCCGGAGTGCACGATGCTGGAATAGGCCAGCATCCGCTTGATGTTCTGCTGCCGCAGCGCGACGACGTTGCCGACGATCATCGAGACGACGGCGAGGATCCAGAAGACGAAGGGCCAAGCGGTGACGAGGAAGAAGCACTCGTACCAGATGCGGGCGAAACCGGCGAACGCGGCGGCCTTCACGGCGGCGGCCATATACGCCGTGATCGGCGTCGGGGCGCCGTCGTACACGTCGGGCGCCCACATATGGAATGGGGCCAGCGCCACCTTGAACGCGAGACCGATGGTCAACAGCCCCACCCCGACCACCAACATCGGATGGTCACCGAGGGCGTAGCCGAGCACGCGGTCGGCGATGGCGGTAAGCTGCGTCTCTCCAGTGGCGCCGTACACCAGCGCCATTCCGTAGAGCAGGAAGCCGGTCGCGAAGGCGCCGAGCAGGAAGTACTTGAGCGACGACTCGGCCGCCTTGGCGCTGCGGCGGTTCATTCCGGCCAGCACGTACACGGCCACCGACATAATCTCGATGCCGAGGAAGATCACCATCAGGTCGCGGCCGGCGGCGAGGATCATCATCCCGGCCGTCGCGAAGCAGACGAGCACGTGCATCTCGCCGTGCGGGATGCCGTGCTTGTCGTTGTACTCGATGGCCAGGGCCACCGTCCCCAGCGCGGCGACGAGCACGACGAGGTCGATGGTCCAGCGCAGGCCGTCGGTGGCGATGATGCCGGCGCCGGACGCGTCGCCGCGCGCCGCCATATAGACGACGGCCGCGATGGTGGCGACGAGCAGGCTCATCGCGGCGACGCCGACCGAGCGCTGGTGCGCCACGGAGTCCGGCCGCCACGCGGCGTACAGCATCAGGACCATCGCCCCGACCATCAGGACGATGTCCGGCAGCAGCGCCGAGGCGAGCTGCAGCGGCAGCGCGAGATCGAAGGTCATCGGCCCGCCCCCAGCATCGAGCGCACGGGGACGGCGTCAAGCATCCGGACCAGCGCCGTGGCCGCCGTCTCGGTCTTCTGCAGCAGGGGCTTGGGATACACGCCGATCCAGAGGATGCCGATCACGAGGGGTACCAGCAGGCCGATCTCACGCCGGTTCAGGTCCATTCCGGCGAGGGCCTGGTTGGCCGGCTTGACCAGCGGATTGTAGATGATGCGCTGCACGGCCCAGAGCAGGTAGGCCGCCGCGAAGATGACGCTGGTGGCGGCGATGACGGCGTGGAAGGGCATCGTCTTGTACGAGCCGATCAGCACCAGGAACTCGCCCACGAAGCCGTTGGTCCCGGGCACGCCGATGCTCGAGAGCGCGACGATGGTCAGGAACACCGCGAACATCGGCATCACCTTGGCGATGCCGCCGAAGTCGTCCACCAGGCGCGTGTGGCGCCGCTCGTAGATCATCCCGATGAGCAGGAACAGCGCGCCGGTCGAGATGCCGTGCGCGATGGTCACCACCAAGGCGCCCTGCACGCTCTCCACCGTCCCGGCGAAGATGCCGAGCATCACGAAGCCCAGGTGGCTGACGGAGGAGTACGCGACCAGCTTCTTGAAGTCCGGTTGCACCAACGCCACCAGCGCGCCGTATACGATGCCGATCACCGCGAGCGCGAGCATCACGCCGCGCACGGTCGGGTGCATTGCTGCGGCCGGGAACAGCGGCAGCGCGAAGCGCACGAAGCCGAAGGTGCCCATCTTGAGCATAATCGCCGCCAGGATCACCGAGCCGGCGGTGGGCGCCTCGACGTGGGCGTCGGGCAACCACGTATGGAAGGGCCACATCGGCACCTTCACCGCGAAGGCCAGCGCAAAGGCGCCGAACAGCCAGATCGAGCCGCTCCACCAGCTGCCCTTCGACAGCGAGAGGATGGCGTCGTACGAGAAGTTCGGCACGCCGTCCACGCCCGCCTGCAGGCCCAGCCAGACCACGGCCACCAGCATCAGCAGCGAGCCGACCATCGTGTAGAGGAAGAACTTGAGGCTCGCATAGAGGCGCCGCTGGCCGCCCCACACGCCGATGATCAGGTACATCGGTACGAGCATCACTTCCCACATCACGTAGAACAGCACCAGGTCCAGCGCCATAAACACGCCGAGCATCCCGGTCGTGAGCACCAGCAGCAGGCCGTAGTACCAGCCGGTCTTCTCGCGGATGCTGGTCCAGCCGCCGAGCACGGCGAGCGGCATCAGCAGCGTCGTCAGCAGCACCAGCATCAACGCGATGCCGTCCACGCCGACCGTGAAGCGCACGCCCCAGGCCGGGATCCACGCCAAGTCCACCACCGCGTGCCAGCCGGCCAGCGTGGTGTCGACGGACCACCACAGGCCGAGGGAGAGCAGCGCTTCGAGCAGGAAGATGCCCAGCGCCAACTGCCGGTCGGAGGCCATCACGGCTGCGGCATCGCCCTGGCGTCCGGCCCGGGCGAACAGCACGGCCGCGCCTGCCAGCGGCAGCCCGAGCAGCGCCGGCAGGATCCAGCCGTTGTATCCGATGGAATCGAGGAACGAGGTCACGGGTGGATCAGAGGAAGGTGAAGGCGCCGAGCACCATCACCGCGCCGAGGACGATGACCCAGGCGTAGGTCCCCACGCGCCCGGTCTGCAGCTGGGAGCCCATCCATCCGAAGGCCTTCATCAGGAGGGCGCTGCCGTTCACGAGAAGCCCGTCGATGAGGCCCGTGTCGATCCCCTTCCAGAGGACCGTGCGCGAGACCCCGACGGTGGGCTGGACGATGACCTTGTCGTAGGCCTCGTCCACGTACCACTTGTTGTAGAGTGTCTTGCCGATGCCCTGCTCTGCCGGCGCCTGCTTGGCCGGCACCAGTGCCTCGGGCTTGAGCTTCGCGAACGCGAAGGCGATGCCGGCCACGGCGATCGCGACCGCCGTCCCGATGAGCACGTACTCCGTGCTGTGCGAGAGATGCGGGGCCTCGCCATACGTCACGGCCAGCGTGGCGTTGCCGATCACCGGCTCCAGCCAGTGGTGCAGCAGCTCCACCGGGCCGAGCGCGCCGCCGGTGATCAGCGGCAGGTTGAACCAGCCGCCCACCAGCGAGAGCACGCCGAGTACGACCAAGGGCCCGGTCATGATCCACGGCGCCTCCGCGAGGTGCGGACGCTCCTTCTCGCCGGTGCGGTTGGGCCCGTGGAAGGTGTACAGCATCATCCGCGTCATATAGATCGCGGTCATCAGCGCCGCCGCGAGGCCCAGCGCGTACACCACGTAGAGCACGACGTTGCCGGGCACGCCCAGCAACGAACCGGCGGCGATGGTCGAGTCGTGCGTCCGCGCGAACACGGCCGCGAGGATCTCGTCCTTGGAGAAGAAGCCCGAGAAGAGCGGGATGCCGGCGATGGCCAGCGTGGCGATCCACATCAGGTAGAACGTCACCGGCATATGGGCCTTGAGGCCGCCCATATTGCGCATATCCTGCGCGTCCTCGTGGTTGTGCGTCGCGTGATACGCCTTGTGCATCGCGTAGATCACCGAGCCCGAGCCGAGGAACAGCAGCGCCTTGAAGAACGCGTGCGTCATCAGGTGGAAGACGCCTGCGGTGTACGCGCCCACGCCCACGCCGACGAACATATAGCCGAGCTGGGAGACGGTGGAGTACGCGAGCACCTTCTTGATGTCCCACTGCTTGAGGCCGATGGTCGCCGCGAACACCGCGGTGAGCGCGCCCACCAGCGCCACGGTCAGCTGCGCCGTCGGCGCCAGCGCGAACAGCGTGGCCGAGCGCGCCACGAGGTACACGCCGGCCGTCACCATCGTGGCGGCGTGGATCAGCGCCGAGACCGGCGTCGGGCCGGCCATCGCGTCCGGCAGCCACACATACAGCGGCACCTGCGCCGACTTGCCGGCCGCGCCGAGGAACAGGAACAGCGCGATCGCCGTCGGCACCAGCGCGCCCAGCTCCACGCCGGCCAGCGCGCCTTCCATCCCGGCGAACGACAGCGTGCCGAAGTTGGCGAACATCAGGAACATCGCCACCAGCATCCCGAAGTCGCCGATGCGGTTGACGATGAAGGCCTTCTTGCCGGCGTCGGCGTTGGCCTTCTCCTGGTACCAGAACCCGATGAGCAGATACGAGCAGAGCCCCACGCCTTCCCAGCCCACGAACATCAGGGGGTAGTTGGCGCCGAGCACCAGGAGCAGCATAAAGAAGACGAACAGGTTGAGGTACGCGAAGTATCTCGGGTACCCCGGGTCGTCCTGCATATAGCCGACCGAGAACAGATGGATCAGCGAGCCGATGCCGGTGATGATGAGCACCATCACCATCGAGAGCTGGTCCAGCTGCAGCGCCACGTCGACGCTCAGGTTGCCCGTGGGCATCCACTGGAACAGCGTCAGGACGAAGGGCGCCTCGATGTGCGCGGCCCGCATCGCGACGAAGATCGCCAGCGCCACGCCGAAGGAGGCGATGAGCACGCCGGGGCCGATGAGCGACACCAGCGCGGCCGCCGGGTGGCGGGCGGCGTGGTGGTCGTCGCCGTGTCCGTGGGCGTCGTCGTGGCCGTGGGCACCGTGCGCGTCACCGTGCGCGTGCTCGGAGGCGGCGGTGGGGTCCGCCGGGCCGACCTTCGCCGCGTGCCGCAGCGACAGCAGCCCATTGAGCGCGAAGCCGAGCAGCGGCAGCGCCGGCAGCAGCCAGGCGAAGCGCGCGACGGTGTCCGCCAGCGGATGGCCCATCTCGGGGGGAGGGGTCTGGATCATCAGCCCTTCAGCAGGTTGATGTCATCGAGGTGCACCGACTGGCGATGCCGGAAGATCGCGATGACGATCGCGAGCCCCACGGCCGCCTCGGCGGCCGCCACGGTGATGACGAAGAGCACGAACACCTGGCCGGCGGCGCCGTACAGCGTGCTCAGCGCGACCAGCGAGAGATTCACGGCGTTGAGCATCAGCTCGACGCACATAAACAGGATGATGGCGTTGCGGCGCGTGAGCACGCCGATGACGCCGATCGTGAAGAGCGCGGCCGACAGCGCGAGGGATTCAGCGACCATCGGTCAGCTCCGCTTGCGGCCGATCACGACCGCGCCGACGATGGCCACAAGCAGCAGCACCGCCGAGAGTTGGAAGGCCAGGACCTGCTCCTTGAGGAGCACGTCCGCAATCGGGCCGATGATACCGCCCGGCTTCTCCACCGTGTCCACGCTCGGCGGCACCGGCAGCGTCAGCGTCGGAATGAAGCGACCACGCGCCAGGACCATCACCTCGGCGAGGAGCGCCAGGCCCACAAAGCCAGCCGTCACGCGCGGCAACTGCCCGCGGATGTCGCTGACGTCCTCGGGCTTGCCGAGGTTCAGGAGCATCACCACGAACAGGAACACGACCATAATCGCGCCGGCGTACACCAGCACTTGGATGGCGCCGATGAACTGTGCGTCGAGCATCACGTAGAGCGCGGCCAGGCAGAACATCACGTTCACCAGCCACAGCGCCGCCGCCACCGGGCTCTTGCGGGTCACGAACAGAATCGCCGAGACCAGCGCGATCAGCCCGAAGAGGTAGAAGTGGAACGTGTAGAAGAGCGGGAGGAACTCGTTGTTCATCCGTCACTCCCCCCGCGGGTCGGCGGGGTCCCAGAGCTCGCTGACCGGATGCGTCTGCGCGGTCAGGCGCTCGAGGTCGTAGACGAAGCCGTCGCGCGAGTACTCGGCGTTCTCGTAGTGGCGGCCCATATGGATCGCCTCTTCCGGGCAGACCTCCTGGCAGTAGCCGCAGAAGATGCAGCGGAACTCGTCAATCTCGAACACCAGCGGGTAGCGGTTCCCCGCCTCGTCCTCGCCGGGCACGAGCTTGATGCAATTGGACGGGCAGACGGTCGGGCAGAGGCCGCAGGCCACGCACTTGGCCTTGCCGTCCTCGGTCGTGAGCATCCGGTGCGTGCCGCGCCAGCGCGGGGAGATGTCCCAGCGCTGGTCGGGATACTGCACCGTCACCTTATGCGGATTGACGAGGTGCTTGAGCGTCAGGCCGAGGCCGGAGAGCGTGGCGCGCACATAGCTCACCTCGCTCACGGGACGCTCCATCACCTTCACGTTGATGGCCATCTCAGCGGATCTCCTCAGGGGTCAGCGTCGCGCGCGCGGGGGCGCGGCGGCGCAGGCGGGCCACATCGTCAGGGCTCAGGCGGGCGCTGGCCGGGCTCACCAGGCGTCCGCGGTCGAGCACCAGGAACAGCACCACGACGCAGACGAGGTTGAGCGCGCCCATCGCGTAGCCGAAGGTCGCGCCGCGGCCGAGGCCGGCCTTGTCCAGCGCCAGCATCGCCGCCGAGATCACAGTCAGGTACACCAGCGCGATCGGCAGCATCACCTTCCAGCCCAGCGACATCAGCTGGTCGTAGCGGAAGCGCGGCAGCGTCCAGCGGATCCAGATGTAGAAGAAGACGAAGAAGATCACCTTCGCGGCGAACATCGCGAACGTGGCCACGCCCTTGGCCACGGTGTACGGGCCGGTCGAATCCCAATCCGTGAACGGGATGTCCCAGCCGCCGAAGAACAGCGTCACGAGCATCGCGCTGGTCGTGACCATATTGGCGTACTCGGAGATCGGGAACATCGAGAACTTCATCGCGCTGTATTCGCTGTGGTAGCCGGCGATGAGTTCCGACTCCGCCTCGGGCATATCGAAGGGCACGCGGTTGGTCTCCGCGAACGCCGACACGAGGAAGAGGAAGCCCGCCACCGTCAGCACCATCACGTTCCAGCCCATTCCCTGCTGCTGCGCGACGATGGCATTGAGCGAGACGTTGCCGCTGACCAGCAGCACGCAGATCACGGCCATCCCCATCGTGATCTCGTAGCTCACCATCTGCGCCGAGGCGCGGAGGCCGCCGAGCAGCGCGTACTTGTTGTTGGAGGCCCAGCCGGCGAGCACGATGCCATACACGCCGAGCGAGGCGATGCCGAGCGTGAACAGGAAGCCGATCGGCAGGTCCGCCACTACCTGGTCCACGGCGCCCCAGGGCGTCGGGATCGGCGCGCCGAAGGGAATCACCGCCCACGCGATCAGCGCGGGCACGAAGGCGATGGCTGGTGCCAGGATGAAGATCGGCTTGTTCACGCCGCCCGGCATCGTCTCTTCCTTCATAATGTTCTTCACGCCGTCGGCCAGCACCTGGAACAGGCCCCAGGGCCCGACGCGGTTGGGACCGTGACGGTCCTGGATCCACGCCGAGATCTTGCGCTCGGCCAGCGTCGTGTACGCCACGCCGACCATATAGAGCGTGAAGATGCCGAGCATCTTCAGGATGGTGAAGACGACGAAGGGCCAGAAGCCCAGGGGGAGCTGACTCTGGTCCATCAGGCCGCCCCTGTCGTGGCGCCGGCCACCGGCGCTCCCATCAGGCCCAGCGTCTCGTAGCTCAGGCCGGCGTAGGCCGGCTCGGCCGCCGCCAGCGCCGCAAAGACGCTGCCCGGCAGCAGGTGTTCGTTGGTCACGCCGATCGCGTTGTTGAGGTCGGCCAGGGCGAACCAGCTCGGCCGGGCGAGGCCCGGTGCGGCCTTGGCCTGCAGGAAGCGCTGCACGCGGCCGCGCAGGTTGGTGAAGGTGCCTTCTTCCTCGGCCGCGTTGGCGATCGGCAGCACCACCGACGGCGTCGGGATGTGCAGCGGCAGCGCCGTGCCGATCACGACGATGGCGCTGGCCTTGGCGGCCTTCGCCGCGTCCACGCCCTCGAGCTCCTCACCGGCCAGCACGAGCACGTCACCGTCCTTGAGGCCCGCGAGCACGTCTGCGTCCTGACGGACGAAGCCGAGCAGCTCGGCGCCCTGCACGTTGGGCGCGCGGTCAGCGCGCAGCGAGAGGTCGCTCACGCCCGGCAGCGGCGCCTCGGGGCCGGTGGCGCAACGGAACACGCCCTGCCCGCCCGTCTTCTTGACGAGCTGCTTCAGGAGGAACAGCGCCTCGTTGCTCAGCGTCGGGCTGGCGACGACGTACGCGCGCTTGCCGCTGAGCGCCTTGACGGCCTCGGCGTAGGCGATCTCCCAGTCCACCGGCGAGAGCACGTCGTGCAGCTTGATCTTCGGCGCCTCAATGCGGTCTGCGCGGTTGAACCCGCGGTAGCCGAGGCGACCTTCGTCGCAGAGGTAGAAGTGGTTCACCGCCTCGTTGGAGCGCGGCTTCATCCGGACGACGACGTTGTCGCGGGTCTCGAGGATGCTGTTGCAGCCCTGCGAGCAGCCCGTGCAGACGGAGGCCGTGCGGTCCAGCTCCCAGGCCCGTGCCTTGTTGAGGAAGTCCTTTGAGACCAGTGCACCGACCGGGCAGAGGTCGATCACGTTCGCTGCCCAGGGCTGCGTGAGGTCGGCGTCCGTCGCCTTGCCGATGACGGCGCGGTCCCCGCGCTCGGAGACGTTGAGCACCGGCTCCTGGTGCACGTCCTCCATAAAGCGGACGCAGCGCGTGCAGAGGATGCAGCGGTTGGTGACGTACAGGACGTCGCCGCCGAAGTCCTCGACCGGGTTGAAGCGCTTCGGCTCGTGGTATCGCGAGTCGGCGCGGCCTTCCTGGAAGGTGTAGTCCTGCAGCTCGCACTCCCCGGCCTGGTCGCAGATCGGGCAGTCGAGCGGATGGTTGATGAGCAGCAGCTCGAGCACGCCCTTGCGCGCCTCGAGCGCCTTCTCGGAGTACACGTGCACCACCTGCCCTTCCGCCACCGCCGTCGCGCAGGAGGGTGCCAGCTTCGGCATCTTCTCCACTTCGACGAGGCACATCCGGCAGACGCCGGCCACCGGCAGACCCGGGTGGTAGCAGTAATGCGGGACGAGCACGCCGGCGGCCTTGGCCGCTTCGAGAATGCTCGTGCCGGCCGGGACGCTGATCTGGCGCCCCTCGATCGTCAGGTTCACCGTCTGGCTCATCGGCCCGCCCCCACCGCGACGGTGGACGAGCGCTTGCCCTTGATCAGCGCCTCGAACTCGCCGCGGAAGCGATTGATGCCGCTGGTCACGGGAGCCGCGCAGGAATCCGACAGCACGCAGATCGTCTTGCCGGTCATATTCTCGGCCAGGTCGAAGATCGTGTCGAGATCCTCGAAGGTGCCGTTGCCGGCCACGATGCGCTCGAGGATCTTGGTCATCCACGCGGTGCCTTCGCGGCACTGCGTGCATTGGGCGCAGCTCTCGTGCGCGTAGAAGCGCGAGAGGCGGGCCAGCTGCAGCGGCATCGACTGCGCGTCGTCGAAGATGATCACGCCGCCGGAACCCAGCATCGTGCCGACTTCGAGGAAGCCCTCGTAGTCCATCTTCACCGACTCGGCTTCCTCGAGGTTGATCACCGGCACCGACGAACCGCCGGGGATGATCGCCTTGAACTTGCGTCCCGGCAGGGGGCCGCCGCAGAGGTCGTACAGGAACTCCTTGAACGGGAATCCCATCACGACTTCGTAGTTGCCCGGCTTGCTGACATTGCCGCAGACGGAGAACAGCTTGCTGCCGGTGCTCTTGGGCGACGACAGGCACATCGCCTTGTACCACTCGGCGCCGTTGTTGAGGATGTGCGGCACCGCGGCCAGCGTCTCGACGTTGTTGATCGTCGTCGGCATCCCGAACAGGCCGCTCACCGCCGGGAACGGCGGCTTGATGCGCGGATTGCCGCGCTTGCCTTCGAGCGAGTTCATCAGGGCGGTCTCTTCGCCGCAGATGTACGCGCCGGCGCCGCGATGCACCCAGACGTCGATCGTCTTACCGCTGCCCATCGCGTTCTTGCCGATGATGCCGGCGGCCCGCGCCTCGGCGAGCGCATCCTCGAGCCGCTTGATGGGTTCGGTGAACTCGCCGCGCACGTAGATGTAGGCCGTCTCGGCGCCGATGGCGTAGGCGCCGATGGCGCAGCCCTCGATCAGCGCGTGCGGCGTCCACCGCATAATCTCACGGTCCTTGAACGTGCCCGGCTCGGATTCGTCGGCGTTGCAGGCCAGATAATGCGGCTTGCCGTCGCCGAGCTTCATAAACGACCACTTGAGCCCGGTCGGGAATCCGGCGCCACCGCGACCGCGCAGGCCGGAATCCTTCACGACGTTCTGGATGGCGACCGGATCCATCCCCAAGGCCTGCTGCAGCGCCTTGTAGCCGCCGAACGACTTCCAGGTCTCGAGCTTGCGGGCCTCGGGGTTGCCGAAATGCTTGGAGAGGACCGGAGTCTCTCTGGGATGGCTCTTGTGCGGGTAACCCATTAGCGCGACCCGAGCGTGGACGGATGACGGATGACGGATGCGGACTGCATCACTTCAGGCCTCCGAGAATCTCCGGAACCTTCTCGGGCGTCACGTTTTCGACGTAATCCTCGTTGATCTGCACCGGCGTGGCGAAGCCGCAGGCGCCGAGGCACTCGACCTCGATGACCGTGTACTTGCCGTCGGGGCTCGTGAGGCCGAGCTCCTTGCAGCCGGTGTGCTCGAGGAAGGCCTCCACGACCTTGTCGGCGCCGGCGCAGAGGCAGGGCGACGTGGTGCAGACCTGGATGAAGTGCTGCCCCACCGGATGCTGGTGGTACATCGTGTAGAACGTCACGACGCCCTTCACGTACGCGGCGGTGCAGCCGAGCTGCTCGCCGATCTCGCGCATCGCGTCTTCGCTGATCCAGCCGCGCTCCTGCTGGATCATCCAGAGGCCCGGCAGCAGGCAGGCCCGCTTGTCCGGATAGCGCGTCATCAGGTCGTCGAGCTCCTTCTTGCGCGCCGAGCCCGGCGTGAAGACCGGCACGTACGGTTCGTGCGCGTGATGCCCGTGGGGGGCGGCGCTGGGCGCCGAAGGTCCGTGGCTCACCGGTCAATCTCTCCCATCACGATGTCGATCGAAGCGTTGATCGCGATGACGTCGGAGAGCAGGTGGCCCTCGACCATCTTCGGGATCGCCGACAGGTTCACGTAGCTGGGCGGGCGGATGCGCCAGCGCACCGGCTTGGCCGTGCCGTCGGACACGAAGTAGTAGCCCTTCTCGCCCTTGGGGCTCTCGATCGGCATATACACCTCGCCGATCGGCGGCCGCGGGCCTTCCATCACCAGCTTGAAGTGATGGATCATCGATTCCATCTGGCTCGTCGCCTTGGACTTCGGCGGCAGGATGACGCGCGGGTCATCCACGTCCACCGGGCCGTCCGGCAGGCGCTTGAGCGCCTGGTCGAGGATGCGCAGCGACTGCCGCAGCTCTTCCTGCCGCACGAGGAAGCGGTCGTACACGTCGCCGTTGGTGCCCACCGGCACGTCGAAATCGTAGGTCTCGTAGCCGAGGTACGGGAAGTCCTTGCGCACGTCGTAGGCCACGCCGCTGGCGCGCAGCATCGGCCCCGTCAGGCCGTAGTTCAGCGCCTCCTGCGGCGTCATCACGCCCAGGCCCACCGTGCGGCCCACCCAGATGGCGTTCTTGTTCAGCATCCGCTCGACCTGGTCGAGCGTCTTGGGGAAGGTGTCGATGAAGTGCCGCAACTGGTCCGTCCAGCCCTCCGGCACGTCGGCGATCATCCCGCCCACGCGCGCGCCGCTGGTCGTCAGGCGCGCACCGGTCCAGCGCTCGAGCAGGTTGTAGACGTTCTCGCGCTCCTGGAAGCTCCACAGGAACGGCGTGAACGCGCCGATGTCGATGCAGGTCGTGCCCAGCCACACTAGGTGCGAGATGATGCGCGACAGCTCCATCGCGATCACGCGCAGCACACGGCAGCGCTCGGTGATCTCGATGCCGAACAGCCGCTCCGCGCCCAAGGCGAACGCGACGTTGTTGCCCATCGAGTTGAGGTAGTCCTCGCGGTCGGTCCACGGGATGATCTGGTTGTACTGGCGGTACTCCCCGATCTTCTCGAAGCCGCAGTGCAGGTACCCGACGTGCGGGATGCAGCGGACGACGGTCTCGCCGTCGAGCTCGAGCACCAGGCGCAGCACCCCGTGCGTCGCCGGGTGCTGCGGCCCGATGTTGATGAGCATATGCTCGCCTTCGAACTCCGGTTCGACGGCGGCGTGCGGGGTCATCAGGCCCTCGGCGCCCAGCGGGATGCGCTGCGGCTTGCCGTCGGGACCCAGCCCCGTGGTGGAGAGCGCTACCTCGATGGTGCGCTTATCGGTCATCGTGGCCATTGGCGTCTATTCCCCAGTCTTCTCGCCGCCGCCGAGTCGCTGGCGCATATCACGCGGCAGGTCTTCGAAGGCATCGGCGATCGAGAGCTCTTCCATCGAGTAGCGCGCTTCGGGATTCGCCGCCAGCGCCTGCTTCAGCTGCTCGGAGCGCGAGAAGCGCCCGCGCATCGGGAAGTCCTTCCGCAGCGGATAGCCTTCCTTGTACTGCTCCCACATCAGGATGCGGCGCAGGTCCGGATGACCCTCGAAGCGGATGCCGAACATGTCGTAGCACTCGCGCTCCAACCAATCGGCGCCCTTCCACACCGGCCACACGCTCGGCACGGCCAACGGCGTCTTGCCGTCCTTGGGGAGCTCGGCCTTGAGGCGCAGGAAGCGGCGGAACTTCAGCGAGCGCAGGTGCCAGACAACCTCGATCGGGCGCACCGCATCGCGGTACTCGACGGCGGTCACGTCCACCAGCATCTCGTAGCTCTGGTCGGGATCGCCCTGCAGCCACGCGGCGACCTCGCCGACCTTGCTGCGCTCCACATACACGGTGGTGTCGCCCCAGACGACCTCGGCGCGGCCGATGGCCGTGCCGAAACGGGCGCGCAGCGCGTCCACGCTGGGGTTCATCGCGCCGCCGCGGTGCGGGATGTTCGTCGGCGTCGTCGGCTGGTCCCCGGGCGTGCCGGGGTGCACGATGGAGAACGTGGGGGCGGAGTGCTTGCTCACGGCGCCGACCGGGTCTGGTGCACCGAGTTGCCGAAGGGCTCGGACAGCTCGTCGATGCGGTCGGGCGGGATGTACAGCTGCGAGGTAGGGTCGACGATCAGCTCGTCGCGCAGCGCCGCGTTGCTCATCCGCTCCTGCATCACCTTCTTCTGCAGCATCATAATGCCGTAGATCAGGCCTTCCGGACGCGGCGGGCAGCCCGGCACGTACACGTCCACCGGGATGATCGTGTCGATGCCCTGCACCACGGCGTAGGAGTCGAACATTCCGCCCGAGGAGGCGCAGGCGCCCATCGAGATCACCCACTTGGGCTGGTGCATCTGTTGATAGATGCGGCGGATGACCGGCGCCAGCTTGAACGGCACGCGCCCAGCGCAGATCAGCACGTCGCTCTGGCGGGGCGAGAAGCTCATCCGCTCCATCCCGAAGCGCGCGAGGTCGAAGTGCGAGGCCGCCGTGGCCATAAACTCGATCGCGCAGCAGGCCGTCCCGAAGGGCATCGGCCACAGTGAGTTGGCCCGGCCCCAGTTCACGAGGAAGTCCAGGCGCGTGGTGATCCACCCTTCCTGGGCCTGCGGATTCCACGAGACGGCCGTGGACGGGTCAGGACGCGTCGTCAATCCCATTGCATCGCTCCCTTCTTCCATTCATAGATGAACCCGGCGACCAGCACGGTCAGGAAGACCAGCATCACGCCGAGGCCATAGAAGGTCACCTGCTCAGGCGCGCAGACGCCGTTCGCCAGCGGCACCTTGCAGGAGAGTTGCTGGTAGTAGGCCGCCCAGGGCACGAGCAGCACCGTCTCCACGTCGAAGACGATGAACAGCATCGCGACCATATAGAACTTCACCGAGAAGCGCTCGCGGGCGTCGCCGAGCACCGGCATACCCGACTCGTACGGCTCCTGCTTCACCGGCGTCGGCCGATGGCGGGTCAGGTAGTGCGAAATGCCCAGGATCAGCACCGCGTTGGCGGCGACGAATCCGAGCAAGAGCAGGACTGGAAGGTACGTCCGTTCCATACGGGGGGATGGGAGTCGGGCGCTATTCGTGAATTATTTCACGAGCCTAATACTTTCGGGTGGGAAGCTATCGGCGCGTTGTGCCGCTCGCAACTGCAACCGCAAGCGATGATTGCACTTGGAAGTGCAATCCCGAATGCACTCGTCGCGATTGAATTGCCCTAGGGCGTCGCGTGAACCTTTGCGAAGCACTCCGTGTAGCACCGCCAGCACCGACTCACACCTACTTCGAGGCCACGATGTCCTCTTCGATCCGCGTTCTTGTCCCTGCTCTTCTCGCGCTGGTTGCGATGCCGGCACTTGCCGCCGCGCAGGCTTGCCTCGGCTCGCCCAGCTTCGCGACCAACCACCTGCAGCTGGCGGGCTCGTTCATGTTCTCTAGCGACTTCGAGGAGCTAGGCGCGGGCTTTACCAGCGGGTCCAACTCGTATTTCGGCGGCCTGGGGATCAGTTCATACGCCTTTGACGGCAGCGACGCCAACGTCCGGCTCGGCGGCCGCCTTGGCTCGCAGGTGCCGGTGAGCGCGAGCGGGCGCGTGCAGGCCTGCCCCCTCCTGAGCGCCAGCTACGGGCTCACCACCAAGGACTACAACGGCACCGGTGGCGACCTTCACACCCAGAGCTACGGCCTCGGCCTCGCCATCGGCGGCGAGCTGATGCGCAGCAATCGCGTGGCGCTGGTGCCGTCCGTGTCCGCGACCGTGCTGCGCGACGTGTTCCGCGTGACCGGTGGTCTGGCGCCGACCGACGATCAGGACACCTACATCCTCGCGGGCGCGGCCGTCGGCATCGTGCTGAGCGATGCGCTGGCCATTCGGCCCGCCGTCGCGTTCCCGATCAACGCGGCCTTCGATGAACCCGTGTTCTCGATCGGACTTGTGCTCAACTACGGCGGACGGCGCTAGTACCGCGACATTCCAATGCCGCCTACCGGGGACTTCCTGGTGCGGGGCGAGGATCGATTGCGGAAACGCGGCAGGAGCAGGTCACGCCACACGTCGATTCGACACCGCGACGTTACGCCGGCGTGACGGCTCCTGCCGCGCGAAGTGACAGACGCGGGTGAGGCTGCTCGGGTTCGCGTTGGAACAGAACCCTTCAATCCCACCCGTGCAATGTTTGTCACCCGACGCCTGCGTGGCCTCGCCGCCACGCTTGCCGTGGCCGCCGGCCTGGCCGCCACCCCCGCCTTCGCCCAGGGAATCCTCACCGGCACGGTGATCGATGCCTCGAACGGCCTCACCGTGACTGGGGCCTCAGTGCGCATCGATGCGATCTCGCGTACCACGCTGACGGACCGGACGGGGCGCTTCCAGTTCATCGGCCTCCCCGCCGGCGAGCACGCGGTCTCGGTGCGCTACCTCGGCTATGCGCCGGTCACCGAGCAGGTGACGATTGCCGACGGTGGCCGCGCCACGCTCACGTTGCGCATCCAGCCGGCGACGACCACGTTGGGCGCCGTCGTCGTCACCGACACGCGGACCGGCCAGGCCGCGGCGCTTGCCCAGCAGCTCAACGCCCCGAACATCACCAACGTCATCGCAGCCGACCAGATCGGTCGCTTCCCGGACGCGAATATCGGGGATGCGCTCAAGCGCATCCCTGGTGTCACGGTGGCGCTCGACCAAGGTGAGGCTCGCTTCGGCTCCATCCGCGGCACTGAGCCGAGGTTTAACAGCGTGATGGTCAACGGCGAGCGCGTGCCAAGTGCCGAAGCCGAAGTGCGTGAGGTGCAGTTGGACCTGATTCCGGCCGATATGGTGCAGGCACTCGAGGTGAGCAAGACACTCACCCCTGATATGGACGCCGACGCCATCGGTGGCGCCGTGAACGTCGTGACGCGGGCGGCACCGTCCGGCTTCCGCCTGTCGACGCAGGTGGGCACGGGCCACAATGTCATCCGCATCAAGCCGGTGTACCTCGGCTCCGTCGTGGCCGGCAACCGCTTCTTCGATGATCGGCTCGGTGTGCTCGTGAGCGCATCGTACTACGACCAGAACTTCGGCTCCGACAACAAGGAGGGTACCTGGGACCGCACCGCAGGCGGTGTCGAATACATGAACGAGTTCGACGTGCGCCGCTACGATGTGCGCCGGACGCGCCGGTCCATCGGGACGTCCCTGGACTACCGCGTCTCGCCCACCAGTTCCGTGATGTACCGCGTGCTCTACAACAGCCGCGACGACTGGGAGAACCGCTTCCGCGCCCGCTACGTGCTCAGCGCGCCCGACGCCGGCGGCGAGCAGACGGCCGAAATCCGCCGGCAGACCAAGGGCGGCGGGCCTGGCGGACGCCTTCGCGACGCGCGTCTCGAGGATCAGCGGACGCAGGCGCACCAGTTCTCGGGCTCTCACCTGTTGCGGGACTTCGCCACCCTGGAATGGTCGAGCTCCATCGCCCGCGCGTCCGAAACACGCCCTGACGAGCGCTACATCGAATGGCGGCGCTCCGGCGTGGCCATCGCCTCGGACTACTCGGACCAGCAGAACCCGCAGTTCAATCCGGTCACGCCCTCGCAGCTCGCTCCCTCGGCCTTCACCTTCCGTCGCATCGAGGTCCTCGACAGCTATACGAAGGACGAGGATCTCAACGGCCGCCTTGACCTGACGCTGCCGTTCCGCAGCGGCAACTCGACGCTGAAGCTTGGGGGCCGCTACCGCGGCAAGGAGAAGCTCCGGAACAATTCGTTCGATCGCGCAGTGCCGTCGACCGCCTTCGGCAATATGACGGCCGTCGGATCAGCCGACTTCACGACCGCGCGGAACTATACCGGCGCGTACCGCTACGGCGTGTTCTCCACGCCGGAGTTCCTCTCGTCGCTTGACCTCTACAATCCGGCGAACTTCACATTTGAAGACCAGCCGGCGGAGTACGCCGCCGGCAACTTCTCCGCCACCGAGGCGATTACCGCCGGTTACGTCCAGCTGACGCAGCAGATCACCCCCCGGCTCTCGGCCATCGTCGGTGCGCGCTATGAGGGCACCTCAATCGACTACCGTGGGTTCGAGTACGACCTCGACACGGACGACGTCTCGCCCACCTCCGGCGACCAGTCCTACACGGACGTCCTGCCGAGCGTACACCTCCGCTGGGACGTGGATGCCCGCACCGTGGTGCGAGCCGCGTGGACGAACACGTTGGCGCGCCCGAACTACTTCGACCTCGTGCCGTACCGCGAGATCTCGCTCGACGACGACGAACTCGCCACCGGCAACCCGGACCTCAAGCGGACCCGGTCGATGAACCTCGACCTGATGGCCGAGCGCTACTTCGAGTCCGTCGGCCTCGTCTCGGCCGGTGTGTTCTACAAGGACATCACCGACTTCATCTTCAACTTCACGCAGTTCAACGCACTCGATCCGGTCACGGGAAACACGTTCTCGCGCATCTCAAGCCCCGAGAACGGCGCCTCGGCCTCGCTGCTCGGCTTTGAAGTGGCCGTCCAGCGCCAGCTCGATATGCTACCCGGCGCGCTGAAGTGGATCGGCCTGTACGCCAACTACACGTTCAACGATTCGAAGGTCGAGGGGCTGACCGTCTCGGGCCGCGACATCTCGGGGCTTCCCCTGCTGGGCACCGCCCAGCACAGCGGCAACTTCTCCATCTCCTATGATCCGCCGAAGGGCTCGGTGCGCCTCGCGTTCAACTACCAGAGCGAGTCGCTCGATGCCGGCGAGGGCGGTTACAATGAAGAGGCCTTCTACGACCGGTGGGCCGACCGCCGCCTCGACGTCGACCTGAGCGCTAACTGGATGGTGGCGCCGAACACCCGCTTCTTCCTGGAAGCCAACAACCTGACGAACCGCCCCCTACGCTTCTATCAGGGGGCGCGCGGACGGCTGATGCAAGACGAGTTCTACGGCTACCGCCTGCAGACGGGCGTGAAGTTCGACTTCTGATGCGCACAGCCATCCTGAGTGTGGCTGTTGCGGCCCTGTTCGCCGGTGCCTGTGCGCCGGCGGCAGGGTCGTCGGCGCTTCCGCCCTCGCTCTGCGGTCTAGCGGAGCAGCCGGCGGATGCCCCCGCCACAGCAATACTGCTCGTGGAGATTCCCCGTGGCGGGCGTGAGAAGCTCGAGTTCGACGCCGTCACGCGGCAGATGCAGGTCGATCGCGTCCTGCCGGATTCGCTGGCCTATCCGGCAGCTTACGGCGCATTCCCCTGCAGCCTCGCCGGAGACGCCGACCCGCTCGACGCCCTGCTGTTCGGCGATTCCACGGCCCAAAGCGGGGACCGCGTGCTCGTGCGACCCGTCGGCGTCCTTCGGATGACGGACGCGGGCCAGCAAGACGACAAGATCATCGTCGTGCCGGTCGCCTCGACGCTCGATTCCGTCCCCGCGCTGTTCCGCGCGCGCGTCGAGGCCTTCTTTCAAGCGTACAAGGGACCCGCCTCACGAGTGCAGCTCCACGGCTGGGAGGACGGCGACGAGGCACGGGACATTCTCGCCACGGCGCTGCGCAGCGCCCGCGCCCTCAGCGTCGGCGGCGATAGCGTCGCAATCGTGGCTGAAGCCTGGGTCGGGCCGATCGACACCCTCGACAACGTGGATGGGCCCGCCATCTGGTTCTCCGACGATGGCCCCCGGATCATCGCGTCCGCCAAGGCGACCGACGTCCTCATCGTCTACGATGCGGTCACCGGCGCTCCCATCCGGCGCGTCGGCGGACCCGGCGCCGGCCGCGGGCAGTTGGCGCGTCCCAACGGCGTGCTCGTGCTTGGCGATTCGCTGCTGCTGGTCGTCGAGCGTGACAATCACCGCGTGCAGGGCTTCGCGCTGCCGTCCTTTGCCAGCCTCGGCTCCTTCGGTGGCACAGACCTCACGTTGCCCTACGGTCTCGCCGCGTATGCACCGCGAGCGGGCGTCTACCGAGTGTACGTGACAGACAACTACGAGGAACCCGAGGACGAGGTCCCGCCGCTCTCGCGTCTCGACCGACGCGTGCGCGTCTACGACATTGCGACGCGCGGGGGTGCCCTTACCGCCACCCTCGTCAACACGTTCGGTGACACCACCGACGCAGGCGCGATCAGGATCGCCGAGAGCATCCACCTCGACCCGGCCAACGACCGGGTGATGATTGCCGAGGAGGACGAGCGGCGGACGGAGGTGAAGGAGTACACGCTCGACGGCCGCTTCACCGGGCGGACCTTCGGCCGCGGCCTCCTGGCCCAGCAAGCCGAGGGCATCGCGCTGTGGACCTGCGGCCAGCGCGACGGCTATTGGATCGTGACCGACCAAGGGCCGCTGGTGAACACCTTCTGGCTCTTCGATCGTCAGACCTTGCAGCCCGTCGGGGCGTTCCGCGGCCGCGTGACGAACACCACCGACGGCGTCGCGTTGACGCAGCGTGCGGTCGGGCCATATGAGGCCGGGATGTTCTTCGCCGCGCACTTCGACGCGACGATCTCCGCATTCAGTTGGCGTGGCGTCGCGGAGGCCGTCGGAGTCTCGGCGCGCTGCGGCGACGCGGGGTAGCGCGCCTCAACGCGGGCGTCTCGCGTAACGGATGAACAGTTGCGGCAGGTCGGCCTCGGCTTCCGACGTGGTGACGTAGCCGCCGCCGTCCAGCCAGAAGCCGATCGCCTCACCCTGCTTTTCTGGCGTGTACGGCTGGCGGCGCGGCGGGCGCATCAGCGTGACCCTCAGGGACTCCTGACCGTGACGCCGCCAGTGATACACCGCGTCGTAGGTCTTCACCAACAGCTCCGACCCGTCGGGCGAGACATCGCCGCCCACGACCATCCGCATTCCGAGCTCGCCGGGAATCCGTTCCAGCGTGTGCAGCACGCCCGCGCGCTGCGGCGCGGCGTAGCGGTAGACCCGCACCCGATCCTCGCGCTTGGAGATGATGAACCAATCTCCGGTGAGGGGGTCCGCCAGCAGCGTTTCGGCGTCGCGCGCACCGTCCGGGAATCGCATCGGGTAGACCCCGAGCGGCCGCACGGCGGTGTCCGCGCGCGTCGCGGGCTCGCGCAGCGCAATCACGAAGATGGTGTCGTGCTCGGCGCGGTTGTCGCCGATCTCGGCGACGAGGATGGTGTCGCCGAGCCGCGCGATGTCTTCCCAGTCGCGGTTGCGCACGCCCTCGATGCGCAATGTCATCTGCGCCGCACCCGTGGAGTCCACGAGCACGAGCTCGGGGTCATTGCCGGAATCGTTATGCACCCAGTAGTGCCCGGGGTGCCGTTGCGAGGCCACGAGTCCCGACGCCTCGTCCAGGTTGGCCCCGCGCAACTCGCCCGCGATGACACCGACCGAGAACTCTGCATCGCCTGCGATGCGCACGCAGCTGCCACAGAGGACGGCAGCCCCGAGGATGGTGGCGGCGCGGCGCAGCCTCACGGGCGGCCTCGCAGCAACTCGGCTGGCGCCATCAAGGAGCGCAGGCGGTCCCAGTCGCGCGGCTGGCCGGCCGGGCCGGAGATGGAGGCGTAGAGTGCGTCGATGATGGCGTCGATTGACGCAACATCGGCGGCAGCGGCGACCGGCGCACTGGGCGCGGAAGGCGCGGCAGACTGACCCGCGACCCTGAGGACCGGCGACAGACTCAACGCAAGGAGGGCAACTAGGCGTGGCACTTTCATAGACCGGAATAATACTGAGAGCCTTGAGCACCGTGTGATGCGAGCAGCGTCACAAAAATGTGACCGGCCAGCTCTGGCCGCTCGCGGGCTCGCGCGTGACGTTGGCAGCGCCTGACGAGTAGAATTCCGTATCATCTCAGCGAGGCCTCCGTGACGATTGCCCAGGTGCTCCTTCCGTTCGTCCTTGGCCTCTTCTTCGGGCCGTCCGTCTCTCCACCGTCCGTCTCACCGGGTACTGCTTCACCGGCAGTGCATCTCTCGCCGGCGCAGGCACACGTCGTAAGACACCTGAACGGCGCCCTGAGGTCCCTCTCGCAGCGCGAGCTCAGCTCGCTGACCGCGAGCCAGCGCGCGAATCGCGCCGCGGCCATCGCGCTGCTCGAGGCCTACCGCGACGCCGGCAAGTACCCGCAGAATCGCGACTTCGCAGGTGAGTACGTCTCGTACTTCGTCGATCCAGTGACCGACGCCCACTGTGCCGTGGGCCACCTGATGGCGCAGACGGGCCACCAAGCGCTGGTCCGCCGCATCGCGGCGGATGACAACCACGTGCGAGTGCTCGACCTCGCGGACGATCCCGAAGTCGCTGCGTGGCTCGATGAGTACGGCATCACGCTCGACGAGGCGGCGGGCATTCAGCCGGCGTACGAATGGGAACCGGGACCCGGCGGGGGAATCTACGAGCCGATGAACGACAACCCGCTGACCAACGAGACGGCCCTCAAGGCCACCGCTGGCGTCTCGCTTGGCCTCTTCGCCCTGCAGCGCTTCACGCCCTTCGGCCGCAAGGCGGCGGCGCTCCCGGCGATGAACATCGTGCTCGGATTCGTCGGGATGGGCCTCGCCGCCGCCGCCCCGGGCTCCGAACCCGCCGCGTGGCGCGGCGCGGCGCTCGCGACCTCAGCGGCCGCCTTCGTCTCGGGCATCTCCGGCGTGCAGGGAAACTCCACCTCGCGGTTGCAGGTCTCCGTGCAGCCCGGCTGGGACGCGCGGCAGGTGCAGGCACGCGTGCGCTGGAGGTTCTAGCAGGTTCCGGACCGCGGTTCCCGAGGGCAGATTTCCGGTCGGCAGCGGCAGACCACCCTCACCGAGAACCGTACGTGTCCATCAAGAACGACCGCTGGATCATCGAGCAGGCCAAGAACGGGATGATCGAGCCCTTCGAGAGCTCACAGATGCGCGCCGGCGTCGTCTCGTACGGCGTCTCGGCCTACGGCTACGATATGCGCGTGGCCCCCGAGTACCGCATCTTCACCAACGTGCTCAACAGCATCGTGGACCCCAAGCACTTCGACCCGAAGAGCTTCGTGGAGTACGAGGGCGACGTCTGCATCGTGCCACCGAACTCCTTCGCCCTGGCACGCTCCGTGGAGTACTTCCGGATTCCGCGCAACGTGATGACCATCACGGTTGGCAAGAGCACCTACGCGCGCTGCGGCATCATCACCAACGTCACGCCCTTCGAGCCGGAATGGGAAGGCTACGTGACGCTGGAGATTTCCAACACGACGCCGTTGCCCGCCAAGATCTATTCCAACGAAGGCATCGCCCAGGTGCTGTTCTTCGAGGGCGACGAACCGCCGCTCGTGAGCTACAAGGACAAGAAGGGCAAGTACCAGGGGCAGGTCGGCGTCACCTTGCCCAAGATCTAGCTCGCGCTCGCCCCGCCGGCGCGCCCGCAGGGGCGTGCCGGCCCATTCACGATATCAGCAGCCGAGGCGATTCTCCCGATGCGCTCCACGTTCACGCTGGCCGCGCTCGCGCTACTCGCGGCCCCCGGTCTCTCCGCCCAGCAGCGCCCCTACCGCGACGTCGTCCCGGCGACGGCCCAGTCCGAGGCCGGCCTCTTCGGCGTCCACCGTGTCGGCGCCACGCTGCTCTTCGAGCTCCCCGACTCCCTGCTCGGCCGCGATATGATCGTGATGTCGCGATTCGCGCAGGTGCAGGATGGCTTCTCGCAGGTCGGCGCGAATATGGCGCCGAATATGGTGGTGCGCTGGGAGCGCCGTGACGATCGCATCTACCTCCGCGCCGCCTCGCACCAGACCACCGCCGAGCCGGGCACGGCGCGCCACATCGCCGTCGAGGACCAGAACTTCGCGCCGGTGCTGCAGTCCTTCCCCATCGCCGCGCGCGGCACGAATTCGTCGGTCATCAACGTCACCGACCTCTACCTCGGCGACCACCCGGCCTTCACGCTGCAGCGACAGCCCCGCACGCAGCTCGGCGTCCAGCGCCTCGAGCGCGACCGCGGCTGGCTGGAGTTCGCGCGCAGCTTCCCGACCAACGTCGAAGTCCGCGTCGTGCAGAGCTACGCCGCCAACCAGGCGCCGAGCAATCCGCGCGGCGGCGCGCTGTCGTTCGAGGTCAACCACTCGATGATCCTGCTGCCCGCCGTGCCAATGCGGCCGCGGCTCTGGGACGAACGCGTGGGCTTCATCTCCATCCAGCGCACCGACTACTCGCGCGACTTCCAAGGCGTGCGCGCCGATCGCTATGCCGTGCGCTACCGCCTCGAGCCGAGGGACACTGCAGCATTCCTGCGCGGTGAACTGGTGGAACCGATCAAGCCCTGGGTCTGGTACATCGATCCCGCGACGCCGGAAGAGTGGGTCCCGTACATCGAAGCCGGCATCCTGGAATGGAATGCCGCCTTCGAGGATGCGGGCTTCAAGAATGCGATCCAGGTCCGTCGCGCGCCGTCGCCTACGGAGGATCCAAGCTTCTCGCTGCTCGACGCGCGCTACTCGGTGCTGCGCTACGTGCCGACCACGGTGCGCTCCGCCAACTCTGGCGGCGATGTCGTGGACCCACGCTCAGGTGAGGTGCTGCGCGCCCACACGAATATGTTCGAGGCCGTCGCCGAGCGAATGCGCTGGCAGCTGCTCTCGCAGGTCGCGACTGCCGCGGCGGATCAGCGCTACCGCAGCTCGCGCTTGCCTGAAGACCTGATGGGCGAGGCGATCCGCTATGTCACCTCGCACGAGACGGCGCACTCGGTGGGCCTGCCGCACAATCAACGGGCCAACTTCGTCTTCCCCATCGATTCCATCCGCAATCCGGACTTCGTGCGGCGGATGGGCCACTCCGGCTCCTCGGTGGGCCGCACACGCTTCAACTACGCCGCGCAGCCGGGCGATGGTGTGCCGCCGGAACGCCGCGTCGGCATCTGGGACCGCTGGGCTGTCTACTGGGGGTATCGTCCCATCATCGAGGCCAAGAGCGCCGACGAGGAGACGCCGGTCCTGCACCGCTGGATCACCGAGCGCGCCGACAAGCCTTGGTTCCGCTTTGCCTCGGCGCAGTTCGGGATGGACGTCGAGTGGGATCCCTACCGGATGACCGAGGGCATCTCCGACGACCCCGTCGAAGCTGCGTCGTTGGGGATGAAGAACCTCAAGGTGATGGTCGACAGCCTGATGCCCTGGCTGCTGCGGCCCGGCGATGACTATTACGAGATCGAGACGCACTACCTGCAGGCGCTCACGCAGTGGAATCGCTACGCCGAACACGCCGCAGCGGCGGTGGGCGGCTCGTGGACGCACCACAAGCGTTACGGCGAGGCCGGCGTCGTCTACACGCCGATCGACGCCGCGTACCAGCGCAAGGCGATGCGCTTCATCGACGAGCAGGTCCTGGCCACGCCGACCTGGGCGCTGAACGTCGACGTGCTCCGCAGGCTGGAGCACGCCGGTGCCGTCGAGCGCATACGCGCGTACCAGGAACTCGCCGTGCAGCGCTTGCTCAACCCGGCCCGCATCGGGCGGATGATCGAGCACGAGGCCTTCCTCGGCAACGCGACGTACACGCCCGCGCAGATGCTCGACGACGCGCGGGCGGCCGTCTGGCGCGACGCCACGGGCGGCCGCGCGGTGGATACCTACCGCCGCAACCTGCAGCGCGCGTACCTCGCGCAGGCCACGCAGCTGCTCAAGACGGCCGACAACGAGGGCTGGAGCCCGCCGCGCTCCGGCGACCTGCGCGTCGGCAGCAACAACGATCCGCCGCTCAACGGCGAGCTCAAGATCGCCCAGTCGGACATCCGTCCGCTCATCCGCGAACAGCTCACTCTGCTTCGCACTGAGCTCCGCAGCGCACTCAGCCGCGGCGTACGCGACCGCAACACGCGCATTCATCTCGAAGACGCCCTGCTCCGCATCGATGCGGCGTTGGCCCCCTGATCGCCGTCCCCTCCACGAGCCCGACTATGCGAAATCGTACTCTTGCTTCGTCTGCGCTGTGCGTCGGCCTGCTGGCGCTCGCCACGTCCGTACTCGGCGCCCAAGCCGCCACGCCCGCCGCTGACCGCGGGCCGTCTGGCAACCCGCAGTTGGCCCTGCCCTACGGCGCTGCCAGCGCCGCGCCCGTTTCCCGCTGGACGCCGCCCGCCTCGGCTGGCCGCCAGCTCACGCTGGAGGACCTGCTCGGCTGGAAGGGCATCCGCGCGCCGCAGATCTCCAACGATGGGCGCTGGCTGGCCTACGAGCTCGCGCCGAACGAGGGCGACGCGGAGGTGGTCATCCGCGGTAGCGCGGCCAACGGGCAGGAGTGGCGGTTTCCGGTTGGCTCCGCCCCGTCCGGCGGTCCCGCGTCCGGCGCCAACGTGACGATCAGCGGCAACAACCGCTGGGTCGCGTTCTATGTGCGGCCGAGCGCCGAGGCGTCGCGCTCGCGCGGCCGGCCTGGCGCGGCGGCGGGCGGAGGCGCTGCAGCCGGCGCCAACGCCTCTCCCACGCTCGCGATCGTGAACCTGGCAGACGGGAGCAAGCGCGAGTTCGAGAACGTCCGCGCCTTCCGCTTTGCCGGCGACACCTCAAGCTGGCTGGCCATCCACCACGCCGCCCCGAGCGGCGGCGGCGCGGCTGGCGGCGGTAGCGCCAACACGTCGCCCAGTGGCACGGTGCTTCAACTCGTGAACCTCGCCGCGCCGGCGACGTCGCCGTCCACGCCGATCGCCAACGTAACCGAGTTCGCCTTCGACGACGCTGCGCAGTGGATGGCCTACGCCATCGGCACGCCGGACCAGCTCGGCAACTCGCTGCAACTCCGCCGGCTCGGCACGGGCGAGACCCGCGCGTTGGCCGCGGAGAAGGCCACCTACCGCCGCATCACCTGGGGCGATTCGTCGGCCGCACTGGCTGTGCTGAAGGTGGAATCCGACAGCGCCCAGAACGTGGATGAGGTCGTGACCGTGCTTGCCTGGCCTCGCGCCACCGGGAACGACGCCCCGCACGTGATCGACGCCAAGGCGACCGGGCTTCCGGCCGGTTACGTCCCCAGCGGCGACTACGCGATGGCCTTTGCGCGCAACGGCTCGGCGATCTTCGTCGGACTGCGTTCACCGCGTCCTCCGCGCCCGCGCGCCACGGCCGGTGGCGGCGGCAGCAGTCCGGCGCCGGGTGCTGGCAGCGGTGGACGCCAAGCCGCCGCGCCGCAGACCGACGCCGACGTGCCTTCGCTAGTGCTCTGGCACTGGAAGGACGACCGCACCCAGTCCGCCCAGCAGGTGCAGGAGAACAGCGACCGCAACTTCGTGCACGTCGCCGCCTATCAGTTCACGCGACGCGCACTCGTTCCCCTCACCGACGACTCGCTGCGGAACTTGCAGCGCGGGCCGCGCGACACCTGGGGCATCGCCAGCGACAATCGCGCCTACGAGCGCGAAGCCGGCATCCGTGGTTACCAGTTCCACGATCTCTATGCCGTCAACCTGCAGTCCGGCGAGCGCCGCCTCATCCAGGCGAAGGTCCCCGGCAGCGGGGGCGGTGGCTTCTTCGGTGGCGCGAGCAACGCCTTCTCGCCCGACAACTCCAAGTACGCCTACTACGACACGGGTGACTGGAAGGTCTACGACTTCACCAGCGGCCAGACCCGCGTCGTCACCGCCGGCATCGACAATCCGTTCTGGAACGAGGACGACGACCGCAACCAGGTGAAGCCGGCCTTGGGCGGCGCGCTGCTCGGCTGGACGCGGGACAACGCCAGCATCCTCGTGCGCGACAACTGGGACATCTGGAAGCTCTCAGCCACCGGCGCCGCGGCCCGCAACCTCACCGGCAACGGGCGTCGCGAGCATATCCGCTACCTCGGCCGGCTCAACTGGGACAACCGCGATCGCCGCGGCATCGACCCCTCGCAGCCGATGTTCGTCGAAACCTACGGCGAGTACAGCAAGCGCGAGGGGCTCGTGCAGGTCGACGTGGCCCGCGGCGGCGTGCGCGTGCTCACCGACGAGGACGCCAAGGTGGACTATCGGCGCGCTCGCGATGCAAACGTGTGGTTCTTCACGCGCCAGAGCGTCGTCGCCTACCCCGACCTCTGGGCCGCCGACGCCGGCATCACCAACGTCCGCCGGCTCACCACCGCCAATCCGCAGCAGGCCGAGGTCGCGTGGACGCCCGGGGCGCGGCTCATTGAGTACAAGTGCGACAACAGCGACGCGCGGCGTCAGGCCGTGCTCGTGCTGCCCGCCGGCTACGAGCAGGGCAAGACCTACCCGATGCTCACGTACATCTACGAGCGGCTCTCGCAGAACTACAACGTCTACGCGCAGCCCAACGCCACGCGCTACGCCAATCCCAGCGTCTACACCTCGCGCGGCTACGCGTACCTGATGCCCGACATCACCTATCATCTGGACGATCCCGGCCGCAGCGCGCTGTGGTGCGTCGTGCCCGCCGTGAAGGCTGCCATCGCCACCGGCCTCATCGACACCGCCCGCGTCGGCCTCCAGGGCCACAGCTGGGGCGGCTACCAGACCGCGTTCATCACCACGCAGACCGACATCTTCAAGACCGGCGTCGCCGGCGCGCCGCTCACCGATATGGTCTCGATGTTCGGCTCCGTGTACTGGAACACCGGCAGCACCGACGGCAGCATCTTCATCGCCAGCCAGGGCCGCTTCACCGGCAGCCCCAACGAAGTGCCCGAGGCGTACCGCCGCAACTCACCTCAGGTCTTCGCACATCAGCTACAGAGCCCCCTGATGCTCCTCCACAACGACCGCGACGGCGCGGTGGATTTCAACCAGGGCATCACGTACTACAACCACCTCCGCCACCTCGGGAAGGAGGTCGTGCTGCTCGAGTATGTCGGGGAGAACCACGGGCTCGCGCGTGCGGCCAACCAGAAGGACTATGCGCTGCGGATGACCGAGTGGTTCGATACCTTCTTGCGGGACCAGCCGGCGCCGGAGTGGTTGACGGAGGGGGTGCCGCGGTTGCAGATGGAGGCGCACCTGAAGGCGCGACGGGCGATGACGGATGCGAAGGCGGAGGTGCCTCGGGTGGTGCCGTAGAGGGCTGGACGCGACGTTGCGAGTGGTTCACAGTTACGCCTCACGCTACGATCCCAATGGAACCCATCGACTCGGCGCTGCAGAGATTCTCCCAGCTCCACGGCGAGATTGAGCTTTACAAGAAGTCGGTCGTGTCCGAACAGGATACCCGCGTAAAAGTGATTGACCGCATCCTCTCCGACGTTCTTGGCTGGACCTTCGAAGACATTATGACGGAGAGCATGGCAGGATCCGGATACATTGACTATCGGCTCTGCAACCAGTCGCTAACTCGGGTAATTGTCGAGGCGAAGCGGGACGGCCTGCCCCTCCTTGCTCCAACCGCGCGCCCCGGGCGAAGCTACAAGCTCTCAGGCCCCATCTTCAAAGAAGCGGCGACCCGCGAAGGGCTGCAACAAGCGATTCGGTATTGCGGCATGCGGAACGCTGAACTCGCCGTGGTGACGAACGGACACGAATGGATCGTGTTCCGTGGAAGCAGACTGGGGGACGGGCGCGACACACTTGATGGCATGGCGTTCGTATTCCCGGGATACGAGGCGATCAAGAGCGAGTTTGCGCTCTTTTGGGCTCTGTTGTCGCCCGAGAACGTGGCTCAACTGGCCTTTCGCGCTCACTTTCAAGAAGCGGAGGGGCGCCCGCTTCGCACCCACGAGTTTCGGCGTGCGTTGCGCAACCCCGATTCACGCGTGCTTCTCGCACAGTCAACGCTGATGTCCGATATCGAACGCGTCATGACCTCGTTCTTTCGCCGCCTTAGTGGCGATGACGATCCAGATCTGTTGGCGAAATGCTTCGTAGTGTCGAGAGAGAGCCAGCACGCGGACGAGAGGCTCGCACGAATCTCAGACGACTTGCTGGGGAGAATCAAGAACCTGGACACGGATGAAGGCCGCGAACTGTCATCAGTCATCTCTCGCGTGAGAGATACCGGCCGAAACGAGTTCGTACTGCTGATCGGTACCAAAGGTGCGGGCAAGTCAACGTTCATCGATCGCTTCTTCAAGTTCGTCTTGCCGCGTCCTCTGGCTGGCGAGCTGGTCGTCGCCCGAATAAACCTCGCTGACAGCGACGGAAACGACTCTGAGGTGTCTGAGTGGCTCAACCGTCGCCTGTTGAGCGCTCTCGAGCAGGCAGTGTTTGGCGAGAAGGGGCCGAGCTTCGATGAGCTGAAGGGAATGTTCTTCGACGAATACAAGAGGCGCTCAGAAGGAACCTTAAAGTACCTCTACGAAAGCGACAAAGTGTCTTTCCAGATCGACTTTGGACGAATGATTGAAGAGCGTCGAGAGACACGGCCGCACGAATACATTAAAAGATTGCTGCAACACATCGTCAACGTCCGGCGGATGTTACCGTGTCTGGTGTTCGACAACGCCGACCATTTCACAATCGAATTCCAGGAGCGTGTGTTTCAGTATGCACGTTCCCTGTACGAATCGGAACTGAGTCTCGTGGTAATGCCGATTACGGATCGCACGAGCTGGCAACTTTCGCGGGAGGGCGCTCTTCGGAGTTTTGAGAACGAATCGCTATTCCTACCGACTCCCCTCCCGATGGTTGTGCTCAAGAAGCGCATCGAGTTTCTTGAGTCGCGACTGCACGAGGAGAAGCGCGAACCGGGACGAGGCTACTTCATCGGCCGCGGCATTTCACTTTCGCTGGACAACCTCACGGCCTTTACCGCTGCCCTGCAGGGAATCTTCCTGAAGTCGGGCGATGTCGCGTATTGGATTGGGAATCTTGCGAATAACGACGTTCGCCGGTGCCTCGAGCTCGCTAAGTACCTTGTTTCGAGTCCCCGGCTTGAGGTCGCAGAGTTGCTCAAGACCTACATCGCAGGCTCGTCAATCGTTCTGCCGGCTTGGAGAGTCAAGAAGGCCCTGGTGAACGGGCGATACGACATCTTCTCCAGCACCGAGAACACCTTCGTGCGCAACGTCTTTGCACTTGATGAAGATCTTGAGCACTCCCCTCTGCTTGGATTGCGTCTCCTGCAGGTGCTTCGCGACACCTCTAAGCACGACCCCACGGACCCGTTCATGCCGGTCGAGCACGTTATCGACTACTTCAGAGCGATGCACGTAGAGCCGCGGGCAACCACACGCATACTGGGGAAGATGCTCGAGTATGGCCTCTGCGGCTCCTATGACCCAACGATAACAGAGATTGCGAAAGCTAAACGGGTAGAATTGACGCCAGCCGGATTTCAGCACCTCCGCTGGGGGACTCGCGATCAAGCGTACATCTCAGAGATGCTACTCGTGACACCTATCGCTTCTTCCGAAGCGCACGCATCACTGGCTGCCTTGCAGCGGCAGAGCCGCAAAGTCGCATGGGCTCCAATGGGTCGCGAGTTCGTGCGCTACGTGTGTTCGGAGGACGAGAAGTACTGCCGTGTCCCGGCGCATCCTGCTTACGACAATCAATCCCAACTCGTGGCGCAATTGCGCGCCGTCTATCCTGAGGAGGACCGAGCGGATCACGCGTTGGACCATCAATTGTAGTGCGGCCGAGGTCGGACGTCCCGGTTGTGTGCCCGCGCTAGCTACGCCGCCCCTACCCACTCCTTCCCCTCCCCCTTCGTCGCCACCGCCACCGCATAATCCCGATTCATCTGCTGGATCGCATCAATCGAGATCCCCTTCGGACAAGCCGCCATACACTCGCCGAATAGCGAGCAGCCGCCGAAGCCTTCGAGATCCATACGGGCGACCATATCCAAAGCCCGCTTCCGCCGCTCCGGCTGCCCCTGCGGCAACACACCGAGGTGCGCGATCTTCGCCGCCGTGAACAGCGACGCCGACGCATTCGGGCAGGCGGCCACGCAAGCGCCGCAGCCGATGCAGGCCGCGTTGTCCATCGCGAGGTCCGCGTCCTGCTTGGCGATCGGGATCGCATTCGCATCCTGCGGCGTGCCCGTCGGCGCGGAGATGAACCCGCCGGACTGGATGATGCGGTCAAACGCCGAACGGTCCACCACGAGATCCTTCACCACCGGGAAGGCCTGCGCGCGCCACGGCTCGATGTAGATATCGTCGCCGTCCTTGAAGCTGCGCATATGCAGCTGGCAGGTCGTCGTCAGGCGCATCGGCCCGTGGGCCGCGCCGTTGATCATCATCCCGCAGGCGCCGCAGATGCCCTCGCGGCAGTCGTGGTCGAACGCGATGGGCTGCTCGCCCTTCTCGATGAGCCGCTCGTTCACCACGTCGAGCATCTCGAGGAAGCTCATATCGGGGCTGATCGCCGGCGCCGGGTAGGTCACCATCTCCCCGGGCACGCCGGGGCCGGCCTGGCGCCAGACGTGCAGCGTCACGTTCATCGTCGCAGTGCTGGACCCGCTCACTTGTAGCTCCGCGTGCTCAGGTGGACGTTCTCGAAGTGGAGCGGTTCCTTGTTGAGGATGGGCGCCTTCCCCTCCCCGGCATACTCCCAGGCCGCCACGTAGGCGAAGTTGGCGTCGTCGCGCTTGGCTTCGCCGTCCTCTGTCTGGTGCTCGCTGCGGAAGTGCCCACCGCAGCTCTCCTCACGGTGCAGCGCGTCGATGCACATCAACTCGGCGAACTCGAGGAAGTCGGCCACGCGGCCGGCCTTCTCCAGGCTCTGGTTGAGCTCGGCGCCGCTGCCCGGCACCCGCACGTTCTGCCAGAACTCCTCGCGCAGCTTGGGGATCTCCACCAACGCTTGCTTGAGCCCCTCGGCGCTGCGCGCCATTCCGCACTTGTCCCACATAATCTGCCCGAGCTGGCGGTGGAACGAATCCACCGTGCGCTGGCCGTTGATGGACAGCAGGCGCTTGGTCCGCTGCTCCACCTGCTCCTTGGCCTCGCGGAACGCGGGGTGCTCGGCCGTCACCTTCTCGAGCTTGGTGCTCGCGAGGTAGTCGCCGATGGTGTACGGGATCACGAAGTAGCCGTCGGCGAGGCCCTGCATCAGCGCCGAGGCGCCGAGGCGGTTGGCGCCGTGGTCGGAGAAGTTCGCCTCACCGGCCACGTGCAGGCCGGGGATGGTGCTCATCAGGTTGTAGTCGACCCAGAGGCCGCCCATCGTGTAGTGCACGGCGGGGTAGATGCGCATCGGACGCTCGTAGGGGTCCTCGTCGGTGATGCGCTGGTACATCTCGAAGAGATTGCCGTAGCGCTCCTCGATGGCCGGCTTGCCGAGCCGCTTGATGGCGTCGGCGAAGTCGAGGTACACGCCGCGCCCGCCGGGCCCCACGCCGCGGCCGTCGTCGCAGGCTTCCTTGGCGGCACGCGAGGCGATGTCGCGCGGGCTCAGGTTGCCGAAGCTCGGGTACTTCCGCTCCAGGTAGTAGTCGCGGTCCTCTTCCGGAATCTGCGACGGCTCCTTGCCGCAGTCTTCCTTGCGCTTGGGCACCCACACGCGCCCATCGTTGCGCAACGACTCGGACATCAGCGTGAGCTTGGACTGATGGTCGCCCGCGACCGGGATGCAGGTCGGGTGGATCTGCGTGAAGCAGGGATTCCCGAAGGCCGCGCCCTTCTTGTAGGCGCGGTAGGTCGCGGTGACGTTGCAGCCCTTGGCGTTGGTCGAGAGGTAGAAGACGTTGCCGTAGCCGCCGGTCGCGAGGATCACCGCGTCCGCCGCGTGCGACTCGATCTCGCCGGTGACCATATCGCGCACGATGATGCCGCGGGCCTTGCCGTCCACGAGCACCAGCTCGAGCATCTCGTGGCGCTCGTACATCTTCACGCCGCCCTTGGCGATCTCCTTCTCCAACGCCTGGTAGGCGCCGATGAGCAGCTGCTGCCCGGTCTGGCCGCGCGCGTAGAAGGTGCGCGAGACCTGCGCGCCGCCGAAGGAGCGGTTGGCCAGCAGTCCGCCGTACTCGCGCGCGAAGGGCACGCCCTGCGCCACGCACTGGTCGATGATATCCACCGACACCTGCGCGAGGCGGTACACATTGGCCTCGCGGGCGCGGAAGTCGCCGCCCTTGATGGTGTCGTAGAACAGCCGCTGCACCGAGTCGCCGTCGTTGCGGTAGTTCTTGGCGGCGTTGATGCCGCCCTGCGCCGCGATCGAGTGCGCGCGCCGCGGCGAGTCCTGGTAGCAGAAGCAGGACACATTGTAGCCGAGCTCGCTGAGCGTCGCGGCGGCGCTGGCGCCGGCGAGGCCGGAGCCCACCACGACGATGTGGAATTTCCGCTTGTTGGCCGGGTTCACCAGCTTCATCTCGAAGCGGTGCTTGTCCCACTTCTCCGCCAGCGGCCCGCTGGGGATCTTGGCGTCGAGCTTGAGTGCCATTGTGCTTGAGTTCCTCAGTCGACGATGCCGAGCGCGACCGCGATCGGCACGATGATGAATCCCGCCCAGGTCACGATCGCGACGCCCAGCGCCAGCTTGCGCTCCATCGGCATCGGGTTGGGCTTGGCCACGCCCAGCGTGCGGAAGCCGGCCCAGACGCCGTGGTACAGGTGCAGGCCGAAGAGGCTCATCGCGATCACGTAGAACGCGGTGACCCACCACACCTTGAAGCCCAGCACCACGTTGCCGTAGGCGCCCCCCTTGCTGAACGCCGGGTGCAGGTGGCCGGTGGTGAAGTGCAGGATGTGGAAGACCAGGAAGACCGCCAGCACCACCCCGCCCCAGCGCATCGTGCGCGAGGCCAGCGTGGCGATCTGCGACTCGCGCTTCACGTAGTCCTGCGGCCGCGCGGCCTTCGCGATGGCCGTCAGCTGCAGCGCCGAGATGATGTGCAGCACGGCCATCACCAGCAGGCCGATGCGCGCGATCCACAGCAGCGCTCCGAGGGACTGCAGCGCGTGCGCGTAGGCATTGAAGACGCTGGCACCGAGGAACACCTGCAGGTTCCCGGCCATATGGGCGACGGCAAAGAGCACGAGGCCGATGCCAGTCACGGCCATCACCCACTTCTTGCCGATCGTCGAATTCCAAAATTGCAGCAACGCGGCCATCGAAGTCCTCTGCGGGGGTCAGAGACAAGACCGGGAGGCACCACGCGGCGCCTCCCGGTTCAGAGCGTCACAGCTTGACCACGCTCATCGGTTCGCGCACGGCCTGTGCGCTCTTGGCCAGCGCCGCCTTCTCGTCCGCGGTGAGCGACACGTCGATGATCTTCTCGATGCCGTTCCGGCCGAGCTTCACCGGCACGCCGAGGAAGATGCCCTTCTCGCCGTACTCGCCGTCCAGCCAGGCCGAGCAGGGGAGGATGCGCTTCTGGTCGTTGACGATGGCCTCGACCATCTGCACCGCGCCCGAGGACGGCGCGTAGTACGCCGAGCCGGTCTTGAGGTGCTTCACGATCTCGGCGCCGCCGTTGCGCGTGCGGTCCACGATCGCGTCGAGCGTCGCCCTGTCCATCAGCTGCGTGATCGGGATGCCCGAGACGGTCGTGTAGGAGATGAGCGGCACCATCGTGTCGCCGTGGCCGCCGAGCACCATCGCCTGGATGTCGCGCACGGAGACGTCGAGCGCCGTGGCGAGGAATGCGCGGTAGCGGGCGGTGTCGAGCACGCCGGCCATCCCGATGACGCGCTCCTTCGGGAAGCCCGTGGCTTCCTTGGCCACCCAGCACATCACGTCGAGCGGGTTGGAGACCACGATGACGATCGCGTTCGGCGAGGTCTTCTTGATCTGCTCGCTCAGCGACTTCACGATGCCGGCGTTGGTGTTGAGCAGGTCGTCGCGGCTCATCCCCGGCTTGCGGGCGATGCCGGCCGTGATGACGACGATGTCCGAGTCCTTGGTCTCGTCGTAGCCGTTCGTGCCGATGACGCGGCTGTCGAAGCCCTCGATCGGCGCCGACTGCCACTGGTCGAGGCCCTTGCCCTGCGGGATGCCCTCCGCCACGTCCACCATCACGACGGTGCGAGCGAGTTCCTTCTCGGCGATGCGCTGCGCCGCGGTAGCGCCGACGTTGCCGGCTCCGACGACGGTAATCTTGTTGACCATACTTTACAGAGTCTCGTTTTGGGGATGAATCAGTGAGGGGAATTTAGTGTGGTGCGAGGGCGAGTTGTAGCTCTGGGACCGAGGACGGATGACGGATGACGGAGGCGAACAACATCCAGCGGGCCGTCTGAGCATCCGTCATCCGTCATCCGTCCCAGTCTCACCCTCCAACCTGCGACAGCGCCTTCAGCCCACCCACCCTCAGTTGCAACAGATTGTGCTCCTTCGGCTTCTCGGCCAGCGCCTGGACAAACAGCGGCTCCAGTCCAAGACCTGCCCGCAGCGGCTCGCGCAGGTTCACCTCGTGGTCACCGTACAGGCAGGTGCGGAGACGGCCGTCGGCGGTGAGGCGCACGCGGTTGCAGTCGCCGCAGTAGGTGTGCGTCATCGGCGTGATGACACCCACCGTGCCGGCGGCCCCGGCGAGGCGGTAGTACTTGGCGGGCCCGTTGCCCTTGGCCGGGCCGGCGGCACCCTCAAGCGGGGCGATGCCCGCCACGCGGCGCAGGACCTCGTCGCTCGGCACGATGTGCGCGTCGGTCAGGTGGGCCATCTCTCCGACCGGCATCAACTCGATGAACCGGACGTGGATCGGCAACTCGAGCGTCAGCCGCGCGAAGTCCTCGATCTCGTCATCGTTGAGGCCGCGCATCACGACCACGTTCACCTTCACCGGCTCGAGCCCGGCGGCAAGCGCGGCACGAATCGCCTGCACGGGCTCGAACTTGAGGTCGCGCCGCGCGATGGCGACGATGCGTTCGGGGCGTAGCGAGTCGGCGCTGAGGTTCACGCGGTCGAGGCCCGCGGCGCGGAGCTCGCGCGCCATCGTCGGGAGCTTGGCGCCGTTGGTCGAGAGCGCGATGTCCTCGATGCCGGGCACGGCGCGGAGCATCTGCACCAAACGCACGAGTTCGGGCCGGATGGTCGGCTCGCCGCCGGTCAGCCGCAGGCGCCGGAGTCCAAGCGGCGCAAGCTGGCGCACGACCTCGGTGATCTCCTCGTAGCTGAGGATCTCCTGCTTCGGGAGCCAGGGCAGTCCCTCCGCCGGCATACAATACACGCAGCGGAAGTTGCAGCGGTCGGTCACGGAGATGCGCAGGTACTCGATCGAGCGCCCGTGCTGGTCCTTGAGCGGGGCGGGCAGCGTCACGAGGCCTCCACGGCGTCGGGCGCAGCAGCCAGGGTGCCGCCGGTGTTGTCCACCCAGGCGCGCTCGCCGTCCACGTAGTGCTCGCGCTTCCAGATAGGCACGCGGGCCTTGAACTCCTCGATGATGTAGCGCTGTGCGTCCATCGCCGCCGCCCGACGCTCGTGCGACACGGCAATGGCGATGCTGGCCTCGCCGAGGCTGAGGGTCCCCAGGCGATGCTCGATGACGATGTGTGGCGTACCGAAGCGCTCGGCTGCTTCCTCTGCGATGCGCTGCATCTCGGCCGCAGCCATCGGCGCGTAGGCCGAGTAGTCGATGCCAGTCACCTCGCGACCTTGGTTGGTCCGCCGCACGGTTCCGACGAAGACGGTCGTGGCGCCGGAGCCGACGTTCGCGACCTCCGCCAGCAACGCCGTGGGGTCGAGCGGGTGCTCAACGAGGGCCGTCCGCATCAGCCGCCCGCGACCGGAGGGATGATCGCGAGTTCGTCCCCGGCGGCTAGCGCCTGGTCCGGCTTGGCATAGCGCTGGTTCACCGCCACCAGAGGACGCGGCAAGGGCTTGGGGGACTTGGCCTTGGCTTGTGCGGCGAGCGTGGCGAGCAGGTCGCTCACGCGCGCGCCATCCGGCAACTCGACCTCGACCATTGGGCCGAGGGTGTCGCTCCAGGAGGCGAAAAGCTGGACGCGGTGCTTCACGGAGGGGGTCACCCCTCCTCGGGCACCATCTCCAGATCGGCGACGAGGGCCCGCAACTCCTTGCTGGGCTTGAACACCGGGACCGGACGGGCGGAAACCTCAACCGGTGCACCGGTGCGCGGGTTACGCGCCATCCGGGTCTTCCGGTTGCGAATCTTGAAGGTGCCGAACCCTCGCACCTCGATGTTCTTCTGTTCCTTGAGCGCGTCCTTGATGGCGTCCAGGAATGAATCGACCACGCGTGCGCAGTCCTTCTTGGAAATCATCGGGCCGGAGGTCTGGGACATCGCCTCCGTGACACGCTCCACAAGGTCCGCTTTGGTCATCGACATACCGAGGATGGGTTGACGGCCCAAGTGCCGTAAGTGCCCAAAGGTTAGGACCTTAGCTGTTGTGTGTCAAGCGGTTGCGCGCTGTCTACCCTAGCCTAGCGCTTGCCGCTGAGGGCGCCGATGAACTCGTCGAAGTGCGGGACGGCGTCGTGCGGCCCCGGGGCGGCCTCGGGGTGGTACTGGACGCCGAAAACCGGCTTGGAGCGGTGCCGCAGCCCCTCCACGGTGCCGTCATTGAGATTCAAGTGGGTCACCTGGAGCTCCGGCGCACCCGGGATGCCCTCGGCCCCGCCCTGCACCGCGAAGCCGTGGTTCTGGGAGGTGATCAGCACGTCGCCAGTGGCCAGGTCCTTCACCGGGTGATTCCCGCCGCGATGTCCGAACGGCAGCTTGGTCGTCTGACCGCCAAAGGTGATGCCGAGCAGCTGGTGGCCGAGGCAGATGCCGAAGACGGGCACGCCCGCCTCGACCACCGCCCTGATGTTGGCGGGCGCGTAGCTCACGGCCTCCGGGTCGCCGGGGCCATTGGAGAGAAACACGCCGTCCGGCTTGAGCTTCAGCACATCCTTGGCCGGTGTCGTGGACGGCACCACGGTGATGCGGCATCCGCGATTCTCGAACATCCGCAGGATGTTGCGCTTGATGCCGTAGTCGTAGGCCACGATGTGGTGCGCCGCCTTGGGGTCGCCCCACAGGTACTGCTTCGAGGTGCTGACCTTGGACGCCAGATCGAGCCCCGACATTGACGGGCAGGCCGCCAGCTCGGTGCGGTGCGCGTCGGTGGGCTCGACGCCGGCGGCGATGATGCCGCGGAGGACGCCAACGGTCCTCAAGTGACGCGTCAGACGGCGCGTGTCAACTTCTGAAATGACAGGTACTTGCGCGGCAATAAGCCACTCGCCGAGCCCCTGCTCCGCCCGCCAGTTGGAATGCGACTCAGAGAGCTCCCGGACGACCACGCCAGCTACCTGCGGCTTCTCCGATTCAGGGTCCTCGGAGTTCACCCCATAGTTCCCGATCATCGGCGCCGTCATCACCACGATTTGAGCGCGGTAGGACGGGTCGGTGAATGTCTCCTGATAGCCGCTCATCGAGGTCGTGAACACCACCTCGGCGACGGCGGGCGAAGTCAGGGGCGCGTGGAGACGGCCAAAAAAAAGGGTCCCGTCCTCGAGGAGGAGGAACCCTGGTTCATCGTGCGAGAGCGACGTCACGGCTGGGGCTGAGGAGTCGTGGGGGCGGGCGTCAGCGGCACGGCCGACTGGGCACCCGGCTCAGGAGCCGGCGCGACGCTCGGCGCCGTCTGCACCGAGGGCGCCACGGCGCCGTCGAGGATCGACGACGGGACGCGCGAGCGCGTCGACATAATCTGCAGCACGAAGGCGAGGCCGATGAAGATGCCGCCCGCCCACCAACTGGTCTTGGTCAGGATGTTGCCGGCCTGACGCGTGCCGAGCAGCGAATCCGACGACGACGAGGCACCGCCAAAGCTCGCGGCGAGTCCGCCACCCTTGCCGGCCTGGAGCAACACGGCCGTCGCGAGGATGAGCGCGTCGATGATGAGAACAACGATGAGGAACGTATACACGGCGTTTCCGAGGGTCTGCAGAGTTGGGTAAGCCTTGAAGAATACCGGAGTTAGCTCACCCGGTCAACTGCGCACGATGGCCAACCAGACCTCGGCGTCCAGGCTGGCTCCACCCACGAGCACGCCGTCCACGTCCTCCACGGCAATGAGCGCCTCCACGTTGGGGCGATTCACGCTCCCGCCGTAGAGGATCGGCACCGCCCCGCCCCGCTCGCCGGTCATCTGGATCAACTCGGCGCGGATGGCGGCGTGCACCTCGGCGGCATCCTCCGGGGTGGCGGTCTTGCCCGTGCCGATCGCCCACACCGGCTCGTACGCCACCATCGCCGTCGCCACAGATGCTGGCTCGACCGCAGCGAACCCGGCCCGCAACTGGCGTAGCACCACGTCAATCGTCTTGCCTGCCTCGCGCTCGGCGAGTTGCTCGCCCACGCAGAGCATCGGCGTCAGCCCGGCCTTCACCGCCGCCGCGACCTTGCGTCCCGTCGCCTCGTCGGACTCGCCGAACACGTGCCGCCGCTCCGAGTGTCCGACCAGCACGTGCCGTGCGCCAGCCCCGCGGGCCAGCGACGCCGAGATCTCGCCGGTGAAGGCACCCTTCTCTTCCCAGTGGATGTTCTGCACGCCGCACTCGAGGTCCGCGCGCTGCCGCACCGCGGCCACGCACACCGCGAGCGAGACGCTCGGCGGAAAGAACAACACGCGGCGGTCTTGCTGCCGTGCGTACTGCGCCGTGAATGCGCGCATAAAGGCCTCCGCGTCAGCGGGGGCCTGGTTCATCTTCCAGTTCGCAGCAAATACGAGCGACTTCATTCCAGCTCTGGTCTCAGGTGAGCACCGCAAGCGCTGCGGAGAAACTTAGGCGTCGCGCAGGGACTTAGCGCTGATCCAAGGCTGCCACCCCGGGTAGCACCTTCCCTTCCAGGAACTCCAGCGACGCCCCACCGCCGGTGGAAACGTGCGACATCGCCGTCGCGAGGCCAGCGGCCTCGACGGCCGCCGCCGAGTCGCCGCCACCCACTATCGTCGTGGCCCCCTTCTTGGTTGCGTCCACCATCGCCTGTGCGATGGTAGTCGTGCCCTTGTCGAACGGCGGCGTCTCGAACACGCCCATCGGGCCATTCCAGATGATTGTCTTGGCGCTGGCGATGGCCCGCGCGTAGCTCGCCGCCGAGTCGGGCCCGATATCGAGCATCGCCTCGCCCGCAGGGATCTCGTCGCGCTTGACGGCGTGCGCCTTGGCGCCCTCGGCGATGGCCGGCGCCACCGTGGCATCGTGCGGAATCGAGAGACGGAACGCGGCGCGCTCCATCAGGTCCTTCGCCATCTCCACCCGGTCCGGCTCGACCAGCGACTTGCCCGTCTCCAAGCCCATCGCCTTGTAGAACGTGCAGGCCATCGCGCCGCCGATCAGGATGCCATCGACCTTGGGCAGCAGCGCTTCGATGACGTCGATCTTGCCGGAAATCTTGCTGCCGCCAAGGATCGCGATGAACGGACGCTTCGGCTTCTCGAGCGCACCGCCGAGGTAGTCGAGCTCCTTCTGCATCAGCAGGCCGGCGACTGCCGGCTTCAGCAGCGTGGCCACGCCCTCGGTGCTCGCGTGCGCGCGATGCGCCGCGCCGAAGGCGTCATTGACATAGAGATCCCCGAGCTTGGCGAAGGCCGCGCTGAGTGCCGCGTCGTTCTTCTCTTCGCCGGCCTCGAAGCGCGTGTTCTCGAGGAGGCAGACCTCGCCGTCCTTGAGCGCCCTCGTCGCCGCCTCGGCCTCGGCGCCCACGACGTGCGGCACGAAGCTCACCGCCTTGCCGAGCAGCTCAACGAGGCGCGGCGCCACCGGCGCCAGCGAGTACTTGGGCTCGGGCTTGCCTTTCGGGCGCCCGAGATGCGAGCAGAGCACGACGCGCGCGCCTGCCTTCACCAGCGTCTGAATCGTCGGGACGGCGGCACGGATCCGCGTGTCGTCGGCGACGCGGCCGTCCTCCGTGAGCGGGACGTTGAAGTCCACGCGCACGAGGGCCCGCTTGCCCGCGAGTTCCGCCGGCTTCAGGTCCTTGATCGTCTTCGTGTTCATCGCCGGCTCAGAGCGACTTGCCGACCATCAGCAGCAGGTCCACGCAGCGCGAGGAGTAGCCCCACTCGTTGTCGTACCAGCCGGAGACCTTCACCATCGTGCCGTCGATGACGTTCGTGCTCTTGGCGTCGAGCACCACCGAGTGCGGGTTGCCGATGTAGTCGCAGCTCACCAGCTCCTCCTCGGAGTAGCCGACGATGCCCTTCAGCGCGCCCTCAGCAGCCGCCTTGAAGGCCGCGTTCACCTCAGCGATGGTCGTCGCCTTCTCCACTTCCACCGTGAGCTCGGTAATGGACACGTCCGGCGTGGGGACGCGGATGGACGTACCGTCGATCTTGCCCTTCACCTCGGGGATGACCAGCGAGGTCGCCTTGGCGGCGCCCGTCGAGGTCGGGATCATCGAGACGGCCGCCGCGCGCGCACGGCGCAGGTCCTTGTGCGGCAGGTCGAGGATGTTCTGGTCGTTGGTGTAGCTGTGGATCGTGACCATCGACGCGTGCTTCATCCCGAAGGCATCGCGCACGATCTTGACCATCGGCGCCACGCAGTTCGTGGTGCAGCTGGCGTTGGAGACGATCGTGTGCTTCGCCGCGTCGTACTTGTCGCCGTTGACGCCGAGCACGAGGGTGATGTCCTCACCGGTGGCGGGCGCGGAGATGATCACCTTCTTGGCGCCGCCGGCGATGTGCTTCTTGGCGTCGTCGGCCTTGGTGAAGCGGCCGGTGCTCTCGAGTACGACGTCGACCTTGAGGTCCTTCCACGGCAGCAGCGCCGGGTCCTTCTCCTTCAGGACCTTGATCGTGTCGCCGTTGATGGTGATGGAGTCGGCGTCGTAGCTCACCGTGCCGTCGAACTTGCCGTGCACGGAGTCGTACGTGAACAGGTGGGCGAGCGTCTTGGTGTCGGTGAGGTCGTTGATGGCGACGATGTCGAATGCGGCACCGCGCTCCTTGGCGGCGCGGACGACCTGGCGGCCGATGCGGCCGAATCCGTTGATGCCGACGCGAAGTGTTGCGGCCATAGCACGAAGTCCTGTGACGAGGGGGGCAAGCGGTCAGCGGCGGTCCGCGCTGGTGCGGGCCCGGCCGAAAGTCAGGAAACTCAAGGTGCGCGCCCCCGCCTCGAACAGCGCCGTAGCGCAGGCGTTGAGGGTCGCGCCCGTGGTGAGCACGTCGTCCACGAGGATCAGGTGGCGGCCGGCGATCCGCTCCGCCGCTCCGTCCGCACAGGCGAACGCGCGGTGAACGTTCGCCAAGCGCTCCCCGGGAGTCAACGAGGTCTGCGACGGCGTCGCCCGCGTCCGCTCGAGCACGTCCTCCCACGCGGGCAGGCCCCAGCGCCGCGCCACCGCCCGCGCCACCAGCGCCGCCTGATTGAAGCCGCGCGCCCGCTCCTTGGTGGGCGCCAGCGGCACCGGCAGCAGCGCCGCACGCTCCGCCACCACGTCGCGCGGCCAGGGCAGGCGCGCCATCCGCTCCGCGATCGCCTCGGCGACCGCGGTCCAGCCCTCGTACTTCAGCGCCCCGACGATGGCACTGCTGGTCGGGTGCGGCAGCCAGCAGTACGACCGCGCCGCTCGGATGAATCGTGCCAACAGCGGACACACCGGGCAGGCGCCGCGCGGTGGCCTCGGATGCCCGCAGCGCAGGCAGTGCGGCGCCGGTAGCAACGGCACGCGGGCCCAGCACTGCCCGCAGACGACGCCCGGCTCGTGATCCGCGAGCAGCGCGTCACAGGCCGCGCAGGCCCGCGGCAGGAGGAGTTGGAGGAAGCCGGCGGCAAGCACGACGGACTACTGCGTCAGCTGCCTCCGCGAGCTACAACCGTTCCAACGCCTCCCACATCACGGCGCGCGGAGCCGGCACGCCCAGCCAGAACTCGAAGGCCGCCGCACCCTGCTCCACCAGCATCCGGCGGCCATCGGACGTGGGCAGCCCGGCGCGCAGCGCCGCGTCCACCAGCGGCGTGGCCCCTCGCCGATACGTGAGGTCGAGCACGGCGCAGCCTGCGGGCAAGTCGCGCGGATCCACCGGCATCGCGTCGCCGCTCAAGCCGACGGGCGTGGCGTTCACCACCAGACTCGGCCGGCCCTCGAGCATCGCGATTGCCTCCGGCACCGACGCGGCGACACGCACCTCGCCGGCCCAGCGCGCCGCCAGGCGCTCCGCCCGCTCGCGCGTGCGCGCAACCAGCACCACCTGCGAGCCCGGCCACGTCCGGGCGGCGGCGCAGACGGCCGAGGCAGCACCACCGGCGCCGAGCACGATGATCCTGAGCGCTCGCAGCGGCCGCGGGCTCGGCAGCAGCGCCTCCACGGCGCGCACGAAGCCCAAGACGTCTGTGTTCTCGCCCTCGAGCACGCCCGCGGGGCTGACCCGGAATGCGTTGACGGCGCCAGTCAGTTCTGCCGTTGCCGAACGTGCACATCGCTCGGCCACGGCTTCCTTGTGCGGCACCGTCACGTTGCCTGCGGCGCCCGCCTGGCGGAGCGACTCTAACACGCTGCCGAGTTCCGCCGGCGCGACGTCCAGCAACTCGTAGCTCAGCGGAATGCCCACGGCGTCGAGCGCCGCCTGCTGGAACACGGGCGAGAGCGAGTGCGCGACTGGATGCCCCAGCAGGACGAGCCGGCCCGGCAGCGCCGCGCCGCTCACGCCCCTGAGGCCCCGCGCTCCGCCGCGACGCGGTCCAGCACCTTGCTCACCGCGACCTGCAGCTCTGCGAACGTTGCGCGGTAGGCCTCGAGGTCGCCGCCGAAGGGGTCAGCTACCGGCGTGGCCTCCTGGCCCCTCGTCGCATAGTGCATCAGGAGTGCCGTGGATGCCCCTGCCCCAAGGGCGTTGGCGCGCTCGGCGTGGTGCGCGCCCATCGTCAGCACGAGGTTCGCCTCCTCGAGCAACTCGCGAGAAAGCGTCCGCGAGCGATGCGTGCCGAGGTCGAGCCCGTGCTCCATCGACACGAGCAGCGCGCCGTCGGAGGCGGGCGAGCCCTCCCACGCACTGGTGCCCGCACTCCCCACCGTGATGTCCGCCAACCCCCGCTCGGCGATCGCCGCGCGAGCGATGGCCTCGGCCATCGGGGAGCGACAGGTGTTGCCAGTGCAGACGAACAGGATGTGCATCTGCGAAACCTACCGATCGCCGACGAGATCGGGCACTGACTCGCGGAGCACGGAGGCCGGGATCGCGCCGGGGCGGATGACACGTGGGCGCTTGCCGGTGCAGTCCACCACGGTGCTGGGCGTGTCGGTCGGCAACTGGCCGGCATCCAGCAACATCACCGAGCCGCTGGCGATGGCAGAGCCGAAGTCGCGCAGCACCTCGCGCGCGGCGGTAGCGGCGGGTTCGCCGGGACGGTTTGCGCTGGTGCTGGTGATAGGGTCGCCGAGGGCTGCAATCAAACGTTGGAGCCCGGGATGTGGCGTCCAGCGCACGGCCACGCCGCCCTCCGGCCCGCGCAGCCGATCGGGAATCCGGCGCTCGCCGCCAGGCAGGACCAGCGTCAGCGGTCCAGGCCAGTGCCGCGCCGCAAGCATCGAGGCCGGCTGCGTCAGGTGCAGCCCGATGCGCGCGAGCATCGGGGTATCGGAGATCAGGAGCAGGAACGGCTTGGCGGGCGGGCGACGCTTGAGCGTCACCAGCCGCTCGACCGCGTCGTTGTCGATCATCGTCCCGAAGCCGTACAGCGTTTCCGTCGGGTACGCGAGGATCCCACCGTCGCGCAGGTGCGCCAGGGCCGGCGCGATGGCCGAGTCGATCTCCTCGGCTGACCAGAACGGGAGACCCCGCGGTTCAGGCATCCGCCTCCTCGCGCCAGTTCGCCAACACCTCGGCGCGAGCGAAGTCCGACGCCTCGGTCACCTTGAGCGCGCGTTCGCTGCCCCGCACCACGTGCACGGGAATGCCCAAACGCTCGCAGAGCGCGGCGTCGTCGGTGGCCTCGTGATGCCAACCTGCGTCCTTGGCTTCGCGATGCGCACGCTCGATGAGCTCTCGAGGGAACCCCTGCGGCGTCTGCGCGCGCCACAGCGCGTCGCGGCTGACCGTCTCGACGATGCGTCCGTCGGCGTCCACGCGCTTGAGCGTGTCCACGACCGGCAGCGCGGCCACGGCACCGTGGCCCTTCCGCGCCTCGGCGATGACGCGCTGGATCACCGCGACATCCACAAGCGGGCGCGCGGCATCGTGCACCAGCACGGTCGTGCACTCCGCGGGCAGATCCTCCAATCCGTTCGCCACCGACTCGGCGCGCGTGCGGCCGCCGACGGAGATCAGCAGGCGGTCGCTGTCGCTCTGGAAGATCCAGGGCGGCGGATCACCGGCGTACTGATGCGGCAGCACGCACACGACCATCGCGACGTCAGGCAGCTGCTGGAACGTCTGCAGCGAGTGCAGCAGCATCGGCTTGCCGGCCACCCAGCGCAGTTGCTTGAGCTCGCTGCCGCCTGCGCGGCTGCCCGAGCCACCGGCGACGATCACCACGCCGACGTTGCGGCTCATCGGAACAGCGCCCGGAAGAGCGCCACGACATCCGGCACGACTTCGATAGCCAGCTGCTTCGGCACACGCTTGGGCCGGGAGCGCTCGCTTACGAAGGCGCGCCGCATTCCCATCTTCTCGGCTTCGGAGAGACGGCGCTCTGCCTGAGAGATGCCGCGGATCTCGCCGCCAAGGCCAACTTCGCCGAGGAAGATCGCGTCAGCGGGGAGTGACTTGTCGTAGAAGCTCGAGGCCAGCGCCGCCGCCACGGCCAGGTCACCGGCCGGCTCCTGCACGCGCACGCCACCGACGGCGTTCAAGAACACGTCGAGTTGCGCGAAGGAGAGCCCCGCGCGCTTGTCGAGCACGGCCAGCAACAGCGCCAGGCGCCGTGCATCGTAGCCGGTGCTGACGCGTTGCGGCGTGCCGAAGCCCGCCTTGGCGGCCAGCGCCTGCACCTCGAGCAGCATCGGGCGCGAGCCTTCCATCAAGCAGGTGACCGCTGAGCCGCTCGCGGGCGACGCACTGCGCTCGCCGAGAAACAGCGCCGACGGATTCTCCACCGCCTCGAGGCCCTGCGTCGTCATCCGAAACACGCCGATCTCGTCCACGCTGCCGAAGCGGTTCTTCGTGGCGCGCAGCACGCGGTGGTCGGCCGAGCCCTCGCCTTCGAAGTACAGCACCGTGTCCACGATGTGCTCGAGCGTCTTCGGGCCGGCGATGCCGCCGCCCTTGGTCACGTGCCCGACAACGAACACCGCCGTGCCCGTCTCCTTGGCGAAGCGCATCAATCGCGCCGCGCACTCGCGCACCTGCCCCACGTTGCCGGGCGCGCCTTCGAGGTCGCCTGTGAAGACGGTCTGGATGGAATCCACGACCATCGCCGCAGGACGCAGATTGCCGGCCGTCGCGAGGATGGTCTCGAGATTCGTCTCTCCGAGCAGCGACACCGCGCCCGCCGTCGCACCGAGTCGGTCGGCGCGCAGCTTCACCTGCAGCGGCGATTCCTCTCCGCTCACGTAGAGCGTTGGGTGGCCGGCGGCCTCGAGACGCGCGGCGACCTGCAGCAGGATCGTGCTCTTGCCGATGCCCGGCTCGCCACCCACGAGCACCATTGCGCCGGGCACCACGCCGCCTCCGAGCACGAAGTCGAACTCCGCGATGCCCGTGGCCAGGCGGTGCTCCTCTGCGCCGACCACTTCGCGCAGGCGCGGCGTCTCGAGCACTTGGCCCCCTTCGCCGAAGGCCGTGGCGCCGGCGAGGCGCCGCTGCGCGCCCGCTCCTTTGGTCGCCGCGCTCACCTTGGGCGCGGCGAGCTCCTCAACGAGCGTGTTCCACTCGCCGCAGGTGTCGCAGCGGCCCTGCCACTTGAGCGATTCGCCGCCGCACTCGGTGCAGCGATAGACCGATTTGGCCTTCACCGCCACGGGTCAGGCCTCGGGCTGGCGGTTCGTCCAGTTCTCGAACCGCGTGTGGCTCTTGCGGAAGTGCAGGCGGATGTGACCGGTCGGGCCGTTACGCTGCTTGGCGACGATCACCTCGGCGTAGCCGTCGAGCGGGATGTCCGTCGTGCCGGTGACCATCCGCGCGTTGCCTTGGTCGTCGTAGGGCCGTTCGTTCATTTCCGGCCGGTAGATGAACAGCACCACGTCGGCGTCCTGCTCGATGGCGCCGGAGTCGCGCAGGTCCGAGAGCTGCGGGCGACGGTTCTCGCCGCCGCGCTGTTCCGAGGCACGCGAAAGCTGCGACAGCGCGAGCACCGGCACGTCGAGCTCCTTGGCCAGCGCCTTGAGCGACCGCGAGATGGCCGACACTTCCTGCTGGCGGCTCTCGGAGTTCGGCGGGCCGGACAGCAGCTGCAGGTAGTCGACGACGATGAGCTTGATGTCCGACTGCGACTTCAGGCGTCGGGCGCGCGAACGCACCTCGAGCACCGAGAGGCCGGGCGAGTCGTCGATCCAGATGGGCGCCTGCCCCAGCAGGGCAGCCGCCTTGGCGAGGTTCGAGGCGTCTTGGGCCGTCAGTTGGCCCGAGCGCAGGCGTTGGGCGTCCACGTATCCCTCCGAGGCGAGCATTCGCAGCAGGAGGGACTGGGTACTCATTTCCAGCGAGAAGATCGCCGTCGGGACATTGCCTTCGATGGCCGCGTATTGCGCGATGTTGAGCACGAAGGCCGTCTTGCCCATCGAGGGACGCGCCGCGACGATGACGAGGTCCGAGGGCTGGAAGCCCAACGTCATCTTGTCGAGATCCATAAAGCCCGACGGCACGCCCGTGAGATTGCCGCCCGCCGTGCGCAGCACCTCGATGCGCTCCATCGCGCTCCAGAGCAGCGACTTGATGCGCACGAAGCCTTCGTTGCCCCGCGTGTCGTTCAGCTCGAGGATCTTGTGTTCGGCGAGGTCCAGCAGCTCGGCGACATCCACCGGCGACTCGTGGCCCTCACGGACCAGCGAGGTGGCCGTCTCGATCAGCCGCCGGCGCAGGGCCTTGTCCCGCACGATGCGGCAGTGATGCTCGACGTTCGCCGCCGTCGGGATCTCGTCCAGCAGCCCGCCGATGAACTCCTTGCCGCCGGCCGCCTGCAGGTCGCCGCGCTGCTCGAGTTCGTTCGAGAGCGTCAGTGGGTCAACGACCGCTCCCGTGTTGTGCAGGGACGCCATCGCGCGAAACAGCCGACGATGCCCCTCGCGATAGAACGAGTCCTCGCTGACGAGCTCGAGCGCCGTGACGATGGCGTCGCCGGAGAGCAGCATCGCGGCGAGCACGGCACGCTCCGCGTCCTCCGACCACGGGGGCCGGCGGTCCGCGAAGGCGTCGGGTGGGCCCTTACGGGCGATCGAAAATTCGACGGGCGAGCTGGACATCTTCCCAGGCTGGGCGCTTCCAATTGGGGTTCCGCAGCAACGCGGCGGGGTGGTACGTCGCCACGAGCGGAATGCCGTGGTACCGATGCTCCAGACCGCGGAGCTTCCCGATGGGGGAATCTGTCTCCAAGAGCGTCTGCGCGGCAAACGTGCCGACGGCCAGGATCACCTTGGGTTGGAGCAACTCCAACTGCCGCAACAAGAAGGGACGGCAGGCCGCGATCTCGTCCGAGGCCGGATTGCGGTTCCCCGGTGGCCGGTGCTTGAGGACGTTGCAGATGAACACGTCCTCGCGCTTGAAGCCGATGGCCTCGAGAATCTTCGTCAGAAGGTCGCCACTCTTGCCGACGAACGGCCTGCCGAGCTCGTCTTCCGTCTGGCCCGGCGCCTCGCCGACCACCACGAATCGCGCCGCCGGATTCCCCTCCCCCGGCACGTCCTTCTTCTTCGTGCTGTGCAGCGTGCAGAGCTGGCAGGCGCCGATGGCACTGGCGACGGCATCGAGCGTCGTCAGGCGGTCGAGACCGCTGGGCGCTCGGCCGGCGCCCACGTTAAGCGGCTCGCCCGTCGCAGTGGGCGACTTGGGCGGCCCGTCGGCTTCGAGCGGTGTAGGCGGCACGAACGGTGCGCCCTTGGGCTTGGCTGGGGCGGCCGGCGCAGGAGTGGCCTCGACGGCGCGCAGGGCGTCCCGCCAATCGCCGCTGGCAGCGGCAACCTCAGCGTTCTTCCGCATCACGGAGTCTGACGCAGGCGGTCGGGCCGGCGGAGCGGAGGTGGCGCTTCTTGGGCGCGGCGGCGGAGGATTCTTCGTGCCGAGCACTTTGAGCGCGTCCTCGACCGACAGCGAGTCGAGCACGAACTCCGATTCGCCGAGTTCCTTGCGTTGCTCCAAGTATTGCCGGAGGCGATCGAGTCCCTCGCTCACAGCCGAGCCTCGACGCGGTCGAGGATCGCATCGGCAGTGTCGCGCTTGGACATCAGCGCCAGCTCGTCCACGGAACCATCCGCCGCGAAGATCGTGACGCGGTTGGTGTCGTAGCCGAAACCGGCGCCGGCTTCGCGTGCGCTGTTGGCCACGACCATCGCCAGCCCCTTGGCCTCGAGCTTCTTCTTCGCGTTCTCGGCGAGGTCGTCGGTCTCGAGCGCAAAACCCACGGCGAGCATTCCCTTCTTTCGCGCCTTCATCGTGCTGCGCAGCACGTCCGGCGTCTCGACCAACTCAAGCGTCGGCGCGCGGCCGGACTTCTTGATCTTTGCGCTGGCGACTTCGGCCGCACGGAAGTCGGCGGGTGCGGCGGCCATTACGAGGACGTCGGCCGAGGCAATCTCAGTCGCGACTGCCGCGGCCATTTCCTCGGTCGACTCGACTGCGACGCTCCGCGCTCCCACCGGCAAAGGCACCTGCAGTGGCCCGTGGACCAGCACCACGTCGGCCCCGCGACGCCACGCCGCCTCGGCCAATGCCACGCCCTGCTTGCCCGTGCTGTGATTGCTTAGGTAGCGCACCGGGTCCAGCGCCTCGCGCGTGGGGCCGGCCGTGACCACGACCCGCCGCCCGTTGAGGCGGCCCGGTGCCTCCAGCAGGCGCGCTGCGTGCGCGAGGATGGTCTCAGGCTCCTGCATACGCCCCTGCCCGGCTCCTTCGTCCGGTGAGGCCAGCGGGCCGACGCCAGGCTCAAGCACGTGCTTGCCTTGAGCGGCCAGCGCGGCACAGTTGGCCTGCACGGCCGCATTGGCCCACATCCGGTCGTTCATCGCCGGCACGAGCAGCACGGGGCACTCAGCGGCCAACAGGGCTGCCGAGAGGAGCTCGTCGGCGTGGCCGTGCGCTGCGCGGGCGAGGAAGTCGGCCGTCGCGGGAGCGACGATGAACAGCTCGGCCTCGCGTGCCAGCCGGAGATGATCGAGCGCGTGCCCGTCCCCGATGAGGACGCTGTGCACGGGGCGGCCGGTGAGCGCCTCGAACGTGACGCTCCCGATGAACTCACGCGCCGAGCGCGTGAGGACCACGTCTACTTGGGCCCCGGCCTGCGTGAGCAGGCGGGCGAGCCAGGCCGATTTGTAACTGGCGATCCCGCCCGTGACCCCGAGCAGGATGCGGCGGCCGTCAAACGGGCGCACGACGCGGCGGCCCGAGGCCTACGCCGTGCCGCTTACGCGCCCTTGGCGCGGCGGCGCGGCACCACGCGGTACTCGATCTCGCCTCCGGAGAGGTCCTCGAGCGCGCGGGTGGACAGCTTCTTCTCGACCTTCGAGCGATCGCGCGGGAATTCGTTCAACACACGCGCATACTTCGCCGCCACGAGCACCGCGAGGTACTTGTTGGTGGCGTGTTCGGTGATGTCCTTGGGGGTAAAGACCTGCATTGGAGCGACCTCAGGGTTTGGGTGCTGCTGGCGACCCGAAACTTACAAGGCTGGAGGGCGCGGCACAAACCCCGCGGTGACCCAATTCCGCCCTGCAGGGCTTAGATCCGGGCGCTCAGGTCCCGCTGCAGCCGCCCCACGATGTCGCCGACGTCCTTGCCCAGCGCCGGGAGCCGCTCCCGCTTGAGCGTCTCCTCGTCGATGATGGCTGCGACCTGCGCCACGGCGTGCTCGAGATTGTCGTTCACGACCACGTGCTGGTAGAGCTGGGCTTCCTGAAGCTCGAGTACGGCGTTCTTCAAGCGGATGGCCAGTGCCTCGTCGCTCTCGGTGTTGCGGCCGGTCAGGCGGGCCACCAACACCTCGGCCGAGGGCGGGACGACGAAGATCGTGACGGCATCGAGGAAGCGCTGCGCCACCTGCCGCGCGCCCTGCACGTCGATGTCCAGCATCACGTGCTGGCCCCGCGCCATCACCTGCTCGATCTCCCTCGCCAAGGTGCCATAGCGCTTGCCGTGCACGTCGGCCCACTCGGCGAACTCGTTCCGCCGCACCGCCTCGTCGAACTGCTCCGGCGTGAGGAAGTGGTAATCCACCCCGTTCACCTCGCCGGGCCGCGGAGCGCGCGTCGTGCAGGACACCGAATACCCGACGTCGCTGCGCCGCTCGAGCAGCTTCCGTGCAATGGTCGTCTTGCCGGCACCGGAGGGCGCCGAGAGCACCAGCGGAAACGGCCGGGCCGTCACTCGACGTTCTCCACCTGCTCGCGGATGCGCTCCAGCTCTTCCTTGATGGCCACCACGTCCTGCAGCATCGCGGCGTCGTTGGCCTTGCTGCCCGTCGTGTTCGCCTCACGCAGCAGCTCCTGTAGCAGGAATCCGAGTCGCTTCCCCACTCCGTCGCCGGTCTTGCTCGCCAGCGCCTCGCGGAATGCCGCGATGTGGCTGCCGAAGCGATCAAGCTCCTCGCCCACGTCCAATCGATCCGCGAGGATTGCGATCTCCTGGGCGAGCCGCTGCGGGTCCACCGCGATGCCACCGGCGAGGCGCTCGACGTTCTCGCGCAGGCGATCGCGCTGGGCGATGACGCGTTCCGGCGCTCGGGCCGCGATACGCGCGACGGCCGCTTCGACGACGTTGAGCCGCTCGTCGATCACCTGCGCGAGGCGCGCTCCCTCAGACGCCCGCATCGTCTGCAGCGCATCGACCGCCGCCTCGACCACCGCCTGGAGCTCCTCGGAAGTCGCCGTCTCCAGGCCCGCATCGTCGCGCGTCAGCTGGAGCACCTCGGGCATCCGCAGGACGGTCGCCACGTCGACGGCGCCGCCGAGACCGTACTTGGTCTGCAGCGCCTTCAGGGCGTCGGCGGCCGCGGCGAAGCGCGCTTCGTCCACGACGGACGCGGCTTCGTCGTCGCGCACCACGCGCACCGAGAGCGTTACGTGCCCACGGGTGATGCGCTGACGCAGCGTCTCGCGCACTTCGGGCTCCCACTTGCCCAGCGCCTGCGGCAGCTTGAGCGACGGGTTAAAGAACCGGTGGTTCACGGAGCGCAGCTCCACGCTGACGCGCGAGCCGCCAATCGGCCCTTCGGCCGCTCCGAATCCCGTCATACTGCGTATCATTAGAAGCGCGATAAGTTACTCTGCCACAGCAACTTGGGCAAGCTGGGCTAGTTCCAGAATTCCCACCGCACGCCGTATTGCTGGATGAGCCGCGGCATCAGGAATCCGGGCAGCGTCTCGTACACCTGGCCCGTGAAGTTCCGGTTATGCCAGAAGATGTGCGCAGACCCCAGGCGAATGTCGAGCAGCGTCGACAGCGCGCTCGCGCCCTTCGCGCGGGCGAACGTGCCACCGGGCGCCGGCGTGAGCATATCGCTGCGATACTCGTGCAGGAACGCCGCGCGGAGCAGGAACGTGTCGCGCTTCAGCCAGCGCCGGAACGCGGTCTCCACGCTCAGCTGCGAGCGCGCCTGCACTTTTGGGCGGTACAGTTGCTCGTCACCCCAATCGACGACCTGCGCGTCGAGTGAAAACGGCCCCCAGATGGGGCCACCGAGCGCGAGCATCAGTCCCTGCGACTCAGGGATCAGCGCCGCGATGTACAGCGAGTCGAACACCGGCATCCCTGCGACCCTCGCTGCGCTGCGCTGGACCACGCCCGCCGAGATCCAGCGGCGCCGGAACTCGAAGCCGAGCTCGCCGCGCATCGTACTCCGTGCCGGCCCGCCAGCGGCCTCCGACACGGGTGTATGCTGCGAGGCCGCGCCGCCAAGATGCACCCACGGGAGCAGCTGCACACGCGCGCTCGCGTCAACGCGGCGCGTCGAGTCCGGACCGACGAGGTCTGCGGAGCCGGCCAGCGACAGGCGTCCAGCATCCCAGCTTGCGCGTGCCGATGGTGCGAATCTTCCGCTGCCCTCCGCCACGCGGTAGCGCGCTGCGGCGCTCACGCGCAACGGTCCCTTCGTCACGCCACCCGTGAACACGTACTGCGCCTGCGAGCGCAGCGTGTCTGAGTCGGGCGTGGTCGCGGACGATGCGAGCGAGTCGTCCTCCACGTACTGCTGAGTCGCCGCGATGGCCTGCCACCACAGGCCGTCGGCGTCCGGCTGCCGCCAGCCCAGACGCAGGTACGCCAGCCGCTCGCTGCCCTCGAAGCGCCCGATCGCATTCTCCTGCGGCGTCGTCCGGATGTAGCGTCGCGTACCCGCCCGCAGGCGCCCGGTGCGCATCGCCACGCCATCGAGACTCCAGTCGCCGCGCGCCCAGCCCAGCCGGCCGATGCCGCCGAAGGAGTCACCGTCGCCGCGCGTCAGGCCGTTGAGCACCGAGAACTGTTGCGCCGCCACCTGCAAACCCACCCCGCTGTCGAACCGTCGGCCGTAGTAGCCGCGATACACCGTGAGATTCTCCGCGCCGGCGCCGACATCCACGCGCGTCGCGGGCGTCGTGTTCTCCACCCGCCAGCTGCGCAAGTGCACCCGCAGCTCACCGGCGGCGCGCTCCACCGCCACCTCCTCCAAGCCGTACAGCGGGATCGTGCCGAGATCCACTTGGCCACCCGTGCGCGGATCCAGCGCGTCGTACTCGACGCCATCGAAGAACACCCGCACGCGCCCCGGCTCGCCGAACCAACTCACGGACGTGGGCGCCATCAGGTAGCTCGAGCGCACCAGGCTCGCGCCCGGCACCTCCGCCACCAACTCGGCGAGATTGTGCGCGCCGGTCAGGTAGATGCGCTCGCGATCCCACACCCACTGCCGGCCGCGCAGCTCCGGCGTGGCGGGCCGCTCGCTGACGGCGAACGGCGTCTTGATCGTATCGCGCGGCGGCTTGGCTAGCGTGTCCACCGTATCGCGCACTGCGGCGGGAAGGCTGTCTGCGGTCACGCTGTCGCGCGCTGGTACAACGCGGCGCGTCGTGTCCGCCGGGGGCCTCGGGTCCTGCGCGAGCAGCGGGGCGCCGAGCAACAGCGCCCCGAGAAGGACGATGCGGCTCAGCGCGCTCTCCCGCGGACGAACTCGACGAAGGTCCGCACCGGCACGCCCGTCGGGCCCTTGGGCAGCACGACAAGGTCCGTTTCGGAATAGGCGGTACCCGCGACGTCCAAGTGGACCCACTTCATCTCCCCGGCGAAGTGCTGGAGGAACAGTCCGGCCGTGATCGTGCCCGCCCCGCGCCCGCCGATGTTCCGGAGATCGGCCACGTCGGATTTCAGCTGCTCCTTGTACTCCTCGAAGAGCGGAAGTTGCCACGCCAGCTCCCCGCCCCGCCGGCTCGCGGCCAGCACCTCGTCGATCGTCGCCTGGTCGTTGCCCATCACGCCGAAGGTCACGTTGCCCAGCGCGATCACCACCGCGCCGGTGAGCGTGGCGGCATCCACCACCGCCTGCGGCTTGTAACGCTTGGCATAGTGCAGCACGTCGGCGAGCACGAGGCGGCCTTCGGCGTCCGTGTTCTGGATCTCGATCGTCGTGCCGTCGCCGGCGCGCACGACGTCGCCCGGCCGGATCGCATCGCCGTCCACCACGTTGGTGGTGGAGCCCACGAGGGCGACGACGTTCACCTTCGGCTTCAAGCGTCCGATCGCCTCCATCGCGCCGAGCACGCCGGCGGCGCCGGACATATCGAACTTCATCAGTTCCATTCCCGGCGCCGGCTTGATGCTCACGCCGCCGGTGTCGAAGCACAGCCCCTTGCCCACGAGCACCACCGGCGCCTCGCCGCGGCGGCCACCGCTGTACTCGAGCACGATGAGCTTCGGATCCTGCGTCGTCCCCTGCGCGACGGCGAGGAACGAGCCCATCCCGAGCTTGGTCATCTCCTTGCGTCCGAGCACGCTCGCCTTGAGCCCGAGTCGCTTGGCGATGTCGCGCGCGGTGTCGGCGAGATAGCTCGGCGTGCAGATGTTGCCCGGCAGCATCGCGAGACGCCGCGCGAGGCGCTGCCCCTCCGCCACCGCGACGCCAGCGGCGAACGGCGCCTTGGTGGCCTCCGCGTTCTCGACGAAGACGCGGGCCGCCGTCAACGGCTTACGCGGCTTGCCCGCCGGCGGCGCCATCAACTCACGAAACTCCCAGCTGCCGAGCGAGAGCCCGACCACGACCGCCTCGACGCGCTCACCTTGCAGGTCCTCGGCCCACAGGCCCATCGTGCCGACGTTGAGCGCGTTCGCTTTGCGGCCAGCGAGCGTGGCCGCGCGCGTCACGCCCTTGGTGTCGCCCGCGCCGCTGCCCACGAGCAGCACGCGCTGCGGCCCGGGGCCCGGATTCACCACCAGCAGCGCCTCGTCCTTGGCGCCGCTGAAGTCGCCGCGCTTGAGGGCCAACGAGAGCGCGCCCTTGGTCGCGCGGTCCAGCGCCGTCAGCCGCTTCGGCAGCTTGGCATCGCTCGGCAGTACCACCGCCAGCAGCGGCACCGCCGCTCGGGCCGGGTCCGACGTCGTCGCCGTGAACTGCAGGGACATCAGGCCATCCCCTTGATGATCGCGTCGCCGAAGCCGGAGGTGCTGACTTCCGTCGCCCCCTGCATCTGCCGCGCGAGGTCGTAGGTGACGGTCTTGGCCGCGATGGCCTTCTCCAACCCGGTGATGATGAGCTTGCCGGCTTCGTTCCAGCCCATTTGGTCGAGCATCATCACGCCCGACAGGATCACCGAGCCCGGATTGATCTTGTCGAGGCCCGCGTACTTGGGCGCGGTGCCGTGCGTGGCTTCGAACACGGCCGCCTCGTCGCCGATGTTGCCACCGGGCGCGATGCCCAGCCCGCCGACTTCGGCCGCCAGCGCATCCGAGATGTAGTCGCCGTTGAGGTTCGGCGTGGCGACCACCGAGTACTCGTCCGGCCGCAGCAGGATCTGCTGGAACATCGAGTCGGCGATGCGGTCCTTGAGGACCACGGCGTCGGCGCGTGCGCCACCGCCGGCCTTGCCCAAGTCGGCTTCAGCAACCACCTGCCCGGCGAACTTCTCGCGCGCAAGCTCATAGCCCCAGTCGCGGAAGGCGCCTTCCGTGAACTTCATAATGTTGCCCTTGTGCATCATCGTCACCGACGGGCGGTGCATCTTGATGGCGTAGCGGATGGCCATCTCGATCAGGCGCTTGGAGCCGAAGGCCGACATCGGCTTGATGCCGAGCGCGCTCTCGGGGCGGATCTTCTTGCCGAACTCCTTCTCGATGAAGGTGCGCAGCTTCTCCGCCTCGGGCGTCCCCGCCTTGAACTCGATGCCGCTGTACACGTCCTCGATGTTCTCGCGGAAGATGACCATATCCACCTTCTGCGGCTCCTTCACCGGCGCACCCACGCCCTGGAAGTAGCGCACCGGACGCACACACGCGTAGAGATCGAGTTCCTGGCGCAGCGCCACGTTGAGCGAACGGATGCCGCCGCCCACCGGCGTCGTCAGCGGGCCCTTGATGGCGATCTTGAACTCGCGCACGGCCTCGAGCGATTCGGCCGGCATCCACTCGCCGGTCGCGTTGAAGGCCTTCTCGCCGGCGAGGATCTCCATCCAGTGGATCCTGCGCTTGCCGCCGTAGGCGCGCTCGACGGCCGCATCGAACACGCGCACCGAGGCGCGCCAGATGTCGGCACCCGTGCCGTCGCCTTCGATGAACGGGATGATCGGCTGGTCGGGCACGCGGAAATCGCCGCCGGAAGCCTCGATGCGCTCACCCTTCGCGGGGACGCGCGCGTACTTGTAGTTCGCCATTGGTCAGTCGCGGTTGTTGGGATGCGAAAGGTACGGAGCGGCGGACGAACGGAGCAAGCGGCGCTGCAGGCGCCGCTCAGGGTTCACCCGACGCGGTCTGGCGGGACGCGGCCGGCGAAGAACGCGTCGAGGTTCTCTAGGGCACGGAGCCCCATCGCGGTCCTCGTCTCGACCGTCGCGGAGCCCAGGTGCGGCAGCAGAACGACGTCGTCGCGGCCCAGCAGGCCGGGGTGCACCGCCGGCTCGCGCTCGTACACGTCGAGACCCGCGCCGGCGATCCGCCCTGCCTCGAGCGCCGCCACCAGCGCCGCCTCGTCCACCACATCGCCCCGCGCCGTGTTCACCAGCACCGCCGTCGAACGCATCTGGGCGAACTGCGCGGCGCCCATCAAGCGCCGCGTCTCGGGGGTGGCCGGGCAATGCAGCGAGACCACGTCAGCGGCGCGCAACAACTCCTCAAGCGTCTCTACGCGCGTCACGCCCGTCGGCAGGGCCGTCGCGCTGCGCCCGCGCGTCCAGGCGAGCACCTGCATTCCCAGTCCGGCCATCGCGCGCTCCGTCACGGCGCGGCCGATGCGGCCGAACCCCACGATGCCCAACGTCTTTCCGCGCACGCTCTGCCCAAGGTGATGCGTCGGGCGCCAGCCGGTCCACTGCCCCGCCCGCAGTTCGCGCTCGCCCGAACTCGCCCGGCGCAGCACCGAGAGCATCAGCAGGATAGCCAAGTCCGCCGTGTCGTCGGTCAACACGCCCGGCGTGTTGGTGACCGTCACACCTGCGGCGGTGGCCGCGGCGAGATCGATGTGATTGACCCCCACGCCAAAGTTTGCGACGATGCGCGCGCGCCGGCCCGGCACTGCGAAACACGCAGCGTCCACGCGGTCCGTCACCGTGCACAGCACGCCGTCGGCCTCGGCGAAAGCGGCCTGCAGCTCGGCCGCGCCCATCGGCGCGTCGTCGCCGCGGCTGCGAACGTCAAAGCGAGCCGCCAGCGCCTCCTCCACGTCCGCCGGCAGCCGACGTGTCACCCACACCACCGGCCGCGCCGTCACTTCGACTCGCGGTACCAGCGTTGCGCCGCGGCCACGCCCGCGCCCAGCGGCACGGCGATGCCCGCGTCGTGCAACGCCATCTCGGCCAGTCCGATGGCGCCGAGCAGCATCCCCTCGTTGCAGTCGCCCAGGTGCCCGATGCGGAACACCTTGCCGTTCAGGCGCCCGAGGCCGGAGCCCAAGGCCATATCCCAGCGCCGGTACGCGTGGTCGATGACCTGCCGCGCGTCCTTGCCCTCCGGCACGAGGATCGCCGTCACCGTGTTGGAGCGGCGCTCGGGATCGCGCGCGCAGATCCGCAACTCCCAGGCCGAGACGGCGCGGCGGACACCCTCGCCCAAGCGGGCGTGCCGCGCGTGGATGGCGGGCAGCCCTTCCTCCGCCATCATATCCAGCGCCTCTCGCAACCCGAACAGGTGTGCCAGCGCCGGCGTGTACGGGAAGTAGCCTTGGTCGTTGTGCAGCACCTGCGGGCGCAGGTCGAAGTAGTGCCGCGAAAAGCCGGCCGTCTCGATCAACTCCAGCGCCCGCGGCGAGAGCGAGACCATCCCGAGCCCGGCGGGCATCATAAAGCCCTTCTGCGAACCCGTGATCGCCACGTCCACGCCCCAGGCGTCCTGCTGGAACTCCAGCGAGCCGATCGAGCTCACACCATCCACGAACAGCAGCGCCGGGTGTCCGGCCGCGTCCATCGCCTCCCGCAGGCCGGCGATGTCGTTGGTGACGCCGGTGGCGGTCTCGTTGTGCACCACCAGCACCGCTTTCAGCTGGTGCGTCGTGTCCTGCGCCAGCCGCTCACCGACCGCCTGCGGGTCGAAGGCCTCGCCCCACTCCAGGTCCATTACCTCGACCTTGAGTCCGAGTTTCTCCGCGGTGTCGATGAACAGGTGCGAGAACTGTCCGAGCCGCACCGCCAGGACGCGGTCGCCCGGCGAGAGCGTGTTGACGATGGCGACTTCCCACATACCTGTGCCAGTCGCGGCGAAGAGGAAGGGCCGCCCCTCCACCGTGCCGAAGACCGGCTTGATGTCACGCAGCAAGCCCTGCGTGAGTTCCGGGAAGGCGCTCGACCGATGGTCTTCCTGGGCGCGGTGCATCGCGCGCAGGACGCGATCGGGGACGTTGGATGGACCGGGGACGAACAGGTGATGGCGACCAGGCATCGCGGGAAGCGGGCAGAGTGTGAAATCCGACCCTACGAATGTAGCTTGTATGTGTGACCGAGCCCATCGCGCTACCTTCGACGCCCAGGCGCCTCTTGCGGGCGTTGGCACTGCACTGTCCTGAGTGCGGCAGCGGCGGGCTCTTTCGGCGCTGGTTGTTCCTCAAGCCGCGCTGTCCGCGCTGCGAGCTGCGAACGGACCGGGCGAACCCTGATCATTTCGTTGGCGCGTATCTCGTCAACCTGATCGTGGCCGAACTGCTGTTTGCGGTAGCATTCGGCACGTGGATGCTCTCGGTCTGGCCGAACGTGCCTTGGGAGCGTGTCGAATACGCGCTGGTGGCCGCGATGCTCGTCGCGCCGCTCGTGCTGTATCCGTTCACGCGAACAGTATGGCTCGCCGCCGACCTGATTCTCGACCCACCCCGGCCGAGCGACCGATAGCACGCGGGGCGCGGCAATTGCTTGCCACGCCCCGTCGATTAATGCCCGGAGTGGGAATCGAACCCACAAGACCTTGCGATCGGGGGATTTTGAGTCCCCTGCGTCTGCCAGTTCCGCCATCCGGGCGTACCGATAACAATAACTAGGCACAGGCGTCGGCCGCGACGGCCAACTCGGGTAGATTTCTCCCTTCCGCCGGTACCCCGCGATGCACACGCGTCTCACACCCTTCCGACGTCTCCGCAGCGGCGCTGCCGTTGCGCTCGGCTGTGCCGCGTTGCTGGGGGTCGGCTGCCGGCCGACGGAGCCTCCGCCGATCCGCATCGGCTTAATCGGGGTGTACGTCGGCGCGATGGGCGGCTCGTCGGGAATCCCCGCGCGCCGCGGTGCCGAGATCGCCATCGCCGAAATCAACGCCGGCGGCGGAGTGCAGATCGGCGGACGAGCGCACCGCCTCCAGTTGGTGGACGTTGGCGTGGAGAACCGTCCCGATGCCGCCGCGGTGGGCGCGCGCCAACTCATCAACCTCGACTCTGTCGACGTCATCATCGGCCCCCAGATCAGCACCCTCGCCATCGCTGCGGGTGCGGTGGCCGAGGAAGCAGAGATTCTGATGATCGCGCCAATGGCCTCCAATCCACTCGTGACGGCCGGCCGGCAGTTCGTCTTCCGCCTCGCGTTCCTCGATGCGTTCCAAGGCGAGGTGCTCGCGCGTTTCGCCTATGACTCACTGGGCATCCGCCGCGCCGCCATCCTGCACGATGCTGCGAGCCCGTACGGCAGCGACATCTCAGCGCTCTTCGCGCAGACCTTCACGACCCTCGGCGGCCGCATCGTCGCCCTCGAGCGATACGACATCGATGGCCCGGAGGACTATCGGCCCCAGTTGCAACGGCTCCTCGCCGGTGATCCCCAAGCGCTGCTGCTCCCCAACTTCGTGACCGGCGACTCGACGCAGATGCGCCAGGCCCGCAGCCTCGGCTTCCGCGGGCGCTTCCTCGGCACTGACAGCTGGGACGTGCGCGGATTGGCGAGCGTGCCCGGCGCGCAGGGCTCGTTGATTGTGGGCAATTGGGACCGCGACACCACGAGGGTCAACGCGCGCCGTTTTCACGCGGCGTGGACCGCGATGGATGCCGAGCCGCCACGCGCGACGGCCGCGGCGACCTACGACGCCATCCATCTCGTCACGCAAGCGATGGCGCGTGCCGGCAGCCGCGACGGGACCGTGCTGGCCGACTCGCTGCGGTGGTTCGGCCGCCACGAAGGAGCGGTCACCACGTATGACTTCCGCGGCAGCAACGATCCCGTGCGCGGCGCCGCCCTGCTTGAACTGCGCGCCGACGGCCTCGGCGTCCGCAGTTCGGTCCCCCCGCCCTCCCGATGATTGCGTCGGTGCTTCGGCGGCGTCTCGGCGTCCGGCTCAGCGTCGCCTTCCTGGCGCTCAGCCTTGGCACACTGTCGCTGGCGTCGGTGGTTTCGTACCGGTCGGCGGAATCGGCGCTACGCGACCGCCTGCTCGACCAGCTCGAGGAGTCTGCCCGCGAAGACGCCGCTGAACTCACTGAGTGGCTAACCCGCCATCGCGAGACGCTCGCCCTCCTGGCGTCGCTCCCAGGCACACAGCGGGCCGCGGCCGGCGACACGGTAAACTTCGCACCGTTCACCCGGCGCATCAGCCGGAGCGCGTTTGCCGTGGACGAGTTGATGATCCTCAGCGTGCCCGGCGGACGCGTCGCCTACTCGAGCGATCCGGCGCGCATCGGGAGCTACGCCGTCAACCAGCAGTTCTATCTCGAGGGCCGCAACCGCCCGTTCACGCAGCCCATCTACCCGAGCCCGCGCGACGGCCGGCCGACGCTTACGGTCTCCACTCCCATACGCGGCGCCGACGGGATCGCGCGCGCGGTGCTTGCCGCCCACCTGTCGCTGGATGAGATGGAGCGCGTCATCGCCAAGCCGCAGGATGGGGTTCCTATCGACGCCTATCTCGTGAGCCCGTTGGCCGACTTCGTCTCGGCAGACCGCTTCGGGCGGCCAGAGGCCCGGCGGGGGGCGCACAGCATCGCCATCGACAGCGGCCGCATCGGCGGCACTGGCTCAGGGCTCTATCTCGACCACGCCGGCCGCCCCGTCATCGGGGCGTGGCGCTACCTACCGGAACATCGGCTCGCGCTGATCCTCGAGTCGCCGCAGGATCGTGCCTTCGCGCCAGCGCGGGCCCTGCTCGCGCGGTCACTCTTCGTGGGCCTGCTCGTGGCGGCACTGCTCACGTTCGGCGTCGTGGCCATTGCCCGGCGGCTCACCGAGCCCGTCTTGGAACTGGCCGACGCCGCCGACCGCGTGGCGGCCGGCGACTTCAACGCCGTCGCCCGCGTCACGAGCGAAGACGAGATCGGCCGCCTCGCAGCCGCATTCAATGGGATGACCGCGCGGCTACGTGGCCTCTATGGCGAGATCGAGGAGCAAGTCGCCGTGACACGCCGTGCCCTCGCTGACGCGGACGAGAGCCGCGCCTTGCTCCAGGATGTCGTCGACAACAGCACCACCGTCGTGCTCGTCGTCGGATTGGACGGACGCCTGCGCCTCGCGAATGCGCGCCTCGCCGCCTTGGCACGCACGACGGCTGGGGCGCTGATCGGCCGGCCGCTCGCCGACGTCGGCGGTGTCTTCTGCGATGCGATCCTCCCGCTGCTCGACGCCGCGCGCGATGCCCGCATTCCGGTCACGCAGGAAGTCGCACTCGACCTGGACGGCGAAATGCACACCTGGCAGGTGGTCGCCTTCTCGCTGCGCGACGGCGAGGGCCTGCACTACGCCACCGGCGCCGTCGCCACCGACCTCACGGAGCGTACGCGCCTCGAGGTCGAGCGCCGCGAGCGCGACGCCGGCGTCCAGCAGCAACAGCGCCTCGAGAGTCTCGGCATTATGGCCGGCGGCATCGCGCACGATTTCAACAACCTCCTCGGCGCCATCCTCGGCAACGTGGAATTGCTGCGCGCCGGGGCCGCGAACGAGGACGAGACGCGCGAGGCGCTCGAACAGGTCGCGACCGCCGCCCGCCGCGCCGCCGACCTCACGCGGCAAATGCTCGCCTACGCCGGCCGCGCCAGCCTGCGCCGGGAAGCCCTCGACGCGCGCAAGGTGCTGACCGAGATCGTGCCGCTGGTGCGCGCCGCCCAAAGCAAGAAGATCGAGTTCGACATCGAGGGCTTCGCGGAGCCGCTGTGGATCGAAGCCGATCCGTCGCAGCTCTCACAGGTCGCGCTCAACCTCCTCACGAATGCGGCCGAGGCCATCGGCGACCTCCCCGGCCACGTGATTCTGTTCGCGGAACGCCTCAGCACACTGCCGCCCGAGGAATCGTGGGAGGGACCGCCTCCGGTTGCGGGCTGGATCCATCTCTCGGTGCGCGACTCCGGCCAAGGGATGGATCCAGATGTCCAAGCGAGGATCTTCGATCCCTTCTTCACCACCAAGCGTGATGGACGCGGGCTCGGACTCAGTGCCGTCCGCGGCATCGTGCAGTCGTTCGGTGGCATCCTGCGGGTGACATCGGCCCCCGAGGCCGGCACGCGCTTCGATGTGTACCTCCCCGCCGCCGAGCATACCGAGACCCACGAAGAAGTGCCGTCCACGACGCCCACCGGCAGCCGCAGCGGCGTGGTGCTGGTCGTCGATGACGAGGAGGCGCTGCGGTCAGTCGCCCGCCGTGCGCTGGAGCGCCAAGGTCTCAAGGTCGTCGAGGCCGTCGATGGTCCGGACGGGCTCGCGCGCTTCCGACAATACCAGTCGATGCTCAGCCTCGTGATGCTCGACATCACGATGCCCGGCCTGAACGGCATCGAATTGCTGCACGAGATCCGCCGGACGCATCCGGAGATGCCGGCGATCATCGCCAGCGGCTACGACCGACCCGACGAACTCGGCTCCGCCCAACCCGACAGCCGCACGCGTTTCCTCCAGAAGCCCTACGAACTCACGGCGCTGCGTGAGGCCGTCGCCAGTCTCGTGAAGCGCGCGCGCTAGGCCTTACAGTTGCGGGGGACGCCGCGTCGCCGGCGGCCCGTCTGCAAACGGTCGCCGCCCGCCCGGGGGCTGACCCGGACGGGGACGGTTGTCACGCATCTCGTCCATTCGGCGGCGCATCTGCTCCTCGATCCCGTAGAGTCGAGCTCGCTGCGTCGGCGTCAGGAACGTGGCGAGCTCCTTTTGCTCCGCCTCCGTCAGTTCCAGCCGCTGCCGCTGCAGCGCGAGCGTACGGTCGAGCAAGGTCCCCACGCGTGCTTCCTGGTCCGGCGTGGCGGCGTCCAGCGCCGTGCGCAGTTCCGCTCGAACGCGGCGCTCCTGTTCGAAGAGCGCCCGCCGCTGCCCTTCAAAGCGCCGGTTGGTCGCCTGCAACTGGCGTACTTGGTCGTCGTTGAGGCCGAGCTGGGTCCGCATCATCTGCGCCATCCGTGCGCGCACCCGCGACTCCAGCGAATCCCGCTCGGCGTCCGTCGCACGCTGTGCCCCGGCCGACGCCGTCGACAGGAGCAACAGCACGAGGACCCCAACACTCCGCATCCAGCGCATCACAGTTCCTCCGGCGCCGCGACCAGCGGCACCTGCACACGCGACGGCTCGGCCGACACCGTCGCCTCGATGACGTCGAGCTCTGCCAGCAGCGCACGCAGTTCGGCGGCGCTCAGGTCACCAAGGTCACCGCCCCCCAGCATTGCCACCGGCACCGCGGGCACGCCGCTATCTGACACCACGTCGCCGTCAACACCGATGCTGCTGCGATGCTGCAACGCGGCGAACGACAGCGTCACCACGAGTGTCAGCGACGCCGCGGCTGCGAGGACGTAGCGCGGCAGGCCGAACACCCGACGCGTCGACGGCAGCACCCGCAGGGCTGGCCGGGTCCCGGGAGCCGCAGGCAACTTCGCCAGCACGGCCGCCGTGTCGATCACCGGCGTCGCCGCGTCAAAGAGCCGCCCGGCCGTCTCGACGATCGCGAGTTCCTCACGGCAAGCGGCGCAGGCGGCAAGATGCGCCCGCAGCGCCGCGGCCTCGGACGCGCCGAGCGTCCCGGCCGCCAGCATCGGCAGCAGGTCTCGCATCGTCTCGTTCGTGCAGTCAGTCGTCACGCAGTTGCTCCTTGATCGCCCGCAGGGCGTTGTGGTAATGCACTCGGCACGCGCCTTCCGTACTCCCTACCGCCGCCGCAATCTCGGCGTAGGCCATCCCTTCGTTCACCCGCAGCGTGAACACCTCGCGCTGCAGCGCTGTCAATCCATTCACGGCATCCCGCACTCGCTCCGCCAGCTCATCTCCCACCAGCGCATCGAGCGCGTCGTACTCGGTCGCGGCGTCGCGCTCGTCCACCTCCGCCACGTCCCGTCGTCGCCGCTCCGCCCGCCGGCGATCCAACAACAGGCGCTTGCAGATCGTGAACAGCCACGTCCGGAACTGGCTGTCCGCCCGGAAGCTCTCCAATGCCTGGAAGGCCCGCACGAACGTGTCCTGCACCAACTCGTCCACTTCGTCCCGCACGCCCAGACTGGCCGCGAAGCGCGCCAGCGGCTGGCTGTGCCGCTCCACCAAGGATGCCGCGGCCCGCTGGTCCCCCGATTGCCATCGGGCGATCAACTCCGCGTCGGTCGCTGGGTGGCTGGGGACGGGCAATGTCATCCTCGCTAGGTCGGACGCCGGCGCGGCGCCTGCGTTAAACTAGTCGCGTGCCGACACCGGAAATCATCGCCCACCGAGGGGCCTCCCGCGAGCGCCCCGAGAACACTCTCGCCGCATTCGAGCGCGCCGCCGAGCTCGGTGCCGACGGCTGCGAGTTCGACGTCCACCTGCACGGGGATGGCGTCTTGCGAATCCACCACGACCCGCTGCCGTCGGGTGCCGCCCTCCCGACCGGCCCGGCCGCTCCGCCGACCCTGGACGAAGTGCTCGCGCTGCACCGGGACCGTGGCCTCACGGCCTACGCCGAGCTGAAGGGCCCCGGGTGCGCCCCAGGCACTCTCGCTGCCATCACGGCCAGCGGCGTCCGCGCCGCCGTCCACGCCTTCGACCACCGCCAGGTGGCCGAGGCGCGGCGTCTGGCCCCTGATATCCCACGCGGCGTGCTGGAGGTCTCGTATCCGGTGGATGCGCTGCACGCCCTGAAGGCGGTCGGCGGAAGGGATCTCTGGCGGCAGTGGCCCTTTGTGGACGAGGCACTCGTCGACGTCGCCCACGCAGCCGGCTGCCGGATCGTGGCGTGGACCGTGAATGACCCCGAGGTGATGGAGCGCCTCGGCCGGATCGGCGTGGATGCCATCTGCACCGACGACGTGGCGCTGTCCCGCCGGGTCCTCGGGGCCTAGCGCCGCGGAAACCCGGCCCCGTCCCCGCGCGTACCACTGGCTATGGGACTCTGGGACAAGATTCAGGCCGAGGTGGACAAGGCCGGCGCCGCCGCCAAGGGCGCGCTTGACGAGGGCAAGCTGCGGATCGAGCTCTTCCGCGTGCGGCAGCAGGCCGACAAGGCCGCCCAAGCCCTAGGCTACGCAGTGCATCGGGCAAAGCGTGACGGATCCGAGCTCGCCGCAGAGACCTTGGAGCACCTGCACGGCGGCCTCGCGAAGCACGAAGCTGAGGCGAAGGCGCTCGAGGAGCAGTTGGCCAAGGCCCTGCACCGCGACGTCCCACAGGACCCCGCGCCGCCGACTGACGGCTGACTGGCGCGGAGAACACCAGGCGCCGGCACTCAGCTACCGCAGCGTCATTGGTAGCGGAGACCAACCCCCATCGAGAAGGCACGGCGCACCGTGCTCCCTTCCGGAAAGTGCACGGAGGCGCGCGGCACGAGACTCACGTGCAGTGGGCCGACCACCCGCACCCCAAGTTCGCCGCGCGCCGTCAGGGCCCAGCGGGTCAGCGGAGCAGATGAGGGGCCGACCTCCTGATCGCCTTGGAGCACGTAGGATGGGCCAACGGCCAGCACGGCATCCAACCGGGAGGACAGCTGACGCCGCCAGCCGTGCAACACACCGACACCGACCAGGCTCGAGACGACGCAAACCCCAGAATCCGGGCAATACTTCTCGCCTCGCGAAATCGACGCCGAAATCCAGCGGTCCGCCTCCCGAGCGTACCGATACCCGAGAATGCCGTCGAACGCGGCGCCTTCCCCTGTCCACACGGTTTCTTGCCCGCGATGCGGCACCTCCGCACCCAGCGACACGCCGACTTGCCACCGCGGCTCCCGCACCTGAGCACCCGCGCTGCGTACCAGCGACATCAACAATGCGCAGATGCTGAATACGAACCCTAGGCGTGTCCACGACATAGTCCTTCCTCCCGAGTGACCATACCCTCGCGGCACACCGATCATCACCCGCACGCATCCGCAGGTTGGAATCGCATCTCCACAAGACGAGAGGGCCGCTCGATTGAGCGGCCCCCTCGTACCCGCGAACCCTGCGACCGAATCTACGCGGCCGGGTAAACCGAGACCTTGAAGCGGTCCTTGGACTTGTGCTCGAACTTCACCACGCCCTCGATGAGGGAGTAGATCGTGTAGTCCGTGCCCAGCCCGACGTTGTTGCCCGGGTGGTACTTCGTCCCGCACTGGCGGATGATGATGTTGCCGGGAATCACCTTCTCACCCCCGAACTTCTTCACGCCGCGGTACTGCGGGTTGGAGTCGCGCCCGTTACGGGAGGAGCCGACGCCCTTCTTATGTGCCATTGTATCCTCTCTCCCCGGTCAGCCGAGGGTGATGTCGCGGATGCGAACTTCGGTGAAGCCCTGCCGATGGCCCTGCTTCTTGGAGTAGTTCTTGCGGCGCTTGAACTTGAAGACGACGATCTTCTCGCCGAGACCGTGCTTGACGATTTCGGCCGTGACCGTCGCGCCCTTCAGCGTCGGCACGCCGACCTTGACGTTGTTGCCGTCGGAGCCGAGCAGCACGTCGTTGAACTCGACCGTCGCTCCCGCCTCACCCGGCAGGGTCGGCAGACGCAAGGTGGTGCCCTTCTCGGCACGGAACTGCTTACCGCCGGAGCGGAAGATGGCGTACGACATAGAGGAGACTCTGCTGGTAAGGATTGGAGCGAGCCTCGAAGAATAGTAGAGCGAAAGGCTTGGGTCAAGTGCTTGCGGTAAGGGCGTTTAGGAGTGCCATCTCCCCTCTCCCAGCCGTCTCCCCTCTCCCAGCCGTCTCCCCTCTCCCAACCGTCTCCCCTCTCCCAACCGTCTCCCCTCTCCCATCTCCCTACCGTCACCCTCCTCCCCCTCTCCCGTCTCTCAACCTGCCGCGCAATCAAGCAACCGCGTACTGGGAAGTAATGTCCCGCCCCGCCCCCTTCACCAGCAGCTTGAACTCATCCGGCTTCAGCAACGGATCATCCCGCATCTCCACGCCGAACCCCACCTGCTTCTCCAGCCGCTTGATGAGATCCTTCTCCTCCTCGAGCAGGTAGATCGCGGTCTCCGGATACAGCTTGACGATGATGCTCTCGCGCCGGCCCTCGCTGGCCAGGCGGCGCACAGCCCGCTCCATCCGCCGCACGATGGTCTCGGCCGTGAACACGCGGCCTGACCCGTTACAGATCGGGCAGGTCTCGGTCATCGCGTGGAAGTGGCTCTGCCGCACCCGCTGCCGGGTCATCTCGATGAGCCCGAGGTCGCTGACGGCGTAGGCCTTCGTCCGGGCGCGGTCCCGCCCAAGGTGCGTACGCAGCTCCTGCAGCACCCGGTCGCGGTTGGCCTTGGTCTCCATATCGATGAAGTCGCAGACGATGATGCCGCCTACGTCGCGCAGCCGCAGTTGCCGCGCGATCTCGCGCGCCGCCTCGATGTTGGTGCGCGTGACCGTCTTCTCCGGATCCTTCTTGCCGGTGAAGCGGCCGGAGTTCACGTCGATCGAGACCAACGCCTCGGTGGGCTCGATGATGAGGTACCCGCCGCTCGGCAGGTCGCAGCGGCGCTTGAAGAGGTCGCGGATCTCCGGCTCGATCTCTTCCTTGTCGAAGAGCGGGATCTTGTCTTCGTAGAGCTGCACGCGCTCCACGAGCTCCGGCGCGATCCCCGTCAGGTACTCGATGATCTCGTTGTAGACCTGCTTCGAGTCCACGGTCAGGCGATCGACCTTGGCCGAGAAGAGGTCGCGGATGATGCCGCGCGTCAGCGACGTCTCGCGGTGCAGCAGCTTGGGCGGGTTCCCGACGAACTTCTGCTTCTTGTTGATGCGGGTCCACTGCCCGATGAGCGTGTCCAGCTCGCGCTTGAACGTCTCCTGCGTGACGCCCTCGGACACGGTGCGCACGATGACGCCGCCGGCGTCCTTCGGCAGCACGGCCTCCACCAGCTCGCGGAGCTTCTGGCGCTGGGCGCGCTCGCCGATCTTGCGGCTGACGCCCACGCGGCGGGGCGCGAACGGCATATACACCAGGAAGCGCCCGGCCAACGACACCTGAGCGGTGACGCGGGGGCCCTTGGTGGAGATCGGTTCCTTGCTGACCTGGACGATGAGCGACTGGCCGCGCTTCAGGACGTCCTGGATCTGCGGCGGCTCCTTGCGACGCCGGCGACCACGACCGCGACGGCCACCCCGGCCCTTGCCGCCGTCCTTGCCGTTGCCGGATTCGCTTTCCGCGGGTGAGGAGTCGGCGTCCGCGCCAGCGTCCGGCTCCGCGCCATCCGCGCCGGGGGCGTCGTCCTCGTCTTCATCCTCGTCGTCATCCTCGTCCCCGTCCTCGTCGTACGCGAGGTCGGAGTTATGGAGGAAGGCGCTCTTCTCGGTGCCAATACCGACGAAGGCCGCCTGCAGCCCGGGCTGCACCGCCTCCACCTTGCCGAGATAGATGTCTCCGACCATCCGCTTGTTCTCGGGACGGTCGACCTGCAACTCAACGAGCTGTTCGTCCTCGAGGATCGCAACCCGGATTTCCCGCTGGGTCGCGCTGATCAGGATCTCGCGCTTCATCGATGTTCTGGGAGAGAGAGCTCCCGGAGCCGTTCAGGATCGGCCACGCAGCCACCGCCCGGCGCGTCCCAACGAGCCGCCCACGCAGGGCGGTCGGGACGACCGAGAGTTGGAGTCGGCGCTGCGTACGATCCAGCATCAGGGGAACGGACCTCGGGAGGGCCGGGCGAATCCGCCCGGTACGGAACGCGCCCCGCCGGAGCGGGGCGCTGGAAGTGACGATTGACCCTCTATTGGTAGGCATTCGCGTCAGGTTTCGCAAGGACGAAACCCGCTGCGCCCTAGCGACCTAGGTCGCTGATCAGCTGCCGGGCAATCACCATCCGCTGTACCTCGGACGTGCCCTCCCCGATCTCCCCGATCTTGGCATCACGCATCATCCGCTCGACGGGATAGTCCTTGGTGTAGCCGTAGCCGCCGTGGAGCTGGATGGCCTTGATGGTCGTGCGCATCGCCAACTCCGAGGCGAAGAGCTTGGCCATCGCGGCTTCCTTCGAGTACGGGTGTCCGTGCTGGCTGAGCCAGGCAGCGTGGTAGACGAGGTGGCGCGCCGCCTCTATTTCCGTCGCCATATCGGAGAGCTGAAAGTGCACGCCCTGGAACTCGGCGATGCGCTTGCCGAACTGCTTCCGCACGCCGGTGTACTCCAGCGCCTGCTCAAAGGCGCCCTGTGCCACGCCCAGCGACAGCGCCGCGATGCCGATGCGCCCGGCATCGAGCGTCTTCATAAAATTGATGAAGCCGCGCCCCTCCTCGCCGAGCAGGTTCTCGGCCGGGACCTCGACGTCCTCGAAGATCAGCTCGCGGGTGTCCGAAGCGCGCCAGCCGAGCTTGTCTTCCTTCTTACCGGCGCGGAATCCGGGCATCGCGCCGAAGCTGGGGTCGTGCCCCATCCCCACGCGGGCCGCCGCCTCGAGGTCGCAGGTGTCCTTGGTGAGGATGAAGCTGGAGATGCCCTTGGTCCCGGCCGCGGGGTCAGTCACCGCCGTGACGACGAACACCTCACCGACGCCGCCGTGGGTGATGAAGCGCTTCGTCCCGTTGAGGACGTACTTGCCGCCCTTCTTGACCGCCCGCGACTGCGTGCCGCCGGCGTCGGAGCCGGCACTGGGCTCGGTGAGGCCGAAGCCGCCGAGTACAGAGCCCGACGCAAGCGTCGGTACGAAACGCTCGACCTGGGCGCGGCTCCCGAAGTTCACGATCGGCGAGGTGCCTAGCGTCGTATGCGCCGAGATGGTGATGGAGTGCGAGGCGCAGACGCGAGCCAACTCCTCGATGGCGATGATGAACGAGATGGTGTCCAGCCCCGCCCCGCCGAGCTCTTCGCTCCAGGGAATTCCGAGCAGGCCGAGGTCCGCCATCTTCTTGACGTTGTCCCAGGGGAACTCCTGGGACTCGTCGAACTGTCGCGCGACCGGGGCGACTTCTTCCCGGGCGAAGGCGCGGACCATCTCGCGCGTCGCGAGATGGTGATCTTCAAAGTAGATGCTGTCGTGCATTGAGGACGGAGGACGGAAGACGGAAGCGACAAGACGGGAGGCTCACGCTTCCGTCCTGACTGCGAGGAGGACTTAGCGCTTGAAGGCTCGACTGAGCACCACACCGTCAAGCGTTTCAGACGGGGTGATGCCGAGGAGCTGCGCCAGCGTGGGGGCGATGTCCACGACGCGGGCGGAGCCGGTGTCGAGGCCGGCGGCGAAGGCAGCGCCCCAGAAGATGACCGGCACCTTCGCATCGTAGTCGTGTGGTGACCCGTGGGTTGCAATCGAACCGGTGCCCGCCAGCCAGTACGGCTCGAGCGTGACGACGGCAAGCGCCTCGCCGCCCGGGCGGAACATATGCAACCAGCGCCGCGCGTAGGTGTCGCGCACGGTGTCGACACGAGCGAGGTCGTCGATGACGTCCACGCGCATCACGCCCGGAATGCGACGCGCCTCGCGCGCGAAGGCGCGGGCGATGGCCAGCAACTCCCGCTCCTTGCCTTGCGTGCGGCTCCGGTCCACCTCGAGCACGCCCCAATCAAGCTGGACCGCGTCGCCGGGGATTCCGGCGCGCTGAACCATTGGTGCGACGGCCTGGATGACTCGTTCGAACGAGCCCGTGTTCAAGCGGCCAGCCTTGGAATTGTCTCCCCAGCGCGAGCGCACCTCGGGGATCGGCGCGACGCCGTGGTCGGCCGTGAGTGCAATGACGACGTTGTCACGCCCGCGCAGGGCGAAGACTGAATCGAGGAACGCGCCGAGCATCCGATCCACGCGCAGCACCTGGTCGTGCAACTCGCGGGAGTCCGGCCCCCAGCGGTGGCCGACGGCGTCGGTCGTGGACAACGAGACTGCCAAGAGATCGGTTCGGTTCGCCTGACCACCGAGGTCCATCTCGCGGATGCCGCGCCACGCGAAGTCCAGCGTCATCTGGTCCATCCACGGGAACGACAGGATCTGGTTGCGCGCGAGCTCGGGGTCGTCGGGAAGCTGGTGCGGGAACAGGAAACCTTGCCCGCGACTCTCAAAGGGCACGGAGTCAGGCTCTGGGTACGCCGCCTCGGGCAGCAGGAGGTTCCACGTCTGCCCCGCGTAGCGCGTGCCGGCGTGATCCTCGTCGTTGAAGGCGCGCACCCAGGTGGGCAGCGTATCGCGATAGTAGGTGCTGGTGGTGAACTTCCCGGAGCGCTGCGCGTACCAGTACACGTCGCGCCGCGCCGTCCCGATGGGGAGAATGGCGCCGCGATCCTTCCGCGCCACCGAGAGCACGCGCGTCTGCGGATCAGCCGCGGCGAGCCAGTCAGCCAGCGTGCTGCCCTTGAAGCGGAAGGGCGAGGCGCCGACGCCGTCGCTCTCGATGAGTGGCGCCGCCTGTGTGTTGACGCCCGCCGAGTTGCTGGCGATGCCGGTGCTGTACGGGAAACGCCCAGAAAGCGTGGATGCGTGGCCCGGCGCCGTCTCGGTCACCGCGTGGTCGTGCACGGCCTCGCTGAAGAAGCGGCCCTGGTCCACCAGCATCTTGTAGCCACCGGTGAGCTGCTCACGCCAATGGGTGAGATAGTCAGGACGCAGTTGGTCCACCGTCACCAAAATCACGAGGCGAGGGCGCGGACCCTGCGGCGTCGGGGCCACCTCCGCCGGCGCGGCCACCGCCGTCGGCTGACCGCGCCCCTGCGCGCAGGCGGGGACGGCGGAAACGAGGAGGAGCGGCAGGAGCGGCGCGAGGCGGGAGAGGCGCATTGCGAGATTCTGTGGGGGGACGCTCGTATTCTACCCCCTGTCGCCGGTCTGTGGCAGTTGCCCCGCACGCGCCGGCGTCACAGTTTCGTGGCGATTCCTCCGTCCCCACCCAATGGCCGACATCACGCGATCCTTCGTCTGGCGCAATGTGTACGCGCGCACGCTGCTGTACTACGCGCTCTGCGGCGGCGTCGCGTGGGTGCTGCGCGGCACCTCGGCGGCAGGCTGGGGCGTCCTCGGCGGCGAGACGCTGGCCGAACTCGTCGGAGGCGCCCCGCCGGTCGGCGAGCGGGCTCCGGCGAGCATCCCGACGGCGCTGGCCGCCAGCATCGCGATGATCACGGCCTTCGCCAGCGCACTGCCGGTCGCGTGGATCTACACCCTGACGCGGCGGAAGAAGGGCTTCCAACAATCGGTGGTGCAGACGTACTTGATCCTGCCGGTGGTCGCGGCGGGAATCGTCGTGTTGGTCAAGCATTCCTTGGCACTGGCCTTCTCGCTGGGTGGCATCGTCGCCGCAGTGCGTTTCCGCACCTCGCTTGACGACTCCAAGGACGCGGCCGGCATCTTCGTGGTCATCGGCGTCGGGATGGCCGCGGCCGTCGCACCATCGGTGGCCTGGGCCATCTCGATTGGGTTCAACGTCCTGATGCTCATCCTCTGGTGGTCTGATTTCGGTCGCCCGATGGCGCTGGAGGGCAAGGCGGCCGAAAAGCGGCTCGAGAAGGCGCTCGCTATCGCGAGTCGCACCGGCACCTTCATCGCCAAGATGGACGACGAGGTGCTGAAGTCGATGTCGCCGGAGCAACTCGAGGCACTGGCCGACCGCGCCTGGCGGCGCCGCAAGCGCAACGACCCCGACCTCGCCGAGGAGGACTCGGTCTCGGAACGCGCGCCGCGCTACGACAAGCTGCTGCGCCTCCGCGCGGTAGACGCCGACGCGGCCCGCGCGCGCTGCGAGCCGCTCTTCCCTGCACTGTTCGCCGAGTGGAAATTCCTCGGGAGCGTGCGCGAGAACGACGTCCGGGTCCTCGAGTACGGCGTCACGCTCGCGCCCACCGTCACGCCCGGGGTCGTCTCCGACGACCTGAGCCGTCTCCCCGATTCGCCGCTGCGCGGCGTGGAAATCCGCTGATGCCCCGTCTTGCTGCGCTTCTCGTTCTTGGCCTGCTCTCTGCGGCACCGCTCGCCTCGCAGCCGATGTTTCGCGAGGAGGCGCCCATCACCGTCACGCTCACGACCAACCTGCGCGACCTGACGCGCGAGCGCGACTCGACACGCTTGCGCTGGTTCGGTGCGGAGCTCACGTGGGTGGAGGCGGACGGTAACGTCCGGACGATGCCGGTGGAGTTGCGCGCCCGCGGACATTTCCGCCGCCAGACCAACAACTGCACGTTCCCCCCGCTGTTCATCCGTGCGGCGCGCGACGTCCGCGAGGGGACGATCCTCCAGGGCAATCCGCGCCTCAAGATCGTCACGCCCTGCCGACCGGCCAATGCGGACTATCAGCAGTACATCTATACGGAGTACCTCGCGTACCGCAGCTACGCGCTGATCGACAGCGTGCACCATCGGGTGCGGCTGGCGAACGTCACCTACGTGGACTCTGCGGGTCGCGGTCGCCCGATTGCCGTGACGGCCTTCTTTATGGAGACGGACGAAGAAGTCGCCGACGAGCACAAGCTCGAAGTCTTCGAGCAGAAGGGGGCGCTCTGGGACGTCTTCGACGGACCCTACATCGACCGCATCTCGCTCTGGGAGTACGCCATCGGCAACACCGACTGGTCGGTCTCCGGGCTGCACAACATCGTGATGTTCCGCTCGCCGGAGTCGGCAGCCTACCGACCGGTCGCGTACGACTTCGATTGGACGGGGCTGGTGAATCCGCGCTACGCGTCGCCGAACCCGACGCTCGGCATCCGGACGGTGCGGCAGCGGCTGCACCGCGGCCCCTGCCGCACGGCCGAGCAGTGGGCGCCGACGATCGCATACTTCCAGTCGCGGCGGCCGGCGCTGGACAGTCTCTGGAACACCCCACTGCCGGGACAGGACCCGCGACGCCTCGCGGAGGCCAAGGCGTATCTCGATCAGCTCTGGCCGATTCTCGAAGACCCGCGCCGCTTCAAACGCGAAATCATCGACGTCTGCCAGCGGCACGGGAACTAGTCAGGTCGCCTGCAGCACCTCGAGGACGGCGCGGCCGTAGCGGTCCAGCCGCGCCGGCCCGACGCCGGACACCGCCCCGAGCTGGGCGATGGATGCGGGGTTGGCTTTGGCGATGCCGCGTAGCGCTCGGTCCGGGAAGATGACGTAGGCTGGCACCTCCTCCTCCTTCGCCAAGCGCGTACGCAGCGACTTCAGGGCGTCGAAGCGCGCGATTTCCTCACGGGTCAGCGGCGCTTCGGTCGCGCCACCGCGCCCGGCCGTCGCCTTGCCGTCGCGCCCACGCTCGCGCGGCGCACGCGTTCGCTGCGTGGGCGTCGCGCTGACGCGTTGCTCGTGCACCAAGCCGAGGCAGCGGTCACAGTTGTCGCAACGCGGCTTCGCGGCCGGATCGCCGAAGTAGCGGAGCACGAAGGCGCGGCGGCAATACTTCGTGTACGCGTACTGTTGCACCATCTCCAGCTTGCGCAGCTCGGCGCCGCGGCGGCGATCGAGCCCTGCCCAATCCACCGGCCAGTCCTCGAGCGGCCGGCTCGCATCGGTGAGCGTGATGCCCTCGCCGAGTCGGTTCCAGACGAGCATCTGCTTGGCTTGCAGTGCGTCGAGCAACGGCATCGCGCCCATCGCGCCGCCAACGCCGGGCGGCAGGGCGTCGAGGTCGGCCACAAGGCCGCGATGCAAGCCACCCTTCGCGCGCTTCCAGAGCGAACGCAGCAGCGCCAGCGCGAGCCCATCCTGCGCTTCCGACAACTCGGCCTTGATCCGTTCGGGCGTCGCGAGCAGGCGCACGTTCGCCATCGTGCGCGAGGCATCTGCGACCGCCAGCGCGCCCGCGCGCCCGAGGATGCGCATCGCGGACTCGACCTCGCGGTCGCTCACCTTCCCCGTGGCCGTTGCGGCAATCTCGGCCGGACTCGCCGTGACGATGCCATCCCGGCCGCTGGCCTTCACCAGCGCGCGATAGACGTTGGCGACGGTCTCACGCTCCGGGAGCGCTCCCTTGATGAAGAATTCGTGCGTGAAGCGGTCGGGGAATGCGTGCAAGAGGATCGCCGTGGCGGGCAGGCGGTCGCGGCCGGCGCGTCCGGCTTCCTGATAGTAGGCCTCGAGCGTTCCGGGCATCGCGTGGTGCACGACCAGTCGCACATTGGGCTTGTCGATTCCCATCCCGAAGGCATTCGTCGCCACGATGACGCGCACGCGCTCGCTCATAAACGCGTCCTGGACGTCGGCGCGATGCGCGTCGTCGAGCCCGGCGTGATAGGCGAGGGCCGGCAGCTTGGCCTTCGTCAGCACGCCGGCGATGCGCTCGACGGTCTTGCGCGTCGACGCGTACACGATCGCCACACCCTCTGCGTGTGCGGTGAGATGCTCGCGGAGCAGCTCGACGAGCGCCTCGTCCTTGGCCGCATCGTTCTTGGCCGGGATGACGTGATAGGCGAGGTTGGTGCGGTCGAAGCCGGTGATGACCACCGTCGGATCGGCCAACTCGAGCTGCCGCGCGATGTCCTCGCGTACCTCGGGCGTTGCCGTGGCGGTGAGGGCGACGGTGGGCGGATTGCCGAGCCGCTTGCGCACCTCCTTCACGCGCAGGTAGCTGGGCCGGAAGTCGTGCCCCCACTCGCTGATGCAGTGCGCCTCATCCACCGCGAGCAGCGTCACCCCGATATCGCGCAGGCGCTCGGCGGCGCGGCCGAGGTCGAAGCGCTCCGGCGCCACGTACAGCAGCTTGACCTCACCCTGCTGCACGCGCGCCATCCGGGCGCTGACCTCGGCGGCCGAGAGCGTGCTGTTGATGTAGGTGGCCGCGAGTCCACGGGCGACGAGGGCGTCGACCTGGTCCTTCATCAACGAGATGAGCGGCGAGATGACCACCGTCAGCCCGTCGAGGACCAGCGCCGGTACCTGGTAGCAGAGGGACTTGCCTCCGCCCGTGGGCAGGATGACCAGCGTGTCACGCCCCGCGAGCACGGATTCGACGGCCTGTGTCTGCCCCGCCCGGAAGTCGGGAAAGCCGAAGCGGTCACGCAGGGCGGCGCGGGCGTCGGCGATGGTGGGAGGCGGGCTCGTTGCGGGCACGCCGAAGGATAGTCGCTGGGCACGTGGCCGTGGCATCGCTTCATTGCCGGCGGGCCGGCGCTATCTTCCATTCGTGCGCATCCCGCTGTTCGTCTCAGCGTCGGGGCTCCTGGTCGCGGTGGCGATCGGGTTCGCGCTGGCGTTCCGCGACTTGGCCGCGCGGCACGATCGCCCGTACGTGCGCGAGTGGATGTGGACCTGGGTGGCACTAGGCCTCTACGCACTGGCCGCAGGTCTCGCACTGATCGCCGTCAACGCGACTGCACTCGCGCCTTGGCGAATCGGCTTCTCGGTGCTGTCCATCGGTGCGGCGTGGTGGCATCTCACGCGGCTCGAGGCGGGAATGCGCACGCTCTGTGCCCCCGGCACTCCGCGACCGTCGTGGAGGGTCTTCGCGCTCACGGTCGTGCTCGGCGCGGCGGCGGTACTGCTCTTCGTGCCCGTGGAACCGCGATCCGATGCCTCGATGCGGCTGTACCTCGTCCGCGTGTCGCTGCTCGCGCTCGCCTGGGGCAGTTGCTATGCGGCGGTGGGCCTGCAACTGCTGCGCTTCCGCACGGAAACCACCGGCCTGGCCCGCACGCTGCTAGCCGGCAGCCTCCTGGCCTACGCCGCACTGCGGCTCCTGGAACCGCTGACGCACTTCCTCGGCCCCAGTCCGATCCTCGCCCAATTCCTCACCTTCGGCGGCCTGCCGCTGCTGCTCGTGGGAATGGGCAGCGGGATGCTCATCACGCTGCTGGAAGTGGAGCGCGAGACCGCCGTTCAAGAAGCTGAGGCGCGAAGCACCGCCGAGCGCACGGCGACGGCCAGCGAGGCTGCGCTCGCGACGGCCTTGGCCACGAGTCCCGACCCGGTCTTCATCGTGGATACGGACGGCAAGCTCTTGAGCGCGAACTCGCGCTTCCTCGAGCTCGTCGAGCTCGGTCGAGGCGTGCGCCTGGCCCCGGGACTGCCGATCGTGCCGCATATGGACGAGTGGACAGCGGCGTTCTGGAACGAGGCATTCACGCGCGTGCTGCAAGGCGACGCGCTGGTCCGCCGTGCCAAGTTCACGTTCGTTCGGGGTCAGGCCCCCCGCACCTACGCCGTGCGATTCTCGCCGGTGCGCGAAGGTGGCCGGATCATCGGCGTGCTGGTGCTCTCGCACGATGCCACGGAGGAAGAACGCCTACGGCACGAGCTCGACCGGCGCGAGGAATGGTTCCGCTCGCTGATCGAGAACGCGAGCGATATGATCTTCCAGATTCGCGGCGACGTGCTCGTGGAGTACGCCAGCCCGTCAGTGGGCCGCATCCTCGGCTACGACCACAATGAGTTGGTCGGCCGCAACGGTTTAGAGTTCATCCATCCGGAGGACGTCCCCACCGTAGCGGACTCCCTTCAGCGCTCGCTGGCACACGACCCGACCGTGCCGACCGTGGTCCCGCTGCGCGTCCGCAACGCCAGCGGCGAGTACGTGCCGCTGGAAGGCGTCTCGCGGCCGTACACCGAAGCGGACGGGAGCGAACGGCTCATCGTCTCGCTGCGCGACGTGCGCGAGCGGCGGCGCCTCGAAGACGAACTGGTCTCGGCGCGCCGCCTCGAAGCCATCGGCCGTCTGGCCGGTGGGGTGGCCCACGACTTCAACAACCTGTTGATGGCCATCGTGGGCAACGTCACGCTCCTGCGTGAGCGCGGGCTCGAGGACGAGGAGGTGGCGGCCCATTTGGACGAGATCGGGCAGTCCGTGAAGCGCGGATCCGAGTTGACGCGCCGCCTGCTGGCGTTCGCTCGGCAGCAGCTCATCGAACCGCGGCTGCTCGACGTCCCCGCTCGCGTGGCCGAGCTCGAACCCTTGCTGCGACGGCTCCTCGGCCCGACGATTCACCTCGACGTCGACCTCCCCTCGACGCTGTGGTCCATCCGCGCCGACCCCACGGCGTTCGAGCAGGTGATGGTCAACCTCGCCGTGAACGCCCGGGACGCGATGCCCCAAGGCGGCACACTGCGCGTGAAAGGGACGAACTACGGCGTCAGCCTCGACAGCCGTGATTCGCACGGCCTCGACCAGGGCGAGTGGCTGCGCGTGGACGTCGAGGATACCGGCGTCGGCATCGCGGCCGAGCACCTCGAGCGCATCTTCGAACCGTTCTTCACGACGAAGGGCAGCAGCGGCGGAACCGGTCTCGGACTCGCCACCGTCTACGGGGCCGTCTCGCAGATGGGCGGTCAAGTCCGGGTAAGCTCAGTTCCCGGCCGCGGCACGACCTTCTCACTGTTCCTCCCGCGCATCGTGGCACCGCACGAAGCCTCCCCGCCCCCGGCGAAACCGCCCCTGCCCCGTGCGCTCGCCGGTGAGACGGTGCTGCTGATGGAAGACGAAGCTCCGGTGCGCGACGTGACGATGAAGCTGCTCACCAAGCTGGGATACACCGTGCTCGTGGCTGAAGATGGCGAGACCGGCGTGGAGATCGCGTCGGATCCGACGCAGCGCATCGATGCCATCGTCAGCGACCTGATGATGCCAGGCATCCACGGCGACGTCGCTGTGGCGCGCATCCGAACCGAGCGGCCCGGGCTGCCCGCGCTGTTCATCTCGGGCTTCAGCCAGGAGGCCCTGCGTTGGACCAACGGCACTCCCTCCGGTGCGCGCCTGTTGCCGAAGCCGTTCTCGCTCGATGACCTCGCGACCTCGGTGCGCGCGGTGCTGGGCTCGGCGCCGGCGCGGGAACCGACGGCCTAGACTGCGCGCGCGAAGTGCCCGCGGGTCACGGCGTCACCGAGCACCGCGCGCGGCTTCCGCGAGGGCTTCGCGCCCGACACCGCACCATCGAGCGCATCGCGGTACGCCGCCACGCGCGCCGCGACCGCATCGTCTGGCACGTTAAAGACCAGCCGATACGACCGGATTCCCATCGCCAGTAACTGTGGAAGGAACTCACTGCCTTCGATCGAACGCGAATGCAACAGCCGGTTGCGGCAGGCGTAGTCTGTTGCGACAGGGAACTCGTAACCGGCCGGGTCGGTCAGGCGGGTATCGACGTGCTGCTTGGTGCAGAGGTCGCGGCAATGCGTCGGCGTACGATCGAAGGCGGCGCTGAGCACGCAGTGTTCCAGCGTCATCCCCTCGGGGCGGCCGTGGAGGAACACCTCGAAACCCGCTCCGCCCCAAGGCGCGACCAGCTGCCCGATCTCGTCGGCGGTGAGCTCGACCGACGCCGTGATACCCTTCGCACCGAGCGCGAACAGCTCCTGCGCGGCCTGCACGTTGAAGCAGTTCACCGCATAGTCGGCATAGACCTCGCGCCCCGCCGCAGCGAACTCCGCCAGGTGACCGAGATGTCCGGTCACCAACGCAGTGCCCATCGCCAGCCACTTGTCCAGCTTCTTGCGGTCCTCGGGGCGCACGATGGTCGGGAGCCGTAGACGGAACTGTGCGCCCGCCACGGCCACGCGATCGGCCAGCGCCTCGACGCTGCGCACGCTCGAGAACGGGTGGCGCAGGAAGGGGTCGAAGACAATCACATCGGCACCTGCCGCAAGCGCCGCATCGGCGTCCGCCGTGCGCCAGACTTCAGCGACCAACTGCGGCGCCTGGGCTGGTTCGTGCACCGACGCGGCCGCTACCTGCAACGCCGCGCCGATCGCCGCCTGCCGCTCGGCCAGCGCAGTCCCGAGTTCCCAGCCGCGCCGCTCCGTGAGCGCCGCGACGGCGTCCTGGCGCATCCGATTCAACTCCGACACGGGCAGGAAGAGCCCGGCCGCCACGCCTCCGGCGTCGAGTTCGCCGAGCACGAAGGGCGACTCTCCGAGCCGGCTGAACTGCTCCCGCAACTGCGCGACGTCCAATGCGCGCTTCTGCGCCGGGGCCAGCGGGACGTCGCTGCGGACCTCCACGCGATCCTCCCCTGCGACGAAGACCGCTTTGAGCGGTCCCCCGGCTGACCCGAAGCACCTGATGCTGAGCCCCACGCGACGGCGCTTGCCCACACCCAGCCCTTCGTAGGTGGACCGCGCGGATTCGAGCAGCGACACCTGCGCGTTGCGCACCACCGTCCAGCCGAGCGGGACTGTCTTGCGCGCCTTGATCGCCTGCCGCCAGATGCCGTCCCTGTGCTGCACGGTGCGCACCGGACCCGCCGCGAAGCCGACGCTCTCGAGATGCCCGCCGGCCGGCGGCTCGAAGCCGAGCCCATCGCGCTCGGCGATCGGCGCCCGGACGTCGACGATGACTTCGCCGTGCTCGAAGCCGACGACGGTGCCGAGTTCGAGCCCGCGGTTGTCCGGCTGCGTGCGCGTGATGTAGCCGCGTCCCTCGCGCCCGCCGTACATCCCTCCGGTGAAGCCGCGTGAGAAGATCTGCACCAGCGGCTGCACTTCCTCGAAGCTCGGTGCCGCGAAGCGCCCCTGCTCAACCCGCCCGAGGAACTCGCGGTAGCCCTTCGTGACCGTCGCGACGAACTCGGGCTTCTTCTTGCGGCCTTCGATCTTCAGGCAGCCGACGCCCGCCTCGGCAAGCTCGGCTAGGTGCTCCCACGCGCCCAAGTCCTTCGCGGAGATGAGATAGCCACGGTCCAGTTCGGCGCCCGTCGCGGCGTCGCGAAGCACGTAGTCCTTGCGGCAGGATTGCGCGCAGGAGCCCCGGTTTGCGCTGCGCTCGGAGATCATCCCGGACATATAGCACTGTCCGCTGTACGCGATGCAGAGCGCCCCGTGCACGAAAGTCTCGAGCCCGAGGTTCGGTACTGCTTGGCGGATGGCCCGGATGTCGTCCAGCGTGTTCTCGCGCGCGAGCACCACGCGATCGATCCCCAGGCGCTCCATCACCCGCGCCGCGCTCTCGTCGTGGACCGTGAGTTGAGTGGATCCGTGAATCTCGAAGCTCGGGTACACCCGCTGGATCATCCGGATGAGGCCGATGTCCTGGACGATGGCGGCGTCGACGCCGCGGTCGATGCACTCGCCGAGGTAGGCGAGCGCGTCCGCCATCTCCTGCGGCTTGATCAGGATGTTGAGCGTGAGGTAGATGCGCGCCCCGCGCTCGTGCGCGATCAGGCAGGCCTGCTCAAGCTCGTCGAGGCTGAGCTGGGCGCCATCGTCGCGGGCATTGAACTTGGACGCCCCGCAGTACACGGCGTTGGCGCCGTTGGCCACGGCCGCGCGCACGGCGTCGAGCGAGCCAGCAGGCGCGAGCAGTTCAGGAATCGGACGACGGGTCACCCCGGCAATCTAACCGCGCCGGCGGGGGCCGAAGCGTGCCGCGCGCTACTTGGTGGCGGCGACGACTTCGAGCATCTGGAGCAGGTGCCGCTGTTCGTGCCGCGCGATCATCAGGACCCACTGCCAGCCATCGAAGGGCCCGAAGAACGGATGGTCGTGGCGAATCAGCGAGAGCCGCGGTCCCGCCTCGTAGGCGATGGCCAAGAGTTGCACGCGCCCATCCGCCCAACGCCCACGCTCCGCAATCAGGTCAACCTCACCGGGCGGCGCCAGCCCCTCCGGAGCAGTGAGCTTCCGCGACCGATCGGCAAACGTGAACTTGTCCAGCAGCTTCAGGACGCCGTGCACCGACGGCCCCGGCGGCACCGTCGCCATCGGGCCGATCTCGGCGTTCTTGCGCTCGAGCAGGCGGGCGACGCCGCGCTCGACCTTGGCGAGGTGCCACACGATCTGGGCCGGCGTCCACTGCCCCGGCGGCGCCGCGTGCCGCTGGTGCTCGGGCACCGCCGCGAGCGCCGCCTCGAATTCACGACGCACCGCCGCGAGTTCCTGCTCGAGTACTTGGACGCGCCGGTCACCGATGCTCATAGGCAGGAATCTCAGCCCCTGACTGCCTGCGAACAAGGGCGGACGGTGACGGGGCGAAACCGCCCTCCGGACGGCGGCGTAGGGCCCCACACGGAGGCTATACCAATGATTGGAACCCTGATTGCCCTGGGCGTGGCGTGGTTTGGCTACGCGACCGCTCGCCGATTCGTCCGCGAGCGTCTGCGCTACGTCGATGCCGCCCTGACGGGCGGTGCCGCCATCGTCGCCGGAGTCGCTGCGATGGTCCTCGCCTGGCCTGTCGTCTGGCTCCTGCCGTTTGTCGGAGCGCCGACGGCGATTGCCTTTGGCCTGTCGGTGGGGCTCGGCGCCCGCGCCGGCGCCAGCGACGTGAAGGATCCCTACCGGCTCAAGGGCTAAGGCGACTGCGCTGCGGGCGGCTGGTCCGGCGCCCTGCGCGAACGGTAGAAGCGCAGAAACCAAGCGATGGCCACGAGCGCGATGCCCGCCCACCGCAACCACTCGAGGCCGAGCTTGGCCCCGACGAAGAACACCAACACCCCCGCGAGCGCGAGCACGAGCTTGGCCGTGTGCACCGGGATCACGGGAGGTCCTCTCGCGCGGTGCCAGGTATCGTCAGGATGAAGTCCGCGCCGAAGGCGCGTGAGGGCGTTTGGAATCCCGCGGCCACTGTGCCCTCCGCCACGCGGACAGCCGCCGCGACCGCCGTCAGTGCCGTGAGTGTATAGCCGTCCGGCGCGACGACTCGGGCCTGCGCCGAACGACCATCCGGCGCGGTCGCCTCACCCCAGAGACGGCTTTGCGCGCCCGCACGCCGTTCCGCACTCGGCCCGGGCGTCCGCGCCGCGATTCGCGCCTTGAGCAGCCGCTGCATCGGCGCCATACCCAGCAAGGGCAGCAGGGGGCGCGCGAGGCGCATCAACCGAACCGTCTTCCGCGGCACGGCGGTATAGACCGCGATGTCGGGGATCCCGGTCGAGTGGAACGCCGTGGAGACATCGCCCCACGGGATCGTCACGCAGTGGCGCGTGCGGTCACCGAAGTCGATCTCGCGCGTAGCGTACGCGGCTGGCACCCTCACGAGGCGTCCACCCCGACGCAGCGCGCCGCCCTGCGCGATCCCCTCGACCATCGTCGTCGCGGTGCCGCGGGAGAGGCCCGTGCCTCCGGTGAACGCGAGCGTCAGCGAGGCGGCATCCGGCAGGCGGCGACTCAGGTGCGCGGCCAAGCAGTCGCTGGGGACGACGTCGAAGCCGACGCCCGGGAGCACGACGATGCCAGCCTCGCGCGCCTCTGCGTCTGCCGCCGCCATCCGCTCGAAGACTGCGATCTCGCCGGTGATATCCAGATAGTGCACGCGATTGCGCAGGCAGGCCTCGAGCATCGGGCCAGCCATCCGGTGGAACGGGCCGGCGCAATGGAGGACCGCGCGCATTCCGGAGAGGGCGCGGTCGAGCGCCACCGGATCGTCGAGGGAAGCAGGGCGCGACTCCAGCCTCGTCTCGGCAGCGAACACCGCGAGCGATGCGGCATCGCGACCGGAAATCACCGGCCGCAGCCCCTGGGCCAGCGCTTCCGCGACGATCAGCCGCCCGGTGTAGCCGGTGGCCCCGTAAATGACGAACGCGCTTGTGGACATCACACGCGGCCGCGCGTCAGCGCGTCGGACCGACGAGCGGCGGAATCACATACGGGCCGAGGTGCGGACCGGGATTCTGCCAGGCAGCGCGGAGGGCCATCGCCAAAGTCGCCCGAGTGTCTTCAGGGTAGACGATCGCATCGATGTAGCCGCGCGCTCCAGCGTAACGCGCATCGAGTTGCTGCTCGTAGTCATCGCGCATCTCGTCGATGGCCGCCTGCACCGCCGGCGACGGATCCTTGCCCGACGCCTTTGCCGCCGCGAGTGCGGGTCCGTGCACGGCAGCCACGGCCGACTCGCCTTCCATCACCGCCATCCGGCCGGTGGGCCAGGAGAAGATGAAGTCGGGGTCGAAGCCCTGCCCCGCCATCGCGTAGTAGCCCGCGCCGCTCGCGTGGTTGACCGTGAGGACGAGCTTGGGCACCGTCGCCGTGGCCATCGCCTCCACCCAGCGGGCGCCCGCACGGATGATGCCTTCGTGCTCGGCCTCCTTGCCGACCATAAAGCCGGAAACGTCCTGCACGAAGAGCAGCGGGATGCCCTGGCGGTCGCATCGCTCGATGAAGAACGCGACCTTCTCGGCGCTCTCCGCGTAGATGATGCCGCCGAAGCGGGGCTGCTCACCGGCGCGCCCCTTGATGAGTCCGCGCGCGTTCGCGATGACGCCGACCGGAATGCCTTCGACGCGCGCGTCGCCGCAGATCATCTCGCGCGCGAGGTTCGGCTGGAACTCGTCCAGTGCGCCGTCGTCGAGAAGCGCCGCCAACGCCTCGTGGACGTCGTAGGACATCCGGTGGTCGCTGGGCAGGATGTCGTAGAGCGCCTGCGGGTCCGTGCGCGGCGTGGCCGTCGGATCGTGCGGAGCCACGCGCGGCGGCGGCGCGAGCCGCGCCACCTGGTCGCGCAGCATCTGCAGGCAGCTGGCGTCGTCGGCGGCCTCGTAGTGCGCCACGCCACTGACGGTGGTGTGCATCGTCGCGCCGCCGAGCGTCTCGCCGTCCACGGACTGGCCGGTGGCGCCCTTCACCAAGTTCGGGCCACCGAGCCCCATAAAGGAGCTGCCTTTCACCATCAGGATGACGTCGCTGAGCGCCGGGAGATACGCGCCGCCCGCCACGCACTGCCCCATCACCGCCGCGAGCTGCGGAATCCGCAGGAAGCGCCGCATCAACGAGTTGTAATAGAAGATGCGGGCCGCCCCATACTGGCCGGGAAAGACGCCGCCTTGGTACGGCAGGTTCACGCCCGCCGAATCCACGAGGTAGATGATCGGGATGCGGCAGCGCATCGCGCATTCCTGCGCGCGCAGGATCTTGGGAATCGTCTCCGGCCACCAGGAGCCCGCCTTCACCGTCGCATCGTTGGCGACGACGACGCACTCGCGGCCCTGCACCTGGATGATGCCGGTGACGACGCCGGCGCCGGGCGCCTCGCCGTCGTACTGGTCGTGCGCGACGAGCAGACCGAACTCGAGGAAGGCGCTTCGCGGGTCCTTCAAGCCGGCGACGCGCTCACGGGCCGTGAGCTTGCCCTGCGCGTGCTGCTTGGCGATGCGGTCGGGGCCGCCGCCGAGACGCAGGCGGCTCTCCAGTTCGCGGCAGGCCTCGGCGAGTTCGCGGAGCCGTGGACGCGAGGTGCCTGCGGGTGCCTCCTTTCGCGAGGCGGTCACGCTTCCTGCGACTGCCGCTCGGCGAACCATCCCTTGATGTACTCGACCAGGTCCGCCGTCGAGGTGCCGGGGCCGAAGAGCTTGCCGATGCCCTGCGCTTCGAGGGCGGCCATATCCTCCTTTGGGATGATGCCGCCGCCGGTGATGAGCACGTCGTCGCGGCCCTGCTCGCGCAGCAGCGCGTGCACGCGGGGGAAGAGCGTCATATGGGCGCCGGAGAGGATGCTGAGCCCGACGACGTCGACGTCTTCTTGGACGGCGGCCGAGGCGATCATCTCGGGGGTCTGGTGGAGGCCGGTGTAGATGACTTCCATCCCGGCGTCGCGGAGAGCGGCGGCGACGACCTTGGCACCGCGGTCGTGACCATCGAGACCGGGCTTGGCGACGAGCACACGAATGGGGCGTGACATACGGGAAAGTTACCGCGGGCGCGGGCGCGGTACAACGCGGGGCTAGGGGTTGAACCAGTAGGACAGCTTCACCAGAATCGTGTTGTCCGGATGCGTCCCGAACAGGTTGCGCAGGTCACGTCCGAGCTCGAAGCTGCCCGGATCCCGGTTGTCCTGCCGCCCCTGCTGCCACACGACGAAGAGCACAGACCCCGGGCGATACTCCCAGCGCACGACGGCGTTGGAGTTGAACTGCTTGCCATTGAACCCGCCGGGATCGGCCCCGCCGCCGTACGGGCGGAAGCGCGCATCGTACGCCTCGGCACGCGGGTCATCCAGCTCACGCCAATTGCTGTAGTCGCCGCTGGCCAGGAAGGGCTGCGCGTAGAGCTGGATGCTGAGCGTCGGACTGAGCGTGACGTTGGCGCGCGCGGTGAGGTCGAGCAGGTCCTGGTCGAGCCGTGCGAAGGTGAAGTGCGTGGTGTCGCTCAGGGTCGCGCCGTGGTTGGAGACCCACTGTGCGTCGATGACACGATGCTCGGCGCCGCCGGCAAGCGAGACGGACGTGCGTGTACCGAAGCGTGCCTCGAGCCCGGCCTCGACTCGCCGCGCCCAGCTGCGCCCCTCATCCCCGACACTGCCGATCAGCGCGACGCCCGGAATCAACGGTCGCCGCGCGTCCCCGTTGAGCGTGACGGCGGCGGTGCCTTGCGGCGACATTCGCAGCGCGGGGCCGCCACGGGCGCAGGAGACGCAGTGCGTGCTGCCGAGCTGGCTCCCCGTGAGCGTGAAGTTGCTGGTCCAGAAGTTCACGAACTCGGCGAAACCACGGAGTTGCACGGTGGAGGCGGCGGGGAGTCCGCCGGTGGTCCAATGCTGTTCGCTGGAGACCGCCGCGTTCACCCGCCGGTGCCAGCCGCCCGGGCGTAGCGCCGCCACGGTGAGCACGTTCCGCAGCATCACATCGTTCACGAGGGTGACGAAGCCGAGGTCGTTCAGTTCCGTCATCGGCTCGGCGTAGCGTGTGGTCGTCTCCCAGCGTACGCGGCCGGCGTAGCGCCGCAGTTGCAGCGACGTGACGCCGCCGTCGAGCGAGGTGCGCGAGGGGTCGTAGGCCACCTCGTGGTCAGGACGCTGATGGAAATGCACGCTGCTGAGCTGCGTGCGGGCAATCGCGTCCGCGCTGCCGCGGGCGGTGGACCGCCCCGCGTACCCCGAGACTTCCCATCGGTCTGCGAAGCGATGGTAGCCCTGCAGCAGCAGCGTATAGGCCTCGCGGCGCAGCAACGGCTCCGTGGACGCGTCGAGATCGCGCACGAGCCCGGTGACCATCGTGCCGAACTGCGAGCGACCGCCGCGGAAGTCCTGCACGAGCCGCCCGACGACGGTGGTGGTCTGCGGCTCGATCGTCTGGCCGAGGCTCCCCGCCTCGCGGGCCGAGGAGACGGCGACGAGGCCGAACTGGGCGCCGCCCTCGAAGCGACCGGTCACCTTGGCCGCCGCTTGGATGCGGGAGAAGCGCGGATCGGTCGCGGCTGCGCGCAACTGCGGCGTGCGGCCCACCCGTCTGGTATAGAAGATGCCTTCGCAAGGTCCGGCGCAGCGAAAGAGGTTCACGCCTTCCTGAAAGAACGGACGCCGCTCCTCGAAGCGAATCTCGAAGGCGCTGAGGTTCAGCACCGCCGGATCCATCTCGACCTGACCGAAGTCCGGGTTGATGGTGGCGTCGACCGTGATGTTGGTCGTGAGCCCGGCCTTCAGGTCGAGTCCTAGCGCCTGTTCCTGCGGATGCCGCCAACCCGTCGGCGAGCGTTCAGTGACATTCTTCGTCACCGCATACGGCATCACCTCGAGGCGGCGGTTGCGCCCGATGCCATTGATGCCGACGAGATCGCCCAGCTGCGAGGCGAAGGTTTGGCGCGAGGGCCGGTACACCGGCCAGGCATCGCGTTCGCCGAAGCGTGCGATGTCACGCCAGACGCCGAAACCGAAGACGTGCTCTTCCTTGGGCGTGAAGCGCAGTTGGCTGAACGGAATTGCGAACTCGGCGCTCCAGCCCTCGGTGTCGACGTGGACGGCAGCGTCCCAGACCCCGTCCCAGGCGATGTCCTCGCTGACGTCGCCGTACACCGTGGCGTCGCGCTTCACGCCCAGCGGGTTGACCATAAACTGCAGCGCGCTACGTCGGTCGTGGAATCCGTCGATGACCACCTTGATCCAGTCGGAGGGCGTGCGCACGTCGCGGCGGCTGAGGAACGCCACGATGGAGTCCGGCTGGGGATCGTAGGCCCGCACGAACACGTACAGCGTGCGGTCGTCGTAGGCCACCTGCACGGTGGTGCGGAAGCGGGCGGGCCCCGCCTCCGCGGGGGTGAACTGGTAGAAGTCGTCCGCGACCGGCGCCTGCGCCCAAATGGCCTCGCGTGCGCGACCGTCGAGCGCAATCAGTTCGTCCGTGCGGACGGCCCGCAACTGGGCGGTGTTGGGGTCCGCGGGCTGGGCTGCGGCGAGGGTTGGGACGAGAACGGCGACAGCGAGTGCGGTGGAGCGGAATCGCACGAGTTCGGTTGGCTCTGGGGGAAGAGGCGGTGCCGCGACTCGGAGACTACGCGGGGAGGGGTCGATATGTTGCGGAGTGTTGCGCGCGCCAAACCGCACGCAGACCTGTGCAACGGTCGATACTTTCAGGATGCCTGATTCTCAGCCCCTGACGCCGGCAACGCCGACCGCGCACTGGTACCGCGACCTCGTCGAGTTCTCGCCCGAGGCGGCATATGTCGTGCGCGAGGGCCGCATCGCCTACGTGAATCCGGCTGCAGTGCTACTCTTCGGCGCGCCGAATGCTGAGTCCCTGCTCGGGCAGGACGTGCTCGACCGCATCCACCCCGATGACCACGCCCTCGCCCTCGCGCGCCGGCGGCAGGTGCTGGAACTCGGCCAGCCGGCACCGCTGGTCGAGATGCGATTCCTCGGCGTGGATGGCCGCATTTTCGAGGTCGAGGTGCAGGCCACGCGAATCGAGTTCAACGGCGGGCCCGCGACCTACGCCGCCGCCCGCGACATCTCGGCCCGCAAGCGCCTTGAGGAGCAGGTACGCGAGGCGCAGAAGCTCGAGGCGGTCGGGCGGCTGGCCGGCGGCGTGGCGCACGACTTCAACAACACGCTGGCCATCATCCTCGGGCACGCCGAGTTCGTGCGGGATGCGCTCGGGCCGACGCACGAGCACAGTGAGGATATCAACGTGATCCTGCGAGCCGCACGGCACTCAGCCAGTCTTACGCGGCAGCTCCTCACCTACGCGCGCAAGCAGACCATCGCGCCGCGCCCGCTGGACCTCAACGCCGCCGTAAGCGACACGCTGCGGATGGTGCGGCCCCTAATCGGCGAGAGCATCGCGTTGACGTGGGAACCGGAGGCAGGCGTCTGGCCCGTCACGCTCGACCCCTCGCAGCTGGACCAGATCCTCACGAACCTCTGCGCCAACGCCCGTGACGCCATCGAGGACGTGGGCACGCTGACGATCACTACGCGCAACCACCGGCTCTCGGCGGCGGCCGCCCGCGCCATTCCAGAGGGCCAGCCTGGCGATTACGTGGTGCTCTCCGTGACCGACAGCGGCCGCGGGATGCCGCCGGAGGTCGAAGAGCGGATCTTCGAGCCGTTCTTCACGACGAAGCCGGTCGGTCAAGGTACGGGGCTCGGGCTCTCGACGGTCTTTGGCATTATGCGACAGAACCACGGCTTGCTGACCGTGCGCAGTGGCGTCGGCGCGGGCACGACGTTCGATTTGTACTTCCCGCGGCAGCCCGCGTTCGTGCAATCGCCGCCCGGCGGTGTCGCGACCGTCGCCTCTTTGCCCGGCGGCTCCGAATCCGTCTTGGTCGTCGAAGACGAAGTGGCCATCCTCGACCTCACTTGCCGCGCGCTGCGCGCCGCAGGATACCAGGTACAGGGGGCGAACACGGCGGCCCGCGCGCTGGAGATTCTTGCCGAGGATCCGGTGGACCTGCTGCTCACCGACGTGATGATGCCGCAGATGAGCGGGCCGGATCTGGCCCGACTGGTGCGGGAGCGCCATCCGGCGGTGAGCATCGTGTATATGTCAGGTTTCAGCGCGGATCTCATCGCGCGGCAAGGGCGGCTGGACCCAGATATCGAGTTCATCGGGAAGCCGTTCACGCTGGCGGAGCTGACGTCGCGGTTGCGCGGGGTGCTGGATCGGCGGGCGGCAATCGCCTAGCGGGGGCGACTGGCCCTGCGGGCGTTCGCGTGCCAGACTCTGGTATGGCCACCGCAAAGAAGAAGCGCCCCGCCAAGAAGTCCAAGAAGGCCGCCGCCGCACAGACGCGCGGCCTTGACGCCCGCCGACTCGCCTCGGCCTCCCCGCCTGCCGCCGTCGCCGCGCTCGGTGAACGCATCGAGCAAGACGGTGGCCAGGTCCTCGCCGCGTACCGCGACCCGCTCGGCGGGCGGTGGCAGATCCTCGCGGCGCTGCCCATCGGTCGCGTGGAACCGACGCCGTACCAACGCGACCTCTCGGACACGCACGTGGCGCGACTCGGCGACGCCATCGACAAGCTCGACCGCTTCCTCGATCCGCTGGTGACCGTGCCCGCCCCTGACGGCGGCTATTGGACACCCAACGGCAACCATCGGCTCGGCGCGATGCGGCAGCTCGGCGCCAAGGCCATCACGGCGCTGGTGGTGCCGGAAGAAAATGTCGCGCACCGCATCCTCGCCTTGAACACGGAAAAGGCACATAACCTGCGTGAGCGCGCCCTGGAAGTGTCCCGGCTGGCCGAGGCGCTCGCCGCAGTGGACGATGCGCCGGAGAAGTCGTTCGCCGAAGTGTTCGAGGAGGCGCCGCTCGTCACGCTCGGGCTCTGCTACCAAGCGAACGGGCGGTTCTCAGGCGGCGCGTACCATCCCATCCTGAAGCGCTGCGACCAGTTCCTCGGGAGCAAGCTCCCGGCAGCGCTCGTGGAGCGGCGGCGACGCGCCGAGAAGTTGCTCGAGCTCAATGGCTACGTGAACGAAGCCGTGGCCGCGCTCAAGGCGCGCGGGTTGGAGAGCCCGTACCTCAAGGCGTTCGTGGTAGCGCGCATCAACCACCTGCGCTTCGTGAAGGACAAGCACCCCGACTTCGACAGCACGATCGACAAGATCCTCGGCGCGGCACGGCGCTTCAATGCGTCGAACGTGAAGGCGGATCAGGTCGCGCGCAGCGGCGGGCCGCCGGCGAGCGAGGAGTAGGCGCACGGTGCCGGCCGCTACTTCCGCTTCGTCCCCACCAGCAGCATCTCGTGCGAGCGCCGCGTCAGCGGCCGCTCGGTGAAACCATCGAAGGCGGCGTGGACCTCGATCCCCACATCGGCGAGCAGGCTGGCCAGGTGCGAGGGGCTGTACAAGCGGATCCGGTGCACGCGGCGTTCGACGCGTCGCTTTGTCGTCCACGTGGAGTGGATCGTGAGACACCCCGACAGCGGGTCGAACTCGCGCCGCTGCTCGACGGAGGTGCCGTCCTGCGTGACCCAAGCGTCGCCGCGCAGGAACCGGTCGCTGAGGCCGTCCCGGTTGCCACCCTGCCAGACGAACACGCCACCGGGCTTCAGGACACGCGCGACCTGCTTGAGGGTGCGGACATCGTCGGCCGGGTCGTCGAAGAAGCCGAACGACGTGAACAGGTTGACGACGGCATCGAAGCGTCGCGTCCAGCGCAGCGGCAAGCGGCGCATATCGCCGTGGGTGTACCGGAGCGTCTTGCCCGTGCCGCGGCGCTTAGCTTCGCGCAGGAGCTCACGCGAGAGATCGTAGCCGTCGACGTTGAAGCCGGCTTCGGCGAGCAAGTGGGCGTGACGGCCCTGCCCGCAGGCGAGGTCGAGGACCCGCGAAGCGTCCGGCAAGGCCAGCAACTCAATCAGACGCGCCACCTGCAGCCGTTCCTCGACGAGATCGAACACCGGCGAGTACTCGGTGAGGTAGCCCTCATCGAAGTACGAGCGCCACCAATCTCTCGGTGGCGCTCCGTTGCCGCTGTCGTCTTCCGTCTTCCGATTCAAAAGAACACGGGCTCTCGATACGCGCCGAACTCAGCCTCCAGCGCCGCCCGGATCTCGTACAGCGTGCAGTAGCTCCGCGCGCAGTCGAGGATGAACGGCACCACGTTCTCGCTGCCGCGCGCCGCTTCGCGGAGTCGCGCGAGCTTGGCCTCGCAACCGGCGTTGTCGCGGGTCTGCCGGAGCCGGGCCAGCGCCTCGGCCTGCTCGCGCGCCGCCTGCTCGTCAATCTTGAGCAGCGGGATCGTCAGGGCGCTCTCGTCGCTCTCGAACGAGTTCACGCCGACGATCACGCGCCGGTGCTGCTCGATCTCCCACTGCTGGCGCGCCGCGCTCTCGGCAATCTTGCGCTGGAACCAGCCCGTCTCGAGTCCGGGCACCACCCCACCCTGCTCCTCGATCTGCTGGAACAACGCTTCCGCCTCGGCTTCGAGCTCGTCGGTGAGGCGCTCCACGTAGTACGAGCCGCCGAGCGGATCGACGACGTTCGGGACGCCGGTCTCATACGCCAAGACCTGCTGCGTGCGCAGCGCGACCTCGACGGCGTGCTCCGTCGGCAGGGCCAAGGTCTCGTCCATCGAGTTGGTGTGCAGCGACTGGGTGCCGCCGAGCACGGCCGCCATCGCCTGGTAGGCGACGCGGACGATGTTGTTCATCGGCTGCTGCGCCGTGAGCGTGACGCCCGCCGTCTGTGAATGGAAGCGCATCACCCAGGAGCGCGGGCTCTTGGCGCCGTAGCGCTCCTTCATATGCCGGGCCCAGATGCGGCGCGCAGCGCGGAGCTTGGCGATCTCCTCGAAAAAGTCGTTGTGGATGTCCCAGAAGAACGACAGCCGCGGCGCGAAGTCGTCCACGTCCAGCCCGCGCGCGATGCCGCGTTCCACGTAGGTGAAGCCGTCGGCCAGCGTGAAGGCCAACTCCTGCGCCGCCGTGCTGCCCGCCTCGCGGATGTGGTAGCCGGAGATCGAGATGGTGTTCCACTGCGGCACGTGCTTCGAGCCGTACTCGAACATATCGACGATCAGGCGCAGCGCCGGCTCGATCGGGAAGCACCAGGCGTGCTGCGCCATATACTCCTTGAGGATGTCGTTCTGGATCGTCCCCCGGAGCTGCTCGGGCTTCACGCCCTGCTTCTCGGCCGCCGCGATGTAGAAGCACCACAGGATGATGGCCGGCCCGTTGATGGTCATCGACGTGGACACCTGGTCCAGCGGGATGCCGTCGAAGAGCTGCTCCATATCCGCCAACGACGAGATGGCGACGCCGCACTTGCCGACCTCGCCCTCCGAGCGCGGATGGTCGGAGTCGTAGCCCATCAGCGTCGGGAAGTCGAACGCTACGGACAGGCCGGTGGTGCCGTTCTTGAGCAGGAACTTGTAGCGCTCGTTGGTCTCGCGGGCCGAGCCGAAGCCGGCGAACTGGCGCATCGTCCAGAGCTTGCCGCGGTAGCCCGTCGGGTGGATGCCGCGCGTATACGGATACGCGCCGGGCACCTCGAAGGCCGTGCCGGCCGAGCCCTCCAGGTCCAATGCCGTATACAGCGGCGCGACTTCCTTGGCCGAGTTCGTGTAGGCGATGTCGCGCACGTCGCCCTTGGCGTAGCGTGCCTTCCACTGCTCGACTTCCTTGCGCAGCGTGTCGAGCTCCGCCTGCATCGCGGCGAGCGTGGGATCGAGGTTGGGAATCGAGGTCATCAGTCCTTCCCAGTCAGGGTTCCGGCCGAGACCGCCCGTGCGATGAGCGCCTCGGCTTCGGCCAGCGGAGTCGTCTCGCCCGCTTCCAGCGCAGCGAGGCGACCATCCAACCACTCGTTCGTCGCCGCGTCGCGCCACAGGCGCGAGCGCAGGCGCTGTTCCACGGCATCGATGACGCGCTCGCGCAACCGGGACCGCCGGCGGCGCTGGAGCGTGCCGCTGGTCTCAAGATACCCGAAATGCCGCTCCAGGGCCTCAACGAACTCCGGGACGCCCTCCCCGGTGGAGCCGACCGTGCGCAGGACCGGAGGTGTCCAGCTCTCGGGATTCGCCGCCGCAGCCGCGTCGCGTGCCAGCTTCGCCGGATTCAGGCGCTTGAGGTCGACGCCGTGGTGGGCGGGCACGTCGCGCATCGTGGCGCCGCTGCGCAGGCCCAACATCAGCTCGATGTCATTGCGCAGGCGGTCGGCGCCCGGACGGTCGGCCTTGTTCACGACGAACAGGTCGGCAATCTCCATCACGCCCGCCTTGAGCGTCTGGATGGAGTCGCCGCTCTCCGGCACGAGTACCACGGCGCTGGTGTCCGCGAGGCGGGCGATGTCGAGTTCGCTCTGCCCCACGCCAACGGTCTCGACAAGGATCCGTTCGATGCCGGCGGCGTCGAGCACGTCGCAGACCTCGCGGGTCGCCACTGCGAGGCCGCCGAGCGAGCCGCGCGTCGCCATCGATCGAATGAAGACGTTCTCGTGCAACGCCACGCGTTCCATCCGCACGCGGTCTCCGAGCAGGGCTCCGCCCGTGAACGGCGAGGTTGGATCGACCGCGACCACGCCCACGCGCAGGCCCTGCGCCAGGTAGTGCTCGGCCAGCAGCGTCGTCAGCGTGCTCTTGCCTGCGCCCGGCGGCCCCGTGATCCCAATGCGCCGCGCGCCACCGACGCGCGGATGGCAGGCGGCCAACAGCTCCTCCCAACCCTTGCGGCGGTCCTCGATGATGCTGACGGCGCGGGCGACGGACGCCTTGCGTCCCGCGAAGAGTCCCTCGGTCAGGGCCGTCGTCATCGGTCGCTCAGGGGATCGTCGTGCTCGTCCTGGATCTCGCCCACCAGTTCCTCCACCAAGTCCTCGAGCGTCAGCAGCCCTAGCGTCTCGCCACCCGCCCCACGCACAATCGCGAGGTGCCGTCGCTCGCGCAGCATCCGCGTCATCAGGGCGTGGCAGGCTTCGTCCGCACTGGCGACGGCCACCGGCCGCGGCGTGCGCAGCGGCTCCTCCGGCCGCGCGATGACGTCCCAGCTCGTCACCATCCCGACGATGTGGTCCAGCGTTCCGTCATACACGGGCAGCCGGGTGTACTTGGACTGCGCCACCAGCTGGGCGACCTCGTCCGCCCGCGCCGTGCGCTCGAGCGCGACGATATCCGCGCGCGGCGTCATCACGTCGCCGACACGCGTATCGCTGAACTCCAGCACGCCGGAGATGATCTCCCGTTCCTCGGCGGCACCGACGCCCTCGAGTTCGCCCTCGCGCAGCAGGTCGTCGAGGACGTCCCCAGGCGATTCGGCCTCGGCGGCGGCCGGTCCCACCGCGCGGCCGACGAGGCGGCGCGCGACGGCCGCCAGCGGCAGCGTCAAGCCCTCGACGATCCGCAGCAGCGGCAGCACCAACGGAAGCGACTCTGCGGGCCAGCGCCGAGCGATGGCGCGCGGGAGCAGCTGTCCCATCACGAGCAGCAGCGCAATCCCGATGAGCAAGTGCTGCATCAGGCGCAAAGGCTCGTCGCCGTGTTGCAATCCGATGATGGCCCCGAGCGTGAAGACGGTGCCGGCAATGCCGGTGCCGGCGGCGATCAGCAATCGCTGTGGCCGATCGAGGTACAACGACGCCGTGCCTGCCCCGGCGAGGCGGCGCTCCGCCCAGTGGCGAAGCCAGATGCGGCTCACCGTGCGCAGCGCGGTGGCGGCGGTGGTCAGCACGCCCACGATGCCGACGAGAATGAGGAGCGGAGTGAAGCTGCTCACGCGGCCTCCCCCGGCAGGGGCGCCGTCAGGGGCTCGAGATACACGCGCTGGATGCGTCGGCGCACCACGCGCTCGACGACGAGCTTGTAGCCGTTCAGCCGTAGCGTCTCGCCAGCCTTGGGCGGACGGCCGAGCACTTCCATCACCAGACCGCCGATGGTCGACACGTCGCCACGGGTCCAGTCCTGCGCCGTGAGCTCCGAGAGCGCATCGAGCGTCACCGCCGCCGCGACCCAGAGCCGCCCACCGTCCTCACGCTCGACGTCCGGCAGCTCGGCGTCACCTTCGTCCTGGATGTCGCCGATGATGAGTTCCAGCGCGTCCTCGAGCGTGACGAGACCAGCGGTGCCCCCGAACTCGTCGGCGACGATCGCGAGGTGTCGCCGTGACGCGCGGAAATCACGCAGCTGCGACTCGACGGTCTTGGGCTCCGGGATGAACAGCGCCGGCTTCACCAGCGCCTGCCATCCGCCCGCCGGCTCCTCGTCCGCCAGCAACGCCGGCAGCAGGTCCTTGGCGTAGAGGATGCCGACCACTTCGTCGAGCGTGCCGTCGTAGACCACGAGGCGGGCGTGCTGTGCGCTGCGCACACGGTCCACGACCTCGCTCCAGGGCGTGTCGCGCTCGAGCCCCACGATGTCGACGCGCGGCACCATAATGGCCGAGACTTTGGTGTCGCCGAGCGAAAAGACGCCGTGCAGCAGCACCTCTTCCTGCGGGGTGACCTCAGCCTCGGCGGCGACCACCTCACGGAAGCGTTCGACCGCATCATCGTGGTCCTCATCATCCGGCGCAGGCGGCGGCAGCAGGGCCATCAGGGCGTCATCTGCCCATTGGCCGAACGCCACCACGGGTGCGCAGATCCACTCGACGGCTTCGACCACGCCGCCGACGGCGGCCAGCCCCCGCGCGCCGGCGGCATCTCCCGCCGCGCGTGCGCCGACCTCGGTGATGCCGACGATTGCCACGCCCGCGAGCACGACGCCGGGCGTGAACCACGCTGCCGGTAGCCACTGCGTGGCGAGCAATGCCACCGTGGTGGCGGCGCCGCTGGCCAACTGCGCGACGATGCGGCCGAAGGCCAGCGCGCGGTGCGCGCGCTCGCGTCGCTCGAGGATGGCGCGCGTACGCGCCTCGCTCGGAGGCTCGTCGCTGTCGAGCCCGAGCAGCGCGCCGTCAGCAAAGGCACAGAGCGCGGCGATCACGCCTGCGCCAATCGCCACCAAGACCGCGAGGAGGGTCACGCGGCCACGACCGTCCGCAGCAGCCGCTCCTGCAGGCGCCACATCGGCGAGCGCGTGCGCTCGTCGCCCTCCGGATGCTCGTAGCCCAGCACGTGCAACGCGCCGTGGACGGCGAGGCGCAGGAACTCCTCGCGCACGGGCACGCCGAAACGCTTGGCGTTTGCCGTGGCGACCGCCGGGCAGAGGTAGATGTCGCCGACTACGGCACCCGACGGATCTCGGAAGCCGAAGGTGATGATGTCCGTGGGCCCGGCGTGCCCGAGGTGCTTGGCGTTGAGCGCGGCCATCCGCCGCGGCGTGAGCAGCGTCAGGCTGACCATCGCGCGGCGCACCTTACGCGCCTGCAGCACGTGCTCGACCGCCGCCCGCAGGCGAGTGGCCGAGACAGGGATCCGAATGCCCTCCAGGCTCACGCCGACGCGGACGCCGCCCTGCGCGCGTCCGCTCACGTGCCGGCGTCCTGCGCGTAGGCCTTCACGATCTCGCGCACCAGCCGGTGGCGCACCACGTCGGTCTCGGTGAAGTAATGGAACGCGATGCCGTCGATGTTCTGCAGGATGCGCTCCACCTGCAGCAGGCCGCTCTCCTCGCGCTTCGGCAGGTCGATCTGCGTCTTGTCGCCGGTGATGACGGCGCGGGAGTTCAGGCCGAGGCGCGTGAGGAACATCTTCATCTGCGCGTTCGTGGCGTTCTGCGCCTCGTCGAGGATGACGAAGGCGTCGCCCAGCGTGCGGCCGCGCATATACGCGAGCGGCGCGATCTCGATGACGCGCGTCTCGAGCGCGCGCGCGACACGCTCCGGGGGCATCAGGTCGTCGAGCGCGTCGTAGAGCGGCCGCAGGTAGGGATCCACCTTGGCCTGCATATCGCCGGGAAGGAAGCCCAAGGACTCGCCGGCCTCGACGGCCGGTCGCGCGAGCACGATGCGGCGCACGCGCTTGCGGGCCAGCGCATCGACGGCGGCCGCCACGGCCAGGTACGTCTTGCCGGTTCCCGCCGGGCCGATGCCGACTACGATCTCGTTGTCGAGCATCTGCTGCATATACTCGGCTTGCCCGTTGGTCTTGGGCTGGATGATCTTGCGCACGCCCGGCAGCACGATGCGCCCCGGCGCGCCGCCGTCGCGGGCCGGTCCTTCCATCGAGAAGCGCAGCACGTCGTCCGGATCCAGCGGCTGCCGCTGCTTGGCGTGATCGATCATCCGCTGCGCGACGGCCGCCGCCTTCTCAACCGCCTCGGCGCTGCCGGTGATGGTCATCTGCTCGCCGCGCAGCGTCACGCGCACGGGAAAGAGGCGCTGCAGTTCGGACAGGTTGCCGTCGGCCACGCCGGCCAACGTCAACAGGTCGGCGCCTTCGGTCGGCAGCTTGGTCGTGATCGACTCGCCACTGAGCGTGCCGTCGGTCATTCAGCCTCCGCGATGCGGATGTGGAGTTCGTCGAGGTCCTGTGCTGGCACCGGCGACGGGGCGCCTTCGAAAAGCGCCCGTGCCGCAGTGGTCTTCGGGAAGGCGATCACGTCGCGCAGCGAATCGGCACCGGCGAGGATCATCGCGATGCGGTCGAAGCCGAACGCGATGCCCCCGTGCGGCGGCGCGCCGGCGCGCAGCCCCTCGAGCAGGAAGCCGAAGCGACGCTCCTGATCGGCCGGGTCAGCGATGCCGAGCAGCTCGAACATCCGCGCCTGCACCGCCGGATCGCTGGTGCGGATGGAGCCGCCGCCGAGCTCGGTGCCATTGAGCACGCAGTCGTAGGCGAAGGCGCGCCATCTGTGCGGCTCGCCTGGCCGCGCGGTCATATCGTCGGTGTTGGGCGAGGTGAACGGGTGGTGCACCGCCGCCAGCGCGCCCGTGTCCGGATCGCGGTCGAACATCGGGAAGTCGAGCACCCAGAGGAACTCACGCTTGGCGGGGTCGGCGAGGCCGAGGCGCGCGGCGCACTCCTGCCGCACGCGGTCGAGCGCCGGGCTGGAGAAGCGGTCCGCGCCGGCCACGCCGAGGAACAAGTCCCCGTCGGCGAGCCCGAGGGCGGAGGCGGCATCTGCCGGGAGGAACTTGGCGAGGGGGCCTTCGAGCTTGCCGTCGGCCAACTTGAGACGCAGCAGTCCGCCCGCGCCGGCGCTCTTGGCGATCGCCTCGAGTTCATCCACCTGCTTGCGGCTCCAGGTTGCCGCGCCCGGCACGACGAGGCCGCGCACGCGGCCGCCCGCGGCGAGCGCCGACTGGATGATGCCCGACTCGCTGCCGGCGAACGCCGCCGACACGTCCCGTAGCTCAAGTCCATAGCGCAGATCCGGCCTGTCGCAGCCGTAGCGCTCCATTGCATCGGCGTAGCTCATCCGCGGAAACGGCGTCGTCACCGCGATGCCAGCCTCCGCCCAGAGCGCCTGCATCAGGCCCTCGGACATCGTGATGATGTCCTCGCGCGTGATGAACGACGCCTCGATGTCGATCTGCGTGAACTCGAGCTGACGGTCGGCGCGCAGGTCCTCGTCGCGGAAGCAGCGCGCCACCTGGAAGTAGCGGTCGAAGCCCGCGCACATAAACAGCTGCTTGTAGATCTGCGGCGACTGCGGCAGCGCGAAGAACTCTCCCACGTGCATCCGGCTGGGGACGAGGAAGTCGCGCGCGCCCTCGGGCGTCGGCTTTGTCAGGATGGGCGTCTCGAGCTCGAGGTAGCCTAGCTCGCTGAGGTAGCGACGCGTGGCCTGCAGCAGGCGGTGCCGCAGCACGAGGCTGCGCTGCAGCTCCGGCCGACGCAGGTCGAGGACGCGGTGGCGCAGCCTGAGGTCCTCGGCAGGGCGCTTGGCTTCCTTGTCCAGTGCGACGGGAATCGGCGGCGTCGCCGCCGGCCCCACGACGCGGATGGAGGCCACGCGCACCTCGATCTCGCCCGTGGCCATCTCTGGGTTGCGCAGGCCTTCAGGCCGGGGCGCGACGACACCTTCGACGAGCACGGCGCACTCGAGGCCAATGCCCGTGGCCTGCGTGATGACGTCAACAGGCGTCCAATGCGGGTTGAACGCGAGTTGCACGAGCCCTTCGCGATCGCGCAAGTCGATGAACAACTGGCCGCCGAGATCGCGCGATTTGTGGACCCAACCGCCGAGCGTGACGCGCTGGCCCTCATTGGCGAGGCGCAGGGCGCCGCCGAGGTGGGTGCGGAGCGAAGTGGCGAGCGGATCGGCGCGGTGGGTCACGTGAGTTGCGGACGGCGTGGCGAGAAGAGCGGGACGAAGCGGACGCTGAGCACACCGACGATGGCGCCGGCGGTGTCGGCGACCCAGTCGAGCAAGCTCATCGAGCGGCTGGGGATGAACGACTGGTGCCATTCGTCCACGGCACCGAAGGCGGAGACCGCGAGCACCACAGCAACCATCGTACCGAGGTGGCGGGGGCGCATCGTGGCGCGCAGCATCAGGCCGGCGAGGACGGCGTAGGCGCCAAAGTGCGCGACTTTGTCGAGGGCGAGGTCCGGCGGGCCCAAGTGAATCCGGGGCCACGACGTGCCGACCAGGATAATCGCGACCCACAGCGCAGGCGGGGTCCAACGGGCCGCGGCGGAGGGCGCCGCGGCGGGGCTACTGGCATCAGGCATTGAGGCCGTAAATCTAACTGGCGCCGTCACTTGGTGGAAGCCGAGGCCCGTTGCGCGACCCCCTCGTTCCCGGTACTCTGCAAGATGCTGAATTTGCTTGACTTGGCCCCTGCCGACGCCGAACGCACCCTCCGGGAGTTCGCCACGGCCCACGGCGAGAAGCCTTTCCGCGGGAGCCAGGTCGTACCGCACCTCTGGCAGAAGCCGGTCGCGGGCTTCGACCAGATGACCGACCTGCCCAAGGCCTTCCGGGAACTGCTCGCCCAGCACTTCACGCTGCCGCGCCTCGCCTTGGCGACGCAGCAGACGTCCGTGGATGGCACGCGGAAGTTCCTCTTCCAGCTCGCCGACGGCCAAAGCGTCGAGACCGTCGCCATCCCGGACGGCGACCGGATGACGTTTTGCATCTCGTCGCAGGTCGGCTGCGCCCTCCAATGCGCGTTCTGCGCCACCGGCGCGATGGGCTTCGCCCGCCACCTCAGCGTGAGCGAGATCGCCGGACAGGTGCGTGAGCTGGCGCTGCTCGATCCCCCGCTCCGGGCCACGAACATCGTCTTTATGGGGATGGGCGAACCGCTGATGAACTGGAAGGCGGTCGAGCACGTGCTCACCATCCTCAACGACCCGAAGGGCTTCGGCATCGGGGCACGGCATATCACCGTCTCCACGGTGGGCGTGTTGCCGGGCATCGTCGCCCTCAGTCAGCGCAAGGAACAGTTCCGGCTGGCGCTGTCGATCCACGCGCCGAGCGATGCGCTGCGCGGCGAACTGATGCCGGTGAACATCAAGTATCCGCTCGCCGACGTCATCCGCGCGGCAGCGGAGTTCGACCGGCGCGTGACCTTCGAGTACGTGATGCTCGGGGGCGTGAATGACCGCCCCGAACACGCCGACCAACTGGCGAAGCTGGCGCGCGACTGCGGCGCGTTCGTGAACCTGATTCCGCTGCATCCCGGCGGGGCGATGGGCTTCACGCCGACGACGCCGGAAGCCATCGCCAAGTTCGCGCGGCGCATCCGCGAGCGCGGGGTCGAAGTGGCCATCCGGAAGAGCCGCGGAATGGACATCGCGGCGGCCTGCGGACAGCTACGGGTAGAACGCCTCCGCCGGCGGCCGCCAGGAACGCCCGAGCAGGATCGTGAGATCGAGGTAGCGTGAGGAGTCCGGGCGCGCCTCGACGCGCGCCCCGCCCAAGGCCTCGGCGGCGAGCTCGCCCCAGTCCATCCGACCCGAGCGAACCCACACGACTGTCGAGTCGAGCTGTTCGGGGGCGTTGCCGCTGCTGACCACATCGAAGCCGAGGTCGCGCAGCATCGCGGTGCCCCGCCGCGCGAGACCGCGGATGTCGCTGGCATTCAGGACTTCGATCTTGATGCGCACACTGTCGGGCACGATGCGCTCGAGCGCCGCCACCCGAGGGAGCGCCCCCGCCGATCCGCCCGGCCTGCGAATCTGCGTCCACGCGACATACCCGCTGACCGCTAACGCGACGACCACGAGCACCCAGCGGCCGCGCACGCGCATCAGCGAACCTGGTTCCAGAGGGTGACCGTCTCGGGGAACAGTGACTTCCCCTCGCGCACGATCCACTCGATGCGCATTCGCAGCACTTGGCGGAACACGCCATCGAAGTCGTGCACCAGATGGTCCGCAAGGAAGGCACGGTCCGCGCGCGCGAACTGCCGGCCCGGTTCGAGGAAGTCCGCCATATACAACGCGCGTCCCACCCTTCTCCAGCCCGCGTAGCCGACGGTATGCCAGCGGATGGCCTCAAGCACTTCGCTGCGCTGCTCGCCGTCCCGCTCGAGGCGCGTCGCGGCGGCCGGGCCGTGCAGCGTCTCCACCGGACGCGTCGGATCGTCCGCCAGCGCGCGCAGCGTCTCGGGTGACGCATCGCGCAGGGCATCGTGCCAGCGCCCTGCGTCGTGCCAGGCCTGCGCCTCGGCGGCGTCGAGATGCAACTGTGCCGCCCAGCGATCCAGCAAGGCCGTCACTCGCGCGATGTGCGCCAGGCGCTTCTCGCCGACTTCCGCCCACGGCGGCATTATGCCCGCGCTCATCCCGTCCTCGTCACGCGCTGTGTCAACACCGTGAGGCCGCCGACCACATCGCGCAAGGCAGTCGTTGCCTGTTCAAGGTCACGTAGCGCCTCGGCTTGTTCGGCCGCCGCCCCACTCACGCTGTGCAGCCCGCTGCGGTTGCGCGCGACGATGCCTTCGAGCCGCGTGAGCCGTTCGCGCATCCGCTCTACCTCGCGGCGCTGGTCCTCGGCCGAACTGGCGATGCGCGCTGCGTGCACGGCCGCCTCAGCGGTACCGTCCACGATGCGCCCGAGCGCCTCGCGCGAGCCGGCGCTACGCGCTTCGGCGTCCCCGACGAGATGCTCGCCACGGCCCATCAGTTCCGCCGTCTGGCGCATTTGCGCCTCGAAGTCCTGCAGCGCGCGTTGCGCCGCGTCGGCGGCCTGGCCACTCTCGTCGGCCAACGCGCGTACCTCGTCGGCCACGACAGCGAACCCCCTGCCCTCGTGTCCGGCCCGGGCCGCCTCGATTGCCGCGTTGAGTGCGAGCAGGTTGGTCTGCACCGCAAGCTCGCGGATCACCGCGATGAAGCCCGTGACCTCGCGCATCGTCTGCGCGAGCGTGCCGACGCGCGCCGTACTTTCGGCGGTGAAGCCCTTGGCGTCGAGGAGTTGCTGCAACGCCCCCTCCACGGCCGCTCGGTTCTCGGCCGCTGCGGCGCTCGCGTCCTTGGTACCGGTGTGCGCGGCTGTCGCGTCCGACGCGACGGCCCGCGTGCGGTCGCCCAGTGCGCGCATTGCGTCCAGTCCGTGCCGCAACTGCTCCGACTCTTCCACCAGGCCGTGTTCGATCTCTGCAACTGCGCGCACCACGGCATCGCCGCCACCGCGCAGGGTACGTGCCGATTCCGTTAGGCGCGTCACCTCGTCGGCCAGGCGCTCGACGGTGGCCACCAGCGGAGCGCGCAGGTCCATCAGATGGATCGTGGTCGCCATCTGCTGCGCGACGCGCTTCAGCAGCAGGCCCTCCTTGTTGCCGTAGGCGCCACGTTTCGGTGTGTCGAGCTCCAGCAGACCGATCAAGCGGTCACCGAAAGTCAGTGGCGCGACGGCACGCGAGGCGGCGCCCGCAAGCGGTCGCTCGACGCGCGGATCGCGATTGGCGTCGGGCAGCAAGAGCAGCACACCGGTGGTCAATGCCTCGCTGCGCAACGTGGCGCCATCTCGCGGCGCCGGCTCCGTAGGGTCGAGCACGCCCCTCCCGGTACGGTACAGCACCCTGGCCTCGCGTCCGTCCCAACGCAGCAACCGCAGTTCCTTCCATTCGAGCAGGCGATGCGCCATCCGCTCAAGGCGCTCAATCGCCGTGCCCAGCGACGCGTCGGCGGACACCGCCGCCTCCATCGCGAGCACGGTATTGAGCTCCTCGGCCGCGATGCTTTCCTCGAGGATCCGCTTGAGGAGCAGACCCGCGAAGCCCAGCATCACCGCCACGACGACCACGCCCATCGGCTCGAGCGACATAATGGCCGCGAGCATCACCGCCAGCACGAAGCTACTCGCGCCGAGCCCGATGACTTCGTAGCGCAGGATGAGGCTGGCCTCGTCGGCGGAAAGTTTGTTGCGCACGATGAGCGATAGGTACTGCAGGGTGCGGCTCAGGGCGAAGTGCACGACGACGAACACGCCGATGGCGGGCGCATCGGCGAGCAGGCCTTCGCCGCCCGTATGCATCGCCCCCCGTACCCACGCGAACCAGCCGTAGGCTGAGCCGAGCGCCAACGCCTCGCGCGACGCATTGATCCACGCCGGCAACGCGCCGCGCCCCAGCCAGACGCCGTCGGCCAGCGCAACTCCCAGCGCGACACCGAGTGCGGCCGCGGCTGGGCCCACCAGCAGGCTGCCGCCCACCGCGACCATCCCGAGGACGCCGACGAACGTGAACTTGGTGATCGGCAAGTGGAAGCGACGTGCCCCCGCAGCCGCGAGCACCAACCCCACGGTCACCCACGGGTGGCGAAGCCACCCGTCGTCGAGCAGGCACGCGAGCACGACGGCTGCCGTGCCGAGCGGCGGCGTTATCGCGCGGTAGACGCCGATGGCCCGCATCAGCCGTCGTCCCCGTCCATCGCCGCGCGCATCGCGCGCACCAACGCGAGCGCGGCCTCGACGCCGCGTTCGTCGGCGGTCTTCACCAACGCGGAGCCTACCACGACGCCGTCAGCGAGCGCGGCCACCGCGCGTGCTTGTGCCGGCGTCGAGATACCGAAGCCCACGCAGATGGGCAGGTCGCACACCGCACGTAGGCGAGCCACGCTCTCCGGCAGCGAACTGGCCACCCCCTGGTGCATCCCGGTCACGCCGAGTCGGCTGATGAGATACACGAAGCCGCGGCCGTGCGTCGCGACTTCGGCCATCCGCTCGCGGGGCGTCGTGGGCGCGGCGAGGCGCACGAACTCGAGCGGCCCGCCCCCGAGCCAGGCCTCGCGCTCGGGATCGGCCCCGACCGGCAGGTCGGTGACGAGCACGCCACTGACGCCCGCAGCCGCCGCGCGCGTGAGCGCGTCCGGCCCGGCTGCAATCAGCGGGTTGAGATAGCTGAAGAGCACCACCGGCACAGCGGGCTTGGCCTCGGCGATGATGGCCAATGTCCCCTCAAAAGTGACGCCTTGGACGAGCGCCTTCTGCGAGCTACCCTGGATGACGGGACCATCCGCCAGTGGGTCGGAAAACGGGACGCCGACTTCGATGACGTCGGCGCCAGCGGCCGGCAGTTCACGGATGAACCGCACCGACTCGTCCGGATTGGGATGGCCGGCCGTCACGTAGCAGACGAGCGCACGGCGCCCATCGGCGCGCAGCGCCTGGAAGCGTTCGGTCAGCACGGGCTCAGACGAAGTAGTCGCCGACACGGATGCCGTACCGGTCGGGATCCGCCGTCTTGATGATGGACTTCGCGAACGTGCCAGCCTCGTTCTTCTCGGCGAGGTCCACCAGCCGCCCCGGATGCTCAACGTTGCCGAGGTCGTCGCTGATGACGCGCACGATGGGCCGCGAGACCATTTCGGGAATCGGGTTGACGGCGTGCACGATGGCGAGTTCGAAGGAGTCGAGCACCACGAGCGAGCCCACCGGATAGATGCCGAGCAAGGCGACGAAGGCCTTCACGACGACGGGATCCATCCCGCGCCGCGGGTTATCGCGCATCTCCCGCAGGACCTCTGCCGGACTCAACGGCTGCGTGGTGTACACGCGGCGCGACGTCGCGGCATCGAAGCCGTCCGCTACCGCGACGATCTTGCTATAGAAACTCATCTCAGCGATGCGCAGCGACCGCGGATACCCGGTGAGATCGCGCTTCATATGGTGCTGGTACGCGACGAGCATCGAGCGGTATGGGAACTCCGAATGCTCGCGCAACTGGAACAGCGCCAACACGCCGAGCCAAGGATGGGCCATCACGAGGCGCCACTCTTCTTCGTCGAGCGCGTCGGGCTTCTGGATGACGTCGATCGGGACACGGGACTTGCCGATGTCGTGGAACAGCGCCGTGAAGCCGAGGTCGTAGAGCTGCAGGCGCGTGAGGCCGAGACGACGCCCGAGCGCAATCGAGAAGATCGCCACGTTCACGCAGTGGGTGAACGTATAGTCGTCGTAGTCGCGGATGGTCGTCAGGCCCACCAGCGAGGACTCGTCACTGAGAATCTGGTCGACGATGCCCTGCACCACGCGCTTGATCTTCTTGACGTTGGGGCTCTGCCCCATCCGCACCGAATTCAGCACTTCCTTCGTCGTCGTCACTGACTGCTGGTAGGTGCGCTTGGCACGCTCCTTCGACTCGCCCTCGTCGGCGGGGTTGTCGTCGCTGTCCGGCGGGGGGCCGAGCTCGAAGACGGTGACCTTGGTCTCGGTGAGCCGTGCGTTGAGGAGCTCGAAGCGCTCACCCGCGCCCTTGCCCTGCGGGTTGATCAGGAAGGACAGCAGCACCGTCCAGTCGCGCACGGTCGGGCGATCCGAGAAGCGCAGCACACCGACACCGGCATCACGGCAACGATTGAGCAGGAACGAGAAGCTCGTGTAGTTGTCGAGGTCGAGCTTCATCCGCGTGGCGTTGAGGAACAGGAATTCCCCGGCCAGCCGAAATTCGCACTCGCCATCGCCGTCGATGAGCTCGGCCGAGAGCTTGGTGAGGTCTTCGAGCCCCTTCTGCACCACCGCGTTCTCGATCGGGTACATCTTGAGGTTGCGTAGCGCCACATAGAACGCGGTCACCCAGGTGCGCCCGATGCGGCGGACCGTACCCTCGCCGAGGCCGGTGGCCGTCAGGGCCTGGGTATTGCGTGCGACGACGCCTTGCCGTCCGCCGGATGGCGTCTCGGTCACGCGGCACCTCCGGGCGAGGGCCCGCGCAGTGCGCGGGCGACGGCGTTGCGCACCACCACATCCTTGTCGTTCGCGGCCTTCTGCAGCGTGGTGCGGCTGGCGTCGGAGTTAATGCGCCCCAGCGCGATGGCGGCACACGCGCGCAACTCCGGCTCCTCTTTCTTGGCGAAGATGCCCGTCTTCGGATTGAGGATCGGATCCAACGTCGGGATGGCGCCGTCGCCGGCGATGGTCCCGTAGTACTCAAACAGTGCGATGCGCTCGGTGCGGTCCATATCCTTGGTCGCGCCCGACGTGACGATGGCTTGCACCTTCTGCAACGCCGGCCGATGCGTGCGCGCCGTCAGGGCGCGGATAACGGTGAGGCGGATCTCGCGTTCGGGATCCGTCAGCGCGGCCTCGAGCGCCGAGAGTGCGCCGGGCGTCCCGATATCCATCAACGCGGTGACGCAGGCGGTACGAATCGGACGCTCCGCCCCGCTCTCCAGGACCTCGCCAAGCGACGGGACCGCTGCGGCGGTGCGCATCGCGCCGGCACGCCGGATGGCTTCGCGGGCCACCGAGGTCTTGGCGTCCTTCACGAGGCGCACGAGTTCGGTCGTGTTGGACTGCGCGAGTCGCTCGGCGCTGGACTCGAGTAGCGGACGCAACTCGACGTTCTGCGAACGGTCAATATGATCAAGGATGGTGCCCAGCGCCGTCGGCTTCAGTTGCGCAAAGAGCTGTGCGAGATCTTCCTTGGCCGGCAAGCGGCTGGACTCCTCCAGCGCCTGGATCATTTGATTCAGCGCATCGGGGTGGCTGAGTCGGTCCGCCAACTTGCCCAAGCGCTCACGTTCCTGCGGACGCACCTCACGAGCGCGCTGCATCGCGCCTTCGAGTTCCTTGAGCAGGTAGGCCACGTTCGAGAACTGGCCGGCGGCCAGCATATGGATCACCAGCGCTTCGAGGTCGCCGGCGACCTCTTCGCGCACGAGTGGATCCACCTGCAACTCGAAGATGTCGAGAAGCGCCTGCAGCACGAGCTTGCGCAGGTCGAGCGCGTACTCGCGTTCGGTCTCCTGTCGCAGGTACTCAACTTCGTTCGGGTCGAGGAAGTACAGCGTTGAGTCGAAGTCGTCCATCGACACGATGCCGGCGGGCCGCGGTGGCTTGGCACCGTCGCCGGCTTCTCCGGGCCCTGCCTCCTCCTGCCCTTCGTCAATCCCCGCCCTGACCTCGGCGATGGCCCGCGTCGGGGGTTCGAAAGCTCTGCCGGCAGGCGCCGGCCAGCGCCCCGGCGCGGCATCCGGATCCAGCGGCGCCGACGGGTCGGCAAGCTCGATGTAGCGGTACTTCAGGCACTGGAAGTCCTGCTCCCACAGCAGCGTGAGCAGGTCATCCTGGTGGGCCTGTGCGTGACGCACCTTCGGGATGATAGCGAGGAAGCGCTCCATCTCCTCGTCCTCGAAGCCCGGGAGCAGCATCAGTTCGCGCAACCCATCCTTGAAGAGCAGCCACGGGAGGGAGTCGCCGCCCTTCTCCGGATGCGAGTTGACCGCGACACCGTACCATTTGAGGTCGGTGTCCGTCACCTGCAACACCAACGCGCCCATATGCTGCCAGAGCGGCGCGATGGCTGCTTTCGCAGCCGCCATCGCCTTCTGGTGGGTCGGGTTGTTCGGCAGGTACAGTTGGTGTGCCTTGATGGCTTTGTCGAAGATTCGGAATGCGTCCTCGACAACCGCCGGAGCGATGGGCGGGGCCTCGAGGGCTTCCTCGGGGGCGCTGGCTTGCGTCACGCCTGCCCTCCGTCGCGCCCGGCCAACAACTCCGCGACCTGGGCGACATCCTTATCCCCGCGCCCGCTCACGCAAAGCAGCACGCAGTCGTCCGCGTCGAAGCGTCCGGCCTGCTCGGCCAGCCACGCCACCGCGTGCGAGGTCTCCAGCGCGGGGATGATGCCTTCGAGCCGGCCGAGCATTTCGAAGCCCCGCAGCGCGGCGTCATCGGTGACGGCGACATACTCGGCACGCCCGCTGTCGCGCAGGAACGAATGCTCAGGACCGACGCCGGGGTAATCGAGCCCGGCGGAAATCGAATGCGCCGGATGCACCTGCCCGTCCGCGTCCTGCAGCAAGTAGCTCAAGGTGCCGTGCAGTACGCCCGGCACGCCCTTGGTGAGCGACGCCGAATGGCGCTCAGTCCCAAGGCCCTCGCCGGCCGCCTCCACGCCGATGAGGCGCACGGACGCGTCGTCGACAAAGGTGTGGAAGATGCCCATCGCGTTGGAGCCGCCGCCGACGCAGGCCACGACGTGGCTCGGGAGCCGGCCGGCCCGCTGCAGCATCTGCGCGCGGGCCTCGCGACCGATGATCGCCTGGAAGTCCCGAACCATCCGCGGGTACGGCGCCGGACCTACGACGGAGCCGATGATGTAGTGCGAGTCCTCGCAGGTGGCGACCCAGTCGCGGATGGCCTCGCTGGTCGCGTCCTTCAGCGTGCGCGTGCCGGCCGTGACGGGCACGACCGTCGCGCCCATCAGCCGCATCCGGAACACGTTCAGCTGCTGGCGCCGCATATCCTCTTCGCCCATATACACGACGCACTCGAGGCCGAGGCGCGCGCAGACGGTGGCCGTGGCGACGCCGTGTTGCCCCGCCCCGGTCTCGGCGATGATGCGCCGCTTGCCCATCCGTTGCGCGAGCAGGGCCTGGGCAAGCGCGTTGTTGATCTTGTGCGCACCGGTGTGGTTCAGGTCTTCGCGCTTCAGCCAGACCGGCACCCCGATGCGTTCACTGAAGCGCGGCGCCTCGGTAAGAATCGACGGGCGCCCGACGTAGGTCTCCAGCAGGTGCGTGAGTTCGCGCGTGAAAGACGGATCGGCCAAGGCCTCGGACAGCGCCTGCTCGAGCTGGTCGAGGGCCGGCACGAGCGTCTCGGGAACATACCGTCCCCCGAAAGCGCCAAACCGATCCGTCGTCACCGGCGTCATCGCACCTCGGTTCTGCGCACCGCCGCCACGAAGGCGCGCATACGGTCAGGGTCCTTGATTCCGGGCGCACGTTCGACGCCCGACGAGACATCCACCACATCCGGTGCCGCCGCGCGCACCGCCTGCTCGACGTTCTCCGGCTTCAGTCCACCGGCCAGCACGACCTGCCCCAGCCCCCGCAACCGCTGCACCTCGGGCGCCACCGCCGCCCAGTCGAGTGCCACACCGGTGCCGCCCAACCTGCCAGCGACCGCAGTGTCCAGCACGATTCCAGTCAATCCGTCGGCCACCCACAACGCCGGATCGGTGTCCGGACGCGCGGCATCAGGACGCACGTGAGTCACGCCCCACAGCGCCCCGCCGAACCGACTCCGCAATCCTATCCGCTGTGCTGTGTCTGCGCCATAGGATAGTTGCAGGACGTCCAACTGCGCCCGCTCGGCAATCGCGAGCAACTCATCCACCGGCTGCGCCGCCACCACGCCGACGCGTTTCGTCGGCGCTCCGGATGTCGGTGCGAGGACTTCGGCGGCGCGGGCGGGCGTCAGTTCGCGGGGACCACCGGCGAAGATTACTCCGACGTAGGCCGCACCCAACGCCACGGCCAGTTCGGTATCCTCGGGCCGCGTGAGGCCGCAGAACTTGATGTCAATCACGTGCCTGCCGCGGCACCGACGCCAGGGCCGCCACCGCTGCCGTCGCATCCGTGGACACAGACAGCACCGAACCGACCAACACCGCGTCCGCTCCGAGCGCCGCCGCACGGTCGACGCCGGCACGGTCGGTGACGCCGCTCTCGTACACGGCGATTCGGCCCGGCGGCACCTGCGGAATGAGCCGCGCCCCGACCTCGGGCTCGATGACCAGCGTCTCGAGGTCGCGGTTGTTGACGCCGATGACCGCACCCTCGACGGCGACGGCGCGCGCCAGCTCGGCCTCATCACGCACCTCGATCAGCGGCGTCAGGCCGTACGCCGTGGCCGCCGCAGCCAGCTCGGCCAATTCCTCCGGCGCGAGGGCACGCGCAATCAACAGCGCCGCCGACGCCCCGTACGCACGCGCCTCCATCAACTGGACGACCGCGGTGATGAAGTCCTTTCGCAGCAGCGGAACCGACACTGCCGCGCGGGCATCGCGCAGGTCGCTCAAGCTGCCGCCGAAGCGGCTCGGCTCCGTGAGGACGGAAAGCGCCGCCGCGCCGCCGTCGGCGTACGCGCGCACACGGGCTGACGCGTCGAGGGTGGCATCGAGCGTTCCCTTCGATGGCGAACTGCGCTTCAGCTCGGCGATGACCGTGACCGTCGGCCGTCGGAGCGCAGCAGCGAAGTCGGGGGCCGGCGGCGTGCCCTGCAGCAGCATCTCCAGCTCCGCGCGAGCCAGCGCACTCTCCCGGGCGCGAAGGCGCGACTGGGCCGTGAGTTCTCCCAGGGGCCCCCGAGGAGGCACCCACGGACGGGCGGCTTGTGCTTCGGGCAATGTTCGGATACCGTTACTTCGGGTCGTATTCGGGCGTCTTTCCCACGACGGGTTCCCGGCCCGCGACTTCCCACCCACCCGCACAGGGGCGATTGCGATGGCGCTCACCAAGGTCCAACGTCGGATTCTCGACTATCTCCAGAGCTACACCTCGGAACACGGTTTTGCGCCGAGCTTCGAGGAAATCGCCGAGGCGTTCAACTATAACTCGTTGGCCACGGTGCACGAGCACCTGTCCAACTTGGATCGCAAGGGCTACATCCGAAAATCGTTCAACGAGTCCCGGGCAATCGAGATCCTGCCGAGCGAGGTCTTCCCCAAGGCCATCGAACTGCCGATCCGCGGTAGCGTCGCCGCCGGGTTGCCGCTCGAGGCGTTCGAGTCCAGCGAGACGATCGCGGTGCCGGACGCCTTCGTCCGCCGCGCCGGCGACCACTATGTGCTGCGGGTCCGCGGTGACTCGATGATCGAGGACCAGATCAGCGACGGCGACTACGTCGTGGTCCACGACCGCCCCACCGCCGACAACGGCGAGATGGTCATCGCGATGCTCGAGGATGCCGGCGCCACCGTGAAACGCTTCTATCGGGAAAAGGACGGCCGCGTGCGACTGCAGCCGGCAAACGCCACGATGGAGCCGATTTACGTGCGGCAGGAAGACGTCCAGGTGAAGGGGATCGTCGTCGGCGTGATGCGGCGCTACTAGGCGGCGCCTCAGCGCCGGGACGCTGTCGCGCGACGCAGGCGGCCGAGCGCGTCCCACCCCGCCCCAGCCTTGAGGGCTTCGCGCGCCAGCGTCACGCCGGCCGCGAGGCCCTCGGCCTTTCCGGCCACGTAGATGGCCGCGCCGGCGTTGAGGACCACTGCCGCCTCTGCACCCGGCGGACCCTTGCCGAGCAGGACTCGCTCGACGACCGCGGCGTTCTGTGCCGGTTCGCCGCCTGCCAGGTCCGCCTGGCCAGCCGGCGCGAGCCCGACCTGCTCGAGCGAGAACTCGGAGCGTCGCACCGCACCGTCACGAATCTCAAGGATGGTGGTGGGCCCGAGCGGCGAGACCTCATCGATTCCGGGCGCGCCGTGCACGACCAACGAGTGGACCGTCCCCAGTTCGAGCAGCGCACCGGCGATGAGCTCGAGACGCGCCGGATCTGCTACGCCGATCACCTGCCGGCCCGCCATCGCCGGGTTCGCCAACGGCCCGACGAGGTTCATCACCGTCTGGATGCCCATTTCGCGCCGCACCGGACCGACGTGGCGCATCGCGGGGTGCATCGTAGGCGCAAACATAAAGACGATGCCAGCTTCCTCGAGCACCTCTCCCATCCGGTTCACGGGCAGGTCGATCGGCACGCCCAGCGCCTCTAGCACGTCGGCGCTGCCGGACTTCGACGTGAAGGAGCGGTTGCCGTGCTTCGCCACGCGCACACCGGCGCCGGCGGCGAGAATCGCCGCCGCCGTCGAGATGTTGAACGTCGTCACGCTGCCACCGCCAGTGCCGCAGGTGTCCACGAGCGAGTCCGGAGCATCCGCGACGAGCTTCGTCATCGCCGTGCGCAGCGCACGCGCCGCACCGGCGACCTCGCTCGCGCGCTCGCCACGCACCCGAAGGCCCATCAGCAGCGCAGCCATCTGGGCAGCCGACCCCTCGCCGCTCATCACGGCATCGAAGGCGGCTGCGGCGGCGGCGGCACTGAGCGTCTCCCCCGCGACGAGCTGCCGGAGCACCTGCTGCAGCACAGGACTGGTCACGCGGCACCCGCGAGGCGCTGCGACAACTGCGCCTCCGTGGCCACGAGCGAAATCACGAGGCCGAGCAGGCGGACGCGCTCGACGTCTTCTTCGACGAACAGCCCGCGTTGGGCGCGATTCGTGAGATTCACCACGCCGATCAGTTCGTCGTGCCGCACGAGCGGGAAGGAGATGAACGAGCCGGTCGTCAGGTATTCGTCCTTGAGCAGCGGGTGGCCGGCAGCCTCCTGCACGTCCACGACCAGCATCGGCTCGCGCGACTGCGCCACGCGCCCGGCGATGCCCTCTCCGACCTTGATGGTGTGGCCAAGCCGCACGTGGGGCGCGAGCCCGCGCGCCGCCGCCAGATACAGCGTCGCGGCGCCGGGCACGCGAAGGAAGATCGAGCAACGCAGCGCCTGCATATCGTCACCGAGCAGCGTCAGGAGACCGTCGACGAGCGGACGGGGAGCAGCCGTCGCGCTGGCCAGGCTCAGCACCTTGTCGAGCAGGAACAGGGTGCGCGTCCGTTGCCGTAACGCCTCCGACCGCCGGTGCAGTTCCACGTGCGCCTGCTCCAACTGGCCGATGCTCGCCGTCAGTTGCTGCTCGAGCACGGTCAACTGGCGGGCCGAGCGTCGCTGCTCCTCGGCGCGTCTGGCCTCCTCGCGCTCCCGCGCGAGCCGCGCGGAGGCGCTCTCCGCCTCGAACTCGCTGGTCTGGCGCTCCAGACGCTCCTCGAGTTCGCCGAGGCGCTGCATATAGTCCTGGTGGACGCGCTGCGTCACTGCCTCGAGCGTCCGGACGGCCTCGGCGCGGGCGTCGTGCTCGGCGAAACGCGCCACGGCGAGATCATAGAGCGCCGCCAGGGGCCCCAGGCGTTCCGTGACCTTCGTGCCGAACACCCGCTTCGGCTCGACCACCGCCAGAATGCCGATCAGTTGGCGCTCGTGGCGCACCCCTCGCAGCAACAGCGAGCCGCCGGCTTCCGGCTCGGGCAGTTTGAGCAGGCGAGCGTAGGCGGCTTCGTCTTCAGCCACTTCGACGAATGCACCGCCCTCCTGGACCGCGCGGAGCACGCTCGCGGGCAGTTGCTCGACGTTGGTCTCCATCGGCACGCGCTCGACTCGCCCGTCCACGGCCCGCAGCCGCTCCCGGATCAGGCCGCTGCGGGCATCGACACGCAACGCGGCCAGGGCCGTCTCGCGGTCGGACTCGGCCAGGGCCTCGGCCAACCGCACCAGCGCGTCGTCGGCGTTGGCGGCGGCGCCAAGGGCGTGCGCGAGTGCGGGGAGTGTGCGGGCGAGCATCGGAGAGGCGAAGCTTCGCCGGACGGCGAAACCGTGTCAATCGCGCGCACGTGCGTTCCTTGAAGGAGCTACCTGCTACGGGTTAGCTTTCTCCCGATGGCGGAACGCACCCTGCAGTTGGTCCTGCACTACGACGGCGCGGCCTTCGCCGGCTGGCAGGTGCAACCCGGGCAGCGGACCGTGCAGGGAGAGCTGGAACGAGTGTTGGAGCGGCTGTGCGCGGGACCGGTGCGGGTGACCGGAGCGGGGCGGACCGATGCAGGCGTGCACGCGCGGGGACAGGCAGCGGGGATCACGGTCCCGGCGCACTGGACGGCCCCGAAGTTGCGCCGGGTGCTGAACGAGCAGCTCGACGGCGATGTCTGGGTCGCTGCGGCGCACGAGATGCACGCCGGATTCCACGCCCGCTTCGATGCGACCGGTCGGCGCTACAGCTACACGGTGGGACTCGATGCGGAAGCCGGCTCGCCGTTTCGGCGGCGCTGGGAGCTTCCCTGGGATCGGGACCTCGACCGTGCCGCACTCGACTGGTGTGCGGAGCGACTCGTGGGACGGTACGCGTTCTTCGGCTTCGCGGTGCGCGGGACGGCGCCGGAGACCGACGATCACGTCTGCGAGGTCCGGCTGGCCCGTTGGCGCGCGGTTTCGCGCGACGACGTCCGGCAGCTGGTGTTCGACGTCGCCGCCAACCGCTTCCTGCACCATATGGTGCGGTTTCTCGTGGGGACGATGCTGGCCGTGGCCAGCGGGGCGCGCCCGCGCGAGGAGTTTGCGGCGCTCCTGCAGGCCACGGTGAACGACGAGGTCTCCCCGCCCGCGCCGCCGGCGGGGCTCTGCCTCGAGCACGTGGAGTATCCGCCGCACCTCTACCTCGACCCGCAGCCCGCGTAGATGCGTCTCTATCTCGCCAGCGTGAACCACACGGAGATCAGTTGGGCCGAAGCGGCCGGACTGCTCGACGGCATCGTCGCCACGCCGGCCGTGGTGTCGGCCGAACTCCCGCAGGCGGACCCGCGCGAGATCCTCGCCGAACTGGCCGAGCAGACGACGCGGCCGGTCTTCGCTTCCGTGGGCTCGCTCGAGGCGGACGCCATCGTCCGCGGCGGCAAGGACCTGCGCCGCCTCAACGAGCACGTGATCGTCGCTGTCCCGTTCGTCGAAGACGCGCTGCCCGCCATCCGCCGCCTCGCCACCGACGGCGTGCGCGTGGCGGCGACGCTGGTGCACTCCGTCGCACAGGGTCTGCTCGCGGCCAAGGCCGGCGCGGCGATGGTCGTCGTGCCGGTGGACGCGATGGAGGCGGTCGGCGAGCGCGCCGACGCGACGGTCGCCGCCCTCCACGATGCCTTCGCCCGCTCCGCGGTGGACTGCGACGTGGTCGTGGCCGGCCCGGCGAACGCGGCACGCTTCGCCGAGTTGGCGGGCGCCGGCGCCGACGCGGCCGTCGTGAGCCCTGCCGCGCTGCGATCCTTCCTGCAGCATCCGCTCACCGATCGCGGGATCGATCGCTTCTTGGTGGACGTCAGCCGGCGCGCGCGACCGCGCCGCAGCAAGTGAGCCGCGCGATGCGACTGCTTACCCTGGCGGGCCTGGCCGCGGCCGCGCTCGCCTGCCAAGGCGCCTCGCCCGAGACCTCGGTCGCGCAGGGCCTCCCGCCGAGCTCTTCGGCGCTGCCGGCGCCGAATCCGTCACCGGAGGCCATCAACACTTCGCGGCGCACGGCCATCACCGAAGCCGTCGCGCGCGTCGCACCAGCGGTGGTGACCGTCCAGACGGAGCGCGTCGAGCGCACCGCGGTGACGCCGTTCGACGCCTTCTTCGGCGTGCGCTCCGGCAACCAGGTGGTCCCGGGCATCGGCTCCGGCTTCATCGTGCGCGAAGACGGCATCATCGTCACCAACGCGCACGTCGTCAGCGGCGCCTCGCGTGTGCAGGTGGCGATGCGCGACGGCACCACCCACCCCGCCACCGTCGTGGGCGAGGACGAACTCAACGACCTCGCCGTCCTGCGCATCGATGCCAGGGGCCTCCCGACGGCCCCGCTGGGCAGCTCCCGCGGGATGCTGATCGGCGAGTGGGTGGTGGCCATCGGCAACCCGTATGGCTTCCTGCTCGGTAACTCGGAGCCGTCGGTGACGGCCGGCGTGGTGAGCGGCGTGGGCCGCAATCTCACCGGACGCGGCGACGGCCCCGGCGTCTACGTGGATATGATCCAGACCGACGCGTCGATCAACCCGGGGAACTCGGGCGGTCCGTTGATCAATGCGATGGGCGAGGTCGTCGGCGTCAACAGTTCGATCTACACGCCCTCGGGCGGCAGCATCGGGCTCGGCTTCGCCATCCCGATCGACCGCGCACGCCGCGTGGCCGAGGACCTCCTCGCCCACGGGAGCGTCCGTCGCCCGTGGATCGGCGTGAAGGTGCAGCAATCCGGTGCCTCGGCCGCCCGCGGATCGCTCAACTCGGGCGCGGTCATCGAGACCATCGTCCCCGGAAGCCCCGCGGCTGACGCCGACCTGCGCGCCGGCGACGTCATCATCCAGTCGCGCGACCGCACCATCCGCAATCCGTACGACTGGGAAGCCGAGCTCCTCGAGCTGCGCGTGGGCGAGACCGTGGACCTGACGCTGCGCCGAGGTTCGCGTGACCAGCGCGTCACGGTGCGCGTGCGCGACCTCCCGGAGGTGGGGGCCGAGCGCGTGGCCGTGCTGCGCGAACTCGAGCTCATCTCGCTGACCGCGGCAATCCGCGCCGAACGCGGCTTCCGCGCCGAACGCGGCGCGATGGTCGCGAAGGTGACGGAGCGCGTCTCCCAGGACCTCGGCATCCGCACGGGGGACTTGATCATCCAGGTCAACCGCACGCCGGTGACGGATGCCCAGCAGGCCGCGCGCGTGCTCGAGTACTACATCGGCCGTGGGCCGATCCGGATGTTCTTCGAGCGCAACGGCACCATCTATTCGACCGACTTCCGCATCCGATGAGCCACGCGACCTACCGCTCCCCGCTCGCTGACCGCTACGCCTCGCCGGCGATGCTGGAACTCTGGAGCCTGCAGACCCGCCACGGGCTGTGGCGCCGCCTCTGGCTTGCGCTGGCCGAGGCCGAGCGCGACCTCGGCGTGGCCATCCCCGCCGACGCCGTCACGCAGATGCGCGCGCACCTCGACGACATCGACTTCAACAAGGTCGCCGAGTACGAGGCCCGCTTCCGGCACGACGTGATGGCGCACATCCACGCCTTCGGTGACGTGGCACCCGCGGCGAAGGGCGTCATCCACCTCGGGGCCACGAGCTGCTTCGTCACCGACAACGGCGACCTCATCCAGATGAAGCGCGGCTTGGAGTTGCTGCGCGGACGCCTGGTCTCGGTCATCCGCGCGCTGGCCGGCTTCGCCGCGCAATGGAAGGACGAGCCGGCACTCGGCTACACGCACCTGCAGCCGGCGCAGCTCACCACCGTCGGCAAGCGCGCCACGCTCTGGCTGCAGGACCTGGTGCTCGACCTCGCCGATCTCGACCACCGGCTCGCCAGCATCCCGATGCGCGGCGTGAAGGGCACCACCGGCACGCAGGCCAGCTTCCTCGAGCTTTTCGGTGGTGACCACGCCAAGGTGCGCGAGCTCGACGCCCGTGTCTGCAAGGCGATGGGCTTCCCGGGCTCGATTCCGGTCAGCGGCCAGACGTATTCGCGCAAGCTCGACCAGCAGGTACTCGACGTGCTCGCCGGCATCGCCGCCAGCGCGGCGAAGTTCGCCAGCGACCTGCGGATGCTGCAGAGCTTCGGCGAGATCGAAGAGCCCTTCGGCAAGGACCAGATCGGGTCCTCGGCGATGGCCTACAAGCGCAACCCGATGCGCTCCGAGCGCATCAACTCGCTCGCGCGCTTCGTGCTCAGCATCGCCGGCACGGCCAACGACACGCACAGCGTGCAGTACTTCGAGCGCACGCTCGACGACTCGGCGATCCGCCGCATCACGATTCCCGAAGCCTTCCTCGCGACGGACGCCATCGTCATCCTGCTCGAGAACATCGTGAGCGGGCTCGAGGTGCATCCGGCGCGCATCCGGGCGCGCATCGCCGAGGAGCTGCCATTTATGGCAACCGAAGCGCTGATCGTGCGCGCCGTGAACGCCGGCGGCGATCGGCAGGCGGTCCACGAGGTCATCCGCGTGCACAGCATCGCCGCCGCCCGCGCGATGAAGGACGAGGGCAAGCCCAACGATATGCTCGAGCGCCTGGCCAAGGACCCCGCCTTCCCCGTGCCGAGCGAGGACCTGGCCGCCGTCACGGACGCGACACGCTTCGTCGGGCGTGCGCCGCAGCAAGTCGAGGAGTTCCTCGCCGAAGTGGTGCAGCCGATCCTCGTCGCCGCGGGTGAAGCCGCGCCGGCGAAGGCCGAGATCCGCGTATGACGTCACTGCTCGTCGGCCAGACCTCCCTGCCTCTGCCGCTGGTGCGGCGCGGCAAGGTCCGCGACGTGTATGCGCTGGGCGACGAGCACGTGCTGCTCGTCGCGAGCGACCGGGTCAGCGCCTTCGACGTCGTGATGCGCGAACTCGTCCCGTACAAGGGCGCGGTGCTGACGCAGCTCACGGCCTGGTGGCTGCAGCAGTTCGCCGGCGAGGTGGAAAACCACCTCGTCACCTGCGACGTGGAGGAGATTGTCCGGCGCGCCCCGGGCATCGCCCTGCACCGCGACGAGCTGGCCGGCCGCGCGATGCTCTGCGAGCGCACCGATGTGTTTCCGGTGGAGTGCGTGGTGCGCGGTTATCTCGCTGGGTCGGCCTACAAGGAGTATCGCGAGTCGGGCACGCTGGCAGGCGAGCGTCTGCCGAGCGACCTCAAGGAGAGCGCGCGCTTCGAGCCACCGATCTTCTCGCCGGCGACGAAGGCCGAGTCTGGCCACGACGAGAACATCACGGTCACTCGGATGGCCAAGCAACTCGGCGCCGACGTCGCCAGCGAACTCGAGCGGCTGGCGCGCCTCGTATACACGCGGGGCCGCGAGCTTGCCGCCACGCGCGGCATCATCATCGCTGATACCAAGTTCGAGTTCGGGCGAGCTGCCGACGGCCGTATCCTGCTGATTGACGAAGTGCTCACGCCCGACAGTTCGCGCTTCTGGCCGGCCGAGCAGTGGGCGGAAGGCAGCGCGCCGCCGAGCTTCGACAAGCAGCCGCTGCGTGACTGGCTCGCCGCGGAACGCTCGGCCCGCCGCTGGAACGGCGAGGCTCCGCCGCCGACGTTGCCGGACGAGGTCGTCTCGGCGACCAGCCGTCGCTACCTCGAAGCCTTCGAGCGCCTCACCGGCGCGCCGCTCGACCTCACCCAGCTGCCCTGACTGCGTGCAACTCTCTCGCGACGCCTTGATGCTGGTCCTGGTGCTGCTGGCCGTCGCCGGGGCGGGCTTCGCGACGGCGCTGCTGCGCCGCTCGTGGACGCTGTGGCTGCTTGCCTTCGCCGTCACGCTGGGCGCGCTCGGCGTCGCCTACGTCAACCAACCGCGTGGCAGTGTCGCCGCCGCCACAGGAGTGTCCCGATGACCGCCCCCCGTCGCCGGTTCCCACGCCCGTCGTTGGTGATGCTGCCGAACGGCTTCACGCTGGCGAACCTCTTCTTCGGTATCTTCGCGATCGTCGCGGCCTCGCGCGGCCAGCACGTGCAGGCCGGCTGGTACATCGTCTTCGGCGGCTTCTGCGATATGCTCGACGGCCGCATCGCCCGCGCGACCAACACCGGCTCGGCCTTCGGCGAGGAGCTCGACTCGCTGGTCGACGCCATCTCGTTCGGGCTCGCGCCGGCCCTGATGATGTACTTCGCCGTGCTGCGCCACGGCGGCTGGGACTGGATCCTCGTCTTTCTCTACGCTGCCTGCGCGGTGATGCGCCTGGCGCGGTTCAACGTCGAGTCGGCGGGCAAGGCCAAGTCGTACTTCAAGGGCCTCCCGACACCCGCCGCCGGCGGTACGCTGGCCACCTACTACTGGTTCAGCCAGACCTCGCTCTACAACGAGACCTTCATCGGCAACTGGCCCTGGGAGACGATCCTGCGCTTCCTGATGGCCGGGCTCGCGTTCCTGATGATCTCCAACGTGCCCTACCCGGGCTGGCCGCGCTTCACCTTCCGGACCATCCACGGCACGGCCGCGATCCTCGTCTTCGTCTCCAGCATCTTCGCGCTGTTCTTCCTGCCGAAGGAGTTCTTCTTCCCCCTCGGCGTGCTCTACGTGCTCACCGGCCTTGTCCTCGCGATCGTGCGCGGTGTGCTCGAACTCCCCTCGCCCTTCGACGAGCCGGATGAGCTCGATGCGGACGGCGTGCCATTCGCAGAGGAATCCCCGAAGTGAAGTCGTTCCGAGTCACCGTCCATATCGTCCCGCGCAAGGGCCTGCTCGATCCGCAGGGCAAGGCCGTCACCGACGCACTGCACACCCTCGGCTTCGCCGCGGTGAGCGACGTGCACGTCGGCCGGCACCTGGTCATCGAGACGTCCGCGAAGGACGCCGCCGCCGCGGAGCAGGCCGTGCGCGAGATGTGCACCCGCCTGCTCGCCAACCCGGTGACCGAAGATTACGAGATCGCCGCGGTGACGGCCCGATGAAGGTCGGCGTCGTCTCCTTCCCCGGCTCCAACTGCGACGAAGACGCGCTGCTCGCCATTGTCGAGCGCCTGCACGAGCAGGCGGTGATGCTCTGGCACAAGGACCACGACCTGCAGGGCGCCGACGTCATCATCCTGCCGGGCGGCTTCTCGTACGGCGACTACCTGCGCTCGGGCGCGATCGCGCGCTTCTCGCCGATAATGCAGGAAGTCGTGGCGCACGCGAAGCGCGGCGGCCCGGTGGTCGGCATTTGCAACGGCTTTCAGATCGCCTGCGAGGCGGGTCTGCTGCCGGGCGGCCTGATGCGCAACACCTCGCTGCAGTTCCGTTCGATGCCGGTGACGCTGCGCGTCGAGAACACCGAGACGGTCTTCACGGGCAAGGCCCGCAAGGGCCAGCTCCTGACGATGCCCATCGCCCACGGCGACGGCCGCTACACCGCCGATGCGGAGACGATCGCTCGCCTCGAAGGCGACGGGCAGGTGGTGTTCCGCTACGTGAACGCGGCGGGCGAGCCCACCGCCGACGCCAATCCCAACGGCGCCACGAACAACATCGCCGGCGTCAGCAACGCCTCCGGCAGCGTCGTCGGGATGATGCCTCACCCCGAACGCGCCCTCGAACCCCTGCTCGGCTCCACCGACGGCCTGGTGCTCTTCGAGAGCCTCCTCGCCGCCGTGAACGCCTAACCTCGCGCTCCTTCCGTCATCCGTCTTCCGTCATCCGTCCCTACAAATGTCTGACTTCAATCCCAGCCGCAACGAGGACGAGTACTTCCTCCTCAAGGACCAGGAACTCATCGCCGCCCACCGCGCCAAGCTCGACGCCGAGCGCAAGGCGGCCGAGCGCAGCAAGCACTATATGAAGTGCCCCAAGTGCGGCGCCGACCTCAAGGAGACTGAGCTCAAGCAGGTCCACGTGGACGTCTGCCCCGACTGCAAGGGCCTCTGGCTCGACGCCGGCGAGCTGGAACTCATCGGCAAGGTGAAGGAGTCGTCGATGGGCGGTTTTCTCCGCGACCTTCTCAAGGGACTGCCCGGCTCGTGAGCGCCACTCCCCGCCCCGGCGATCCCGCCATCACGCCCGCGCTCGTCGCCGAGCACGGGCTGACGCCCTACGAGTACGAGAAGCTCGAGGCGATGCTCGGCCGCACGCCGACCTTCACCGAGCTTGGCGTGATCTCCGCGCTGTGGAGCGAGCACTGCTCCTACAAGCACTCACGCCCCGTGCTCAAGACGCTCCCCACCCAGGCTCCGTGGGTCCTGCAGGGGCCCGGCGAGAACGCCGGCGTCATCGGCATCGGCGACGGACTCGCCGTGGCCTTCAAAATCGAATCGCACAACCACCCCTCGGCCGTCGAGCCCTACCAGGGAGCGGCCACCGGCGTGGGCGGCATCCTGCGTGACGTGTTCACGATGGGCGCCCGGCCGATCGCGATGCTGAACTCGCTGCGCTTCGGCTCGCTCGAGACGCCCCGCGTCCGCTACCTCGTCGGCGGCGTGGTCAAGGGCATCGGCGACTACGGCAACTGTGTCGGCATCCCGACGGTGGCCGGCGACGTGATGTTCGACGCGGCCTACGAGGGCAACCCGCTGGTCAACGCGATGTGCGTCGGCCTGATGAAGGTCGAGGAGCTCATCACCGCCAAGGCGCAGGGCATCGGCAACCCGATCATCGCCGTCGGCGCCCGCACCGGTCGCGACGGCATCCACGGCGCGTCCTTCGCCTCCGAGGATCTCTCCGAGGAGAACGAAGCCAAGCGGCCGCGCGTGCAGGTCGGCGATCCGTTCACCGAGAAGCTGCTGCTCGAGGCCTCGCTCGAACTCATCCGCAGCGGCCACATCGTCGCGATCCAGGATATGGGGGCCGCGGGCCTCACCAGCTCCAGCGCCGAGATGGCCGAGCGTGGCGACGTCGGCGTGACCATCGACACCACCAAGGTGCCGGTGCGCGAAGAAGGGATGACGCCCTACGAGACCCTGCTCTCGGAATCGCAGGAGCGGATGCTCGTCGTCGCCAAGAAGGGGCACGAGGCACAGGTCAAGCAGATCCTCGCCAAGTGGGACCTCGCCGCCGAGGTGATCGGCGAAGTCATCGCCGAGCCGGTGTATCGCGTCACCGAGGGCGACCGCGTCGTCGCGGAGTTCCCTGGCACGCGCCTCGTCACCGACTGCCCGCAGTACCATCCCGAGGCGAAGGAGAGCGACGAAGCCGTCGCGCGCCGCACCCGCGACGTGCACGCCATCGCCGAACTCCCCAGCGAGAAGGATCCCGCCTGGACGCTGGAGCGCCTGCTGCAGGCGCCGACGGTCGCCAGCAAGCACTGGATCCACCGGCAGTACGACTCCACCGTACGCACCAGCACCGTGATGGGCCCGGGCCACGGCGACGCCGCCGTCCTGCGCATCCGCGGCAGCAAGAAGGCGCTGGCGGTGAAGACGGATTGCAACGGCCGCTATGTGTTCCTCGATCCGCGTGTCGGCGGCCGCATCGCCGTGGCCGAGGCCGCGCGCAACGTGGCCTGCGTCGGCGCCACGCCGCGCGCCATCACCAACTGCCTCAACTTCGGCAATCCCAAGAAGCCCGAGGTGTTCTTCCAGTTCCGCGAGGCCGTGTACGGGATGGGTGATGCCTGCCGCGCTCTCGAGACGCCCGTGACCGGCGGCAACGTCTCGCTGTACAACGAGAACCCGCAGGGGGCGGTGTACCCCACCCCGACGATCGGGATGGTCGGCGTGCTCGACGACGCCTCGCACGCCACCGCGATGCGCTTCCGGCAGGCTGGCGATGCCATCGTCCTGCTGGGCGAGAACACCGCTGAGCTCGGCGGCTCGGAGTATCTCGCCTGGATCCACGGCGTCGTCGCCGGTGCACCACCCGCGGTGAACCTTGAAGGCGAGAAGAAGCTGATCGACGCCATCCTCGAGAGCATTCGCAGCGGGCTGCTGCACTCCGCGCACGACTGCTCGGAAGGAGGCCTCGCCGTCGCACTCGCCGAATGCTGCGTCGCCGACCGCGACCGCCCGATGGGAGCGAAGGTGGACCTCACGGCCTGGCCGACAATTCCTGCCCGTGCCTTGCTCTTCGGCGAGGCCCAGGGACGCATCGTCGTTTCCACCGCCAGCGCGGAGGCCGTCCTCGCCGTGGCCGCACGGCACGGCGTTCCCGCGCGCATCATCGGCACGGTGACGGACCCAGGTGACGGCCTGCGCATCGCGCACGCCGGCGCAGCGCTTGCACTCTCGACCGCCAAGATGATCGACGCCTACCACGAAGCCCTGCCGCGCGCGATGCAGCGCGCCGCCGCCGAAGCCGTCACTGCCGACCCCGCGTTGGCCGGTGGGGGACACTAGGATGTGTGGCATCTTCGGCATCAGCGGGCACCACGAGGCCGCGGCACTCACGCACCTCGGGCTCTACTCCCTGCAGCACCGTGGCCAAGAGTCCGCCGGCATCGTCGCCGTCCACGACGGTGAGGTCAGCGCGATCCGCGCGATGGGCCTGGTCTCCGACCAGTTCTCGTCCGAGCGGATGGCGACGCTCGCGGGGCCGGTCGCAATGGGCCATACGCGCTACTCCACGGCGGGCTCGTCCAGCATCGAGAACGCGCAGCCGGCGCTCGTGCGCTTCAAGGGCGGCCACATCGCCCTCGCGCACAATGGCAACCTGACCAACGCGCTCGACATCCGCGGCGAGCTCGAGGACGAAGGTTCCATCTTCTCCTCCTCGGCCGACTCCGAGGTCATCGTGCATCGCTTGGCCAAGGCCAAGGCCGAGCGCCCGGAGGAGAAGCTGGCCGAAGCCCTGCGCGGTGTCGAAGGGGCGTACTCGCTGCTCATCATCATCGGCGACACGCTGGTGGCCGCACGTGACCCGCTCGGCTGGCGGCCGCTGGTGATGGGACGCCTCAATGGCGCGTACGTGTTCGCCTCCGAGACCTGCGCACTCGACATCGTCGGCGCCACGGTGGAGCGCGAGGTGAAGCCCGGCGAGATCATCGCCATCGCGCCCGACGGCACGATGCGCTCGCTGGAGCGCGGCGCGGCCACCAAGCTGCACCGCTGCGTGTTCGAGTACGTGTACTTCGCGCGGCCGGACTCCAGCGTCTTCGGTGGCTCGGTGGACCGGGCGCGGCGCGCACTGGGTCGCCAGCTCGCTACGGAGCATCCGGCCCCGGGCGCGGACCTCGTCTTCAGCGTGCCGGACTCCTCCAACTCGGCGGCCCTGGGCTTCGCCGAGGTCAGCGGGCTACCGCTGGAATTGGCGCTGATCCGGAACCACTACGTGGGCCGCACGTTCATCCAACCGACGCAGTCCGGTCGCGATGCGAAGGTGAAGGTGAAGTACAACCCGGTCCGCGAGATCCTCGCGGGCAAGAAGGTCGTGATGGTGGACGACTCGATCGTCCGTGGCACCACCACACGCGGGCTCGTGGCGCTGATTCGCGGCGCGGGCGCCACAGAAGTGCATATGCGGGTCTCGTCTCCCCCGATCACGGGACCCTGCTGGTACGGCATCGACACACCGGACCGCGACCAGCTCATCGCGGCCCAGCACAGTACCGAAGAGATCGCGCGGCAGATCGGGGTGGACTCGCTAGGCTACCTCTCCTTGGAGGGGATGCTCGGGGCGGTTCCGGGAGGGCCCGACGGCTTCTGCCACGCGTGCTTCTCGGGCCAGTATCCCACCCAGCCGCCCAGCGTCGGACCCGTGAGGCTCCGGCGCGCGTAGCGGCGTCACCGCCTCACGGCGGGGAGTGCTCGTAGTGGACAAAGCAGTCTTCTTCTTCGGTAGCGGCAAGGCAGAGGCAGGGCGCGAGGACCGCGACCTGCTCGGCGGCAAGGGCGCGAATCTCGCCGAGATGACGAACCTGGGCGTGCCGGTGCCCCCCGGATTCACCATCGCCTGCAACCTCTGCGACCACTTCCTGGCGCACGGCAAGGCGCCGGACGGCCTCTCGGCCGAGGTCGAGCGCGCAATCACGCGGCTGGAGGAAGCGGCCGGCAGGCGCCTCGGCGATGCGTCCAACCCCTTGCTCGTGTCGGTGCGTTCAGGCGCGCGCGTGTCGATGCCTGGGATGATGGAGACGATCCTCAACCTCGGCCTGAACGACGAGACGGTGCGTGGCCTGGCCGCCCAGAGCGGCTCGCCGCGCTTCGCCTACGACTCCTACCGAAGACTGCTCCAGATGTACGGCGACGTGGTGCTCGGCGTGCCCTTCGCCGACTTCGAGCACCTGCTGGCCGCCAAGCGGCTCACCAGCGGCGTGCGCAGCGACGCCGAGCTGCCGGCCGAGGCGCTGGTCCTGCTGGTGCAGGAGTATCAGGCGCTTATTCGCTCAGCCACGGGCAAGGCGTTTCCCGCAGACCCGCGCGAGCAGCTCTGGGGTGCCATCGAGGCCGTGTGGCGCTCGTGGACGCTCAAGAAGGCGGTGGACTACCGGCGAGTGAACCACATCGCCGAGGCGCCAGGCACGGCCGTCAACATCGTCGCGATGGTCTTCGGCAATCTCGGCGACGACTCCGGCACCGGCGTGGCCTTCACCCGTGACCCGAGCACCGGCGAGAAGCGATTCTACGGCGAGTTCCTCGTGAACGCGCAGGGCGAAGACGTCGTCGCCGGCATCCGCACGCCAGAGCCCATCGACCAGATGGCCACGCGCTTGCCCAAGGCCTACGAGGACCTGCTGCGGACGCAGGCGCTGATCGAGGCGCACTTCCGCGATATGCAGGACCTCGAGTTCACCGTCGAACGTGGCAAGCTGTACCTGCTGCAGACTCGCACCGGCAAGCGCACGGCCGCGGCGGCTGTGCGCATCGCCCGCGACCTCGTGCACGAAGGGCTGATCACCAAGGCCGAGGCCCTGCAACGTGTCCCCGCGCGCCAGCTCGACCAGTTGCTGCATCCCGTGATCGACTCGTCCGTCATACACACGACGCTCTGCAAGGGACTGCCGGCGTCGCCAGGCGCGGCCAGTGGCATCGCGGTCTTCGACGCCGATGTGGCGGAGGAGCGTGGTAGCCGTGGCGAGAGCGTCATCTTGGTCCGCGACGAGACCACGCCTGAGGACTTCCACGGCATCGTCGCCGCCCGCGCCGTGCTCACGGCGCGTGGCGGGATGACCTCGCACGCCGCAGTCGTCGCGCGTGGGATGGGCAAGTGCGCCGTCGTAGGCTGCGACACGATCCGCGTGCACGCGGCGCAGCGGCGCTTCACCGTCGGCGAAGTCGAGGTCAGCGAGGGCGACTGGATTACGCTCGACGGCGCCACCGGCGAGGTGTTCCTTGGCGACCTGCCCACGATGCCCTCGCAGGTGATGCAGGTGAACGCCGGTACGATGCGCCCAGAGGACTCGCCGGTGTACCAGGGCTTCGCCGAGTTGCTGGGCTGGGCCGACGAGCGACGCCGCTTGCGTGTGCGCACCAACGCCGACACACCGAAGGACGCCGAGGTCGCGCGCGCGTTCGGCGCCGAGGGCATCGGGCTCTGCCGCACTGAGCATATGTTCTTCGACGGCGACCGCATCCACGCGATGCGCGAGATGATCGTCTCCAACGACGAGGGCGGACGACGCCGCGCGCTGGCCAAGCTGCTGCCGATGCAGCGCGGGGACTTCGAGGGCATCTTCACGGCGATGGCAGGCTTCCCCGTCACCATCCGCCTGCTCGACCCGCCGCTACACGAGTTTCTTCCACACGGCGGCGAAGAGGCCAAGCTGCTCGCGCGCCGCGTCGGGGTCACACGCCGCGAGTTGATGCGCGTGGTGGAGGGACTGCGCGAGACGAATCCGATGCTTGGCCATCGCGGGTGCCGCCTCGGCATCACCTACCCCGAGATCACCGAGATGCAGGCCCGCGCGATCTTCGAGGCGGCCAGCGCCTGCCAGCGTCGCGGCATCGCCGTGCACCCCGAGGTGATGATCCCGCTCGTGAGCACCGTCGAGGAATTCCGGCACCAACGCAAGCTCGTGGACCGGATGGCCGAACTGGTGCGGCAGGAGACCGGCGTCACCGTGGCCTACCTCGTGGGCACGATGATCGAACTCCCGCGCGCCGCGCTGACCGCTGCCGCGATTGCGAAGGAGGCCGAGTTCTTCTCCTTCGGCACCAACGACCTCACGCAGACCACGCTCGGACTCAGCCGAGACGATGCCGGCCGCTTCCTGCCGTACTATGTGGAGAAGGGCATCTACCCCGAGGATCCGTTCCAGGTGCTCGACGTAGATGGCGTGGGCCAGCTGATTTCGCTCGCGACCGCGCAGGGGCGCTCATCTCGTGCCGGCCTCAAGGTCGGCATCTGCGGCGAGCACGGCGGCGAACCCAAGTCGGTGTCCTTCTGCCACGATGCGGGCCTCGACTACGTAAGCTGTTCGCCGTACCGCGTGCCTATCGCGCGACTGGCCGCGGCCCAAGCCGTGGGTGCCTGATTCCTGCGCGCCTCCCCACCCCTCCCCCGAGAGTACCCGTGACGCAGCGCCAGCCAATCTCCGCCGCCGACGCCCCCAAGGCCATCGGCCCGTACTCGCAGGCCATCTGGAGCGGCCACGAGCTCTTCTGCTCCGGCCAGACGCCGATCGACCCCGCCACCGGTAAGCTCATTGACGGCGACGTGACGGCGCAGACGCATCGCGTCTTCGACAACCTCGCCGCGGTCCTCGCCGCCGCCGGCCTCTCCTTGGCCGATGCGATCAAGTGCAACGTGTACCTCACCGATATGAACGACTTCGGGGCGATGAACGCCGCGTACCAGCAGCGCTTCACCGCCCCGTATCCGGCTCGCACGACGGTGGCCGCTGCCGGCCTGCCGCTCGGCGCCCGCGTCGAGATCGAGCTTATGGCCCGCCGAGCGGGATAGACACGCCGTAGTGCCGCAGCAGGCTCACGAGGAAAGCGAGCCCGATGACCACAAAGATCAACTTGGGCAACGCCGTCGGCGGCTCCGGGTACTTCACAGCAAAGGAGCTCTGGGCATCCAGCGGCACGTGTCCGACGCGCGTGAGCGTCGCGCCGAACGGCACGTTCATCTTGACGCGGCCGTTCACCGCCCATCCGTTCGCATCGAGGATCGGACCCAAGTTGCGCTGTCGCAGCTTGAGCCACGCGATGGCCATCGACGGCAGCGAGATCAGGAAGACCAAGCCCGCCAGCACCAGGATCACCTGCCAGAACGGGAGCGTGAGCGTCCTGGTCGCGTAGCCGGCGATTGCCGCAAAGGCCGTCGCCAACGCGCCGAACGCCACGCCCAGTGCTGCGACGGTGCCGACGTCCACCTTCTTGGCGGGCTCTGGCGTGGGCTGCTGGCTGTCGAGCGTGCCCACGGTCGTGGCCGCCGCTGTCACCTTCTCGTCTGAGGCCGCTGCGCCCGCGGCGGCGCGCTTGGCCACCTGCTCCTCGATGAGCCGCACGAGCTTCTTGTACGGCGCCCAGAACGCCTGTTGGATGCTGATCGGGTTCTCGACGATCTTGGTGATCGTCGCGTCCCAGTCGCGCCCCTTGCGGTCGTAGAAGACGCCGTTGCGGCCGACCATCAGGTTGTCGGAGTCACCGCCGGTGAAGGCGGCGGCAATCGTCATCTTCTCGCCGTTCGGGCGCGAGCAGTCGCAGTACGCCAGATAGCTCTTGGCGAGTCCCGCCAGCGCGGCGTGCTTGCCGGCGTCGTCCACGCGCACGCAGAGGTCGGCGCGGCGGCCGTCGAGGTACAGCGTGCCCACCTGGAACACGGCCGGGCGCTCGCGGCCGTAGAAGTCGCGGAAGGACACGAAGTTGTTGAGCAACTGCGCGAGGTCACGGTGATAGCGCGCCAAGCGCTCGACCTTGTCCATCGCGTCCATTGCCGGGGCGAGCTTCAAATCCTCGGCGATCAACGCCGAGAGCTTCGCCCGGCTCGGCGAGGCGAGCAGCGCCCGCACGCGCGCGATGCCTAGGGGCTCGACGCGCGTGCCGGCCTTGTTCGCCGACCAAGCCACGTGCGGCGCGACGGTTGCCGTGAGCGTATCCCACTCGGCTTCGCTGAGCGCCTCGCGCGCACCGAGCAGCGGCGTGACGACCAGCTCGCGGAACGCCCGCATCGCGGTCGCCCACGCCGGGTTGACGCCGTCGGCCAGCGGAAGCGGACGTCCGGCTTCGATCCGCGCGAGCGGAAACTCTGCCGCCGCCTCGACCTTCGGCCCCAGCGCCTGCGCACCGAGCGCCGCGAACTCGGCCGCATCGCGATTCAGCGCCGCGGTGGCACGGTCGTCGAATGCCGCCACGCGGCAGCGCGCGAAGTAGTCGTCGACTTTGGCGCGGATGCCCTGCAGCGCACCGACGGCGGCCACCGTCCCGTCACCGAAGGGCAGCAGCGTCTTCGCGTCCGCTTCCGATTGCGCCCACCAGCCCACGTAAGCCTCGCACTCCGCGACGAATCCGTCCAGCGTCTCCTGCGAGAAGCCAGGCCGGCCGCTGCGATCGTTCACGGCACCCATCGTCGCGACGATGGCCTCGGCGAGCTCGCGGTCCGCGCCTTCAGCAGCCACCTCCATCGGGACGACGCCGTCCCCATTGAAGGTCGTGTGGGCGAAGACACGCGCGAGCTGCATCGTATCGTCCACCGAGATTGTCGCGTGCTCCGGCTTCTCCAGGTGGACCAAGATCTCGCGGGCCGCGGCCAGGATGCGGCGGCCATCCTCCGTCGCATCGTTGATGGCCGCGATGGCGAGATCGCCGCCCTGCAAGACCACGGCGGGGTCCTTGAGTTGGGCACAGGTCCACTCGACCGCTTCCAAGACTTCCGGCACGCGGATGCGCTTGTCGCCGTCCGTGTCCATCAGCGCCAACGTGCGCTCGTCGATCTCCAGTCCCTTCACCGGGCAGGCCAGCGCCACCCAGAGCGTCGGATCCAACGTGCGGAGATGGCGAAGGTCCTCGGCGGTCTCGAACGAGACTTGATCGGAGCCGCCGGCGCGGAAGAAGCGCCACGAATGCTTGGTCGGGGTCATTGCGGGAATATTGCGCTCGGGCGAGCGCACGGCGAGGGGTAACGGACCGACGGCGGCGATTGACCCGTCGCGGTTCGGCGCCCACCTTCCGCCGATGCGCGAGATCTTCGGAGCCTTCCTGCGCCTCGGGCTGACGTCGTTCGGCGGTCCGGTCGCGCACCTCGGCTACTTTCGCAAGGAATTCGTGGAGCGCCGGCGGTGGCTCGACGAAGCCAGCTTCGGGCAACTGCTGACCATCGCGCAGTTCCTGCCGGGCCCGGCGTCGAGCCAGCTCGGATTCGGCATCGGGATGCTCCGAGGGGGCCTGCCCGGCGGCATCGCGGCCTTCGTGGCGTTCACGCTGCCCTCGGCCCTGATGATGGTGGCCATCGCCGTCTTCGGCATCGTCGGCGGAAGCGGCAGCATCCTGCACGGGCTCAAGCTCGTCGCGGCTATCGTCGTGACGGACGGCGTGTGGCGTATGGCGCGCCAACTGACTCCCGACGCACAGCGTTTGGCCATTGCGGCACTCGCCCTCGCCGGGATGCTCCTACTGCCCGTCGCCTGGATGCAACTCGTTGTGATTGCACTGGGGATGGTGCTTGGCGCTCTCATTGTGCGACTGCCCACGAGCGCGCAGCCCGCTGCGCTGCCCGTGCGGCATAGCGTGCGCGACGGCAGCGTCGCGATTGCGATCTTCGCCGCGATGCTCGCGGCCGCGCTGGCGTGGACCCCCGACGTCCCAAGCCTTCTCGCCATTCCGTCGGCATTCTGGCGGGCGGGATCGCTGGTCTTTGGTGGGGGACACGTCGTGCTCCCCCTGCTCGAGTCGTCCGTGGTCGCCCCCGGCTGGGTGACCAACGAGGCGTTCCTGGCGGGCTACGGCGCCGCACAGGCGGTCCCGGGACCAATGTTCTCGCTGGCGGCGTATCTCGGCGCCCTTGTTCCTTCCGGGCTTACCGGGGCCGCCGGACCACTGCTGGGCGCACTGGTCGCCACGCTGGCGGTCTTCGCGCCGGGGTTCTTGCTCTACTACGGAATCCTTCCTGTCTGGGGCCGACTCGCCGCCCGCCCGGGAGCCCTCAACGCCATCGCCGGCACGAATGCGGCGGTCGTCGGATTGCTTGCCGCGGCACTGTACGACCCCGTCCTACGCAGCGGAGTGGTCTCGTGGACCGATGCCGCCATCGCGGGCATCGGACTGCTGCTCCACGCGAGTCTCAAGCGGCCGACGCTGGTCGTCGTGGCCTGGTGCGTCGTGGCTGCCGCGCTTGCGGCCTGAGCTCCAGATCCACCGCGAAGCAGCCGCCCTTGACATTCATCAACGTATCTTGATACGTTGATATATGACCAAGACCTTCACGGCAGCTGACAGCGCCCTCGAGCGTCACGCCACGCTCTTCCGCGCCCTCTCAGACCCGCGCCGCCTCCGCATCCTCGAGCTGCTCCGGCTCGGTGAGCAGTGTGTCTGTGACCTCCAGACCGCACTCGACTGCGGGCAATCCCTGCTCTCCTTCCATCTCAAGACGCTCCGCGATGCCGGGCTCGTCACGATGCGCAAGGAAGGCCGCTGGTCCCATTACACGCTCGCGCCGGACGCCTTCGTCCACGCGGAGCACGCGGTCGCCGCGTACCGTGCGCCGGTCGCCAGCAGCCGACGACTCGAGATCAGCTGCTGCGCCTAGTCCTGACATTCTTGCACTTCACTCCTGCACACCTCGCACAATGTCCACGACTCCTGATTCCGACATCCACACCCTCGTCCGCAGCCGCTACGGCGCCACCGCCAAAGCGGTCGCCGCCGGTCAGACCTCCTCCTGCTGCGGCGGCGGTAGCTGCTGCAGCTCCGACACCAAGGACCCCATCACCTCGGACCTCTACGAGGCCGCCGAAGTCCAGGGCATCCCGGCCACGGCCGTGCTCGCCTCCCTCGGTTGCGGCAACCCGACGGCGCTCGCCGAACTGCGGGCCGGCGAGACCGTACTCGATCTCGGCTCGGGCGGCGGCATCGACGTCCTCCTCTCGGCCCAGCGCGTCGGCCCCACGGGCCACGTCTATGGCTTGGATATGACCGACGAAATGCTCGACCTCGCGCGCCGGAACGCCGAGGCTGCTGGCGTCGGCAACGTGACCTTCCTCAAGGGCCAGATCGAGCAGATTCCCCTGCCGGACAACTCGGTCGACGTGATCATCTCCAACTGCGTCATCAACCTCGCCGTGGACAAGCCGCAGGTGATCCGCGAGGCCTTCCGCGTGCTCCGGCCCGGCGGTCGCTTCGCGGTCTCCGACGTCGTCGTGCGCGGCGACGTGCCGGCGGACGTGCGTCGCTCGATGGAACTATGGGTCGGCTGCATCGCCGGTGCGCTCGAAGAGCGCGAGTTCGTCTCGCTGCTCGATGCCGCGGGATTCGTCTCGCCGAGCGTGGAGCCCACGCGCATCTATCGCGCTGAGGATGCCCGCGCCTTCCTGCAGGCGTCTGGCTTGGACGCCGACCGCGTCGCCGATGACATCGACGGCACGTTTTGCAGCGCGTTCGTGCGGGCCATCAAGCCGGGAACCGCTGCGTGAGCGCTCCACTCCCGAAGGCCACCGACCAGGTTCGCCCCGCCACCGCGCACGACGTCGTCGCGGTGCAAGCCTTGCTGCGCGAGGCGGCGCTGCCGCTTGATGGCGTGCCGAACGACCTTGCCGACTTCCTCGTCGCGGAGCGCGATGGCGCGGTCGTCGCCGCGATCGGCCTTGAGCGCTACGGCAGGCACGGCCTGCTGCGCAGTGCCGTCGTGCACCCGTCGCTACGCGGCAGCGGCATCGGCGACGCGTTGGTGACGGAGTTGCTCGCGCACGCACGGCGCAGCGGACTCGTGGACCTGACCTTGCTCACGACCACGGCCGCGGCGTGGTTCCCGCGCTTCGGCTTCGCCACCGTCACGCGTGACGAGGTGCCCTCGGCGGTACACGCATCCGCCGAGTTCCAGGGTGCCTGCCCTGCCTCGGCCACGGTGATGTTGCGCGCCCTGTGAGCGACCTGGACGTCGCCGTCATCGGCGGAGGGCAAGCGGCACTCGCCGCCGGCTACTTCCTGCGGCGCAGCGGTCTCAGCTTCCAGCTGCTCGATGCTGAACCGGAGCCAGGCGGCGCGTGGCGGCACACCTGGCCCTCGCTGCGACTCTTCTCGCCGGCGCGCTGGAGCTCGTTGCCGGGTTGGCTGATGCCGCCGACGTCCGCCACCTACCCCACGCGCGACGAAGCCTTGGCGTATCTGGCCGCATACGAGCAGCGATATGAACTCCCGGTGCGGCGGCCCGTTCGGGTGCGGAGCGTCGAGCGCGCTGGTGAGGACCTGCGGCTGTTGCTTGCGGACGGCGGCGAGCTTGTCGCGCGTGCCGTCATCTCGGCCACTGGCACCTGGTCGAGACCGCATCGCCCGCAGTTCACCGGCCAGGAGCAGTTCGCCGGCCGCATCGTGCACTCGGCGGAGCACGCGGGTCCCGCATCCTTCTCCGGCCAGCGCGTCCTCGTGGTGGGCGCTGGCAATTCCGGGGCGCAGATCTTCGCGGACCTCGTGGACCACGCCGACGTGCAGTGGGTGACGCAGGAGCCCCCGGTCTTCCTGCCGGATGACGTTGATGGGCAGGTACTCTTTGATCAGGCGACCGTGCGATACCAAGCCATCAAGGAAGGACGCACCCCGCCGCCGCCCCGTTCCCTCGGCGACATCGTGATGGTCGAAAGCGTCCGTGCGATCCGCGAGCGCGGCCTGCTGGAGGCACGTCCGCTCTTCACGCAGCTCACGGCGAACGGCGTGCAGTGGCCGGACGGCTCGTCGAGCGCCGTGGACGCAATCATCCTCGCGACCGGCTTCCGTCCGGCATTGGACCACCTCGCCCCGCTCGCGACGCCAAACGAGCGCGGCCGGCTGGAGATGGACGGCCTGCACGCGGCGGCGCATCCCAGACTCTTTCCGCTCGGCTACGGTAACTGGACCGGCTTCGCCAGCGCGACCCTCGTCGGTGCCGGCCGCGCGGCAAAGGCCGTGGTGGATGCCGTGACCAAGACGCTGAGCTAGAGAAAGAAAGCGGAGCACTTAAGACGAAAGGGGTACCGAGCATTGCTCAGCACCCCTTCCATCATCCGTCATCCGTCATCCGTCCTAACTCACCACAGTGGAGGCGGAGGGATTCGAACCCTCGTCTTGCATAAGATCTTCCACAGCGTCTACGCGCGTAGCCACTCAATTGATGTTTCCGGGCGCTGGCCGAGTGGCCGCCGTCGCACGGATGATCCCATCTGAATCTCGTCAGCCGGCGGTGGGCACGCCGTTTGACCAGCCCGGAATTGCGATACCTGAGTGACGCCCCGGGCAGGGCTTCCTCTCAGGCACTGCTACGGTAAAGCTAGGCTTTACGCAGCGAGAGCGAAGTTGTTGTTCGCAGTTGGAATTTCCCGAGGGTTTTGCGAGGGACCCGAGGACCTCGGCGCGCAGCCATAGAGCCACCTACACAATCGAAACCAGTCGCCCCCTGTGCTACACGGGGAATATACACCTAGCGGCCCCGATTTGTCCCCGCCCGCCCTACGGCTCGGCGACCACGACGAGGTTCCTTCCCCCGTGCTTGGCCTGGTACAGCGCCTGGTCCGCGCGGTCGAAGAGCGCCCCCGCCCCACCGGAGCGCGCGGTGTACATCGCGACGCCGAAGCTCGCGGTCACTTGGATCACACCGATCGACGTGCGCACGGCCATATCCGCAATCGCTTGGCGGCAGCGCTCCGCCACCCCGATCGCGCCCTCGCGGTCGGTCTGGAACAGCAGGAGCGCCAGCTCCTCGCCCCCGAGCCGCGACAAGCGGTCAGTGCCGCGACGCTCAGCGCTGAGTGCCGCGCCCACCCGCTTCAACACGTGGTCACCCGCGTCGTGGCCGTAAGTGTCGTTCACCTTCTTGAAGTGATCGACGTCCACGATCACGAGCGCCGCCGACCCGCCGTAGCGGTCGGTCTCGCTGATCATTCGCGCGAACTCCTCATCGAAGGCGCGGCGGTTCGGCAGGCCCGTGAGCTGGTCGGTCTTGGCCCGCTCGTTCGCGTCGGCGTAGGCCCAGGCGGTGTCCAGCGCACCCGCGGCGATGGTGCTCAGGTCGTTGGCCGCGTAGGCATCGGCCTGTCCAATGCCGTTGCGCTCCTCGTGACCCAAGACAAGCACGCCGATGACCTGGTCGTTCGCCGAGCGGCGAATCGGCACCGCCGCAAACGCACGGACCCGATTCGACAGCGTCGTGTCGTCGAAGACGGAATCCTTCGCGCTGATGAGGGGGCGCGTGTCACCGATGATCTTTGCGTCACCGGTCGCGAAGACGTCCCCCACCACCGTGCCGCGCCGGGCGGTGCTGTGCTGGGGGAAGGGATGAAACTCCCCATCGACCGTTGAGCTGGTGCGGACCACCGTCGGGACCTCGCGTTCACGGTTCCCCCGCACGAGCGCGCACCACGTGGCGCCCGTGACCGCCCCGGCGTGGTCTACGAGCATCGCCTCCAAGCCGAGGCTGTCACGGCTGGCTTGGAACGTCGTCGCGGCGCGAATCATCGAGCGCAGTCGCTTGTTGGATCTGGCGAGCGAGGCGCGCGTCCGCAGGAGTTCGTGCCGCGACGCGACTTCCAGGGCGCAGCGCTCGAGCGCGTCGAGAATCGTCGTGCGCGGCAAGGCCGGTGCCTCGCGGAAGTGCAGCGTCACCGCCCCTCGGCCCTGATTCACCGTCACGCCCACCGCGGCGATGCGCAGGGCTGCACCGTCGGGATTGAACGTCGTCCGCTGCTCCGAGGCCGCGAGCTCCATCAGCAGACGCGCCGAGGAGTCGAGCGCCGGTGGCTCAACGCCCCGCGACCACGCCGAGGCCAGCAGGTGACCCCCGTCTTCCTCGTGCGGCTCCCACAGGACGGCCTCATCCGCGCCCGCCTGATGCGCCACCAGCTGCAACAGGCGAATCAGCATCGTGCGGTCTTCGCGCTCAGCGTCCGCCGGGACGGGCTGTTCGTCCGACCGGAACGCGTCGAGCAGCAGACGGGTGTCCACGCCGTGCCCGCCGCTGCTGCGTGCCAGCGGGCGCGCCCCGCCGCTCACGTGCGGTGGCGCAACCGGGGCCCGCAGCGCTCGGCGCTGGCGCAGCCACCACCACGCCACGCCGGCCGCCGCCGCCGCCGCCAGGACGAAGACCCAGGCCATCACTCAGCCCGCGAGAATCCGCGACGCCGCCACCGCCGCGCCGAAGCCATTGTCGATGTTGCACACGGTGACGCCAGCGGCGCAGGAGTTGAGCATCGTGAGCAACGGCGCCAGCCCGTCGAAGGCCGCGCCATAGCCGACACTCGTCGGCACCGCGATCACCGGCACGCGCACCAGCCCGCCGACCACCGACGGAAGCGCGCCGTCCATTCCCGCGACGACAATCACCACCGCTGCGCCGTGCAACGTGTCCCGCTGCGAGAGAATGCGATGGATGCCGGCCACGCCAACATCGGTCACGCGCAGCACCGGATGCCCGAACGCATCCAGCGTCGCCGCTGCCTCCTCCGCCACCGGGAGATCGCTGGTCCCCGCCGTCACGATGACCACCGGCCGCGTCCCCTTTGCCGGCGGCGTGCCACCGCGCAGCAGCACGGTGCGTCCGGCCTCGTTCACCTCGACGCCCGGCCAGCGCCGCTGCAGCGCCGCGCGGGCGGCAGCCTCCGTGCGCGTCACGAGGAAGCCGTCGCCGTGTGCTGCGAGCCGCTCGCAGATCGCCACGATCTGCTCCGCGAGCTTACCCTGCCCGAACACCACCTCGGGAAAGCCCTGCCGCAGCGCGCGGTGCCGATCGAGCGTCGCGAACCCGAGTTCGTCCACCGGCGCATCGTCCAGTTGCGAGAGGGCGGCCTCCACTGGAAGCCGCCCGTCCGCCACCGCCGCCAGCATCTCCCGCACGCGGTCGCGCCTCACGCCGCCTCCGCCGAACGCATCCAGTCGCTGGCGAGATACTCGGCGAAGATGCCCTCGACTTCGTCGAAGGAGTTCACCGCGTGCAGCTTCTTGCGGAGGTCGGCCGAGTTGGGCAGACCCTTCACGTACCAGCCGAGGTGCTTGCGGAACTCCAGCGCCGCGCCGATCGGGTCTGCCTCGTAGGACTGGACCATCCGCGCGTGGTCGAGCGCAATCTTGAATCGCTCCTCCACGCCCGGCGCCGCCGGCATCGGCCGGCCGTCCAGCAGCGCGCGCGCCTGACGGAAGATCCACGGCTGCCCGAACGAACCGCGCGCGATCATCACCGCGTCGCAGCCCGTCTCGCGATGCATCCGGTACGCGTCGGCGGCGGTCTTGATGTCGCCGTTGCCGATGACCGGCACGTCCACCGCCTCCTTCACCCGCGCGATCTCTTCCCAGCGGGCCTGCCCCGTGTACATCTGCGTGCGCGTACGCGGGTGCAAGGCGATCGCCCGGGCGCCGGCCTCTTGGCACTTGAGGGCGATACGCACCGGGTCCCGCATCTCTTCGTTCCAGCCGCTGCGGATCTTCACCGTCACCGGGAGCGTGGTCCCGGAGATCACCGCACGGATCACCCGCTGCACGAGGTCGAGGTCGCGAAGGCAACCCGAGCCGCCGTTGCGCTTGACGACCTTCTTCACCGGGCAGCCGAAGTTGATGTCGATGTAGTCCGGCTGGAAGACGTCCGTGACCAGCGCGGCCGCCTCGCGCATCGCGTCCGGCTCGGCGCCGAAGATCTGCACGCCGATGGGATGCTCGTCGGGCGTGAAGCGCAGCTTGGAGAGGGTCGCCTCGTTCTCCCGGCGGATGCCTTCGGCCGAGAGGAACTCCGTCACCACCACGTCCGCGCCCCAGGCCCGGCAGAGGCGTCGGAACGGAGATTCCGAGACGCCTGCCATCGGGGCCAGGAAGACGGGGACGGCCGAGGGGCCTGTGGGGTACGGGAAGCGCATCTAGGGAAAGGTAGGAGGCGCCCCAAACGCTTGCAATATCACGATTTGACGCCCTTCCGGCCCCCCGTTAGAATAGCGGGATGGAACTCAGGGAATTCTTCGCCGAAGACGCGATCCAACTGGATCTCGCAAGCAGCAGCAAGGACGACATCCTCAAGGAGCTCATCGGGCTCCTGCGCCTCAACGAGAAGGACGAGGCGACGCTCTTCAAGATGCTCAAGCGGCGCGAGCAGCTTGGCTCCACCGGGATGGGGCGCGGCATCGCCATCCCCCACTGCCGCTCGATGGTCGTGAGCAACCTGCGCGTGGCCTTCGGCCGCAAGAAGGCCGGCGTCGACTTCAAGGCCCTCGACGACAAGCCAGTGCACTTCTTCTTCCTCATCGTCGCGCCGCCGCTGGAGGTCTCCAACCAGTACCTCCCGGTGCTGGGCAAGATTGCCCAGTTCTCCAAGGACGCCGAGGTGCCGGAGAAGCTGATGGGCTTGACGGAGCCCAAGCAGTTTATGGAGTTGCTGGCGGCGAAGGGCGTCTAGGGCGGCTGCTCAGTGGCGGTCGATCGTCACGCGCCGAACGTCCCGCCCCAGCTTGTCCTTCACGCGCAGCACCTGCAACACGGCCGCAGCCGCGAGCCCGGCCGTCAGGCCCCACCAGAGTCCCGCCGCGCCTAGATCGAAGCCGAAGGCCAGCCACGCGCCGAGCGGGATGCCCACCGCCCAGAACGACAGCGCGTGCAGCAGCGCCGGGATGCGCGTGTCCCCCGCCCCGCGCAGGATGCTCGCGCTGATGACCTGCGTGCCGTCGAACACCTGGAACACCGCGGCGATGGGAATGAGTGACGCCGCCAGCGTGAACGTCGCGGCATCGCGCGTATAGACGCCCGCGAGCGTCTCCGGCACCAGCGCGAACAGTACCGCGCAGAGCGCCATAAACCCGACCCCCACCGCCAGCGCCGCCACCGCATCGCGCCGCGACGCCGCCACGTCGCCGCGGCCGATGGCGCGGCCCACCATCACCGCGGCGGCGCCGGCCACGCCCATCGGCACCATAAACGTCATCGACGCGAGGCTCAGCGCGATCTCGTGCCCGGCCAGCACGGTCGTCCCCATCCAGCCGGTCATCACGGTGGTCAGCCCGAAGGCACCTGCCTCGGCGAGGAACTGCAATCCCACTGGCAGCCCCAAGCGGAACATCCGGAGCAACGGTGCCAACGTCGAGCTCTGCGGGTCCCAGCGGCGCAGGTATTCGCGAATGCTCGGCCAGGCCCCGGCCAAGACCACCAGCGCCATCACCCAGCGCGAAATGGCGGTGGCCTTGGACGAGCCGATCACGCCGCCTGGGGCAAAGCCGAGATTGCCGTAGATGAGCACCCAATTCAGGAAGCCGTTCAGCACGTTGCCGACGACCACTCCGAGCACCACCGGCCACACCCGGTGGAAGGCCTGCAGCACCTGCCGCAGCATATTGAACGCGAAGAACGGCAACATCCCCGGGATGCTCCAGTGCACGTAGGCAGCCGCGAGCGGCACGACTTCGGGTGGCTGCCGCAGCAAGGCCAGCACCGGCGTGGCGAACAGGAAGGTGCTCGACACCACCACCGCGACGATCACGGTCATCAAGATGCCGCGCTGGATCCCGCGCGCGATCTGCCGCTCGTCGCCCGCGCCGATGCCCTGCGCGATGACGGGGTCCAACGCCATCAGGATGCCGATCCCGATGATGGAAACGCCGAAGAAGTAGAAGTTGCCGAGGCCGCCGGCGGCGAGGTCCACCGACGAGACGCGCCCGAGCATTATCGCGTCCACGAGGCCCATTCCCTGCATCCCGACGTTCACGAGCACGATGGGCGCCGCCAGGCGCGCCATCTCGGTCAGCTCGGACTTGGTTGGGCGGAGGGCGGCGAGTCGCATAGGGGAGAGGGAAGCTAACTGCGTTCACCACAGAGGGCACAGAGGGCACAGAGAACTACAACGGCGAGGGGAACGGCGAGAACAACGGCGACAGCAATTGGAACGGCAACAGCAACGGCGTTCAACGCAGAGGGCGCAGAGAACTGCCACAACAAAGGCTTTGGGGGTCCGCGCCGAATCGTCGGTGCGGACCCCCCAAGCAGTTTCCGTTGTGGTGCTCTGCGATCTCTGCGTCTCTGCGTTAACAGCAGTAGGGAGTTGGAAGTAGGGAGTTGGCAGTCTGCAGTTCTCTGTGCCCTCTGTGCCCTCTGTGGTGAACCGCAGTCCTCAGCTCACTCCCACTCGATCGTCGCCGGCGGCTTGGAACTGATATCGTACACGACCCGGTTCACGCCCTTCACCTCGCGGATGATGCGGTTCGAGATCCGCCCGAGCACCTCGTGCGGGAACGCGTACCAGTCAGCGGTCATCCCGTCGGTGCTGGTCACGGCGCGCAGCGCGATGACGTGCTCGTAGGTGCGGCCGTCGCCCATCACACCCACCGAGCGCACGGGCAGGAACACCGCGAAGGCCTGCCAGATTTCCTGATATAGCCCGGCCGCGCGGATCTCCTCGAGGTAGATCGCATCGGCACGCCGCAGCGTCTCGACGTTCACCGGGTCCACTGCGCCCAGCACGCGAATCGCGAGGCCAGGCCCCGGGAACGGATGCCGTCCGACCATCTCCTCGGGCAGCCCGAGCTCGCGGCCCACGTTGCGCACCTCGTCCTTGAACAACTCGCGCAGCGGCTCGATCAGCTCGAACTTCATATCCGGCTTGAGCCCGCCCACGTTGTGGTGCGTCTTGATCGTCGCGCTGGGGCCGCCCTTGGCGCTCACCGACTCGATCACGTCGGGGTACAGCGTCCCCTGCACGAGGAACTTGGCGTCCTTGCCTTCCGCCGCGGACGCGTCCTCGAAGACATCGATGAAGGTGTGCCCGATCGCCTTGCGCTTCTTCTCGGGATCGTCCAGTCCGCTGAGTGCATCGAGGAAGCGCTGCTCCGCCCGCACCGTCACCAGCTTGATGCCCAGGTGCTGGCCCATCGTGCGCTCCACCTGCTCGCGCTCGTGCAGACGCAGCAGGCCCGTGTCCACGAAGATGCAGGTGAGCTGGTCGCCGATGGCCTTATGCACCAGCGCCGCCGCCACCGAGGAGTCCACGCCGCCCGACAGGCCGCAGATTACCTGCGCATTGCCCACCCGCTGGCGGATCTTGGCGACTTCCTGGTCGATGAAGTGCCCCGGCGTCCAGTCGGGCGTGCACTTGGCGATGCGGAAGAGGAAGTTCTGGATCATCTCGGCGCCACGCACCGAGTGCGCCACCTCGGCGTGGAACTGCATCGTGTGGATCGGCTTGGTCGCGTGGCGGAAGCCCACCACGGGGTTGCCGTCGCTGCGGGCCGTGAGGACGTAGCCCTTGGGCACCGTCTCCACGTGGTCGCCGTGCGACATCCACACCACGCTGCGCTCGCCCGCATCGAAGCCCGCGAAGATCCCGTCGTTCTCGACGACTTCCAGCTCGGCGCGCCCGTACTCGCGGCGTCCCCCGCCCTTCACCTCGGCGCCGGCCTGCTTGGCGATCCACTGCATCCCGTAGCACACGCCGAGCACCGGCGCGACGTCGAGAATGCCCGGATCGAAGTCCGGCGCACCGTCATCGCTCACCGAGCTCGGCCCACCGGAGAGGATGATGCCGCTGGGCTTCCAGTCCCGGATCCACTCCAGGCTGCGCGTGGGCGGATGGATCTCCGAGTACACGCGCGCTTCGCGCACCCGTCGCGCGATGAGCTGGGTGAACTGCGAACCGCAGTCGAGGATCAGGATCCGGGAACCGGGATGCGTCACGTCTTCCACTCCGCCCCGTCGAGCTTGATGAACTCGACGTGCTTGGTCTGTAGGTCGAGGATGGCCGCCGACGGCGCCCCGTAGAGCCAGCCGCAGGCCTCGCCGGGGTTCACGATCAGCGTATCGTTGCGCGTCTTCATCTCCTGTAGGTGCGTGTGCCCGTGCACCACGACCGCGTGGGCGAGCACCGAGCGCTCCACCACCTCGCCGATATCGTGCACCACCAGCACCTTGTGGTCGCCGACCTTCATTCCGTGCGGCGACTCGAACAGCTCCTGCCCCATCGCCTGCGCCGCCGTGGCGCGCAGGCCTTCCATATCGCCGTCGTTGCGCCCGAACACGCCCGCCATCGCGATGCCGTGGTCCTGAAACGGCTTCAGCGAGAACGGCGAGCAGAAGTCTCCCGCGTGCAGCACGAACGTCACCTCGCGCTTGAGCATCTCGCGCAGCAGCGCGTCAATCGCCGGTACTCGGTCGTGCGTGTCCGACATCAAGCCGATCCGCATCAAGCCTCCTGCCATTGGGGGGACTGCACTTCCATCCGGACCAGGTCCGTGTACTCCTCGCGTTCCGTCACCACCGCCCAGCGCGTGCCGTCCACCAGCACCTCCGCGGCGAAGGGCCGGCCGTTGTAGCGCGTGGCCATCGCCGAGCCGTAGGCACCGACCGTGTGCACTACCATCAGGGCGCCCGGCGGCACGTCCGGCAAGGTGCGGTCCACGCCGAGAAAGTCGCCGCTCTCACAGACCGGCCCGACCACATCCGCGATGATCTCACCGCCGTGCGTCGCCACCGGCTCAATGTGATGGTAGGCGTCGTAGTGCGACACACGGATGAGCTCCGTCATCCCGGCGTCGCAGACCAAGAACTCCACTCCGCCATTATGCTTGCGATAGAGCACCTCGGTGAGCAGCACCGCCGACGCCGCCACCAGGTAGCGCCCGTGCTCCATCACCAGCTCCACGTCACCCAGCGACTCGACGGCACGGCGCATCAACGCCGCGTAGGCCTCGAGGTCGGGCTCGGGCTCCTCCGGGCGGTAGGGCACGGGCAATCCGCCGCCCAGATCGAGGTATCGGATTGGTGCGCCCTCGGCGCGCAGCGTGTGCGCCAGTTGGATCAGCTTGCGTGCCCCGTGCTCGTAGGCGCCGTACGAGAACAACTGCGAGCCGACGTGCATATGCAGGCCGCTGAAATCCAAACCTGGCAGCGTCATCCCGATGCGCGCCACACGCAGGGCGTCATCCAGCGGCACGCCGAACTTGTGCTCCTTGTCGCCGGTGGCGATGTACTCGTGCGCGTTCTCGATCTCCACGTCTGGGTTCACGCGCAGCCCGACGGTGACGCGCTTGCCGAGTTCCACCGCCAACGCCGAGAGCTGCCGGAGCTCGGCTTCGCTTTCGACGTTGAGCAGCTTCACGCCCACCCCGACCGCCTCCGCCATATCGCGCGCCGTCTTGCCCACCCCGTCGAAGACGATGTCTTCGGGGCGGAAACCGGCGCGCAGCGCGCGGAACAGCTCTCCGCCGCTCACCACGTCGGCGCCAATGCCGGCCTCGCGCAGCAGGCGCAGCACGGCGCCGCTGCCGTTGGACTTCACGGCGAAGTGCACGCGGTGCGGGATGCCAGCCAGCGCCTGCGTCAGCCGCGCCGCGCGGTCGCGGATCACCGATGCCGAATAGACGTATGCCGGCGTGCCGACGTGCTTGGCAATCGTCGCCAGCGGCACGCCGTCCGCGTGAAGCGCACCCTCGCGCCGGGTGAAACCTTGGGCCATCAGTACGCCTTGGCCCACAACACCTCGTGCTTGGCGGGTTCACCGGTGACGAGGCAGGTCGCCTGCCCGCCCGGCGTGCGGAACTCCTCGTCAGGAATGACGCGGATGGTCGCCTTGGTCTCTTCCTTCACCTTCGCCTCGATGGCCGGGTCGCCGTTCCAGCCGGCATACACGAAGCCCCCGGAGCCTTCCATAATCTGCTTGAACTCGTCGTAGCTCTTCACCGCGCGCTGCGAATTGGCCTCGCGCCGCGCCCTGGCGGCCGCCAGCAGGTCCGTCTGGATCTGATCGAGCAACTTGGCCACGGACTCCGGCAACCCGGCCATCGGGATGGCCGCCTTGGCCCGCGTGTCGCGGCGCGCCGAGAACACGGACTGCTTCTCGAGGTCCTTGGGGCCGATCTCCAGCCGCAGCGGGACGCCCCGCATCTCCCACTCGTAGTACTTGGCGCCGGGCTTGATGCCGTCGCGATCGTCCACCTTCACGCGCAGCCGATCGGTGGCGCCACGGCCAGTCCACGCGCCGAGCTCCTGCTTCACGCGATGCGCCGCCTCGACGATCCGCGCGCGCTCCTCGTCGCTCTTGTACACGGGCACGATCACCACCTCGACGGGCGCCAGCTTGGGCGGCGTCACGAGGCCGTTGTCATCGGAGTGCGTCATCACCAGCCCGCCGACCATCCGCGTGCTCACGCCCCAGGAGGTATTCCACGCGAAGGCCATCTCGCCATTCTGGTCCTGGAACTGCAGCTCGAAGGCCTTGGCGAAGTTCTGCCCCAGGTTGTGCGAGGTGCCGGCCTGCAGCGCCTTGTTGTCCTGCATCATCGCTTCGCAGGAGTAGGTGCGCAGTGCGCCGGCGAACTTCTCGCTCTCGGTCTTGAGGCCGGTCACCACCGGCATCGCGATCCAGCCTTCCATAAACTCGCGGTAGATGCCGAGCATCCGGCGCGCTTCTTCCTCGGCCTCGTCGTGCGTGGCGTGCGCCGTGTGCCCTTCCTGCCACAGGAACTCCAGCGTGCGCAGGAACAGCCGCGTGCGCAACTCCCAGCGCACCACGTTGGCCCACTGGTTGATGAGGATGGGCAGGTCGCGATAGCTCTGCGTCCACTTCGCGAACATATGGTAGATGATGGTCTCCGACGTCGGCCGGACCACCAGCGGCTCCTCGAGCAGCTTGCCGCCGCCGTGCGTGACCACCGCCGTCTCCGGCGCGAAGCCCTCCACGTGCTCGGCTTCCTTGCTCAGGAAGCTCTGCGGGATGAACAGCGGGAAGTAGGCGTTCTCGTGGCCGGTGGCCTTGAACATATCGTCGAGGGCGCGCTGCATCCGCTCCCAGATGCCGTAGCCATTGGGACGGATCACCATCGAACCCTTCACCGGCGAGTAGTCCGCCAGCTCGGAGCGCAGCACCAGTTCGTTGTACCAGTCGGAGAAGTTCTCCGCCCGCGTCGTCAGCTTCTTGTCGTCAGCCATCGTCAGTCCTAGCGTCCACGCTGCGTCTGCAGCCAATGACGCAGCCCGTGCATCGCCTGCGCGTCGCCGCTGAGCGCCGCGCCCGCATCCACCGCGTGCGTCGCGGCCCCCGTCAGCTTGCCGAGCAGGCTCATTGCCTCCACGGCCCCGTCTTCGCGGAAGTACACCACCGCGCTCGCTCCCGCCTTGCGCGCGCCGTCCACCTGGTTACGCGTCGCCTGGCTCTTGTATCGTTCCTCGTTCATCCCGTGCGCGGCGCTGAACCCGGCGTCGCGCAGCGCGCGGGCCAGCTTGAGCACGTGCGCGTACGGCGTGTCGATGGCGCCGTTGCCGGCGACGATCACGAAGTCCACCGCATCCTGCTGCGGCTCGGGCCAGAGGCCGCGCTCCGTGAGCAGCTCGCCGAGCACCACGTCGCCCATCCCGAAGCCCAGCGCCGGCAGGTCCGCGCCGCCGATGGCCTTGAGCAAATCGTCATAACGTCCGCCGCCGCAGATGGCGCGCAGCTCGCCTTTGGCGTCGAAGAGTTCGAAGACCACGCCGGTGTAGTAGGCAAGTCCGCGGACGATCGAGAGGTCCAGCGTGACCCAGTCGCCGATGCCCAGTGCACTGCAGTGCTCGAGATATCGCTTGAACCGCACCAGCGGCTCGGTCGCGGGCGTCGGCGCGACCGTCTCGCCAAGCTCCCGCCACAGCTCTTCAAACGTCGTCCCGCTGGCCAGCGCCAGCACGCGGTCCACGAGCGCGGACGCCAGTCCCGCCGCCGCCAGCTTCTCCGCGCTCACCTCACGCGGCTGCCGCGCGACCTTGTCGAACACCCCGAACACCGTCGGCCGCTGCTCGGCTGACACGCCCAGCGCATCGAGCACCCCGGTCAGCAGCCGCCGGTCGCTGACCCGCGCCCGCACGTCCTCGTGCGTGAGCCCGAGCTCGCGCATAATGTCCACCGCCACGCAGAGCAGCTCGGCGTCCGCGACCTCGCTGGCCTCGCCGACGATGTCCACGTTGAGCTGGAAGTGCTCGCGCAGGCGCCCGCGCTGTGCCCGCTCGTAGCGGAAGAGCTGCGGGATCGAGAACCAACGCAGCGGCTTGCGCAGCGCGCTTGCCTTGGCCCCGACCATCCGCGCGAAGGTCGGCGTCATCTCGGGGCGCAGCGACACCTCGCGCCCGCCCTTGTCGGTGAAGTTGTAGAGCTGGCCGACGATCTCGTCGCCCGACTTCTTCGTGTACAGGTCCAGCGGCTCCAGCGGCGGACCGTCGTACTCCACGAACGCATACTTGCGCGCGACGGCCCGCCAGGCACGGAAGATGTGCGTGCGGCGGGCCAGCTCGTCAGGATAGAAGTCGCGGAAACCGGGAAGTGCAGTCGAACTGCTTGCCATTCCGCAATTTAGCCGCCCGTCGGAGACACCTGCAACCGCGCCATCGCATCGCCCACGGTGTGGAAACTCCCGGTCACCAGCACGGTCGCGCCGCGCTGCGTGGCGAGGGCCAGCGCACGCTCGAAATCCACCTCCCGTTCGGCACTCCAGCCCCGGGACCTGGCGTAGTCGAGCACCTCGCCGCTCTGCCAAGCGCGGCTGGCCGGGGCCGAGGGCGTATCGGTGAGCACGAAGTGGTCCACCACCCCGCTCAGGGCCGAGAGCATCCCCCGCCAGTCCTTGTCCCCCAAGATGCTCACCAGCGCCACCACCGGCCGCGCCGGGGCGCTGCCCTCCAGCGTCAGGGCCGTCACGGCCGATCCGTCCGGATTGTGGGCCACATCGAAGATCCAGTTCCCGTGCCGCGAGAACCGCCCCGGCAGTCGGACGCTCCGCAATGCGGGCAGGTCGTCCTCCGCCGGCCGCCGCAGGTCAGGCGGCAGGGAGTCCAACATCGTCAGCGCCGTGAGGGCGTTCTGGGCTTGGTGGCGACCGGCCAGCGCCGTCGAGACCTCCAGCCGATCCCCACCGCGCAGCCAGGTGAACGCCGTACCCGCCGCGCTCACGCGGATGTCGTCGGCACGGCCCTCTTCCGCCACCACCCGCACCGGCACGGCGCCGCGGCGGTGCGCCTCGGCCGCAAGCAACTGCCGCACGTCCTCGTCCGGCTCCCCGACCACCGCCGGCACGCCGGCCTTGTAGATGCCAGCCTTCTCCGGCGCGATGCTCTCGCGCGTCGTGCCGAGCCACTCCGTGTGGTCGATGCCGATGCCGGTCACGCCCGCCACGAGGGGCTGCACGACGTTGGTGGCATCCAGGCGACCGCCCAGCCCCGTCTCGATCACCGCCACATCGACGCCGGCGTCGAGAAAGAGCTGGAAGCCCATCGCCGTGGTGGCTTCGAAGAACGTCGCCCCGTGGCGCTCCACCGCCGGCGTCCAGCGCTCGAGCCAGGCCGCGATGTCGGCGTCGTCAAGCGGCTGGCCGTCCACGACGAAGCGCTCGCGGAAGTCCACGAGGTGCGGCGAGGTGTACTTGCCCACGCGGAGGCCGCGGGCCCGCAGCGCCGCCTCGAGCATCGCGCAGACGCTCCCCTTGCCGTTCGTCCCGGCCACGTGGAGCACACGCAGGGCGCGATGCGGGTCGCCGAGCTCAGCGAGGAACCCCGTCACCCGCTCGAGCCCCAGCTTCCATTGTCCGGTCGTGCGCGCGAACAGCGCGTCCAGCGCCGCCCGGTAGGCGGCGTCGCTCAGCTGGAGGCCCAGCCCATCGCCGCCGGCTTGCCGCTCATATGGCGCAGCAGGGCGCCCACGACGCGCTTGAGCTGGTGCCGGTGCACCACGCGGTCCACCATCCCGTGCGTGAGCAGGAACTCCGCCGTCTGGAAACCCTCTGGCAGGTCCTGGCCCAGCGTCTGCTTGATCACGCGCGGTCCGGCAAAGCCAATGACGGCGCCCGGCTCGGCGATGATGGCGTCACCCAGCATCGCATAGCTCGCGCTCACGCCGCCGGTGGTCGGGTTCGTGAGGATCGACACATACGGAATGCGGCGGTCCGCCAGCTGCGCGAGCATCGCCGAGGTCTTGGCCATCTGCATCAGCGACAGCACGCCTTCCTGCATTCGTGCACCGCCCGACGCCGACATCACGATCAGCGGCCACTTGCGCTCGAGCGAGCGCTGGCCGAGCCGCGCGATCTTCTCACCGACCACCGAGCCCATCGAGCCGCCCATAAACGCGAAGTCCATCACGCCGAGATTCACCGGCATCCCGTCCATCGTGCCGCCGACGGTGAGAATGGCGTCGTGTTCGCCGGCCTTCTCGAGCGCCTTCTTCAGGCGCCCCTTGTACTCCGGGAATTCCAGCGGATCCACGGACGCGAGGTCTACGTCCTTCTCGTCCAGCGAGCCCTCGTCCAGCAGCAACGCCGCGTACTCGTGGGCCCGGATCCGGCGATGGTAGTCGCAGGACGGGCACACGTTGTGGTTGCGGACGAACTTCTCGCGGATATCGGTGTGCCCGCAGGCCTCGCACTTCTCCCAGGCGTCCGGAGGAATCTCCAGGCGTTGGGCGCGCGGGGGGCGGGGCTTCTTATCCTTACGGAACCAAGCCATAGGCGGAAAATGGGGCCCCGTGACCTAAATCACTAGCCCGTCGGCCTTTCCTCGGCCTTCCGCCGAAATCAGCGCCAGGATCCCCACGCTGAGCCAACAGGCCAGCATAAAGGAGCCGCCGTAGGAGAAGAATGGCAGGGGGATGCCCGTAATCGGCATCAAGCCGATGGTCATCCCTACGTTGATGAGGATGTGCGTGAAGAGGGCCGCCGTGAGCCCGAAGGCCGCCAGCGAGGCGAACTGGTTGCCCGAGCGCGCCGCGATGCGGGTCGTGCGCAGCAGCAGCACGCAGAACAGCGCCAGCACCACGGCGACGCCGACGAACCCGAACTCCTCGCCAAGCACGGAGAAGATGAAGTCGGTTTGCTGCTCCGGGAGGAAGGCGAGGCGCTTCTGGGATCCGTCGGTAAAGCCTTTGCCGAGAAAGCCGCCGGAGCCGATCGCCACCTGCGACTGGATCAGGTGATAGCCCGAGGCACGCGGGTCGCTGGAGGGATCGAGAAAGACCAACAGGCGCCGTTGTTGGTACGGATTCAGCTTGTCCCAGAGGATCGGGGCGACGACGCCCATCGCCACATTGGCCAGCACCAGGGCCGTACTCTCCAGCCACGTGGGGCGCTTCCAGGCCACGAGCGCGAGCAGGAGCAGGAACCACGCGCCCCAAACTCCCGGGCCGAATGCCAGCACTAGGGAGATACCCGGACTGGCCGCCATCAGCAGCAGCGGCCACGAGACGCCACTCCAGAAGAGCATCGCGAAGAAGATGCCGATGAACACCAAGCCCGTGCCGAGGTCGGGCTGGGCCATAATCAACAGCCAGGGGACGCCGACGATCAGCGCCGGCCTCGCCAGGCCGAACAGCGACGTCGCGGCTTCGCGCTGGCTGCTCAGCACGCGCGCGAGCATCAGCACCACGGCGATCTTGGCGAGTTCGGAAGGCTGGCCGAGGCGTACGCCGCCGATGGCCAGCCAGCTCTTGGTGCTCGCCGCGGTCCCCGCGCCCTGTCCGATGAACACCAGCAGCAGGAGCAGGAACACCGCGATGGCGTATGCCGGCACCGCGCCCCACTCCAGCACGCGCACCGAGAGCCGGGTGACCGCGTACGCGCCAAGGAGACCGAGCACGGCCCAGACGACCTGCGTGCGCCAGAGTGTCAGCACGAAGTTCGGCACGTCCGTCTGCCCCGCGGAGTACACCATCGCCACGCCGAGCGCCGTGAGCAGCAGCGCCAGCGCCACAAGCGGCCACTCCGTCGGCACAAGGCGTGCGGGCATCAGGGCCCCTCGGTGGCCGGCAGCGCCGCCACGGCCTGCTTCAGGTAGTGCTCGATGATGCGCGTCGCCACGCGCGCCGCGCGCCCGCCGCTGCCGCCGAACTCCAGCAGGACCGCGACGACGATCTTCGGATCCTCGGCCGGCGCGTACCCGACGAACCAGGCGTGGTCGCGGCTCTGGTCCTGCGCATTCTGCGCGGTGCCCGTCTTGCCGGCCACCGCGATGCCCTCGAGACGAGAGCCGATTGCAGTGCCCCGCCCCACCACCGCCGTCATCGCGTCCTGGAGCTGACGCAACTGCTGCGGCGTGATGTTGAACATCCGCGTGCGCTCCGATTGTCCGCGCACCACTTCCGGACGGGCCGCCTCACCGTCCGTGGCCAGCGCCGTGTAGAAGCGCGCCATATTCGCCACCGTCTGCGAGTTCTCCCCCTGCCCGATGGACAGGTTCAGCGTCACCGCCGTCGTCCAGCCGCGCGGCCCGAAGAGCCGATCGTAGTACTCGCGCGCCGGATCGGTCGGGAACACCGAGCGCGTCTCGGCCGGCAGGTCGATGCCGGAACGGTCGCGAGATCCAAGCCGCAGACCGCCGGCCACGAGATTCTGCAGCCCGATCCGCAACCCGAGCTGATAGAAGTACGTGTCGCAGGAATGTTCGATCGCCTCCGCCAGCGTCACGTCGCCGTGTCCGTCTCGCTTCCAGCAGCGGAACGCCCGATTGCCGAACTGGAAGCTGCCCGTGCAGGGCACCTGCATCTTCTCGTCGATGCGGACCTGGCCGGCCTCCATCGCGATGATGGCCGTGTGCAGCTTCCAGATCGAGCCCGGCGGATATGCGCCCTTGATTGCCTTGTTGTACAGCGGACGGCGCTCGTCTTCCTGCAACTGCTCCCAGTAGTCACGTGGAATGCCACCGATGAACCGGTTGGGATCGAAGGTCGGCGCCGAATGCAGCGCCAGCACCTCGCCCGAGCGCGGCTCCATCGCCACCACGCCGCCCATCAGCGTGTCGGCGAACAACCGGTGCACGAAGCGCTGCAGGTCGAGGTCGATGTTCGTGTATAGCGCCGCCGGACGCTCCGGCGCGAGGTCCGGACGCGCCTGCTCGCGCACCACTCGGCCGCGGGCATCCACCTCGATGAACCGCGCGCCTTCCCGGCCGCGCAGCCGGTCTTCGTACTGCCGCTCCAGCCCGTCCTTGCCCACCTGCTGGCCCGGCTTGTAGTCGCGAAAGCCCTCCTGCTCGAGCTCCTGCTCGCTGATCTCACCCGTGTAGCCGACGATCGCCGACACCGCCGGTCCGTCGGGATAGTGCCGGCGCGGGGCCGACTGGATGATCAAGCCCGGGAACTCGACGCGGCGTTCCTCGAGGATCGACACCAGTTCGAAGCTCGCGTCGGGAAACAGGACCGTCGGGCGCGACGGCACGCGCCGGAAGCGCCGCACCGCCGCGCCGATCTGCTCCGGCGACACCGGCACCACCTCGCCGATGTGCCGCATCATCACGCGCAGCGAATCCTCGGTGCGCGCCAGCAACGAGATCGAGTAGCCCGGAAGGTCTTCGGCAATCACCTGCCCCGTGCGGTCGAGGATCATCCCGCGCGGCGCCGGCAGCGGCACCTCGCGCAGGCGGTTCGTCTCCGCCTGCAGCACGAAGCGCGCGCCGAGCAACACCTGCATCCGGAAGAACGATCCCGCCAAGAACAGGAACGTCAGGAAGAGCAGCGCCGACGCGATACGCCCGCGCTCCTGCACGGCATTCGGCTGAAAGCTCATCGCGTCCTCCGCGCCTCAAGCGCCGGGCGTACCACGGCCAGCACCAGCACGCCCGCCGCCGCCGTCGCCAATGCCGAGAGCGGTGTCCACGCGAGCAACTGCCAGACCAGGGTCATCCCGCGCAGTCGGCCCTCGGCCAGCGTCGCCACGACATCGAAGCTCAACTTCCCAAGAAACACGAACACCGCGTTGATACCGAGGTCGTCAGCGAAGAACGCCGCCTTCAAGCGCGATGCGCCGAAGGCCATCAGCGTCATCGCCAGCGCACCGGATCCCAAGGCCTCGGGTGTCATTGCGTCCACCACCGCGCCCAGCAGCAAGCCGACCACCGCGGCGGTGCCGGGACGCACCCGCACCGCCACCATCAGTATGCCGATGACGAGAAAGTCCACGCCGGCGCGCCAGTCCAGCAGCGGCCGCAGCGTGAAGTGCAGCGCCACCAGTGCCGCCAGCACCAGCGTGATGAGGATCGCGCGCGAAAGGTTCATCGCAGGCTGTCCCCCGCCGTGCCCGTCACCGCCGCGCTACCGGACGCCGCTGCCGCGCGGCGCAGCGAGTCGGCGGCGAGGCTGTCAGCGGCGGCCCGCACTCGGCGCTCCAGCACCTCGACCCGCGGTCGCCACACGCTCTCCACACCCTCGGCGCTGCGCTCCGGCGCGAGGACCATCACCGAGAGCAGCTCGCTCGGCCGCACCGCCGGCCGCACCAGATAGCTGCGTGCCCAGCCGCTGCCCGCGCCGCCCATCGCGCGCACCACGGTGCCAATCAAGATGCCGCGCGGAAACACGCCGCCCAGCCCAGAACTCACGACCGGCGTCCCCGAGCGCAGCACCGCGCGATACGGCACGCCGTGCAACTCAAGCATCCAGCGGTCCGCGCCCTGCCCTTCGTGCGTCGTGACGATGCCGAACGCGCCACCGTCGGGGGTCGTGGCGCTGACGCGGAAGTCCGGGTGCGGCCACACGATCGCCACGCTTGTGCGAGCGTCCACGTCCTGCACCATTCCCACCAGTCCCTCGGCGCTCACCACCGCGCTCAAGCGCTGTACGCCCTGCGTGGCACCGGCCGACAGCAGCAGCGTGTGCTCGTCCACGCCGCCGCGGGTAACCAAGGCCTCGGCCGGCACAAAGCCCCAGCGCAAGGCACGTCCAAGGCCGAGCAGCTCGCGCAGACGCGCATTCTCCGCCTCCACCGCCGTCAGGCGCTGGCTGCGCATCGCGACGCTGTCGTGGAGCACCCGCAGCGAGTCCTGCGCGGCCAGCGCGCGCCCGGTCTCCAGCGCACGGGTCTGCAACACGGCAAGCGGGCCCGTCAGGTTCCCGCGGATGACCGCGGCGACGCGGTCGCGTGGCGCGTCCGGCAGCACCAACAGCACCAGCGCGACCATCGCGCAGACGATGGCAACCGCGGTATCGACACGCGAATCTCCCCGTGCGGCGCGCGGCACGTGGGCCCTCGCCTCAGGTGCTCAGCACCGACCAGTACTTCGCCTCGTCGTCGAGGATCCGTCCCGTCCCGCGCACCACGCAGGTCAGGGGATCCTCGTCCACGTGGATCGGCAGTCCCGTCTCCTGCGTCAGCAGCACGTCGAGGCCGCGGATCAGCGCACCGCCGCCGGTCATCACGATGCCGCGATCCACGATGTCGCTGGCGAGCTCGGGCGGCGTGATCTCCAGCGCGCGGCGCACCGCGTTGACGATCTGCTGGATCGGCTCCTGCACCGCCTCGCGGATCTCCTGCGAGTGCACGCGCACCGTCTTCGGGATGCCGGAGACGAGGTCGCGCCCCTTCACTTCCATCTCGCGCTCCTCGCCCAGCGGCGCGGCGCTGCCGATCTGGATCTTGATCTGCTCCGCCGTCGGCTCACCGATCAGCAGGTTGTAGCTCTTCCGCATAAACTGCACGATGCTCGCGTCGAGCTCGTCGCCGCCGGTGCGGATCGACGTATCGCTGACGATGCCCGAGAGCGCGATGACCGCGATCTCGGTCGTCCCACCGCCGATGTCGATCACCATATTGCCCGTCGGCGTCTCCACCGGCAGCCCCACGCCGATCGCCGCCGCCATCGGCTCGGCGACCATAAACACTTCCTTGGCGCCGGCGCCGAGCGCGGAGTCGCGCACTGCACGCTTCTCGACTTCCGTGATGCCGCTCGGCACGCAGACGATCACGCGCGGCTTCACCTTGAAGACGTGATTCTTGATGATCAGCTCGAGGAAGAAGCGCAGCATCTTCTCGGTGACTTCGAAGTCGGCGATCACGCCGTCCTTCATCGGACGCACCGCAACCACGCCATCAGGCGTGCGGCCGAGCATCCGCTTCGCTTCGAGGCCAACGCCCTTGATCTTCTTCGTCTCGCGATCGATCGCGACGACGCTCGGCTCGTTGAGCACGATGCCTTCGCCCTTCACGTAGATCAGCGTGTTCGCCGTTCCGAGATCCACCGCAATGGCATTTGCGGGCAGGAATCCACCGTTTTGGAAGAACGGGAGCTTGAACATTGCGGGGGAGCGGGGCGAGGGCGGAACAGCTTGGCGTGCTTGAAGTTAGGCGAGAGCACTACTGGACGGAAGGCGGATGCGTCATCCGTCCGAAGTTCACTTGATGAACTTCGACGCCTCGTGGTACTCCATCCCAAACGCCTCAGCCACCCCCTGGTACGTCACCTTCCCGTCCACGGCGTTGAGGCCCTTCAGGAGCGCCGGATCCTCGGCCAGCGCCTGCTTCCAGCCCTTGTTGGCCAACTTGAGGGCGTACGGGAGGGTCGCGTTGGTCAGGGCCAGCGTCGAGGTGCGCGGCACCCCGCCCGGCATATTCGCGACACCGTAGTGAATGATGCCGTCCACGGTGTAGACCGGGTTCTCGTGCGTGGTCGCCTTGATCGTCTCCACGCAGCCGCCCTGGTCGATCGCCACGTCCACGATCACCGCGCCCGGCTGCATCAGCTTGAGGTCCTCGCGGCGGATCAGCTTCGGGGCCTTGGCCCCCGGCAGGAGCACGCCGCCGACCACCAGGTCAGCCGTCGAGATGGCCTCGAGGATGTTCTGCCGGTTGGAGAAGATGGTCTGGACGTTGGCCGGCATCACGTCGTTCAGGTAGCGCAGGCGCGGCAACGAGGTGTCGAGGATGATCACCTTGGCGCCCATTCCCGCCGCCATCTTGGCCGAGTTGACGCCCACCACGCCGCCACCGAGGATCACGACCTTCGCCGGCGCCACGCCCGGCACGCCGCCCAGCAGCACGCCGCGGCCGCCATAGAGCTTCTCGAGGTACTTGGCGCCTTCCTGCACCGCCATCCGCCCCGCGACCTCCGACATCGGCGTCAGCAGCGGCAGCTCGCGGCTCGGCAGCTCCACCGTCTCGTACGCGATGCAGGTCGCGCCGGACTCCAGATGCGCCTTGGTCAGCTCTTCGTCCGCGGCGAAGTGGAAGTACGTGAAGATCGTCTGGCCCTTGCGCATCCGCGGCCACTCGACCTTGATCGGCTCCTTCACCTTGATGATCATCTCCGCCGTCGCCCAGACCTCGTCCGCCGTCGGCAGGATCTTGGCGCCGACCGCCGTGTACTGCGCGTCGTCGAAGCCCGAGCCCAGGCCAGCGCCCTGCTCGATGTACACCGTGTGCCCCGCCGCCACCAGCGCCTCGGCGCCGGCCGGGACGAGGGCGATGCGGTTTTCGTTGGTTTTGATTTCCTTCGGGACGCCGATCTTCATTGTCAGCTACTCACTCTGATTGTTGGATTGGGGACGGATGACGGATGACGGATGCTGCGCCCATCTATGCGCATCCGTCATTCGTCATCCGTCCTATGTCGGACCCAGCCGCACTACCGTCTGCTGCTCCACCCCATAGAACGCACCGCAAACATCGGCGACGTCACCAGTGCTGATCGCATCCACCCGCGCAAGCACCTCATCCAACGGCCGGTAGGGTTCGTCGAACAGCTCCACCGCCGCCGCACGGTACATCCGCGCCGGCACGCTCTCCATCGACAGCGTGATCTGGCCCTTCAGCTGCTGCTTGCCCATCGCGAGCTCGTCGGCGGTGAGGCCGGTCATCTGCAGCAGCGCCAGCTCGCTGCGGACCACGGACACGGCTTCGTCCACGCGCTCCGGCGCGCATCCAAGATAAATGCCCTGGCTCCCCGCCGTGGCGTGGAAGCTCTGGAAGCTGTGCACGCTGTAGGCGAGCCCGAGCTCCTCGCGCACGCGCTGGAAGAGGCGTGAGCTCATCCCGCCACCGAAGAGCGCGTTGACCAGGAGCAGCGGGTGCCGTCGCTTGTCGCCGTGCGGCACCGTCGCGTTGCCCATCACCAGATGCGTCTGCTGGATGTCGCGCGCCACGTGCTTCTCGGTCGGCGGCGCGGGCACGGCCTCGGCCACGGGCATCGGCTCCAGCGGGCCCTCGCCCCTGAAGTCAGCCCAGCCGGCCGCCGTCAGCGTCGCCAGCAGCTGCTCGTGCGACACGTTGCCGGCCGCCGCCACCACCACCCGCTCGGGGCGGTAGGCCCGGCGGTGCAGTGCGCGCAGGTCCGCGATCGTCAGCGCCTCGACCGTCTCGTTGGTCCCGAGGATCGAGTAGCCGTGCGGGTGGTCGCCCCACAGCGTCTCCCCGTGCACCTCGAAGACGATGTCGTCCGGCGTGTCCTCGACCATCGCCAGTTCCTCAAGGATCACGCCGCGCTCGAGCTCGAGGTCGCTCTCCCGCAGCGCCGGCCGGAACATCAGGTCGAAGAGCACGTCCGCTGCCTGCGGCAGGTGCTCGTCGAGCACGCGCGCCTGGAAGGACGTGTGCTCGCGAGCCGTGTAGGCATCGAGCGAGCCGCCGAGAGACTCGAGGGCCAGGGCGATGTCCTTCGCGCTGCGCCGCTCGCTGCCCTTGAACACCATATGCTCGAGGAAATGCGAGATGCCCATCTGCTCGCGCGACTCGTGCAGCGCGGCCGCGCGCACCCAGGCCCCCAAAGCAACCGACCGCACTCCCGGCATATGCTCCGAGAGTACGGTCAGTCCATTCGGGAGGACGGTCCGCTGGACGCCCCGCTGGGGGGCGGTCACGACGGACGGCTCACTCACTCGCGGCCGCGGCCTCCGCGCCCGCCACGGTCGCCGCTGCGCGGACGGCGCTCACGCCGCTCGCCACCGGACTCGCCGCTGCCGTTCGAGCTCTCGCCCGCCGGCGCCTCCTCGGCACCCTCCGGCTTCGGCAGCAGCGCCTTCATCGAGAGGCGCAGGCGGCCGCGCTCGTCGCGCTCAACCAGCTTCACCGTCACCGTCTCGCCCTTCTTGACGATGTCTTCCGGCTTCTCGACGCGGTGGTGCCGCATCTCGGACACGTGCAGCAACGCCTCGGTGCCCGGCATAATCTCGATGAAGGCGCCAAAGGCCGTCACCGACTTCACCGTGCCCTCGTAGGTCTCGCCCACCACCGGCTCGGCGGTGATCGCGGCGACCATCTGCCGCGCGCGCTCCATCGCCTCGCCGCCGACGGCGGCGATCGTGACCAGCCCCGAGTCGTCCACGGTGACTTCCGCACCCGTCTCGTCCTGGATGCCGCGGATCGTCTTCCCCTTCGGACCGATCAGGTCGCCGATCTTCTCGGGGTTGATGTTCACCGTCACGATGCGCGGGGCCCACGGCGACAGGTCCGCACGCGCCGACGGCAGTGCCTTGTTCATCTCGCCGAGGATGTGCAGGCGGCCTTCCTTGGCCTGCGCCAACGCCTCGGTCATGATCTTGAGGTCCAGGCCCTGGATCTTGATGTCCATCTGGATGGACGTGATGCCGGCTTCCGTGCCCGCCACCTTGAAGTCCATATCGCCGAGGTGGTCCTCGGTGCCGAGGATGTCCGTGAGGATGGCGTACTTCTTGCCTTCCTTGATCAGGCCCATCGCCACGCCGGCCACCGGCGCCTTGAGCGGGATGCCCGCGTCGAAGCAGGCCAGCGAGCCGCCGCAGATGGAGGCCATCGACGAGCTGCCGTTCGACTCCAGGATCTCGGAGACGATGCGGATCGTGTACGGGAACTCCTCGAAGGCCGGCAGCACCGCCTGGATGGCGCGTTCGGCGAGCGCGCCGTGCCCGATCTCACGGCGGCCGGTGCCGCGCATCGGCTTGGCCTCGCCCGTGGAGAACGGCGGGAAGTTGTAGTGCAGCATAAACGACTTCGTCGTTTCCTTCGCGTCGTCGATGTTGTCCATCCGCTGCACGTCATTGGCCGTGCCCAGCGTCGCGACGACCAGCGCCTGCGTCTGGCCGCGCGTGAACAGCGCCGAGCCGTGGGCGCGCGGGAGCAGCGAAGTATCGATCGAGATGTCGCGCACGACGTTCGGCTTGCGGCCGTCGACGCGCAGGCCGGTGCTGAGCACCTGGTCGCGCAGCGCGTTGTACTCGATGTCGCCGACGATCATCCCGACGAGGCCGTGGTGTGCCGGGTCGAGGACCTCGGCCATCTCCGCCTTCACCTCTTCCTTCACCTTCTCGACCGCCTGGATGCGCGTGGCCTTGTCCTTCTGGTTGATCGCGGCCTCGATTCGCTTCTCGGCGGCCTTCGTGACCGTCTTGCGCACGTCGTCGGGGATCTCGGTCCCCTTCCACTCCATCTTCTCGACCTTGCCGGACTTCTTGAGCAGCTCGTCCTGCATCCCGACGAGCTCGCCGATGCCCTTCTGGGCCACCTTGAGCGCCTCGACGATCTCCTCTTCAGAGACCTCGAGCGCGCCGCCCTCGACCATCATAATCGAGTCGGCCGAGCCGGCGACGATCATATCGATGTCCGAGAACTCCAGGGCCTGGAAGGTCGGGTTGAGCACCCACTTGCCCTCGATGCGGCCGACGCGGACGCCGGCGATCGGGCCGGCCCACGGGATCTTGCTCGAGGCGAGCGCATAGGACGTGGCGACGAGGCCGAGCACGTCGTGGTCGTTCTCCTGGTCCGCGGAGAGGACGTAGATCACGACCTGGACTTCGTTCTGGAAGCCTTCCGGGAACAGCGGACGGATGGAGCGGTCGATGATGCGGCAGGAGAGGATCTCCTCGTCGCGGGGCCGCCCTTCGCGCTTGATGAAGCCGCCCGGGATCTTGCCCGAGGCGTACATCTTTTCCTTGTACTCGACGGTGAGCGGGAAGAAGGGCAGCGGGCTCTTCTTGTCGCTCACGGTGACGGCCGCCAGGAGGACGGTCTCGCCGTAGGTGATGAGTGCGGACCCGGCGGCCTGCTTGGCCATACGCCCGGTCTCGATGATGAGGGGGCGGCCAGCGAAGGTCCGCTCAATGCGTTGCATCATATTTTGTGTTCTCTGCGTGCCCGGGATGGGCGATGACACACGAAGCGCGCGATCCGCATCAGTGCGGTCGCGCGCTCGTGAGGGTGAAGCGCCTAGTAGCGCAGGCCGAGGTCCGCGATGATCTTGCGGTACGCGTCGATGTTGGAGCGCTGCAGGTACTTGAGCAGGCGCTTGCGCTGGCCGACCATCTTGAGGAGCCCACGGCGGCCGTGGTGGTCCTTGTGGTGGGCGCGGAAGTGCTCCGTGAGGTAGTTGATACGCTCAGTGAGGACCGCGACCTGCACCTGGGTTGAGCCCGTGTCGGACTCGTGCTGACGGTTCTTCTCGATTACCGCCGTCTTGACGAACGCCATCAGAATTCCTTGCCTGCGCTGCGCAGTGCTGTGAATGCCTAATCCGTGGTAGCACAGAAACTTAGGCCGTTCCCCACGGCCTGTAAAGGGGCCTCAACTCCCCCCGAACCACCCCAGAACCAGCCGCTTGAGGTCGTTGAACGTCACGGTCACGAAGAGCAGCAGAATCGCCGCCAGCCCAATCCGCGCGTACCACTCCTTGACCATCACCGGCAGCGGCCGCCGCACCGCGCCCTCGACCACGTTCAGGACGATCTGCCCGCCGTCAAGCAGCGGGATCGGCAACAGGTTCAGGATGGCCAGGTTCACGCTCAGGAAGGCGACCAGCGCCCAGAGGTTCTCCAGCCCAGTGCCGGTCTGTGCCGCACTTACGCTTGCCCGGGCGATCTCCACCGGCCCGCCGAGCTGACTGACCGACACGCGACCCTTGAACAGGCCGCCGAGCACGTCGAGCACGGCGCCGCCCATACTCCAGGTCGCGTTGGTCCCGGCCACCACCGCCGTCGCCAGGCCGACGCGCTCGCGGGCCGGCTCACCACGCGGCCCCACGCCCACCCGCCCCACCGGCTGTGCCGCACCGGCGACCTCGGTGGCTTCCGGCGTGATGACCAGCGTCCGTGCGGCCCCGTCGCGCCAGACCTCGAAGGCCAGCGCACGGTCCGGCGACGCGCTCACCTTCGCCAGCACCTCGTCCCAACGCTGGATCGCCACGCCATCGATGGCGCTGATGCTGTCGCCGCGCTGCATCCCCGCCAACGCGGCCGGTCGCTCGGCGACCACGCTATCCACCACGGCCGGCAGGTAGCCCTGGCCGTAGTAGGCGAACACGCCGGTGCTCACGACGATCGCGAGCAGGACGTTCATCGCCACGCCAGCGAAGAGAATCACCAGACGCTTGTAGAGGGGCTTTGACTCGAACCAACGATCCTTGGGGATCGGCAGCGGCCCGTGCGGGATCATCGAGTGCTCATCCCAATGCTTGCTGCGCTCGACGGCGCTGCCGTCCTTGTTGAGCTCGCCACCACCTTCGAGCGCCGACGCGTGCTCGTCCTCCTGCGAGGCCATCCGCACGTAACCGCCGATCGGCAGCGCGCTGATGGCGTACTCCGTCTCGCCGCGACGGAAGCTCCAGATGGGCGACCCCCAGCCCAGCGAGAAGCGCGGCGCGTAGACGCCCGCCCACTTGGCGGCGAGGAAGTGCCCCAGCTCGTGCACGAAGATCACGAGCCCAAGGACCAACAGCGGTGCGAGCCAGCTGAGCATTACGCCATCTCCTGCACGATGCGCCGGGCCGCGGCATCCGCGGCCAGCAAGGAATCCCGATCGACACCCGCGGCACCCGCGAGCTGCGCCAAGGCACGCTCGATGGCCACGGGAATACGTGCGAACTTGAGCGACCCTTCCAGCACCCGCGCCACCGCAGCCTCGTTGGCCGCGTTGAACACCGCCGGTGCTGCCCCACCCTGCTTGCCCGCCGCGACGCCCAGCCCGAGCGTCGGGAACACCTCGTGCCGCACGGGCTCGAAGGTCAGCGGCGACTGCGCCACCGGGTCGAAGCGTGGTACCCCCGCATCCTCCAGCCGTTCGGGGTAGCTCAGCGCATAGAGCACCGGCAGCTCCATCGAAGGAACCCCCATCTGCGCCAGCACGCTCCCGTCCTCGAACTCGACCATCGAATGGACGATGCTCTGCGGGTGCACGACCACTTCGATCTTCTCGTAGGGTACACCGAAGAGCACGTGCGCCTCGATGACCTCGAGCGCCTTGTTGGCCAGGGACGCCGAGTCGATCGTGATCTTCTTGCCCATCGCCCAGGTCGGATGGTTCAGCGCCTCGCTGATGCTGGCCTCGCGGATGCGCGCGGCGTCCCAGGTGCGGAAGGGGCCGCCGCTGGCCGTGATGACGAAGCGCCGGATGCCCTGCACCGGCAGCAAGCCGTCACCGCTGGTTCCCACGCGCCCCGCGAGGCACTGCAACAACGCCGAGTGCTCGGAGTCCACGGGGATGACGCTGCCGCCGTGCGCCTTGGCGGCACTCTGCACCAGCGCGCCGCCGATCACCAGCGTTTCCTTGTTGGCCAGGGCGACGCGCTTTCCCGCGCCTAGCGCCGCCAGCGTGGCGTCGAGCCCGGCGGCGCCGACCACGGCATTGAGCACGATTGCGGCCTCGGGATGTTGCGCCGCCTCGACGAGGCACTCGGGCCCGCGGCCCCAGCCGGCTGGCACTTCGCGCGCCTTCGCGTCCACGACGCCGGCATAGGCGGGCGACCACTGCGCGACGGCCTGCTGCAGCGCGTCGACGTTGCCATTGGCCGTCATCGCCGCGAAGCGAAACCGCTCCGGATGCCGCGCCACCACTCGCTGCGTCGTCTCGCCGATGCTGCCCGTGGCCCCGAGCAGCGCGATGCCGACGGGCGCCGTGGGAGTCATCGCGCCACCACGAGCAATTGCTCGAGCAAGACGTAGGCGATCGGCACCGTGAACAGCAGCGAATCCGTGCGGTCGAGCACACCGCCGTGGCCGGGAATCAGCGTCGAGCTGTCCTTCACGCCGGCCTCGCGCTTGAGCATCGACTCCACGAGGTCTCCCACCTGCGCCGCCACGCTGATCGCGGCGCCGAAGAGCACCACGCCCGGCAACGTCAACGCCAGGCCCGCATAGGGCCGCAGCACGAACTGCGAGATCAGGTATGTGCAGACGATCGTCGTGCCCAAGGCTCCCCAGGCACCAGCCCAGGTCTTCCCCGGGCTCACGCTCGGCATCAGCTTCGCCTTGCCGAACTTCTTGCCGAAGAAGAACGCGCCGCTGTCATTGAGCCAGGTGAGCAGCACCGGCAGCGCGACCAGGAGCGAGCCCGCGACGGCCGTGATGGCAAAGCGGTGGTAGCGCAGCGCATATACGAAGGCGAGCATCCCGCCGGTGTACCACACGCCGAAGAGCGTGGTCGCGACGCTCTCGATCGGCTTGCCGGCGCTGCCGCGCGTGAACAGCGCGATGGACAGCAGCAGCGGAATCAGCATCGCGATCCAGGCGATGCCCGGGATCCGATACCCAAGCCGCAGCGCGTGCAGCGCCAGCGGGATCAGCGCCGCGAGGACGATGGTCCACTTGCCCATCGGCCGCGCGCCAGCCGCCTCGGCGAGCCGCGCATACTCCCAGGCGGCCAAGGCGGAGGCGATTGACAGCAGGACGGCCAGCGGCGCGTCCCCGAAGTACACGCTGGCGGCCACCACCGGGATGGCGACCACCGCGAACGCAATGCGCTTGGCGAGCTCGCTCACGCGGGCCTCAGACGGCGACCTTTCCGAACCGGCGGTCGCGTTGCTGGAAGTCGAGGATGGCTTCGTACAGGTTGGTGCGTGACCAGTCCGGCCAGAGCACGGGCGAGATGAACAGCTCCGCGTACGCCACCTGCCAGAGCAGGAAGTTGCTGATGCGCCGTTCGCCCGAGGTCCGGATCAGCAGGTCGGGATCGGGGCAGCCATTGGTGTAGAGCCGCTCGGCGATCGCGGCTTCGTCCACCTGCGACGGCGCCAGCCGCCCGGCCGCGACGTCCTCGGCGATCATCTGGGTGGCGCGCACGAGCTCCGCCCGCGAGCCGTACGAGATGAACAGGTTGAGCGTCAACTTGCCGTTGTGCGCCGTCTGCGCGACGACGCGGTCCACCGCGGCCTTGGCCGCCGGCGCGAGGCGCGTGAGGTCGCCGAGCATCTGCACCTTCACGCCCTGGGCGTGCAGTTCGTCCGCTTCCTTCTGGATGTACTCCTCGAGCAGCGACATCAGCGCCGTGACTTCGCCTTCCGGCCGCTGCCAGTTCTCCTGCGAGAAGGCGAACAGCGACAGCGCCTCGAGGCCGACTTCGATCGCGCCCTCGACCACTTCGCGCACGGCCTTCATCCCGTTGCGGTGGCCGACGGGGCGCGGCAGCATACGCTCCCGTGCCCAGCGTCCGTTGCCATCCATAATGATGGCCACGTGCCGCGGCACCACGCCGTGCAGGCGGATCTTCGCGAGCAGCTCGGGAGCGGTCATAGCGCAGAGGGCCTGAGCCGGTGGCTCAGACCTCCATAATCTCGGCTTCCTTCGCCTTCAGGGCCGCGTCGATCTTCACGATCTCCTCGTCGTGCAACTTCTGCAGGTCCTTCTCGGCGTGCTTCACGTCGTCCTCGGACACGCCGCTGAGCTTCTTGAGCGCGTCGCGGGCCGCCGTGCGCGCGTGACGCACCGCGATGCGGCCGTCCTCGGCGTACTTGTGCAGTTGCTTGGCCAGTTCCTTGCGACGCTGCTCGTTCATCGCCGGCAGCGGCACGCGGATCTGATGGCCCTGCACCGCCGGGTCGAGACCGAGATTCGACTCGCGGATCGCCTTCTCCACCGCCTTCACCTGGCCTTTGTCGAAGGGCGTCACCAGCAGCAGGCGGGGCTCCGGCGCCGAGACGTTGGCGCACTGGTTCATCGCCATCAGCTGGCCGTACATCTCGACCTTCACCGTGTCGAGCATCGCCGGCGAGGCCTTGCCCGAGCGCACCGAGGCGAACTCGCGCTTGGCGGCATCGACGCCCTTGTCCATCGCCGCGCGGCAGTCCTTCAGGATGTTCTGGATCATGAGACGAGGGTCCCCACGGGCTCGCCCCGCAACGCGGCGGCGACGACACCCTTCGTGTGGATGTTGAGGACGATGAGCGGGAGGTTGTTCTCCTTGCTGAGCGTGATGGCCGTGTGGTCCATCACCTTGAGCTCCTTGCTCACAACGTCCATATAGGAAATCGCATCGAACTTCTCTGCCTTGGGATCCTTCTTGGGGTCAGCGTTATACACGCCGTCCACGCTGGTGGCCTTGATGATGACGTCGGCCTTCATCTGGATGGCGCGGAGCACCGCTGCCGTGTCCGTGGAGAAGTACGGATTGCCCGTGCCGGCCGCGAAGATTACGGCCCGGCCCTTCTCGAGGTGGCGGATGGCGCGGCGCCGGATGTACGGCTCGGCGATCTCTTCCATCCGGATCGCCGTCATCACGCGCGTGTCGAGGCCTTCGCGCTCGAGCACGTCCTGGAAGGCCAGCGCGTTGATGACCGTGCCCAGCATCCCCATATAGTCCGCCGAGACGCGGTCCATCCCCATCTTGGAGATCTGCGACCCACGGACGATGTTGCCGCCGCCGATCACCATCCCCACCTGCGCGCCCATTTCGGTGATGGCCTTCACCTGCCGGGCGAACTCCCGAATGGTGTCAAAATCGAAGCCGAAGCCCTTGTCTCCGGCGAGGGCCTCGCCGGAGAGCTTGAGCAGGACTCGGGGATACTTGAGCGCCATTCGGGATCCTGGGATTAAGCCTCGCCCATCTTGAAGCGCACGAAGCGCTTCACGGCCAGCGGCGCACCGGCGGCCTTGGCCGTCGCGGCCACGAGGTCGCCCACCGTCTGCTTGTCATCGCGGACCCAGGGCTGGCCGACGAGGGTGACCTCGCTCAGCAGCTTCTGGATGCGCCCCTCGACCATCTTCTGCGCGATGGCCTCGGGCTTGCCGCTCTCGACGGCCTGCGCCACGAAGATCTCGCGCTCCTTGGCGAGGAACTCCTGGCTGACGCCGTCCTTATCCACGGCAATCGCGACGACCGGCACGCCAGCCGCGACGTGCTCAGCCACGTGCTTGCCGAGCTCGAGGGCCTGCTCGCCATTGCCCCCGGCGACTTCGACGATCACGCCGGCCTTGCCGTTGAAGTGCAGGTAGCTGCCCGCGACGCCGCTAGTCGCGAAGCGCGCGATGCGGCGCAGCTCGACCTTCTCGCCCGTCTTGGCCGAGGCGGCCTTGACGATGTCGCCCACGGTCTGCGCCTTGTCGGCGTACCAGGGGGTCGCGAGGTAGGCGCCCTCGGCGCCCACGGCCACGAGGCCGTCCACCGCGGCATCCTGGCCCACGTGCTCGGCGAGCTTCTTGGACAGTGCGACGAACTCGTCGTTGCGGCCCACGAAGTCGGTCTCGCAATTGACTTCGATCATCGCGGCGACGGACGCGTCCGCGTTGGTCCAGATCACGATCTGGCCCTCGGACGCGGCGCGGTCGGCGCGCTTGTCGGCCTTGGCGATGCCCTTCTTGCGGAGGATGTCCACGGCGGCGTTCATATCGCCGTTGGCCTCCTCGAGGGCCTTCTTGCAATCCATCATCCCCGCCCCGGTACGGGCGCGGAGCTCGGCAACATCCTTGGCACTGATCTGCGTGGCAGACATCGGAATTCTCAGGTAGGGATACTCAGGCGTGACGTCGCCGCCGGGAGCGAGCTGCTACTCGACCGGCGGCGACCGAAAGGTACTGCTGGACGCGGGGTCGGACCAAGCCGAGCCGCGGATTCACCGCTTACTCGGCGGGGCTGTCCCCGGCCTCGGTCGCCTCGCCGCCTTCGGCACCGCCCTTGAGGCGGGCCGCGATGGCTTCCGGCTTGGCACGGCGACGGCGCGGACGACCGCCCTTCTCGCCGCCACGGCCGCCGCGATCGCCACGGTCGCCGCCGCGCTCACGCTCGGTACCGCGCTCGGACGACCACGTGGTCGCCTCGCCCGGCTCCTCGGCCTCAGAACGCACCGGCGCCTCGCGGCGCGCTGCCGAGATGGCCTCGGCGATGGCGCCGGAGATGAGCTCCACCGAGCGGATGGCATCGTCGTTGCCGGCGATCGGCACGGTGATGAGGTCCGGATCGGAGTTGGTATCGCAGATGGCGATGATCGGGATGCCGAGCTTGTTGGCCTCGTCCACCGCGATGCGCTCCTTCTTGGCATCGATGACGAACATCAGGCCGGGCAGGCGCCCCAGCGACTTAATGCCGGAGAGGTTCTTGGCCAGCTTGTCGCGCTGACGGGTCATCATCAGCGCTTCCTTCTTCGTGTAGTTCTCGAAGGAACCACCCTCGGCCGAACCCGCCTCGAGCTCCTTGAGCTTGCGGAGCTGCTTCTTGACCGTCGCGAAGTTGGTCAGGAGGCCGCCGAGCCAACGCTCGGTGACGTGCATCGAGCCGGACTTCTCGGCCTGTTCGGCGACGAGGGCAGCCAACTGCTGCTTGGTGCAGACGAAGAGGACCTGCTCGCCACGCATCACGACTTCACGCGCCAGCTCCTTGGCCTTCTCGAGCTGCGTGACCGTCTTCTGGAGGTCGATGATGTGGATCCCGTTGCGCTCCGCGAAGATGAAGCGGCGCATCTTGGGGTTCCAACGGCGGGTCTGGTGGCCGAAGTGGACACCGGCCTGGAGGAGATCGTTAATGCTGGGGCTGGACATTGTGCTCTGTGGTTAGGGCGTCGCCGCGCTTCATCGACATCACCAGACCTCGCCGGGATGGCTTGGCACCTTGGGATGTCTCTGCTTGGCTGAGAGATGAACTGCGAGGTGGGACTTGAGACGTGAGACGGGAGACTTGAGAGGGGGACTCTCACGTCCCCCGTCTCACGTCTCAAGTCTCGTTTACCGCTTGCTGAACTGGAACTTCTTGCGCGCCTTCGGACGGCCCGGCTTCTTACGCTCGACCGCACGCGCATCGCGCGTGAGGAGGCCGAGGCTGCGGAGCTTGCTGCGGTGCTCCTCGTCGATCTTGACCAGCGCGCGCGAGATGGCGAGGCGCAGCGCACCGGCCTGGCCGGTCTGGCCGCCGCCGGTGAGGTTGGCCTGCACGTCGAACGCGCCGAGCGTATCCGTGGCCGTGAACGGCTGCTGGATCGCCGTCACGAGGGCCGGGCGCGGGAAGTAATCGCCGAGCGTACGGCCGTTGAGGTCCCACTTGCCGGTGCCCGGGGTCAGGTACACGCGGCAGACGGCTTCCTTACGGCGGCCGATGGTGTGCGTCGTATTGGTCGCCATTGTTACTTGGCCTCAGCCTTCGGGAAGGTGAGCGTCTCGGGCTGCTGGGCAGCGTGCGGGTGCTTGGCATCCGCGTACACGCGGAGCTTGAGGCGGAGCTTCTGGCGGCCGAGGGCCGTCTTCGGGAGCATCCCGTACACCGCCTTCTCGATCACGCGCTCCGGATGCTTGGCAAGCATCGTGGAGAACTTGGTGTAGAGCTCGTGACCCATATAGCCGGTGTGGCGGAAGTAGTTCTTCTGCTCCGCCTTGCGTCCCGTCACCTTGATCTTGCTGGCGTTGATGACGATGACGTTGTCGCCCGTGTCCATATGGGGCGTGAAGATCGGCTTGTGCTTGCCGCGGATGATCCGCGCGATTTCGGTCGCGAGGCGACCGAGGACCATCCCATCGGCATCGACAATGAACCACTTGGATTCAATGTCGGCGGGGGTGGCCGTGAACGTGCTACGCATTGTGAAGACCAACTAGAGAGGTACAACGCCTCACCGGTGCGGGATGCAACCCGGGTCTCGGCACCCAGCTAAGGGTTTTTGGGACAGACGCTAAAGATAGATATGAGTGGGGGTTAGGTCAACTGGGGGCATTTGACGGATGACGGAGGACGGAGGACGGAGGACGGATGACGGATGACGGGGCGCTGCCTCGGCTTACCGCATCCGTCATCCGTCATCCGTCCAGCTCCACCAACACCATCCCCTTCTCTACCGCCTTCCCCGACTGCGCGTGGATCGCCTTCACCCTTCCGGCCGCCTGGGCCCGCAGCTCGTTCTCCATCTTCATCGCCTCCATCACCACAACTGGTTGTCCCGCTTCGACTTGGTCGCCCACCTGCACGTGCAGCCGGACGATGAGCCCGGGCATCGGGGCGACGACGGGGGCCGGCCCTTGGGCTCCGGCAGCGGCCGCGCTCAGGTCCCGGATGGCGCGGGCCCGCTCGTCCAGGGCATCCAGCTCGAAGCGCCATCCGTCGATCCACAGCACGTAGCGGCCCTTGGGGACCTCGCGCTTCACGACGGCCTGGTACTGCTTGCCGCCCACGTTCACGACGTGCACCGGAGACCCCTGCACCTCCAGCAGCGCGGCAGCGGCGGCACTGCCGGCGTAGGTGGCCTGGCCGTCGGCGAGGTCCACCTCGTGGCGTTCGCCGTCGATCTCGACGATGTACTTCATCCTTGCAACTCCGGGCGTAGCTCGCAGAGCGTCTCGACGTGCGCCGTCTGCGGGAAGAGGTCGTAGCACTCGATGTCCTGGACAGCCCAGCCAGGCAGGCGGCCGACGTCGCGCGCAAGGGTGGCGGGGTCGCAGCTCACGTAGATGATGGCCTTGGGAGGAGACTTCACCAGCGCCGCGGTGACCTTGGCGTCCACGCCACTGCGCGGGGGATTCAGGATGACGACGTCAGCGGGCAGGTGCGCACCGAGCACGTCCTCGACGCGCGCGGCGATGGCGCGCGAGCCCGGCGCGCCGGCAGCGGCCGCCCCGCGGCCCGCGGCCGTCAGTCGCGTTGCCGCGTACTCCGACGCCTCCTCGTCCGCCTCGATCGCGACAACCTGGACGCCCTGCGCGTCGAGCGCGGCAGCCACATCGCCAGACCCGCTGAACGCATCCACCACGCGCCGTGGCTGTTGCGTCATCACACGGTCCACCACGGCGCGGCGCAACAGGGCCGCCATTTCCGGGTTCACCTGCGCGAAGCTCGCACCCGGCTCGCCGGCGGGACGACGGTCAGCCACGAGGCGCCGCCGCTTGCCCTCGGCCTGCCACCACACAGCCGCGAGCCCCGGCACGCCATCAAGGAACTCCGAGATCGCGGGCCACTCGCGGCCGCCCTCCAGCACGAAGTGCGCGCGCCCCTCGATCACGCGGATTGTGCCGCGCAGCCGCGGCTCGTCGGGCAGGTGTTCCGCGGCGGCGAGCACCTCGCGCCACGCGGCCAGCACCGGCTCGGCTGTAATCAGGCAGTCCTCAAGTTCGAACACCGCCTCGGGATCGTCGAAGGCGCGCAGACCCGCATACCACGAGCCGTCCGCGTGCCGGCGCATCGCGAGTGTGAGCGAGCGACGATACCGCCAGGGCTCCGCCGCGTGGATGCGCGGCAAGGGAATCTCGCGCTTGGCGATGCGCTGGAAGGCGTCACGAAGCATCGCGCGCTTGGCATCGCGCTGCACCGTGAGGTCCACGTGCTGCCACTGGCAGCCACCGCAACGATCAGGCGCCTCGTAGTGCGCGCAACTCGGCGCCACGCGCGACGGCCCCTCGCGTTCGACGCGCAGCAATCGCCCGCGGCCCACGCGGCCTTGCACGGTGACGTCCGCGACCACGCGGTCGCCCGGCGCCGTGCGGGGCGTGAACACCACGAGCCCGTCGTGGCGAGCGACGCCGTCGCCGCCGGCCGAGATGCTCGCGATGTCGAGCGTCGTCTGACTCACGCGCCGCGCAGGGCTTCGCGTCGGGCCAACCCTGCCCAGCTCTCACGGGACGGATCTGCCGGCGTGTTCGACGCGGACGCGGCATCGCCCGCCGCCCCTGCCGCCTTCACGGCGGCGACGCCGGTGCCCGGCCGCCCACCACGATCCTTCTGCGCGAACAGCGCACCGGCAATCGCCGCCACGCGCAGCGTCTCCGCCGAGGGTCGGCGAGAGAGGATCTCCGGCAGCTTGGCCTCGAGCCACTGAATCGTCACGTTGCCCGCCCGATACTCCGGATCCGCCATCATCCGCAGATGGAACTCCCGGGACGTCTCAACGCCGTGAATCACCAACTCGCGCAGGGCGCGCTCCATCCGGGCGATCGCGAGCTCGCGCGTCCGCGCGTGCACGATGAGCTTGGCCAGCATCGGGTCGTAGTTGAGCCCCACCACGGAGCCCGTGGTGATGCCGCCGTCCCAGCGCACGCCCGGTCCGCCCGGCAACTGCAGATGCGTGATCCGCCCGGTGCTCGGCAGAAACCCGTTCGCTGGATCTTCTGACGTGATGCGGCACTCGATGGCCCAGCCGTTGGGCTGCGGCGTCTCCGTGAACGGCAGCGTCTCGCCGCGCGCGATCCGCAGTTGCCACTGCACCAGGTCGATTCCCATCACGAGCTCCGTCACCGGATGCTCCACCTGGATGCGCGTGTTCATCTCGAGGAAGTAGAACTTGCCGTGTGCATCCAGCAGAAACTCACAGGTGCCGGCGTTCACGTAGCCTGCAGCCTTCGCGGCGGCAACCGCCGCATCGCCCATCTGCTTGCGGAGTTCGGGCGAGACCGCGACCGACGGCGCCTCTTCGATCATCTTCTGATGCCGGCGCTGAATGCTGCACTCGCGTTCGCCGAGCGAGATGCAGTTGCCGTGCTGGTCGGCGAGGACCTGAATCTCGACGTGTCGCGGCCCCTCGACGTACTTCTCGATGTAGACGGCGTCGTCGCCGAAGGCGTTCTTGGCCTCGCGCTGCGCGGAAGCGAGCGCGTTCTCGATCTTGGCGAGGTCGCGGACCACGCGCATTCCCTTCCCGCCACCGCCAGCCGCGGCCTTGAGCAGCACCGGCAGGCCGAACTCCTTGGCGAGCTTCTTTGCCTCAGCGGCATCCTTCAGCGCTTCGGTCGTGCCCGGCACCACCGGCGTGCCAGCCGAGATCGCCAGCGTGCGCGCCGCCGTCTTGGAGCCCATCGCGGCGATGGCGCTGGCCGGGGGGCCAATCCAGATCAGCCCGGCGTCCTCCACCGCCTTGGCGAACCACTCGCGCTCGGAGAGGAAGCCGTAACCCGGATGAATCGCATCGGCGCCGACCTGCTTGGCCACATCAATTAAATGGTCACCGCGCAGGTAGCTCTCGCTGGCCGGCGCCGGGCCGATGTGTACCGCTTCGTCCGCGGCGCGCACGTGCGGGGCGCCGGCATCGGCATCGGAGTACACGGCCACCGACTGGATGCCCAGTTCGCGGCAGGCGCGGATGATGCGGACCGCGATCTCGCCGCGGTTGGCGATCAGGACCTTGCGCAGCTCGCGCGGCGCCGCACCGGACTTCTTCTTCGCCGCGCTCACAGCGGAATGTTCCCGTGCTTCTTCCGCGGCATCGACTGGCGCTTGCCCTGCAGCATATCCAGCGCGTCGATCAAGCGCGGACGCGTGTCGCGCGGGTCGATGATGTCGTCCACGTAGCCGCGCGCCGCCGCCACGTACGGATTCGCGAACTTCTCCGTGTACTCGGCCACGCGCGCGTCCATCGCCGCCTGCGGGTCCTTGGACTCGGCGATCTCCTTCTTGAACAGGATCTCCACCGCGCCCTTGGGGCCCATCACCGCGATCTCGGCCGTCGGCCAGGCGAGATTGACATCGCTGCGGATGTGCTTGGAGCTCATCACGTCGTAGGCGCCGCCGTAGGCTTTGCGCGTGATCACCGTGAGCTTGGGCACCGTGGCCTCGCAGTAGGCGTAGAGCAGCTTGGCGCCGTGCTTGATGATGCCACCGTGTTCCTGCGCGACGCCTGGCAGGAATCCCGGCACGTCCTCGAAGGTCACGATCGGGATGTTGAAGGCGTCGCAGAAGCGGATGAAGCGCGCCGCCTTCATCGAGGCGTTGATGTCGAGCACGCCGGCCAGCACCGCCGGCTGGTTGGCGACGATGCCCACCGAGTGCCCGCCCAAGTGCGCGAAGCCGACGACGATGTTTGCGGCGAAGTCCTTCTGCACCTCGAGGAACTCGCCGTCGTCGATGACGCGCCGCAGCACTTCGTGGATGTCATACGGCTTGTTTGCCGAGTCCGGGACGATGTCGAGCAGGGCCTCGTCCTTGCGGTCGCGCGGATCCGCGCCGACACCTCGCGGGGCCGCGTCCACGTTGTTGCTCGGGATGAAGCGCATCAGCGTGCGGATGCCTTCGAGGCACTCCAACTCCGTGCCGCTGGTGAAGTGCGAGACGCCGCTGGTGCCGCCGTGCGTGTCGGCGCCACCGAGCTGCTCCATCGTCACGTCTTCGTGCGTGACCGTCTTCACCACGTTCGGGCCGGTCACGAACATATAGGAGGTGTTGCGCACCATCCACACGAAGTCCGTGATGGCCGGCGAGTACACCGCCCCGCCGGCGCAGGGGCCGAGGATGGCCGAGATCTGCGGCACCACGCCCGAGGCCATCGTGTTGCGCAGGAAGATGTCCGCATAGCCGCCGAGCGAGACCACGCCTTCCTGGATGCGCGCACCGCCGGAGTCGTTGAGGCCGATCACCGGTGCGCCGTTCTGCACCGCCAGGTCCATCACCTTGCAGATTTTGCCCGCGTGGGCCTCGGAGAGCGAGCCGCCGAAGACCGTGAAGTCCTGCGAGAACACGTATACGAGGCGGCCGTGGACCTTGCCGTAGCCGGTGACCACGCCGTCGCCGTAGGGCTTCTGTTTATCCAGCCCGAAGTCGCTGCTCCGGTGCGTGACGAAGCGGTCGAGTTCGACGAAGCTGCCTTCGTCGAGGAGCACCTCGAGGCGCTCGCGGGCGGAGAGCTTGCCCTTGGCGTGCTGGGCCTTGAGGCGATCGGCGCCGCCGCCGAGTTCGGACTCGGCGCGGCGCTGGGCGAGGAGGTCGAGTTTTTCGCGCATTGACATTCCTCGAACTTAGCCGTGCGGCGCAAGAGGCGCACGGCACGCCGAGAGCGAGATTGTCACGCCGCTGGGCTGGCCAGCTCCCCGTACCACGCGGTAGGTTGGTCCCGTCCGAATCTCCCACCCCCAACCACGACGGCACCGATGACCACACAGGCCCTGCGCTCTCGCTCTGTCGGCGAACTGGTCGACGCCACGTTCACGCTGTACCGCAAGGACACGGCGGCATACGTCTCCGTCGGCGCCCTCGCCGGTACGCCTGGATTGATCGTGCAGCTCTTCTGGTCCAACGAAGCGGGATACGAGAGCCTCACTGCGGCACTCTTCGCGTCGCTCATCACCGTCGTCACCTACAGCCTGATGACCGGCGTCATCATTCGCGTCGGTTCGGACGTGTACCTCGGCGGAAGTGCCGACATTCAACGTGCGTTGCGTGCGGTGTGGCCGAAGGTCGGCACCTTGATCGCCGTCTCAATCATGAAGGCCATCCTGCTCTTCCTCGGTGCCTTGCTCCTCCTCGTCGGCTTCTTCTACGCCGGTTCGCGCTGGTTCGCGCCGGAGGCGGTCTGTATTCTCGAGAATACCGACTCCAGCAAGGCGTTCGCCCGCTGCACCAACCTCTCGGAGGGTCGGAAGTGGCACATCTTCCGTACGCTGCTGCTCGGCTACGGCATCTACATCCTGCTGATGATCGGCATCGCTGCGATCGCCGCAATGTTTGGTGGCTACGTGGTGACTACGCTCACCCAGACCGTGTTCACGGTGGTGGCGTACCCGACCATCGCGCTCCTGACGATGCTGCTCTACTACGATGCGCGCATCCGTGGCGAGGGCTTCGACGTTGAGCACCTGGCGTCCTCGCTCGGGTCTGCCGGCACGCGCTGACGACCGTGCCCCCGTGGACAGCGGACGCGATTCGCGACAGCACCGCGGCGATCGTCGAGGGGCTCGGGTATCAGCGCAACGTCACCCAGTCGCTGTTCAGTCGATTCGCCGACTGGGGCATCGCGCAGCTGCTCCGCGTGCTCGACGTCCTGCCGAACGTGAAGCTTGGTCCCTGGCTGCTGATTGGCCTCGTGATCCTGCTGATCGTGCTCGTCGTGATTCGCTCCGTGGTGAATCTCCGGGCGGAGCGCGAGTTCCGCGTGAGCGCTCCCGGCACCGTGCGTGGGACGACCCGCACAGACCCCTCGCGCGAGGCGGAGCGTCTGGCGGCGGCGGGCGCGTATCTCGAGGCGGCGCAACAGCTCTGCGCCGCCCTCCTGGTGGCGAGCTCGCGACGGGGCGAGATCACGCTCCACCCTTCGAAGACGACTGGAGACTACGCACGCGAGATGAAGCGCCGCGGGGTGCCCGCAGCGCGCGCCTTCCAAGGATTTCGGGCACGCTACGACCGCGTGGTGTACGACCTTCAGTCCTGCACCGCTGAGGACTTCGCCGCACTCCGCGCCGCGGCCCAGCCGCTGATCGGCCGGGAGCTGGCCGCGTGACCACGCCGGCAACACGGAAATCACCGTGGTGGACGCAACCGCGACTCGTGCTGCCGTTGGCGCTGGCGCTCACGACGCTCAGCGTCCTGTTTGCCCCATCGCGGCCCGGGCCGCGCAGCGGCGATCCCCGGCTGACGACGACGTCCGCAGGGCCGCTCGGCGCGAAGCTCCTGTACGACCTCGCGGGACGGCTGGGCTGGGAGACGCAGCGACGACTCGTGCCGAGCTTCGACACCGACCACCGCACCATCCACGCGGTGCTCAACCCGGTGGTGCCCCTCCGCGTCGGCGAGACGCACGCGCTGCTGAATCACGTCCGCGCCGGGGGCGGCGCGCTGGTTGTGCTGGGTCCGACGACTCGCGCCTTGCAGGATAGCCTCAGACTCCGGATCACTGAGCGAGGCGGTCAGATGCAGTGGATCGAGTCGGACTCGGCTCGCTGCAGGGGCCGCGAACTCCCGGCAGCGCTCTCGCTGTGGTTCGGCTCCCCGCCCCAGATGTTGAGCTTCGATTGGCGCGGCGCCCCCCCAGAGGACGTGGTGCACTTCATCCAGTCCGCGCGGCAGCGCTCACAGCAGCAGGCGGCGCGGGTCGCACCGACGATGATGGGCTTCACGCTCGGACGGGGACGCATGGTCGTCGCCGCGGACGCGGACGTGTTCCGCACCGACGCGATGCGGGACTGCCTCACCGGACTGGACGTGGCGGCAGTGCGCGCGCTCGAGTTCCTGCGCGAGGGCGGGACAGTGTCGCGCAGCCGGATCGTCTTTGATGAGTACCATCAGGCGTTCGGAGCGCAGCCCGGCACCATCTCCGCGGTCGCCTTGTACCTCCGGAACTCCCCGTCAGGACACTTGCTCACTCAACTGACCTTCGCCGGGCTCGTCCTGCTCGTCGCGTTCGCCCCCCGCATCGTGGCCCCGCGGGTCGAGCAGCGCATCGAGCGGCGGTCTCCACTGGAACACGTGGATGCCCTGGCCCGGGCATACGCCCAGGTCGGCGCCACCCGCACCGTCGCGCAACGCTTGCTCCGCGGGCTACGCCGTCGGGTGACGCGCGGAGCGCTCGCGCCCGCCGCGCGCCACGACGGAGCCCTCGACGACGTGTCGTGGCTGGGTTTCGTCGCCACTCGGCACCCCGAGCTTGCGGAGGACGTGGCGCTGGTGCGACGCGCGCAGGCCGACTCCCTGCTCCGCCGCGAACTGCCGACGCTTGGCCCCGCGCTCCATCGCATCGAAACCACCCTCACGCGACCTACTTGATATGACGCTCACCATCGAACAGGGTGCCGCCTACGCCAGCCGGCTCAGGGGCACGCTCGCTGAATGCATCGTTGGACAGCCGGAGCTGATCAACGATGCGATCATCGCTTTCCTCGCGCGCGGCCACCTGCTCGTCGAAGGCGTGCCGGGTACGGGCAAGACCTTGCTCGTGCGCGCGCTCGCCGCGGCGCTCGGCGTCGGGTTCACGCGCGTGCAGTTCACGCCGGACCTGATGCCGAGCGATATCACCGGCATTTCGGTGATGCGCGACGCCACGCGCGGATGGGAGTTTCAGGCCGGGCCGATCTTCACCGACTTGCTGCTCGGCGACGAGATCAATCGCGCGCCGGCCAAGACGCAGGCTGCGCTGTTGGAAGCGATGGCCGAACGGCAGGTCACGACCGACGGCGTGACGCGTCCGCTGCACGATCTCTTCACCGTCGTGGCGACACAGAATCCCGTGGAGCACGACGGCACCTTCCCGCTGCCGGACGCGCAACTGGACCGCTTCCTGCTCAAGAGCGTGGTGCGCTATCCGGACCGCGACGCGGAGATGGCGATGCTGGCGGCCCACGAGGCCGGCTTCGACCCCGAGCGCAGTGGCGCGACCGCGCTGGTCACGCCGGTCTTGAACCGGGACGAGGCAATCGCCATCCGTGCCTTGGCGGATGAGGTGCGCGTCGCACCCGAGGTGCAGGGCTACATCGCCGACATCACGCGCGCGACGCGCGAAGAGCCGGGCTTGGCGCTCGGCGCGAGCCCCCGCGCGAGCGTGGCGCTGATGCGCGCCTCGCGTGCGGCCGCCGTGCTCGACGGGCGCGGCTACGTCCTCCCCGACGACGTCAAGGCGCGGGTACCGTCGGTGTTGCGGCACCGCGTCGTCGTCGCGCCGGAACTTGAGGTCGAGGGCCGCGATGCCGACCAGTTGCTGGACGAGATCCTCCTGCGCGTCGCCGCGCCGAAATGACCGCTCGGGCGCTCTTCGTTCCGGAACGGCGGCTCGCGGTCGCGCTCGCGATCGCAGCCATGCTCTGGATTGTGCCAGGCATCGGCTCGCTACTGGGCGCGACGGCCCTCGGGGCCATCGCGCTCGGCGTGGTGATCGACCTGTTCCGGCTCCCCAGCCGTCATAGCTTCCGCATTGCGCGAGAGGCACCGGAAAGCACTGGACTGGGCGACGACGCGGCGATCAGCTACCGCTTCACGAACGCGACCGCGATGCCGTTGCGCGCCCTGGCGCAGGACCGCCTTCCCCCCTGCGTCGCCGGCGGACTGGGCACCACACGGCTTGTGGTGGCGGCGCACAGCACCACAAGCGTCGAGGTCCCGTTGCGCGGCATCAAGCGGGCAGAAGACGTGCTCGGGCCCGTCGGCGTGCGGCTGACGACATCGCTTGGCCTCGTCGGCGTGCGCATCCGCGCGACGCCAGAGGACCGCATTCGCGTCCTGCCGAGCGTTGCGGGCGTGCGCCGGTTTCGCCTCCTCTTGATGCAACACCGCCTCGAGACTGCCGGCGTCCGGCTCCAGCGCTTACGCGGCGAGGGCCAGGGATTCGCCGGCCTTCGCGAGTACGTCGTGGGCGACGATGTTCGCCACATCGACTGGAAGGCGACGGCCAAGCGGTCCAAGCCAATCACGCGCGAGTACACAATCGAGCGTGCCCAAACCGTCCTGACGCTCATCGATGCCGGACGCGGGATGACGCAACTCGCGGGCGACTTCTCTCGCTTCGAGCAGGCGCTGGCCTCGGCGCTCATCCTGACCGACGTCGCGGTAATGGCCGGCGACCGGGTCGGGACGATGGTCTTCGACGACAAGGTCCGCGCGTTCGTGCCGGCGCATCGCAGTCGCGGCGCGTTGCGCGACGTCCGCGACGCCTTCGTGCCGGTCACGGCCTCGACCGTCGAGCCCGACTATGCCTCGGCGTTTCGCTTTCTCGCCGCACAGCAGCGGAGGCGGGCGCTGATCGTGCTCTACTCGGACGTGCTCGGCGTCCGCGCATCGCGAGCCCTGATCGCCCACGTCTCGCGTTCGAGCGCTCGGCATCTGGTGCTGGTCGTCGCGCTGCGCAACGATCCCCTGCACGCGCTCGCCGTCCCACGCGCCGAGACCAGCGACACCGAACTCTACGCCACTGCCGCCGCGGCCGAGATGCTGGAGTCGCGCGAGGAGGCGCTGGAGCGGATGCGGCGCGCCGGCGCCGTGGTGCTGGACGTCAGCCCGGAGGTGATGACCGCGAGCGTCATCAACCGCTACCTCGAGCTCAAGGCGCGCGGTTCGCTCTGACGGCGCCTTGCCGGACGTACCCGTACAGCAGCAGGCTCGTGATCGCCGACACGATGAGCTTCAGCTCGAGCGGCCACCACGAGATCGGTGAGATGAACCCCTCGATGACACCGGCGACGAGGAGCAGCAACGTCGCGCCAGCCACCAGCGTGATGGCCCGCTGGCCGTTCTCGCGCAGCGCGCGGCGCCGCGTCCGGTCGCCAGGGATCAACAGCGCCGCACCGAGCAACAGGCCAGCGCCGCCGGCGATGCAGATCGCAACCAGTTCCAGCACGCCGTGCGGAGCGATGAACGCGAGGATCAGGGAGAAGATGCCCTTCGCGCCGTAGAGCCCGAGCGCCGCGCCGATGCTGAAGCCATTGCTGACCAGCACGACGCAGGTGATCGCGCCGGCCGTAATGCCGGCGGCGAAGGCGAGGAATGCGACCTGGATGTTGTTGGCGATGATCCCTGACGCCATCGTCGGCCGATAGATCTCAGGAATCTCGACATAGCCGTCGCCGCGCTTGGCCGCCGCCACGCCTTCTTCAGCGCGATCAAGCATCGCCGGCGGCAAGAAGGCCACCGCTGCATCCGGGTCGCGGAGCACCGCCACGCCAGTCACCGCCATTGGCACGAAGAGCAGGAGCGCGGCCAACAGGATCACCGAGGATGAGCGCCGGATCTCCTGCGGCACGGAGACGAAGAGAAAGCGCACGGCGTCGGTCACCGGGATCGTCCGGCGACGGTACAGCAAGTTGTGTGCGGCGGACACCAAGCGGTTCAGGTAGAACAGCTCTCGGCTCTCCCCGCCCTGCGTCGCCGCGCGAAGCCGCGCCAAGTCGGCGGTCAGCTCACGGTACTCCGCGACGAAGTCGCGCACGCCCTCCTCCCCCAAGCTGCGGAGCCCGTTCTGCTGCGCACGCGCGAGCCGCCAGGAAAAGGCGCTCCAGCGCGTGGCGTTTGCCGCCACGATCGCGTGGCGCTCGCGCGCGGCCCCCGTGTCCTGGCGCACGGCGGCACCGCGCGCACGCGCTCCGCGCTCCGCCGCGTGCAACTGCACCAACTGCGCGAGCGGACTCGACCCGGCAAAGCGGACCAGGTGGCTCGCAAACTGCGTCCGCAACTGTGATACGAACTGGGCTCTGCGCTCGGAGTCAAACTCGGAGCGGCGATCGATGAAGCGATCGAGCAGGAGGAACTCCGCTTCGTTGAGCTCGGCCTGCGCGGTCGGGAGCGATTCGGCCGCACCGGCACCGGCCTCCGTCACCAGCGGTGGCACGAGCTCTTCCCGCACCACGAGCGTTCCGGCAGCGAGGTCACCAAGCCGTCGTCCTTGGTGTTGCAGCATCATCGATACGATGCCCACCGCATACGTGAACCCCGGCTGCATATCGATGATGCGCATCAGGTTGCGCACCGCCGACGCGCCGAACGTCACGGAGAGTCCCCCCTCGCGCACCACCCGCAGGCGCATCACGCGCTTGCCGATCGTCCGGCCATCCGCCAGCGCCTCGAAGAGCACGAAGTAGCCCCACATCACGACGAACTGCGCCATCGTCATAATCGCCAGCGCCCACCCGACGGCAGCCGAGGAGTCCACCGACGATCGCCACCCATCGGGGAGCGATGCGACTGTGAACGCGAACACTCCGATGATGGCCACCAGACAGATGGCGTAGTCGATCAACGCCGCATTGATGCGGCTCCCCACGCCGGCGAGGTCGTACGAGACGACCACGAGTTCCGGCGTCTCGACGTCGACGCGATCGTTCAGCACTCAGGCGACTCGGGCGCGGATGGTCACGCCCACGAAGTTATCGCGCGGGCCCGCCTCCAGCGAGCGGCCGAACGCACAACGCCCCGGCCGAGCATCGCTCGACCGGGGCGCCGTTTGCATCCGTCATCCGTCATCCGTCCACGCCGAGGACTTACTCCTCGTCGGCAACGGCATCAAGATCCGCCGGAATCGGGATGTTATCCTCATCTTCCGTGTGCACCTTCGACGGCTCCGCCGGGCGCTCCTGCCCCGCCGGAATGTCGACGACGCCAAGCACGATGCGACGGTGGATCGGATCGACCTCGAGGATGCGCACGTTCATCGCCATCCCTTCCCACGCCACGTCAGCAGAGCTGTTGACCTGCTGGCCGGTGAGGTTGAGGTGCGAGAGCGGCACGAAGCCTTCGATGTCGTTGCCGATGTCCACGACGACGCCCTTGTCCATCAGGCGGGCGACCTTGCCCGGGAGCTCGGTGCCGACCGGCAGCGTCTCGCCGATGCGCAGCCACGGATCCTCAGACGCCTGCTTGAGGCCGAGCGAGATGCGCTTGTTCTCGGCGTCGATGTTGAGGATGACCACGTCCACCGCGTCGCCCTTCTTCACGACCTCCGACGGGTGCTGGACGCGCTTGGTCCAGGACATATCGGAGATGTGGATGAGGCCGTCGATGCCCGGCTCGATCTCGACGAAGGCGCCGAACGAGGTCAGGTTGCGGACCTTGCCGTTGAGGCGCGTGCCGACGGGGTACTTGAGCGGCAGCACCATCCACGGATCCTGCTCGGTCTGCTTCATCCCGAGCGAGATCTTCTCCTCGGCGGAATCGACCTTGAGCACCACGGCCTCGATGGCCTCGCCGATGCTGACGAGCTTCGAGGGATGGCGGACGTTGCGCGTCCAGCTCATCTCGGAGATGTGCACGAGGCCCTCGATGCCCGGCTCGAGCTCGATGAAGGCGCCGTAGTTGGTGATGCTGACGACCTTGCCGTTGACGCGCGTGCCGACGGGGAACTTGTCGGCCACGTCCTTCCACGGGTAGGCCTGGAGCTGCTTGAGGCCGAGCGAGATGCGCTCGCGCTCCCAATCGATGTCGAGCACCTTGACCTCGAGCTCCATCCCGATCTGGACCATCTCGCTGGGGTGCGAGATGCGGCCCCAGGACATATCGGTGATGTGGAGCAGGCCGTCCACGCCGCCGAGGTCGATGAAGGCGCCGAAGTCCGTGATGTTCTTGACCACGCCCTTCCGCACCTGGTCCTTGTTGAGCTCCTTCATCAGCTTCTCGCGCTTGCCGGCCCGCTCGGTCTCGAGGATGACGCGGCGAGACACGACGATGTTGCGGCGGCGCTTGTTGAGCTTGATGATCTTGAACTCGTAGGTCTGGCCGAGGAGCTCGTCGATGTTCGGGACGCGCCGCAGCGCGATCTGCGACCCCGGGAGGAAGGCGTCGACGCCCATCAGGTCGACGACCACACCGCCCTTGATCTTCTTGACGAGCGTGCCGGTCACCGGCTGGTCGGACTCGTACGCGACGCGGATACGCTCCCACACGCGCATAAAGTCGGCCTTCTTCTTCGACAGGACGACCGAGCCCTCGGAATCTTCGAGGTGCTCAAGGAGGACTTCGACTTCGTCCCCGACCTTGAGCTCGGGCATATCCTTGAACTCTTCGAGCGGGATCGTGCCTTCGGACTTAAATCCAATGTCGAGGACGACGAGGTTCTCGCGGATCTCGAGCACACGGGACTTGACGATCTCGCCTTCTTCGATGGAGGCGAGGGTCCCGTTGTACATCTCCATCATCGCTTCGAACTCATCCGACGACAGTTCGTCTTCGTCGTAGAGCTCGGGGCGGCGGTTGGCGAGGGGGCGGAGCTGCGCGCGCTGGGCATCGCGCTTCTGGCGCGCGATTTCCTCAGGGGTCAGCGTTTCGGGTTCGACGGCAGTCATTGCGACATCTCCACACGCGGGGGTTCGGCTCGCCGCGGACGAGGATTAAGTGGGTACGCACTGGCCGGGATTTCCGGACAGCCTTTGAAGCTACAAGACGGAAGACGGAAGGTCAAGGCAAACGCGTTGCCGTGTAAGGGGTTAGATTCTGCGCGGAATGAACGTCCCACCCCCCGACGACGCGCGGCCTCCGGCGCGGCGGTCGAGCCGGTCCATCCGGGTCGTCAGGACGCAGGTGCGCCGGGGTCGCCGGCGCCTGCTCCACGCCCTGCGCGGGGGCCGCGACTATCTGGTGGGGCGCTTCACCGCCCTGCGCCTCGGCACAGAACCCACCCTCGTCGCCTTCGCGGTGATCATCGGCATTGGCGCGGCGCTTGGGGTGCTGGCCTTCTACAAGGGCATCGCGCTGGCCCACTCGGCGTTTGTCGTCTGGCCGGCCCTCGTGCTGCCCGAGCTGGGGCTGCTGGCCTTCCGCCCCCTACTCACAGCCGTCACCTTCGCGACGGCGTCGTGGACGGTGCGCGTCATCGGCCGCGGGCACGACGGCCTGAACGTGCCGGACATCCAAGCCGCGGTGGAGCACCGCGGCGGACGGATCGCGCCGCGCCCGGCCCTGGGCCGCACCTTGGCCAGTGCCATCACCATCGGCGGCGGCGGTTCGGCGGGCGCCGAGGGCCCGGTGGTGGTAATCGGCGCGACGCTGGGCTCCTGGCTGGGGCGGATGTTCCGCTTCAAGCCGGGCCGGCTGCGCGTCCTCGTGGCCTGCGGCGCGGCCGGTGCCATCGCCGCCGCATTCAACGCGCCGCTGGCCGGGGCGTTCTTCGCGCTCGAGGAGATCCTCGGCACCTTCGCGGGCGGCTACTTCTCGCCGGTGGTGGTCGCGGCGGTGGTGGCCGCCGTCGTGGCGCGCGGCATCTTCGGCTCGGGGCCGGCGTTTCCGGTGCCCGGCGAACTCGGCGAGCTCGGTGGCTGGGAGATTGGCCTGCTGCTGCCCGCCCTCGGGGTGGTCTGCGCGCTGATGGGCACGCTCTTCGTGCGCACCTACTTCGGCGTGGACGCCTTCGTCCGCAGCGGGCGCATCAGCGCCAAGTGGCTCCCGTGGCTGGGCGGCGCACTGGTGGGCATCATCGTCTTCGTGACCCAAGGCGCCGTGGCCAGCGACGGACACCTCTCGGCGCCGCTGGACCTGTTCGGCCGGATGCCGTGGTGGACGCTGTTCGGACTCGCGATCGCCAAGATCGTCGCCACGTCGCTGACGCTGAACACCGGCGGCTCGGGCGGTGTGTTCACCCCTGCCCTCTTCGTGGGCGCGACGACAGGCGGCGCCTTCGGCGTGCTCGCCCAGAATGCCCTGCCCGGCGCGCAGGTGGACCCGGCGCTGTACGCCCTCGCCGGAATGGGTGCGATGGTCGCCGGCGCGACGGGCGCACCTATCACCGGCATCCTGCTGGTGTTCGAGATGACGCACGACTTCGAGCTGGTGATGCCGCTGATGCTCGCCGTCGTCGTGACGAAGGCGGTGATGCGCCGCTACGAGAAGGACTCGCTGTACTCGGGCTGGCTGCGGCGGCACGACATCGAGCTGAACCGCGAAGAGATCGCCTAAGGCGCGCCCTTCAGCGCCTGGCGGGCCAGCGCGACGATGCGCTGCACCTGCTCTTCCTGCGTGAGGAAGGTGGTGTCGATGAGCACGGCGTCCTTGGCCTGCTGGGTCTGCGCCTCGTCCTTGAGGTCACGCTGCACCAGCGCCTCGACCTCGGCGGCGATCTCGGCGTCATCGGGCGCCCGCTGCAGGCGCTGCACGAGGCGGCGCCGCGCGCGTTCCCAGGGGTCAGCGACGAGGAAGACCTTCACTCGCGCCTGCGGGAACACGGCGGTGCCCATATCGCGGCCGTCCACCACGATGGGATGTCCCTCGGCGGCGGCGCGCACCTGCGCGTTCACCCACGTGCGCACGGCCGGCATCCGCGCCACGAGGCTCACGTTGGCTGTGACTTCCTTGCCACGGATCTCGGCTTCGAGGTCCTCGTCGCCGAGGTACGGGTGGAAGGTGGTCTCGGCCGGCACGAGGTGCAGCGGCTGGGCTGCGGCGAGCACGTCCCGCTCGAGCCAAGTCTCCGGCGCGCGGCCGCTGCGCAGCGCCGCGGCGGTTGCAGCACGGTAGAGCGAACCCGAGTCCACGTGCCGGAGGCCGAGCTCCCGCGCCACCCACTTGGCGGTCGAGCTCTTGCCGGAAGCGGCGGGGCCGTCGATGGCCACCACCAGCGGTCGGCGGCGCTCAGTCACGGGTGAGGGCGCGGAGGTCATCCCAGAAACTTGGCCAACTGACGGCGCAGCACGAAGGGTCATCGACTTCAATGGCATTGCCCGGCAAGGCGCCGAGGACGCCGAAGGCCATCGCGATGCGGTGATCCCCGTGCGTGACCACGCGCCCGCGCAGAGGGCGGTCGCTGCCGCGCACCACGAAGCCGTCGGGCAGCTCCTCGGCGTCGGCGCCAACGGCGCGGAGACCCGCGACCATCGCGGCGATGCGATCGCTCTCCTTCACTCGCAGCTCCTCGGCACCGGTGACGCGCGTCTCGCCTTCGGCGCGGGCCGCGACGGCGGCGAGCAGCGGCAGCTCGTCGATGAGGCCGGGGATCTCCTCGGGTGCGATGATGATGCCGCGCAGCGTGGCCGCGGAGCAGACGAGGGTCGCCACGGGTTCCCCGCCTTGGTCGGTGACGTCTTCGTGCTCGATGACAGCGCCAATCCGGCGGAGCGCGCGGAAGCCGCCGAGCCGCGCAGGGTTGATCCCCACGTTCTCGGCCCGCAGCGCGCCGCCACGGACGCCACCCATCGCGGCGAGGCCGGCGACGAACGCGGCCGATGAGGGATCGCCCGGGATGTCCACGTCGCAGGCATCGAGACGCGCTCGCGGGTTGAGCGCGACGCTGAGGCCTTCGACGCGCAGGTCCACGCCGCGCGCGCGGAGCATCCGTTCGGTGTGGTCGCGGGTGGCGGCGGGTTCCTCCACCTCCACGGGCACGTCCGCGACCAAGCCGGCCAATAGCACTGCGCTCTTGATTTGCGCACTGGCGACTTCGGGCCGCCACGTGATGCCGCGCAGCGCGCCGCCGCCGAGCGTCATCGGCAGGCCACCGTGCTCGGGGAGCGTGACGCTGGCTCCCATCGCCTGCAGCGGGGCGGCCACGCGACGCATCGGCCGGCGGCTGAGTGATGCATCCCCGGTGAAGGTCGCCGAAAGTCCCGCGCCGGCGACGATGCCAGCCATCATCCGTGCCGTCGTGCCGGAGTTGCCGCAGTCGAGAGGCCCGGCGGGTGCGCGCAGGCCGCGCAGTCCCTGGCCTTCGACGATCACCTCCGCGTCGTCGAGCGCGGGGATGTTGACGCCGAGGTCGCGGAGTACCTGCGCGGTGGACTCGATGTCGGCGCTCTGCAGCAACCCGCGCAACCGCGAGGGGCCGCGGCCCAGCGCCGCGAGCATCAGCGCGCGGTGGGAGATGGACTTGTCGCCGGGAACCCGGAGTGCAGCAGAACGATTCGCCGCGCGCGTCATCCTAGCGGAGCCAGGACTCGAGCGCGGTCGCGAGGTCGGTCTTCTCGTCCCGGTACTTCACGATCAGCGGCGTCTGCACGGAGAGCCCCTGCTTGGCGGCGAAGCCGCCCTTCACGGCGCGCGCACCGGGCACGACGACGGCGCCCGCCGGGATCACCAGCGGCGCATCGGCCGAGCCACGAAGCACCTCCTCGTTCACCAAGTCGAACACCGGCGTGCCGCGCGTGAGCACGACGCCGGCGGCGAGCACGGCCTTCTCGCGCACGACGGTGCCTTCGTAGACGCCGCAGTTGCCGCCGACGATCACGTCGTCCTCGATGACCACCGGGGATGCGTTCACCGGCTCGAGCACGCCGCCCACCTGCGCGGCAGCGCTCAAGTGCACGCGCTCGCCGATCTGCGCGCAGGAGCCGACCAGCGCGTGCGAATCGACCATCGTGCCGGCGCCGACGTAGGCGCCCACGTTGATGTACATCGGCGGCATACAGACCACGCCGGACGCGATGTGGGCCCCGCGCCGCACCGACGAGCCGCCGGGCACGAGACGCACGCCGCGCGAGAGCGTGAGCTTCTGCGGCGGATAGGTGTGCTTGTCGAAGAACTGGAACGGTGAATCCTTGCCGGACATCTCGACGACGCGCCCGGAGCGGAAGCCGAGCAGGATGCCGCGCTTCACCCAGGGCACGGCCTTCCAGTTCCCCTTCTTGTCCTTGACGGCCGAGCGGACGGTGCCTGCCTCCAGCGCCTCGAGCAGTGCCTCGACCACGGCCTCCGTCTCTGGCGGCAGCTTCTCGGCGGCGAGCGGGAAGAGCCGCTCGACCTGCTGCTCCAACTGCTCCGGCGTGAGCTTGAGCGTCACAGCGCCACCCCCGCGATGCGCAGCGCGGCGGACATCCGCGCCTCGTGCTTGGCGTCGAGCGGGACCAGCGGGAGGCGGAGCACGTTGCGCATCTTGCCCATCATCGCCAGCGCGGCTTTCATCGGGATCGGATTGCTCTCGATGAACGCGGCGTCCACCAGCGGCGCGAGCCGGTGATGAATGAGGCTGGCGGTCTTGAGGTCGCTGGCGGCCAGTGCGTCGGTGAGCTGCGCGCAGAGCTTCGGCACGGCGTTGGAGATCACCGAGATCACGCCGTCGCCGCCGGCTGCCATCACGGCCAGCGTGAGGCCGTCATCACCGCTGAGCACGCCGAAGCCTTCGGGGCGTCCGCGGAGGATGGCGTCGATCTGCCCGGTGTTGCCGCTGGCTTCCTTCACTGCGCAGATGTTGGCGTGCTCGGCGAGAGCCAGGGTCGTCTCGGCGGTCATATTGCTGCCGGTGCGGCCGGGCACGTTGTAGAGCACGATCGGCAGCGGCGAGGCGTCGGCGACGGCGGTGAAGTGCGCGACGATGCCCCGCTGGGGCGGCTTGTTGTACATCGGCGAGACGTGCAGCAGGTGCGTGGCGCCGGCCTTGCCCAGCACCTTCGAGGCCTCGATGGCGGCAGCGGTGTCGTTGGAGCCGGCGCCGGCGATCACCGGCACGCGGCCCTTGGCCGCCTCGGCGACGATCCGCACGACGCGTTCGCGCTCGGCGAGGGAGAGCGTGACGGCTTCGCCGGTGGACCCGACCGGGACGAGCCCGTGGATGCCTTCGGCGATCTGCCATTCAACGAGCTTCGCCAGCGCCGCTTCGTCCAGCGAGCCGTCGGCGTTGAACGGGGTGACCAGCGCGGTGATCGCGCCACGGAGCGCTACGGTCATCGGATCACGTCTCCCAGGAAGTCATCCAGCGTGAAGACGCCGCGCTTGCCGACGAGCCAGGCCGCGGCGGCGAGTGCGCCGGACGCGAACACGCGTCGGTCGCGGGCCTCGTGGACCACGCGCACCTGCTCGAAGGCGGCGTCAAAGACGAACTCGTGCGTGCCCGGCACCTGCCCGGTGCGGATGCTGGTCACCGGCACGTCCTTGCCGCGGGCGCGCGACGCGACGGTCGCGAGCATCCGCGCGGTGCCACTCGGGGCGTCGAGCTTCTTGGCGTGATGCGTCTCCACCAAGTGTGCATCGAAGCCGGCGCGCTCGTTGGCGAAGCGTCGTGCGGCCTCCTCCACCACCTTCGCAAAGAGATGCACTCCCAGCGCGAAGTTGGGCGCCCAGAGCAGCGCGCCGCGCGAGCTGCGTACGAAGGTCTCGACCGTCGCGCGCTCGGCGTCCCAGCCGGTGGTGCCGCTGACAACCGGAACCCCAAGGTCGGCGCAGGCACGCACGAGCCCGGCCGCCGCCGTCGGGACCGTGAACTCGATTGCCACCTGCGCGCCGGCGAGCAGCGCCGCGCTGAGGCCCTGGCGCGTCTCGGTCTCGCCGAGCTGCGCCACCACAGTGAAGCCCTGCGCCGGGGCAAGCTGGGCGAGCAATGCTCCCATCTTCCCCGTCCCGAGGATCGCCAGCTTGGTCATCAGGCCGCTCCGCCGAAGAAGGCCGCGTGCAGGCGACGCATCGCTTCGTTCACTTGGTCGCCGTCCACGATGAGGGTGAGGTTGATGCCAGTGGCCGAGAGCGAGACCATATGCAAGCGCAGGTCGCCGAGCGCGGAAAGGGCGCGGGCCATCGTGGCGGTGTGTTCGCCGAGTCCGGCGCCGACGAGTGCCACGATGCCGCGCTGGCGCTCCACCGCCACGTCGCCGAAGGCGCTGAGCTGTGCGACGACGGCGTCGAGATGCTGGTCGTCGTCGACGGTCACGCTGACGCTCACCTCGGAGGTCGCGACCACGTCCACCGACGTGCGGTTGCGCTCGAAGACCTCGAAGATCTTTCGCAGCGCGCCGGGGGTGGCGAGCATTCGTGGCGAACGGATCTTCACGACCACCGTGCGCGTCTTGCCGGCGATGGCGCGCACGGGCGTGCGCGGCGCGTCGAAGGTGATGCGTGTCCCGGTGCCCTGCGGCTTGTGCGAGTTGAACACGAACACCGGGATGCCCCGGCGCACGGCCGGCGCGATGGTGTTGGGGTGCAGCACCTTGGCACCGAAGTTCGCGAGCTCAGCGGCTTCGTCGAAGCGGATGTGCCCGATGAGCTGCGCGCCGCTCACGACGCGCGGGTCGGCGGTGAGCATCCCGTCCACGTCGGTCCAGATCTCGATGGCCTCGGCTTCCATCGCCGCGCCGAAGAGCGAGGCCGAGTAGTCGGAGCCGCCGCGACCCAGCGTGCTGGTGACGCCGGCGCGCGTGGCGCCGATGTACCCGCCGAGCACCGGCACCTTGCCCTCGCGCAACAGCGGCGCGATGGTCGCGCGGCAGGCGATGGCGATGTCGTCAGCCAGCGGCTCGGCGCGGCCGAAGTCCTCGCTGGTGACCATCACGCGGCGGGCATCCACGTACACCGCGGGTATGCCTGCCTTCGCCATCGCAGCGGCGACGATCGGCGCCGAGAGGCGCTCGCCCATCGATGCGACGGCGTCGTGCGAGCGCGGCGTCAGGTCACCGAGCACCGAGAGCGCCTCGGCGAGGTGCGCGAGTTCGTCGAACATCGCGGCCGTCTCGGCCGCCACGTCATCGTGCGCCGCGTCGCCGCCGAGGAGTTCGGCGATGGTCTCGAGGTGCCGCGTGCGCAGTTCTTCGCAGATCGCCAGCGCGACGATGAGTTCGCCCTTGGCCGCCTGCTCGGCGAGTTCAATCAAGCGGTTCGTCGTGCCGGCCAGCGCCGAGACCACTACCACGGGCTCGCGCTCCAGCTTGCTGCGCACGATGCCCACCGTGCGCGCGATGGCGCCGGCGTCGCCGACCGAGGTCCCGCCGAACTTGCAGACAATCATCGGCGGCCTGGCGGGGTCCAGCCCAAGCGCCCGGTGGTCGCGAGCACTTCGGCGTTGAGCACCGCGCCGCCCGCGGCGCCGCGGATGGTGTTGTGGCCCATCGCGACGAGCTTGAGATGGAAGATCGCATCTTCGCGCACGCGGCCGACGGTGACGGTCATCCCGTTGCCGAGCTGGACGTCGCGGCGCGGCTGCGGTCGGTCCGGCTGCTCGGCGAGCACCAGTGGACGCGCTGGGGAACTCGGCAGCCTGAGCGATGCCACCTCGCCCTGCCAATTGCGGATCACCGCGATGGCTTCGCTGGGGCTCGGCTTCTGCCGGAACTTGGCCGACATCACCACCGTGTGGCCGTGCTCGACCGGCACGCGGTTGGCGTGCGCGCTCACCACGAACGGCGCCTCGGCGATGCGCGTGCCTTCGAGGGTGCCGAGCATCTTCTGCATCTCGCGCTCGATCTTGCCCTCTTCGTCGCCGCCGATGTAGGGGATGACGTTGCCGAGGATGTCCAGCGACGGCACGCCCGGGTACCCCGCCCCGCTCACCGCCTGCATCGTCGCGATGAAGAGCTCGGTGAGGCCGAAGCGCTCGTGCAGCGGCGCCAGCGCCATCGTCGCGGCGATGGCAGCGCAGTTGGCGTTGGTGACGACGCCGCCGCTCCAGCCGCGGGCCCGCTGCGCGTCGAGCAACGCGAGGTGGTTGGCGTTCACCTCTGGGATGACGAGGGGGACGTCCTCGGTCATCCGGAAGGTCTTGGTGTTGCTGAGCACGAAGCGTCCCGCCGCCGCGAAGGCCGGCTCCACCGTCTCCGCCGCGACGGCATCCATCGCCGAGAACACGACCTTCGACTTCACCTCGGCGGGGTCGCAAGTGGTAACGACGAGGTCCTTGACCTCCGCCGGCATCGTGCCCTCGATCCACTTCGTCGCATCCTCATAGCGCTTGCCCGCCGAGCGGTCCGAGGCCGCGACCTCGGCCAGGCGGAACCACGGATGGCCGGCCAGCAACCGGACGAAGGTCTGGCCGACGGCGCCGGTGGCGCCAAGGATGGCAACGGGGAGTCTGGGATCGGACACGGTTGAGACAGGAGACTTGAGACGGGAGACTTGAGTACGGACGGATGACGGATGACGGATGCTAGACAGGCGCGACGAGGCTGACGCGTTCGCGTATCACGCGTCCGTCATTCGTCATCCGTCGAGTAAGTGCTTCACCAGCTTCACGTAGCTCTCAACACTTTGCTTCAACTCCGCTTCCTCAATGTGCTCCTCCGGCGTGTGCGCCACGTGGATGGAGCCGGGACCGAAGAGCAGCGGCGTGCCCCAGTTGCCGAGCAGAGGGATGTCGCTGGTGTAGGCCATCGGGGCGGTGTCGAAACCGGGCACGGTGTGAAAGTGCTGCGCCGGAATGTGCGAGCCGAACTCGAGTTCGGCACGTCCCTTGGCCCAGGGCTTGAGGATCTTCTTGACCTCGGCGACGTCGCCGACGAGGCGCACCATCATCTCGGCTTCGCAGGCGCCGGGGACGATGTTCGCCTCCGTGCCGCCGCGGATGATGCCGACGTTCACGGTGCTGGGACCGAGGACGGGGTCTGCCGGCAGCTTGAGCTGGGGAAGTTCCTGCAGCAGTTCGAGCATCGGCGTGATGGCGCTCTGGCCGAGGTGCGCGTAGGCGGAGTGGGCCTCGCGCCCCGTGGTGCGCACGATGACGCGCAGCGCGCCCTTGCAGCCCGAGGCGAGCACCGACTCGGTGGGCTCGCCGTTGATCAGCCACTTCGAGGTGGCCGGCAGTTGGTTGGCGAGGCGCGCGCCGTCGGAGCCGCGCTCCTCGCCGACGACGAAGAGCAGGTCCACGCGCTCCTCGCCCGCAGCGACGAGACGGTCGGCGGCGACCATCATCGCGGCGGCGATGCCCTTGGCGTCGCAGGCGCCGCGGCCGTAGAGCCGGCCGTCCTCGCGGCGCGGCGGCACGTAGGGCGGCACCGTGTCCAGGTGCGTGGAGAGCGTGACGCCCCCGCCCTTGCGCGACGCCCAGATGTTGCCGCGCCCGGGCGTGACTTCCTGCACCGTGACGTTCCAGTCGCGGGCCACCAGCCAGCGCGCCACGAAGTCCACCGCCGCGCCTTCGTCGCGGGTAGTAGAGGGGATGGCGAGCAGTTCGGCGGCGAGCGCGACGACGTCGGCAGATGCGGTCATAGACGCCCAAAGTTACTCTTTGTTGCGCCACTCTTGCAGAGCACACCCCTCCCCCCGAGACAATGTCCATCGAACTGCTGGTCCTGCGGCTCGTCCACGTCTGCGGCGGCATCTTCTGGGCCGGCGGCGGCATCTATGCGGCGCTGTTCATCACGCCAGCCCTCGCCAAGGCCGGCCCGGCCGCCGGCCCGATCCTCGCCGAGATGCAGCGCCGGAAGCTGTTCACCGTGCTGCCCTTGGTCGCCGTCGCGACGATGCTCAGCGGCATCCGGCTGATGTGGATCGTCTCGGGCGGGTTCTCGGCGCATTACTTCCACACGCGGATGGGGCACACATATGCGGCCGCCGGGCTGGCGAGCATCGTCGCATTCTTGGTCGCGCTCGCGATTGCCCGTCCGGCCGGCCTCAAGGCGGCGGGCCTGGCCGCGCAGTTGCCCGGAATGTCGGAGGAGGACGCGGCGCGAACCCGCGCGCAGTTGGGCAAGCTCCAGCGGCGCGCCGGGCTGGCCTCGGCCTCGGCAATCTGGCTACTGGCGTTTGCCGCCGTCGGGATGTCGGTGGCGCGGTACCTCTGACGCGACTTGTAGCCTGCGCCCGCACTGGCTATTCTGTTCAGCACGCGGGAATAGCTCAGTTGGTAGAGCACAACCTTGCCAAGGTTGGGGTCGCGGGTTCGAGTCCCGTTTCCCGCTCTGAGCATCGAGCGCAGGACTGACGGGAGCGCCCTCCGGGGCCGCTCCCGTCTTGCGTTGCCGGGGTGGCGAAATTGGCGAGACGCGAGGGACTTAAAATCCCTTGGGGGGCAACCCCCGTGTGGGTTCGATTCCCACCCCCGGCATTGCGGTGCCCCGTCCCTCGGGATTGGCCGCCGCGGGAACCCGGGAACCCCAGGGACCTTTCCCGCAGGTGGGGTTAGCAGCACGGAGCAGTCGACTTCATCCCCAAGGGGAGGATCGCTCCGATGCGTGCCGCCACCCGACTCCGCGCCTTTCTTGCCACGCTCGCCCTGCCGCTGGTCGCAGCCTGCGTGGACCTCACCGGCCCGTCGACCGTCATCGTCGACGAGGGGCCGGACTGCCGCGCGCGCTGGGTGCAGCGCCCCTCCACGACCCACGCGGCGCTCACCGCCTGGGACTGCACCACGGATGACGGCACGCAGAGCTATGTGGACTACTACGAGCTGCGCGTGTACCACACGACGTGGGTGGATTTCTATATGGAGTCCTACGACTTCGACGCCTATCTGATGCTCTTCGACGAGTGGGACGTGCTCGTCGCGGACGATGACGACGGCGGCGAGGCCACGGACTCGTGGCTGACGGTCAAGCTCGTGCCCGGGACCTATTACGTCGGCGCGACGTCGTTCCGGGCCGGCGAGCGCGGGGCGTACTCGCTCTATATCGAGTGAACCCTGCGGTATGCGGCGCTAGAGCGCCGCGTACCGCAGCGTCACCGTCACGCGATCGCCGTCGTCCTTGGCGCCCCGGATATGCTTGGGCACGGCGAGCAGCGTGCGTCCGGACTTCTCGCGCCAGACGCTCGTCTCCCAGGTCCTGCCGTCGACGGTCGCGGTGACCGGGGCACGGCCCCAGCCGTGGGTCGAGGACGGTGCGAGGCGGTCCGGCACGCGGACGAAGTACCAGGCGCCCTTGCCTTCGCTCCAGCGGAACAGCGGCGCCACGAAGCGGCCGCCATACCCCGGCGCGGAGCGCTCAGCGTTCGGGGTCGAAGTCGGTCGGCGCGAGGCCATACTCGTCGTGCATCCGGTTGAAGTAGTCCTGGAGCGTGCGCCCCGGCTGTACGGGATAGCTGCGTGCGAGCGGGGTCAGGCTGCGAATCCGATCCAGGCGGAAGGCGCGAAAGGCCGCGCGGAGCTCACACCACGCGACCACCGTCCACGCGAGCGCACTGCACAATGCGGCCAAGGGCCACACGTTCCGCCGCGTGACGGCACCCTTGGCATCGGCGTAATCGAGGCGCAGCACCCGCCTGCCGTCCACCGCCGCGAGAAGCTCGGCCAGTCGCGCCGAGACCGCGGGGTCGCGCCGCGTGACGAATGCCGGCGTCTCGCGCATCCGCTCGGCGAGGTCCCGCGGCACCGCCGCGCGAATCTTGGCCTGGGCCCGCTCCGCGGCACTTCGCATCGGCGCGTCGGCGGCGGCCTGCGTGAAGCGCAGGCCCAGCGCCAGCGCCTCCAACTCGTCGCGGGTGAACATCAATGGGGGCAGGTCCATTCGCCGCGCGAGTGCATAGCCGACCCCCGCCTCGCCGACGACCGGCACACCGGACGCAGAGAGGTCCGCCACGTCGCGATACACGGTACGCACCGACACCCCCAGCCGCGAGGCCAACCAGGCGGCCGTCGTGAGCCGACGGCCGCGGAGGTACTCGGTGATGCGGTACAGTCGATCGGCACGGCGCAACTCTTCCTCCGCAACGGGAGTGGATGTTCAGAGCCCGCGGAGCACGCCGAATGTCCGGGCCGCGGCGAGCAGCGTCACCCCGTTCTCCGGTGCGCCGGCGTGCTCGGCGACCATACACCCGAAGTATGCGTTGCAGGCCTCGCTGCCGTGAACTCGCCCCATTGCCGCGTACGCGGCCTCTCGCGAGCGCCAGAGCACCACGTCGGTCCATCGGCCGTCCGGCAGCCGCGACAGCGCGCGCCCCAGATATCCGTCGGCGGTCGCGAGGAACTCGCGCTCCAGGCGATCCGACGCCGCCAGGAGTTGGTCCTCCGAGGTTCCGGGCGCGAGCGTGAACGGGGCCATTTCGATGCACAGCGTCTCCATATCTCCTCTCCTGAAACAGGTGGTTGTGGTGCCAGAAGGCTCGCCACCCCCTCCTGCCAGCGTGCTGTCAGCAGCGTCGCGGGAGTGCCGCTCGGTGCCTGCGTCGGTTGCATATTTCCCCTGTGCCCTCCCTCCCGATCCTCCTCGGCGTCGCCGGCGGCGGCGCCTTCGGTTCGCTGCTCCGTTTTTCCGTCGGCCGCCTCCTGCCAGTGGCGGCGGGCACGCTGCCGTGGAGCACACTCGCCATCAACGTGCTGGGTTCGCTGGCGCTCGGCGCGCTGGCCGGCGCCGGATTCGACCGCCCCGACGCCTCACCTGCACTCCGTGCCTTCCTCGGCGTAGGCCTGCTGGGCGGATTCACGACCTTCTCGACGTTCTCGCTGGAGACGGTCTCGCTGTTTCACGCCGGCGCGCCGTTGCGCGCGGTGGCGTACGCGACGCTGAGCGTCGTCGCCTCGGTCGGCGCCGCCGCACTCGGCTTCGCGCTCGCACGCTCCTGACCGTGCCCACGATCGCGAACGGCTCGTTCTTCCTGCCCGGGCCCACGGAAGTGCGCCCGGAGGTGCTGCAGGCGATGTGCCGCCCGATGGTCTCGCACCGTAGCGAGGAGTTCATCGCCCTGTACGCGCGCCTGAGCGCGGCGCTGCAGTTGGCGTTCCGCACGGCGCGTCCCGTGTACTCGGTGAGCGCCTCGGCCACGGCGATGATGGAGATGGCGATCCGCGGCGCGCCCGAGGGCCCGGTCCTCTCCCTGGTCAACGGTGCCTTCGCCGAGCGCTTCGCGCGCGTGGCGCAGCGCTGTGGCCGCCGCGCGCGGATCGTCTCGGTGCCGTGGGGCGAGACGCATCCGCTGGCGCTGGTCAAGCAACACTTAGCCGAGACGCCGTACGCGGCGATGACGCTCGTGCATTCGGAGACCAGCGCCGGATCGCTTGCCGACCTCCGCTCGCTGACAGAACTGGCACACCGCTACGGCGTGATGGTGCTCGCCGATGCCGTGACGAGTCTCGGTGCCGCGCCGATCGAGACGGACGCCTGGGGCGTGGACTTCGTGTTCACCGGTTCGCAGAAGGCATTGGCGCTGCCGCCGGGACTGGCCTTCGGCGTGGCAAGCGAGGCGTACATCCTGCAGGCCGGCGTGGTGCCGGAGCGCGGGCGCTACCTCGATCCGGTGGAGTACGAGGAGTCTGCCTTGCGCGGCGGCACGCCAACGACGCCGGCGATTCCGCTCTTCTACGCGGCCGACGAGCAGTTGCGCGCCATCACCGCCGAAGGCATCGAGGCCCGCTGGGCGCGGCACGCGGCGATGCAGGCGGCCACCGAGCAGTGGGTCGCGGCACGGAACGCCGAGGGCATCGGCCTCGCGTTCCAATCACCCGCTGGCGCGCGCAGTCCGAGTGTGAGTTGCCTCCAACTGCCACCCGACCGCGAGGCCGCGCCGGTGGTGGCGGCACTCAAGGCGAAGGGCTTCATCATCGGTCGCGGCTACGGCCCGCTCCAGGACTCCACGATCCGCATCGGGCATATGGGCGACCACTCGGTGGAGGGCCTCCAGCGCTGCCTCGATGCGCTGACGGACGTGCTTAGGGCCTGATCCCGAAGGCGTGCACCGTGTACCAGACGGTGTAGGCCAACAGTCCGCTCAGCGCCGCATCGCCACCGTGCGAGCGCGCCTCGCCGTCGTCGTCTACCGATTCCGCCGCGAGCCCTTGGTGCAGCGGCGCCACGCGCAGCCACTCCAGCGTCTCTGCGGCGTCGGGGCCGAGTAGCCGCGCGATGCGGCGCACGAGGCGGTCGGTCTCAGGGAGCCGCTTGGCGGTGCGGCGATACAGCGAATCGCTGCGGTCGGCGGCCTCCCACATCGGGAGCCAGAGCGCCGAACCGACGCTGTCGTCCTCAAGGTCGTGACGCCCGCCGAGATCGGCGGCGGCGGCCAGCGTGGACTTGGACTCGGTCCCGACGGCGAAGTGGCGTCGCAGCGCGGCGCGCACCGCCGCGGCATCCTGGACGTCGCGCGCGGCCTCTTCATCAAGCGTGCGGCTGAGTGCGTCCAGCGCGTAGGCGACTACGGCGTTGCCGTGCAGCGTGAACGGCAGCGCGGCGGGACGTCGGTCCAGCGTCACCTCGGTGTGGTAGAGCGGGTGCTTCTCATCACGCCGCGCCGCGAGCTCGTCGCTGGTGGCGTAGAGCGTGTCGGCCAGCACGAGTTCTTCGACGATCTGATCGTCACCGGTCTCGCGGATGTAGCGCTCCGTGGCGACGGCGTACGAGGCGCAGCCCTCCAGCGTGAAGCCCGGTTCGAAGAGCGTGCCGTCGAGGTAGTGCACGCCGCGTCCCGGTGCGTAGCCGTGGATCTCGCAGGCGCGGAGAATGAGCTCGCGCGCCAGCGGCGCGTCCGCCAGTTGCACGGCCGGCACGGTCCAGGCCAAGGCCTCCCAGTCGCGGACGGTCACGCCCCAGGCGCACCACGGCGCGCGACTGCGCACGAGGTAGAATTGCGCGTCGTCGAGCGCGCGGGCCACGCCGAAGAAGTACGCGAAGCACAGGTTGCGCGTGATGAGTGCGTCCAGCGATTCCATCCCGGTGGACTGCTCGAGCAGGCGCAGGGTGTCGCGGGTGACGGTGAGCAGCGACCGCCAGCCGCGACGGCGCATTACGCCGACGGTGGCCTCGGCGCCGTCGCGCTCCGGACCGGCGGCAATGTAGAACGCCTGCTCGGTGCGCTCCCCCGCCCCGAGCGTCAGCGCGCGCGTGATGCTGAAGCTCGGCGCAGCACCGTCGGTGACGGATACGCTGGCATCGCCGTCGGCAGCCAAGGCCAGTGCGCAGATGCCAGGCACGGCTACGCCATCGAGCAGGACCACGCCGTTGGCGGCCTCGCGCACGCGGTGCGCGTCCTCAGCGGCGCGCGGCGTCCGCACGCGGAGTTGCCGGTGACCGAGCACGCCTTCGAGTCCCACCTCGAGCTGCACCGGGCGCTTGCCGCGGTTCTCGAAGGCCAGCGTGTACACGGCGCCGGCGATGTCGGCGTCCTGCCCGAAGGGCGCGAAGACCGTCCCGCGCACCACCAGGTCGCCGACGGATGACGTGAACGTCGGCAGCCAGTGCAGCGCGCGTTCCCAGGCGATACCTGCGCGCGCCAGTTCGGCGACCTCCCCGTTGATGCGGATCACCGGCCGCGCCAGCGCCGGCCCCTCGCCATCGGCGAAGCCCGCGTGGCCGGCGAACTCCACCGCCGAGCGCGCCCCGCGGTGCAGCAGGCCGACGGCGTGGATGGCGCCGTCGTGTGGATGGATGCACGGGAGCGCCAACCAGTGGTTGCCGGTGACCTGCCACGGCACTGCCGGCAGGGGGGCGAGCGAAGGATCCAGCGGTGTGGAATCAGGACTCATAGGTGGTTCTGGGGGTCGCGGGGTAAATTACCCGACCTCTCGCATATGCGCTTACTTATTCTCGCCGCGGCCCTCGCCGCCAGCACGCTCCCGCCCCGACTCGCCGGAGCCCAACACGTGCTCGGCGCAGGCCAGGACGCCACCACTCCGCGCCGCGGCGTGCTCCGGACCACCGTCAGCGGCGAGAACGTGCTGCTGCGCGGTCGCTGGGCCGACGGTGCAGCCCAGGAACTCGGCGCGGGGCTCTCCGTACCGCTGGGGCCCAATAACGTGATCGCGCTCGGCGCACTCAACGGGCTGGTCGGCGGGCTCGTGAGCACGAACCTCACGCCCAGCCTCGGGTCAACGAAGGTGGACCTGCGCCAGCGACTGGCCTTCACGCGTCTGGGTTTTGAGTACGGCGTCACGGACCGCCTCGCGCTGCGCGTGCAGGCGCCGTTCGTGCGCGCGCGGACCGAGGCCCTGCTACGGCTCAACCCGGAAGGCGCGACCGCAGGCCTCAATCCCACGCTCACCGGCAGCGGCGTGGCCGTCGGCAATCGCGCCGTCGTGGATGCCTACCAGAACGCCGTCGCCTCGCTGACATCACGCCGCGACGCCTGCGCCGGGGATCCCGGCGCCTTCCCCGAGTGCGCGACGATCAACGCCGAGGCGGCGCTGGTGGACGCCGCCATCCAGCGCGGCGCGCAGTTCGCCACGGCGCTCACCAACATCTACGGCGCCGACGGGCTCGGCGAAGGCCAGCGCTACGTACCGATTGCGGGCTCGGGCCTCGAAGCGCTGTTCGTCGGTATCGGTGACGGATTGCGCACTGACTTCACGCGTTGGGGCGTGAACGACGTGACCGCGTCCACGGGACTGCCGCTGGGCGCGCAGACGCCGGTGACGGCGGGCGAACTCGCTCGCCTGCTGGCAGCAGAAGAGGGCGACGGCTTCGCGGCACGGCCGCTCACGCGCGCGGCGCGGCAGGATCTTGGGGACGTAGATGTCGGACTGACGCTCACGCTCTTCGACGCGTACCCGAGCGACTCGGCGCGCCGAGCCATCAGCGGATTGGGCTTCCGCCAGAGCGTCGCGGTCACCTATCGGCTCGGCGGCGGCAACTTCGACCTGCCGGACAATTTAATCGATCTCGGCACGGGCAGCGGGCACGACGCCATCGCGCTGCACTCCTACACGGACGTGCTGCTGAACGATCGCTTCTGGGCCACCGTGACCGTCGCCTGGGCGCTCGGCGCGGCGCACGAGCGCGTCCTCCGCATCCCGACGCGCCAAGGGGACGACCTGATCCCGGTGCAGCGCCAACTTCCGGTGCGGATCACGCCGGCGAGTATGCTGGAGCTGCGTCTGGCACCTCGCTACCGGCTCAACGACTACTTCACCTTCGGCGGCGAGTGGCGCTTCCGCACCCGCGGTGAGGACGAGGTGCGGGCGATCGGTTCCTCGCTGGTGGCCCCCGCCGGCCTCACCGTGCCCAGCGGCGACGGCGCGATGCAGACGCCGAGCAACAGCAACGAGCATCGCTGGGCCTGGCACGTGGTGTACACGACGCTCGGCGCCGAGTCACGCGGACGGGCACGCCTGCCGCTGGAGCTGGTGTACACGCACGAGCAGTCGGTCGGATCGACGCGCGGCATCGTGCCGCGGCGTTGGGAAGACCGCGTCGCCCTGCGTTTCTACACGCGTCTCTTCGGGCGCTGAGCGGCCGCGCGCGCCGGGCGCGCGGAGCCGGTGGCGGCGGCCACGGCCAGCAATTCCCGCGCGTGCTCGCGGCTCGTCACGCTCTCGGCATCGCCGCCGAGCATCCGCGCGACTTCATCCACACGCGCCGCTTCCACCACCACGCCCACGTCGGATGTGGTCACGCCACCCTTGGCGGCCTTCTGCACGACGATGTGATGGTGCGCCCGCGCCGCGATCTGCGGCAGGTGGGTGATGGCGAAGACTTGATGGTGCGCTGCCACGTCGCGCATCGCGTCGCCGACCATCAAGCCCGTGCGCCCGCCGATGCCGGCGTCCACTTCGTCGAAGATCAGCGTCGGCACGTTGTCGAGCCGCGCGAGGATGGTCTTGAGCGCCAGCATCACGCGGGCGAGCTCGCCGCCTGACGCCACGCGCGCCAGCGGGCGCGCCTCGTGCCCCAGGTTGAGCGCAACGCGGAACTCCACGTCCTCCGCCCCGTGCGACCCGGGTTCGGCTCGCGTCGTAAGCTGCACGCTGAAGCGGCCGTCTGGCATCCCGAGGTCGGGCAGCCGCGCCTCCACCGCCTTCGCCAGCGCCTCGGCCGCCTTCTTGCGCTTTGCCGAGAGTGCGGCCGACGCGCGCTGCAGCGCCGCCTCCGCGTCGGTCACCCGCTGCTCGAGGCCGCGCAGGTCCAGCGATGCGGTGTCGAGCAGGTCGAGCTCCGTACGCGCCTCGCGTCCGGTGCGCAGCACGGCCTCCAGCGAGCCGCCGTACTTCTTCATCAGCCGGAACAGCAAGTCGCGGCGCCGCTCGACTTCATCGAGCCGCGCCGGGTCGTGCTCCACGCCACCGGCGTAGGCCTCGGCCTCGCGCGCCAGTTCCTCGAGCGCGTACCAGGCGTTGTCGTAGAGTTCCTGCAGGCGCGCCGTGCCGGGGTCGATCTTCTGCAGCGCAGCCAGCGGCTTCTGCAGGTGACCGAGGGCCTGCATCGCGACGCCGTCACTATCAAGCGTAGTCGTCAGCTCGGCCACCAGCTGCTGCAGCTCCTCGGCGTGCGTGAGGCGGCGCGCTTCGTCGTCGAGGCGCTCCGTCTCGCCGTCCTGCAACTGGGCCTCGCCGATGTCCTTGGCCACGTGCGCCAGCCAGTCGGCACGCTTGGTGGCTTCGTCACGCCGCGCGCGCAGCGAGTCCACCGCCTGGCGCGCCTGCTCGGCGTCGCGCCAGGCGTCCGCCACGGCAGCCACTTCGCGCTCGGACTCGCCGAAGGCATCGAGGATGTGGCGCTGCGCGTCGGCTTCGAGCAGGGCCTGCGCCTCGTGCTGCCCGTGCAGATTCACCAGAGCGCGGCCGACGTCCGCCAGCACGCCTGCCGTGACCGGCGAACCGTTCACCCACGCGCGGGCGCGGCCTGCGCCTGCGGCCACCTCGCGCTTCAGCACGAGGATGCCATCCTCGCATTCCACGCCGCGCGCGTCGAGCATCGCGAGCAGGTCCCTGCGGTCGTGCAGGTCGAAGACGCCTTCGACGGTGGCCTTCTCCGCCCCGCTGCGCACGAGGTCGCTCGAGGCGCGCTCACCGATGAGCAGGCCCAGCGCGCCGACGATGATGCTCTTGCCCGCTCCGGTCTCGCCGCTGAGCACGTTGAAGCCCGGCGCGAGGGGTAGCGTCACCGCCTCGATGATGGCGAGGTTGCGGATCCGCAGTTCGGTGAGCACGTCAGGCGTCGCGGAGCGGGCCGCCGCCCCACCCGAGCTTGTTGCGCAGGCGCGTGAAGAACGTGACGTCGCTGAAGCGCACGAGCAGCACCGGGTGACGGCTCCGCGCGACGGTGAGGCGCTGCCCCGGCGGAATGGCGATGCCGACCTGGCCGTCGGCCGTGAGCAGCACTTCGTCGTCCTCGTCCTCCATCGCCACGTGCACCGTGACTTCCGGTGGCAGGATGGTGGGGCGGATGGCCAGCGTGTGCGCCGCCACCGGCGTGAGGAGCAGCGAATCGATCGTCGGCACGACCACCGGCCCACCGGCCGAGAGCGAGTACGCGGTGGATCCCGTCGGCGTCGCGATGACGATGCCGTCGGCCGCGAGGCGCGCGATCGGTTGGTCGTCGGCGGAGAGGCGCATCCGCAGGACGCGCGCGTAGCCCGCCTTGTGCACGACTACGTCGTTGAGTGCGCGCAGTTGGATCCCGAGCTTGCCGTCGGGCGTCCAGGTGCGCGCCTCGAGCGCCATCCGGCGCTGCACGTTGTGCTCCCCGCGCAGGAAGCGCAGGAACTGGTCGGGGAACTCCTCGGCTTGGCAGGTGGTGAGGAAGCCGAGCTTGCCCAGGTTGACGCCGAAGATCGGCACCGCCGCGCCGCCCAGGAAGCGCGCGGCGCGGATCAGCGTGCCGTCGCCGCCGAGCGTGATGAGCGCGTCGACCTGGCTCGGGTGCCCGAGCCGGGCGCCCTTCGGTGCCAGCGCCGCGAGGTCGGCCTCGTAGGCCAACGTGAATCCCTGCGACGACGCCTCGCGGGCGAGGAACCCGAGGATGGTATCGAGTCCCTCGTAGTCCCGATGCCCGACGACGCCGAGTCGCATCGTCACCCCGCCAGCGCGCCGGATTCGTGCAGCGCGCGCACGCGCGCCGCGATGCCCGCGGCGTCCAGCCCCACCTGCGCCAACTGCTTGGCGCGCGAGGCCGCGTAGATGATGCGGTCCGGCACGCCGTGCGCGTGCACGCGCACCGACGGATCCATCGCGCTCACGACCGATGCCATATACGCGCCGAAGCCGTTCACCACCGTGCCCTCCTCCACCACCAGCAATTGCTGGTGCGTGGCGAGCAGCGCCGTGAGCGTGGTGCGGTCGTAGGGCTTGAGGTAGCGGCAGTTGACCACGCTGACCGACAAGCCCTCGGCGGCCAGCGTCTCAGCGGCCTTGAGTGACTCCTGCACCATCGTGCCGACAGCAAGGATGGCGAACTCCTCGCCCTTGCGGAGCACTTCCCAGGTCCCCAGCGGCGCCGCCGGGATCTCGCGAGCGTGCACCGGCACGTCCGGCGAGACGTCGCGCGGGTAGCGCACGCAGAACGGACCGTCCGTGTGCGCGAGGCCGCTGCGCAGCAGCGAGACGAACTCGGTGCCGTCCTTCGGTGCCGTCACCACCATATGCGGCACCGCCAGCATATACGCGATGTCATACAGCCCGGCGTGCGTCTCGCCGTCCTCACCGACGAGACCGGCGCGGTCCATACAGAACATCACCGGCAGCGACTGAATCGCCACGTCGTGGATGATGTTGTCGTAGCCGCGCTGCAGGAACGTCGAATAGATGGTGACCACCGGCTTGATGCCCTCGGCCGCCATCCCGGCGGCGAAGGTCACGCCGTGGCCCTCGGCGATGCCGACGTCAAAGAACCTCGTCGGGTGCGCCTTGGCCACCGTGCCGGTGCCAGTGCCGCTGGGCATCGCCGCCGTGATGGCGATGGCCGAGGGATACTCCTCGAAGAGCTCGCTCAGCGCCTTGCCGTAGACGGCCGTGTAGTTCGGATTGCCGGCGGCCGCCTTCAGCTGCTTGCCCGTCTGCGGGTCGTGGCCGGGCGGCAGCGCGTGCCACTTCTCGCCGTGCTCACCTGCCGGGAATCCCTTGCCCTTGCTGGTGATCACGTGCACGAGGCGCGGGCCCTTGAACTCGCGCACCGCCTTGAAGGTCTCGATCAGCTGCGGGATGTCGTGGCCGTCGATGGGCCCGAAGTAGCGGAAGCCGAGTTCCTCGAAGAGCACGCCCGGCGTGAGGAAGGCCTTCACCGACTCTTCCCAACGGCGCAGCAGCGAACCGGCGTCCTTGAACGGACCCGGCGCGTGGTCCACGATGTCGCCGATCTTGCTGCGCAGACGGTTGTAGATCGGGTTGCGCTGCACCTGCGTCAGGTACTTGTGCATCGCGCCGACGTTGGGCGCGATGCTCATCTCGTTGTCGTTGAGCACGACCACGAAGTCGCGGTCCGAGTGCCCGGCATTGTTGAGGGCCTCGTAGGCCAGCCCCGACCCCAGCGAGCCGTCGCCGATGACGGCGACGACCTTGTTCTCACCGCCCTTGAGGTCGCGCGCGGCGGCCATCCCGAGCGCGGCCGAGATCGACGTGGCCGCGTGGCCGGCGCCGAAGGTGTCGTACTCGCTCTCGCTGCGCTTGAGGAAGCCGGAGAGCCCGCCCTCCTGACGCAGCGTGTGCATCCGGTCCTTGCGACCGGTCAGCACCTTGTGCGGGTAGCCTTGGTGCCCCACGTCCCAGACCAGCTTGTCGTCCGGCGTGTTGAAGGCGGTGTGCAGCGCGATGGTGAGTTCGACGACGCCCAGCCCCGCCCCGATGTGCCCGCCCGTGACCGAGCAGGTCGAAATCAGGAACTCGCGCAATTCCTGCGCGAGCGTCGTGAGTTCCGCAGGGGTCATCCGCCGGAGGTCAGCGGGGTCCTGCACGCGGTCCAGAAGGCTCATAGTGGAACGAGGACGGAGGAAATGGGGGTGCCGTAGGTTGGGCTGTCGCCGAGTGTGGCGCCAGTGTCAGGAGCGTCGGGCGACGATGAAGCGGGCGAGGAACTCCAGCTCGGGCGTCAGGGCGCCGTGGTCCTGCAGGCCCTTGCAGGCCTCCTGGACCAACGCCTCCGCCCTCGCCTTGGCTCCCGCCACGCCGAGGAGCGCCGGGTAGGTGCTCTTCTGGTAGGCCACGTCCTTGCCGGCCGTCTTGCCCAGCTGGTCGGTGGTGGCCGTGATGTCGAGGACGTCGTCGGCGATCTGGAACGCCAGGCCCACCGACGCCCCATAGGTGGCGAAGACACCGAGCAGCGCCCGCGATGCGCCGGCCGCCACGCCGCCGATGGTCATCGCAGCTTGGATGAGGGCGCCGGTCTTGGAGCGGTGAATGCGCTCCAATTGGGCCAGGTCCAGCGCGCTGCCCTCACCCTCGAGGTCCAGCAGTTGGCCGCCGATCATCCCGGTGGCCCCAGAGGCGCGCATCAGCACCCGCACGATCTCACCGCCCTGCTCGGGCCGCAGGCCGATGGCCATCGCGGCGTCCATCGCCGCGCGCGCCGCCAGCGGCACCATCGCCATCCCGGCGCAGGTGGCGGCAGGAACGCCGAAGACCTTGTGCACCGTCGGGCGGCCGCGACGCCTATCGTCGTCGTCCATACACGGCAGGTCGTCGTGCACCAGCGAGTACGCGTGCACCACCTCGATGGCCGCGGCGAGGCCGCTCACGTCGAGCGTCCCGCCCGCGGCGCGGTGCGAGGCCATCACCAAGACCGCGCGCAGGCGCTTGCCCTCGCCCTGCAAGGCGTAGCGGATGGCATCGGCGACGGCGCCGTCCTTGCCGCCAAGGTACCGTGCGGCCAACGCCTCCAACGCCCGCGCCACCGCGGCACGGTCGGAGGCGAAGTCGATCGGGGTGACACCAGCGCTCATTCCTTGGTCCCGAACACGCCGTCGGCCTGTTCGATCAAGGTGCGCACCTTGCCCTCGGCGTCGGCCAGCGCTGCGCTGGCCTCCCGCAGGCGCGTGATGCCCTCCTCGAAGAGCTTGAGCGCGTCTTCGAGCGGCAGGTCGTCGCGGTCGAGCGCGGCGGCAATCTGCTCAAGCCGCGCGAGGGATTGTTCGAAGGTCACGGGTCCGTCCGCAGATGGGGGGCATCGGCGTGCACCGCGTCCGTCGTCGCACGGATGCGGCCGTCCTGCACCAGCAGTTCAAAGGCTCGTCCGGGGACGAACGCGGCACGGGTCGCGAGAGTTGCACCCGAATCGTCGCGGGCGACGGCGAATCCCCGCTGGAACACCGCCAGCGGCGAGCGTGCCTCGAGCCCCGCGCCCAGCCGCGCGAGCGCGGCGCGGCGACGTTCCACCGCCCGCGGCGCCGCCTGCGCCAGGCGCTGCGCGATGCGTTCGGTGCGGGCTCGCCGGCGCTCGCTCACCAACTGCGCGCGCTGCGCCAGCCCCTCGCCGCACCGCTGCAGCTCGCGCCGCCCGACTTCCACGCGGTCCTGCAGCCCGTCGGCCATCATCCCGGCCAACTGCTGCACCAGGTCGCGCAACTCGGCGAGCAGCGGCACCGCGTGCTCGGCCGCCACCGACGGCGTGGCCGCGCGCAGGTCGGCCACCAAGTCGGCGATGCTCAGGTCCGTCTCGTGGCCCACGGCCGAGATCGTCGGGATCGGGCAGGCCGCGATGGCGCGCGCCACGCGCTCGTCGTTGAATGACCAGAGATCCTCGCGCGAGCCGCCGCCGCGCCCCACGATCACCACGTCGGGCACCGGGATGCCGTCCACGGCCTGATTGCTGGCCACCCAGCGCCCCAGGCGCTCGAGCGCCGCCACGATGGACTCCACCGAGCCTTCGCCCTGCACCAGCGCCGGGATCACGGTCACGTGCACGCCGGGATGCCGGCGCCCGATCACCGAGATCACGTCGCGCAGCGCTGCACCCTCGCTGGAGGTGATGACCGCCACCGTGCGCGGCATCCGCGGCAGCGCGCGCTTGCGCGCCGGATCCAACAAGCCCTCGGCCTCGAGCTTCTTCTTGGTCTCGTCGAACTGCCGCTGCCACAGGCCCTCGCCGTCGGCCAGCATCTGCGAAACCACGAACTGCATCGCCCCGCGCGCCGGATACACCGTGAGCTGGCCAAAGGCCGTGACTTGGTCGCCGTCGCGCGGCTTGGCGGGGATCTTGTACGACGCGCCCTTCCACACCACCGCGCTCACCGACGCGTCGGCGTCCTTGAGCGTGAAGTACCAGTGGCCGCTGGAATAACTCTTGAAGCCCGACACCTCGCCGCGGATCCACAGGCGCGGAAACCCGCCCTCGATGAGGTCCTTGGCCGCACTCGTGAGCTCGAGGACGGACAGGGCCTCCGCGGCGGTGGCGCCGGGGTGCGTCACGTCAGCGCGCGCCCTCGAGCGAGAGCGTCGCGGCGCGCACGGTGTTGGCCAGCAGCATCGCGATGGTCATCGGCCCCACCCCGCCCGGCACCGGCGTGATCTTCGAGGCCTTCTCGGCGACTTCGTCGAACTTCACGTCGCCCACGATGCGGTAGCCCTTCTTGGCCGACGGATCGTCGACGCGATTGATGCCCACGTCGATCACCACCGCGCCCGGCTTGACCATATCGGCCGTCACCATCTCCGGCTTGCCGATCGCCGCGATGAGGATGTCCGCACGGCGCGTGTGCTCGGCCAGGTTCTTGGTGCGCGAGTGGCACACTGTCACCGTGCAGTCGGCGCCCTTGCCGCTCTGGATGAGCAACGCCGCCATCGGCTTGCCGACGATCGTGCTGCGGCCGAGGATCACGGCTTCCTTGCCGCTGGTCTCGACGCCGGCCTCGTTCAGCATCACCTGCACGCCCGCCGGCGTGCAGGGCGCAAAGCCATCAGCGTCGCCGATCAGCACCTTGCCCGCGTTCACCGGATGAAAGCCGTCCACGTCCTTCATCGGGTTGATGCGGCGGATCACCTTCTGCGGATCCATATGCTTGGGCACCGGCATCTGCACGAGGATGCCGTGCACGGCCGGGTCCGCGTTGAGGCGGTCGATGACGGCGAGCAGCTCGGCTTCCGGCGTGGACGCCGGCATCCGGATGGTCTCGCCGTTCATCCCTGCCTCCTTGCAGGCCTTCTCCTTGGCGCCCACGTAAAAGGCGGAAGCCGGATCGTCGCCGACGAGCACGACGGTGAGGCCTGGCGTGACACCCTTGGCCTTCAGGGCGGCGGCGTCCTCGGCGACCTTGGCGCGGACCTTGGCGGCGATGGCGACGCCATCGATGCGTTCAGCGGGCAATGTTGGTGCTCCTCTTCTCGCGGATCGCCACGACCTTGATCTGTCCAGGATACTGCAGCTCGGACTCGACGCGGCGCGCGATCTCTTCGGTGAGTGAATCCATCCGGGCATCGTCCACGTTCTCGGGGTCCACGATGACGCGGACCTCGCGGCCGGCCTGAATCGCAAACACGCGGTCCACGCCCTTGTAGCTCGCCGCGATCTTCTCCAGCCCTTCCAGGCGCTTCACGTAGGTCTCGAAGGCTTCGCGGCGCGCCCCGGGGCGCGACCCGCTGATGGCGTCGGCCGCCTGCACCAGCACCGACACCTCGCTCTCGTGCGGCACGTCGTCGTGATGCGCGGCGATGCAGTTGATGACCATCGGGTTCTCCCCGTACTTGGTCGCCACCTCCACGCCCAGTTGCACGTGCGTGCCCTCGTGCTCGTGCGTGAGCACCTTGCCCACGTCGTGCAGCAGCGCGCCGCGCTTGGCCATCGCCACGTCGAGGCCGAGCTCGGCCGCCATCATCCCGGCGAGGAAGGCCACTTCCTTGCTGTGCCCGAGGATGTTCTGGCCATAGCTCGTGCGCCACTTCATCCGGCCGATGAGCTTGATCAGCTCCGGGTGCAGGCCGTGCACGCCCACCTCGTAGGCCGCCTGCTCGCCCGTCTCGACGATGCCGGCGTCCACTTCCTTCTTCGCCTTCTCGACGACTTCCTCGATGCGGCCCGGGTGGATGCGGCCGTCGGCGACCAGCTTTTCCAGCGCCAGGCGCGCGACTTCGCGGCGCACCGGGTCAAAGCAGCTCACGACGACCGTATCCGGCGTGTCGTCGATGATGACGTCCACGCCCGTGGCCAGTTCGAAGGCGCGGATGTTGCGCCCTTCGCGGCCGATGATGCGGCCCTTCATATCGTCCTTCGGCAGCGCCACGGCGCTGGCGGTGATCTCGGCCGTGTGCTCGGCGGCGATGCGCTGCACGGCGAGGGCCACGATCTTCTTGGCCTCGCGGTCGGCGTTGCGCTTGGCGCTGTCGCGGATCTCGCGGATGCGGTTGGCGGAATCCGCCTGCGCTTCTTCCTCGAGGCGACGGATCAGCTCGGCCTTGGCCTCGCTGGCCGAAAGGCCGGCCAACTGCTCCAACCGGCGGCGTTCCTCGCCGATCAGCTGGTCGAGCTCGGCCTGGCGCTCCTCGAGCTGCTTCTCGCGGCGGCCGACTTCCGAGGCGCGGCGGGCGACTTCCTTCTCCTTGCCGTCGACCACCTCGAACTTCTTGTCCGCCTGCTGTTCGCGCTCGGCGACGCGCTTCTCTTCCTTCTCGATCTCGACGCGCCGGTTGCGGGCCTCCTGTTCCCAGGCCTCGCGCACCTTCATCACCTCTTCCTTGCCGGAGAGGACGGCCTGCTTGCGGGCGGCATCCGCCTCGCGCTCAGCCTCAGCGACGATCTTCTTGGCGATTTGGTCGGCGGCTTCGCCAGCGGCGCGGCGGGCGGCGTCCTCGGCAGCGCGCCCAGACTTCTTCCCCTGCACCCACACGATCGGCAACCCGACGGCCAACAACACGCCCAGGGCGATCGTCACGTACAACGGCACGGTCATTTGTCTCTCGTATGCGCAAGGCGGCCCTGCCTGCAGCCGCGTCCGGAGGGAGAGCACCAGCGACTCGCCGTTGCGAGTCCATCTCGGGGGGCTGGACCGTCCGAACCGGCACCGACGTAGGGGGCGGGTTGGGACGGGCTAACTTCCGAGCGGACTTGCACCTACGGGCCGTTATGCCCACTCACCCCGCAAGCTAGGGGCGGCTCCGCTAAATCGCAACGCGCTTGGCGGGGGGTAGCCAGCGCCGCAGCTCCCCGGACAGCGAGCGCATCCGCTCCGCCACCTCGGCCTGCTTGGCACGCTCCTTGAACAGCTCGTCCGTGATGCTCATCGCGGCCAGGATGGCCGCCTTGCCGGGGTCGGTGATGGCGGGGTTCTCCAGCACCTTCCGGATGGCCGCGTCCACGTGCTCGGCGATCGCCCGGGTCACGTCCGGCGGCACCTCGGAACGGATCGTGTACTCCTCCCCGACGATCCGCACCCGCGTCGAATGCACGCTCATAGCTCCCCTCCGATGACGTGCTGTTGCCGCAGGAAGCGCGCCCGGTCGAGCATCGCCTTGGTCTTGCCTGCCGCTTCGTCCAGCCGGGCCCGCAGCTTGGCGTTCTCCGCCTCGAGCGCCGAGACGCGCTCCTCGGCCGTGGCGTCGCCGGGGGCGTTGGCGCCCAGCGCCTTGAGCCGGGCTTCGGCGGCGTGCGCGCGCTTCCGGAAGGCCGAGAGTTCTTCGCCCAGGTTCCGGACCAGCAGTTCCAACTCGGCGAAGGCCGCCTGAGCCGGCGAATCAGGATGCGCGCGGTCGGACACCGAGTTGGCTCTCCAGGGTCTTGAGGAGCTGGCTGCGACGGCCTTCGAGTTCCTTGTCCCGGAGCGTGCGCTCCGGATGCCGGAAGGTCAAGCGCCAGGCCAGCGAGCGCATCCCGTCCGGGACGCCTTTGCCGCGGAACTCGTCGAACAGCACGCAGCGCTCGAGCAGCTCGCCGGCCGTGCGCTTGAGCAGCTCCTCCACGTCGCCAGCCGGCGTCGCATCCGGCACGAGCAACGCGAGGTCGAACTCCGAGGCCGGCTGCGTCGGCAAGGGCTTGTAGCGTGGCGGCTCACGCCGCACGACCTCCGCCGCCGACACCACCCCGCTGTTGCGCCGCTTGTTGCCGTGCGCGTGCTGGCCCGAAGGCGCCACCGCCGCTGAGGCCATCTCGCCGAGCACCAACTCCACGCCCCACGCGGGGCTCGCCCAGACCGGGGCGTCGAGCTTCAGCTTGGCCACGCGGCCCACCGTGGCCGCTCCGATCAGGATGCGCCACAGGTCCGGCCCTTCACCGGGCTCAAGGTCTACCTCCGCGCCGGGGTACGCGGCTTCGGCGAGCTGGCGGCCAAGCGCCTTGGCGTCCCAAGCGTCGAAGGCGGGCGGCGACGACTCGGTGAAGTGCGGCGGACGGCGCTGGCCCATCACCAGCAGGGCGGCGCGCACTTCCTCGGTGGGCGTCCCGCCGGCACGGGCGGCAAAGACGCTGCCCACCTCGAAGATCCGCACGTTGCCCTGCATCCGGTTCAGATTGTACTCGGCGCGCCGCGCCAGCGTGTCGAGGATCGACGCGCGCAGGAACGGCTCGTCCTCAGCCAGCGGGTTCTGCACGCGCACCAGCTTCACCGTCGCGCTGCGTTCGCCGCGCCCCGAGGTGAACGGGAGGGGCCGCACTTCGTGCAGGCCGGAGGCGACCATCACGTCGCGCACGCGGCGGTAGGCCGTCCACATCGGGTGGTCGGGCACGGTGCCCGGGCGGTGGCCGCTGAGCGTATCGGGCAGGCGGTCGAAGCCGCGCAGCCGTGCGATCTCTTCGATCAAGTCCACGTCGCGCGACACGTCGTGCCGCCACGAAGGCGGCACGGCCTTCAGCAGGTCGCCGTCCACCGTCACGCTGAAACCGATCGACGCCAGCAAGGCCACGCACTCGTCGCGCGGGACGGCCTCACCGAGCACGCGCTGCACGCGTGCGACCTTGAGCGCCACCGCCTTGCGCGGCTCGGGATCGCGGCCCACCGCCAGCAAGGCCTCGACGTGCCCGCCGCTGACGTGCGCGATCAGCGCCGCGCCCAGCGCCAGCGCCTGCGGCAGCATCGCGTCGTCAATGCCGCGCTCGAAGCGATAGCTCGCATCCGTCGAGAGCCCCGCCTTGCGCCGCGTCGCGCGCACGCGCTGGGCGTTGAACGTCGCCACCTCGAGCACGATGTCCGTCGTGGCGTCCGTGACCTCGCTGTCCTTGCCGCCCATCACGCCGGCCAACGCCGTGGCACGCTCACCGTCGGCGATGACGAGCATCTCAGGGTCCAGCGTGCGCGTCGCGCCGTCGAGCGTGACCAAGGTCTCCTTCGCCTTCGCGCGGCGCACGACGATCGCCTGCCCCTTGAGCTTGGCTTTGTCGAAGGCGTGCACCGGCTGGCCGAAGCCGTGCAGGATGTAGTTCGTGGCGTCGACGATGTTGTTGATCGAACGGCCGCCCGCCGCCTCCACCGCCTCGCGCAACCACACCGGGCTCGGGCACACCGTCACGCCCGAGATGACCGCCGCAGTGTACCGCGCGCAGTCGCGGAGGTCGTCGATGCGCACCTTGATGCCGCCACCGCTGGCCTCCTGCGCGCCCATCGCCACGGCCTTCGGCACTTCGGGCAGGTCGGCCAGCTCGCGCGGTCCGGCCAGCTTGACGCCGGTGAGCGCCGAGAGCTCGCGCGCCACACCGATGTGCGAGAGCAGGTCAGGACGGTTGGGCAGCACGTCGAGCACGAGGCGCACGTCGCCGGGACCGAGCACGTCCAGGAAGGGCGTGCCGGGCGCGGCGTCGGTGTCCAGCGTGTAGATGCCGTCGTGGTCGCTGCCGAGCTTGAGCTCGTCCGCCGAGCAGAGCATCCCGTTGGAGGTGAAGCCGCGGATCTTGCGCTTCTCGATCTTCAGTCCGGTGGGGATGGTCGTGCCGCTGCGCGCGAAGGGGTACTTGTTGCCGACCACGACGTTGTTGGCGCCGCAGATTACCTCGAGCAACTCGCCCGAGCCGTCATCCACCTTGTTGAAGCTGAGCTTGGTGTCGGGCACCTTCTCGCTGGCCACCACCTGCGCGACGACGATCGGCGCGAGGTCGGCGCGCAGGCGCTCGAAGCCCTCCACCGTCGCGACGTGCGCGGTGAGGAGGTCGCGCACCTGCTCGGCGGTCTTGCCGTGCGGGACGAAGCGCGCCAGCCACTGATGCGAGAGATTCACCGGCGCGCTCCCGCGCGCGAGATGCGGAGGATCGTCACTTGCCGAACTGCTCCAGGAAGCGCACGTCGGAATCGTAGAGGATGCGGATGTCGGGAATGCCGTGCCGCGAGATGGCCGTGCGGGCCGGGCCCATCCCGAAGGCCCAGCCGGTATAGCGCTCGCTGTCGAGCCCGGCGGCCTCGAGCACCGCCGGATGCACCATTCCCGAGCCGAGGATCTCCACCCAGCCGCTCTGCTTGCACACGCCGCAGCCGTCGCCGCCGCAGACGCCGCACTGCACGTCCATCTCGGCGCTGGGTTCGGTGAACGGGAAGTAGCTCGGGCGGAAGCGCGTCTTGGTGCGCGGCCCGAAGTAGCGGCGCGCGAAGTGCGACAGCGTCGCCTTGAGGTCGGCGAAGCTCACACCTTCGTCCACCACCAGGCCCTCGATCTGCGCGAACATCGGCGCGTGCGAGGGATCGAAGAAGTCGCGGCGGTACACGTTGCCCGGCGCCAGGATGCGGATCGGCGGCGGATACTGCTGCATCGTCCGCACCTGCACCGGCGAGGTGTGCGTGCGCAGCACCTGCTCGCTGCCGAGGTACAGCGTGTCGTGCAGGTCCATCGCCGGATGGTCGGGCGGGAAGTTGAGCGCACCGAAGTTGTACCAGGCGTGCTCGGCCTCGGGACCCAGCGCGATCGTGAAGCCGAGCTCGCGGAAGATCTCGGCCACTTCGTCGATGACCATCGAGACGGGGTGCACCGTCCCGCGCCAGCGATCGCGGGCGGGCATCGTGGGGTCGAGCTTCGGTCCGGATTCCGCCGCCTTGGCCGCGAGCTGCGCGCGGCGCAGGTCCAGCGCCTCTTCGAGCGCGACCTTGAGGGCATTGGCCTTGGCCCCGGCCTCGCGTCGCTCCTCCTTGGGCAATTCCGCGAGCGCCGAGAGCAATCCGGTCACGGCGCCCGCCTGCCGGCCGACGAGCGCGTTGCGGACGGCCGCGAGGGCGTCACTCGACTCGGCACCGGCGATCTGTGAGGGAGCCTCGCGCTCGAGCTGGCTGAGGCGGGCGAGGAATTCCTGGAGGGTCATTAGCGGACGGAGGACGGATGACGGAAGCGGCAAGCAAAAAACTAACGGCCGGACAGGGACGGAGCGACGGGCCTCGGTGCCTAGAAACGATCCGGGGGGCGACCAAGCTGGCCACCCCCCGCATCCGTCATCCGTCATCCGTCCGCTACTTCGCCGCCGTGAGCGCCTTCTTTGCGCGGTCAGCGAGCTCCGTGAACGCGGCCGCATCGTGCACGGCCAGGTCGGCCATGATCTTGCGGTCGACTTCGACGCCGGCGGCCTGGATGCCGCTGATGAACGTCGAGTAGGTCATCCCGTTCAACCGGGCGGCGGCGTTGATGCGCATAATCCACAGCTTGCGGAAGTCGCGCTTCTTGGCCTTGCGATCCCGGTAGGCGTACACCCACCCGCGCTCGACGGTCTCCTTCGCGGCCTTCCACAGCTTGGAGCGGCCACCGAAAGCGCCCTTGGCGTGCTTGAGGATCTGCTTCTTGCGCTTAAGGCGCACCACATTCGACTTGACGCGTGGCATAGTCGGGTCTCCTTAGGCCTGCAGCAGGCGCTTGAGGTTCTTCGCTTCGCCGTTGGTCGCGACGGTCGTGGGACGGCGCAGGTTGCGCTTCCGCTTGGAGGTCTTCTTGGTCAGGATGTGGCTCTTGAACGCCTTGAGCCGGCGCACCTTGCCCTTCCCCGTGACGGAGAAGCGCTTCTTGGCGCCCTTGTGGGTCTTCATCTTCGGCATATATCCGCCTTTCTCACTTCGGCGTGAGGATCATGGTGAGTGCCTTCCCTTCGAGCTTGGCCGGGGTCTCGACCTTGGCGACATCCGCCAGGGCCTGCGCCACCCGCTCGACGACTGCCATACCGAGCTCGGGGTGCGCGATCTGCCGACCGCGAAACATCAACGTCACCTTCACTTTGTTGCCGTCTCCGATGAATGACCGGGCGTGATTGGTCTTCGTGTCGAAGTCGTGCTTCTCGATGCCGGGACGGTACTTCACTTCCTTCAACTGAATCACGTGCTGCTTCTTCTTCGCCTGCCGCGCCTGCTTGGCCATCTCGAACTTGTACTTCCCGTAGTCCATAATCCGGACCACCGGGGGCCGAGCCAACGGTGCCACCTCGACCAGGTCGAGCGCGGCCTCATCGGCCATCTTCAACGCGACATCCACCTCGAGGACCCCCAACTGCGCCCCGTCGGCGCCGATCACGCGCACCGGGGAGATTCGGATTTGCCGATTGATGCGGGGCCCGCGGTTTTTGGTATCCTGGATACGACGACTCCTGACGAAGGGGAAAACAGAACGCGAACCCCGCATTCGGAGTCCGCGCCATAACACACCGAACCGCACGAGTCGCCTCGCGCGGGGTGGCTTGTCCGGACTCCTGCAGCTCAACTCTCAGTGACGAGAGAGGCCAGAGGGTGGCACCGGCGCCTGCCGGTGCGCTTGCTGGTTGCTGAACGGTGCTAAAGCTAGGTGGGATGCGGGGTTGGGTCAAGCCTCTGCACGGGAGAGGGGAGGCGGGAGGCGGGTGACGGGAGGGAGATGGGAGGGGGGAGAGGACCAGAGAGAGGGGAGATGCACGGAGAAAAGGCAGATGCGCTGTGAAAGGGGAGAAGCTCGGGAGAGGGCCCTCTCCCAACCATCTCCCCTCTCTCAACCATCTCCCCTGTCCCAACTCCCCGCCGTCACCCCCCTCCCCCTCTCCCCTCTTCCACAAAGGAAAACCCACGCTCCCCCCGTACGATCCTCCCCCACGGCACCCGCGAATCGTGCTCAAACACCACCAACCATCCCCCCGCCGCCGCGTCCGCCCACAGCGTCCGCTTCGATTCCAGCGTCACCAGCGGCTCCACGTCGTAGCCCATAATCCACGGCAGCGGCACGTGGGCCGCGGTCGGACAGAGGTCGGCCAAGAACACCGCCGTCTCGCCCTCGCTCTCGATGACGATGCTCTGATGCCAAGGCGTGTGGCCGGGCGTGTGCCGCATCCGGATGCCGGGCACGAGTTCGACGTCGTGCTGCACGAGTTCCAGTTGGCCTGAGGCCCGGAGCACATCCCAGTTGCGCGGGAAGTAGCTGGCGGCCGTGCGCTCGTTGGTGTGCGTGGCGTACTGCATCTCGCCGGCGTGCACCAGGTACCGCGCGTTGGGGAAGCTCGGAACCACCTGGCCGTCCTCGAGCGCGGTGTTGCCGCCGGCGTGGTCGAAGTGCAGGTGCGAATTAATGACCACGCGCACGTCCGCCGGCGCGTAGCCGGCCGCCGCCAAGGCGGCCTCGAGCATCGTCCGGTAACCAGGGACGCTGTTCTCGATGCCATAGATGTCGAGGAACTTGGCGTCCTCCTTGTTCCCCACCCCGGTGTCAATGAGCACCGGGCCCGCACTGGGATGCTCGATGAGCAGGCAGCGCATCCCCAGCGGGATGCGATTGCGCTCATCGGCGGGGATGCGGCGCTCCCACAGCGGCTTGGGGACGACGCCGAACATCGCGCCGCCGTCCAGTTGCTGGCCGCCGGCCTGCAGGGCGTGGATCGTGAGGGCGCCGAGGCGGCGCGACTCGTGGAGGGGGGTCGGGGCGCTCATATCGATGCAATCTATCCATCGCGCGGGGCGCAGCGCGCGCATTAGCTTGGGGCGATGCCCCACGATACCGCGCTGATCGGGACCATCGCCACCGGCATTGGGCTGGCCTTCCTCCTCGGGATGCTGGCGCAGCGGCTCAGGCTGCCGCCGCTGGTGGGCTATCTCGCCGCGGGCATCGTCGCCGGGCCGTTCACGGCGACTGGCGTCGAGGCGGACGCCGGGCTCGCCTCGCAGCTCGCCGAGATCGGCGTCATCCTGCTGATGTTCGGCGTCGGCATTCACTTCTCCATCGACCAACTCCTCGCGGTGCGCCGCATCGCGGTGCCGGGCGCCGTCGTGCAGATCACCGTCGCCACCGCGCTCGGCGCGGTGATGGCGCACTGGTGGGGATGGAGTTGGGGCTCGGCGCTGGTCTTCGGCCTCTCGCTGTCAGTCGCCAGCACGGTGGTGCTGCTGCGAGCGATGGAAGAACGCGGCGCCCTCGACACCTCCGACGGCCGCATCGCGGTGGGCTGGCTGATCGTCGAAGACCTCGCGATGGTCCTCGCGCTGGTGCTGCTCCCTGCCCTGGCCCTCCCCTTGGGGGGCTCGCCGACCGGACTCGCAGCCTCCGCGGCGCAGGGCAACGTCTGGGTGGCGGTGGGCATCACGATCGCGAAGGTCGTGGCCTTCCTCGCGCTGATGCTCGTGGTCGGGCGGCGCGTGGTGCCCTGGCTGCTCGAGCGCACGGCGCGCACCGGCTCGCGAGAACTGTTCACGCTCGCCGTACTCGCGGTTGCGCTGGGCGTGGCGGTGGGCGCGGCCGCGCTGTTCGGCGTCTCGTTCGCGCTCGGCGCCTTCTTCGCCGGCGTGGTCATCAGCGAGTCGGACCTGAGCCATCAGGCCGCCTCCGACGCCCTGCCCCTGCAAGACGCCTTCGCAGTGCTGTTCTTCTTCTCGGTGGGGATGCTGTTCGATCCCTCCATCGTCATCGAGCAGCCCTTCCGCCTGCTCGGTGTCATCCTCGTCATCATCGTCGGCAAATCGCTGGCGGCCTTCGCCATCGTGCTGGCCTTCGGGCATCCGATTCACCGCGCGCTTGTCGTGTCGGCATCACTGGCGCAGATCGGCGAGTTCTCGTTCATCCTCGCGGCCCTCGGCGTCTCGCTGGGGCTCCTGCCCGTCGATGCGCAGTCGCTGATCCTGGCCGGCGCCCTGTTCTCGATCACGCTCAACCCGGTCGCATTCTCCATCGCCGGCCCGATCGAGCGCTGGGTGCGCGCGCGGCCCAAGCTGCAGGACCGCCTCGAGCGCGTGGACGAGCACGATCCACTGCGATTCTTCCCCGACGCCGAGCACGACGGTCCCACTGGCCACGCAGTGCTGGTGGGTCACGGGCGCGTGGGTTCGGTCGTCGCGTACGCGCTCTCGCAGTCCGACATCCCCTACGTGGTGATCGAACAGGACCGCGGCGCCGTGGACTCGCTGCGTCGGCTCGGCGTGCCCGCCATCTACGGCGACGCCACCAGGCAGTCGGTGCGGGAGCAGGCGCACATCCGCACGGCACGCCTGCTCATCATCACCACGCCGGATCCTTACCAGGCGCGCAGCATCGTCGCCGCGGCGCGCCGCGAGTGCCCGGACCTCAACACGGTGGTACGCACGCACTCGCAGGCGGAGCGCGACTTCCTGCGCCAGCTCGACGTCGGACGCGTGATTATGGGTGAACGGGAGCTGGCCTATGGGATGGCCCACTTCTCGCTGACGGCGATGGGGCGCACGGACCAACACGCCGACGAGACCGTCAGCGAACTGCGCGCACTCGACTGACTAGGCGCCGTCGGCGCCGTTGCTGAAGCCCGGCAAGGCGCTGCGCCGCGCGCGACTCGTGCGGCGCGCCAGCAGCTCATCCAGCTCGCTCCAGGTGTGGACGCCGCGATGCGAGGCATCACGCAACAAGCGGCGCAGCACCTCGGCCGTGGCCAGCGCATCGCCGCTGGCGCGGTGGCGATCGTGGATCGTGACGCCGTAGTGCGCGCTCACGGCGTCGAGATTGCGCCGCGGCAGGTGGCTGAGCAGCCGGCGCGCCAGCCGCACCGTGCACAGCTGCCCCATCACCAGCGCACCGAGCGGCGTCGGCGCCACGCGCGCGAACTCGGCGTCGAGGAAGCCGAAATCGAAGGACGCATTGTGCGCGACGAACACCCGCCCCACCAAGTGCGCCGCCAGCTCGCCGGCGATGTCCTCGAAGCGCGGCGCATCGCGCACCATCGCATCGTCGATGCCGGTGAGCCGCGTGATGTACCAGGGAATCGGACGCGCTGGGTTCACAAGGGAATGAAACGCGACCGAGGTGGCCGCACCGTCCACGTGCACGGCGGCCACCTCGGTCACACGATCCGCTCCTCCGGGCTGTCCCCCCGTCGTCTCGACGTCCACCACGACGTAAGGGAGGCTGTGCAGGTCCATCCCGCAATCTAGCGGGCGCTGCGGGAGCTAGGGCTTCAGTTCCTCGCCGACCGGCGTCGCCTCTTCCGGAGCTGCGGTGAAGCCGCGCCACTTGCCCGGCGCGCCGAGAATCACGCGAAACACCAGCGGCACCGGCACCATCTCGAACTCCGACGTGCGCTGGTACTCGTAGCGCCCTTCCACGTGCACGACGCGCTCGGAGATCATCCGGCGCTCGGCGCCGAGCTGCAGCGAGATCTGGGCGATGCCGTCAGTGAGGCGGCTGCGGAGGTCGTCACGCATCGAGGCCGGATCGGCGGTCGCCATCAGCGAATCGATGGCGCCGGTGAACGCGGCGAGAAATGTCGCGCGGCCGAGGGCGATGGCCTCGGCGTGCGTCGGCACGTGGGCGGCGGCAGGCGCCGCTGGCGGCGCGGGAGTCGGGGTCGGCTGTTGGGCGGCCAGCGGCGCGGCGCCGAGGACCAGCGCAGCGAGCGCCGTGCCGCGGCGCACCAAGGACATCACAGACGGCTTACGCACAAGGAATCTCCAAAGAGGGGACGGAGCGCCGTACGCCGGCGCGGCAACGGGGGTTACAACCGTGCCGTCTTCCCTATTGAGTCGGGCGCCAAGGCAGAGTACATTGTGAAAGATTTCACAAACCTATGCACTCGCCTACCAAGCATATCGCCGAATCCACCGTCCGCCGGCTCTCGCTCTATCTCCGATTTCTGGAGGAGTTCGAGACCCGCGGCCAATCCACGGTCTCGTCCGGCGAGCTCGCACGCTCCGGCGGCACGACGTCGGCGCAGGTGCGCAAGGACCTTTCGTTCTTCGGATCCTTCGGCAAGCGCGGCCTCGGCTACGGCGTGAAGGATTTGATCGCCTCCATCCGCGAGATTCTGGGGCTCGAACAACCCTGGCCGGTGATCATCGTCGGCGCGGGCAAGATCGGCGCGGCCCTCGCCACGTACCGCGGCTTCACCACGCGCGGCTTCCACGTGGTGGGTGTCTACGACAGCGACCCAGCCAAGGCAGGCCTGCAACTCGAAGGCCAGACGGTGCGGCACGACCGCGAGCTCGAGGCCGACATTGCCACGCACAAGCCGCGCATCGCGGTGCTCGCGGTGCCGGCCGAAGCGGCGCAGGCGATGGTGGACCGCGTCGTCGCCGCCGGCATTCAGGCCATCCTGAGCTTCGCCCCTGCCCCGCTGCAGGTTCCCGCCGGCGTGACGCTGCGCGCGGTGAATATGGCGACCGAGCTCGAGATCCTCGCCTATTCGCTAACGCACGGCGCGTAGCAGACGCAGGAAGTCCACGGGCGCGAGCGTTTCCGGCCGTGCCTCGGGATCGATGCCGGCCTCCAGCAACGCGGCATCGGCACGCGGCGCATCCCAGCCCTTCACCGTGCGCAGGACGCGGCGCATCTGCTTGCGCCGCAGACCGAAGGCGCCCTGCACCAGCAGGCGGAACGGCTCCTCCTCGCCTTCCTCGAGCAGCGGCGTGGCGCGCGGCACGACGCGGATCACCGCACTCTCCACCTTGGGCGGCGGCGTGAAGGACTTGGCGCCCACCGTGAACAGCAGCTTCGCCTCGGCCAGTGCCTGCACGTTCACGCTCAGCGCGCCGTAGTCCTCGCTGCCCGGCGCGGCCACCACGCGGTCGGCAACCTCCTTCTGCACGAGATACACGGCGCGCGTCGGCCGCGGGCGCTGCATCGCGTGAAAGAGAATCGGCGTGGTGATGTTGTACGGCACGTTGCCGGCCAGCAGGTAGGACCCGCCGGCCAGCGCGCCCAAGTCCTGCTCCAGCACATCGCCCTCGACGAGCGTGAAGCGCGGCTCGTCGCGCCAGCGCGCGGCGAGGATCGGCGCGAGTTCGCGGTCGAGTTCGATGGCGATGACGCGTCCGGCGCGCGTGAGCAACTGCTCGGTGAGCGCGCCGCGTCCGGGGCCGATCTCGATGACCGTGTCGTCGCGGGTGACCGCGAGCGCGTCGGCGATGCGGCCGAGCAGGCGCGGGTCGGTGAGAAAGTGCTGGCCGAGGCGCTTCTTGGGGCGCGGGAGCGCGTCGCTCACGGCGGCCCCATCACGCGTGCCTCAGCACCACCAGGGCCTGATCGTCGTGTGGGCGGGCGCGGCCCATATGCCCTTCCACGAGCGCAAACACGCCGTCCACCACGCGCGAGGGCACTTCCTTGCGCCGCGCGCGCAGCACCTCGAGCACCGCGGCCTCGCCGAGGGCCTCGCCGCGCGCATTGCGTGCGTCGGTGATGCCGTCGGTGAACAGCGCCAACAGGTCCTGCGCCGGATCCCAGGCGCGCTCGTTCACGTGCAGTTCGTCGGGGCCGAGGCCCAGCGGCGGGTCGGTGGCCTCGAGCCGCCGCGGCACGCCGTCCCCGCCGATGACGAAAGCGTGCGGATGCCCCGTGTTGGTCCAGCGGATCGTCCGCGCCTCGCGGTCCACCACGCAGTAGCAGAGCGAGAGGAACATCTCCGTCTCGCGCAGCTCTTCGTCGAGCGTCGCGAAGATCGCCGTCACCGTCTCGGCGGGGTCGGCGGTGGTCTGCGCGTGGATGGCGGAGGCGCTCATTACCAGCGCCATAATCAGCGCGGCACGATAGCCGTGGCTCGACACATCGCCCACCAGCACGCCGATGCGGCCGTTGCCGAGGTGGAAGAGGTTATAGAAGTCGCCGCCGACTCCGTCGGCCGGCTCCACGCGCACGCCGCAGAGCGCGTCCGGCGCCACCACCTCACCCGAGGGCAGCAGCTTCATCTGCAGGTCGTGCGCGAGGCGCATCTCGCTCTGCAGGCGCTCCTGGTCGAGGCTGGCGCGCACGAGGCGGGCGTTCTGGATGGCCGTGCCGATCTGTGAGCCAACGGCGGCGACCAGCTTCTCGTCGCCGGCCGTGAAGTTCTCGCCGCTGCGTCGGCCGCTCAGGCAGACGACCCCCAGCGGCACGCCGCCCTCCGGCGTGGTCCAGGTGATCGGCACCGAGAGCATCGCGCCCGAGCGGAACGGCGCCTCGAAGGGGCTCTCGAGCACGCCGGCGTTCACCAACAGCGCGTGCCGCGTACGGAACACGCGCGACGACACGGCGATGGGGTCGTCGGTGGGGATGGCGAGTGCCGGCGGTGCGTTGACGGCGCGCAGCGAGGTCACGGGGCGCAGCAGGCCGGCGGCGGGATCGTGCACCAGCAGCGCGCCATAATCCGCGCCCACGGTGTCGGCGACTTCCAGCAGGATGGTCTTGGCGGCGTCCTCCAGCGTCACCGTGCGGCCGAGGATCTCGCTGATGGAATAGAGGAGATTGATTTCCTCGTAGCGCTCCATCAGTTCGTCGGCGGCGTGGCTGGCCTCCCAACGCGACTGCAGCATTCCGGCGAGCAGGGGCACGAGTACGCGGATCCACTTACGCACCTCAACGTCGTCGTCGGCGACGGGGCCCACGCCGAGCCAGGCGCGCGTGCGACCGGGCACCCGGAGCACGAGCTGCGGCCCGAGCGCCGTCTCCCGCAGCACCGGCTCCGCGCCTTCGATGTGCGCGAAGCCCTCCGGCGGCGTGACGTCCCCGCCCGACGTGGCGGCCACCTCGAGCGTGGCGCCGGGCGCAGCCTGCGTCCACAGCGTGGCTCCGACGCCATAGGCTTCGGAGAACGCGTGCAGGACGGCCGGGAACTCGCTCACGCGGCGTGACCCCGGCGGCGCAGCGTCAGCCGCACGATGTTGCCTGACCCGCGGAAGGCCTCGACGCGGTCCACCAGCGCGCGCATCAGGAACAGCCCGCGGCCGTCTTCGCGCTCGAGGTTCTCTGCCGTGGTCGGATCCTCGGTGCAGGCGTCGAGGTCGAAGCCCTGCCCTTCGTCCTCGACCTCGACGATGAGCGCGTCGTCGGTGAACTCGACGCGCACGCGGACTTCCTTGGCGGCGTCCTCACCGTTGCCGCGGAGGATGGCGTTGGACAGCGCTTCGGTGAGCGCCACCGGCAGGTTCAGCGCGAGCTGCCGGTCGTCAAAGGCCTCGCCCGCGCAGCGGTGCACCACCGCCTCGACCACGCCTTCGATGTGCTGGAGCTGGCTCGGGATGCGCAGGGCCAGCGAACGCGACCCGGCCATTCAGAACGTCTCGAGCGCGCGTTCCCGGCTGTCGGAGATCTGGAACAGCGTGTCGAGCTTGGTCAGCTCGAACAGCGTCTGCAGGTCGTCGTTGAGGTTGGCGAGGCGGATGTCGCCGCCGAGTTCGCGCAGGCGCTTGGCCAGCGAGACCAGCACGCCGAGGCCGGCGGAGTCGATGTATCCGGTGCGGCCGAAGTCGACGAGGATCTTGCGGGCCCCAGTCTCGGCTTCGTCCAGCACCCGCTGCTTGAGCTCCTGGCGGTTGCTGACGATGAGCTGGCCCTCGATCTCGACGATGACGACCTCGCCTTGGCGGGATACGTGCAGGGGCATTCGGGACTCGCGCTGGGGTGGAGGAAGAAAGATACGCTCAGAACTTGCCGCGCAACGCCTTGGCGACGGCCGGGTGCACGAGCTTGTCGATGTCGCCGCCGAAGCGGGCCACCTCGCGCACCAGCGACGAACTCAGATAGCTGACCTCGAGCGAGGGCACCATAAAGATCGTCTCGATGCCCGGCGCCAGATGCCGGTTCATCAGCGCCATCTGGTACTCGTACTCGAAGTCCGCCACGGCCCGCAGGCCGCGCAGGATGACCTTGGCGCCGACTTCCTGCGCAAAGTTCACCACCAGGCCCTTGAACGCGCGGACCTCCACCCGCGGGTCGTCCTCGACGGCGGCGCGGATGAGCGCCACCCGCTCCTCTTCGGCGAAGAGCGGCTGCTTCGCCACGTTCACCGCGACGCCGACGATGAGCCGGTCGACGAACTGCAGCGAGCGGCGGATGAGGTCGGCGTGACCGTTGGTGATCGGGTCGAAGCTCCCGGCGTACAGGGCGGTCTTCGGCATCAGCGGGGGGCGCGGTAGATGGTCAGGGCAGTCTCGCCGTAGCGGCGACGGTCGGGAGCGGCATCGGCGGGCGCGGGCAGCGTGAGGCTGCTCGCGTGCTCGATGCAAAAGATGTCAGAGAAGGGCGTGGTGAGCCAGATGGTCGCGAGGCGCTCAGCGAGGTCGGAGGCGTAGGGGGGGTCGGCTAGGGCTAGCTGATAGGGACGGATGACGGAGGACGGATGCAACTGCAACGGCGACGGCAACGGCGACGGCAACTGCCACTGCGACTGCAGCTGCTGCTCTAGCCAGGTCGGGGCGCTGGCCTTGTGCACCGTGCTACGCGGGGTGGCGCCGAGGGTCTCGATGTTCCCCTGCAGCACGCGCAGCACCTTGGGGTCCTGTTCCACGAAGTCGCAGTGTTCGGCGCCGCGGCTCAGGCATTCGAGGCCCAGCGCGCCACTGCCGGCGCAGAGGTCGAGCACGCGGGCGTCGGGGATGTGCGGCTGGATGATGCTCATCCAGGCCTCGCGCACGCGGTCGGCCGTCGGGCGAACGCCGGCGGCCGGGACGGCGATGCGCCGGCCGCGCCATTGTCCGGCGATGATGCGCAGCTCAGACACCGGTCGGACGCAGGTCGAGGAGTGAGGCCTGCAGCGACGTCGCGCCGCGGTACTCGTTCACTTCCAGGCGATACACCATATCCACGGCGCTGTCGCGGGCGATCTCGCGGGCGCGCGCGGCCATTCCCCAGCCCACCGCCTCGCGCGGGCCGCGCTCGGTCTTGAACTCCAGCTTCAGCCCGTCCTTGCCGATGCTGCGCGCCCCACCCTGCAGCGGCACACCGCGCGAGAGTAGCACCGGGCCCGCGTTGCCCACGCCGAAGGGCTCCATAAAGCGGATCGCCGAGAGCAAGGCATCGTCAGCAGCGTGGATCGGCAGCTCGAGGTCCGGGCGCAGTTCCGGCACCAACTGTTCCTCGCTGAGCGCGGCAGCCGCGGCCGCCTCAAAGCGCTCGGCGAACTCGCCGATATGCTCCGGCGCGATGGTGAGCCCGGCGGCGGCGCGATGGCCGCCGTACTTCTCGAGCAGGTCGCCGCAGGACGTGAGCGCGGCGTGCAGGTCGAATCCGGGAATCGAACGGCCGGAGCCCTTCCCCACGCGTCGGTTGCCATCGTCGGTGACGGCGATTAAGAACGTGGGGCGATGCGTGAGCTCCACGATGCGCGAGGCGACGATGCCGATCACGCCCGGCTCCCAGCCGTCGCCGTGCAGCACCAGCCCGCGCGCGGCGTCAATGTCACGGCCATCCAGCAGGGCCTTGGCCTCGTCGAGGATGCGGCGGTCGAGCTGCTGGCGTTCGTCGTTGGCGCGATTGCACTCGGCGGCCAGGTCCATCGCGTGGCCGAGGTCCTCGGCGAGTAGCAGCTCCACGCCGGTGATGGCCTGGCGGATGCGCCCCAGCGCGTTGAGCCGCGGCGCCACGACGAAGCCGAGCCGACCCGCAGTCAGGCGCTTGTCGTCGAGCCCGGCGGAGCGGATGAGCGCGCGCAGGCCGAGGTTGCGCCGATCCGCTTGGCCGGGCTTGGGCGGCGTGGCCATCCGACGCAGTCCTTCGGCCACGAGGATGCGATTGTCGCCCACCAGCAGCGCGACGTCCGCGACGGTGGCCAACGCGACCAGCTCGAGCTGGTCGTCCAGCATCGCCGCGAGTTCCGCGCGTTCGCCCTCGCTGCGCTCGCCGCCCATCAACTGCACCAGCACCTGCGCGAGCTTCCACGCGACGCCGACGGCCGCGAGGTGGCGGTCGGCGCGTACGTCGACGTCCGGCTCGCGCTGCGGGTTCACCAGCGCGTAGCAGGGCGGCAACTCGGGGCCTGGCCGGTGGTGATCGGTGATGATGAGGTCCACGCCCGCCGCGCGCAGTTCGCGTGCCGGTTGCAGCGCCGTGGTGCCGCAATCACAGGTGAGCACCACGCGCGCACCGCAGTCCCGCGCCGCGCGCACACCCGCCGGCCCGAGGTCATAGCCGTCGCTGCGCCGGTCGGGAATGAACGGCGTCACCACTGCGCCGAGGGCGCGCAGCACGCGCGTGAGCAGTGCAGTGGACGAAATGCCGTCCACGTCGTAGTCGCCGTGGACGAGGATGGGTTCGCGCGCACGCACGGCATCGGCCAGGCGTTCGGCGGCGCGGCGCAGGTCGCTGAGCGATTCCGGCGGCGTGAGGTGCTCGCGCTGCGGCTTCAGGTACCGCGCGGCGTCGTCCACGGCCCGCACGCCGCGCACGGCGAGCAGGCGCACCAGGGTCTCGGGCAAGTCCGGCTTGCCGGCCCGCGCCGTGAGCTGCCGCAGTCCGGCGCTCAGCTCGGCGACGACGCCCGCATCAACGGCCGGGACGTCGCGCCAGCGCGCCCCGAGACGCGCTCGGCTCACGCCTCGTGGTACATCATCACGCCGCAGACTTCGCAGAGCTCGATGGCGCCGGTCGCGAGCATCGAGTGGCGACGCTGCATCGGGATGGCGGTGTCGCAGGCGCCGCAGGACAGCCCGTTGAGCGCGACGACGACGTGCACGCGCTTCTTGTTGCGCAGGCGGTCGTAGCGGCTGCGTAGCGTCGCCGGCACCGCCTTGGCCGTCTCGGCGCGCTTGGCCGAAGCCGTGGCGAGCTCGGCATCGAGCGCGCCGCGCTGCTCGGCGACTTCGCTGCGGGCCGTCGTCTGCTCGGCCTCGAGTGCCGTGAGGTCGTCCTGCGCGCCCTTGAGCACGCCGCGCATTTCTTCCAGACGGCGGTTCAGCGCCAGCAGGTCGCTCTCCTCACCGGCCACGATTTTCTTGGCCTGCTCCATCTGCGCGGCGGCCGCGGTGGCCTGCTTCATCGTCTTCACCGAATCGAACTGCGCCTGGTTGCGCTCGATCAGCTGGCGATGCTCGGCGATCTTGTCGCGCAGGAAGGCCTGCTTCTTCTCTTCCGCAGCCACGAGCGCCGCCTGACGCTCCACGCCATCCGCCAACTTCTTGCGGCGGGCGTCGAGCTCGGCGATGCGGGGGGCGAGGCCGGAGAGCTTGGTCTCGATCTCGTGGATCACGAGGTCGTCGGATTGGAGGGCTAGGAGTTGCTTAATGTCTGACACGAGTATTGGAAGATTGGAGTGAAAGCCGGAAGTGCGAGACGGGAGAGGGGGAGGTGGGTTACGGCGGGGAGACGGGAGAGGGGAGACGGTTGGGAGAGGGGAGAGGGCCACCGGCGCTTCCGATGCTCCCGATGCTCCCGAGCGAGAAGAGGGCTCCCGCGGCGCCCGAAGGGGCCGTGCGCGAAGCGGTCAGGCCCCGCAGGGCGTCGCGGGAGCCCGCGCCGTCGGAAACGCACCGAACGCGCCGAACGCCCGCAGTCTCCACGCAAAGATCACTCATCGCCGCACCGCCCCCCACTTCGGTACCCCAACCGCGCGCTTCTCCTCCGTCAACCGATTCATCTGCGCGATGATCGCGTCCTTCTCCGCGTCATCCGCCAACGGAAGTATCGACTTCAACGACGCGATCCGCGCATCGAGCGAACGCCCGCGGAGTTGGCGCATCGCATCGTGCACCGTCTGCTTCGCGTTCACCACCGCGTCCGCCTCGCCGCGTAGCGTCTCGTACACATAGATCTCCAGCGGCTCGAGATCGCTCGTGAACAGTTCTGGGTCGGCGTCCGCGCCGTGGCGCGTCGCGGCAGCGTAGAGCGCGGCGTACACCGGATCGAGCAATGCCCCGCCCCGCTCCTCGCCGAGGGCATCGCCCTCGGCTCCGTCGGGAAGTTCCTCCATCTCCAGCTTGCCAATTTCCTCGGCGATGAAGTCCTGCCACACCGGCTGGGTGAGGAGCACGCGGATGAGACTCTGTTCGGCATTCCCCTGTACTACGCTCGAACGGTACGGACCGCTCGGAACGAAGGGTGACGCGTCGTCGCCCGGCGGTGGCGCATCGGCGTCGCGCGAGCCTGCGCCCTGCGGCCGTGTCGCGCCCGGCACGCCCGCCGCGCCAGGCGCGCGGCCGCTGGTGCGCGTCCCACGCCGCACCGCGTGCAGCTCCTGCAGCAGCACCTCGCGCGCGATGCCCGCCGCCTCGGCGGCGCGCGCCAGATACAGGTCACGGGTAATCGGATCACTGGCGGCGCGAATCGTCGGCAGGAGGCGGTCGAGCGCGCGCCGCTTGTGCTGGAGGTCATTGAACCAGCCGGCGCGTTGCAGCAGCTGCACCTTGCGGTCGAAGATGTCCATCGCCTGATCGATCATCGGCTCCAGACCGGCGCGGCCCTTGGCGCGCACGAAGGTGTCGGGGTCTTCGCCGTCGGGCAGCGTCACGACGCGCACCTCGAAGCCCTTGGCGAGCAGCACATCGCCGGCGCGGAAGGTGGCCTTCTGGCCCGGGCCGTCGGAGTCGTAGAGCAGCACGGCGTGCGTCGTGAACTTCGCCAGCAAGTCTGCCTGGCCGTCGGTGAGCGCGGTGCCCATCGGCGCGACCACGTGCTCGACGCCGGCATCCACGAGGCGCAGCGCGTCGAAGTAGCCCTCGACGACGATCACGCGGTCCTCGCGGCGGATGGCGTTGCGCGCCGCGCCGAGGTTGTAGAGCAGCCGGCCCTTCGAGAAGATCTCGCTCTCGGAGGAGTTCAGGTACTTCGGCTCGCCGGGGCCGAGCAGACGCCCGCCGAAGCCCACCGTGTGGCCTGACTGGTCGAGAATCGGGAACATCAGGCGGTCGCGGAAGCGCGGGCGCGGCTCCGGCGCGTCGTCGCGCTGCAGCAGGATGCCCGCCTGCACCGCCCGCTCCAGTGGCACGCCCAGCCCTTCGAGATGCGCACGCAGCGCCTGCGGATCGCGCGGGGCGTAGCCCATCCCGAAACGCACGGCGGTGTCGCGCGAAACCTCGCGCTCGCGCAGGTAGGCGCGGGCGGCCTCGCCGGCCGGCGCGTCCCACAGCTGCCGCTGGAAGTATTCGCTCACCGTGCCGTGCAACTCCCAGAAGGGTTCGCGCGGATCGGGGCCTTCGCGCTTGCGCTGCACGTCCTGCACCTCGATGCCACTCTTGGCGCCCACGTACTTCACCGCCTCGACGAAGCTCATCCCCAGGCGCTTCTGCACGAAGGTGAAGACGCTGCCCTTCTCGCCGCAGACGAAGCAGGTGTAGCCGCCGCGCGGCATCACCGAGAAGTTGGCGTTGGTACCCTGATGGAACGGACAGGGGCCGCGCCACACGCTGCCCGTCTTCTTGAGCTTCACGTGCTCGCCGATGATGGCGACGATGTCCGCCGCCTGCACCACCTGCTCCACCACCTCGTCGGGGATCACGCGAGCTCCGCCACCGTCACGCCGGCACCGCCTTCGTTCCAGGCGCCCAAGCGGTACGACTTCACGCGCTTGTCGCCCTTGAGCAGCGCGTTCACCCGCTCGCGCAACGCGCCCGTGCCCTTGCCGTGGATGATGCGCAACGCGTGCAGGTCGGCGCGGTGCGCAGCGTCGATCGCCTGCACCAGCGCGTCGTCCAGTTCGTGCACGCGCATCCCGCGCAGGTCCACCTCGGTCTTGGCGACCACGTCCGGCACGTCCACGATCGCCAGCGGGACCGCCGCCTCCTTGGTGTGGCGCGCCGACAGGCGACGCAACGCCGAAAACGGCACGGTCATCTTCAGCGCGCCCACCATCACGACGGCCTCGTCGCCGCGGCGCTCGAGCAGCTTGCCGGTCTTACCGCCGAGCGTGGCGACTTCCACGGCATCGCCGAGTTCGACGACGGCGCCGCGCTTGTCGCGGGCCTTGCCGCCATCTGCGCCCGCCCGGCCGGCCGCGCTCGCCGCGCCGGCCACCGCTTCGGCGGCCTCGCGCGCCTTCCAGATCGCTTCCTGCGCCGCGCGCTCCTCGGCGTCGAGTGCTTCGAGGGCGTCGCGCTCGCGTCCGGCGCGTCGCTCCAGCGCGCGCCGCGCCTCGACGGCGGCCGCATCCACTGCCGTAGCAGGGGCCGATGCGTCCGTGGCCGCCCCGAAGGCCGACGCCTGCGCCGCCGCCTGCTCCCGCAGCCGCGCGATCGTCGCTTCGACCTCCTGCCGCGCCTCCAGCAGGTACTTCCGCGCCCCGCTGCGTGCCTCGCGCTCGACTTCACGCTCCCGCGCCGTGAGCGTCGCCTCACGCTCGGCCACACGCCCCGCACGACGCTGCAGGTCCGCCTGCTGCGCGGCGACCTCGCGCTCTCGCGCCGCCAGTGATTCGGCGCGCGCTTCGACATCCGCGAGCAGCGCGCTCAGGTCCCGCTCCATCGTCGGCACGCGCTCCTCGGCGCGCGCGATCACCGCCGCGTCCATCTGCAGGCGCTGCGCGATCGCCAGGCCGTACGAACGTCCGGGGATGCCCTTGATCAGCCGATAGGTCGGCGCGAGGCGCTCGGCGTCGAACTGCAACGAGGCATTCACCACGCCCGGCACTTCGCTGGCCAGCTCCTTCAGCGCACCGAGATGCGTCGTGGCGATCGTCGTCGTGCCGCGCCGCGTGAGCGTCTCGAGGATCGCGCCGCCGAGCGCGGCGCCTTCGAGCGGGTCGGTGCCGGAGCCGAGTTCGTCGATGAGCACCAAGGCATCCGCCGAGGCGTGGTCGACGATCTCCTTGAGGTGCTTGAGGTGCGCCGAGAACGTGGAAAGCGAGGCTTCGAGCGACTGTTCGTCGCCGATGTCGGCGAACACGTCGTCGAACACCGGTACGGTGCTCTCGAGGCCCACCGGTGCCGGGATGCCGCACTGCATCATCAGGGCGATGAGCGCCAGCGCCTTGAGCAGCACCGTCTTGCCGCCCGTGTTCGGCCCCGACACCAACAGCGTGCGTTCGTCGGGCGCCATCGAGAGGGCAAAGGGCACCACGTCCACGCCCTGCGCCAGCAGCAGCGGGTGTCGCCCATCGCGGATCTGCCAGCCCTCGCGCGCCGGCGCGAGGTCCGCCGGGCTGCAAACTGCCGCCAGCGCGTAGCGGGCACGGCCATACAGCGCGTCGAGCGCGACGAGCGCGTCCCAGGCATCGGCAAGCGCCTCGCGCTCCGGGCGCAGCAGTTCCGTGAGTTCGGCGAAGATGCGCTCGCACTCGCTGCGCTCTTCGCCTTCGAGCTCGCGGATACGATTCCCTGCCTCGACCGCCGCCGGCGGCTCGACGAACACCGTCTGCCCCGACTGCGAGCTGTCGTGCACGATGCCGCCGACGACGACGCGGCCTTCGCGGCGCACCGGAATCACCCAGCGCCCGTTGCGCAGCGTCACCGAGGCGTCGTCCACGCGGTGATGCGGCTCCAGCTTGGCCATCAGGCGTTCGAGCAGGCGCACGATCTCGCCCTCGGAGGCGCGCAGCTCGCGGCGGATGCGGCGCAGCGCCGGCGAGGCGTCGTCCTTGAGCTCGCCCTCGTCGGTGAGGACGCGGTCCAGCTGCTGCTCCACCTGCGGCAGCGCGATCAGACGATCGGCCAGCGCGGCCAGCGGCGCACGCGCGGCCGGCGGGGAGGCCTCGTCGCGCAGGGCCTGCTGCGTGAGGCGGGCGCTGCGCAGCAACGTGCACCCGCCGCGCAGTTCGCTGCCGTTCCAACTCGCACCGGCGACCCGCAGGCGCGCGAAGGCGGCTTCGAGTTCAGGGATGGCTTCGGGCCGGAACGGCTGCTCGGCCTCGCAGAGCGCGCGCATCGCCGCCACACGGGCGTGCTCGGCGTGCAGCGCAGCCAGGGCCTCGGTGCGGTCCACGTGTGTGCCCCCGACGCGCGTCGGGCGCAGCGCGCGAATGCGTGCTGCGCCCGGCGTAGTGGACGCGTGCCCCGCGACGTAGTCGAGCAGTCGCGCGAATTCGAGGACGTCGAGCACGTGGGCCTGGACCGTCACGGGGACGTCCCGAGCTCCTCGCGCACGATCCGGTTGAGGACGTTGCCGTCCACCCGGCCTTTGTAAGCGGGCATCACCTTGCCCATCACGGCGCCCATCTGCTTGGCGCCGGCGGCGATGGCGGCGCGCACGGCAGCGCGGATCTCATCGTCCGAGGGGGCGGCGGGGAGGTAGACCTCAAGGGCCTCCGCCTCCCGCCGCTCGGCCGCCGCAAGTTCCGGACGGCCACCAGTCTCGTACATCTCCACCGATTCCCGCCGTCGCTTGATCGCCTTGCGGAGCACGTCGATGACATCGTCATCGGTGGGTGCGCGCTTGATCGCGATCTCGTGATTGCGGATGTCGGACAACACGGTGCCCAGCAGCAGGACGCGATCTTTATCCTGTGCCTTTCGGGCGACGTTCAGCTCGCCCTGCAGCCGCGTCGCCAACTCCGACATCAGTGCGTGCGGGTGCGACGGTTCTTGCGCTGCGCGGCGTTGAGCTTCCGCTTCCGCTTCTCGCTCGGCTTCTCATAGTGACGATGCTTGCGCAGGTCCGCGAGGATCCCGGCCTTCTCGCACTTCTTCTTGAAGCGCTTCAGCGCGCGCTCGAAGTTCTCGTCTTCGTGGATGACGATTTCCGACAAACTGATTTCCCCCCTTGAGTGGCGTGATTAGCGCCCGAAGATGGTAGCCGTGTAAGTTAAGGTGGGGTTTGGGTTTGGGCAAGCTGGGAGGGGGGAGAGGGGGAGGGGGGTGACGGCGGGGAGATGGGAGACGGAAGAGGGTTGGGAGACGGGAGAGGGTTGGGAGACGGGAGAGGGTTGGGAGACGGGAGAGGGTTGGGAGACGGGCGATGGTCTGGGAGAGGGGGCCTTCTCCCGCCGTGTCCCGTCTCTCAGCCCTCTGCCCCCGCCTGCCTCCCCGCCCTCACCCCCCTACCGCCTCCCCTCTCCCACTCGTGAGGCCAACCACTCTCCGCCTAAACTCAGCCACCGAAAACAGCTCCGCCCGCGCCACGCAGTCAGTCGAGCGCACGCCAGCCTCCTCAAGCCGCCGCACCGCGTCCACGATCGCCTCAACGGACTGGGCCTCAAAGAACACGCCCGTCCGGGCTTCTCCCTCTCCGACCACGGTCTCGCGGGCGCCGCCGCGGCCGTACGCGACCACCGGGGTGCCGGCGGCCATCGCCTCGACCGGGGCGATGCCGAAATCCTCCTCGGCGGCGAAGACGAAGCCGCGGGCACGCTGCAGCCACTCGCGCAGCTCGGCGCGCGGGACGCGGCCCTGGAACGTCACGTTCGGTGTCGCGGCGGCGCGGGCCTTGGGCATCTCGGGGCCGTCGCCGATGACGACGAGGCGCCGCGTCGGCATCTGGGCGAAGGCTTCGACGATCAGCGGGATGCGCTTGTAGGGGACGAAGCGCGAGGCCGTCACGTAGAGGTCGTGCTCGCGTGCCACGCCGGTGGGCTGACCGAAGTACTCCGTCTCCACCGGCGGATACAGCACCTCGCTGTCGCGGCCCCACACGCGATGCACCCGCTCGGCGATGAAGCGCGAGATTGCCAGCACGCGCGTCGGACGGTCAGCGCTGCGACGGTCCCAGGCGCGGATGCGCGCGAGCAGCGCGCGGGCGGCGACGCCCTTGAGGCCGCGCGAGAGTCCGGCCTCTTCGAGATACTGCTCCTCGAGATCCCAAGCGTAGCGGATCGGCGAACAACAGATGTTCAGGTGCTCGGTCCTCCCCGACGTGCGTGCGCCCTTCGCCACGGCGTGGCTGACGCTGATGACGAGGTCGTAGTCGCTGAAGTCGAACGACTCGATCGCCCGCGGCATCAACGGCAGGAGGCGACGATGATGGCGCGTGGCGCCGGGAATGCGCTGCAGCCAGGAGGTGCGGATGCGGCGATTGCCGATCAGGGCGCGCAGCGACGGGACAGGGTCGGCAATCAGCGTGTAGAGGTCCGCGTCCGGGAACAGCTGGCAGAGCTGGCCGGTGATCTCCTCCGAGCCGCCGTGCGTGAGGAGCCACTCGTGGACGAGCGCGACCCTCACCCCGGCGGCCACTTCATCGCGCGCCCGCCGAGGAGGTGCATATGGAGGTGGGGCACGGTCTGCCCACCCTGCTCCCCGGTGTTCACCACCGCGCGATAGCCGCCCTCGGCGATGCCGAGGTCCTTCGCCACCTGCTTGGCCAACGAGGCCACGGCGCCGAGCACCGAGCCGTCGGGCATCTCGTTCATCGAGCTGTAGTGCTTCTTCGGAACGACCAGCACGTGCACTGGCGCCTGCGGCGCGATGTCGTGAAACGCGAGCGCGTGCTCAGTCTCGGCGACGATGGTCGCCTCGATTTCTTTCTTCACGATCTGACAGAAGAGGCACTCGGTGCTCATACGGACCCGATGAAGTTGGTGTCGGCCGCAGGGCGCGGCTCAGAAAGGTAGCGCGGCGCGCGCGACGGCGATGGCCGCCACCGCCGCCGTCTCGAAGCGCAGCACGTTCGGCCCGAGGGCGGCCGGCCGGAAGCCCGCCGCCTCGAGCGCGGCGCGCTCGGCAGGTTCGAAGCCGCCTTCCGGCCCGACCGCGACGCTGATGCCACCCTGCGCGGGCGCCGCTGCCGCCGCGGTGCCCGAGCCGACGCTCCCACCTCCGGCACCGCGGAGCACCTCCCACACCGACGGCGCCCCTGCGTCGAGCACCAGCGCAATGCCCTGAGGCGCAGCACTGATCGCGTGCTCCACCGATGCGTCGGGATACATCGTCGGCAACCAACTGCCACCGGACTGCTCTAATGCGCTGATCATCCGCGCACGCAGCTTCTGCTGGAACACCGGCCCCTCGCCGCGCGGATTCACGTGCTTGGAGCGCCGGTAGAGCACCGGCCGCCAACTCGCGACGCCGAGTTCCGTGGCTTTCTCCGCGAGCCACAGCATCCGATCTTTGTCCGCCACCGGCAACAGCAGGTGCACCGGCGCCGGCGGCTCGCTATACGCGGCTGCTTCCACCGCCACCGTCGCGTGGCGCTTCGCCAACTGCGTGAGCACGCCTTCGCCGCGCGTGCCCTGCCCGTCGAGCAGCCGCACGCGCGCGCCGATCTCCAGGCGCCGCACGCGCATATGGTGCGCCGCGTCTTCGCCGAGCGTCACCTGCGACGGCGCGGCGAAGGCCTCGTCGGCGAAGAAGGTCGGCAGGCTCACGCGGCCGTGACGGAAATGGTCAGCACACTCACGCGGCCGTGACGGAAGAGGTCAGCCCACTCACGCGGCCTTCGTGCATCGCACGCTCCACCACTGGTCTTCGGCGTCCTCGGCGTCCAAGCGCCAGCCGCCATCGCGCAGCGCCGTGACCATCCGTTCACGCTCCTCGCGCAGGATGCCCGAGAGGATGATCACGCCGTCGTCCGCCAAGGTCATCGCCATCAGCGGCAGCAGGTCCACGAGCACCGACGAGATGATGTTCGCGAGGATCACGCGCACCGGCGCCACCAGCGGCAGGAACAGCGACGCGTCGCCTTCGAGCGCCGCCACGCGATCGCCGACGCCATTGCGCGCGATGTTCTCCTCGGCGTTCCCCGTGGCGTCGGGATCGATCTCGATCGCATACACGCGCGCCGCACCCAGCTTGGCCGCCGCGATCGCCAACACCGCCGACCCCGAGCCGAGGTCCGCCACCGCATCACCGGTGCGGATCACGCCCTGCATCAAGCGCACGACGCCGCGCGTCGTCGGATGCTCGCCCGTGCCGAAGGCCATCGCCGGCTCGATGACGATCGTCGTCGCCGGATCGCACCCCGCGGCCAACCACGGCGGCGTCACCATCAATGCGCCAAGCTGATGCGACGTGATGCGCTCCTTCCACTTCTCGGCCCAGTCGGTGTCCTCGAGCGGGCTGATCTCCGCGCGCAACGCCGGATCTGCTGCCTTCACCGCGCGGACGAACGCGTCTGCGTCGGTGGACGCGGGCAGATGCGTCACGAGCGCGTCGTCGAGCTCGTGCAGGCCCTCGGCGCCGGCTTGGAACATTGCGGCGGAGACGTCTGGCTTCTTCCCCGTTGAAGAGGGATGGAGTGAAACGCGGGTCCAGCTCTTCGTCACTGGCTGGGAGGTGGGAGGTGGAGAGGAGGGTGACGGGAGGGAGATGGGGAGAAGGACGATGGTTGAGAGAGGGGAGATGGTTGAGAGAGGGGAGATGGTTGGGAGAGGGGAGAGGGTTGGGAGAGGGTGGAGAGATGGAGCCGTGTTCCGTCTCTCCCGTCGTGTCTCTCCTGCCATCTCCCCGTCCTAACCCACCTCCCGCCTCCCGTCTCGCAGCATCACCCTAAGGCTTCCTTCATCTTCGCCCAAAAGCCTTTCTCGCGCTTCTCCGGCGGTCGCGCCTGCACCTCGTGCAGCTGCTCGATCAGCTTCGTCTCCTCCTTCGAGAGCTTCGCCGGCGTCCACACCTGCACGCGCACGTGCAGGTCGCCGGCGCCGCTGGCGTTCACGCGCGGGAGGCCGCGGCCGCGGAGCACGAAGACTTCGCCGCTCTGCGTGCCTTCGGGCATCCGCAGCGTGAGCGGACCGGTCACGCCGGGCACGTCGAGGTCGGCGCCAAGGACGGCCTGCGGGTACGTGACCAAGACTTCGCAGTAGAGGTCCTCGCCGTCGCGCTCGAAGCGATCGTCCTCGAGCACTTCGAACACCACGATGACATCCCCGCGCGGACCGCCACGCACGCCGGCGTTACCGACGCCGCGCAGGTGCATATACTGGCCCGTCGCCACACCGGCTGGGACCTTGAGGTCGATCGTGTGCTCGCCGCGCTCGCGACCTTCGCCGCGGCACTCCTTGCAGGGCGAGGCGATCATCACTCCCTCGCCGCGGCAGGTGGGGCACGGCGCCACCGACACGAACTGCCCGAAGAAGCTCTGCTGCGCGCGGCGCACTTCGCCTTGGCCATTGCAGGTCGTGCAGCGCGACGGTGACGTCCCCGGCTCCGCGCCCGAGCCCGTGCAGCGCGTGCAGGGGTCCAGCAGCTTCAGCTTGATCGTCTTCGTGACGCCCGTCGCCACCTCGAGTATCGTCAGCTGCATATCCACCTTCACGTCGGCGCCGGCGCGCGGCCCCGACGACTGCCGGCCACCCTGCCCGCCGCCGAAGATGTCGCCGAGCCCGAAGTCGCGCATAAAGATGTTCAGCGCTTCGGACAGATCGACGTGGTGGAAGCCCCCCGCGCCGCCCATCCCGCCTCGCAGGCCCGCCTCGCCGTAGCGATCATAGGCCGCGCGCTTCTGCGGATCGCGCAGGACGTCGTAGGCCTCGGTGATCGCCTTGAACTGCTCCTCGGCTTCCTTGGAGCCCCCGTTGCGGTCGGGATGGAACTTGGTCGCCAGTTTCCGATACGCGGACTTGATGTCGTCGTCGGAGGCGGATTTGGGGAGTCCGAGGGTTGCGTAGTAATCGGCCATTTGAGCGTAAAACTAGTGGGAGACGGGAGGTGGGGAGGTGGGTGGCGGCGGGGAGATGTGAGAGGGGAGATGGTTGGGAGAGGGGAGATGATTTGGGGAGAGGGGAGATGGTGGTGAGGGGGGAGATGGGGAGATGATTCAGGGAGAGGGGAGAGGGGATATGCTCGGCTATGCCTAAGCAATCCTCGTTCCACACCGACCTGCCACCCTCGCAGGAAGCGTGGGAGCTCGCCTGCCCCGAGGCCTTGCGGCAGGATCTCCTATGGAAGCTGCACGTGTACCGTGCCGCGCTCTTCATCCTCCACTGCGCGAAGGAGGACGCACGCGCCCTGCGCGCGCGATATCGCGGCGGCATCGCCGACCAACTTGAGCGCGCCGTCGGCTCCGTGAGCGCCAACCTCGCCGAGGGCTACAGCCGCGCCGGCAGCGCCGATCGCATTCGATTCTTCAGCTACGCCCTCGGCTCAGCCCGCGAGGCCATCACCTGGTACATCGCCGCCGCCGACGTAATCCCCGAAGCGCACCACACCCACCGCCAATCCCTTCTGTCGAAGGTGCGCGCAATGCTCCTGCGCTTGATCGAAAGCCAACGCCGCACCACCAACCGCGACTTCAAGCGGATATAAGAAACCCTCTCCCAACCCTCTCCCCTCTCCCAACCCTCTCCCCTCTCCCAACCCTCTCCCCTTTCCCCTCTCCCCGCCGTCACCCCCCTCCCATCTCCCCTCCCCCACCATCTAAGCAAGCAAATCCGTAACCAACGAAGACGTATGGGACACCAAAGCAATAACCTTCTCATAAGGCATCCGCGTCGGCCCAATCACCCCAATCACCCCCGTCAGCGACCCCGCCCGGTACTCCGCCGTCACCAGCGTGAGTCCCCCGAGCAACCCCACGCCGTGCTCGTCACCGATCGTGATCGACACGCCCGGCTGCGCCGCGCGCTGGCGGAGCAGCCCCGCCAGTTGCGTGCGCGTCTCCGTGAGCGCGATCAGCTGCCGCAGCCGATCGCCACTCGCGAACTCCGGCTTCTCCGCGAGCACTGAGGCCTGGCCGAGCAGCACGCTCTCCTCGTCCGCCGCCGCGGCGACGTCGAAGAGCTGTTCGCCCTCCTGCACGAAGATGTTCAGCAACTCCGTCGCGCCGCCCGGCGCCACGACGTCACGCAAGCGCGCGGCGAGGCTGGCGCGGATCTCGGCGAGCGAGTGGCCCGCGAGGCGTTCGTTGAGCACCTGCTGCACTTCGGCGATGGCGTTGTCCGCGATCTCACCGGCGATCTCGATGAAGATCGTGCGCACCGCCCCGCCCCGCAGCGTCAGCACCAAGATCAAGCGCTCCGTGCTCATCCGCACCAACTCGAGCTTCGTGAGCACCGTCTGGTCGAGGCGCGGGCCGAGGGCGACGCCGAGTTCCTGTGTAAGCACGCCCAGGGATTGGGCCGCGCGCCTGAGGATCGTCTCAATCGCCGAGCCCCGCTCGCCGATCTCCTCCGCCAGGCGCTCACGCTCCTGCAGCGGCAGCGGGCGGTCCAGGTGCATCAGCCCATCTACATAGAAGCGATAGGCCTTGTCCGTCGGGATGCGGCCCGCCGAGGTGTGCGGGTGGAAGAGGAAGCCTTTCTCCTCCAGGTCAGCCATCGTATTGCGGATGGTGGCCGGAGACACGCCCAGCCCGAAGCGCCGACTGATCGTACGGGAGCCCGCCGGCTCGGCGGTCTCCACGTAGGAGCGAATCACGGCCTCGAGGACCTGGCGTTCGCGATCGGAGAGCTCGGCGTTGGCCATAAGTCCAAGATTAGAAAGGACTTGGCATACAAGTCAAGCGTCGAGGAGCGCGGCGGCGAGCGCGTCGAGGCGTAGCCAGCCCCGCGGCGTGAGCCGAAGTCGGTCGCCGTCGAGAGTAGCCCAGCCTTCGCCGATCCACGAAGTAACCTTCTTTAGTTCGTTTTCACGGATAGGCAGCCCGTCGATTGTGCGGAGTCCGAGGTAGATCCGCTCGGCGGGTTCGAGACCCGTCTGGGGAGGACGCGAGGAGCCCGCGGTCCGGACGGGCTCCTTTCCTAGGGTTGGATCGTGGCCCCCGGCCAGTTCCTTCCCCCCGCCCAGCTTCTGACCTCCGAGCACCTCCCGCCCGCCCACCGGATCCCGCCCCGCCCGCACCTCCCGAAGCCACTCCGCGTAGGCCGGCAGGTTCCAGCGCCGCTCCCTCCCGTCAAACCCGTGCGCCGAGGGCCCAATCCCGAGATACGAAGCCCCCGTCCAGTACGCCGAGTTGTGCCGGGCCCGCTTGCCAGGACGGGCGTAGTTGGAGACCTCGTAATGTTCGTACCCGGCCTCGCCCAAGCGCTCGTGGGCCTCGAGGAACTCGGCTTCGTAACGCTCCTCGGGCGCCTCCTGCACCTCGCCGCGGGCGGTCCAACGGCCTAGCGGGGTCTTGGGTTCGACGGTCAGGCCGTACAGGGAGAGGTGTTCGACGTCCAACTCTAGGACCCGCTCGAGATCGGTTGTCCAACTTCTGCCCAGTGCCTCCGGGACCGAGAATATGAGGTCTGCGGAGATCTCCTGCACCCCAGCCGCCCTGAGCTCGCGGACGGCCTCGGCGGCCCGGGTCGGGGGGTGCTCCCGGTGCATCCATTGAAGCACGGCTGGCTCGAAGCTCTGGACCCCCAGCGACACCCGGTTCACCCCCGCAGCCACCCAGGCCGCGGCAGATTCCGCCGAAACGTCCTCGGGATTGGCCTCGATGGTGATCTCGAGGGCGTCCACGGATGTGGAAAACTTGCCAACACCGGCCAGTTCGCGAATTCCGTGGAGAAGTCTGGCGACTCCTTCTCCGCCGAGCTTGGATGGCGTCCCGCCGCCGAAATAGATGGTCCTGAGTAGGCCGGCGTTGAGCGAAATCCGGCGCGTGACGAACTCAGCCATTATGGCGTCAATGAACTCGGAG